>JAZKIV010000011.1:0-424596 GCA_040384685.1 Pseudomonadota bacterium | reverse complement strand
GCACATCGATGTGCAGGCCATGTTCGGCAAGACGGTCCACCAGGCGAACGATCAGCAGCGAATGGCCGCCCAACTCGAAGAAATTGTCATGGACGCCGACGTTGCCGACGTGGAGCACTTCGCTCCAGACCGACGCCATCGTCATCTCGATGGGTGTGCGGGGCGGGGTGTACTGCGCGGACTGGTCGGTCTCCGGTGCGGGCAGGGCCTTGCGGTCGAGTTTGCCGTTGGGGGTGAGCGGCAGTGCTTCCAGCACCACGAAGTGGGCGGGCACCATGTAATCGGGGAGCTGGCGCTGCAGCTGTGTGCGCAGCGCCGTGGCTTCGAGCTCGCTGTCCGCCTGCGGCACCACATAGGCCACCAGGCGCGTGTCGCCAGGGATGTCTTCGCGTGCCAGTACGACCGCTTCGCGGACGCCGGCCTGTGCGGCCAGTTGCGCCTCGATCTCGCCCAGCTCGATGCGGAAACCGCGGATCTTCACCTGCTGGTCGATGCGGCCCAGATATTCGATGGAGCCATCCGGCAACCAGCGCGCCAGGTCACCGGTGCGGTACATGCGCTCGCCCGGTGCACCGAACGGATCAGGGACGAAGCGCTCGGCTGTCAGCTCCGCGCGGCCGATGTAGCCGCGCGCCAGTCCGACGCCCGCGATGCACAACTCGCCCGGCACACCCTGGGGCAGCAGGTTGAACTGCGCGTCCACGATGTGGATGCGGATGTTGAAAATCGGCCGCCCGATGGGCACCACGCCTTGAGGACCCTCAGGCGTGCAGTGCCAGGCCGTCACGTCCACGGCGGCTTCGGTCGGGCCGTACAGGTTGTGCAGTTGCACCTGCGGCAGGCGCTCGAAGAAGCGCTGCTGCAGCTCCCAGGGCAGGGCCTGGCCGCTGCACATCACCTGGCGTAGGGCGGGCAGCGGCTGCACACGCGACGTTGCCAGGAACGCTTCCAGCATCGGAGGCACGAAGTGCAGGGTAGTGATGCCCGCGGAGGCGATCAGCTCGCCCAGGTACTGGGCATCCTGATGGCCGCCTGGACGGGCGAGCACCAGGGTGGCGCCTTGCTGCAGCGGCCAGAAGAACTCCCAGACGGAAACGTCGAAGCTGAAGGGGGTCTTCTGCAGGACGCGGTCGGAAGAATCGAGTCCGTATGCCTGCTGCATCCACTGCAGGCGGTTGACGATGGCCGTGTGGCTGACGCCGGCGGCCTTGGGACGGCCGGTGGAGCCGGAGGTGTAGATGACGTACGCGAGATGCGCCGGCAGGGTGGTGCACGGCGGGTTGGTGTCCCGTGCGGGCAGCGAATACCACTGGGAGTCCAGGCAGAAGATGGGCGCCTCGCGCGCAGGCAACGATGCGAGCAAAGCCTCTTGCGTCAGCAGCACCGCAGGCCTGGCATCGGCCAGCATGAAGGCCAGCCGCTCGGACGGATAGCCCGGGTCCAGCGGGACATAGGCGCCACCGGCTTTCAGCACGGCCATGAGAGCGACCACCATTGCGAGGCTGCGCTCGGCACACACGGCCACCAGCACGTCCGGGCCAACGCCCAGCTCGCGCAGGTGATGCGCCAGTCGATTGGCGCGGGCATTCAGCTCCGCGTAGGTGAGCTCGGTGCCCTCGAAAGCGAGGGCCACCGCATCAGGGGTGCGGGGGACCTGCGCCTCGAACAACCCATGCAGCACCTGCTCACGCGGGTACTCGGTGTCGGTCGCGTTCCATTTGCGCAATTGCGCGAGTTCGTCCTCCGCCAGCCAGGCCAGCCGATGCACCGGCGCCTCGGGCGCCCGCACCACCGCCTGCAGCAGCCTGACGAAGTGCCCGGCCATGCGCTCGATGGTGTCCGCGTCGAACAGGTCGGTGTCGTACTCCAGCGCGGCCGCAAGCTGCTCGCCCGCTTCCATGACGGCCAGCGACAGGTCGAATTTGGTGGTGCTGCCGCCGGCAGCGAGCGGGCGCAGTTCCAGCCCCGGCAGGCTCAGGCGCTCCGCCGGCACGTTCTGCAGCACCAGCAGCACCTGGAACAGCGGCTGGTGGGCCATGCTGCGCGCGGGGGCCAGCGTGTCCACCAGCTGCTCGAACGGCAGGTCCTGGTGCGCGTAGGCACCGAGCGCCGTGGCGCGCACCTGCCGCAGCAGCGCATTGAACGATGCCCCGGCATCCACCCGCGTGCGCAGGATCAGCGTGTTGACGAAGAAGCCGATCATCGGCTCCAGCTCGGCGCGCTGGCGGTTGGCGATCGGTGTGCCGATGCAGATGTCGTCCTGGCCCGCGTAGCGCGCCAGCAGCAGGTTGAAGGCCGCCGCCAGCGTCATGAACAGGGTGGCCTGCTCCTGCCGGCCGACCGCCTGCAATCCCGCCGTGATGTCCGCCGGCACCATGAAGCGGTGCATGGACCCGCGAAAGCGCTGCACGGACGGCCTGGGCTTGTCTGTCGGCAGCGCCAGCACCTCGGGCGCGCCCTGCAACTGGCCGCGCCAGTAATCGAGCTGCTGCTGCAGCACCTCGCCGCTGAGCCACTCGCGTTGCCACTGGGCGTAATCGGCGTACTGGACCGCGAGCTCCGGCAGGGGCGATGGAGCGCCATTGACGAATGCGCCGTAGAGGGCGGCGACTTCGCGCACCAGCACGCCCGCGGACCAGCCGTCGCTGGCGATGTGGTGCACCGTCAGCAGCACGATGTGTTCCTGCGCGCCGAGCTTCAGCAGCCTGGCGCGGATCAGCGGGCCGGTGGCCAGGTCGAACGGCGTCTGCGCCTCGTCCTGCGCCAGCCATTGGGCACGTGCTTCACGCTCGCCCGCGGGCAGTTCCGCAAGGTCGGTGACCGGCAGTTCCAGCGCCAGCTCGCCGGCGATCACCTGCACCGGCGAACCCTCGACCACCTGGAAGCTGGTGCGCAGCACCTCGTGGCGCCGCACCACTTCGTTGAGCGTGCGCTGCAGGGCAGCCACGTCCAGCCGGCCCACCAGCCGCACCGCGGCGGGGATGTTGTAGAAGCTGCTGCCCGGCTCCAGCTGGTCGATGAACCACAGGCGCTGCTGGGCGAACGACAGTGCCAGCAGCTGGTCGCGCGAGACGCGACCGATCGGCGGCAACGCGGCTTGCTGCGCCTGCTGCAGCCGCTGGGCCAGTTGCGCGATGGTCGGTGCTTCGAACAGAACGCGCAGCGGCAGCTCCACGCCGAACACCGCACGCATGCGCGAGACCAGCTGCACCGCCAGCAGCGAATGGCCGCCCAGCTGGAACAGGTTGTCGTGGACGCCCACGCGCTCCAGCCGGAGCACCTGTTCCCAGATGCGGGCCAGCGTGTTTTCTGTGGGGGTGGACGGGGCGGCGTAGCCGCTCTGGGCCAGCTGCAGTTGCGGAGCGGGAAGCGCTTTGCGGTCGATCTTGCCGTTGGGAGTCAGCGGCAGGGCGTCGAGCACGACGAAGTGGGCCGGAACCATGTAGTGCGGCAGCGCCTGCTCGCAGCGGATGCGCAACGCGTTGGTCTCCAGCGCCGGGGCCACTGCCTGCTCGCGCAGCTGTGGCAGATGCTCCAGTGCATTCAGCGCGCTGTCGGCATCCATCCAGTCGATCAGGCAGGCGATCTCTGTGACCCCGGCCTTTGCGATGGCCGCCATCAGCGGCGCACACGACTCTGGTGTGCCGATCAGAGCAGCCGTGCGCGAATAACGCTCGAAGGCGAACTGCACCACCATCTCGATCTTGTCGGGCGTGGCCTGTTCGACCGGAATGCCCAGGCTTTGCAGCAGCGGCATCTGCAGCCCCACATGGGCACGCATGTAGGCCATGAAGGGCAGGCGCGCCTGCTCGATGGTCGCTTCCTGGTCCTCGCCCATGAAGGTGTGCACCATCAGGGTGACCTGGCGGGAGAGCGGATCGTGGCCGTGCTCGACGAGGCTCTTGCGGTACAGGTCGACGTTGGCCGCGACCTGCTCGATGGTCTGGCCCAGCAGGTGGGTCAGCACGTTCGCGCCGATCTGGCCTGCGTAGGCAAAGGTCTGGGGGTTGCCTGCGGCAGTGATCCACAGCGGCAGCTCGGGCTGCAGCGGGCGCGGGTAGGTGCGCACGGACGTGAGGTTGCCGGCCCCGTCGATACGCTCGATGGCTTCGCCGCGCCACAGCGCCTGCAACTGCGCGATGCCGTCCTGCATGGCTTGGCGGCGCTGCTCGAACTGATGGGGCGCCAGCACGAAGTCGCGCAGGTGCCAGCCGCTGGCGATCGCCAGGCCGATACGGCCTGCGCTGAGGTTGTCCACAACGGCCCATTCCTCGGCCACGCGGATGGGGTCCTGCAGCGGCAGCACCACGCTGCCCGCACGCAGTTGCACGCGGCGGGTGGAGGCGGCGAGGGCCGCGTTGAGGATGGCCGGATTGGGATAGAGCGCACCGACGGGGTCGAAGTGGCGCTCGGGCGTCCAGATGGCCTGCAGGCCGTTGTCGTCGGCGAAGCGTGCGGCTTGCAGGTACAGGCGGTACTTGTCCTGTTCGGCGTAGGTGTCGGCGCCGAAGTAGAACAGGCTCAGGCCCAGCTGAGCGGACGCTCGTGCTTCACTGGGGACGACGTAGGCGACCAGGCGCTTGTCGCCGGGGGCGTCTTCGCGGGCGAGCACGACGGCTTCACGGACCTCGGGCTGGGCGGCCAGCACGGACTCGATCTCGCCCGGCTCGATGCGGAAGCCGCGGATCTTGACTTGCTGATCGATGCGGCCGAGGTAGTCGATGGAACCGTCGGCCAGCCAGCGGGACAGGTCGCCTGTGCGGTACATCCGCGAGCCAGGCACGCCGAACGGATTCGGCACGAAGCGTTCGGCAGTGAGCTCGGGTCGATTGACGTAGCCGCGGGCCAGGCCATCGCCGGCGATGTACAGCTCGCCGGGCACGCCCTGCGGGACCAGATTGAACGCCTCGTCCAGGATGTGCACCTGGGTGTTGGCAATCGGCTGCCCGATGGTGATGCGTTGAACATCTTGCACACGCTGCAGGGCCGACCAGATGGTGGTCTCGGTGGGCCCGTAGAGGTTCCAGACCTGCCCAGTGTGTTCCAGCAACTGAGCAGCCAAGTCACTGGGCAGGGCTTCACCGCCGCACAGCACGCGCAAGCCGGCTTCGGGCCAGCCGGCTTCCAGCAGCATCCGCCAGCTGGAAGGCGTGGCCTGCATCACCGTGACGCCGCATCGCTCGATCAGCGAGCGCAACTGTCGGCCATCGGCCGTTGCCTCGCGCGAGGCCAGCACGCAACGCGCGCCCTGCGTGAGCGGCAGCCACAGCTCCAGCCCCGCGATATCGAAGGACAGCGAGGTGACTGCCAGCAGCACGTCCTCGGAGCCCAACCCCGGGGCCTTCGCCATGGAATGCAGGAAGTTGCCAACACTCGCATGCGTGACACCCACGCCCTTGGGACGACCGGTGGAGCCGGAGGTGTAGATGACATAAGCCAGGTGTGCCGCCAGCGTGGCGCACGGCAAGTTGCTGTCGCACTCGAGCAGCGCTTCCCATTGCGAATCCAGGCAGAAGGTCGCAAGTCCTTCAGCCACCGGCAGCGAGCCGAGCAAAGCCTGCTGCGTCAACAGCACGCGAGGCTGCGCATCGGCCAGCATGAAGCCCAGCCGCTCAGGCGGATAGCTCGGGTCCAGCGGCACATATGCCCCGCCGGCCTTCAGTGTGCCCAGCAGGGCCACCACCATCTCCACGCTGCGCTCCGCGCACACCGCCACCAGCACGTCCGGCCCCACCCCCAGCCCGCGCAGGTGATGCGCCAGCCGATTGGCCCGCGCGTTCAGTTCTGCGTACGTGAGTTCGGTGTCTCCAAAAACCAGCGCCACCGATTCAGGCGTGCGTCCGGCCTGTGCTTCAAAAAGCTGCTGCAGCGCCTGCTCGCGCGGATAGGAGACCTGGGTCGCGTTCCATTCCCGCAGCAGCCCGTGCTCGTGCTGTGGCACCAGGTCGCAGCTGTCGTGCGGGGCATCCGGGTCGGCCGCGATGGCCTCCAGCGCGGCCACGTGCAGGCCGAACATCTGTTCCGCCTGGCGCAGCGACAGGTGCTCGGTATCGAACCGCAGTTCCACCACCAGCGCATCGGTGGAGTCGGCGATGTTGACGAACAGGCCCATGTCCGTGGCCTCGAAACCCTGGCCGCCCCGCAGCTGGATCGCGCCTGCATCGTCCGCTTCCTCGTACACGTGGAAGTGGTTGTAGTTGAAGGCGATCTCGTAGAAGGGCGTGCGGCCGTTGTCCCGGTGCAGTTGGGCGTACGGATAGAAGCGGTGCTCGATCAGCGCCAGTTCCGTGCGGAAGGTGGCGCGGATCGCGTCGGCCCAGGAGGCGCGCGGCAGGCGCTGGCGGAACGGCAGCGTGTTGAGGAACAGCCCGAGCATGCGCTCGCCGTCGGGCAGCTCGGGGCGGACGTTGCTGACCAGGCCCACCAGCACGTCCTGCTTGCCCGAGAGCATCGCCACCACGCGCAGGTGCGCCAGCAGCAGCACGCTGCGCAGCGGCACGTTGAGCCGCACGGCCAGTTCGCGCAGGCGCGTGACGGTGCCGGCGGCAAGGGCGCCGCCGACGCGGTTGTCCACCGAAGCCGCCCGAGGCTGCCCGTCGTACGGCGGCAGCTGCGCGTAGCTGTAGTTCGCCAGGTAGCGCTGCCAGAAGGCGCGGTGGTGCGGCGATTCCAGCGCCTGCCGCTCGGCCGCCGCCACCAGGTTCGGCGCCGCGGCCAGCAGCGGCAGCTCCAGTGTGGCGGCCCCGCTGGCCAGCAGCTTCCCGTATTCCAGCGACAGCTCGGTGTTGAAGGAGGCGACGCTCCAGCCGTCCAGCACGGCGTGGTGGAAGCTCAGCGTGTACTGGATGGACTGCGGCGCGCGCAGGTGCACGAACACGCGCAGCAGCGGCGCCGCGTCCAGCGCGAAGCCGCTGCGGCGCTCCTGTTCGATGAAGCGCGCGATGTCCCGCTCCTGCTCGGCGGGCTCCTGCCCGCGCACGTCGATGCACGCCAGCGGGACCGCGCCCCGGGCCTGCACTAGCTGCAGCGGCTGGCTGAACCGGTTCAGCGCGAAGGCGGTGCGCAGCGCCGGATGCCTGCCGGCCAGCGCCTGCAGCACGGTGCGGAAGGCGTCCTCGTTCCACGCGGGTACCTGCACGTGGTAGCTGAACACGTCGTGGTACAGCCCCGCCGTGGCCGAGCCCTGGGCGTGCTCGTTGTGGAAGATCATGCCCAGCTGCAGCAAGGTGGCCGGGTAGGCGTCTTCGATGTCGGCCGGCAGCTGCGCGCGGTCGGCCTCGGACAGCAGGGCGAACGGCGGCAGCGCTTGCGGTGCGAGGGTGCCGTGGACGGAGGAGTCCGGGCGCGCGAGCACCTGCGCCAGCTGCGCCACGGTCTGGTGCTTGAACAGGTCGACGACGGCGAAGGACAGGCCCTGCTCGCGCGCCCTGGACACGATGCGCAGGCTCAGGATGGAGTCGCCGCCGATGCGAAAGAAGTTGTCGTGGATGCCCACGCGCGGCAGCCGCAGGACGTCGGCCCAGACCGCCGCCAGCGCGTGTTCGGCGGCGCTGCCGGGCGCCACGTAGGTGTCGGCGGACAGGTCGGTGCCGGGTGCCGGCAGCGCCTTGTGGTCGAGCTTGCCGTTGGGCGTGAGCGGCAGGGCGGGCAGCGCAACGAAGTGCGCCGGCACCATGTAGCCCGGCAGCGATTGCGACAGCGCTTCGCGCAGCGCATCGCCGTCCGGCGGCTGCGCGGGGTCGGGCGCCACGACGTAGGCGATCAGCTGCCGGTGTCCCGACGCGTCTTCCCGCGCCACCACGGCCGCATCGCGCACGGCGGGCTGCTGGCGCAGCGTGGCCTCGATCTCGCCCAGCTCGATGCGGAAACCGCGGATCTTCACCTGCTGGTCGATGCGGCCCAGGTGCTCGATGCTGCCGTCCGGCAGCCAGCGGGCCAGGTCCCCGGTCGCGTACAGGCGGCTGCCGGGCGCGCCGTACGGGTTCGGCACGAAGCGCTCCGCCGTCAGCGCGGGGCGCCGCAGGTAGCCGCGCGCCAGGCCGGCGCCGGCCACGTACAGCTGGCCCGGCACGCCCGCGGGAAGCGGGTTCAGCTGCGCGTCCAGGATGTGCACGCCCAGGTCCGCCAGCGGCCGGCCGACGTCGCCGGCACGCGCGCCCGCATCCAGCGCGCAGTGCGTGACGTGGACGGTGGTTTCGGTGATGCCGTACATGTTCACCAGCTGCGGCCGGCGGTCGCCGTGCTGCTGCCACCAGGGCTGCAGCGCCGCGACGTTCAAGGCCTCGCCGCCGAAGATCACGGTACGCAGCGCCAGCGCACCGGAGGGGCGATCGCGCTGCACCTCGACCAGCTGTTGGAAGGCCGAGGGCGTCTGGTTCAGCACCGTGACGCCTTCGCGCACCAGCAGCTCGTAAAAGCGCTCGGGCGCGCGCGACACCAGGTACGGCACCACCACCAGCCTGCCGCCGTGCAGCAGCGCGCCCCACAGCTCCCACACCGAGAAGTCGAAGGCGAAGGAATGGAACATCGTCCAGACGTCGCCCGGGCCGAAGCCGAAGTGGCGCCGGGACGCGGCGAACAGCCGCAGCACGTTGTGGTGCGCCAGAGCGGCGCCCTTGGGCTTGCCGGTGGAGCCGGAGGTGTAGATGACGTAGGCCAGGTGCCCGGGCAGGCCGGTGCACGGCAGGTTGCCGTCGCGCACCGGCAGCTCGTTCCACTGGCTGTCGATGCAGACAACCGGGATGCCTTGGTGCGCGGGCAGTTGCGCCAGCAGCGCCTGCTGCGTCAGCAGCACCGCGGGCCGCGCATCGGACAGCATGTAGGCGATGCGCTCGGTGGGATAGGCCGGGTCCAGCGGCACATAGGCGCCGCCGGCCTTCAGCACGGCCAGGAGAGCGACCACCATGTCCAGGCTGCGCTCGGCGCACACCGCCACCAGCACGTCCGGGCCGACGCCGAGATTTCGCAGGTGGTGGGCCAGCCGGTTGGCGCGGGCGTTGAGCTGCGCGTAGGTCAGCGCATCCTCTTCGAAGGTGACGGCAATGGCCTGCGGCGCCGCGTCCACCTGCTGCTCGAACAGCTCGTGCAGCGACCGGTCGCTGGGATAATCGGCCTCGATGGCACTCCAGCTGCGCAGCTGGGCCTGTTCTTCGTCGGCCAGCCAGGCCAGTCGATGGATCGGCGTTGCGGGCGCCTGTATCACCGATTGCAGCAGCCTGACGAAGTGCCCGGCCATGCGCTCGATGGTGTCCGCGTCGAACAGGTCGGTGTCGTACTCCAGCGTGGCCGCGAGCTGCTGGCCCAGTTCCAGCACCGACAGCGACAGGTCGAATTTGGTGGTGCTGCCACTGGCCGCCAGCGGCTTGAGTTCCAGCCCGGGCAGGGTGAGCCGTTCGGTCGGGGGATTCTGCAGCGCCAGCACCACCTGGAACAGCGGCTGGTGGGCCATGCTGCGCGCGGGCGCCAGTGCGTCCACCAGTTGCTCGAACGGCAGGTCCTGGTGGGCATAGGCGCCCAGCGCCGTGGCGCGCACCTGGCGCAGCAGGTCGGCGAACGATGCCTCGGCATCCACCTGCGTGCGCAGGATCAGCGTGTTGACGAAAAAGCCGATCAGCGGCTCCAGCTCGGGCCGCTGGCGGTTGGCGATGGGTGCGCCGATGCAGATGTCGGACTGGCCCGAGTAGCGCGCCAGCAGCACGTTGAAGGCCGCCGCCAGTGTCATGAACAGGGTCGCCTGCTCCTGCTGGCCGACCGTGTGCAGCCCCTGCGTGATCTCCGCGGGCACCGTGAAATGGTGGGTGGCGCCGCGGAAGCGCTGCACCGGCGGGCGCGGCCGGTCGGTAGGCAGCGCCAGCACCTCGGGCGCACCTTGCAATTGGCCGCGCCAGTAAGCGAGTTGCTGCTCGAGGACATCGCCGCTGAGCCATTGGCGCTGCCAGTGGGCGAAGTCGGCGTACTGGATCGCCAGTTCGGGCAGCGGCGAGGGCTGGCCCTGGGTGAACGCCGCATACAGCGCGGCGATTTCGTGCACGAGAACACCCGCGGACCAGCCGTCCGAGATGATGTGGTGCACCGTCAGCAGCACGATGTGCTCGGCGGGCTGCAGTTTCAGCAGCCTGGCGCGGATCAGAGGACCGGTGGCCAGGTCGAACGGCGTTTGCGCCTCGTCCTGCGCCAGCCATTGCGCCTTGGCTTCGCGTTCGCCCTCGGGCAGCGCGCCCAGGTCGGTGACCGGCAGTTGCAGTGCCAGCTCGCCGGCGATCACCTGCACCGGTGAGCCTTCGACCATTTGGAAGCTGGTGCGCAGCACTTCGTGGCGGCGCACCACTTCGTTGAGGGTTTTGTCCAGCGCCTGCACGTCCAGTTCACCGACCAGCCGCACGGCGGTCGGTGTGTTGTAGAAACTGCTGCCCGGCTCCAGCTGGTCGATGAACCACAGGCGCTGCTGGGCGAACGACAGTGCCAGCGGCTGCTCGCGGTTCACACGCCCGATCGGCGGCGAGAGCGTTTGTTGTCCCTGCTGCTGCGCCGCCTCCACCCGCTGGGCCAGCTGGCGCACCGTGGGCGCCTCGAACAGCATGCGCAGCGGCAGCTCCACCCCGAACGCCGCCCCGATCTTCGAGACCAGCTGCACCGCCATCAGCGAATGCCCGCCCAGCGTGAAGAAATGGTCTTGTACGCCGACCTTGTCCAGCCGGAGCACTTGCTCCCAGATGCGGGCTAGCGTCTGCTCGGTGGGCGTGGAGGGGGCGGTGTAGCCGCTTTGCGCCAGTTGCAGCTGCGGAGCAGGAAGCGCCTTGCGGTCGATCTTGCCGTTGGGGGTCAGCGGCAGGGCATCGAGCACCACGAAGTGCGCGGGAACCATGTAGTGCGGCAGGACCTGCTCGCAGCGGCTGCGCAGTGCCTGTGCGTCCAATGCCGGGATTGCTGCCTGCTCGCGCAGCCGTGGCAGATGCTCCAGTGCATCCAGCGCGCTGTCCGCATCCATCCAGTCGATCAGGCAGGCGATCTCCGTCACTCCCGCCCTTGCGATGGCCGCTACCAGCGGTGCGCAGGATTCGGGCGTGCCGATCAGGGCTGCCGTGCGCGAATAGCGCTCGAAGGCGAACTGCACCACCATCTCGATCTTCTCGGGCGTGGCCTGTTCGACCGGAATGCCCAGGCTTTGCAGCAACGGCATCTGCAGCCCCACGTGGGCACGCATGTAGGCCATGAACGGCAGGCGTGCCTGCTCGATGGTGGCTTCCTGGTCCTCGCCCATGAAGGTGTGCACCATCAGGGTGACTTGGCGGGTTTGCGGATCGTGGCCATGCTCGACGAGAGCACGGCGGTACAGCGCGATGTTGTCTGCGACCTGCTCGATGGTCTGGCCCAGCAGGTGGGTCAGTACGTTCGCGCCGATCTGGCCTGCATAGGCGAAGGTCTGGGGATTGCCCGCGGCTGTGATCCACAGCGGCAGCTCGGGCTGCAGGGGGCGCGGGTAGGTGCGCACCGAAGTCGTGTTGCCCGCGCCATCGATGCGCTCGATGGTCTCGCCGCGCCACAGGGCCTGGAGCTGCGCGATGCCGTCCTGCATAGCCTGGCGGCGCTGCTCGAACTGATGGGGCGCCAGCACGAAGTCACGAAGATGCCAGCCGCTGGCAATGGCCAAGCCCACACGGCCTGCGCTGAGGTTGTCCACAACGGCCCATTCCTCGGCCACGCGGATGGGGTCCTGCAGCGGCAGCACCACGCTGCCCGCACGCAGTTGCACGCGGCGGGTGGAGGCGGCGAGGGCCGCGTTGAGGATGGCCGGATTGGGATAGAGCGCACCGACGGGGTCGAAGTGGCGCTCGGGCGTCCAGATGGCCTGCAGGCCGTTGTCGTCGGCGAAGCGTGCGGCTTGCAGGTACAGGCGGTACTTGTCCTGTTCGGCGTAGGTGTCGGCGCCGAAGTAGAACAGGCTCAGGCCGAGCTGAGCGGACGCTCGTGTTTCGCTCGGGACGACGTAGGCGACCAAGCGCTTGTCGCCGGGGACATCCTCACGCGCGAGCACGACAGCTTCACGGATCTCGGGCTGGGCAGCCAGCACGGCCTCGATCTCGCCAGGCTCAATGCGGAAGCCTCGGATCTTGACTTGCTGGTCGATGCGCCCGAGGTAGTCGATGGAGCCGTCGGACAGCCAGCGCGCCAGGTCGCCCGTGCGGTACATGCGCGAGCCAGGCACGCCGAACGGATTCGGCACGAAGCGTTCGGCGGTGAGCTCGGGACGGTTGACGTAGCCGCGCGCCAGGCCATCACCCGCGATGAATAGCTCGCCGGGCACGCCCTGCGGGACCAGGTTGAAGGCGTCGTCCAGGATGTGCACCTGGGTGTTGGCGATGGGTTGGCCGATGGTGATGCGCTGGGCATCTCGAACACATTGCAGGGCCGACCAGATGGTGGTCTCGGTGGGCCCGTAGAGGTTCCAGACCTGCCCAGTGTGTTCCAGCAACTGAGCAGCCAAGTCACTGGGCAGGGCTTCACCGCCGCACAGCACGCGCAAGCCGGCTTCGGGCCAGCCGGCTTCCAGCAGCATCCGCCAGCTGGAAGGCGTGGCCTGCATCACCGTGACGCCGCATCGCTCGATCAGCGAGCGCAACTGTCGGCCATCGGCCGTTGCCTCGCGCGAGGCCAGCACGCAGCGAGCGCCGCGGGTCAACGGAAGCCACAGCTCCAGCCCCGCGATGTCGAAGGACAGCGAGGTGACCGCCAGCAACACGTCCTCGGACGACAGCCCAGGCGCCTTCGCCATGGAGTGCAAGAAGTTGCCCACGCTCGCATGCGTGACACCCACGCCCTTAGGCTTGCCGGTGGAGCCGGAGGTGTAGATGACGTAGGCGAGATGCGCGGGCAGGGTGGTGCACGGCGGGTTGGTGTCACGCGCAGGCAGCGAATCCCATTGCAAGTCCAGGCAAAAAGTTGCAAGGCCTTCGGACACCGGTAGCGAACCTAGCAGGGCTTGCTGCGTCAGCAGCACCTTGGGCCGCGCGTCGGCCAGCATGAATCCAAGCCGCTCGCTCGGATAGCTCGGGTCCAGCGGCACATACGCACCACCGGCCTTCAGCGTGGCCAGCAAAGCCACCACCATCACCGCGCTGCGCTCGGCGCACACGGCGACAAGCACGTCCGGTCCCACGCCCAGCCCGCGCAGATGGTGCGCCAGCCGGTTGGCCCGCGCATTCAGTTCGGCGTACGTGAGTTCGGTGTCTTCAAAAACCAGAGCCACCGCCTCGGATGTGCGCTCCACCTGCATTTCAAAAATCTGCTGCAGCGCCTGCCCTCGCACGTAGTCGGTTTCGGTCGTATTCCACCGGCGCAGCGCGGCAAGCTCCTCTTCTCCGAGCCAGGCCAGCGCATGGACCGGCGACTCGGGCGCCTGCCCCACCGACTGCAGCAGCCGCGTGAAATGCGCGGCCATGCGCGCGATGGTCGCCGCGTCGAACAGGTCGGTGTCGTACTCCAGCGTGGCCACCAGCTGCTGCTCGCGCTCCATGAGATACAGCGAGATGTCGAACTTGGTGGTGCCGCCGCCGCCGGCCAGCGGGCGCAGTTCCAGCCCCGGCAGGCTCAGGCGCTCCGCCGGCACGTTCTGCAGCACCAGCAGCACCTGGAACAGCGGCTGGTGGGCCATGCTGCGCGTGGGCGCCAGCGCATCCACGAGCTGCTCGAACGGCAGGTCCTGGTGGGCATAGGCTTCCAGCGCGGCGGCGCGCACCTGCGCCAGCAGCTCGGTGAAGGGCCGGTTCGCATCGACCTGCGTGCGCAGCACCAGGTTGTTGACGAAGAAGCCGATCAGCGATTCCAGCTCCGCACGCTGCCGGTTTGCGATGGGCGTGCCGATGCAGATGTCGGCCTGGCCCGCGTAACGCGCCAGCAGCACATTGAAAGCCGCCGCCAGCGTCATGAACAGCGTTGCCTGCTGCTGCCGGCTCACCTCGTGCAGGCTGTGCACGATGTAGGCCGGGACCGTGAAGCGATGGTTGGCACCGCGAAAGCGCTGCACGGGCAGCCTGGGCCGGTCGGTGGGCAGCGCCAGCACCTCGGGTGCGCCTTGCAGTTGCCCGCGCCAGTAATCGAGCTGCTGCTGCAGCACCTCGCCGCTCAGCCATCGGCGTTGCCAGTGCGCGAAGTCGGCGTACTGGATCGGCAGTTCCGGCAGCGGCGACGGTTCGCCTCTGGCAAAGGCCGCGTACAGGGCCGCGATCTCGCGCACCAGCACGCCGGTGGACCAGCCGTCCGAAGCGATGTGGTGCACCGTCAGCAGCACGATGTGCTCCTGCTCGCCCAGCCGGACCAGCCGGGCGCGGATCAGCGGGCCGGCGGCCAAGTCGAACGGGGTTTGGGCTTCGTCCTGTGCCAGCCATTGCGCCTTGGCCTCGCGTTCGCCTTCGGGCAGTCCGCGCAGGTCGGCGAGCGGCAGCGCCAGCCGAAGCTGCGGTGCGATCACCTGCACCGGCGAGCCTTCGACCGTGAGGAAGGCGGTGCGCAGCACCTCGTGGCGGCGCACCACCTCGTTGAGCGTCCTGTCCAGCGCCTGCACGTCCAGTTGCCCGACCAGCCGCACGGCGGCCGGGATGTTGTAGAAGCTGCTGCCCGGCTCCAGCCGGTCGATGAACCACAGGCGCTGCTGCGCGAACGACAGCGGCAAAGCCTCCCCCGTGCGGGGCACCCGCTCGATCGCGGGCAATGCCGCCTGCTGCGCGGCCTGCACCCGCCCGGCCAGTTGCGCGACGGTGGGCGCTTCGAACAGCGTGCGCAGCGGCAGCTCCACGTCCAGCGCCGTGCGCATCCGTGAGACCAGCTGCGTGGCCAGCAGCGAATGGCCGCCCAGGGCAAAGAAGTTGTCCTGCACGCCCACGCGGTCCACCTTGAGCACGTCGGCCCAGATGGAGGCGAGCGTCGCTTCCGTCGGGGTGCGCGGCGCGACATAGCCGGTTTCGCCGCGGCTGGTGTCGGGTGCGGGCAGGGCCTTGCGGTCGAGCTTGCCGTTGGGGGACAGCGGCAATGCTTCCAGCACCACGAAGTGGGCCGGGACCATGTACTCGGGGAGTTGGCGCTGCAGTTGCGTGCGCAGCGCCGTTGTTTCCAGTTGCTCAATGCCTTCAGGCACTACATAGGCCACCAGCCGCGTGTCGCCAGGAACATCCTCGCGTGCCAGAACGACTGCTTCGCGAACTCCGGCTTGCGCGGCCAGTTGCGCCTCGATCTCGCCCAGCTCGATGCGGAAGCCGCGGATTTTTACCTGCTGGTCGATGCGGCCCAGGTACTCGATGGAGCCATCCGGCAGCCAACGGGCGAGGTCGCCCGTGCGGTACATGCGCTCACCGGGTTGCCCGAACGGATCGGGCATGAAGCGCTCGGCGGTGAGCTCCGCGCGGCCAATGTAGCCACGCGCCAAACCCACGCCTGCGATGCACAGCTCTCCAGGCACGCCTTGGGGCAGCAGGTTGAACTGCGCGTCCACGATGTGGATGCGGATGTTGGAGATCGGCCGGCCGATAGGCACCACGCCTTGAGGCCCCTTGGGTGTGCAGTGCCAGGCCGTTACGTCCACGGCCGCTTCGGTGGGGCCATACAAGTTGTGCAGTTGCACCTGCGGCAGGCGCTCGAAGAAGCGTTGCTGCAGCTCCCAGGGCAGGGCCTGGCCGCTGCACATCACTTGGCGCAGCGCGGGTAGCAGCGCGCGCGACGCAGCCAAGAAGGCCTCCAGCATCGGAGGCACGAAGTGCAGGGTCGTGATGCCGGCCGAGGCAATCAACTCACCCAGGTACTGTGCATCCTGATGGCCGCCCGGGCGAGCCATCACGAGGGTGGCACCTTGCTGCAAGGGCCAGAAGAACTCCCAGACGGAGACGTCGAAGCTGAAGGGGGTCTTCTGCAGGACGCGGTCGGAAGAATCGAGGCCATAGGCCTGCTGCATCCAGTGCAGGCGGTTGACGATGGCCGTGTGGCTGACGCCGGCGGCTTTGGGGCGGCCAGTGGAGCCGGAGGTGTAGATGACGTAGGCGAGGTGGGCCGGCAGGGTGGTGCTGGGCGGGTTGCCATCACGCAGGGGCAGCGAATCCCATTGGGAGTCCAGGCAGAAGGTAGGAACTTCGTGCGCGGGGAGTGAGGCGAGCAAGGCTTCTTGCGTCAGCAGCACGGCAGGCTTGGCATCGGCCAGCATGAAGGCCAGCCGCTCGGACGGATAGCCCGGGTCCAGCGGCACATAAGCGCCGCCAGCCTTCAGAACGGCCATGAGGGCGACCACCATCTGCAGGCTGCGCTCGGCGCACACCGCCACCAGCACGTCCGGTCCCACGCCCACCTCGCGCAGGTGATGCGCCAGTCGATTGGCGCGAGCATTCAGCGCCGCGTACGTGAGCTCGGTGCCCTCGAAAGCCAGGGCCACCGCATCAGGCGTGCGCTCGACCTGCGCCTCGAACAACCCATGCAGCACCTGCTCACGCGGGTACTCGGCGTCGGTCGCGTTCCACGCGCGCAGCTGCACCAGTTCTTCCTCCGCCAGCCAGTCCAGCCGATGCATCGGCACCTCAGGCTGCCGCGTGACCGACTGCAGCAGCCTGCCGAAGTGCCCGACCAGCCGTTCGATGCTGGCCGCGTCGAACAAATCGGTGTCGTATTCCAGCGTGGCGAACAGCTGCGGGCCGCCCTCGACCACGGACAGTGACAGGTCGAACTTGGTGCTGTCGCCCGCCGCCGCCAGTGGCCGCAGCTCCAGGTCCGGCAGGCTGAGGCGCTCCATGGGCGCGTTCTGCAGCACCAGCATCACCTGGAACAGCGGCTGGTGCGCCATGCTGCGCGCCGGCGCCACGGCATCCACCAGTTGCTCGAACGGCAGGTCCTGGTGGGCGTAGGCGCCCAGTGCCGTGGCGCGCACCTGCCGCAGCAGGTCGGTGAAGGACGCCGCGGCGTCCACCCGCGTGCGCAGCACCAGCGTGTTGACGAAAAAGCCGATCAGCGGCTCCAGCTCCGAGCGCTGGCGGTTGGCAATGGGCGTGCCGATGCAGACGTCGTCCTGGCCCGAATAGCGCGCCAGCAGCAGGTTGAAGGCCGCCGCCAGCGTCATGAACAGAGTGGCCTGCTCGCGCTGGCCCACCGCATGCAGTCCGCGGGTAACGTCCGCCGGCACGGTGAAGCGATGGGTGGCCCCGCGGTAGCGCTGGGCGGGCGGGCGCGGCCGGTCGGTCGGCAGGGCCAGCACTTCCGGCGCGCCGGCCAGCTGGCCGCGCCAGTACGCCAGCTGGCGCTGCAGCGCGTCGCCGCTCAGGCGCTGGCGCTGCCAGTGCGCGAAGTCGGCGTACTGGATCGGCAGTTCCGGCAGCGGAGAGGGCTCGCCGCGGGCGAAGGCGGCGTACAGCGCCGCGATCTCGCGCACCAGCACGCCGGTGGACCAGCCGTCGCTCACGATGTGGTGCATGGTCAGCAGCACCACGTGTTCCTGCGCGCCCAGCCGCAGCAGCTTCGCGCGCAGCAGCGGGCCGGTGGCGAGGTCGAACGGCGCCAGCGCTTCCTCGCGCACGGCACGCCGCATCCGCGCCTCGCGCTCTTCCTCCGGCAGGCCGGCCAGGTCGACCAGGGGCAGCCCCAGCGTGAGCCGCTCGGCGATCGCCTGCACCGGCGAACCGTCGACCGTGCGGAAGCTGGTGCGCAGCACCTCGTGGCGGCGCACCACCTCGTCCAGCGTGCGTGCCAGCGCATCGGTGTCCAGGCGCCCCAGCAGCCGCACGCCGGCTGGCAGGTTGTACGAGGCGTTGCCAGGCTCCAGCTGGTCGATGAACCACAGCCGCTGCTGCGCGAACGACAGGGGAACGGCGCTGCCGCGCAGCGCGGGCACGGCGGGAATCGGCGCATCGGTGCTTTGCAGGCTGGCGAGATACGCCATCAGCGCCGGCTTGTGCTCGCGCACCGCGGCGCGGATCGCGTCGGTGATGGCGCCGGCCGGCGCATCCAGCAGGAGCTTGCCGTCGGCAAGCCGCAGACGGATCCCGGCTTCTTTCAAAGTGCGCAGCGTTGCCCACATAACTTAGATTTCCTCTACTTCACGCGTCGTTGTGTCGGAGTCCTGCGCGGGACCCGTGCGCAGCCAGATGGCGTAGTCGATCCGCTGGGCGAGATCGTGAACGGTCGATGTTTCGAACAGGGCGCGCAGCGGCAACTCCACGTCCAGCGTGGAGCGCAGCTTGGAGATCAGCTGCGTGGCCAGCAGCGAATGGCCGCCCAGGTGGAAGAAGTTGTCGTGGATGCCGATCCGCTCCAGCTTGAGCAGCTCGGCCCAGATCGCGACCAGCGCTTCCTCCGTCGGCGTTTGCGGGGCGACATAGCCCGCCTCGGCATGCCTGGCCTCGGCGGCCGGCAGCGCGCGGCGGTCGAGCTTGCCGTTGGGCGTGCGGGGCAGCGCGTCCAGCACCATCAGGTGCGCCGGCACCATGTACTCGGGCAGCTGCCGCTGCAGCTGTTCGGCCAGGCGCTTGCGCAATTGCAATTGCAGCTGCGGCCCCAGCGGCTGGTTGGCCAGCACGCCGGGCACCTCGGTCTGCAGCGCGCTCCAGTCGATGGCGGCCTCTTCCCCGGTGCCGCGGCTGAAGACGGCGTGGTACACGCCCGGTTCGCCGGTGCCCAGGGCGAGCCGCAGCGCATAGCCGTGTTTGCGCGCCAGCGCGAACAGCGCCTCCTGCCGCACACCCCGCGCTTCCTGCCGCGCCAGCGCCTGCCGCAAATGCCGCACCTGCTCGCCGGCTTGCGCTTCGTGCAGGCGGCGCTGCGCCGACAGCTCCCGCTCGATGCGCGCATCGGGGATGTCGCGCAGCGCCAGCGGCTCGCCGTCGGCTGACGCCAGCAGCGCATCGAGCGTGTCCACCCCCTGGTGCAGCCCGCTCCACGGCAGCCACTGCGGACCCAGGCGCGGCTGCTCTTGCGGGCCGACCTCCAGCACCACGTCGTAGCGGAACCGGGTCAGCTCGTTGTCGGCCTGGCCGGGCTTGGGGCGCAGCTGCACGGCGCGGATGCGCTCGTGCCGGCCGGCCAGTGCCGGGAAGTAACCCGGCGCCAGCAGCAGTTCGTTGTCCGCGCGCATGGCGCGCGCCATGGCGTGCCGCAGCGGCACCAGGTCGGCGTGCTCCGCCGCCTGCTGCAGCAGCAGCGCCGCATGGAAGGTTTCCAGCAGCTGCAGGTTGCGCACGTCGCCGATGAAGATGCGGCCACGCTCGCCGATGGCGTGCAGCGCCTGGCCGATCACCTGCGCCAGGTAGGCGGCCGAAGGGAAGTACTGCGCCACCGAGTTGATGATGACCGTGTCGAAGCGGCCCGCCTCGATGCCGCTCCAGTCGTGCGCGGCGCGCTGCAGCAGCTGCACCTCGCAGGCGGCCGGCGCGGACTGCTTGAGATCGCTTGCGAGCTGGGCCAGCACGCTGGCCGACACGTCGGTGCCCACGTACTGCTCGCAAGCCGGGGCGATGCGGTGCAGCAGCAGGCCGCTGCCGCAGCCGATTTCCAGCACCCGCCTGGGTTGCAACGCCAGGATGGATTCGACGCTGTGCTCGACCCATTCGCGCATCTCGTGCTCGGGGATGGGCTGGCGGTCGTAGCTGCTGGTCCAGCCCGCGATGTTGAAACGCGCGTCGGCGGGGGCGGAGGCTTCGCGGTAGATCTGGTCCCACACCTGGCTCCAGTGGGCCGTCTGCTCGCTTTGCAGCTCGGCCGCGCTGAAGGCCTCGGCAGCGGGCACCACGTAAGCGACCAGGCGCTTGTCTCCGGGGATGTCTTCGCGGGCCAACACCACGGCTTCGCGCACCTCGGGCTGGGCGGCCAGCACGGCCTCGATCTCGCCGGGCTCGATGCGAAAGCCCCGGATCTTCACCTGCTGGTCGATGCGCCCGAGGTAGTCGATGGAGCCGTCGGACAGCCAGCGGGCCAGGTCGCCTGTGCGGTACATGCGCGAGCCTGGAGCGCCGTACGGGTTCGGAACGAAGCGTTCGGCAGTGAGCTCGGGACGGTTCACGTAGCCGCGTGCCAAGCCGTCGCCCGCGATGTACAGCTCGCCGGGCACACCTTGCGGGACCAGGTTGAACGCCGCGTCAAGGATGTGCACCTGGGTGTTGGCGATCGGTTGCCCGATGGTGATGCGCCCGGCCTGCTGCACACGCTGCGCGGCCGACCAGATGGTCGTCTCGGTCGGGCCGTAGAGGTTCCACACCGAGGCGCCATGCTGCAGCAATTGAGCAGCCAGGTCGCTGGGCAGGGCTTCGCCGCCACAGAGCACGCGCAAGGCGGCCCCTTGGGGCCAGCCGGCTTCCAGCAGAAGGCGCCAACTGGCGGGCGTGGCCTGCATGACGCTCACATTCCATCGCCCGATCAGCGAGCGCAACTGCCTGCCGTCGGCGGCCGCCTCGCGCGAGGCGAGCACGCAGCGCGCGCCCTGCGTGAGCGGCAGCCACAGTTCCAACCCCGCGATGTCGAAGGACAGCGAGGTGACCGCCAGCAGCACGTCCCCGGAGGACAGCCCTGGCGTCTGGGCCATGGAGTGCAGGAAGTTGCCCACACTGGCATGCGTGACGCCCACGCCCTTGGGCCTGCCGGTGGAGCCGGAGGTGTAGATGACGTAGGCCAGATGCGCGGCCAGGGTGGTGCACGGCGGGTTGGTTTCGCGTGCGGGCAGTTCACCCCATTGCGAATCCAGGCAGAAGGTCGCAAGGCCTTCGGACACAGGCAGCGACGCGAGCAGCGCCTGCTGCGTCAGCAGCACCCTGGGCCGCGCATCGGCCAGCATGAAGCCCAGCCGCTCGGGCGGATAGCCCGGGTCCAGCGGCACATACGCACCACCGGCCTTCAGCGTGGCCAGTAGCGCGACGACCATCTCCACGCTGCGCTCGGCGCACACGGCGACCAGCACGTCCGGGCCCACGCCGAGCCCGCGCAAATGATGCGCCAGCCGGTTGGCCCGCGCATTGAGCTCGGCGTAGCTGACTTCGGTGTCTTCGAACGCCAGCGCCACCGCCGCAGGTGTCCTGCCGGCCTGCTGCTCGAAGGACTGTTGCAGCACCTGCCCGCGCGGGTAGTCGGCCTCCGTGGCGTTCCAGCCGCGCAGTGTCGCGAGCTCGTCGTCCGCCAACCAGGTCAACGCGCGGACTTGCGACTCGGGTTTCCGGACCACCGACTCCAGCAGCCGCACGAAATGCCCGGCCATGCGCTCGGCGGTCCTGGCGTCGAACAGGTCCGTGTCGTATTCCAGCGCCGCGGACAGTTGCCGCTGGCCGGCCTCGGACGTGCTTTCGACGATCGACAGCGAGAGGTCGAACTTGGTGGTGCTGCCGTTGGCCGCCAGCGGCCGCAGGTCCAGCCCCGGCAGGCTCAGGCGCTCCATCGGCGCGTTCTGCAGGATCAGCATGACCTGGAACAGCGGCTGGTGCGCCATGCTGCGCGCAGGGGCCACCGCATCCACCAGCTGTTCGAACGGCAGGTCCTGGTGCGCATAGGCGCCCAGCGCCGTGGCGCGCACCTGCCGCAGCAGTTGGGCGAACGACACCCCGCCGTCCACCTGCGTGCGCAGCACCAGCGTGTTGACGAAAAAGCCGATCAGCGGCTCCAGCTCGGCACGCTGCCGGTTGGCGATGGGCGTGCCGATGCAGATGTCGTCCTGGCCCGAGTAGCGCGCCAGCAGCACGTTGAAGGCCGCCGCCAGCGTCATGAACAGGGTTGCCTGTTCCTGCTGGCCGAGGTCGTGCAGCCCCTGCGTGGTGTCGGCAGGCACGGTGAACCGGTGCGTGGCGCCGCGGTAGCGCTGCACCGGCGGCCGGGGCCGGTCGGTCGGCAGCGCCAGCAGGTCCGGCGCGCCCTGCAACTGGCCGCGCCAGTAGTCCAGCTGCTGCTGCAGCACCGCGCCGCTCAGCCACTGGCGCTGCCAGTGCGCGAAGTCGGCGTACTGGATGGCCAGCTCCGGCAGCGGCGAGGGCTCGTTCTTCACGAAGGCCGTGTAGAGCGCCGCCACCTCCCGGATCAGCACGCCCATGGACCAGCCGTCCGAGACGATGTGGTGCATGGTGACGAGCGCGATGTGTTCCTGCGCGCCCAGGCGCAGCAGCACGGCGCGGATCAGCGGGCCCTGTGCCAGGTCGAACGGCGCGGTGGCCTCCTGGCGCGCCAGCTCGCGGCTGCGTTCCAGCCTGGGCCCGTCCTCCAGACCGCCCAGGTCCACCAGCTGGAACGGCATGTCCGGCGCGCCCGTCATGCGCTGTTCGGGAACGCCCTGCACCGAGCGGAAGGTGGTGCGCAGCGCTTCATGCCGCCGCACGATTTCCGACAAGGTGCGCCGCAGCGCATCCAGCTCCAGCTGGCCGGACAGGTGCACGGCCAGCGGGATGTTGTAGAAGCTCGCGCCGGGCTCGAGCTGGTCCAGGAACCACAGGCGCTGCTGCGCGAACGACAGCGGCAGCTGCCCCGAGCGCGGTACCGGCACGATGCCCGCCGCCTGTTCCCCCGCACCTGCCGCCTGCTGCAGGTGCGCGGCCAGGGTTTCGACGGTGGGCATCTCGAAGAAGCTGCGCAGGCGCATGTCCACCATGAAGGCCGTGCGGACCTGGGAGACGACCTGCGTGGCCAGCAGCGAGTGCCCGCCCAGCGCGAAGAAGTTGTCCGTGACGCTGACGCGGTCCAGCTTGAGCACCTCGGCCCAGATGCGCGCGAGCTTCTCTTCGGCCTCGGTGCGCGGCGCCAGGTAGGCGGCCTGCGACCGGCTCATGTCCGGTGCCGGCAGCGCGCGGCGGTCCACCTTGCCGTTGGAGGTCAGCGGCAGGCGCTCCAGCGTGACGACGTGCGCCGGCACCATGTAGTCGGGCAGGGTGCGGGCCAGCGCCGCGCGCAGCGCCTGCGCATCCGCGGCGCCGTCGTCCAGCTCCGGATGGAGCACCACGTAGGCGACCAGGCGCCGGTCGCCGGCGACGTCTTCGCGCACCGCCGCCGCCGCGTCGCGCACCTGCGGCAGCGCTGCCAGGGCGGCCTCGATCTCGCCGAGCTCGATGCGGAAGCCCTGGATCTTGACCTGCGAGTCCTCGCGGCCGAGGAACTGGATGTTGCCGTCGGGCAGGTAGCGTCCGAAGTCGCCGGTCTTGTACAGGCGTTCGCTCGTTCGCGGATGGACGACGAAACTTTCGGCGGTGCGCTCGGCGTCGCGCCAATAGCCCTTGGCCAGGCCGATGCCGCCGATGTACAGCATGCCGGGCACCCAGGCGGGGCGCGGCTGCAGCGCGTCGTCGAACACGTGGAAGCTCTGGTTCGCCAGCGGCGCGCCGTACGGGATGCTGGCCCATTCCGGCGGCACTTCGCCAACGGGGTAGTAGATGGACCAGATCGACGCCTCGGTCGCGCCGCCCAGGCTGATCACCTCGGCCTGCGGCGCCAGCGCGCGGATGCGCCCGGGCAGGTTGACCGGGATCCAGTCGCCCGACAGCAGCACCAGCCGCAGCGAGCGCGGCAGCGGGCGTTGCACCGCTTCGGCGTGCTCCACCAGCATGCCCATCAGGGCCGGCACGGTGTTCCACACCGTGACCTGCTCGCGTTCGAGCAGGTCCAGCCAATCGGCCGGCTCGCGCAGGCTTTCGGGCGCGGGCATCACCACGCCGGCACCGGCGGCCAGCATCCCGAAGATGTCGTACACCGACAGGTCGAAGCTCAGCGACGAGAGCGCCAGCACGCGGTCGGCGGCACCCACGGAGAACTTCGCGTTGATGTCCAGCACGGTGTTCACCGCGCCCTGGTGGTCGATCACCACGCCCTTGGGCAGCCCGGTGGAGCCCGAGGTGTAGATCACGTAGGCCAGGTCCGTCGGGGCGGTCCTCGGGTTTTCGAGTGCGGCCGACTCCTGTTGCGCGGCTTGCGCAGACAAGCTGTCCACAGCCAGCGGCTCGACGTCCGACGGCCAGGTCACCTCAGGGTGGTGCCGCGACTGCGTCAACGCGAAGCGGGCCTGCGCGCGCTCCAGGATGTGGTGCAGCCGTTCGGTCGGCAGCGTGGGGTCCAGCGGCAGGTAGGCCGCGCCCGCGTAGAGCGTGGCCAGCGTGGCAACCACCTGCTCCCAGCCCTTGCTCATCACCACCGCGACCAGCTCCCCCTGCTGCGCGCCGCGCAGGCGCAGTTTCCCGGCCACGCGCAGGGCTGCGTCGCGCAGCTCGCCGTACGTGAGGCTGCGCGCGCCCGAACGGACCGCGAGGCGCTGCGGCGCGCGCAGCGCCTCGCGGTCGAACGGTTCGTGCAGCAGGCATTGCGGCACGGGCGTGCCGGTGGCGTTCACGCGCCGGTACAGCTCCCGGGTGCCGGCCGGCAGCATGCCACCTTCGACCGGGACGGGAGCCGCTTCGCCGGCAAGCCGTTCCAGCAGCTGCCCGAACGCGGCGAACATGTCGTCCAGCAGTCCATGCGGGAACAGCGCTTCGACCGCGTCCCAGCTGATCACGAGCTCGCCGCCCAGCTCGGACACCTGGTGGTCCAGCCAGACCTGCGGCGTCTGGGTGATGCTGTATTCCACCGGCAGCGTGGCGCGCCGCTTGCCGGACGACGATGCGGATGCACCGGCGGGCTCGTTGGCGGTCAGCGTGCTGGTGAACACCACCGGCATGCTGGCCTGGCCGCGCCCGCGCGCCAGCGCGCGCAGGACCTCCACGCCGCTCATCGCCGCGTGGTCCATGTCGCGCCACAGCTGGGCCTGGGCCGCGCGCGCCTTGTGCGCGAACTCCAGCCGCGGGTCGGCGTCGAGCTGCAGCAGCGTCAGCGAGGTGAAGTCGCCCACCACCGCGTCGATCTGCGGGTGCAGCGGCAACCGGTTGAACAGCGTGAGGTTGATGGTGAAGCGCGGCGACTTGCTCCAGGCGGCCAGGACCTCGGCGAACGCGCTCAGCAGCAGCACCGACGGCGTGATGCCGAAGTCGCGGGCGCGCTGCTTCAGCACCTGCCAGCGTTCCTCGGGCAGCGTGGCGCTGCGCCGCACGAAGCTCTGCGTTTGCAGCGCCGCCGGATTGGCGGCCAGCGGCAGTTCCGGCGCGGGCGGCAGGGTGTCCAGCCGCGACAGCCAGTAGGTGCGGGCCCGCGCATGCCAGCCGGTGGCGCGCAGCTTCTCCTGCGCGATGACGTAATCGCGGAACGACACCTGCAGCGGCAGCGCGGGAACCTGCCCGCCCCAGTAGGCTTGCGCGATTTCGCGGTAGAGGATGCGCATGCTGTCCGCGTCGACGGTCAGCGCGTCGGTGCTGACGTGCAGCCAGACCTCGCCGTCCAGCACCGTCGCGCGGATTTCGAACAGCGGCCAGGAGGCGCTGTCGAACATCTGGTGCGACAGCACCGAGCGGATGCGCGCGAGCTCCGAGCGCACCGTCGCGGCGTCGCGGCCGCGCAGGTCCAGCACGCCGATGTCGTAGGCGGGCACGGTCTCCAGCACGCGCTGCATGCCGTCGGCCTGGATGATGGCGCGCAGCATGTCGTGCCGGGCGATCACCGCGTTCAGCGCGCGGTTGAGCCGGCCCAGGTCGACTTCGCTCCAGCGCAGTTCGATGTAGCCGTGCGTGGCGACGCCGCCCAGCGAGAACAGGCCCTGCCGGCCGATCCAGTAGGCATGCTGCACGTCGGTGAGCGGGAACGGCGCGTACCGGTTGTCCGGGTCCGGCGCGAGGGCTTGCAGTCCGACGGCATCCTCCGCGCCGCGCTCGTGTTCCGCCTCGATCACGCTGGCGAGCTGCTGCAGCACAGGATGCTCGAACAGCGTGGACAGGGCCAGGTCGATGCCGAACTCCCGCCGCACGGCATACATCATGCGAATCGCCAGCAGCGAGTGGCCGCCGGCGGCGAAGAAGTTGTCGAGGGTGCTGACGCGGTCCAGGTGGAGCACCTTGGCCCAGATGGAGGCGAGCACGGTTTCGGTGGGAGTGCGCGGCGCGATGTAGCCGGTTTCGCCGCGGCTGGTGTCGGGTGCGGGCAGGGCCTTGCGGTCGAGTTTGCCGTTGGGGGTGAGGGGCAGGGCATCGAGCACCATGAAGTGGGCCGGGACCATGTACTCGGGCAGCTGGCGTTGCAGTTGTGTGCGCAGTGTTGCGGGTTCGAGTTCGCTTTGTGCATGCGGCACGATATAGGCCACGAGTCGCGTATCGCCGGGGATGTCTTCACGCGCCAGTACGACCGCTTCGCGGACTCCGGCCTGCGCGGCCAGCTGCGCCTCGATCTCGCCCAGCTCGATGCGGAAGCCGCGGATCTTCACCTGCTGGTCGATGCGGCCCAGGTATTCGATGGAGCCATCTGGCAGCCAACGGGCCAAATCGCCCGTGCGGTACATGCGCTCGCCGGGCTCGCCAAACGGATCGGGCACGAAGCGCTCGGCGGTGAGCTCCGCGCGGCCGATGTAGCCACGCGCCAAACCCACGCCGGCGATGCACAGCTCTCCAGGCACGCCTTGGGGCAGCAGGTTGAACTGCGCGTCCACGATGTGGATGCGGATGTTGAAAATCGGCCGCCCGATGGGCACCACGCCTTGAGGACCCTCGGGTGTGCATTGCCAAGCCGTCACGTCCACGGCCGCTTCGGTCGGGCCGTACAGGTTATGCAGAGCGACGCCGGGCAGGCGTTCGAAGAAGCGTTGCTGCAACTCCAACGGCAAGGCCTGGCCGCTGCACATCACCTGGCGCAGGGCGGGCAGGGATTGCACGCGCGAGGCGGCAAGGAAGGCCTCCAGCATGGGAGGCACGAAGTGCAGGGTGGTGATGCCGGCCGAGGCAATCAACTCACCCAGGTACTGCGCATCCTGGTGGCCGCCCGGGCGTGCCAGCACGAGGGTGGCACCTTGCTGCAAGGGCCAGAAGAACTCCCAGACGGAGACGTCGAAGCTGAAGGGAGTCTTCTGCAGGACGCGGTCGGAAGAATCGAGGCCATAGGCCTGCTGCATCCAGTGCAGGCGGTTGACGATTGCCGTGTGGTTGATGCCGGCAGCCTTGGGGCGGCCAGTGGAGCCGGAGGTGTAGATGACGTACGCGAGGTGCGCGGGCAGGGTGGTGCACGGCGGGTTGCTGTCGCGCGCAGGCAGCGAGTCCCACTGCGAATCCAGGCAGAAGGTGGGCACTTCGTGCGCAGGCAGTGAGGCGAGCAAGGCTTCCTGCGTCAAGAGCACCGCAGGCCTGGCATCGGCCAGCATGAAGGCCAGCCGCTCGGCGGGATAGCCCGGGTCCAGCGGGACATAGGCGCCGCCGGCCTTCAGCACCGCCATCAGAGCCACCACCATTGCCAAGCTGCGCTCGGCACAAACGGCCACCAGCACGTCCGGGCCAACGCCAAGCTCGCGCAGATGATGGGCCAGTCGATTGGCACAGGCGTTCAGCTCGGCGTACGTGAGCCCGGTATCCCCGAAAGCCAAGGCCTTGGCATCCGGGGTACGGGCGACCTGCGCCTCGAACAACCCATGCAGCATCTGTTCGCTCGGGTACTCGGCTTCGGTCGCGTTCCATTTGCGCAGCTGCGCGAGTTCATCCTCGGCCAGCCAAGTCAACTGGTGCACTTGCGCCTCAGGCGCCTTTGCGATCGACTGCAGCAGCCTGACGAAGTGGGAGGCCAAGCGATCGATGGTGGACGCATCGAACAAGTCGGTGTCGTACTCCAGGGTGGCGAGCAGCTGCTGTGCGCTCTCCATGAGCGACAGCGACAGGTCGAACTTGGTGGTGCTGCCGCTGGCGGACAGGGGTCTGAGCTCTAGCCCTGGCAGGGTGAGCCGGCCCATAGGCGCGTTCTGCAGCACCAGCAGCACCTGGAACAGCGGCTGGTGGGCCATGCTGCGCGAGCTGGCGAGAGCATCGACCAGCTGCTCGAAGGGCAAATCCTGGTGGGCGTAGGCGTTCAGGGCGGTGGCGCGTACCTGCGCCAGCAGTTCGGCGAAGGAGGCGGTGGCATCGACCTGGGTGCGCAGCACCAAGGTGTTGACGAAGAAGCCGATCAAGGGCTCCAGCTCGGCCTGCTGGCGGTTGGCGATGGGCGTGCCGATGCAGATGTCGCTCTGGCCCGCGTAACGTGCCAGCAGCACGTTGAAGGCAGCTGCCAGCGTCATGAACAGGGTGGCCTGCTGCTGCTGGCTGATCTGGTGCAGGCCCTGGGTGATTTGGGCCGAAATCGTGAAGCGGTGGGTGGCGCCGCGGAAGCGCTGCACGGGTGGGCGCGGTCTGTCCGTAGGCAATGCGAGGACTTCAGGCGCACCTTGCAACTGCGATCGCCAGTAATCGAGCTGGCGCTGCAGGGTCTCGCCACTGAGCCAGTGACGCTGCCATGCGGCGAAGTCGGCGTACTGGACGGGCAGTTCGGGCAGGGGCGAAGGCTGGCCCTGCACGAAGGCGGTGTACAGCGCGGCGATCTCGCGCACCAGGATGCCGGCGGACCAGCCGTCCGAGGCGATGTGATGGATCGTCAGCAGCACGATGTGCTCGGTGGGCTGCAGTCGCAGCAGCCTGGCGCGGATCAACGGGCCGGTGGCCAGGTCGAACGGGGTCTGGGCTTCGTCCTGCGCCAGCCACTGCGCCTTGGCTTCGCGTTCGCCCTCGGGTAGATCGGAGAGGTCGGACAGCGGCAGTTCCAGTGCGAGCTGCGGCGCGATCACCTGCACGGGCGAACCCTCGACCGTGTGGAAGGTGGTGCGCAGCACCTCATGGCGGGCTACGACTTCATTGAGCGTCTTGTGCAGCGCCTGCACGTCCAACTGCCCGAGTAGGCGCACGCCTGCGGGGATGTTGTAGAAGCTGCTGGCGGGTTCCAACTGGTCGATGAACCACAGGCGCTGCTGCGCGAACGAGAGTGCCAGCGACTGTGTGCGGTCGGCAGCCTCGATAGGCGGCAGGGCAGCCTGCTGTGCCTGCTGCACGCGCTGGGCGAGCTGCTCGATGGTGGGGGACTCGAACAGCACGCGCAGCGGCACCTCTACGGCCAGCGTGGCGCGCATACGCGAGACCAGCTGGGTGGCCAGGAGGGAATGGCCGCCGAGGTGGAAGAAGCTGTCGTGGATGCCGATGCGCTCTGGCGCAAGACCCAGCAACTCGCTCCACAGTGCGAGCAACTGCTGCTCGGTAGGCGTGCGTGGGGCCACGCGCTCGGCACCGGCGGCCGCCAGTTGCACATCGGCGGCTGGCAGCGCACGGCGATCCAGCTTGCCATTGGCCAGCCGGGGCAGCGCGGATAGTTGCACGAACAGGCTGGGCACCATGTAGCCGGGCAGGTGTTCGCTGAGCGCCTGACGCAGCTGCACGCTATCCAGCGGCTGGGCCTCGCGGGTCACCACGTAGGCCACCAATTGCGCGGCCGGGTCCTCGGGCGGCCAAGCGGCCACGACGGCTTGCGCCACCTGAGGCTGCTCAGAGAGCCATTGCTCGACCTGTCGCACGTCGATGCGGTTGCCGCGGATCTTGATCTGGAAGTCGCGCCGCTGCACGTACTCCAGGCTGCCGTCGGCAAGACGACGAACCATGTCGCCGGTGCGGTACAGGCGGGCTCCTGGCTCGCGAGAGAAGAGGTGCGGGATGAAACGTTCGGCGGTGAGGGCGGGTTGGCCCCAGTAGCCGCGTGCCATGCCCAGGCTGTGCACGCACAGCTCGCCCACCACGCCGATCGGGCAAGGCCGCAGGGCGGAATCGAGCACGAACACCTCGGTGTTGGCGATGGGCAGGCCGATGGGAACGAAGCCAGAACCATGGCCCATCTGCCCGGGAGCGCAGTAGCTCACGTCGTTGAGCTCGGTGCAGCCGTAGTTGTTCCACAGCTGCACCCAGGGCAGCTCGCGGGCCATTTGCGCGTGCAGCTGGCGCGTGAGCGGCTCGCCTGCTGTGGTGCAGTGGCGAAGCTTCGCCAATAGCTGCTGCTGGCCGTCCTGCTGCAGCGCCTGCAGCAGCGCGCCCAGGTGCGAGGGCACCAGGTTCAGCCGGGTGGCCCCGCTGTCATGCAGGGCGCGGGCGAAGGCGCGCGCATCGCGTGCGGTGGCGTCGTCGATGAAGGCGACAGGCGTGCCGCACAGGAGGCCCGACAGCAGCTCCTTGGTGGAGACTGCGAAGGCGGCGCTGGTCTTCTGGGCGACCACCTCGCCGGGCTCGAAGGGCGTGCGTTGCCACAGGGCGTGCAGCCAGTTGAGCAACTGCCAATGCGGCACCATCACGCCCTTGGGGCGGCCGGTCGAGCCGGAGGTGTACATCAGCAGGGCGAGGTGTTCGGGGCGTAGTTCGAGAGGCTCAGTCGCAGCCGCCGCCGATTCCCCGAGGTCATCCAGGCACAGGACTGGCAGTCCATCCGCGCGAGCGCTCAGCGCGCGGCTGCTCACCACCAAGTTCACCCGCGCGTCTTCCATGATCGAGCGCAGGTAGGCGTCCGGATGCTGCACGTCCAAGGGAACGCAGCAGCTCCCCGCTTTCATCACCGCCAGCATGCCCACCAGCAAATCGTTGCCACGCTCCAGCAGCAGCGCCACCCGGCTTTCCAGGCCCACGCTGCGCGCACGCAGTTGCCCGGCCAGACGGTTTACCTGTGCGCCCAACTGCGCATAGGTCAGGGAACCTGCCGTATCCGTACTCGCCACAGCTTCTGGCGTCCGGGTTACCTGTCGCGCGAACAGTTGCGGCACGCATGCCGCGTCGATCTCGCGAGCCGTGCCGTTGCACCGTGCGAACAGCTCCTGCTCGTCCTGCGCGAGCACAGTCCACTGCACCATCGGCAGCGCTTCCTGCGCCACCATCTCCTGCAGCACCGCCTCGAAGTGGCCCACCATGCGTTCGATGGTTGCGTGGTCGAACAGCTCGGTGGCGTACTCCAGCTGCAGCTCCAGTGCGGAGGCATCGCCGAAGAACATCAGGTCCAGCTCGCTGGTGGCGCGCTTGGGCGCTCCGGGCAGCCGCGTGACCTGCAGGTCGGCCCAGTCGCCCATGCGCGCGGCCGGGAAGTTCTGGTGGCGCACCACCACCGGCACCAGCGCGATGCGGCTGGCGTCCCGGGTGAGTTGCAGCTCGTTGAGCAGGTGCTCGAACGGCAGCGCCTGGTGCTCCAGCGCGTCCAGGCTGACCGAGCGCACGTGGCGCAGCAGGGAGCGTGCGCTGTCGCAGTTCTGGAGGTCGAGCCGCAGCGGCACGATGTTGATGAAGAAGCCGATGAGGTCTTGGAGTTGCGCGCGCTCGCGCCCGGCCACGGTGGTGCCGATGCACAGGTCGGTTCGCCCGCTGTAGCGCTGCAGCACCACGGCCAGCGCGGCCAGCAGCGCCATGAACAGGGTTGCGTGCTCGCCCTGGGCAAATCGGGCGAGTTGTGCCACCAGAGCGGGGTCGAAGCGGTGGCGCACCACCGAAGCCGTCCAGGCGCGCCCGGCTGGGCGGGCGTGGTCGTAGGGCAGCTCCAGGCTGTCCTCGTAGCCGGCCAGGGCCTGCTTCCAGTAGGCCAAGTCGGCCGAGAGGTCCTGCGCGCGCTGCCAGGCGGCGTAGTCGGCGTACTGCACCGGCAGCGCAGGCAGTTCTGCTATCCGACCCAATTGGGCCGCGTACAGCTGCTGCATGTCGCGCGTCATCACCGCGTGCGACCAGCCATCCGAGGCGATGTGGTGCACGTTCAGCAGCAGCACGTGCTCGTGCGCGCCCAGGCGCAGCAGGCGAGCCTTCAGCAGCGGCCCGCGGGCCAGATCGAACGGCTGTACGGAGTGCTCGCGCGCGTGCCGCCCGACATCTTCTTCACTCACATCCTCCATCGACAGATCGAACGGCTGCACCGGTGCGATCTCCTGCACGGCTTCTCGGGCGCCTGTGGGCACAACGAAGCGGGTGCGCAGCACTTCGTGGCGCGCCAGCAGGGCCTCGAACGCACCGCGCAGCGCATCCACCGACAGCGCGCCGCGCAGGCGAAGCGCCACGGGCATGTTGTACTGGGTGCCGCCGGGCTCCAGCTGGTCGATGAACCACAGGCGCTGCTGGGCGTACGACAGTGAAAGGGGTCGTTCGCGCGGCACCGGCTCGATCTCACCGCCCACCGCTTGCCGGGCGGAGTTCACCCGTTGTGCCAGCTGGGCCACCGTGGGCGCCTCGAACAGCGCGCGCAGCGGCAGCTCCACGCGCAAGGCTGCGCGTAGCTTTGCGAGCACCTGGGTGGCCAGCAGCGAGTGGCCGCCCAGCGCGAAGAAATTGTCTTGTACGCCCACGCGCTCCAGGCGCAGCACGTCGGCCCAGACCGCAGCCACGGCGGCCTCGGTGGGGGTGGCGGGGGGGATGTAGCCCGCTTCGCCGCCGCGCAGATCGGGCGCGGGCAAGGAGCGGCGGTCGAGCTTGCCGTTGGGGGTCAGGGGCAAGGATTCCAGCACCACGAAGTGGGCGGGCACCATGTACTCGGGCAGGCGCGATTGCAGTTGCGTACGGAGCTCAGTGGACTCCAGCTGTGCGTCGTCCCTGGGCACCACATAGGCGACCAGGCGCTTGTCTCCAGAAACATCCTCACGAGCCAGCACCACGGCTTCTCGGACTCCGGCCTGTGCAGCCAGCACCGCCTCGATCTCCCCCGGCTCGATGCGGAAACCCCGGATCTTCACCTGCTGGTCGACGCGCCCCAGGTACTCCAGGCTGCCATCAGCCAGCCAGCGGGCCAGGTCGCCCGTGCGGTACATGCGCGAGCCGGGCTCGCCGTACGGATTCGGCATGAAGCGTTCGGCGGTGAGCTCGGGACGGTTCACGTAGCCGCGTGCCAGGCCATCACCGGCGATGCACAGCTCCCCGGGTACGCCTGCGGGCAGCAGCTGCATCCGTGCATCCAGCACATAGGCGCCCAGGTCGGCCAGCGGCCGCCCGACACTTGCCGGCGCGGCGGGCCGCGTCTGCAGCGCCAACCAGGTGACGTGCACCGTGGTTTCGGTGATGCCGTACATGTTGCTCAGGCGGGGCGCCTGGTCCCCGTGGGCCGCGAACCACGGCGCCAGCTTGTCATGGCTGAGTGCTTCGCCGCCGAAGATCACGTGGCGCAGGGCCAGCGGCGTGCCTGGCTGCTGCGCGTCAGCGTCGATGAGCTGTGCGAACGCCGAGGGTGTCTGGTTCAGCACGGTAACCTTCTGTTGCGCCAGCAAGTCCAGGAACTGCGCCGGCGAGCGCGACACCAGGAACGGAACGACCACCAGCTTGCCGCCGTGCAGCAGCGCTCCCCAAATCTCCCAGACGGAAAAGTCGAAGGCGTAGGAGTGGAACAGGGTCCAGACGTCCTTGTCCCCGAAATCGAAATGCGCGTGCGCGGCCGCGAACAGCCGCGCCACGTTGTGGTGTGGAATCGCGGCGCCCTTGGGCTTGCCGGTGGAGCCGGAGGTGTAGATGACGTACGCGAGGTGGGCCGGCAGGGTGGTACACGGCGGGTTGGTGTCGCGTGCAGCCAATTCACTCCACTGCGAATCCAGGCAGAAGGTAGGAACTTCATGCGCAGGCAGTGAGGCCACCAAAGCCTCTTGCGTCAAGAGCACTGCTGGCCGGGGATCGGCCAGCATGAAGGCCAGCCGCTCGCCCGGGTAGCTGGGGTCCAGGGGAACATAAGCGCCGCCGGCCTTCAGCACGGCCATGAGAGCGACGACCATCTGCAGGCTGCGCTCGGCGCACACGGCCACCAGTACGTCCGGGCCCACTCCCAGCGCACGCAGATGATGGGCCAGGCGATTCGCTCGGGCGTTCAACTGCGCGTAGGTCAACTCCTCGTCCTCGAAGGCCAGGGCCACTGCGTCAGGAGTACGAGTGACCTGTGCTTCAAAGAGCTGGTGCAGGGTGAGGTCGCTGGGGTACTCGGCTTCGGTGGCATTCCATTCGCGCAGCTGCGTGAGTTCGTCTGCGGCCAGCCAAGCCAGCTGATGCACCTGCGCCTCGGGCGTCTGCGAGATCGACTGCAGCAGCCTTGTGAAGTGCGCAGCCATGCGCTCGATGGTGTGCGCATCGAACAGGTCGGTGTCGTACTCCAGGGTGGCGAGCAGCTGCTGTGCGCTCTCCATGAGCGACAGCGACAGGTCGAACTTGGTGGTGCTGCCGCTGGCAGACAGGGGTCTGAGCTCCAGGCCGGGCAGGCTCAAGCGGCCCATGGGAGCGTTCTGCAGCACCAGCAGGACCTGGAACAGTGGCTGGTGGGCCATGCTGCGCGAGCTGGCGAGTGCGTCCACCAGTTGCTCGAACGGCAGGTCTTGGTGGGCGTAGGCGTTCAGGGCGGTGGCGCGTACCTGCGCCAGCAGGTCGCTGAAGGACTGGCCCGCATCGACCTGGGTACGCAGTACCAGGGTGTTGACGAAGAAGCCGATCAAAGGCTCCAGCTCGGCCTGCTGGCGGTTGGCGATGGGCGTGCCGATGCAGATGTCGGACTGGTTCGCGTAACGCGCCAGCAGCACGTTGAAGGCGGTGGCCAGCGTCATGAACAGGGTGGCCTGCTGCTGCTGGCTGATCTGGTGCAGGCCCTGGGTGATTTGAGCCGGAATCGTGAAGCGGTGGGTGGCGCCGCGGAAGCGCTGCACGGGTGGGCGCGGCCGGTCCGTGGGCAATGCGAGGACTTCAGGAGCACCTTGCAGTTGCGAGCGCCAGTAATCGAGCTGGCGCTGCAGCGTGTCGCCACTGAGCCAGTGGCGCTGCCATGCGGCGAAGTCGGCGTACTGGACGGACAGTTCGGGCAGCGGGGAGGGCTGACCCTGCACGAAGGCGGTGTACAGAGCGGCGATCTCGCGCACCAGAACACCGGCGGACCAGCCGTCCGAGGCGATGTGATGCACCGTCAGCAGCACGATGTGCTCGGTGGGCTGCAGCCGCAGCAGCCTGGCGCGGATCAACGGGCCGGTGGCCAGGTCGAACGGGGTCTGGGCTTCGTCCTGCGCCAGCCACTGCGCCTTGGCCTCACGCTCGCCTTCGGGCAGATCGGAGAGGTCTGCCAGCGGCAGTTCCAGCGTCAGTGCCGGTGCGATCACCTGCACGGGCGAACCCTCGACCGTGCGGAAGGTGGTGCGCAGCACCTCGTGGCGGGCCACCACCGCATTGAGCGTTCGATGCAGGGCATCGACGTCCAACTGCCCGAGCAGGCGCACGCCTGCGGGGATGTTGTAGAAGCTGCTGGCGGGTTCCAACTGGTCGATGAACCACAGGCGCTGCTGCGCGAACGAGAGTGCCAGCGACTGTGTGCGGTCGGCAGCCTCGATAGGCGGCAGGGCAGCCTGCTGTGCCTGCTGCACGCGCTGGGCGAGCTGCTCGATGGTGGGGGACTCGAACAGCACGCGCAGCGGCACCTCTACGGCCAGCGTGGCGCGCATACGCGAGACCAGCTGGGTGGCCAGGAGGGAATGGCCGCCGAGGTGGAAGAAGCTGTCGTGGATGCCGATGCGCTCTGGCGCAAGACCCAGCAACTCGCTCCACAGTGCGAGCAACTGCTGCTCGGTAGGCGTGCGTGGGGCCACGCGCTCGGCACCGGTAGCCGCCAGCTGTGCATCAGCGGCTGGCAGCGCGCGGCGATCCAGCTTGCCGTTGGCCAGCCTGGGCAGTGCGTTCAGTTGCACGAACAGGCTGGGCACCATGTAGCCGGGCAGATGCTGGGCGAGTGCATGACGCAACTGCGCGCTATCCAGCGGCTGGACCTCGCGGGTCACCACGTAGGCCACCAACTGCGCGGCCGGGTCCCCCGGCGGCCAAGCGGCCACCACGGCTTGTGCCACTTGAGGCTGCTCGGCGAGCCATTGCTCGACCTGTCGCACGTCGATGCGGTTGCCGCGGATCTTGATCTGGAAGTCGCGCCGCTGCACGTACTCCAGGCTGCCGTCGGCAAGACGACGAACCATGTCGCCGGTGCGGTACAGGCGGGCTCCTGGCTCGCGAGAGAAGAGGTGCGGGATGAAACGTTCGGCGGTGAGGGCGGGTTGGCCCCAGTAGCCGCGTGCCATGCCCAGGCTGTGCACGCACAGCTCGCCCACCACGCCGATCGGGCAAGGCCGCAGGGCGGAATCGAGCACGAACACCTCGGTGTTGGCGATGGGCAGGCCGATGGGAACGAAGCCAGAACCATGGCCCATCTGCCCGGGAGCGCAGTAGCTCACGTCGTTGAGCTCGGTGCAGCCGTAGTTGTTCCACAGCTGCACCCAGGGCAGCTCGCGGGCCATTTGCGCGTGCAGCTGGCGCGTGAGCGGCTCGCCTGCTGTGGTGCAGTGGCGAAGCTTCGCCAATAGCTGCTGCTGGCCGTCCTGCTGCAGCGCCTGCAGCAGCGCGCCCAGGTGCGAGGGCACCAGGTTCAGCCGGGTGGCCCCGCTGTCATGCAGGGCGCGGGCGAAGGCGCGCGCATCGCGTGCGGTGGCGTCGTCGATGAAGGCGACAGGCGTGCCGCACAGGAGGCCCGACAGCAGCTCCTTGGTGGAGACTGCGAAGGCGGCGCTGGTCTTCTGGGCGACCACCTCGCCGGGCTCGAAGGGCGTGCGTTGCCACAGGGCGTGCAGCCAGTTGAGCAACTGCCAATGCGGCACCATCACGCCCTTGGGGCGGCCGGTCGAGCCGGAGGTGTACATCAGCAGGGCGAGGTGCTCGGGGCGTAGTTGCACTGCCTCAGCCACGGTCTCCGCCTCTAGCGAATTCAGGTCATCCAGGCAAAGCACCGGCAGTCCACCGGCACGCGCACTCAAGTTCCGGCTGCTCACCACCAGGTCTACCTGGGCGTCGTCCATGATCGAGCGCAGATAGGCATCGGGGTGCTGCACGTCCAGCGGCACGCAGCAGCGCCCTGCTTGCATCACTCCCAGCATGCCCACCAGCAGATCGTTGCCGCGCTCCAGCAACAACGCGACACGGCTCTCCAGGCCCACGCCCCGGGCGCGCAATCCGGCGGCCAGCCGGTTCACCTGTTCACCCAGCTGCGCATAGGTCAAGCTGCCTGTGGCGTCCGTGCACGCCACAACGCCTGGCGTCTTGGCCATTTGCCGCGCGAACAGTTGCGGTACGCACACTGCTTCAATCTCGCGAGTCGTGCCGTTGCACCGCGCAAACAGCCCCTGCTCGTCCCGCGCAAGCACCTGCCACTGCACCATCGGCAGCGCCTCGGGCGCCACCATCTCCCGCAGCACCGCCTCGAAGTGGCCCACCATGCGCTCGATGGTTGCATGGTCGAACAGCTCGGTGGCGTACTCCAGCTGCAGCTCCAGTGCGGAAGCATCACCGAAGAACATCAGGTCCAGCTCGCTGGTGGCGCGCTTGGGCGCTCCCGGCAACCGCGTGACCTGCAGGTCGGCCCAGTCGCCCATGCGCGCGGCCGGGAAGTTCTGGTGGCGCACCACCACCGGCACCAGCGCGATGCGGCTGGCGTCCCGGGTGAGTTGCAGCTCGTTGAGCAGGTGCTCGAACGGCAGCGCCTGGTGCTCCAGCGCGTCCAGGCTGACCGAGCGCACGTGGCGCAGCAGGGAGCGTGCGCTGTCGCAGTTCTGGAGGTCGAGCCGCAGCGGCACGATGTTGATGAAGAAGCCGATGAGGTCTTGGAGTTGCGCGCGCTCGCGCCCGGCCACGGTGGTGCCGATGCACAGGTCGGTTCGCCCGCTGTAGCGCTGCAGCACCACGGCCAGCGCGGCCAGCAGCGCCATGAACAGGGTTGCGTGCTCGCCCTGGGCGAACTGCGCCAGTCGCTGTACCAGCGCGGGGTCGAAGCGGTGGCGTACCACTGAAGCCGTCCAGGCGCGCCCGGCTGGGCGGGCGTGGTCGTAAGGCAGCTCCAGGCTGTCCTCGTAGCCGGCCAGCGCCTGCTTCCAGTAGGCGAGGTCCGCCGAGAGGTCCTGCGCGCGCTGCCAGGCGGCGTAGTCGGCGTACTGCACCGGTAGTCCCGGCAGCTCTGCTACCCGCCCCAATTGGGCCGCGTACAGCTGCTGCATGTCGCGCGTCATCACCGCGTGCGACCAGCCGTCGCTGGCGATGTGGTGCACGTTGAGCAGCAGCACGTGCTCGTGCGCGTCCAGGCGCAGCAACTTGGCTTTCAAGAGCGGCCCGCGAGCCAGATCGAACGGCTGTACGGCGTGCTCGCGCGCGTGCCGGTCGACATCTTCTTCGCTCGCATCTTCCACCGGCAGATCGAACGGCTGCACGGGGGCGATCTCCTGTACGGCTTCGCGGGCACCCGCAGGCACCGCGAAGCGGGTGCGCAGCACCTCGTGGCGCGCCAGCAGCGCTTCGAACGCACCGCGCAGCGCATCCACCGACAGCGCGCCACGCAGGCGCAGCGCCACGGGCATGTTGTACTGGGTGCCGCCGGGCTCGAGCTGGTCGATAAACCACAGGCGCTGCTGCGCGTACGACAGCGCCAAAGGCTGGTCGCGCGGCACCGGCTCGATCTCCCCGCCCACCGCATGGCGGGCGGAATTTACCCGCAGGGCCAGCTGGGCCACCGTGGGTGCCTCGAACAGCGCGCGCAGCGGCAGCTCCACGCGAAGGGCCGCGCGCAGCTTCGCGAGCACCTGGGTGGCCAGCAGCGAGTGGCCGCCCAGGGCGAAGAAGTTGTCTTGCGTGCCCACGCGCTCCAGCCGCAGCACCTCCGCCCAGATGGAAGCCACGGCGGCTTCGGTGGGGGTGGTAGGGGCTACGTAGCCTGTTTCGCCGCCGCGCAGATCGGGGGCAGGCAGGGAACGGCGGTCGAGCTTGCCGTTGGGGGTCAGGGGCAAGGATTCCAGCACCACGAAGTGGGCGGGCACCATGTACTCGGGCAGGCGCGATTGCAGTTGCGTACGGAGCTCAGTGGACTCCAGCTGTGCGTCGTCCTTGGCCACCACGTAGGCGACCAGGCGCTTGTCTCCAGGAACATCCTCACGAGCCAGCACCACGGTTTCGCGGACTCCGGCCTGCGCAGCCAGCGCTGCCTCGATCTCGCCCGGCTCGATGCGGAAGCCGCGGATCTTCACCTGCTGGTCGATGCGCCCCAGGTACTCCAGGCTGCCATCAGCCAGCCAGCGGGCCAGGTCGCCCGTGCGGTACATGCGAGAGCCAGGCCCGCCGTACGGATTCGGCACGAAGCGCTCTGCGGTGAGCTCGGGACGGTTCACGTAGCCGCGTGCCAGGCCGTCACCCGCGATGTACAGCTCCCCGGGCACGCCTTGCGCCACCAGGTTGAACGCCGCGTCCAGAACATGCACCCGGGTGTTGGCAATCGGCCGCCCGATGGGCACACCCGCTTCGCCCCGTGCCGCCGCGTCCGTGGCGGCGCAGACGTGGAAGGTGACGTCGCCCGCCACCTCCGAAGAGCCGTACAGGTTGAGCACTGCGCTGCCAGGCATGGACTCCAGTGCCTGCCCGGCCAGCCGCTGCGCCAGCGCTTCGCCGCTGCACACGATCAGCGCAGGCGTGTGCCCGCGCTGCAACTGCCCATCCTGCAACAAGGCCGCCAGCAGCGAGGGAACCAGCACCAGCCGCGCCACCCGGTGGTGCTCCACCAGCCGCCACAGCTCCTGCACGTCGGCCGCCGAGCGCGGCGCGATGCGCAGCGTGGCGCCGAACAGCAGCGGCGCGAGCGTCTCAGTGAGCGAGTCGATGAAGTTCAGCGAGGTTTTCTGGAGATGCGTCTGGCCCGGCTCGCTCGGGAACATGGCTTGCATCCACAGCAGCCGGTTGACCACGGAAAGCACGGTGCCGCCCACGCCCTTGGGCTGGCCAGTGGAGCCGGAGGTGTAGATGACGTAGGCGAGGTGGGCCGGCAGGGGGGTGCACGGCGGGTTGGTGTCGCGTGCGGGTAGCGAGTCCCATTGGGAGTCCAGGCAGAAGGTGGGCACCTCGTGCGCAGGCAGTGAGGCCACCAAGGCCTCTTGCGTCAAGAGCACCGCAGGCCGTGCATCGGCCAGCATGAAGGCTAGGCGCTCGGCGGGGTAGGCCGGGTCCAGCGGAACATAGGCACCGCCCGCCTTCAACACGGCCATCAGGGCGACGACCATTGCAAGGCTGCGCTCGGCGCACACGGCCACCAGCACGTCCGGGCCGACACCCAGATCGCGCAGGTGATGCGCCAGGTGGTTGGTGCGGGCGTTGAGCTCAGCGTAGGTGAGCTGTTGATCCCCGAACGCAACGGCAACAGCATCTGGAGTGGCAGCCACCTGCTGCTCGAACAGTTGGTGCAGGGTGTGCTCGCTGGGGTATTTGGCTTCAGTCGCGTTCCAGCTGCGCAGCTGTGTCAGTTCGTCTTCGGCCAGCCAGGCCAGCTGGTGAACCGGCGCCTGAGGCGTTTGCACTATCGACTGCAGCAGCCTTGTGAAATGCGCAGCCATGCGATCGATGGTTGTCGCATCGAACAGATCGGTGTCGTACTCCAGGGTGGCGAGCAGCTGCTGTGCGCTCTCCATGAGCGACAGCGACAGGTCGAACTTGGTCGTGCTGCCGCTGGCGGACAGGGGGCGCAGCTCCAGCCCTGGCAGGGCGAGGCGGCCCATGGGGGCGTTCTGCAGCACCAGCAGGACCTGGAACAGCGGCTGGTGGGCCATGCTGCGCGAGCTGGCCAGGGCATCGACCAGCTGCTCGAAGGGCAAATCCTGGTGGGCGTAGGCGTTCAGGGCGGTGGCGCGCACCTGCGCCAGCAGCTCGGCGAAGGACGCCGTGGCATCGACCTGGGTACGCAGCACCAGGGTGTTGACGAAGAAGCCGATCAACGGCTCCAGCTCGGCCTGCTGGCGGTTGGCGATCGGAGTTCCGATGCAGATGTCGGACTGCCCTGCATACCGGCTAAGCAGCACGTTGAAGGCGGCTGCGAGCGTCATGAACAGAGTGGCCTGCTGCTGCTGGCTGATCTGGTGCAGGCCTTGAGTGATCTCCGCGGGGATCACGAAGCGATGAGTCGCACCACGGAAGCGCTGCACGGGCGGGCGCGGCCGGTCGGTAGGCAGTGCCAGCACCTCGGGAGCCCCCTGCAGCTGGCCACGCCAGTAATCGAGCTGGCGCTGCAGGGTCTCGCCACTGAGCCAGTGACGCTGCCAGGCGGCGAAGTCGGCGTACTGCACGGGCAGTTCGGGCAGCGGGGAAGGCTGACCCTGCACGAAGGCGGTGTACAGCGCTGCGATCTCGCGCACCAGGACGCCGGCGGACCAGCCGTCCGAGGCGATGTGGTGGATCGTCAGCAGCACGATGTGCTCGGTGAGCTGCAGCCGCAGCAGCCTGGCGCGGATCAACGGGCCGGTGGCCAGGTCGAACGGGGTCTGGGCTTCGTCCTGCGCCAGCCACTGCGCCTTGGCCTCACGCTCGCCTTCGGGCAGATCGGAGAGGTCCGAGATCGGCAGCTCCAGCGTCAGCGCTGGTGCAATCACCTGAACGGGCGAGCCTTCCACCGTGTGGAAGGTGGTGCGAAGCACCTCATGGCGGGCCACGACTGCGTTGAGCGTCCGGTCCAGCGCCTGCACGTCCAACTGCCCAAGCAGGCGAACGCCTGCGGGGATGTTGTAGAAGCTGCTCGCGGGTTCCAACTGGTCGATGAACCACAGGCGTTGCTGGGCAAATGACAGCGCCAGGGGTTGTGTACGGTCAGCAGGCGCGATGGGTGGCAGCGCTGCCTGCTGTGCCTGCTGCACGCGCTGGGCGAGCTGCTCGATGGTGGGGGACTCGAACAGCACGCGCAGCGGCACCTCTACGGCCAGCGTGGCGCGCATACGCGAGACCAGCTGGGTGGCCAGGAGGGAATGGCCGCCGAGGTGGAAGAAGCTGTCGTGGATGCCGATGCGCTCTGGCGCAAGACCCAGCAACTCGCTCCACAGTGCGAGCAACTGCTGCTCGGTAGGCGTACGCGGAGCGACGCGTGCGGCGCCGGTAGCCACCAGCTGCGCATCGGCCGCCGATAGCGCACGGCGATCGAGCTTGCCGTTGGCTAGCCGAGGCAGCGCGGGTAGTTGCACGAACAGGCTGGGCACCATGTAGCCGGGCAGATGCTGGGCGAGTACATGACGCAACTGCGCAGTGTCCAGCGGCTGGGCCTCGCGGGTCACCACATAGGCCACCAGCTGCGCGGTCGGGTCTTCCGGCGGCCAGGCGGCCACGACGGCCTGGGCTACCTGGGGTTGCTCGGAGAGCCATTGCTCGACCTGCCGCACGTCGATGCGGTTGCCGCGGATCTTGATCTGGAAGTCGCGCCGCTGCACGTACTCCAGGCTGCCGTCGGCAAGACGACGAACCATGTCGCCGGTGCGGTACAGGCGGGCTCCTGGCTCGCGAGAGAAGAGGTGCGGGATGAAACGTTCGGCGGTGAGGGCGGGTTGGCCCCAGTAGCCGCGTGCCATGCCCAGGCTGTGCACGCACAGCTCGCCCACCACGCCGATCGGGCAAGGCCGCAGGGCGGAATCGAGCACGAACACCTCGGTGTTGGCGATGGGCAGGCCGATGGGAACGAAGCCAGAACCATGGCCCATCTGCCCGGGAGCGCAGTAGCTCACGTCGTTGAGCTCGGTGCAGCCGTAGTTGTTCCACAGCTGCACCCAGGGCAGCTCGCGGGCCATTTGCGCGTGCAGCTGGCGCGTGAGCGGCTCGCCTGCTGTGGTGCAGTGGCGAAGCTTCGCCAATAGCTGCTGCTGGCCGTCCTGCTGCAGCGCCTGCAGCAGCGCGCCCAGGTGCGAGGGCACCAGGTTCAGCCGGGTGGCCCCGCTGTCATGCAGGGCGCGGGCGAAGGCGCGCGCATCGCGTGCGGTGGCGTCGTCGATGAAGGCGACAGGCGTGCCGCACAGGAGGCCCGACAGCAGCTCCTTGGTGGAGACTGCGAAGGCGGCGCTGGTCTTCTGGGCGACCACCTCGCCGGGCTCGAAGGGCGTGCGTTGCCACAGGGCGTGCAGCCAGTTGAGCAACTGCCAATGCGGCACCATCACGCCCTTGGGGCGGCCGGTCGAGCCGGAGGTGTACATCAGCAGGGCGAGGTGCTCGGGGCGCAGCTCCTGAACTGCCGCAGCATCTTGTACCTCGTCGTTCGAGTCGACACACAGCACGGGCAGCCCGCCTGCGCGCGCGCTCAGTGCTTGGCTGCTCACCACCAGGTCGACTTGCGCATCTTCCATGATCGAGCGCAGGTAGGCATCCGGATGCTGCACGTCCAGCGGCACGCAGCAGCCTCCCGCTTCCATCACCGCCAGCATGCCGGCGAGCAGATCGTTGCCGCGCTCCAGCAGCAGCGCGACACGGCTCTCCAGGCCCACGCCCCGGGCGCGCAATCCGGCGGCCAGCCGGTTCACCTGTTCACCCAGCTGCGCATAGGTCAGGGAACCCGCGGCATCCGTGCTCGCCACAACCTGCGGCGTCTTGGCCACTTGTTCTGCGAACAGCTGCGGCACGCACGCCGAGTCGATCACCTGCTGCGTCTGGTTGATACGCGCAAACAGCTCCAGCTCCTGGCGGCTCAGGATGGACGACTCAAACAACTTCTTTTTCAACTGACGCTCCTATCCTTGCGATGCCGCGGCTTCTTGTTCTTCGTCGATGTCGGAGACCAGCAGTTCGATCGCGGCCTCCAGGTGGTGAACCATGCGTTCGATGGTTGCGTGGTCGAACAGCTCGGTGGCGTACTCCAGCTGCAGCTCCAGTGCGGAGGCATCGCCGAAGAACATCAGGTCCAGCTCGCTGGTGGCGCGCTTGGGCGCTCCGGGCAGCCGCGTGACCTGCAGGTCGGCCCAGTCGCCCATGCGCGCGGCCGGGAAGTTCTGGTGGCGCACCACCACCGGCACCAGCGCGATGCGGCTGGCGTCCCGGGTGAGTTGCAGCTCGTTGAGCAGGTGCTCGAACGGCAGCGCCTGGTGCTCCAGCGCGTCCAGGCTGACCGAGCGCACGTGGCGCAGCAGGGAGCGTGCGCTGTCGCAGTTCTGGAGGTCGAGCCGCAGCGGCACGATGTTGATGAAGAAGCCGATGAGGTCTTGGAGTTGCGCGCGCTCGCGCCCGGCCACGGTGGTGCCGATGCACAGGTCGGTTCGCCCGCTGTAGCGCTGCAGCACCACGGCCAGTGCGGCCAGCAGCGCCATGAACAGGGTGGCGTGCTCGCCCTGGGCAAACTGCGCCAGTCGCTGTACCAGAGCGGGGTCGAAGCGGTGGCGTACCACCGAGGCGGTCCAGGCGCGTCCGGCCGGGCGGGCGTGGTCGTAGGGCAGTTCCAGGCTGTCCTCGTAGCCGGCCAGGGCCTGCTTCCAGTAAGCCAGATCCGCCGAGAGATCCTGCGCGCGCTGCCAGGCGGCGTAGTCGGCGTACTGCACCGGCAGTGCCGGCAGCTCTGCTACCCGCCCCAATTGGGCCGCGTACAGCTGCTGCATGTCGCGCGTCATCACCGCGTGCGACCAGCCGTCGCTGGCGATGTGGTGCACGTTCAGCAGCAGCACATGTTCGTGCGCGCCCAGGCGCAGCAGGCGGGCCTTCAGCAGCGGCCCACGGGCCAGATCGAACGGCTGTACGGCGTGCTCGCGCGCGTGCCAGGGCACTTCCTCTTCGCTGGCATTTTCAACTTCCAGATCGAACGGCTGCACCGGTGCGATCTCCTGCACGGCCTCGCGTGCACCCGCAGGCACCACAAAGCGGGTGCGCAGCACTTCGTGGCGTGCTAGCAGGGCCTCGAACGCGCCGCGCAGGGCATCCACCGACAGTGCCCCGCGCAGGCGCAGCGCCACGGGCATGTTGTACTGGGTGCCGCCGGGCTCCAACTGGTCGATGAACCACAGGCGCTGCTGGGCGTACGACAGCGCCAGCGGTTTCTCGCGCGGCACCGGCTCGATCTCACCGCCCACCGCTTGGCGGGCGGAATTCACCCGCAGGGCCAGCTGGGCCACCGTGGGCGCCTCGAACAGCGCGCGCAGCGGCAGCTCCACGCGCAAAGCTGCGCGCAGCTTTGCGAGCACCTGTGTGGCCAGCAGCGAGTGGCCGCCCAGGGCGAAGAAGTTGTCTTGTACGCCCACGCGCTCCAGGCGCAGCACCTCCGCCCAGATGGAAGCTACGGCGGCTTCGGTGGGGGTGGCGGGGACGATGTAGCCAGCTTCGCTGCCGCGCAGGTCGGGCGCGGGAAGCGAGCGGCGGTCGAGCTTGCCGTTGGGGGTCAGGGGCAAGGCTTCCAGTACCACGAAGTGGCCGGGCACCATGTACTCGGGTAGCAACGATTGCAGCTGCGTGCGGAGCCCGCCCGCTTCGATGGTGATGCCCGCCTGCGGCACCACGTAGGCCACCAGGCGCTTGTCTCCAGGAACATCCTCACGAGCCAGCACCACGGCTTCTCGGACTCCGGCCTGTGCAGCCAGCACCGCTTCGATCTCCCCCAGCTCGATGCGGAAACCCCGGATCTTCACCTGCTGATCGATGCGCCCCAGGTACTCCAGGCTGCCGTCGGAAAGCCAGCGCGCCAGGTCGCCCGTGCGGTACATGCGCGAGCCCGAGGGGCCGTACGGATTCGGCACGAAGCGCTCTGCGGTGAGCTCGGGACGGTTCACGTAGCCGCGTGCCAGGCCGTCACCCGCGATGTACAACTCCCCCGGCACACCCTGCGGCACCAGGTGGAAGTTCTCGTCCAGGATGTGCACCTGGGTGTTGGCAATCGGCTGCCCGATGGTGATGCGCTCGGCATTCTGCACGCGCTGCAGGGCCGACCAGATGGTCGTCTCCGTGGGGCCGTACAGGTTCCACACCTGTTCGGTGTGCCGCAGCAACTGCGCAGCCAGGTCACCAGGCAGTGCTTCGCCACCACACAGCGCGCGCAGAGCGGCCTGCTCGGGCCAGCCGGCTTCCAGCAGCAGGCGCCAGCTGGAAGGCGTGGCCTGCATGACGGTCACACCGCACCGCTCGACCAGGCGACGCAACTGCCGGCCATCGGCTGCGGCCTCGCGCGAGGCGAGCACGCAGCGTGCGCCTTCCGTGAGTGGCAGCCACAGCTCCAGGCCTGCGATGTCGAAGGACAACGAAGTGACCGCCAGCAGCACGTCCTTGGACGACAACCCCGGGACTTGCGCCATCGAATGCAGGAAGTTGCCCACGCTGCCATGCGTGACGCCCACGCCCTTGGGCCTGCCGGTGGAGCCGGAGGTGTAGATGACATAGGCCAGATGGGCAGGCAGGGTGGTGCACGGCAGATTCGCGTCGCGCGCGGGCAGCAAATCCCACTGCGAGTCCAGGCAGAAGGTGGCAAGGCCTTCGGACACCGGCAGCGACGCGAGCAAGGCCTGCTGCGTCAGCAGCACCGCAGGCTCGGCATCGGCCAGCATGAACCCCAACCGCTCGCCCGGATAGCTCGGATCCAGCGGCACGTACGCACCACCGGCCTTCAGCGCGGCCAGCAGCGCGACAACCATTTCCACGCCGCGCTCGATGCACACCGCAACCAGCACGTCCGGGCCCACGCCCAGGTCTTTCAGATGATGTGCCAGCCGATTGGCCCGCGCACTGAGCTGCGCGTAAGTGAGCTGGATGTCCTCGAAGACCAGTGCCACGGCATCGGGCGTTCGTTCCACCTGCGCGTCAAAGAGCTGATGCAGGGCCTGCTCGCGCGCGTAGTCGCTGCCGGTCGCGTTCCATTCCCGCAGCGCGGCCAGTTCATCCTCCGCGAGCCAGCGCAACGCATGGACCGGCGACGCGGGCGCCTGTCCCACCGACTGCAGCAAGCGCGTGAAATGCCCGGCCATGCGCTCGATGGTCGTTGCGTCGAACAGGTCGGTGTCGTACTCCAGGCTGGCGAACAGTTGGCTGTCAGCCTCGGTCACGAACAGCGACAGGTCGAACTTGGCCGTGCTGCCCGAGCCGGCCAGCGGCCTGAGTTCCAGTCCCGGCAGGCTGAGCCGCTCCATGGGCGCGTTCTGCAGGGTCAGCATCACCTGGAACAGTGGCTGGTGCGCCATGCTGCGTGTAGGGGCCAATGCATCCACCAGTTGCTCGAACGGCAGACCCTGGTGAGCGTAAGCACCCAAGGCCGTGGCCCGCACCTGGCGCAGCAGCTCGGCAAACGATGCGCCGTTGTCCACCTGCGTGCGCAGCACCAGCGTGTTCACGAACAGCCCAATCATCGGCTCCAGCTCCGTCCGCTGGCGGCTGGCGATGGGCGTGCCGATGCAGATGTCGCCCTGGCCCGAGTAGCGTGCCAGCAGGACGTTGAAGGCCGCTGCCAGGGTCATGAACAGCGTCGCCTGTTCCTGGCGGCTCACCTGGTGCAGGCCCTGCACGATCTTCTCCGGAACCGTGAAGCGGCAGGTGGCGCCCCGGAAGCGCTGCACGGGCGGGCGGGGTTTGTCCGTGGGCAGCGCGAGGACTTCAGGTGCACCCAGCAACTGCCCGCGCCAGTAACCGAGCTGCTGCTGCAGCACGTCACCACTCAGCGACTGGCGCTGCCAGTGCGCGAAGTCGGCGTACTGGATTGCGAGTTCGGGCAGCGGGGAGGGCTGGTCCTTCACGAAGGCGGCATACAGCGCCGCGATCTCGCGCACCAGCAGGCCCGTGGACCAGCCGTCGGAGACGATGTGGTGCACTGTCAGCAGCGCGATGTGTTCGGCCGGCTGCAGCCGCAGCAGATGGGCGCGGATCAGCGGGCCGGTAGCCAGGTCGAACGGGGTCTGCGCTTCGTCCTGTGCCAGCCACTGCGCCTTGGCTTCGCGTTCGCTGGCGGGCAGGTCCGAGAGATCGGCGAGCGGCAGCTCCAGCACCAGTTGCGGCGCAATCACCTGCACCGGCGCGCCCTCGACCGTGTGGAAGGTGGTGCGCAGCACTTCGTGGCGGGCCACCACCGCGTCGAGCGTTCGCCGCAAGGCATCGGCGTCCAACGGGCCGAGCAACCGCACGGCGGCAGGGATGTTGTAGAAGCTGCTGGCCGGCTCCAGCTGGTCGATGAACCACAGGCGCTGTTGCGCGAACGACAACGCCAGGGGCTGCGCGCGGTCCACGCGCTCGATCGCGGGCAGCGCTGCCTGCCGTGCAGCTTGCACCCGCCGGGCGAGCTGCTCGATGGTCGGCGCCTCGAACAGCGCGCGCAGCGGCAGCTCCACCGCCAGCGCGGCACGCACGCGCGATACCAGCTGCGTGGCGATCAGCGAATGGCCGCCCAGGGCAAAGAAGTTGTCCTGCACGCCCACGCGATCCAGCCTCAGCACTTCGGCCCAGATCGCCGCAAGGGTGGCTTCGGTGGGAGTGCCCGGCGCGACGTAACCCGCATTGCCGCGGCCGGCGTCCGGCATCGGCAGCGCCTTACGGTCCAGTTTGCCGTTGGGCGTCAAGGGCAGGGCGTCGAGCACCATGAAGTGCGCCGGCACCATGTAGTCGGGAAGGCGCTGCTGCAGTTGCGCGCGAAGCGCCGCGGGCTCCAGCTGGATGCCGTCCCTGGGCACGACATAAGCCACCAGGCGCCTGTCGCCGGGAACGTCCTCGCGGGCGAGCACCATGGCCTGGCGCACGTCCGGCTGACGGGCCAGCACGGCCTCGATCTCGCCCGGCTCGATGCGGAAGCCGCGGATCTTCACCTGCTGGTCGATGCGGCCCAGGTAGTCCAGGCTGCCGTCGTCCAGCCAGCGGGCCAGGTCGCCGGTGCGGTACATCCGCGCACCGGGCTCGCCGTAGGGGTTCGGAACGAAGCGCTCGGCCGTCAGCTCAGGGCGGCCCAGGTAGCCACGTGTCAGGCCGTCGCCCGCGATGTACAGCTCGCCGGGCACGCCCTGGGGCACCAGGTCGAACGCTTCGTCCAGGATGTGCACCTGGGTGTTGGCAATCGGCTGCCCGATGGCGATGTGCCGGGCATCCTGCACGCGCTGCAGGGCCGACCAGATGGTGGTCTCGGTGGGGCCGTAGAGGTTCCACACCTGCCCGGTGTGTTGCAGCAGTTGCGCGGCCAGGTCCCTAGGCAGTGCTTCGCCACCGCACAGCACGCGCAAGCCGGCCTGCTCGGGCCAGCCGGCTTCCAGCAGCAGCCGCCAGCTGGAAGGCGTGGCCTGCATGACGGTCACACCGCATCGCTCGATCAGGCGACGCAACTGCCGGCCATCGGCCGCTGCTTCGCGCGAGGCGAGCACGCAGCGCGCGCCATGCGTAAGCGGAAGCCACAGCTCCAGCCCCGCGATGTCGAAGGACAGCGAGGTGACTGCGAGCAGCACGTCTTCGCACGACAGCCCTGGCGCCCTGGCCATGGAATGCAGGAAGTTGCCCACACTCGCATGCGTGACGCCCACGCCCTTGGGCCTGCCGGTGGAGCCGGAGGTGTAGATGACGTAGGCCAGGTGGGCTGACAGGGTGGTGCGCGGCAGGTTCGCTTCGCGCGCGGGTAGCGAATCCCACTGCGAGTCCAGGCAGAAGGTGGCGAGTCCTTCGGACACCGGTAGCGACGCGAGCAGGGCTTGCTGCGTCAACAGCACCGCAGGCTTGGCATCGGCCAGCATGAATCCAAGCCGCTCGCTCGGATAGCTCGGGTCCAGCGGCACGTACGCACCACCGGCCTTCAGCGTGGCCAGCAGCGCGACAACCATCTCCACACCGCGCTCGGCGCACACCGCGACCAGCACGTCCGGGCCGACTCCGAGATCGCGCAGGCGATGCGCCAGCCGGTTGGCCCGCGCGTTCAGCTCGGCATAAGCAAGCTCGGCGTCCCCGAAGGCCAGCGCCACCGCCCCGGGCGTGCGCCCGGCCTGCGCTTCGAACAGCTGGGACAGAACCTGGCCGCGCGGGAATTCCGAGCGTGTCGCGTTGAACTCCTGCAGCAGCCGCGTCCGTTCCTCCTGCGGGAGCACGTCGATGCGGCGCATCTCGACGTCGGCAACCCCGTCCAATGCATCGAGCAAGCCCTGCAACGCCTGATGCGTGGATGCCGCGAGCCGGGCGGCATCCACCTGCCCGGCGCTCTGGGCGACCAGCGTGAAGTCCTCGCCGAAATCGCTCACGTTCAGCACGATCGGATAGTTGGTCTGCTCCTCGATCCGCAGCAGGCGCATCCCCGCCGAACCGCCTGCCGCCCCGCCGCGGGGGCGGTTGTTGGTGTGCCGGTAGTTCAGCACCGAGGTGAACAAGGGCATCTCCGGCGCCACGCCGCTGCAGCGCTGGGCCAGGGCAAGCGAGGCCTGCTCGTGCAGCATCAGTTCACCCAGGCGCTGGTGCGCATCCAGCACCACGCCGCGCGCACTCCGCCCCGCCAGGGGAAGACGCAAGGGCAAGGTGTTGATGAACAGGCCGAGCATCTCGCCGGCGTCCTGCAAGCCCTGCCGGCCGGACAGCACGGTACCGAACACCACGTCCTCGCTGCCGGAGCATCGGGCGACCACCTGGGCCCAGGCGGCATGGAACAGCACCGCCGGGCTGACGCCCAGGCCACGGGCCGTTTCGCGGATGCGCCGCGCCATTGCGGGCGCAAGCGCCATGGCGGATGTTTGCAGGCCGGCGCCGCTGCTGTGCACGTCGAGCAGCCCGAACGGCGCGCACGGGGCGTCGACGTCCGCCAATTGGCGCTGGAAATACGCCTCGTGCCCTTCGGGCGGAATCTCACTCGCGGCGGCGACGAAGTTACGGTACGGCTGCGATGGCCGTGGCGGAGCCCGGCCGTCCAGCAGGTCCTGCACCTGCGCCAGGCAGACTTCGAGCGTGACGTGGTCGATCACCACGTGATGCGCCAGCAGCGCCAGCAGGCGCTGCCCCGTGGGCGTGCTTGCCGCGCTCGTCACATGGGCCGCGATCAGCGGTGCGCGGTTCAGCGCCATGCGCAGCCGGCCGGGGTCGGTCGCGTCCAGCAGCTGCGACATGGCATCCCGCCCGTCCGCCAGTGCAAGCTCGTGCACCGGGAGCCCGGCCTGGCGATGCACCACCTGCACCGCGCGCGGCAGGCCGTCCCAGTGCACCGAGGTACGCAGGACGTCGTGGCAGTCGATGAGGATTCGCAGGGCATCCAGAAAGCGCTCCAGCGGCGCCGTGTCCTCGAAGGAGAGCACCATGCGCAGCACATAGGTGTCGCCAGCCGCTTCCAGCAGGTGATGGAACAGGATGCCTTCCTGCAGCGGCGCCAGCGGGTAGATGTCCTGCACGTTGGCCGCGCCGCCGGGAATCTGGTCGACGATGCGGTCGATGTCCTGCTGCGACAGCTGCACCAGCGGCAGCATGTCCGGGCGGATGGCGGTGCAATCCACCGGGATCAGGTTGCGCGCGGCGGCGGCTGTCGGCGAGGCGCGCTGCGCCAGCCGCGCCAGCGCCTCCAGCGTGCGTGCCGCGAAGACGCTGCGCACGTCGATTTGCAAGCCATGCCCGCGCAGCCGCTCGACCAGCTTGATGATCAGCAGCGAATGGCCGCCCAGCTCGAAGAAGTTGTCGTGGATGCCGACCCTGTCGATCCCCAGCACGTCGGACCAGGCCGCTGCCATGGTGGCTTCCGCCGGTGTGCGCGGCGCCACATAGCCTTGTCCTCCGCGCACCGGTTCCGGCGCGGGCAGTGCCTTGCGGTCGGTCTTGCCGTTGGGGGTGAGGGGCAGGGCGTCCAGCACCATCAGGTGGGCCGGCACCATGTAGTCGGGTAGTTGTCGCTGCAGCTGCGCGCGGAGGCCTGCGGCTTGAAGCTCGCTTCCCGCCTGCGGCACGACGTAGGCCACCAGCCGCTTGTCGCCCGGGGAATCTTCGCGAGCCAGCACGACCGCTTCACGCACGCCGGCTTGTGCAGCCAGCACGGCCTCGATCTCGCCGGGCTCGATGCGGAAACCGCGGATCTTCACTTGCTGGTCGATGCGTCCCAGGTACTCGATGGAGCCGTCGGCCAACCAGCGCGCCAGGTCGCCCGTGCGGTACATGCGCTCGCCAGGCTTGCCATGCGGGTTGGGCACGAAGCGGTCGGCGGTGAGCTCCGGGCGGCCGATGTAGCCGCGCGCCAGACCGTCGCCGGCGAGGCAAAGCTCCCCTGGAACACCTTGCGGGACCAGGTTGAAACTCTCGTCCAGGATGTGTACCTGGGAGTTGGCGATGGGTCGCCCGATGGTGACAGCAGCGCCTTCATCGCTGGGCACCAGTGCCCAGGTGGAGTAGGTGGTGTCCTCGGTGGGGCCGTACAGGTTGAACAGCTGGAGCACTTGCGGCTGTTGGTAGACCTGCTGGACAAGCTGAGGCGATAGCGGCTCGCCAGCGAGGTTGATGGTGCGTACCGAAGCGGGCAGGGCATCGGCGCGCAGCAGCGCGGCCATGGCCGAAGGAACAGTGTTGACCAGGGTCACCCGGTGGGCGAAGGAGCCGGACGCCAGCGCCAGTGCGTTGGGCACGATGCACACCGAAGCGCCACAGGCCAGCGGGGCGAAGATCTCGAAGACCGAGAGGTCGAAACAGATGGAAGTGGACGCCAGGGTCATGGCCAGGGCGTCGGGGTCGAAGACGGAAGCGCTCCAGGCGAGGAAGGCGCAGGCGTTGCGCTGCTGGATGCCCACGCCCTTGGGCCTGCCGGTGGAGCCGGAGGTGTAGATGACGTAGGCGAGGTGCGCCGGCAGGGTGGCGCACACCGGATTGGCGTCGCGCGCGGGCAGCGAGTCCCACTGGGAGTCGAGGCAGAAGGTAGGCACCTCGTGAACGGGCAGCGATGCGAGCAGCGCCTCCTGCGTCAAGAGCACGGCAGGCCGTGCATCTTCCAGCATGAAGGCGATCCGCTCTGCGGGATAGGCAGGGTCCAGCGGCACATACGCACCACCGGCCTTCAACACGGCCATCAGGGCCACCACCATGGAGATGCTGCGCTCAACACACACAGCCACCAGCACGTCCGGGCCGACGCCGAGCTCGCGCAGATGATGGGCCAGGCGGTTGGCGCGGGCGTTCAGCTCGGCGTACGTCAGTTGCTCATCTTCGAACAGCAGCGCCACGGCATCGGGCGTGCGCGCAGCCTGCGCCTTGAACGTTGCGTGCAGCACCTGCTCACGCGCGTACTCGACTTCGGTCGCGTTCCATCGCTGCAACCGCGCCAGCTCGTCCTCCGCCAGCCAAGCCAGCTGATGCACAGGAGCTTCGGGCGCCTGCGCCACCGACTGCAGCAGCCTGACGAAATGCGAGGCCATGCGCGCGATGGTGCCGGCATCGAACAGGTCGGTGTCGTACTCCAGCGTGGCCGCGAGCTGCGGCCCGACCTCCATCACCGCCAGCGACAGGTCGAACTTCGCGCTGCTGCGCCCGGCGGCGACCGGCTGCAGGCTCAGCCCGGGCAGCGCGATCCTGTCCATCGGCGTGTTGTGCAGCACCAGCAGCACCTGGAACAGCGGGTGGTGGGCCATGCTGCGCGCCGGCGCCAGGGCATCCACCAGCTGTTCGAACGGCAGATCCTGGTGCGCGTAGGCGCCCAGCGCGGCCGCCCGCACTTGCCGCAGCAGCGTGGCGAACGAGGCCTTCGCATCCACCTGCGTGCGCAGCACCAGCGTGTTGACGAAGAAGCCGATCATCGGCTCCAGCTCCGCCCGCTGGCGGTTCGCGACAGGCGTGCCGATGCAGATGTCGCCCTGGCCCGTGTAGCGGCTCAGCAGCACGTTGAAGGCTGCCGCCAGCGTCATGAACAAGGTGGCCTGCGCCTGCCGGCCGAGGCCATGCAGCCCCTGCACGATGTCCGCGGGAACAATGAAGCGGTGGGCTGCACCGCGGAAGCGCTGCACCGGCGGGCGGGCGCGGTCGGTGGGCAGGGCCAGCACCTCGGGGGCACCCTGGAGCTGCTCGCGCCAGTGGTCCAGTTGACGCTGCAAGACATCGCCGCGCAGCCACTCGCGCTGCCAGTGCGCGTAGTCGGCGTACTGGATCGGCAGCTCGGGCAATGGCGAGGCTTCACGCCTGGCAAAGGCCGTGTACAGCGCCGCGATCTCGCGCACCAGCACGCCGGTGGACCACGCGTCGCTGGCGATGTGGTGCAGCGTCAGCAGCGCGATGTGTTCGGTGGACCGCAGCCGCAGCAGCCGGGCGCGGATCAACGGCCCTTGCGTGAGGTCGAACGGCGCCTGCGCCTCGTCATGCGCCAGCCGCTGCGCCTCGGCTTCGCGCTCGTTGTCCGGCAGCTGCGACAGATCGGTGAGCGGTAGCGGCAGCCCGTGCGGCGGCGCGACCACCTGCACCGGCGCACCATCCACCGTGCGGAAGCTGGTGCGCAGCACCTCGTGGCGGCGTACGACTTCGTCGAGCGCCGCGGCCAGCGCCTGGACATCCAGCTCGCCAGCCAGCCGCACGGCCGCAGGGATGTTGTAGAGCGCGTTGCCGGGCTCCAGCTGGTCGATGAACCACAGGCGCTGCTGCGCGAACGACAGCGCCAGTGGCCGGTCGCGTGCCACGCGCACCAGCGCCGGCGCGGCCGCCGCATCCGGTTCGCGCCCGCCCGCCTCAAGGCGCAGCGCCAGTTGCCCCAGCGTGGGCGCCTCGAACAGGGCGCGCAGCGGCAGTTCCACCCGCAGATGCGCGCGGATGCGCGACACCAGCTGCATGGCCAGCAGCGAATGGCCGCCGCGGTGGAAGAAGTTGTCGTGGATGCCCACGCGCTCGAGCTTCAGCAGCTCGGCCCAGAGCGCGGCCAGTGCCGTTTCCATGGGCGTGCGCGGCGGCACGTGGAGCGCCTGCGCGGCTTCCATGTCGGGTTGCGGCAACGCGCGGCGGTCCACCTTGCCGTTGGCACCGAGCGGCAGCGCATCCAGCTGCACGACATGCGCCGGCACCATGTAGTCCGGCAGGATCCGGCCCAGCTGTTCGGACAGCCGCGCCGCTTGCAGGGCTTCTCCCGGCGCGCCCACCACATAGGCCACCAGGCGCTTGTCGCCCGCCGCGTCCTCGCGCGCCAGCACCACGCACTGGCGCACGCCGGGCTGGCGGCGCAGCACCGCCTCGACCTCCCCCGGCTCCACGCGCATGCCGCGGATCTTTACCTGCGCGTCGCGCCGGCCCATGAAGCGCAGGTTGCCGTCGTCCAGCACAAGGGCGAAGTCGCCGGTGCGGTACAGCAGGTCCTGCGGGTCGGCCCGGAACGGGTTGGGGATGAACACCTCGCGTGTGAGCGCCGCGTCGCCGTGGTAGCCCAGGCTGCGGTACGGCGTGCGGATGAAGACCTCGCCCACCTCGCCGGGCGCGCAGGGCTGCAGGTCTTCGCGCAGCAGGAAGGCCTGCGCCCCTTCGATCGGCCGGCCGACCGGCACATAAAGCGTGTCCACCGGCTGCGCCGGCAGCCGGTGGAAGAACTTCGCCAGCGTGGTTTCCGTCGGCCCGTACAGGTTGACCAGCCGCGCGCGCGCGCCGAACACTTCGATCCAGCGGTTGGCGTCCAGCGGCGACAGCGCTTCGCCGGCCAGCAGCACATGCCGCAGCGCCGGCAGGCGGCCGGCGTGCAGCGGCGCTTCCTGCAGCAGCCGGAACACCGAAGGCACGCAATGCACCAGGCTGACCCCGGCCTCTTCCAGCCACGCGGCCAGTCCGTGGGCGGTGAACACCTCGCGCGAGGGCGGGATGCACAGCGTGGCGCCGGCGCACAAGGCGGCGAACACGTCGCGCAGGTAGACGTCGAAGCCCGGCGGGGTGAGCTGGCTGATGCGGCTCGCCGCGTCGATGCCGAACTCCTCGATCTCCCAGCGGATGAAATGCGCCAACCCGTTGGTGCGGCCCAACACCGCCTTGGGCTGGCCGGTCGAGCCCGAGGTGAAGAACACGTAGCAGGCATCGTCGGGCGCGCGGTGGACCAGCGCATGGCGCGTATCCGCGGCCTGGACCTCTGCCCCGTCGATCAGCAGCACCCGCGGCTGCGCCTCGCCACCCGGCGCGCCCAGCTGCGCCAGCACCGGCTGGCAGCTCGATTGCGAAACCAGGTGGGTCGTGCCGACCGTGCGCATCAGCGCGGCGAGGCGCGCGGCGGGCTGGCCGGCATCCAGCGCGCAGAACACGCAGCCGGCCGTCAGCACGCCCAGGGTGGCCGCGACCTGCCGCACCGGGTCCTGCAGCAGGATGCAGACCACGCTGCCGGCGACCGCGCCCTGCGCCCGCAGCGCATGGGCCAGCTGGTTGGCCTGGGCCTGCAGCGTCTCGTAGCTCAGTTCCACCTCGCCGCAACGGATTGCCGGTCGCTTGCCGGCTTCCAGCACGCGTGCGTGGAACTGCTCCAGCACGCTGGCAATCACCCGTGCCTCGGGCGGCGGCTCGCGCAGCTGCTGCAGCAGCTGATAGGCGGAAGCGGCAACCGTGCCGTCCCGGTGCCGCAGCCGCGCGAAGTCGTCGGCGGACGCGACCTCGATGCCTACGACCGATACATCGCCGCCGCCTTCCAGTGCATCGGCCAGCTGGGTGAGCACATGCGCGATGCATCGGGCCAGCGTGGGCGCGTCGATGCCGGATGCGCACTGGGCGTGGATGTCGAAGCCGCTGCCCCGGTCGTCCACCGCGATCTTGACCGGGTAGTTGGTCCACTCGTCCGTTGCCAGCAGGCGCACGCCTTCCCACGCATTGCCCGGGGAATTTGCGGCCGCGCCGCCGGCCTGCGCCGCCAGTCCCTGGTCGAAAACGAAGTTGGCATGGCGGTAGTTCAGCAGCGTCGTGAACAGCGGCAGCGGCGCCGCCACGCCGCTGCACTGCTGGGCCAGGGCCAGCGTCGCCTGGTCGTGCAGCAGCAGCTCGCCCAGGCTCGCATGGGTGTCCGCCACGGCCTGCCGCACCGTGACATCCCGCAGGCGCACGCGCAGCGGCAGCGTGTTGATGAACAGCCCCAGCATGCGGTCGGCGCCCGCGGCGCCATGCGTGCGGCCGGACAGGACGGTGCCGAACACCACGTCCTCGCTGCCGCAGCACCGCGCCAGCACGCGTGCCCAGGCCAGGTGGAACAGCGCGGCCGCGGGCACCCCGTGGGCGCGCGCTGCCGAGCGCAGGCGACCCGCGAGTGGCGCGGGCAGCGCCAGCGAGGCCTGGGTCAGGCGCAGGCCGTCCTGGTGCACGTCGGTGATGCCGAATGCGGCGCTCGGCTCATGCACATCGGCGAGCTGCGCCCGGAAATAGGCCTCGTGCCGGGCCGGGTCGAAGTCCCGCATGCGGGCGACGAAGTTGCGGTACGGCAGGCAGGCCGGCAGGTCCGCCGCGCGGCCCTCCAGCAGCGTCCGCACCTCGGCGAGCACCAGCTGCAGCGTGTAGTTGTCGCTGACGATGTGGTGGTCCAGCAGGGCGAGCAGCCGCGCGCCGGACCGCGGATCGGTCCCGGCATAGGCGGTCACCAGGGGCGCGCGCTGCATGTCCAGGCGGATGCGGCGCGGGTCGGTGCGCCGCAGCAGCGTCGCCAGCGCGTCGCCGCCGAGATCGAGTTCGTGCACCGCCAGCGCGGCGTTCCTGTGGACGACCTGCACCGGCTGCGGCAGGCCGTCCCAGTGCATGCCGCTGCGCAGCGCGTCGTGGCGCGCGATCACGGCCTGCAGCGCGTCCAGGAAGCGCCGCAGCCGCGCATCGCCGTCGAACGACAGCACGGCGCGCATGATGTAGGCGTCGCCCTCGGCCTGCAGCAGGTGGTGGAACAGGATGCCGTGCTGCAGCGGGGCCAGCGGGTAGATGTCCTGGATGTTGGCGGTGCCTCCCGGCACGTGCGCGGCGATGCTGTCGATCTCCGCCTGGGTGAGCCGCACCAGCGGCAGCATCTCCGGGGTGATGGCCTCGCAGCCGGGCGGGATGGCGTTGCCGGGGACGGCCGGCTGCGGTGCCGCGTCGTCCTCAGTGAGGGCGGCGGCCAGGGCGGCCACGGTTGGTGCGAGATAGACGCTGCGGACTTCCAGCTGCAGGCCATGCTGCCGGGCGTGTTCCACCAGGCGCACGATGAGCAGGGAATGGCCGCCGAGCTCGAAGAAGTTGTCGTGGATGCCGACCTGCTCCACGTGCAGGACTTCGGCCCAGAGGGAGGCCAGCGCCGCTTCGGCGGGGGTGCGTGGGGCAACGTACTGGCGCGATGCGGTGAGTTCCGGCGCGGGCAGGGCTTTGCGGTCGAGTTTGCCGTTGGGGGTGAGGGGCAATGCTTCCAGCACCACGAAGTGGGCCGGGACCATGTACTCGGGGAGTTGGCGTTGCAGCTGTGTGCGCAGTGTCGTGGCTTCGAGCTCGCTGTCCGCCTGCGGCACCACATAGGCCACCAAGCGCGTGTCGCCGGGGATGTCTTCCCGCGCCAGCACCACCGCTTCGCGAACTCCGGCCTGCGCGGCCAGTTGCGTCTCGATCTCGCCCAGCTCGATGCGGAAGCCGCGGATCTTCACCTGCTGGTCGATGCGACCGAGGTATTCGATGGAGCCATCCGGCAGCCAACGGGCCAGGTCGCCCGTGCGGTACATCCGCTCGCCGGGTTGGCCGAACGGATCGGGCACGAAGCGCTCGGCGGTCAAATCGGGACGGTTCACATAGCTACGCGCCAAGCCGACACCTGCGATGCACAGCTCTCCAGGCACGCCCTGGGGCAGCAGGTTGAACTGCGCGTCCACGATGTGGATGCGGATGTTGAAAATCGGCCGCCCGATGGGCACCACGCCTTGAGGACCCTCAGGCGTGCAGTGCCAGGCCGTCACGTCCACGGCGGCTTCGGTCGGGCCGTACAGGTTGTGCAGTTGCACCTGCGGCAGGCGCTCGAAGAAGCGCTGTTGCAGCTCCCAGGGCAGGGCCTGGCCGCTGCACATCACCTGGCGCAGGGCGGGCAGGGACTGTGTGCGCGAGGCGGCTAGGAAAGCCTCCAACATCGGAGGCACGAAGTGCAGGGTGGTGATGCCTGCGGAGGCGATCAGCTCGCCCAGGTACTGCGCATCCTGGTGACCGCCCGGGCAGGCCAGCACCAGGGTGGCACCTTGCTGCAGGGGCCAGAAGAACTCCCAGACGGAGACGTCGAAGCTGAAGGGGGTCTTCTGCAGGACGCGGTCCGAAGGGAGGAGCCCATAGGCCTGCTGCATCCAGTGCAGGCGGTTGACGATGGCCGTGTGGCTGATGCCTGCCGCCTTGGGGCGGCCGGTGGAACCGGAGGTGTAGATGACGTAGGCGAGGTGCGCTGGCAGGGTGGTGCATCGCGGATTGCTGTCGCGCGCGGGCAGCGAATCCCACTGGGAATCCAGGCAGAAGGTGGGCACCTTGTGCGCCGGCAGCGAGGCGAGCAAGGCTTCTTGCGTCAGCAGCACGGCAGGCCTGGCATCGGCCAGCATGAAAGCCAGCCGCTCGCTCGGGTAACTCGGATCCAGCGGCACATAGGCGCCACCAGCCTTCAACACCGCCATGAGTGCAACGACGATCTGCAGGCTGCGCTCGGCACACACGGCCACCAGCACGTCCGGTCCGACGCCGAGCTCGCGCAGGTGATGCGCCAGGCGGTTGGCTCGCGCGTTCAGCTCGGCGTAGGTGAGCTCGGAGTTTTCAAAAACCAAGGCCGCTGCATTGGGCGTGCGGGCGACCTGCTGTTCGAACGGCGTGTGCAGCATCTGCTCACGCGGGTACTCGGTTTCCGTGGCGTTCCACTCGTGCAACTGCGCCAGTTCTTCTTCCGCAAGCCAAGCCAGCTGATGCACAGGCACCTCAGGCGCCCGCACCGCCGTCTGCAGCAGCCTGAGGAAATGCCCGGCCATGCGCGCGATGGTCGTCGGGTCGAACAGGTCCGTGTCGTAGGCCAATGCAGCGGACAGTTGCTGGCCGGTCTCCTGGACCGACAGCGAGAGGTCGACTTTGGGCGTGTCGCCGGCTGCATCGAAAGGCCGCAGCTCCAGTCCGGGCAGCCGCAGGCGCTGCATCGGCGCGTTCTGCAGCACCAGCATGGCCTGGAACAGGGGCTGGTGCGCCATGCTGCGCGTGGGCGCCAGCGCGTCCACCAGCTGCTCGAACGGCAAGTCCTGGTGGGCGTAGGCGCCGAGCGCCGTCGCCTGCACCTGCCGCAGCAGGTCGCCGAACGACGCGGCGGCGTTCACCTGCGTGCGCAGCACCAGGGTGTTGAGGAAGAAGCCGATCATCGGCTCCAGCTCGGCGCGCTGGCGGTTGGCGATCGGCGTGCCGATGCAGACGTCGTCCTGCCCGGAGTAGCGCGCCAGCAGCAGCTGGAAGGCTGCCGCCAGTGTCATGAACAGCGTCGCCTGCTCTTGCCGGCCAAGGGCATGCAATCCCTGCGTGATGTCCGCGGGCACGGTGAACCGGTGGATCGCGCTGCGATGCCGTTGCATCGGCGGACGCGGCTTGTCCGTGGGCAGCGTCAGCAGCTCGGGTGCTCCTTGCAGCTGGCCGCGCCAGTAATCGAGCTGCTGCTGCAGCACTGCGCCGCTCAGCCACTCGCGCTGCCAGGCGGCGAAGTCGGCGTACTGGATCGCCAGTTCGGGCAGCGGCGAAGGCTGGCCCTGGGTGAACGCCGCATACAACGCGGCGATCTCGCCGACCAGAACGCCGACGGACCACGCGTCGCTGGCGACGTGGTGCAGCGTCAGCAGCACGATGTGCTCCTGCGCTTCCAGCCGCAGCAGCCTGGCGCGGATCAGCGGACCAGTTGCCAGGTCGAACGGGGTTTGCGCCTCGTCCTGCGCCAGCCATTGGGCCTTGGCTTCGCGTTCGCCTTCGGGCAGCGCGCCCAGGTCCGTGACCGGCAGTTGCAGTGCCAGCTCGCTGGCGATCACCTGCACCGGTGAGCCTTCGACCAACTGGAAGCTGGTGCGCAGCACCTCGTGGCGGCGCACCACTTCGTTGAGCGTGCGATGCAATGCATCGACGTTCAATTCACCCACCAGCCGCACGGCCGTTGGCGTGTTGTAGAAGCTGCTGCCCGGCTCCAGCTGGTCGATGAACCACAGGCGCTGCTGCGCGAAGGACAGCGCCAGCGGCTGCTCGCGGCTCACCCGCCCGATCGGCGGCGAGAGCGCCTGTTGTCCCTGCTGCTGCGCCGCTTCCACCCGCTGGGCCAGCTGGCGCACCGTGGGCGCCTCGAACAGCGTGCGCAGCGGCAGCTCCACCCCGAACGCCGTGCCGATCTTCGAGACCAGCTGCACCGCCATCAGCGAATGCCCGCCCAGCGTGAAGAAATGGTCTTGTACGCCGACCTTGTCCAGCCGGAGCACTTGCTCCCAGATGCGGGCTAGCGTCTGCTCGGTGGGCGTGGAGGGGGCGGTGTAGCCGCTTTGCGCCAGTTGCAGCTGCGGAGCAGGAAGCGCCTTGCGGTCGATCTTGCCGTTGGGGGTCAGCGGCAGGGCATCGAGCACCACGAAGTGCGCGGGAACCATGTAGTGCGGCAGGACCTGCTCGCAGCGGCTGCGCAGTGCCTGTGCGTCCAATGCCGGGATTGCTGCCTGCTCGCGCAGCCGTGGCAGATGCTCCAGTGCATCCAGCGCGCTGTCCGCATCCATCCAGTCGATCAGGCAGGCGATCTCCGTCACTCCCGCCCTTGCGATGGCCGCTACCAGCGGTGCGCAGGATTCGGGCGTGCCGATCAGGGCTGCCGTGCGCGAATAGCGCTCGAAGGCGAACTGCACCACCATCTCGATCTTCTCGGGCGTGGCCTGTTCGACCGGAATGCCCAGGCTTTGCAGCAGCGGCATCTGCAGCCCCACATGGGCACGCATGTAGGCCATGAAGGGCAGGCGCGCCTGCTCGATGGTCGCTTCCTGGTCCTCGCCCATGAAGGTGTGCACCATCAGGGTGACCTGGCGGGAGAGCGGATCGTGGCCGTGCTCGACGAGGCTCTTGCGGTACAGGTCGACGTTGGCCGCGACCTGCTCGATGGTCTGGCCCAGCAGGTGGGTCAGCACGTTGGCGCCGATCTGGCCGGCATAGGCGAAGGTCTGGGGGTTGCCCGCGGCGGTGATCCACAAGGGCAGCTCGGGCTGCAGCGGGCGCGGGTAGGTGCGCACCGAAGTCGTGTTGCCCGCGCCGTCGGTGCGCTCGATGGTTTCACCGCGCCACAGGGCTTGCAACTGCGCGATGCCATCCTGCATGGCCTGGCGGCGCTGCTCGAACTGATGGGGCGCCAGCACGAAGTCGCGCAGGTGCCAACCGCTGGCGATCGCCAAGCCGATACGGCCCGCGCTGAGGTTGTCCACAACGGCCCATTCCTCTGCCACGCGGATGGGGTCTTGCAGCGGCAGCACCACGCTGCCCGCACGCAGTTGCACGCGGCGGGTGGAGGCGGCGAGGGCCGCGTTGAGGATGGCCGGGTTCGGGTACAGCGCACCGACGGGGTCGAAGTGGCGCTCTGGTGTCCAGATGGCCTGCAGGCCGTTGTCGTCGGCGAAGCGGGCCGCCTGCAGGTACAGACGGTACTTGTCCTGTTCGGCGTAAGTGTCGGCACCGAAGTAGAACAGGCTCAGGCCGAGTTGAGCGGACGCTCGTACTTCACTGGGGACGACATAGGCGACCAGGCGCTTGTCGCCAGGAGCGTCTTCGCGGGCGAGCACGACGGCTTCACGCACCCCGGCCTGCGAAGCCAGCACGGCCTCGATCTCGCCGGGCTCGATGCGGAAGCCTCGGATCTTGACTTGCTGGTCGATGCGCCCGAGGTAGTCGATGGAGCCGTCGGACAGCCAGCGCGCCAGGTCTCCGGTGCGATACATGCGCGAGCCGGGCACGCCGAACGGGTTCGGCACGAAGCGTTCGGCGGTGAGCTCGGGGCGATTGACGTAGCCACGTGCCAGTCCATCACCGGCGATGTACAGCTCGCCGGGCACGCCTTGCGGGACCAGGTTGAACGCGTCGTCCAGGAGGTGCACCTGGGTGTTGGCGATGGGTTGGCCGATGGTGATGCGCCGGGCGTCCCTCACGCACTGCAGGGCCGACCAGATGGTCGTTTCGGTGGGGCCGTACAGGTTCCAGACCTGCTCGGTGCGTTGCAGCAGTTGCGCAGCCAGGTCACTGGGCAGGGCTTCACCGCCGCACAGCACGCGCAGAGCGGCTTGCTCGGGCCAACCGGCTTCCAGCAGCAGGCGCCAGCTTGAGGGAGTGGCCTGCATGAGGGTCACACCACGTCGCTCGATCAACGCTCGCAGCTGCCGGCCGTCGGCCGCTGCTTCGCGCGAGGCCAGCACGCAGCGTGCACCCTGGATCAGCGGCAGCCACAGCTCCAGCCCCGCAATGTCGAAGGACAGCGAGGTGACCGCCAGCAGCACGTCTTCGGAGTCGAGCCCCGGAGCCATGGCCATGGAGTGCAGGAAGTTGCCAACACTCGCATGCGTGACACCCACGCCCTTGGGCTTGCCGGTGGAGCCGGAGGTGTAGATGACGTAAGCCAGGTGCGCGGACAGGGTGGCACACGGCGGGTTGTTGTCGCACTCGAGCAGCGCGTCCCACTGCGAGTCCAGGCAGAAAGTGGCCAAGCCTTGGGGCACCGGCAGCGAGCCGAACAAGGCTTGCTGCGTCAACAGCACCCTGGGCCGCGCATCGGCCAGCATGAATCCCAGCCGCTCGCTCGGATAGCTCGGATCCAGCGGCACATACGCCCCGCAGGCCTTCAGCGTGGCCAGCAAGGCCACCACCATCTCCACGCTGCGTTCGGCGCACACGGCGACCAGCACGTCTGGCCCGACTCCGAGATCACGCAGGTGATGCGCCAGCCGATTGGCCCGCGCATTCAGTTCGGCATAGGTGAGTTGAGTGTCTTCAAACACCAGCGCCACCGCCTCGGGCGTGCGCCTGGCCTGCTGCTCGAACAGCCGGTGCAGCGACTGCTCGCGCGGGTACGGCGCGGCCGTGTCGTTCCACTCCAGCAGGATGCGCCGCTGCTCGCGTCCGCTGAGCACCGCCAGCTGCTTTACCGGCGCCGCCGGCTGCTCGCAGATGCCGCGCAGCAGCACCTCGTAGTGCTCCGCAAACCGCTGCACGGTGGCGCGGTCGAACAGGTCGGTGTTGTATTCCAGCGTTCCGGCCACGCCGTCTTGCTGCTCGGTCAGGCTGCACAGCAGGTCAAACTTGGCCGTCGTCGCGGGCATGCCCACCGTCTGCAGGCTGAGGCCCGGCAGCTCAAGTTTCTGGTGCGGTGCGTTCTGCAGCACGAACATCACCTGGAACAGCGGCGCGTAGCTCAGGCTGCGCTGCGGCCGCAGGTGCTCCACCAGTTGCTCGAACGGCAGCTCCTGGTGCGCGTAGGCGCCAAGGGCTGTCTCCTTGGCCTGGCCGAGCAGCTGCTCGAAGCTCGCCTGCGGCTCGATGCGCGTGCGCAGTACCAGGGTGTTGACGAAGAAGCCGATCAGCCCTTCCAGCTCGGCGCGCTCGCGCCCGGCCACGGGTGTGCCCACGCAGATGTCGCGCTGGCCGCTGTAGCGGTGCAGCAGCAGCGCGAAGGCCGCCTGCAGCACCATGAACAAGGTCGCTCCGTTGGCCTGCGCCAGCTTGTGCAGCTGCTGCGCCAGATCTTCCGGCAGCGTGAAGCTGCAGGAGGACCCGCTGTGGCCTTGCAACGCCGGGCGCGGGCGGTCCGTGGGCAGCTCCAGCAGCGCCGGGGCGCCTTCGAGCTGCTGCTGCCAATACTGCTGCAGGCGCTGCAGCCGCTCGCCTTGCAGGCGCTCGCGCTGCCAGGCCGCATAGTCGGCGTACTGCACCGGCAGTGGCGCGAGCCGCGCCGGCGTGCCATGCAATTGCGCCTCGTACAGCTGCGCCACCTCGCCCACCAGCACGCCCATCGACCAGCCGTCGCTGACGATGTGGTGCAGCGTGAGCACCAGCAGGTGTTCCTGCGCGGCCAGCCTCAGCAGCTTCACGCGCAGCAGCGGCCCCCGCGCCAGGTCGAACGGCGCCTGCGCCGCTTGCCGCGCCAGTTCCTGCGCGCGCACCTGACCTTGTTCGGGCGGCAGGCCGCTCAAATCTTCGTAGCCCACTTCCGGCAACTGCGCCTGCAGGATTACCTGGCAGGGCTGGCCGTCCGCGTCGGGCGCGAACACCGTGCGCAGTGTCTCGTGGCGCTGCACCAGCTGCAGCAGGACCTGCTGCAGCAACTGCGCGCTGACCCCTGGGCCCACCAGCCGCAGCGCCTGCGCCAGGTTGTACTGCGCGCCGCCCGCCTCGTAGCGGTCCAGGAACCACAACCGCTGCTGCGCGTACGACGCCGCCTGCGGGCCTGCGCGATCCACCACCGCGATCGCCTCCAGCGGCGCGTCGCCCGACTCCTGCAGGTAGTCGATCAGCCGCTGCTTGTTGGCGCCGATCAGCGCGCGCAGGCGTTCGTCCAGCACGCCCGTCGCGGCCTTGGCAACCAGGCGGCCGGCTTCGACGGAGAGTTTTACCCCCGCGTCGTGCAGGGCTTGCAGGACCGTCAGCATGCTCAGAACACCACCGATTCCTGGCCGGCATCCGCCTCGGCGTCCGCGAGCCCGCGCACCAGGCGGCGCTCGTCCACCACCGTGGCGAACTCCGCCAGCGTCGGCGCGGAGAACAGGGCCTTGATGGGGACCGCCACCTGGTGGACCTGCCTGATCCGCTCGATCAGCCGCAAGCCCTGCAGCGAATGGCCGCCCAGGGCGAAGAAGTTGTCGTGCAGGCCGACCCTGTCCACCGCGAGCAGTTCCGCCCACATCAGCGCCATCGCCTTCTCCGTGTCGCTGCGCGGCGCGACGTACTCGCTGCCGGCGTGCTGCCGCGGGCCGGGTGCCGGCAGGGTCCGGCGGTCGACCTTGCCGTTGGACAGCAGGGGCAGCTGCTCCAGCACGACGAAGGTGCCGGGCACCATGTAGTCCGGCAGCGTCTGCCGCAGCGCGCGCGTGAGCGGCTCCGGCTGCGGCGGCCCGCCCGCCACGGCCGGCACCACATAGGCCACCAGCCGCCTGCCCGCCTCGTCCTCGCGCAGCGCCACCACGGCCTGCGCGACACCGGGCTGCTGCTGCAGCGCGTTCTCGATCTCGCCCAGCTCGATGCGAAAGCCCCGCAGCTTGACCTGGTTGTCCAGCCGGCCCAGGTACTCGATGTTGCCGTCGGCCAGGTACCTGGCGAGGTCGCCGGTCTTGTACATCCGGCTGCCCGGCGGGCCGTACGGGTCGGGGACGAATTTGTCCGCGGTGAGGTCCGGGCGGTTCAGGTACCCGCGCGCCAGGCCCATGCCGGCGATGTGCAACTCGCCCGCCACGCCGACGGGTACGGGCATGCGTTGCGCATCGAGCACGTGCATCCGCAGGTTGGTGATGGGACGTCCGATCGGCACGCAGGGCGGCCCGTCGGGCCGGCATTGCCAGTGCGTGACCTCGACCGCCGCTTCGGTCGGGCCGTACAGGTTGTGCAGCGCGATGGCGCCGCCGGTCACCTCGAAAAAGCGATGCTGCAGCGCGAGCGGCAGCGCTTCGCCGCTGCAGGCGACCCTGCGCAGGCTGGCCAGGGCGCCGGTGTCCTGCACGGCCGCGAGGAAGGCCTCCAGCATGGACGGCACGAAGTGGGCCACGGTGATGCGCGCCTGCGCGATCAACTCCAGCAGGTACTGCGGATCCTTGTGGCCTTCCGGGCGGGCCATGACCAGCCTGGCGCCGGACAGCAGCGGCCAGAAAAACTCCCAGACCGACACATCGAAGCCGAACGGCGTTTTCTGGACCACGCGGTCGCTGCCGTCCAGGGGATAGAGCGCCTGCATCCAGTGCAGTCGGTTGCCGATGGCCTCGTGCGTATTGCCCGCGCCCTTGGGCCTGCCGGTGGAGCCGGAGGTGTAGATGACGTAGGCCAGGTGGGCTGACAGGGTGGTGCAGGGCGGATTGGTGTCGCGCGCGGGCAATTCACTCCATTGAGAGTCCAGGCAGAAGGTAAGCACCTCGTGCACGGGCAGCGATGCGAGCAGGGCCTGCTGCGTCAGCAGCACCCTGGGCTGTGCATCGGCCAGCATGAATCCCAGCCGCTCGCCCGGGTAGCCCGGGTCCAGCGGCACATACGCACCGCCGGCCTTCAGCGTGGCCAGCAAGGCCACCACCATCTCCACGCTGCGTTCGGCGCACACGGCGACCAGCACGTCTGGCCCGACTCCGAGATCACGCAGGTGATGCGCCAGCCGATTGGCCCGCGCATTCAGTTCGGCATAGGTGAGTTGAGTGTCTTCAAACACCAGCGCCACCGCCTCGGGCGTGCGCCTGGCCTGCTGCTCGAACAGCCGGTGCAGCGGCTGCTCGCGCGGGTACGGCGCGGCCGTGTCGTTCCACTCCAGCAGGATGCGGCGCTGCTCGCGCCCGCTGAGCACCGCCAACTCCTTCACTGGCAGAGCCGGCTGCTCGCAGATGCCGCGCAACAGCACCTCGTAATGTTCCGCGAACCGCTGCACCGTGGCGCGGTCGAACAGGTCGGTGTTGTATTCGATGGTCCCAGCCACGCCGTCTTGCTGCTCGGTCAGGCTGCACAGCAGGTCGAACTTGGCCGTCGTCGCCGGCATGCCCACCGTCTGCAGGCTCAGCCCCGGCAACTCCAGCTTCTGGTGCGGCGCGTTCTGCAGCACGAACATCACCTGGAACAGTGGCGCGTAGCTCAGGCTGCGCTGCGGCCGCAGGTGCTCCACCAGCTGCTCGAATGGCAGCTCCTGGTGCGCGTAGGCGCCCAGCGCCGCTTCCTTGGCCTGGGCGATCAGCTGCTCAAAGCTCGCCTGCGGCTCGATGCGCGTGCGCAGCACCAGCGTGTTGACGAAGAAGCCGATCAGCCCCTCCAGCTCGGCGCGCTCGCGCCCGGCCACCGGGGTGCCCACGCAGATGTCGTGCTGGCCGCTGTAGCGGTGCAGCAGCAGCGCGAAGGCTGCCTGCAGCACCATGAACAGCGTCGCCCCGTTGGCCTGCGCCAGCTTGTGCAGCTGCTGCGCAAGCTCGCCCGGCAGTTCGAAGCTGCAAGAGGACCCGCTGTGGCCTTGCAGCGCCGGGCGCGGGCGGTCCGTGGGCAGCTCCAGCAGCGCCGGAGCGCCTTCGAGTTGCTGTTGCCAGTATTGCTGCAGGCGTTGCAGCCGCTCGCCTTGCAGCCGCTCGCGCTGCCAGGCCGCGTAGTCGGCGTACTGCACTGGCAGGGGCGCCAGCCGCGCCGGCGTGCCGTTCAGTTGCGCCTCGTACAGCTGCGCGACCTCACCCACCAGCACGCCCATCGACCAGCCGTCGCTGACGATGTGGTGCAGCGTGAGCACCAGTAAATGTTCCTGCGCGGCCAGCTTCAGCAGCTTCACGCGCAGCAGCGGTCCGCGCGCCAGGTCGAACGGCGCCTGCGCCGCTTGCCGCGCCAATTCCTGCGCGCGCACCTGCGCCTGCTCGGGCGGCAGGCCGCTCAGGTCCTCGTAGCCCACTTCCGGCAGCTGCCCCTGCAGGATCACCTGGCAGGGCTGGCCGTCGGCGTCGGGCGCGAACACCGTGCGCAGCGTCTCGTGGCGCTGCACCAGTTGCAGCAGGACTTGCTGCAGCAATTGCACGCTCACCCCGGGGCCCACCAGCCGCAGCGCCTGCGCCAGGTTGTACTGCGCACCGCCCGCCTCGTAGCGGTCCAGGAACCACAGCCGCTGCTGCGCGTACGACGCCGCCTGCGCGCCTGCACGATCCACCACCGCGATCGCCTGCAGCGGCGCGTCGGGCCCGAACGGATCGGGCAACGCGAACGGATCGTCCTCGTCCAGCGGTTCGTCGAGATAGCGCGCGAGCGCGCCCAGGCGCGGGTATTCCAGCAAGGCCCGCAGGCTGAGCTCCTTGCGGAACGCACCGGCCGCCAGGTGCATGACACGGGTGGCCGCGAGCGAATGGCCGCCCAGCTCGAAGAAATCGTCGTCCACGCCGATCCGCTCGACCTTGAGGACCTGGGCCCAGATCGCAGCCAGTGCTTTCTCCGCATCGGTGGCCGGCGCGGCATGGTCCGCACCGCCGCGCGCCGTGTCGTCCGGTGCGGGAAGCGCGCGGCGGTCGACTTTGCCGCTGGGCGTGAGCGGGAGCTCGGGCAGCACGACGAACTGCGCCGGCACCATGTATTCCGGAAGCTTGCGCGCCAGGGCCGCGCGCGCGCCGTCGATGTCGATGGCGCCCTCGGCGCCGGCCCGCGGCACGAGGTAGGCGACCAGCGCCTTGCCGCCCGCCTGGTCCTCGCGCAACGCTACCGCCTTGCCGGCCACGCCCGGCACCTCGGCCAGGGCCGACTCGATCTCCCCGAGTTCGACGCGGAAGCCGCGGATCTTGACCTGGTCGTCGCGCCGCCCCAGCACAGTGAGGCTGCCGTCTGCGCCCCACCTGCCGATGTCACCGGTGCGGAAGAAGCGCTGCTGGCGAGCGTCCATGCCGAACGCCTGTGCCGTCAGTTCGGGCTGTCGCCAGTAGCCGAGCGCCACGTACCGGCTCTTGATGATGATCTCGCCAACCTGGAAGGCCTGCGGTTCGCTGTCCGCGTGGCCGAGGGCGATGCGCACGCCGTCCACCGGCGTTCCGGTCGCCACCGTCGTGCCCGGCGCCGCGGCCCCGTGGGCGATGAGATTCTGCGTGGCCAGCGTCGATTCCGTCGGGCCGTAGCCGTTGACCAGCACGCACGACGAGGGAAACACGGAGTTGAACAGCGCGACGTCGTCGCCGGCCACAGGCTCTCCGCCCAGCACGGCGAAGCGCGCATGCGCCGGTTCCGGTGCCGGTGCGCCCGGCGCGCCGTAGAGATGCCGCAGCAGCGTCGGCGTGCTGTGGTAGACCGTGATGCGCTGCTGCGCGATGCGCGCCGCGATGGCCTGTGGCGCCGCGCTGCGCGCATCCATGGGGAAGAGCGCAGCGCCATGGAGCAGGGCGCCGAAGATGTCCATCACCGCAGCATCGAAGCTGTACGAGGCCAGCAGCGCCACGCGGTCTTCGGCGCCGATGCGCAAGCTGGCGGCGTAGGTGTGGGCGAAATGCAGCGCGTTGCGGTGGCTTTGCGCCACGCCCTTGGGGCGGCCGGTCGAGCCGGAGGTGTACAGGATGTAGGCGAGCGCGTCGCCATCGATGGCCACCGGCGACTCCGGCGCCGAAGCCGCGCCGAGATCGTCGATGTCGAGGACCGGCACCGCGCCATCGGCCAGGCGGCGGGCGAGCTCCAGGTTGGCCGCGTCCGTCACCAGCGCCACCGCGCCCGAATCGGCGAGGAAAAAGCGCAGGCGGTCCTGCGGATAGCGCGGGTCCAGCGGCACATAGGCCTTGCCGGCCTTCAGCGCGCCGAAGATGCCCGCTACCATCGCCGCGCCGGGCCCGAAGAGGAGGCCGACCGCGGTGTTCGCATCGCCGCAGCGTTCGCGGACCGCCGCCGCCACGCGCGCGGACAGCGCATCGAGTTCTCGGTAGCTGAGCGCCGCGTGCTCGCCGACCACGGCGGACTTGTCCGCATGATTCTGCGCCTGCTCGCGGAAGCGGTCGACCAGGGACTCCGTGGCCGCTGCGGCGTCGGGTGCGCCAAGAGGAGGCTGCTGCAGCCGGAACACCCGGAGCAGCAAGTCCTCGATCGATGCGCCGGGCTGCTCGCACGCCGCCACCAGCAGGGCCTGGTAGTGCCCGGCCAGCCGCGCGATGCTTGCCGCGTCGAACAGGTCGGTGCTGTAGTCCAGGATGCCGTGCAGGCCCTGGTCGCCCTCGGCGAGTTCGCACACCAGGTCGTATTTCGCGGCCGGCGCGCGGCTGTGCACATGCTCGAACTCCAGCCCGGGCAGCGCGACCTTGTGCCGCGGCGCGTTCTGCAGCACGAACATCACCTGGAACAGCGGCGCGTGACTCAGGCTTCGGCGCGGGTTCAGCGCCTCCACCAGCCGGTCGAACGGAACGTCCTGGTTCGCATAGGCCTCGAGGGCGGTCTGCCGGGCCTGCAACAGCAACTGCTCGAACGTGAGCGGCGCCCCGAACCGGGTGCGCAGCACCACGGTGTTCACGAACAGGCCGATCAGCCCTTCCAGCTCGACCCGCTGTCGGCCGGCCACTGGCGTGCCGACGCAGATGTCGTCCTGGTTGCCGTAGCGGTGCAGCAGCAGCGCGAACGCCGCCTGCACCACCATGAACAGCGTCGCGCCGTGCGCCGACGCCAATTCCTTCAGCCTGGCCAGCATTTGCGGCGGCAGGGTGAAGGCATGCGATGCGCCGCGGTAGGTTTGCCGGGCCGGCCGCGGCCGGTCGCAGGGCAGCTCCAGCAGCGGCGGCGCGGCATCGAGCTGGCGCTTCCAGTAGTCCAGCTGGCGCTGCAGATGGCCTGCTTCCTCCCGCTCGCGCTGCCAGACCGCGTAGTCGGCGTACTGAATCGGCAGGGCCGGAAGCTGCGCCGGCGCGCCGCCCGCCTGCTCGGTGTAGAAGGCCAGCAGCTCGTGGACCAGCACGCCCAGCGACCACTGGTCGGAAACGATGTGGTGGGTGGTGAGCTGCAGCACGTGCTCGTGTGCGTCCAGCCGCACCAGTGCCACCCGCAGCAGCGGCCCGCTGCCCAGGTCGAACGGCGCGGCGGCCTCCGCGCGCAGCACCGCCGCCAGGCGTTCCGGCCGGTCCGCGGGCGCCAGTGCTTCGAGGTCGGTAACACGGATCGCCAGGTTCAGCTTCTCGCGCACGATCTGCCGGGGCACGCCGTCGGCCACGCCGAACACCGTGCGCAGGGCCTCGTGGCGCGCGACCAGTGCGTTGAACGCGGCCTGCAGCCACGCCACCGAGAAACCCTGGCCGCGCAGCCTGAGCGCCACCGGCATGTTGTAGTGCGCGCCGGGGCCGCTGGCCTGCGCCTCCAGCCACAGCCCCTGCTGCCCGAACGACAGGTCGAAAGCGTACGACTCGCCTTCGAAACCCGCGTCCAACCCGTTTGCCGTCGCAGCGCTCATAGGTCGCCCATTCCGAACACGTCCAGGAAGATGCTGAAGGACAGCACGATCATCAGCAGGTCGTCGTCGATGCGCGCGTCCAGCGCGAAATCGGGACGGCTGTATTCGTCGACCATCGCGGCGACGACGTCCGCGTCGAAGTAGCCCTGGCGCCTGATGCGCGCGGGCGACAGCAGGTCGCGCACGTAGTTGCCGCCCAGGTGCAGCAGCCACGGGCTGCCCGGCGCGTGGAAGCCGCTTTTCTCCCGGCGCACGATCTCCATCGGCGTGAAGGCGGCGGCAATGCGCTTGAGGATGAATTTCTCGTGGAAGCCGGACAGCTTCAGGTCGCTGGGAATGCTTCTCGCGTAGTCGACCAGCTCCTGGTCGAGGAACGGATAGCGGCCCTCGACCGAATTGGCCAGCAGCATCCTGTCGCCATGCTCGACCAGCAGGTGGTCGGCCAACCGCAGCTTGCAATCGAGGTAGGAGCGCTGCTGCACGCGGTCGCGGCCTTCCAGCCGCTCGGGGCTGGCCAGCCGCGTGCTCAGGGCGTTGTGCTCGCGCAATTGCTCCCTGGCGCGTTCGGAGTACAGCTTCAGGCGCCGGCCGCCGAAGGCGCTGTAGTCCCGCTCGTAGTCGACGTCGGTGCCCCACAGCCGCATCCGCTGGCCCTGTTCCTCGGCGGATACGGGCGGCGGCCGCTTGGCGCGCATCTCGGCGAACTTGTAGCTCGGGTAGCCGGCGAACAGTTCATCGGCGCCCTCGCCGGTGAGGATGGCCTTCACGCCCTGCTCGCGGGCCAGGCCGGACAGCAGCATGGAGCAGGTGTTGTAGCTTTCCTTCACCGGGCATTCCGCGTGGCGGACCATCCGCTCCATGTGCTCGACCAGGTCGTGCTGCTCGAAGCGCAGTTCGTGGTGCCGCGCGCCGATGCGCTCGGCCACCAGGCGCTGGTAGCTTTCCTCGGTGTAGCCGCGGTCGGAGAAGGTGACCGAGAAGGTCGAGATCGGTTCGGGCGACAGCTGCGCCGCCATACAGGCGATCATGGAGGAGTCGAGCCCGCCGCTCAGGTACACGCCGACCGGCGCATCGGCCTGCAGGCGCCGCTGCACCGAGGCCTTGAACAGCGCGGCCAGCCGGGTTTCGTGCGCGCGCGCGCTGGCCGGCGTGCTGGGAGCCGCGCTGCCGGGGGCCTGCTGCCGCGGATAGTCCAGGTCCCAGTACTGCCGCACGGCGACTTCGCCGCCCGACCAGGTGAGCAGGCAGCCCGGCGCCAGCGCCTCGATGCCGCGGAACAGGGTCCTGGGGCTGACCAGGCCGGGGAAGCAGACCACCTGGTCCAGGCCGACCAGGTCGACCTCGGCCCGCACGGCAGGATGGGGCAGCAGCGCCTTGGCCTCCGAGCCGAACACGATGCCGCCGTCGCGCACCGCGTAGTACATCGGGGCGATCCCCGAGTGGTCGCGGCAGAGCACCAGCAGGTTGCGCTTGCGGTCGTACAGGACGAAGGCGAACTGGCCGTTCAGGTGGCGCGTGAGCTCCAGCCCATGCTCTTCGTAGAGATGCAGGATGACTTCGACATCGCTGTGGGTGGCGAAGCTGTGCCCCGCCTCGGCCAGCTGCCGGCGCAGCTCCTTGTGGTTGAAGATCTCGCCGTTGCAGCACAGGACCAGCGAGCGGTCCTCGTTGTACAGGGGCTGGTCGCCGCCGGCCAGGTCGACCAGCGCCAGCCGCCGGAAGCCGAGGGCGACGCCGTCCTGCGCGAAAACGCCTTCCGAGTCGGGACCCCGGTGCACGATCTGGCTGAGCATGCGCCGGATGACGGATGCATCGGGTGCCGGTTGCGCGCCGGTTGCGGCGTAGCCTGCTATGCCGCACATGGCGCGCGCTCCTTCGTGCCGGCGGACCGGTTTGCTGCGTGCTGGTCGGTCATGTCGGCTTGCGCGGCTGCCGGCGGATCGGGGCCTCCTCCACGGTGTCCGCCCGGGGCAGGCTGTCGACCAGCGAGGCCAGCGCCTCCAGGCTGGAGCACGTGAAGACCGAGGCGACCTCCACCTGTTTGCCCAGCGCGCTCCTGACGCGCGCGGCCATCTGTACAGCGCTCAAGGAATGTCCCCCCAGATCGAAAAAGTTGTCATGGACGCCGACCGTCTCGCGCCGCAGCACGTCGGCCCAGATCGCCGCCAGGGCGGTTTCGGCCGGCGTGCGCGGCGCGACGTAGCCGGTCAGGCCGCGGTGCGTGTCCGGCGCGGGCAGTGCCTTGCGGTCGAGCTTGCCGTTGAGGGTGCGCGGCAGTGCCTCCAGCACCACCAGGTGCGCCGGCACCATGTAGCCGGGCAGCTGCCGCTGCAGTTGCGCGCGCAGCGCCGCGGCTTCCAGCTGCGCGCCGGACTCGGGCACCACGTAGGCCACCAGGCGCAGGTCGCCGGGCGCGGCCTCGTGGGCCTGCACCACCGCCTCGTGCACGCCCGGCTGCGCCGCCAGCACGGCCTCGATTTCGCCCGGCTCGATGCGGAAACCGCGGATCTTCACCTGCTGGTCGGCGCGGCCCAGGGACTCGATGGAGCCATCCGGCAGCCGGCGCGCCAGGTCGCCCGTGCGGTACATGCGCGAACCCGGTGCGCCGTGCGGGTTGGGCAGGAAGCGCTCGGCGGTGAGGTCCGCGCGGTTCACGTAGCCGCGCGCCAGGCTCTCGCCCGCGACGTACAGCTCGCCGGGCACGCCCTGCGGCAGCAGGTTGAATGCCGCGTCCAGGATGTGGAGCTGCGTGTTGGCGATGGGCCGGCCGATGGGCACGCCCGCGTCGCCGCGGGTCGATGCATCCGTGGCGGTGCAGAGATGGAAGCTGACGTCACCCGCCACCTCCGAGGAGCCGTACAGGTTCAGCAGCGCGCTGCCGGGCAGGGACTCCAGCGCCTGGCCGGCCAGCCGCCGCGACAGCGCTTCGCCGCTGCACACGACCAGCGCGGGCTTGCGCTGCTGCTGCAGGCCCTCGGCCTGCAGCAGCGCCGTCAGCAGCGAGGGCACCAGCACCAGCCGCGAGACCTCCCAGGCGTCCACCGTCCGCCAGAGTGCGTCGACATCGGCCGCCGGGCGCGCCGCGATGCGCAGCGTGGCGCCGAACAGCAGCGGCGTGAGCGTCTCGGTGACCGAGTCGATGAAGTTGACCGAGGTTTTCTGCAGGTGCGCCTGGCCGGGCTCGGCCGGGAACACGCCCTGCATCCACAGCAGCCGGTTGACCATGGAGCGCACGGTGCCGCCCACACCCTTGGGCTGGCCGGTGGAGCCGGAGGTGTAGATGATGTAGGCCAGGTGGTCGGGCAGGGCAGTGCCGGGCGGATCGGTGTCGCGCGCGGGCAATGCATCCCACTGCGCGTCCAGGCAGAAGGTGGAAACGTCGCCGGACACCGGCAGCGAAGCCAGCAGCGCCTGCTGCGTCAGCAGCACCCTGGGTCGGGCGTCGGCCAGCATGAAGGCCAGCCGCTCGCTGGGGTAGCCCGGGTCCAGCGGCAGGTAGGCGCCGCCGGCCTTCAGCGTGGCCAGCACCGCCACCACGAGTTCCACGCTGCGCTCGGCGCACACGGCCACCAGCACGTCCGGGCCGACGCCCAGTGCGCGCAGCTGGTGCGCCAGCCGGTTGGCGCGCGCATTGAGCTGCGAATAGCTGAGCTGCTCGTCCTCGAAGGCGACGGCGATGCCGTCCGGCGTCCGGCGCGCCTGCTGCTCGAACAGCTGCTGCAGGGTCTGGCCACCGGGGATGTCCGCCTGGGTGGCATTCCAGCCGCGCAACCGCGCCTGTTCTTCTTCGCCCAGCCAGGCCAGGGCGTGCACCGGCATTCCGGGCTGCCGCACCGCCGATGCGAGCAGCCGCAGGAAGTGGCCGGCCATGCGTTCGATGGTCGTTGCGTCGAACAAATCGGTGTCGTATTCCAGGCTGGCCAGCAGCCGGCCGTCGGCCTCGGTCACGAACAGCGACAGGTCGAACTTGGTGCTGCTGCCGCTGGCCATCAGCGGCCTGAGTTCCAGCCCGGGCAGGGCCAGCCGCTCCATGGGCGCGTTCTGCAGGGTCAGCATGACCTGGAACAGCGGCTGGTGGGCCATGCTGCGCCTGGGCGCCAGCGCATCCACCAGCTGTTCGAACGGCAGGTCCTGGTGCGCATAGGCATCGAGCGCGGCCGTCCGCACCTGCCGCAGCAGCCCGGCGAAGGACCGGCCGGCGTCGACCTGGGTGCGCAGCACCAGCGTGTTGACGAAGAAGCCGATCATCGGCTCCAGCTCGGCGCGCTGGCGGTTCGCGATCGGCGTGCCGATGCAGATGTCGGACTGGCCCGAGTAGCGCGCCAGCAGCAGGTTGAAGGCCGCCGCCAGCGTCATGAACAGTGTCGCCTGCTCCTGCCGGCCGACGTCGTGCAGGCCCCGCGTGGTGTCTTCGGGCACCGTGAAGCGGTGGGTGGCGCCGCGGAAACGCTGCACGGCCAGCCTGGGCCGGTCGGTGGGCAGCGCCAGCATCTCGGGCGCGCCTTGCAGCCGCCCGCGCCAGTAGTCGAGCTGCTGCTGCAGCACAGTGCCGCTGAGCCACTGGCGCTGCCAGGCGGCGAAGTCGGCGTACTGGATGGCCAGCTCGGGCAGCGGGGAGGGCTGGTCCTTCACGAAGGCGGCATACAGCGCGGCGATCTCGCGCACCAGCACGCCGGCAGACCAGCCGTCCGAAACGATGTGGTGGAGCGTCAGCAGCACGACGTGCTCGGTCGGCTGCAGCCGCAGCAGCCTGGCGCGCATCAGCGGGCCGGTGGCCAGCTCGAACGGCGTCTGCGCCTCGTCCTGCGCCAGCCATTGCGCCTTGGCCTCGCGTTCGCCTTCGGGCAGCCCGCCCAGGTCGGTGAGCGGCAGATCCAGCGCCAGCGTTGGTGCGATCGCCTGCACCGGTGCACCCTCGACCGACTGGATGGTGGTGCGCAGGGTCTCGTGGCGGCGCACCACTTCGTTGAGCGTGCGATGCAGGGCAGGCACGTCCAGCTCGCCCACCAGCCGCACGGCGGCCGGGATGTTGTAGGCCGCGCTGGCCGGCTCGAGCTGGCCGAGGAACCACAGGCGCTGCTGCGCGAACGACAGCGCCAGCGGCTGTGCGCGGCCCACGCGCGCGATCGCGGGCAGGGCCGCCTGCTGCGCAGCTTGCAGGCGCCGGGCGAGCTGCTCGACGGTGGGCGCTTCGAACAGCGCGCGCAGCGGCAGCTCCACGTCCAGCGCGGTACGCACGCGCGACACCAGTTGCGTGGCCAGCAGCGAGTGGCCGCCGAGGGCGAAGAAGTTGTCCTGCACGCCCACGCGCTCCAGCTTGAGCACTTCGGCCCAGACCGCTGCGAGGGTCGCTTCGGTGGGTGTGCGCGGCGCCACGTAACCCGCTTCGCTGCCGTGCAGGTCCGGCGCGGGCAGGGCGCGGCGGTCGAGCTTGCCGTTGGGGGTCAACGGGAAGGCGTCGAGCACCACGAAGTGCGACGGCACCATGTAGTCGGGGAGTCGCTGCTGCAGTTGCGCGCGCAGCCGGGGTGTTTCGAGTTCCTGACCGGTGCCTTCGGGCACCAGGTAGGCGACCAGGCGCTTGTTGCCGGGGGAATCTTCTCGCGCCAGCACGACGGCTTCGCGCACCTCGGATCGGGCCGCCAGCACGGCTTCGATTTCGCCCGGCTCGATGCGAAAGCCCCGGATCTTCACCTGCTGGTCGATGCGGCCCAGGTAGTCGATGGAACCGTCAGAGAGCCAGCGGGCCAGATCGCCTGTGCGGTACATGCGGGAGCCTGGAGCGCCGTAGGGGTTCGGCACGAAGCGTTCGGCGGTGAGTTCGGGACGATTGACGTAGCCGCGGGCCAGGCCATCACCGGCGATGTACAGCTCGCCGGGCACGCCTTGCGGCACCAGGTTGAATGCCTCGTCCAGGATGTGCACCTGGGTGTTGGCAATCGGCTGCCCGATGGTGACGCGCTGGGCGTCCTGCACGCGCTGCAAGGCAGACCAGATGGTGGTTTCTGTGGGGCCGTAGAGGTTCCAGACCTGCCCGGTGTGTTGCAGCAGCTCGGCAGCCAGGTCGCTGGGCAGGGCTTCACCGCCGCACAGCACGCGCAAGGCTGCCTGCTCGGGCCAGCCGGCTTCCAGCAGCAACCGCCAGCTCGCAGGCGTGGCCTGTATGACAGTCACGCCGCATCGCTCGATCAATGCTCGCAGTTGCCGGCCGTCGGCCGCAGCTTCGCGCGAGGCCAGTACACAGCGCGCGCCCTGCGTGAGCGGAAGCCACAGCTCCAATCCCGCAATGTCGAAGGACAGTGAGGTGACCGCCAGCAGCACGTCTTCGGATGACAACCCCGGCGCTTGCGCCATCGCGTGCAGGAAGTTGCCGACACCGGCATGCGTGACACCCACACCCTTGGGCCTGCCGGTGGAGCCGGAGGTGTAGATGACGTACGCCAGGTGGACCGGCAGAGCCGTGCACTGCGGGTTGGTGTTGCGCGCGGACAGCAAGTCCCACTGCGAATCCAGGCAGAAAGTGGCCAGTCCTTCGGACAACGGCAGCGAGCCGAGCAAGGCCTGCTGCGTCAGCAGCACCTTGGGTTGCGCATCGGTCAGCATGAATCCCAGCCGCTCGGGCGGGTAGCTCGGGTCCAGCGGCACATACGCGCCACCTGCCTTCAGCGTGGCCACGAGAGCCACCACCATCTCCACACTGCGCTCGGCGCACACGGCGACCAGCACATCCGGGCCTACGCCCAATCCGCGCAGATGGTGTGCCAGCCGGTTGGAGCGGGCGTTGAGTTCCGCGTAGGTGAGCTGGATGTCCTCGAAGACCAGCGCCACCGCCTCGGGCGTGCGTTCCGCCTGCGCTTCCAGAAGCCCGTGCAGCACCTGCTCGCGCGCGTAGTCGCTGCCGGTCGCGTTCCACTCCCGCAGCGCGGTCACTTCATCTTCCGCGAGCCAGGCCAGTGCATGGACCGGCGCCTCGGGTTGCCGCACCGCCGATGCGAGCAGCCGCACGAAGTGGCCCGCCATGCGCTCGATGGTCGTTGCATCGAACAGGTCGGTGTCGTACTCCAGGCTGGCCAGCAACTGGCCGTCGGCCTCGGTGGCGAACAGCGACAGGTCGAACTTGGCCGTGCTGCCCGGGCCGGCCAGGGGCTTGAGCTCCAGTCCGGGCAGGCTGAGCCGCTCCATCGGTGTGTTCTGCAGGGTCAGCATCACCTGGAACAGCGGCTGGTGGGCCATGCTGCGTGTGGGCGCCAGCGCGTCGACCAGCTGCTCGAACGGCAGGTCCTGGTGGGCGTAGGCACCCAATGCCGTGGCCCGCACCTGGCGCAGCAATTGCGTGAATGTCGCGCTCGCGTCCACCTGCGTGCGCAGCACCAGCGTGTTCACGAACAGCCCGACCATCGGCTCCAGTTCCGCGCGTTGGCGGTTGGCGATCGGCGTGCCGATGCAGATGTCGGATTGGCCTGAATAGCGCGCCAGCAGCAGATTGAAAACCGCCGCCAGCGTCATGAAGAGGGTCGCTTGCTGCTGCAGGCTGACTTCATGCAACCCTTGCACGATCTCCGCCGGGAGCGTGAAGCGGTGAGCGGCGCCGCGGAAGCGCTGCACGGGCGGGCGCGGCCTGTCCGTGGGCAGCGCGAGCACCTCAGGGGCGCCTTGCAACTGCCCGCGCCAGTAACCGAGTTGCTGCTGCAGCACGTCGCCGCTGAGCCACTGGCGCTGCCAGTGCGCGAAGTCGGCGTACTGGATCGCGAGTTCGGGCAGCGGCGACGGCTGGCCCTTCACGAAGGCGGCATACAGCGCGGCGATCTCGCGCACCAGGACGGCCGTGGACCAGCCGTCCGAGACGATGTGGTGCACCGTCAGCAGCACGATGTGCTCGGCGGGCTGCAGCCGCAGCAGCCGGGCGCGGATCAGCGGGCCGGCGGCCAGGTCGAACGAGGTCTGGGCTTCGTCCTGCGCCAGCCACTGCGCCTTGGCCTCGCGTTCGCTGGCGGGCAGGTCCGAGAGGTCGGCGAACGGCAGCTCCAGCACCAGGTGCGGCGCAACCACCTGCACCGGCGCGCCCTCGACCGTGAGGAAGGTGGTGCGCAGCACCTCGTGGCGGGCCACCACCGCGTTGAGGGTCCGGGCCAGCGCCTGCACGTCCAGCGCGCCGGCCAGGCGCACGGCCGCCGGGATGTTGTAGAAGCTGCCGCCCGGTTCCAGCTGGTCGATGAACCACAGGCGCTGCTGGGCGAACGACAGCGCCAGGGCTTGTGTCCGGTCCACGGGCTCGATCGCGGGCTGCGCGGCCCGGTGCGCAGCTTGCAGCCGCAGGGCCAGCTGCGCGATGGTGGGCACTTCGAACAGCGCGCGCAGCGGCAGCTCCACGTTCAAGGCGGCGCGGACCCGCGACACCAGCTGCGTGGCCAGCAGCGAATGGCCGCCCAGAGCGAAGAAGTTGTCCTGCACGCCCACGCGGTCCAGCTTCAGCACGTCGGCCCAGATCGTGGCGAGGGTGGCCTCGGTGGGAGTGCCTGGCGCAACGTAGCCCACTTCGCTGCGGCTGGCGTCAGGGGCCGGCAGCGCCTTGCGGTCCAGTTTGCCGTTGGGGGTGAGGGGCAAGGCGTCGAGTACCACGAAGTGCGCCGGCACCATGTAGTCGGGCAGTTGCTGCTGCAGCTGTGCACGCAGCCCGGTCGTTTCGAGTTGAGTGTCGCCGTCGGGTATCACGTAGGCCACCAGGCGCTTATCGCCTGGCGCGTCTTCGCGCGCCAACACCACGGCCTCGCGCACGCCGGCCTGCGTGGCCAGCACGGTCTCGATCTCGCCCGGCTCGATGCGGAAGCCGCGGATCTTGACTTGCTGGTCGATGCGGCCGAGGTAGTCGATGGAACCGTCGGCAAGCCAACGGGCCAGGTCACCTGTGCGGTACATGCGCGAGCCCGGGGCGCCGAACGGGTTCGGGACGAAGCGCTCGGCGGTGAGGTCGGGGCGATTGACGTAGCCGCGGGCCAGGCCATCACCAGCGATGTACAGCTCCCCGGGCACGCCTTGCGGGACCAGGTTGAATGCCTCGTCCAGGATGTGCACCTGGGTGTTGGCAATCGGCTGCCCGATGGTGATGCGCTGGGCATCCTGCACACGCTGCAAGGCTGACCAAATGGTTGTCTCGGTGGGACCGTACAGGTTCCAGACCTGCCCGGAGTGTTGCAGCAGTTGCGTGGCCAGGTCGCTGGGCAGGGCCTCCCCGCCGCACAGCACGCGCAAGGCAGCCTGCTCGGGCCAGCCGGCGTCCAGCAACAGCCGCCAGCTGGAAGGCGTGGCCTGCATCACCGTGACGCCGCATCGCTCGATCAGCGAGCGCAGCTGACGGCCATCGGCCACTGCTTCGCGCGAGGCGAGCACGCAGCGCGCACCCTGGACGAACGGCAGCCACAACTCCAGCCCCGCGATGTCGAAGGACAGCGAGGTGACCGCCAGCAACACGTCCCCGGACGACAGCCCCGGGGCCTTCGCCATGGAGTGCAGGAAGTTGCCAACACTCGCATGCGTGACACCCACGCCCTTGGGCTTGCCGGTGGAACCGGAGGTGTAGATGACGTAGGCCAGATGGTCGGGCAGGGCCGTGCTGAGCGGATCGGTGTCGCGTGCGGGCAGCGCGTCCCACTGCGAGTCCAGGCAGAAAGTAGCCAAGCCTTCGGACGTCGGCAGCGAGCCGAGCAAAGCCTGTTGCGTCAACAGCACCTTGGGCTGCGCATCGGCCAGCATGAATCCCAGCCGCTCGCTCGGGTAGCTCGGGTCCAGCGGCACATACGCCCCACCCGCCTTCAGCGTGGCCAGCAAGGCCACCACCATCTCCACACTGCGCTCGGCGCACACGGCGACCAGCACATCCGGGCCGACGCCGAGTTCGCGCAGGTGGTGCGCCAGCCGGTTGGCCCGCGCATTCAGTTCGGCGTACGTGAGTTGGATGTCTTCGAACACCAGCGCTACCGCTTGGGGCGTGCGTTCCACCTGCGCATCGAAGAGCCGATGCAGCGTCTGCTCGCGCGCGTAATCACTGCCGGTCGCGTTCCACTCCCGCAGTGCAGCCAGTTCCTCGTCCGCGAGCCAGGGCAGCGCATGGACCGGCACCTCAGGCGCCTGCCCCGCCGACTGCAGCAGCCGGGTGAAATGCGCCGCCATGCGCTCGATGGTGACTTCGTCGAACAGGTCGGTGTCGTACTCCAGGTTGGCCAGCAGCTGGCCATCGGCTTCGGTGACGAACAGAGACAGGTCGAACTTGGTGGTGCTGCCATGGGCCGCCAGCGGCCTGAGTTCCAGCCCCGGCAGGCTGAGCCGCTCCATGGGCGCGTTCTGCAGGGTCAGCATCACCTGGAACAGCGGCTGATGCGCCATGCTGCGCGTGGGGGCCAGCGCGTCGACCAGCTGCTCGAACGGCAGGTCCTGGTGGGCGTAGGCACCCATGGCCGTGGCACGCACCTGCCGCAGCAGCTCGGCGAACGATGCCCTGGTGTCGATCCGCGTGCGCAGCACCAGCGTGTTGACGAAGAAGCCGATCATCGGCTCCAGCTCCGCCCGTTGCCGGTTGGCGATGGGCGTGCCGATGCAGATGTCGGATTGGCCCGCGTAGCGCGCCAGCAGCAGGTTGAAGGCCGCCGCCAGCGTCATGAACAGGGTGGCCTGCTGCTGCTGGCTGACGGCGTACAGCGCTTGCGTGAGCTGCGCAGGCACCACGAAGCGGTGGGTGGCACCCCGCAAGCGCTGCACCGGCGGGCGCGGCCTGTCCGTGGGCAACGCGAGGACTTCGGGCGCGCCCTGCAGTTGCCCGCGCCAGTAATCGAGCTGCTGCTGCAAGACAGCGCCGCTGAGCCACTGGCGCTGCCAGGTGGCGAAGTCGGCGTACTGGATCGCGAGTTCCGGCAGCGGGGAGGGATGGCCCTTCACGAAGGCCGCATACAGCGCGGCAATTTCGCGCACCAGCACGCCCGTGGACCAGCCGTCCGAGACGATGTGGTGCACCGTCAGCAGAACGATGTGCTCCTGCGCATCCAGCCTGATCAGACGGGCGCGGATCAGTGGGCCGGTTGCCAACTCGAACGGCGCTTGCGCCTCGTCCTGCGCCAGCTGTTGCGCCCGGGCTTCGCGTTCGCCTTCGGGCAGCTCGCCCAGATCGGTGAGCGGAAGATCCAGCGTCAGCGTCGGTGCGATCACCTGCACGGGCGAGCCGTCGACGGTCTGGATGGTGGTGCGCAGCGTCTCGTGGCGGGCAACGACCGCGTTGAGCGTGCGGCGCAGGGCATCGGCGTCCAGCTCGCCCACCAGCCGCACGGCGGCCGGGATGTTGTACGAAGCGCTGGCCGGCTCCAGCTGGCTCAGGAACCACAGGCGCTGCTGCGCGAACGAGAGTGCCAGCGGCTGCGTTCGGTCCACAGGCGCGATCAGGCTCAACGTCGCCTGCTGGGCCTGTCGCAGCCGCCGGGCCAGCTGCTCGATGGTGGGCGCCTCGAACAGCGCACGCAGCGGCAGCTCCACGTCCAGCGCGGCACGCACGCGCGACACCAGCTGCGTGGCCAGCAGCGAATGGCCGCCGAGTGCAAAGAAGTTGTCCTGCACGCCCACGCGTTCCAGCTTGAGCACCTCGGCCCAGACCGTGGCGAGCGTTGCTTCGGCGGGCGTCCGGGGCGCCATATAGCCCGCTTCGCTGATGTGCAGCTCAGGCGGAGGCAGGGCGTGGCGATCGAGCTTGCCGTTGGGCGTGAGGGGCAGAGCGGCGAGCACGACGAAGTGCGCGGGCACCATGTAGTCGGGCAGTTTCTGCAACAGCTGGGTGCGTAGCTCGGTGGACTCCAGTGGCGTGTTGCCTTCGGGCACCACATAGGCCACCAGGCGCTTGTCTCCCGGGGAGTCTTCGCGCGCCAGCACAACTGCTTCGCGCACGCTCGGCTGACCGGCCAGCACCGCCTCGATCTCCCCTGGTTCGATGCGCAGGCCGCGGATCTTCACCTGCTGGTCGATACGCCCCAGGTACTCGATGGAGCCGTCGGCCAGCCAGCGCGCCAGGTCGCCGGTGCGGTACATGCGTGAGCCGCGCGCGCCGTAAGGATTGGGCAAGAAGCGTTCGGCGGTGAGATCTGCGCGGCCCATGTAGCCGCGCGTGAGGCCTGCACCTGCGATGTACAGCTCCGCGCCGACGCCCGCGGGCACCGGGCGCATGAAGTGGTCCAGCAAGTGGATCTGCGCATTGGCAATGGGCCGTCCGATGCTGATGCGCTGAGCTTCCTGGACTTCCAGGAAGCTCGACGTCATCGTGCATTCGGTGGGCCCGTACTGGTTGACCAGCTGCACCTGGGCGCCGAACGCGGCATGCACAGCCTCCACGTGGGCGGCCTGCAGGGCTTCGCCGGACACCAGCACCAGGCGCAGCCGCTGCGGGCGCACCGCACTGGCCACAGCAGCTGCGGCGACCGCCTCCAGCAGCGTGGGCGTGATGCTGAGCACCGCGCTTGCGTCGCAGCGCGCCAGCTGCAGCGCAATGGCATCGGCCGAACGGGCCTGCTCGCTGGTCAGCAGATGCAGCCGCGCGCCGCTGGCGAGGCTGCCCAGGATGTCGCGCACTGAGGCATCGAAGGACAGCGTGGGGATCTGCAGCACCCGTTCGGCGGCAGTGACCTGGTACTGCGCGATGACGAACGACAGGTAGTTCACCGCGCCGCCATGGCGGCTCATCACGCCCTTGGGCCTGCCGGTAGAGCCGGAGGTGTAGGTGAGGTAGGCCAGGTGCTCCGGCTGGGTGGTGCAGGGCGGGTTGGCGTCGCAAACCGGCAGCGAATCCCACTGGGAGTCCAGGCAGAAGGAAGGCAGAGCCTCGGACACCGGCAGCGATGCAAGCAAGGCCTGCTGCGTCAAGAGCAAAGCGGGACGCGCATCGTCCAGCATGAAGGCGATCCGCTCTGCCGGATAGCCCGGCTCCAGCGGCACATAGGCGCCACCGGCCTTGAGCACGCCCAACAGGCCCACCACCATCTCCAGGCTGCGCTCCACGCACAGGGCGACCAGCACCTCCGGACCCACGCCGAGAGTGTGCAGGTGGTGCGCCAGCCGGTTGGCCCGCGCATTCAGTTCGGCGTAGGTGAGCGTCGTGTCCTCGAAGACCAGGGCGACGGCCTCGGGCGTGCGCGCCACCTGGGCTTCGAACAGCTGGTGCAGCGCCTGGGCTTGGTCGCGTACCTCGAGCGCATCACCCGCGGTCCAGCCGCGCAGCTGCGCCTGCTCTTCCTCACCCAGCCAAGCCAGCTCACCGCTAGGCGTCTCAGGGGCCCGCACCGCCGCTTCGAGCAGCCGGACGAACTGCCCAGCCATGCGCTCGATGGTCGTTGCATCGAACAGGTCGGTGTCGTACTCCAGGCTGGCCAGCAGCTGCTGCTGGCCGCCGGCGTCCAGGCGGTCCAGGATGGACAGCGACAGGTCGAACTTGGCCGTGCTGCGCTCGCCCACCACCGGCTGCAAGCTCAGCCCGGGCAGGCTGAAGCGGTCCATCGGCGCGTCCTGCAGGATCAGCGTGACCTGGCACAGCGGCTGGTGGGCCATGCTGCGCACCGGTGCCAGCGCATCCACCACCTGCTCGAACGGCAGGTCCTGGTGGGCGTAGGCGCCCAGCGCCGTGGCGCGCACCTGCCGCAGCAGCTCGGTGAAAGGCTGGCTTCCATCCACCTGCGTGCGCAGCACCAGCGTGTTGACGAACAGGCCGATCATCGGCTCGAACTCGGCGCGCTGGCGGTTGGCGATGGGTGTGCCGATGCAGATGTCGGACTGGCCGGAGTAGCGCGCCAGCAGCAGGTTGAAGGCTGCCGCCAGCGTCATGAACAGGGTGGCCTGCTCGCGCTGGCCGAGCGCCTGCAGGCCGGCGGTGAGCTGCGGCGCGATGACGAAGTCGTGGGTGGCTCCGCGAAAGCGCTGCACGGGCGGGCGCGGCCGGTCGGTGGGCAGCGCGAGGACCTCGGGCGCACCCTGCAACTGTCCACGCCAGTAGTCCAGCTGCTGCTGCAGCACAGCGCCGCTGAGCCACTGGCGCTGCCAGGCGGCGAAGTCGGCGTACTGGATGGCCAGCTCGGGCAGCGGGGAGGGCTGGCCCTGGATGAAGGCGACATACAAAGCGGCGATCTCGCGCACCAGCACGCCGGCGGACCAGCCGTCCGAGACGATGTGGTGGATCGTCAGCAGCACGATGTGCTCGGTGGGCTGCAGCCGCAGCAGCCTGGCGCGCAGCAGCGGGCCGGTGACCAGATCGAACGGCGCCTGTGCCTCATCCTGCGCCAGCCACTGCGCTTTCGCTTCGCGCTCGCCTTCGGGCAGCTGCGAGAGATCGACAACCGGCAGTTCCACCGCGAACACCGGCGCGATCACCTGCACCGGCACACCCTCCACCACCTGGAAGCTCGTGCGCAGCACCTCGTGGCGGCGAACCACTTCATCGAGGGTCCTGGCCAAAGCCTGCACGTCCAGTTCGCCTACAAGCCGAGCCGCTGTCGGGGTGTTGTAGAAACTGCTTCCTGGCTCCAGCAGGTCGATGAACCACAGGCGCTGCTGGGCGAACGACAGCGCCAGCGGCTGCTCGCGGCTCACGCGCCCGATCGGCGGCAGCGCGGCCTGCTGCGCCTGCTGCAGCCGCTGGGCCAGTTGCGCGATGGTCGGTGCCTCGAACAGCACCCGCAGCGGCAACTCCACCCCGAAGGCCACGCGCATGCGCGAGACCAGCTGCACCGCCAGCAACGAGTGGCCGCCCAGCTGGAACAGGTTGTCGTGGACGCCCACGCGCTCCAGCCGGAGCACTTGCTCCCAGATGCGGGCCAGCGTGTGCTCGGTGGGGGTTTCGGGAGCGGCGTAGCCGCCCTGGTCCAGTTGCAGTTGCGGCGCCGGCAGCGCCTTGCGGTCGATCTTGCCGTTGGGGGTGAGCGGCAGGGCGTCGAGCACGACGAAATGCGCGGGCACCATGTAATGCGGCAGCACCTGCTCGCAGCGGCTGCGCAGCGCCTGCGCATCCAATGCCGGGATTGCTGCCTGCTCGCGCAGCCGTGGCAGATGCTCCAGTGCATCCAGCGCGCTGTCCGCATCCATCCAGTCGATCAGGCAGGCGATCTCCGTCACTCCCGCCCTTGCGATGGCCGCTACCAGCGGTGCGCAGGATTCGGGCGTGCCGATCAGGGCTGCCGTGCGCGAATAGCGCTCGAAGGCGAACTGCACCACCATCTCGATCTTCTCGGGCGTGGCCTGTTCGACCGGAATGCCCAGGCTCTGCAGCAATGGCATCTGCAGCCCCACGTGAGCGCGCATGTAGGCCATGAACGGCAGGCGTGCCTGCTCGATCGTCGCTTCCTGGTCCTCGCCCATGAAGGTGTGGACCATCAGGGTGACCTGGCGGGAGAGCGGATCGTGGCCGTGCTCGATGAGGCTCTTGCGGTACAGATCGACGTTGTCTGCGACCTGCTCGATGGTCTGGCCCAGCAGGTGGGTCAGCACGTTCGCGCCGATCTGGCCGGCGTAGGCGAAGGTTTGGGGATTGCCTGCGGCAGTGATCCACAAGGGCAGCTCGGGCTGCAGCGGGCGCGGGTAGGTGCGCACGGAGGTCGTGTTGCCCGCTCCGTCAACGCGTTCGATGGCTTCGCCGCGCCACAGGGCCTGCAACTGCGCGATGCCGTCCTGCATGGCCTGGCGGCGCTGCTCGAACCGATGCGGTGCCAGCACGAAGTCGCGCAGGTGCCAGCCGCTGGCGATCGCCAGGCCCACGCGGCCCGCGCTGAGGTTGTCCACAACGGCCCATTCCTCTGCCACGCGGATGGGGTCTTGCAGCGGCAGCACCACGCTGCCCGCACGCAGTTGCACGCGGCGGGTGGAGGCGGCGAGGGCCGCGTTGAGGATGGCCGGATTGGGATAGAGCGCACCGACGGGGTCGAAGTGGCGCTCGGGTGTCCAGATCGCCTGCAGGCCGTTGTCGTCGGCGAAGCGTGCGGCCTGCAGGTACAGACGGTACTTGTCCTGTTCGGCGTAGGTGTCCGCGCCGAAGTAGAACAGGCTCAGGCCGAGCTGAGCAGACGCTCGTGCTTCGCTCGGGACCACATAGGCGACCAGGCGCTTGTCGCCGGGAACGTCTTCGCGGGCGAGCACCACGGCTTCACGCACCCCGGCCTGCGAAGCCAGCACGGCCTCGATCTCGCCGGGCTCGATGCGAAAGCCTCGGATCTTCACCTGCTGGTCGATGCGCCCGAGGTAGTCAATGGAGCCGTCGGCGAGCCAGCGGGCCATGTCTCCTGTGCGATACATGCGGGAGCCAGGCACCCCGAATGGGTTCGGGACAAAGCGCTCAGCGGTCAACTCAGGGCGATTCACATACCCGCGAGCCAAACCATCGCCGGCGATGTACAGCTCGCCGGGCACACCTTGCGGCACGAGATTGAATGCCTCGTCCAGGATGTGCACCTGGGTGTTGGCAATCGGCTGGCCGATGGTGATGCGCTGGGCATCCTGCACGCCCTGCAGGGCCGACCAGATGGTCGTCTCGGTGGGACCGTACAGGTTCCAGACCTGCTCGGTGTGTTGCAGCAGCTGCGCGGCCAGGTCACTGGGCAGGGCTTCGCCGCCGCACAGCACACGCAAGGCGGCCTGCTCGGGCCAGCCGGCTTCCAGCAGCAGCCGCCAGCTCGAGGGAGTGGCTTGCATGACAGTGACGCCACGGCGCTCGATCAGCGCACGCAACTGCCTGCCGTCTGCGGCAGCTTCGCGCGAAGCGAGCACGCAGCGCGCACCGTGCGTGAGCGGCAACCACAGCTCCAGCCCCGCAATGTCGAAAGACAGCGAGGTGACCGCCAGCAGCACGTCATCGGAGTCGAGCCCAGGCGCCTTCGCCATGGAATGCAGGAAGTTGCCAACACTCGCATGCGTGACACCCACGCCCTTGGGCCTGCCGGTGGAGCCGGAGGTGTAGATGACGTAGGCCAGGTGCGCGGGCAGGGTGGTGCACGGCGGGTTGGTGTCGCGCGCGGGCAATTCACTCCATTGAGAGTCCAGGCAGAAGGTGAACACCTCGTGCGCGGGCAGCGATGCGAGCAGAGCCTGCTGCGTCAACAGCACCTTGGGCTGCGCATCGGCCAGCATGAATCCCAGCCGCTCGCTCGGGTAGCTCGGGTCCAGCGGCACATATGCGCCGCCGGCCTTCAGCGTGGCCAGCAAGGCCACCACCATCTCCACGCTGCGTTCGGCGCACACGGCGACCAGCACATCCGGGCCCACACCCAATCCGCGCAGATGGTGCGCCAGCCGGTTGGCCCGCGCATTCAGTTCGGCGTACGTGAGTTCGATGTCCTCGAACACCAGCGCCACGGCTTCGGGCGTGCGTTCTACCTGCGCCTCGAAGAGCTGATGCAGCGCCTCCTCGCGTGCATACCCGCTGCCGGTCGTGTTCCACTCCCGCAGCGCGGCCCGGTCATCCTCGGCGAGCCAATCCAGCGCATGGGCTGGCGCCTCGGGCGCCTGCCCCGCCGACCGCAGCAGCTGCGCGAAATGCGCGGCCATGCGCTCGATGGTGGCCGCGTCGAACAGGTCGGTGTCGTACTCCAGCGTGGCAACCAGCTGTTGCTCGCGCTCCACGAGGTACAGGGACAGGTCGAACTTGGTCGTGCTGCCGCTGGCGGCAAGCGGCAGCAGCTCCAGGCCCGCCAGGCTCACGCGCTCGGCGGGTGCGTTCTGCAGCACCAGCAGCACCTGGAACAGCGGCTGGTGGGCCATGCTGCGCATGGGAGCCAGCGCGTCCACCAGCTGCTCGAACGGCAGGTCCTGGTGGGCGTAGGCACCCAAGGCCGTGTCCCGCACCTGCCGCAGCAATTGCGCGAACGGCGCGCGCGTGTCCACCTGGGTGCGCAGCACCAGCGTGTTGACGAAGAAGCCGATCATCGGCTCCAGCTCGGCGCGCTGGCGGTTGGCCACGGGCGTGCCGATGCAGATGTCGGATTGGCCGCAATAGCGCGCCAGCAGCAGGTTGAACGCGGCCGCCAGCGCCATGAACAGCGTGGCCTGTTCCCGCCGGCTGACCTCGTGCAGGCTCCGCGTGGTCTCCGCGGGAATCGTGAAGCGGTGGGTGGCGCCGCGGAAGCGCTGCACGGGCAGCCTGGGCCGGTCGGTGGGCAGCGCCAGCACCTCGGGCGCGCCTTGCAACTGCCCGCGCCAGTAATCGAGTTGGCGCTGCAGGACGTCGCCGCTCAGCCATTGGCGCTGCCAGGCCGCGAAGTCGGCGTACTGGATCGGCAACTCGGGCAGCGGCGACGGTTCACCCTCGGCGAAGGCCGCGTACAAGGCCGCGAACTCGCGCACCAGCACGCCAGCGGACCAGCCGTCCGAGGCGATGTGGTGCACCGTCAGCAACACGATGTGCTCGGTGGGCCGCAGCCGCAGCAGCCTGGCGCGGATCAGCGGGCCGGTGGCCAGGTCGAACGGCGTTTGCGCTTCGTCCTGCGCCAGCCATTGCGCCTTGGCCTCGCGCTCGCCTTCGGGCAAGCCGCCCAGGTCGGCCAGCGGCAGTTCCAGCGTGAGCCGCGGCGCAATGACCTGCACCGGCGCGCCGTCGACGGTCCGGATGGTGGTGCGCAGCACCTCATGGCGGCGTACCACCTCGTTGAGCGTGCGATGCAGGGCATCGACGTTCAATTCGCCCACCAGCCGCATGGCGGCGGGGATGTTGTAGAAGCTGCTGCCCGGCTCCAGCTGGTCGATGAACCACAGGCGCTGCTGCGCGAAGGACAGCGCCAGCGGGCCTGTCCGATCCGCGATGCCGATCGTGTCCTGCGCTTGGTCTTCCAGCGCGAAGGAAGCGAACGGGTCGTCGTCCTCGACGAGCTGCTCGTCGAGGTAGCCCGCAAGCTCGCGCAGGCGCGGATATTCCAGCAGGGCCCGCAGGCTGAGCTCCTTGCGGAATTCACCGGCGGCCAGGTGGACGACGCGGGTCGCCGCGAGCGAATGGCCGCCCAGCTCGAAGAAGTCATGGCCAAGGCCGATCCTGTCGACCTTCAGGACCTGCGCCCAGATCGCCGCCAGTTTCTTCTCGGTGTCCGTTTCCGGCTCTTCGTGATCCGCACCCGCGTGCGTCGCACCCGGCGCGGGCAGGGCACGGCGGTCTAGCTTGCCGTTGGGCGTGAGTGGCAGGGCGTCGAGCACGACGAAGAGCGCCGGCACCATGTAGTCGGGCAGCTGGTGCAGCAGCTGTGCGCGCAGCGCGGTGACGTCGAGCTCGCTGTCTGCCTGCGGCACCACATAGGCCACCAGGCGCTTGTCTCTCGGGGAGTCTTCGCGCGCCAGCACCACCGCTTCGCGGATTCCAGCCTGCGCGGCCAGCACCGCCTCGATCTCCCCTGGTTCGATGCGCAGGCCGCGGATCTTCACCTGCTGGTCGATGCGTCCCAGGTACTCGATGGAGCCGTCGGCCAGCCAGCGCGCCAGGTCGCCCGTGCGGTACATGCGTGAGCCGCGCGCGCCGTGCGGGTTGGGCAGGAAGCGCTCGGCGGTGAGATCCGCGCGGCCCATGTAGCCGCGCGTGAGGCCTGCACCGGCGATGTACAGCTCCGCGCCGACGCCCGCGGGCACCGGGCGCAGGAAGCGGTCCAGCAGGTGGATCTGCGCATTGGCGATGGGCCGCCCGATGCTGATGCGCCGCGCATCCTGGACTTGCAGGAAGCTCGAGGTCATCGTGCATTCGGTGGGTCCGTACTGGTTGACCAGCTGAACCTGCGCGCCGAACGCGGCATGCACAGCCTCCACATGGGCGGCCTGCAGTGCTTCCCCGGACACCAGCACCAGGCGCAGCCGCTGTGGTCGCACTTGGCCAGCCGTGGCTGCGGCGGCCACGGCTTCCAGCAGCGTGGGCGTGATGCTGAGCACCGCGCTTGCGTCGCAGCGCGCCAGTTGCACGGCAATGGCATCAGCCGAGCGCGCCTGCTCGCTGGTCAGCAGGTGCAGTTGCGCGCCGGCACCGAGGCTGCCCAGGATGTCGCGCACCGAAGCGTCGAAGGACAGCGTGGGAATCTGCAGCACCCGCTCGGCTGGGGTGACCTGGTACTGCGCGATCACGAACGACAGGTAGTTCACCGCGCCGCCATGACGGCTCATCACGCCTTTGGGGCGGCCGGTGGAGCCGGAGGTGTAGGTGACGTAGGCTACGTGCTCGGACTGGGTGGCGCAGGGCGGGTTGCTGTCGCGAACTTGCAGAGAATCCCACTCCGAGTCCAGGCAGAAGGCAGGCAGGCCGGACGGCACCGGCAGCGAGGCGAGCAAGGCCTGCTGGGTCAAGAGCAAAGCAGGGCGCGCATCGCCCAGCATGAAGGCCAGACGCTCTGCCGGATAGCCCGGCTCCAGCGGCACATAGGCGCCGCCGGCCTTGAGCACACCCAGCAGGCCGACCACCATCTCCAGGCTACGCTCCACGCACAGGGCGACCAGGACCTCCGGGCCCACGCCGAGATCGCGCAGGTGGTGCGCCAGGTGGTTGGCCCGCGCATTCAGTTTGGCGTAGGTGAGCTCGGTGTCTTCGAAGACCAGGGCGACGGCCTCGGGCGTGCGCGCCACCTGGGCCTCGAACAGCTGGTGCAGCGCCTGGGCTTGGTCGCGCGTCTCGAGCGCATCGCCCGCGGTCCAGCCGCGCAGCTGCGCCTGCTCTTCCTCACCCAGCCAAGCCAGCTCACCGCTAGGCGTCTCAGGGGCCCGCACCGCCGCTTCGAGCAGCCGGACGAACTGCCCGGCCATGCGCTCGATGGTGGCTTCATCGAACAGGTCGGTGTCGTACTCCAGGCTGGCCAGCAACTGGCCATCGGCTTCGGTGGCGAACAGCGACAGGTCGAACTTGGCCGTGCTGCCCGAGCCAGCCAGCGGCCTGAGTTCCAGTCCCGGCAGGCTGAGCCGCTCCATGGGCGCGTTCTGCAGGGTCAGCATCACCTGGAACAGCGGCTGGTGGGCCATGCTGCGCGCCGGTGCCAGCGCGTCCACCAGTTGCTCGAACGGCAGGTCCTGGTGGGCGTAGGCACCCATGGCCGCGGCGCGCACCTGCCGCAGCAGCTCGGTGAAGGGCCGGCTCGCATCCACCTGGGTGCGCAGTACCAGGGTGTTGACGAACAGCCCGATCATCGGTTCCAGTTCCGCCCGCTGGCGGTTGGCGATGGGGACGCCGATGCAGATGTCGTTCTGGCCCGAGTAGCGCGCCAGCAGCAGGTCGAAAGCTGCCGTCAGCGTCATGAACAGGGTGGCCTGCTCCTGCCGGCCGACGTCATGCAGTCCCTGCGTGATCTGCGCAGGCACCACGAAACGGTGGGTGGCGCCGCGGAAGCGCTGCACCGGCGGGCGCGGCCTGTCCGTGGGCAGCGCGAGGATTTCGGGGGCGCCTTGCAATTGCCCGCGCCAGTAATCGAGCTGCTGCAGCAGCACCTCGCCGCTGAGCCAGTGGCGCTGCCAGGCGGCGAAGTCGGCGTACTGGATGGCCAGCTCGGGCAGCGGGGCGGCCTGGCCCTTCAAGAAGGCTGCGTACAGCGCGGCGATCTCGCGCACCAGCACGCCGGCGGACCAGCCGTCCGCAACGATGTGGTGCAGCGTCAGCAGCACGATGTGCTCGGTGGGCTGCAGCCGCAGCAGCTTGGTGCGGATCAAGGGACCGATGGCCAGCTCGAACGGCGTCTGTGCCTCGTCCTGCGCCAGCTGTTGCGCTTTGGCCTCGCGTTCGCTTTGGGGCAACTCGCCCAGATCGGTGAGCGGCAGTTCCAGCGTCAGCGCCGGTGCGATCACCTGCACGGGCGAGCCGTCGACGGTCTGGATGGTGGTGCGCAGCGTCTCGTGGCGGGCAACGACCGCGTTGAGCGTGCGGCGCAGGGCATCGGCGTCCAGCTCGCCCACCAGCCGCACGGCGGCCGGGATGTTGTACGAAGCGCTGGCCGGCTCCAGCTGGCTCAGGAACCACAGGCGCTGCTGCGCGAACGAGAGTGCCAGCGGCTGCGTTCGGTCCACAGGCGCGATCAGGCTCAACGTCGCCTGCTGGGCCTGTCGCAGCCGCCGGGCCAGCTGCTCGATGGTGGGCGCCTCGAACAGCGCACGCAGCGGCAGCTCCACGTCCAGCGCGGCACGCACGCGCGACACCAGCTGTGTGGCCAGCAGCGAATGGCCGCCCAGGGCGAAGAAGTTGTCCTCGATGCCCACCCGCTCCAACCTGAGCACTTCGGCCCAGACCGTAGAAAGGGCGGCTTCGGTCGGTGTGCGGGGTGCAACGTAGCCCGTCTCGCTGCCGTGCAGGTCAGGCGCGGGCAGGGCGCGGCGGTCGAGCTTGCCGTTGGGCGTGAGAGGCAGGGCGCCGAGCACAACGAAGTGCGCCGGCACCATGTAGTCGGGCAGCTGGCTGAGCAGCTGTGCGCGCAGCTCGGTGACGTCGAGCTCGCTGTCTGCCTGCGGCACCACATAGGCCACCAGGCGCTTGTCTCCCGGGGAGTCTTCCCGGGCCAGCACCACCGCTTCGCGGATTTCGGCCTGCGCGGCCAGCACGGCTTCGATCTCCCCCGGCTCGATGCGCAGGCCGCGGATCTTCACCTGCTGGTCGATGCGCCCCAGGTATTCGATGGAGCCGTCGGCCAGCCAGCGCGCCAAGTCGCCCGTGCGGTACATGCGCGAGCCGCGCGCGCCATGCGGGTTGGGCAGGAAGCGCTCGGCGGTGAGGTCCGCGCGGCCCATGTAGCCGCGCGTGAGGCCGGCACCGGCGATGTACAGCTCCGCGCCAACGCCCGCGGGCACCGGGCGCAGGAAGCGGTCCAGCAGGTGGATCTGCGCATTGGCGATGGGCCGCCCGATGCTGATGCGCCGCGCATCCTGGACTTGCAGGAAGCTCGAGGTCATCGTGCATTCGGTGGGTCCGTACTGGTTGATCAGTTGCACCTGGATGCCGAACGCTGCGTGCACCGCCTCCACGTGGCCTGTCTGCAGCGCCTCGCCGGACACCAGCACCAGGCGCAGCCGCTGTGGTCGCACCGCACTGGCCGCAGCTGCAGCGGCGACCGCCTCCAGCAGCGTGGGCGTGATGCTAAGCACCGCGCTTGCATCGCAGCGCGCCAGCTGCACGGCGATGGCATCGGCCGAGCGGGCCTGCTCGCTGGTCAGCAGGTGCAGCCGCGCGCCGCTGGCCAAACTGCCCATGATGTCGCGCACGGAGGCGTCGAAGGACAGCGTGGGGATCTGCAGCACCCGCTCGGCGTCGGTGACCTGGTACTGCGCGATCACGAACGACAGGTAGTTCACCGCGCCGCCGTGACGGCTCATCACGCCCTTGGGCCTGCCGGTGGAGCCGGAGGTGTAGGTGAGGTAGGCCAGGTGCTCCGGCTGGGTGGTGCAGGGCGGGTTGGCGTCGCAAACCGGCAGCGAATCCCACTGGGAGTCCAGGCAGAAGGTAGGCAGGCTGGAAGTCACCGGCAGCGAGGTGAGCAAGGCCTGCTGGGTCAGCAGCAGCGCGGGGTGCGCATCGTCCAGCATGAAGGCCAGCCGCTCGGCCGGATAGCCTGGCTCCAACGGCACATAGGCACCACCGGCCTTGAGCACGCCCAGCAGGCCCACCACCATCTCCAGGCTGCGCTCCACGCACAGGGCGACCAGGACCTCTGGGCCCACTCCGAGGGCGCGCAAGTGGTGCGCCAGGCGGTTGGCCCGCGCATTCAGTTCGGCGTAGGTGAGCTCGGTGTCTTCGAAGACCAGGGCGACGGCTTCGGGCGTGCGAGCCACCTGGGCCTCGAACAGCTGGTGCAGCGCCTGGGCTTGATCCCGTGTCTCAAGAGCGTCGCCCGCGGTCCAGCCGCGCAACTGCGCCGCCTCTTCCTCACCCAGCCAGGCCAGCTCACCGCTAGGCGTCTCGGGGGCCAACACCGCCGCTTCGAGCAGCCGGACGAACTGCCCCGCCATGCGCTCGATGGTGGCTTCATCGAACAGGTCGGTGTCGTACTCCAGGCTGGCCAGCAGCTGCTGCTGGCCGCCGGCGTCCAGGCGGTCCAGGATGGACAGCGACAGGTCGAACTTGGCCGTGCTGCGCTCGCCCACCACCGGCTGCAAGCTCAGCCCGGGCAGGCTGAAGCGGTCCATCGGCGCGTCCTGCAGGATCAGCGTGACCTGGCACAGCGGCTGGTGGGCCATGCTGCGCACCGGCGCCAGCGCATCCACCACCTGCTCGAACGGCAGGTCCTGGTGGGCATAGGCGCCCAGCGCGGTGGCGCGCACCTGCCGCAGCAGCTCGGTGAAAGGCGAACTCGCGTCCACCTGCGTGCGCAGCACCAGGGTGTTGACGAACAGCCCGATCATCGGCTCCAGTTCGGCGCGTTGGCGGTTGGCGATGGGTGTGCCGATGCAGATGTCGGACTGGCCGGAATAGCGCGCCAGCAGCAGCTTGAAGGCTGCCGCCAGCGTCATGAACAGGGTGGCCTGCTCGCGCTGGCCGAGCGCCTGCAGGCCGGCGGTGAGCTGCGGCGCGATGACGAAGTCGTGGGTGGCTCCGCGAAAGCGCTGCACGGGCGGGCGCGGCCGGTCGGTGGGCAGCGCGAGGACCTCGGGCGCACCCTGCAACTGTCCACGCCAGTAGTCCAGCTGCTGCTGCAGCACAGCGCCGCTGAGCCACTGGCGCTGCCAGGCGGCGAAGTCGGCGTACTGGATGGCCAGCTCGGGCAGCGGGGAGGGCTGGCCCTGGATGAAGGCGACATACAAAGCGGCGATCTCGCGCACCAGCACGCCGGCGGACCAGCCGTCCGAGACGATGTGGTGGATCGTCAGCAGCACGATGTGCTCGGTGGGCTGCAGCCGCAGCAGCCTGGCGCGCAGCAGCGGGCCGGTGACCAGATCGAACGGCGCCTGTGCCTCATCCTGCGCCAGCCACTGCGCTTTCGCTTCGCGCTCGCCTTCGGGCAGCTGCGAGAGATCGACAACCGGCAGTTCCACCGCGAACACCGGCGCGATCACCTGCACCGGTACACCCTCCACCACCTGGAAGCTCGTGCGCAGCACCTCGTGGCGGCGAACCACCTCGCTGAGCGTGCGCCGCAGGGCATCGACGTCCAGCCGGCCGACCAGCCGTACCGCCGCGGGGATGTTGTAGAAGCTGCCGCCCGGCTCCAGCTGGTCGACGAACCACAGCCGCTGCTGCGCGAACGACGTCGCCAGCGGCTGACCGCGCGGCACCTGTGCGATGGGCTGCATGTGCGCAGCAGTGCCATCCTCCAGGGCAGCCGACAGCCGGCGCGCCAGCGCCGCCACCGTCGGCGCTTCGAACAGGGCCAGCAGCGGCAGCGCCACCCCGAACTCCGCTGCCACAGCGTTCATCACCTGCACCGCCAGCAGCGAGTGGCCCCCCAGCTGGAAGAAGTCGTCGTGCAGGCCGATCGTGGGCTGGTCGAGCGCCGTACACCACAAGGCGAGCAGCCGGGTTTCCAGCAGCGCCAGGCCGGATGCGAGCCCGTCGGCAGCAGCTTTCTCCCCATCACGCGGGGAGGGCACCGCTTCGCCCTGCCCGGTGCCGCCACGCCACTGCCACACCGGCGAGAACCCGTCTTCCAGGAAGATCTCGCAGGCGCGCCGGCGCTGCAGCTTGCCGCTGGTCGTGCGCGGCAGCGCGCCGGCCCGCACGAACAGCACGGCGCGCAGATCGAAGATCCCGTGCTGTTCCGCGACCTCCGCGCGGATGCGCGCGCTCAGCGCGGCGAACGGCACGTCGCGCCGGGCCTGCAGTTCCTGCACCACCACGAGCTCGCTGCCGCCGGCCGATTCCAGCGCGAACACGGCGCATCCGGTCTTGCGCAGCGCCGGGTCGACCTGTTCGACCGTGAGCTCGACGTCCTGCGGATAGACGTTGCGCCCATGGAAAATCATCATGTCCTTGCGGCGGCCGGAGATGTACAGCTCGCCCGCATGGATGAACCCCAGGTCGCCGGTGCGCAGGCAATGCGCGCCCACGCCCTCGATCGCCACGAACGCTTGCGCCGTCGCCGCCGGATTCATCCAGTAGCCGAGCGCGACGGACGGCCCGTGCACCACAATCTCGCCGACGCGGCCTTCGCCGAGCACGGCGGCCGAAGCGGGGTCGACCACCGCCACCGTTGCACCTTTTCCGTGCACGGGGCCGGTGGACACGGTGACCAGCGCGTCACTCTCGCCGTCCGCCACCAGCCGGATGGTGTCGTGGGCGAGCGATTGCCTGCTGATGCGCAGGTGGCGCGGCAGGCCTTCGGCCGTCTTGCTCTTGCCGGCGGACACCAGCAGCGTCGCTTCGGCCAGGCCGTAGACCGGCATGATCGCTTCGGCGCGCAGCCCGCAGGACTGGAACGCGCTGTGGAAGGCCTGCAGCGTTTCCAGCCGCACCGGCTCGGAGCCGCTGATGCAGAACTCCAGCGCGCCCAGGTCGAGCTGTTGCTTGAAGTCCTGCGGCACCTTCTGCGCAGCCAGCTCGTACGCGAAGTTCGGCGCGCAGGCGAAGCGGGCACTGTAGTCCGACAAGGCTTTCAGCCACAGCGCGGGCCTGCGCAGGAACACGTCCGGGGCGAAATGGACCGCGCGCCAGCCGGCCGCCAGCGGTGTCAGGATGGTGCCGATCAGGCCCATGTCGTGATGCGGGGGCAGCCACGACACCACGGTGTCGCCCGGGCGGCCCTCGCAGGCGGCGTCGATCTGCCGGATGTTCGCCAGCATGTTGGCGTGGCTCACCATCACGCCCTTGGGTGCCGCCGTCGAGCCCGAGGTGTACTGCAGAAACAGGAGGTCCTGGGGCTGGATGCCGGGCCGTACCCAGGCGGGAACTTCGTCCGGAAGCTGGCCGATGTCCAGCCACTGCATGGCCGTGAGGGCCGCGGGATCGTCGTGCAGCCACTGCCGCATGCGGCCGGCGATGTCGCCCGAGGTCAGCGCGAGGCGTGGCGCCGCGTCGGCGGCGAGCAGCCGCAGGCGCGGCAGCGTGCGCTGGTTGGCAGGCGCGGCGGTGGGCACCGCGACGGCGCCGGCAAGGACGCAGCCCAGGAACGCGACGACGAAATCGGGCCCCGGGTGGAACACGAGCAAGACCCGGTCGCCCAGCTGGATGCGCGCCTGCAGGTGCGCGGCCACGTGTTTCGCGCGGCGCCCGAGCTCGGCGAAGCTCAGGGAGGCTTCAACCCCGTCGCCCTGGGACAGGTAGACGAACGCGGCGCGGTCGGCGGCCTCCGGCTCGCTCGAGAAGCGGCGGTCCAACAGATCCAACAGGGTTGCGCACTCGATATCGACCAAAGCCTGCATGTCGCTCTTGATTCTTCTTGCGGTCGATGACAGTCACACGCGACCAACGGGTGCGATCAGCACGCTCCCGTTCCAACCCGTTGCCCGTTTGCGAGGGTGCATTATTGCGAAGAGGGTGCGCATCGGCGCACGCTGCCCCGCACACAACGTGTCTTTCTGTGACAGGGGAGGGGATGGAGAACGGCTGGCTGCAGGCGTCGGTGCCTGCGTGAAGCGTGAATGGTGTCGTGCCTGCGTCCCTCTTTTTTTTGCTTCATCGTCGTTCTTTTTCAGTATGAGGCCACGGGCAATGCCCCTGCCTCAGTGAAGCCCCTAATGGATCGCGTGCCTGCGCCGCGGCACGCGGCCCGGCCGTTGCAAACGCGGGGGAGATATGCTGAAATCGCGCCCGCCGCGAACGCGGACATGCCCCATGTCCGTGCGCTGCAGGAGACGCACGATGACCCTGGGCATGCAAGCCCTGCAATCGCTTCATGCCGGTTTGGCGAACTGGATCGCCGATGCCGCCATTCCCCGCGCCAGCCTGCATCGCGTCGAAGCCATGGTGGCCGACCTGGCGGCGCGGCGGCAGCCCTGGAAGCACACCGACCAGCGCCCGATCTTCTACATGCCCGAGCTGCGGGCACAGGCCTGGTGGGACCCCGCGGAATTTCCCTGGACCGCGATGCTCGCGCAGCACGCGGACGCGATCGTCGGCGAGTGCCGGCGGCTGCGCGAAGGCACGCAGCTGAAGACACACCCCGAGCCGCTGGTGAGCGCCGGGCACTGGGAGATCCTGCCGCTGTTCAGCTTCGGCAAGCGCCACGAGGAGAACCTGGGCGCGCTGCCGCAGACGGCGAGGCTGCTGGAAAAAATACCCACGGCCGCGAACGCCGGCCTGGTGTACCTCTCGTCGCTGGTGCCGGACACCGCGGTGCGCCCGCATTTCGGGCCCACGAATTGCCGGCTGCGCTGCCACTTCGGCGTCACCGTCCCGCCGCACGCCATGATCCGCGTGGGGCGGGAGCGCCGGACGTGGACCGAGGGCAAGTGCATCGTCTTCGACGACTCGTTCGAGCACGAGGTCGCCAACCCCGGCACGCAGCGCCGCGACGTGCTGATCATCGACTTCTGGCACCCCGGCCTGTCGCCGGACGAATGCCGCGCGCTGCAGTTCCTCACGCAGTGGCTGCGCGAACACAACCACATTCCGGAGCGCTGATGGCCGGGCCTGCCGGAATTGACAGCGGGCCGCCGTCCCCTATCATCGCTTGCCGTCCTCCGGGCCGCGCGGCGCGGTTCGCGGGCGGCAGCCAATCATTGAACGACTTTCTTGAAAGAGGTAGCGATGTCGACGCGGGAAGATGAAGACGAGGGCATTTACGAGGTCGTGATGAACGACGAGGAACAGTATTCGATCTGGCCCGCCGACAAGGAGCTGCCCCTGGGCTGGACCAAGGCCGGCAAGAAGGACAAGAAATCCGCCTGCCTCGAGTACATCAAGGAAGTGTGGACCGATATGCGCCCGCGCTCGCTGCGCGAGCAGATGAACGCCAAGACGCACTGAGGCCAGGCGCGAGACGCGACCAAGCCCGCCGGAGCCGAGCGACTCCGGCGGGCGGGTGCTCTTGAGTGCCCCTATTTGTCGGCAGCCGCCTGCCGAAGCAGTTTCTCGTAGCGCGCGGCGGTCTGCCCGTCCAGCCATCGGCGATAGAGCTGGCTGATCTCCTGCTGGAACGCGGGCTCGGCGAGGATCTTGTCGACGGCGGCGACATACCGCTTTCCTAGCGGGCTCCTGGAGCAGGACACGGGGATCGAGACCAGGGCGGCCTCGCCGGCGATGGGGATGAAGGAAAAGTCCTTCTCGTTGAACCGCAGCTCGTTCAGCTTCGATTTGAGCTCGATCGGGTACCCGACGATCATGTCGAACTCGGCGTGCTCCTTCTGGATGAGCAGCTTCATGAACCGGCTCGACATCGTCGTTTCGTCGAACCGGACGACGGCGTTCTGGAAGGCGGGCATCGCCAGGATGCCGTCCATGCGCGGGCCGTACGAACGGCTCTTGTTGATGGCCAGCCGGTACTTCCCGTCCGCCAGCGCCGCATCGAGCCGCAACTCCCCGTTCTCGTTGAGGTACGGCTTCAGCGCGACATAGCGGTCCCGCGTGGTGATGATGCCGTTGGGCAGGACCCGCACCGCCGCATGCGAGGTGAATTCGGCGAACTGCTCGCGCTCCGCGGTGCGCAGCACGACGCCCGTGCACACGTTGGGCTTGGCCTTCATCAGCTCGAACAGGCGCAGGGCGGCCGCGGGGGCGTATTCGTACTCCACGCCGGACAGGCGCTTCGTGAGGATCGCGGTCGCCTTGTCGATGATCCCCTGTCCCTTGTCGGGGCCCTCGGTGATGGTGTAGGGACTGAAGTTGGGAGCGACCCACATGATGCTTTCGCGCTGCGCCGTCTGCGCGCTGGCCGGCGCCAGGAAGGCGATCAGGAACGAGGCGATGAGGAGATGAGCGTGGTTCATGCTTGAAAACCGGGGTGTTGCGCCGGACTCCGGCTACCTGGCTCCGGCTTCCCGCCGGAGCAGCTTTTCGTAGCGGGCGGCCGTCTCCGCGTCCAGCCAATGGCGGTAGAGCTGCCCCATCTGCCGCTGGAACGCGGGCTCCGCGAGGAGCTTGTCGACGGCGGCCACGTATTGCTTTCCGAGCGGGCTCTTGGAGCACGAGACCGGGAGGGACACCAGCGCGGTCTCGCCGGCGATGGGGATGAAGGAGAAGTCCTTCTCGTCGACTTTCAGTTCGGCCAGCTTCGACTTGAGTTCGACCGGATAGCCGATGATCATGTCGTATTCCGCCTGGCCTCTCTGGATCGCCAGCTTCATCAGCCTGCTGGCCATCCCCGTCTCGTCCAGCCTGACAATCGAATTCTGGAAAGCCGGTGTCTCCAGCATGGCATCGATGCGCGGGCCGTAGGTGCGGATCCTCTTGCTGACCGCCAGCCGATGCTTTCCTTCCGCCAGGACCGCGTCCAGCCGCAGCTCGCCGCCGTCGTTGATGTACGGCTTCAGCGCCGCCGCGTTGCTCCGCGTGGTGATGATGCCGTTGGGCAGGATCTTGACCACCGCGTTCGAGGTGAATTCGAAAAATTGCTCGCGCTCCGCATTGCGCAGGGCGACGCCCGTGCACACATTGGGCTTTGCCTTGATGAGCTCGAACAGGCGCAGCGTGGAGGCAGGCATGAATTCGTAGTCCATGCCGGGCAGGCGCTTCACGATGATCTCGGTCGCCTTGTCGATGATCCCTTGCCCCTTCTCCGGGCCCTCGGCGATGGTGTACGGGCTGAAGCCGATGGGGGCGACCCAGATGATGCTTTCGCGCTGGGGGAGCTGTGCGCCGGCTGGCGCCAGGAAGCCGGCCAGGAGCGCGGCGATGAGGATGAGAGCGTGTTTCATGGATGAAAGCTACCTCGCGGCACTCGCTTGCTTGAGCAATTTCTCATAGCGGACTGCCGTTTCTCCATCCAGCCAGCGACGATAGAGCTGGCTGATCTCCTGCTGGAATCCGGGCTCCGCGAGGATCTTGTCGATGGCGGCCGTGTACTGCTTTCCAAAAACGCTCTTGGAACAGGAAATCGGGATCGAAACCAGCGCGGCCTCACCGGCAATGGGTATGAAGGAAAAGTCCTTTCCGTTGAATCTCGACTCGGTCAAACTCGGTTTAAGCTCGATCGGATATCCGATGACCATGTCGTATTCCGCCTGTTCTTTCTGGGTGAGCAATTTCATGAATCTGCTGGACATCGACGCTTCCTCGAATCTGACGACGGAATTCTGGAAGGCAGGTGTTGCCAGGACGCTATCCATGCGCGGGCCAAAGGAGCGGGTTTTGCCGATGGCCAACCGATGCTTTCCGTCCGCCAGCATCGCATCCAACCGCAGTTCCCCGCTTTCATTGAGGTACGGCCTCAGCGCGGCATAGCGGTCCCGCGTGGTGATGATGCCGTTGGGCAGAACCTTGAGCACCGCGTTCGACGTGAAATCGGCGAATTGCTCGCGTTCCGTGGTCTTCAGGAGAAAGCCCGCGCACACACCGGGCCTTGCTTTCATGAGCTCGAAAATGCGCAGGTTGGCCGCAGAGGTGTATTCGTAGTCCACGCCGGGCAAGCGCTTCACGAGGATCGCGATCGCTTTGTCGATGATTCCCTGTCCCTTGTCGGGCCCCTCGGCGATGGTGTAGGGGCGGAAGTCGGAGGAAACCCACATGATGCCCTCGCGCTGGCTTGTCTGCGCCCCGGCTGGCGCCGAGGAACCGATCAGAAACGAGGCGATGAGGAGTTGAGCGTGTTTCATGTGAGTCCTTCGATGGCCTCGGCCGGGAGAGGCACCTTGGAGAAGGGGACCTCGAGGACGAAGCACGCGCCCCGCCCCGAGCCGTCGCTGTGTGCCGCCAGCACGCCCTTCATTTCCGTCGCGGCATTGGCGCAGCTGTGCAAGCCGAAGCCGTGCCCGTCCTTGCGGGTGGTGAATCCGTGGGAAAAAATGCGCGTCAAATTTTCGGCATCGATGCCGTCGCCGGTGTCGGACACGGCGATGCGGATCCTTGCGGCGGCCGGGTCGCCGGCTTCGACCAGCTCGGTGCGGATACCGAGCACGCGCTGCGAGGCCGCGCCGCGGTCGATCGCCTGCATCGCGTTCGTCAGCAGGTTGACCAGGATCTGCAGCATCCTGCTCTTGTCCAGCTGGCACGCGGGAATGGGCGACAGCTCCTTGACGATGCGGATCGGCCGCGTCATGAGCGCTTCGCTCACATGCAGCGCTTCCTCGATCAGTTCATCGACCCGCAGGGGCTCCAGGAACTGGGTCCCCCTGGCGTGCGCCTGCTGCGCGGCGATGATGTTGGCGATGTAGCCGACACCCGTGCTCAACTGCTCCAGTTCGTCCAGGAGACAGCGCTGCTCGTCCTTCAGGACGAGGGCCGCCTTGCTCAGGTACTGGGGAATCATCTTCCCCCTGGGATCGCTGGTCAGGAAGGTCGACAGGTCGACGCCCTCCGCGTTGAGCATCTGCACCGCACGGGACAGGCCGTCGGCCTTCGAGTTGCGCACCAGGTCGCGCAGCAGGTTGGCCGACGCGTTGACGCTGTTGAGCCCGTTGCCCACGTTGTGCAGCACGTTGATGGCGACCTCCGCCCGGCCGGCCATGCGCGCCGTGTCCACCAGCTTGCGCTGGGCGTCCTGCAGGGCGATGTCCGCCTGCAGCCGCGCCTCGATCTCGTTTTCCAGGGCCTGGTTCTTGGCTTCCAGTTCGCGCGTTCTGTCCCCCACCCGCTCTTCCAGCGTGTCGGTGAGCTTCACCAGCGCGTCCTTGTTCTGCATGACCCGGTCGACCAGGTCGTTGAAGCCGTCGCGCAGGCAGACCAGCTCCGTGCCTGCGACGTCTCCCAGGTCGATCCTGCGCGGCGTGGCGGCAGCCGAGACATCCAGTTCCTGGATCTGGCTGGTGAACCGCCGCAGCGGATCGGCCAGCAGCCGGTTGGCGCAAAAGACGATGATGGCCCACAGGCCCGCGGTCTTCAGCACCGCCATCAGCAGGATGACCAGGAAGCTGTACTGGAACTTCTCGATCACGGCGGCATGGCTCGAATAGAGCGTCATGCTGCCGGTCGGCTCGCGCCGCCCGCTCGCCAGGGTGATGAACAGGGGGTAGTGGCGCTTCAGGACCAGCATGTTCGAGCTGACGTCCTGCTTGGATTTCATGGCGTGGAACGTGGCGAAATTGTCCTGGATCTCTACGGCCAATATCTCTGGCCGCCTCAGCAGCCCGGCCACCAGCAGCTGCGCCGAGTCCTTCTGGTAGTTCCACAAGGCGTCGGAGACGCCGGACTCCAGGGCCTGCGCGGAAGCGTCCAGCTCCTTCAGCACATCGCCGTAGGTGTCCCGGTACGACAGGCCGAGCTGGATCGTGGTGAGGAGGAAGGCGAGAAACAGGTAGATCGCGAACACCCGCTTGACCAGGATCGCGGCCAGCGACTTGTGCAGGGGTGCCGAGGCGGCGGTCTTCACTGGATCGGCTCGCCGGACAAGCGGGCAGGGCCCGGCGGGATCCACTTCAGCAGGGCGCGCCACAGATGTTCGGGATCGATCGGCTTGACGATGTAGTCGTCCATGCCGGCATCCATGCACTTCTGCCGATCCTGCAGCATGGCGTTGGCCGTCATGGCGACGACCGGCAGGCCGCGGTGGGCCTCCGAGCGCCTGAGGGTCCGGGTGGCCGTGATGCCGTCCATCACGGGCATCTGCATGTCCATGAACAGCAGGTCGTAGCCCGATTGCGCCACCCGCTCCAGCGCGACCTGGCCGTTTTCGGCGATGTCGACGACGAAGCCCGCGTCCTGGAGCAGTTCGCTGACCACCTGCTGGTTGATGTCGTTGTCTTCCACCAGCAGGATGCGCGCGCCGCGGATGGCCCGCAGCCTGCTGTCGGTGCCCGGCGAGGCGTCGCTCGCCAGGTCCGGTTCGCCGTCGGCGCCGCCCAGCACCCCCATCGTGGCGTCGAACAGCAGCGACGCATTGATGGGTTTGACCAGGAGGCTGTCGATGCCCGCGCGTTCGGCCTGCCTGAGGACTTCCTCGCGGCCGAAGGCGGTGACCATCAGCAGCAGGGGCGGGGCAGGCAGGTTCAACGCCTTGATGCGCCGCGCCGCCTCCAGGCCGTCCATGCCCGGCATGCGCCAGTCGAGGTAGACGATGTCGTAGGGAAGGCCCGCGGCCGATGCCTGCCATACCTGCTCCACCGCGTCGGCGCCCGAAGCGACGGCGGTCGCCACGAAAGTCATGCTCTCGAGCATGTCGACCATCACGTCGCGCGCTTCGTCGTTGTCGTCCACCACCAGGGCGCGGCAACCGCGCATGCCGGACGGCGGGACCAGCTGCCGCGCCGGTGCCGTGCCGATGCCCAGCCTGGCGGAGAACCAGAAAGTGCTGCCCTTGCCGGGGCTGCTTTCCACGCCGACCTCGCCGCCCATCAGCTGCGCCAGTTGCTTGGCGATGGCCAGGCCCAGGCCGGTGCCGCCGAACTTGCGGGTGGTGGCGGCATCGGCTTGCGAGAAGCTCTGGAACAGCTTGCCCATCTGCTCGGGGGTCAGGCCGATCCCGGTGTCGCGCACCCGGAAATTCAGCAGCACGTCCTTGTCGGTCGGTTCGCTGGCGCGCACCGAGATGACGATCTCGCCCTGCTCGGTGAACTTCACAGCGTTGTTGGCGTAGTTGATCAGGATCTGCCCCAGGCGCAGCGCATCGCCGACGAGGTGCCGCGGGATGTCCGCGGGGACGTCGAACACCAGCTCCAGCCCCTTGGCGTCGCTCTTCTCGTGCAGCAGGTTGGCCACGTTGCCCAGCAGGGCTTCGAGTTCGAATTCGGCCTGCTCGACCTCGAGCTTGCCGGCCTCGACCTTGGAGAAGTCGAGAATGTCGTTGATGACGCCCAGCAGGTGCTGGCCGGCGTTGCGAACCTTGGAGAGGTAGTCGCGCTGGCGCGCGGTGAGCTCGGTCTTGAGGGCCAGGCCGGACAGGCCGATGATGGCGTTCATCGGCGTCCTGATTTCGTGGCTCATGTTGGCCAGGAATTCGCTCTTGGCGCGCGTCGCGACCTCGGCGGCATCCTTGGCGACCGCAAGGTCCTGGACGGCCTGCTCCAGGGCCTGCGTGCGCTCCCGCACGGCCCGCTCCAGGCTGGTCGTGTGGGCGGCGGCCTGCCGCGCCATGTCCCATTTGGCCGTCAATGTCTTGGCCAGCTGGGTGATTTCGATCGCGTCGAACGGCTTCTTGACGACCAGCAGGCGGTCCTGCACGTCGAGCCGCGCCAGCACTTCTTCCCAGGGGTGATCGGAGTAAGCGGTGCAGATCACCACCTGCACGCGCGGGTCGACACGCCAGAGCCGCTCGATGGTATCGATCCCGTCGATGCCGGGCGGCATGCGCATGTCGACGAAGGCCAACGCGTAGGGGCGGCCTGCCTGGAGCGCCGCCTCGACCTTGGCGACGCCTTCAGCGCCCTGGTAGGCGGAATCCAGCTCGAAATCGACGGCGGCGGGCGAGGGCGCGGCGTTGCCGAACAGGGCCGCTTCGACCTCATCCAGGTCGCTCGCCAGCGGCCTGGGGACGAGAATCTTGCGGAAATCGCCATGGATCGACGGCATGTCGTCGATCAAAAGGACACGGCGGTTGTGCGCCGAGATCATGCGGCGCCTCGCATGCAGCGCCGTGTCGCCAAGCACATTGCTTCAATGGAGCGGACGGCCGGCGTGTTCATCGTCGTTGCATCACACCATGCTGGACAGTCGTTCCCCTAAGCCATTTGCCGCGTTGGCTTACGTAGTTTCATGTAGCGGACATGCGCGCTCCGACCCCTCAGCCCGTTCATGCATTTGCTTTATACGATGTATATTATGTAAAATAACAAAGGCGCGTGACTCCACATCCCTGCGGCCCCGTTATGCAAATCCGCGGCTGTCCCCGGCAAGCCCCGCTGCATAGACTGAAGCGAGCCCACCGGAGTCCCCATGCACGCCAACCCCATTCGCCGCCGTGACCTGCTGCAAAGGTGCGCGGCCGCGCTGCTCGCCTGCGACGCGGGCCTTTGCGCATCGGCGCAACCTGCGGTCGAGCAACTGCACATCCTGTGCACCGGGCCCGCCGGCAGCGTGCCCGACATCGTCGCGCGCCGCGTCGCCGACCAGCTTGCGGGCCATGCCCAGCGGACGGTGGTGGACAACCGGCCCGGCGCGGCCGGGCAGATCGCCGTCAGCGCGCTGAAGTCCTCCCGGCCGGACGGCGGCACGCTGCTGCTGGCGCAGGGAGCGATCGCGACGGTGTACCCGTTCCTCTACGCCAAGCTGCCCTACGACGCCGCCTTGGACCTGAAGCCGGTGTCCATGGCCGGCGAAATGACGCTGGCGCTGGCCGTGGGGCCGGCTGTCCCGGAGGCCGTCGGCGACGTCGCCCAACTGGTCGCCTGGATGCGCCGCAATCCAGGGCGCGCCAACGTCGGTTCACCGGGGACCGGAACGCTTCCTCACCTGCTGGAAGCCATGCTGTTCCGCGCGGTAGCCGTCGACTGGCAGCACGTCGTCTACGCAGGCGGGCCTCCCGCGCTGGTGGACCTGATGGGCGGGCAGATCGCCGCGCTGGTGCTGCCCGAGGGCCTGCTGCGCCAGCACCGCGCCGCCGGCAAGCTGCGCGTGCTCGCCACTTCCGGTGCCGCGCGCAGCGCCTACCTGCCCGACGTTCCTTCCCTGGCCGAGCAAGGTTTTCGGGACCTGGTCGTGCGCGAGTGGTTCGCCTTCTTCATGCCGGGCAGCACCGCCGATGCCGTGGTGGCGCAGGCATCCCGCGCGTTGGGCGCCGCCCTCGCGCAGCCCGCGCTGGCGGCCTCGTTCGCGGAATCGGGCATGGTGGCGGTCTCCAGCACGCCGGCCGCGCTGGCCGCCCGCATTGCCGCGGAGCAGCGCTACTGGGATCCGGTGATCCGCGCCTCCAGCATCCGGGTGGAATGATGCAGGCCAAGACAACGTCGCCGCAAGACGAGCATCCGTGGGACCGCGCCGCACAAGGCTGGAACAGGTACTCGCCCGTCGTCAACGCCTGGCTGGCGGACGTCACGCAGGCCATGCTGGCCGAAGCGAAGGTCGGGCCCGGCGCGCGGGTGCTGGATGTGGCCGCGGGCGCCGGCGGCCAGACGCTGGCCATCGCCAGGCTGGTGGGCGACACGGGCCAGGTGTGGGCAACGGACATTTCGCCGCGCATCCTGGCGCTGGCGCAGGAGAACGCCGCTGGCGCGGGATTCGCCAACGTGCGCACGCAGGTGGCCGACGCGCAAGCGCTGGGCCTTGCCGGTGCCGGTTTCGATTGCGCGGTCAGCCGCCTGGGCCTGATGTTCTGCACCGACCCCGGCGCGGCCCTGGGCGGCATCGCGCAAGCCTTGAAGGCCGGCGGGCATTTCGCCGCTGTCGTGTTCTCGCATCCGCAAGCCAATCCCTGCGCGGCGACCCTGATGTCGACGGCCTGCCGGCACGCCGGGCGGCCACCGCCACCGCCTTTCGAGCCGGGCACCCTGTTCAGCCTGGGCAAGCCCGGTTTGATGGCCGAACTGCTGCGCTCGGCAGGGTTCGCATCGGTCGCCGTCCGCCCGGTCGCCGCGCCGTTCCACCTGCCCTCCGCCCGGCACTACCTCGAGTTCGTGAGAGCCGCGGGCTCGCCTGTCATCGAGATATTGGCGCAGCTCGCACCGGCCGCGCAGCAGGCGGCCTGGGACGACATGGCTGCGGCGCTCGAGCGGTTCGCGCAGCCTTCCGGCTGGACCGGGCCGAACGAGCTGCTGCTGTGCAGCGCGTGCCGGCCCGTCTGAGCTTGCCGGGACCTTTCCCTAGCGCGCCCGGCCACGCCCGGCGTAAGCCATTCAGCTATTGCCCCCCGCCGACAAGGCGCGTACGGTCCGGCTGTAGTCGTTCCTGCACCGGACTTTCGTCCTGCCGATTGCTGGCCCGCGGTTGTTTCCGCAGCCTTTCAGTCGAAAGCACTTATGCCGGATGCCAAGGGTGTTCACAGCGGCGACAAGTCATGGAGCCCCACCGGTGTCGAATTCCAGCGCCAGGAGGCGCTGCTCAAGACCGGTGCCCTGCAGGACGCGATCTTCAACAGCGCCTACTTCTCCAGCATCGCCACCGACGAAAAGGGCGTGATCCAGATCTTCAACGTCGGTGCGGAGCGCATGCTCGGCTACGCGGCCGCCGACGTCCTGAACAGGATCACGCCGGCCGACATTTCCGATCCGCAGGAGGTGGTGGCCCGCGCCGAGGCCCTGAGCCTGGAACTGGGCACCCCCATCACGCCCGGCTTCGAGGCGCTGGTGTTCAAGGCCTCGCGCGGCATCGAGGACATCTACGAGCTGACCTACATCCGCAAGGACGGCAGCCGCTTTCCGGCGATCGTCTCGGTGACGGCCTTGCGCGACGCGGGCGAAGGCATCATCGGCTATCTGCTGATCGGCACCGACAACACCGCCCGCAAGCAGGTCGAGGCGGCGCAGGCGCTGCTTGGCCAGCGCCTGCGCGACCAGCAGTTCTACACCCGTTCGCTGATCGAGTCGAACATCGACGCCCTGATGATGACCGACCCGCAAGGGGTCATCTCGGACGTCAACCAGCAGATGATGGCGCTCACCGGGCGCACGCGCGACGAGCTGATCGGCGCGCCCTGCGAGAACTTCTTCACCGATCCGGCCCGCGCCCAGGCCGCGATCCGGCGCGTCCTGGTGGACAACAAGCTGAGCAACTACGAGCTGACCGTGCGCGCCCTCAACGGCGACGAAACCGTGGTGTCGTACAACGCCGCCACGTTCTACGACCGCGGCCGCAAGCTGCAGGGCGTGTTCGCCGCGGCGCGCGACGTGACGGAGCGCAAGCGCTTCGACCGCGCCTTGCAGGAAAAGAACATCGAGCTGGAGCACGCCACGCGCATGAAGTCGGAGTTCCTGGCGACCATGTCGCACGAGCTGCGCACGCCGCTGAACGCCGTCATCGGGTTTTCGGAGGCGCTCAAGGACGGCCTGATGGGGCAGCTCAACGCGTTGCAGCTGGAAAGCGCAGGCGACATCTTCAGCAGCGGCCAGCACCTGCTGTCCCTGATCAACGACATCCTGGACCTGTCGAAGATCGAGGCCGGCATGATGACGCTGGAGCTGGAGCCGGTCGACCTGGGCCGCCTGCTGGCCGCCAGCCTCACCATCGTGCGGGAAAAGGCGGCGGCGCAGCGCATCACGCTGGAGCTGCAAGCCGCCGCGGAGCTGGGCGTGCTCGAGCTGGACCAGCGCAAGACCAGGCAGATCGTCTACAACCTGCTGTCCAACGCCGTCAAATTCAGCTCCGACGGCGGCCGGGTCGTGCTGCGCGCGCGCCGCGTCCCGCGCGGCACTGTCGGCACCATTGACGGGGCCTGGCCGGTACACGCATTGGCGCTGGCCCACAGCGAATGCGGCGAGTTCCTGGAGCTATCCGTGACCGATGCCGGCATCGGCATTTCGCCGGAGAACATGGGCAAGCTGTTCCAGGCCTTCAAGCAGATCGAGAGCGGCCTGGCCCGCAGGTTCGAGGGGACGGGCCTGGGGCTGGCCATGGTCAGGCAGCTGGCCGAATTGCACGGCGGCGCCGTGGCGGTCGCCAGCGCCGAAGGCGAAGGAGCATGTTTCGCCGTCTGGCTGCCGCTGCGCACCCGCGCCGGCGACGACCGGCAGCGCGCCGCGCGCCAACCGCAGGAGGTGTGAATGGCTCGCATCCTGGTCATTGAAGACAACGCGGCGAACATGAAACTCGCCGTCCTGCTGCTGCGCAATGCCGGCCATTCGGTGCTGTGCGCCGTCGATGCCGAGACCGGCCTGACCCTGGCGCGCACCGGCCAGCCCGAGCTGATCCTGATGGACGTCCAGCTGCCCGGCATCGACGGCCTGGCGGCAACCACGCTGCTCAAGCAGGACCCGGCCACCGCCGGCATTCCCGTCATCGCCCTGACGGCGATGGCCATGAAGGAGGACCGGGAGAAGACCAGGAAGGCCGGCTGCGACGCCTACATCGCCAAGCCCTTGCGCTACCAGGAGCTGTATGCGTCGATCGACCAGCTGCTGGCCGCGCGGGATGCGGGGACGGCTGCCCTGCCCCCTTCGGCCGATCGCGGCCCATGAGCCAGGCCGCCCCCACCATCCTCATCGTCGACGACGAGGCGCAGAACCGCAGGCTGCTGGAGACGCTGCTGCGGCCCGAAGGCTATCTCACCGTCACCGCGTCGAACGGCGCCGAGGCCCTCGCGGCGGTGGCCCACAGCGAGCCCGACCTGATCCTGCTGGACATCATGATGCCGGGCACCGACGGCTACCAGGTCGCCGACATCCTGAAATCCGGGCCGGCCACCTCCCACATCCCCATCATCATGGTGACCGCGCTGGTGGGCCGCGATGCCCGGCTGGCGGGGCTGAAGGCGGGCGCGGAGGAGTTCCTGACCAAGCCGGTCGACCGCGCCGAGCTGTGGCTGAGGGTGCGCAACCTGCTGCGGCTGAAGTCGGTCGGCGACCTGCAGGCCCTGGCCAAGGAGGAGATCCTGTACATCAACGTCGGGCTGGAGGAGCGGGTGCAGCAACGCACCGCGCAGCTGCAGGCGGCCAATGACGAGCTGGAAGCGTTTGCCTATTCGGTCTCGCACGACCTGCGCTCGCCGCTGAGCAGGATCGATGGATTCAGCGGCCTGCTCGGCGAGGAGATCGGCGCGGGGGCGGCCAGCAAACGCAGCATTCACTACCTCGACCGCATCCGCGCCGGCGTGCAGCAGATGGAGGGCATGATCGACGGGATGCTCTCGCTGGCGCAGGTGTCCCAGGCCAGCCTGCAGTGCGAAAGCGTCGACCTCTCCGCATTGGCCCAGGGGGTGGCGGACGAATGCAACGACCGTCACCCCGCGCCGGCGGTAGCCTTTCGCATCCAGCCCGGCATGGTGGCGCAGGGCGACCCGCGCCTGCTTCGGCAGGTGCTGGACAACCTGCTGGGCAATGCCTGCAAGTTCAGCGGCACCCAGGCCATGCCGCGCGTTGCCTTCACGAGCGAACAGCGCGCGGACGGCACGGTGGTCTATGCGGTACGGGACAACGGCGTCGGTTTCGACACCGACTACGCGGACAAGCTGTTCTGCGCGTTCCAGCGCCTGCACAAAACGACGGAATTTCCGGGCTCGGGCATCGGCCTGGCCACGGTGCGCAGGATCGTCGCGCGGCACGGCGGCGAGGTCTGGGCCGACTCGGCGCCGGGCCAGGGCGCCACGTTCTACTTCACCCTGTGCGCCGCGCCGGCCGCATGAGCAGGGGCTGCACATCGGACGGCACCGGCCAGGCGCTGCCCCCGCTGCCCCACAGGTAAACCGCGCAAGGCTAAACTGGCCCGCACCATGAACCCCGCCCGGCCTTTGGACACGCGCCTGACTGAACAGCGCAACCCGCGCAGCATGCGCATCGATCAGCTGTCGACCGCCGAGATCGTCGACCTCATCAATGCCGAAGACCGGATGGTCGCGGCGGCCGTCGGCGAGGAGCGGCAGCAGATTGCCCATGCCATCGACCTGGTGGTGGACTGCCTGCGCAAGGGCGGCCGGCTCATCTACGTGGGCGCGGGCACCTCGGGCCGGCTCGGCGTGCTGGACGCTTCCGAGATGCCGCCCACCTACCGCATCGACCCCGAGATGGTGCAGGGCGTGATCGCCGGGGGCCTGGACGCGCTGGTGCGGGCGCAGGAAGGCGCCGAGGACCATGCGGAAGACGGCGCCGCCGCCATGGACGAGCGCCACATCGGCCCCAACGACTTCGTGCTGGGCATCGCGGCCTCGGGCACCACGCCCTATGTGCACGGCGCGCTCAAGCGCGCGCGCGAGCTGGGCGCGCGCACCGGCTTCCTGCTGTGCACCTATCCGTCGGAGCGGCTGATGCAGTCGCACGACGTGGTGATCGCGCCGCTGGTCGGCCCCGAGGTCATCACCGGCTCGACGCGCATGAAGGCCGGCACCGCCACCAAGATCGTGCTCAACACCATCAGCACCGCCGCGATGGTGCGCACCGGCAAGGTCTACGGCAACCTGATGGTCGACCTGCAGGTCACCTGCCAGAAGCTGCAGGACCGCGGCGAGCGCATCCTGATGGAGACGCTGGGCATCGAGCGCTGGGAAGCCCAGCGGCTGCTGGAAGAGTCCGGCGGCCACGTGAAGACCGCCATCGCGATGAACAAGCTCGGCCTGGACGCGCGCGGTGCCAAGGAAGAGCTCGACCTTGCCGGCGGCTCCATCGCCGACGTGGTGGGCGACCTGCGCAAGGAATGAAAACAACCGATCCGCTGCGCGTCGTCGGGCTGATGTCGGGCACCTCGCTGGACGGCATCGACGCGGCCATCGTCGACTTCGAAGGAAGCACCCAGGCCGACCTGCGCTGGAAGCTCGTCGGCTTCGTCAGCAAGCCGCTGGCCGCGGCGCAGCGCGAGCAGATCCATGCCGCCATGGTGCACGGTGGGCCGGCCGCGCTGTGCGAGCTGCACGGGCGGCTGGGCGAATGGTTCGCCGACGCGGTGCTGCAGGCGTGCACCGAGAGCGGCATCGTGCTGGAATCGGTGCAGCTGGTCGGCTCGCACGGCCAGACCATCTGGCACCAGCCGCCGCAGGGAGAAGAGCGCGGCTTCACGCTGCAGCTCGGCTGCCCGGCGACGATTGCCGAGCGCACCGGCCTGCCGGTGGTGAGCGATTTCCGCACGCGCGACGTGGCAGCCGGCGGCCAGGGCGCGCCGCTGGTGCCGTGGGTGGACCGTGCGCTGTTCTCCGCGCCGGGCAGGCGGCGCGCGTTGCAGAACATCGGCGGCATGGGCAACGTCACCTGGCTGCCGCCGCGCGGCGACGCGGGCGACCTGCTGGCCTTCGACACCGGCCCGGGCAACGTGATGATCGACGCCGCGGTGGAACTGGCCACCGGCGGCGCGGACGGCTACGACAAGGACGGCCAGTGGGCCGCGCGCGGCAAGGTGGACGCGGCCTTGCTGGCGCAGCTGCTGCAGCACCCGTTCTATGCGGCAACGCCGCCGAAATCGACGGGCCGCGAAGTGTTCGGCAAGGCCATGGTGCGCGAACTCGCGCAGCGCCATGGGGCAGGCGGCGCCCTGCCCTGGCCCGACTTCATCGCCACGCTCACGGCGCTGACGGCGCGCACCATCGCCGACGCCTACCGCCAGTGGCTGCTGCCGCGCGGCCTGGACGAGGTGTTCGTCACCGGCGGCGGCGCGCGCAACCCGGTGCTGCTGCGCATGATCCGCGACGAACTCGCGCCGCTGCCCGTGCACACCGGCGAGGCACTGGGCGTGGACGGCGATGCGAAGGAAGCCGTGGCGTTCGCCGCACTCGCATGGGCGCATGTGCGGGGCGTGCCGGGGAACGAGCCGACGGCGACCGGGGCGCGCGGGCGGCGTGTGCTGGGTTCGTTCACGCCGGGAGTGCAGCGCCAGAGAGATCACCGTTCAGGCTGAGCCTGTCGAAGCCGCGCTTGTGGCTGGTTCACTCCTCTGGTCCCTCCTCCGCTGTTCTGGCAGGATCGCGGCAGGACGGAGATGGACCAGATGGCAGTATGGAAGTTCTTGGCGGGCGCCTGGCTGGTGCTTGCGTGCAGCGGCGCGTGGTCGTGCCAGTTCTGGCAGACAGTGGGGTTTCCCGATGGGACCAAGAGCTGCCTGACGGATTTCGGCGTCGGGCGCGCCAAGGTTCCGGAGATCGGGCGTGCCGTTGCCGACGCGGTGCCCCGGGTCGGCGTCTACGTCCTCGCGGCCTCGTTCGCCCGCACCCAGGGCGCGGTGTGCCCGGCTGCCACGGGCATGTCGGTCTTCGACACTGCCAACACAGCGAATGCCACCAACCAGCCGAACCTGGACGTCCGCGTCGGCCAGGCGGTCTTGCGCTGCGAGGCGGCGCTGGTGCGCGCGGGAGGCGGCCCGGGCTGTGGCTGCGAGCCGGTCGTGGTCGACGGCGCCGCGTCGGTGCCGCGGGAAACCTTGGCCGCCCTGGCGGAATCGGCGCCCGCGCCCGCCCGTCCCGTCGTGCAGCCCGTCGCGGCGGCACGGTCCAGCCCGCTTCCCGCATCGCCGGACCAGGCGCCGCTGCGTTGCGATTTCTGGCAGGCGATCACGTTCCGCGATGGCCAGCGTGCCTGCCTGCCCGAGTTCCCGATCGCGAATGCCGTTTCCCCGGAACTGGGGCGCAGCCTGGCGGACTCCGTTCCGCGCGTCGGCGCCTACGTCGTCGCCGCGGCGCGCAAGGCCGGCCAGGCTTGCCCCGCCGTCATCGGCTTGTCGTCGCACAGGCTCGACGCGACCACTTCGCACAACAGCCTGCCGCCCCTGGGCGCCAGGGTCGCCGAGGCCCTCCAGCGCTGCCAGGCGGCGGCGCGGGCCGCCGGCGGAGCCAGGGAGTGCGAATGCGAGCCGGTCCTGGTCGACGGAAATTCCACTTTGACGCGTGACGCCTTCGCCGACCTGGGAACGGGCAGGATGGCGCCGAGGCCAGTCGCCGCCGCGAGACCGGCGGTGCCTGCGCCGGCACCGGCTCCTGTGCCGACTGCCGAACGCCCCGCTCCCGGCACGCCGGCCGCCGCCGAAGCCGCGACAGCCCGCCTGGTGGCCGAGCTGGCGCAGATGCGCGCCCAGCTCGACGCGATGGAACGCTCCCGCGCGGTGCCGGCCGCAAGTCCGTCCAGGCCCGACGCCGCGCCGCGGCTGACGGCGCGCGCACTGGTCATCGGCAACAGCGCCTACAGCAGCTTCGCCGCACTGCCGAATCCGCGCAACGATGCCCGCGCCATGGCCGCCAAGCTACGCTCTTTCAACATCGAGGTCGACCTGGTGCTGGACGCGGACCGCGACGCCCTGGTCAAGGCGCTGAACGACTACGCGGCGCGGGCGGCCGGGCGCGACGTGAACATCCTCTTCTACGCCGGCCACGGCGTGCAGGTCGAAGGCATCAATTACCTGGTGCCCACCAACATGCGGGCCGACGGCATCTCCGCCGGTTACGTCAAGCTCGCGGGGATCTCGCTGAACGCCGCGCTGGACTACCTGCCCGCGCACACGCGGCTGGTGTTCCTGGATGCCTGCCGGGACAACCCGGCGTCGCGCAGCCTGGTGGCCACGCGCAGCGGGCGCGGCCTGGGCCTCGCGCCGACGACAGCGGCCACCGGCACCCTGATCGCCTACGCGACCAAGGACGGCGCCACCGCCGAGGACGGCGGCGGCGGCAACAGCCCGTACACCGCGGCGCTGCTCGCGCACCTGGATGCGCCGCAGGACATCTCGCTGGTGCTGCGCCAGGTCCGCCAGTCGGTGATGCGTGCCACCGGCAACCGGCAGGAGCCATGGGAATACGGCTCGCTGGTCGGCGAGCAGCTGGTGCTGTCGCGCATGGCCCGGCCCTGAGCGCCGGGCGCCGCGGCACGGTCAAGCCTTGCGCGCCGCCGGTGGCTTCGCGGCCCGGGCTGCGCGCAGGCGCTCCTGTGCCGCCGCCAATTGGTCCTTCAGCCGCTGCAGTTGCCGGTTCAGCGCCTGTTCCCGGCGCCTGGCCTTGGCCAGCGCATCGGCACCCACCTTGGCGATGGCAACGGCCGTCGATGCCTTGCTTCGCGCCAGCGCGACCTGCCGCAGAAGCCGCTGCTCGGTGGCGGCCGCCTTTTCGGCGGCGCGCGCATGCGCGATGGCCTCGGTGAGCAGCTGCTGGTCGTATTGCCGGCGATCCGCATCACGCCACTGCTCCCTACGGGCAATGATGGCCTTTGCGTTGGCCTGTGCCTCGACGAGCTGCTGCTCCTGCGCATCGACCTGGGCCTGCAGGGACTTGATCTGCAGGAGCTGGTCTTCCGACTGCCTGCTTGCCGCGACAAGGGCGACCCGCAACTCGATCTCGTCCCGGAGCACCTCGCGCGTTTCCCGCACGATCGCCGACTCGGTTCCGGCTGCCGCGTCTGCTTCGTGCTGCTGCACGCCTGCCGGTCGTTTCTGTTTCAACCGAGGACGATCTTGCGGATCTTGCGGCTGCCCATGTCGGCGACGTACAGCGCGCCCTCCGCGTCGAACGCCAGGCCCATCGGCATGCTGAACGTCGCCGCGGACGCGTCCCCGTCGGAGTCGCCCGAGTAGCCGGTGCCGGCAAGGACGACCGTCTCGCCTGCCGGCGTGACTTTCAGGATGCGGTTGTGGTAGCTGTCGGCGACGTACCGGTTGCCGCTGCCGTCCGTGACCTGGTCGGCCTGCAGCGCAAACGAGATCGGGTCTTCCGCCGGCGTGGTGACGCTGCCGTTGGAGATGATGCGCGTCAGGTTGCTGTTGCCGTAGTCGGCCACGTGGATGTTCGATGCGGCATCGATCGCCACCGCATGCGGAAAGGAGAACTGCGCAAGGTCCGCGGACCCGTCGACATTGCCGGAGTCTCCCGAGCCGGCCACGGTGGTCACGCACACGCCGCCGGCGACGCACGCCTTGGCCATCGGCGCGGCCGGAGCGCCGGTGCCGTCGCCGCCGCAGCCGGCGACCAGCACAAGGGACAGACAGGCGGCGGCACGGAGAATGAAGTCACGCTGTTTCATCGCTCACCCTTTCTTCCCTGGCAGGAATCTCGCAGCATCGTACGCCTGACACCGTGACAGTTGCGTATCCAGATATGCCGCTTTTATTCCGCAGCTACCCGGCGCGCAGCACCCGAAAGCTCCCCAGCTCGGCCGGATCCTGCTCGACAACCTGCACCGGCGGCCAGGCCCATTGCCAGACACCGATGCCTGGCGCACGCGTGAACCGGATCTGTCCGCGCGTGCCTTCCACCACCACGCGCGGCCAGGCCTCGGCAATGCGCGCGCGGTCCACGCCGTGCGAACGCAGCAGCTCGGCCAGAACGACCACCGTGTCGTAGCCCTCCAAGCCCACAAAGGAAGGCGCTTCGCCCAGCTGGCCGCGCAAGGCCGCCTCGACCCGCGCACCGAGCGGACCCAGCCGCTCGGGCAGGTAGCGCAGGAACGGGATCGCGGCGCCGTCGGCGCCCAGCAAGCTCCGCCATTCGGCGAACTCCGGCTGCCCGGCCGGGGCACCCATCATCACCCCCGCGAGGCGCTTGTCCTGGCGGACAGCCTGGACGATGGGCACCGCCGGCTCCGGTGTGCCGGCCAGCAAGAGCAGCGCCGTCGCGCCGCTGCCGGCCAGCGTGTCGCACAGCTGCGCCGGGGACAGCGCGGCCATGTCGCATTCGACGACGGTGCCGCCGCGCGGCGCCAGGTGCTCGCGCAGGATGCGGGCCCCGGACGCCCAGTAGACGCTAGTCTGCGCCGCGATGGCGATGCGCCTGTGGCCCGCGCCGAGCAGGAAGTCCGCGTAGATCCGCCAGCCGTGCGACTGCGCCGGGGCGATGCGCGCCACCCAGTCGGTCGGCTGTTCGGTGAGCGCGTCCAGCACCGCCGATGAACAGAGAAACGGCAGGCCGAGCGCGTCGGCCCTGGCAGCCGCGGCGCGGGCGACGACGCTGTGGTACTCCCCGGCCAGGGCGGCCACGCCCAGGCCGGCCAGTTCATCGACGGCGGCAGCGGCCTTCTGCGAATCGGCCGCGGTGTCGCGGACCAGCAGTGCGAGCGGCCTTCCGCCGATGCCGCCGGCATCGTTGACCTCGCGCACGCCCAGCTCGAGCCCGGCCAGCAGGTGCCGGCCCGCCTCGACCCAGCCTGGCCGGCTGAGCGGAACGAGCGCGCCGATGCGGACCTCCGGCAACTCCCCGGGCCTGATTTCCGTCTCGCGTGCGTGCACCGCCATGGCTGTTTTCCGTGATGAGATCTTCGGAATCTAATCCATCAAGGACGGTGCTCGCGGAACGCCGCGGCTACCTCTTGGAACGCCTTGCGCGAGCGGCTGTCGGACAGGCCCGACAGCAGGACGATGTCCGACGGCGGCAGCACCGGCAGCCCGAACTTGCCGCTGACCTCCACGGTGCCCGCGGGCGCGAGCCGGCGCGAGAACACCGCCGTGGCCAGGCCCGCGCGCACAGCGTCCGCCACCACGAAGGTCCCGCAGCCCAGGAACGCCTGCGTCCAGCGGATGCCCGCGGCATCCAGCGCGCGGGTGGCGCCTTCCTGGATGCCGCAGGCGGGGGCGGACGCGGCCAGGCGCAGCGGCTCGCCGGAGCGGTAAACGAAGTCCGGCGTCGCATACCAGCCGAAGTGCTCCGTCGCCAGCACGTCCGCCGTGCGGCGGCCGTCCTCGCGGCGCACCACGGCGGCGTCGAGCTCCCCGCGGTCCAGCGACTCCAGCAGCTGGCGCGCATCGTCCAGGCGGACCTCGATGGCCAGCTCTGGATCGTGCCGCGACAGGCGGGCCAGCAGCGCCGGCAGCTCGGGCCCGCCCACCTGCACCGCGATGCCCAGCGTGAGCTGGCGCCGCACCGCGCCCAGCCCGGCGACCGCCCGCTCGTGCGCCGCGAGGAAATCGCGGGCCGGCACCAGGAACTCCGCGCCCTGGGCCGACAGCCGCACCAGCCGGGGCGTGCGTTCGATCAGGCGCCGGCCGACCCGGTCCTCCAGCCTCTTGAGCTTGACGCTGACGGCCCCCTGGGTCGTGCCCAGGGCTTCGGCGGCCCGCGTGAAGCTCTGGTGGTCGGCAACGGCCACGAAGGCCTTGACGGCATCGATGTCCAGGGTGGTCATTCGTCATCCAGGAATGTTGTCTCTGAAATACCCGCCTGCCCGTTCCATGGCGGCAGGGCGCCGCCTAGCATCTTCGAACTTCCACTTCCCGATCCCGCAGCTCACGCCATGCCCCTACCCGCGACGCGCCGAAGCGCGATGGTCCTCAGCGCCGTCTGCCTGTCCTGCCTGATGTTCGGCCTGGAGATCTCCAGCATTCCGGCCATCCTGCCCACCCTGGAGCAGGTGCTGCATGCGGACTTCAAGCAGCTGCAGTGGGTCATGAACGCCTACACCCTCGCTGTCACCACAGTGCTGATGGCCGCCGGCACCCTGGCCGACCGCTACGGGCGCAAGCGCGTGTTCCTGGTGGCGGTGGCGGCCTTCGGCCTGGCCTCGCTGGCCTGCGGCCTGACCCAGGACGTGCGCGCGCTGATCGCCGCCCGCTTCCTGCAGGGCGCCAGCGGCGGCGCCATGCTGATCTGCCAGATCGCGGTGCTGTCGCACGCCTTCCAGGGCGGGCGCGAACGCGCCGCCGCCTTCGGCTGGTGGGGCATGGTCTTCGGCATCGGCCTGGGCTTCGGGCCGCTGGCCGGCGGCGGCATCGCCGCGGTGCTGGGCTGGGAATGGGTGTTCCTGGTGCACGTGCTGCTGGCGGTGCTGGCGCTCCTGCTCGCGGCCGGCGGCGTGCGGGAGTCGAAGGACCCGAAGGCGGGGCGGCTGGACCTGGCGGGCATCCTCACCCTGTCGCCGGCGGTGTTCTGCCTGGCCTTCTACATCACGCAGGGGCCAGAGCTGGGCTTCGCCAGCGCCGCCGGCCTGGCGATCCTCGGTGCGTCCTGCGCCGGCTTTGCCGGTTTCGTGGTGGCCGAGAAGCGCAGCGCGAAGCCGATGTTCGACTTCTCCGTGTTCCGCAACCGCGCCTTCTCCGGCGCCATCGTCGGCTCGGCCGCGATGAACATCAGCTTCTGGCCCTTCATGGTCTACCTGCCCATCTGGTTCCAGGCCGGCCTGGGCTACGACAGCATTGCCGCCGGCGTCGCCCTGCTGGCGTACACGCTGCCCACGCTGGCGATGCCGCCGCTGGGCGAGCGGCTGTCGCTGCGCTACCGCCCCGGCATCGTCATCCCCACCGGCCTGGCCGCCATCGGCCTGGGCTTCCTCCTCATGAAGTTCGGCAGCGCCGCCGCGCACGCCGACTGGCTGACCATGCTGCCCGGCTGTCTGGTGGCGGGCATCGGCCTGGGCCTGGTGAACACGCCGGTCACCAACACCACAACCGGCTCGGTCTCCAGCGACCGCGCGGGCATGGCGTCGGGCATCGACATGAGCGCGCGCATGGTGTCGCTGGCGCTCAACATCGCGGTGATGGGCTTCATCCTGTCCAGCGGCGTGGCGGCGGCGCTGCGGCGTTCACCCGCCCTGCCCGGCCTGGACGAAACGCAGCTGCGCCAGCTGGCCGAGCGCATCGCCGCCGGCGGCACGGCGGCCGTGCCCGGGCTGCCCGCGGCCGCGGTCCACCAGGCGCTGGCCCAGGGCTTCGGCTGGGTGATGCTGTACGGCGCGCTCGGCGTCTGGGTGCTGGCGGGCCTGAGCTTCGTCGTCTTCCATGCGCGGGCGCACCGCCCGCTGGCGGACTACAGCCCCACCTCGAAATAGACGGCCAGGTCCACCATCCTGGCCGGGTCGCAGGCGGCCGGGTCGTTCGGCACCGGCGGATTGGGTGCCAGGTCGCCGGCCTGCTCGATCTCGATGGTGTGCTTGCCGAACAGCCCTGTCGCCAGCGCCGCCTGCAGGTCCGCCTGGCGCCAGCCGGGGAATTCCGGCGCGGCGGCGAAGCCGCCGATGCTCTGCCCGTTGACCTTGACCTGGGTGCCCGCCGCCGTGGCCCCGGCCTCGGTGCGCACCAGCAGCAGCGCGCGCGCCACCTTCAGGGTGCGCGCGCGGATGAAGACCGGCAGCAGCCGCTCGTCCAGCTCCAGCAGCGCCTGCGTGCCCGGCGCCGAGTTCACCAGGCGCTGGTAGATCGAAGAGAAGTCCTGCCGCAGGCTCAGCACCCGCGCCACCGGGTGGTCCGTGAGCGCCTTGGCGATGGTGGTTTCCAGCGCGGCGTTGTCGGCCTCCACCTTACCGCGCAGCACGCCGTCGGCCATCGCGCTGTAGCTCAGGTGCAGGATCACGTCGTTGATGGTCTGGTAGTCGAACGGCCGGAAGCTCTTGGGCAGGGTCAGGCTCCACACGCTGACGGCGCCGGCGCCCTCGAACGGCATGTAGCGCTCGTCGCGGAAGCTGAAGTCGAACACGCCCGCGTCGTTCTGCGCCGTGCTGGTGGCCACCGTGGAGGTGTGGCGCAGCGGCAGCTCCACCAGGCTGGCGTCGCCCGCCTGCGGCTGGCCGCGCACGAACGACTGCTTGAGCGTGAGCGTGGCCGAGACGTTGCTGTAGGGCCCGGTGATGCACGGGATGGTGATGCGCGCCGCCTTGATGCGGCGGCGGTAATGGCCCGGGTAGAACAGGTCGAAGGCATGTTCCGGGATGGTGATCTCGCACTCGCCGTCCTGGCGCAGCGCCAGCAGCTGCGCCGGCTCCAGCTGCAGCAGCGAGAACGACTGGTCGATCTCCAGCGGCCGGTAGTTGGTCTCCATGAAGCGCTTGTCCAGGTCGGCCAGGTCGGCCGCCAGGCGCTCGCCGGCCAGCAGCCCGTTGTGCGAGGCGTCCCAGTAGCTCGCCTGCAGCAGCGGCGTGACCTCGTCGCCGCGTTCGAAGCGGTAGGCGCGCTCGGCCAGCCGGGCGCTGGCCTGCGCCGCGTTGAAGGCCTGGCGGTAGATGCGCTGCAGGTTGGTCGACATCCAGGTGTACAGGCCCAGGCCGGTCAGCTTGTCCTTGAAGAACTCGATGATCTCTTCCTGGTCGTCGATGTTCTGCTGGTGCAGCTCGAGCGACCGGGCGGCGATGTCGACCCGCACCCGGGCGATGGCGCGCGACTTCTCCAGCTGCTTGATCTCCTTGGCCGCCAGCTGCACCTGGTGCTCCCAGCCCTCGCGCCGGCGCTCGAAGCTGGCCTCCAGCCCGGCCGAGGCGGCGAAGGTGTCCAGCAGCTTGGCGGTGTCGCTGAAGCACATGCTCCAGCCCTTGAAGCTGTTGCCCAGCTCGTGGCCGCCGTACTTCATGGCGAACGGCGAGCCGATCTGCGGAATGAGCGACAGCACGCCGGCGGTGCCGCCGAACAGCGCGCCCAGTGTGTAGAACGCCGTCGAGCCGTGGCGCAGCACCTGCTGGGTGCGCTCCCAGGGCAGCAGGTCGGTGTCGAGCAGGCCGCGGTAGTAGTCGCGCCGGTACTCCGCGGCCGCGATCTGCTGCTCGGCCAGCGCCAGGCCGTCCTCGGCCATCTTGAGGTCCCATTCGCGCTGCCGCGTGCTGAGCTTGAGCATGTTCAGCGCCTGCGTGTTGCGCAGCCGCGCCAGCTCCTCGCCGTCGCGCTTTTCCAGCACCGACAGCAGCTGCGCGCCGAAGCCCTGCACCGCGGCCGCGTGCTGGCGCGCCTTCTCGATCAGGTAGGCGAAGCGGTACGGCGGCAGGTTGCCGGAGCCGGCGCCCAGCACGTCCTCGATCGACAGCCCCTCGGCGCGGGCGCGCACCAGCAGCCGCGGGTCGATCTCGGGAGCGAACAGCGCCAGGTCGCGGCGCTCGCCGTCGAGGTCCAGGCAGTGGCGGATCTTGTACAGCCGGTCCTGCACGCGCGCCCACAGGGCGGCCAGGTCCTTGTTCTGCGGCACGCAGAACACCGGCCCCATCTGGCGCACCACGCTCCAGCCGAAGCGCCCGGCGCGCCGATGGTCGGCGATGCCGATCGAGTCGTTGGCCACCACCGGCGCGGTGCGGCCCTTGGCCTGCGTCCAGGACACGGCCCGCGTGCGCTTCCAGTCGGCCGCGTGGCTGATCGGCTCGGAGCCGGTGGCCTCGTCCACGTTCAAGCCCAGCTCGGCGCCCAGGCGGGCGGCCGAGGCGCGCGACACCGCCGCCTCGCCCAGCATCGGCGCGGCCATGGCCGCGAACACCGACTGCGCCTCCTGATACTCGACGCCCACCTGTCCGCGCGGGGCCAGCTCGCGCAGCCGGCTGTTCTCCGCCAGGCCGGTGCGCAGCTCCGTGGGGGCCGGGGCGGCTGCGGCGCCCACGGTGGCCATGGCCCTTGCCTCCAGCGGCACGGAACGCGGCGCCGGCGGCGCGGGCGCGCGCGTCTTTGCCAGCAGGCCGGCGGTGTCGTGCGCGTTCTTCAGCCGCGCCTCGGCGTCGCCGCGGATGAAGTCGATGAACTTGCCGGGCTTCGCCGCGGCGCGGCCGAACTTCCAGGCGCGCGGCCCGACCCAGTACACCGATTCGGCTTCCAGCAGGAACTCGGAGCCGCGGTCGATAGCGGGCCGGATGGTCTGGTAGTTCTTCGGCACCGCCGTGCCCTCGCCGCAGTCGCCCACGTCGGCCGGCGGCCGCCCGAGGATTTCGGAGGCCATCACGTACAGCACCAGGGCCTCGTTGACCGACTCCATGGTGAACTGGGCGAACAGCGAGTCGCCCCAGTCGATCAGGTTGGCCACGTACTTCATCACCACCGACTTCTGGTAGGCCGAGATCCGCAGCCGCGCGATCGCGTGCGGGTTGAACGGGTCCTCCTTGTAGGCCTTGATCGAGGCCTCGTCGGTCAGGATGTCGCGCAGCTTGGGCGGCGTCATGTTGCGGAACTGGATGTAGCGCCACACCCGGTCGCGCAGCACCTTCTTGCGCTGGCCGGCGCTGAGCGCTTCGAGATTGATGCCCGGGTCCAGCGTGGCGGTGGGATCGAACAGGTAGTGGTACCAGTCCTGCGCCGCCGCGAAGTTCTGCCGCCCGTTCAGGTGGTCGGCGATCAGGAACGGGATGTGGAAGTAGATCTCCTTGTAGTAGACGCCCATCGGCCCGCTGAAGTCGATCGCGCCGACGCGGCCCCGCGTGGCCAGCGCCTGCGACAGCGGCTGCAGCAGGTGGTCGGCTTCCGCCAGCTTTTTCTGGGTGTGCAGCGCGAGCAGCTCGTTCACGCCGCCGGTGAACAGGATGCGCGACATCTCGCGCGCCAGCGTGGTGCCCAGGCGCAGCGCCTGCCAGGGCGTGGCCCCGGGAACGCGGTGCACGTACATCGCGTCGCGCGGGCCCTGGATCACCAGGCCCGCGCCGCCCGGCGCGCCGATCACGGCCGAGGCGCTCGCCGACGGGTTGCGCAGGTTGGCCAGCGGCGCGCCGCGCCTGTTCGGCGAGAGCGCCAGCTTCTCGACGTAGCTGTCGACGTACCCGGCCCAGATGCTCTGGCCGTACAGGTAGTCCTGCAGGTCGTCCATGTCGGCCACCAGCGCCTGCAGCGCCGAGGGTGGCAGCACCACGTCGAGGCCGAAGTAGGTGGTGGTCTGCGGCGCGAACAGCTGGCGCCCGGCGCCCAGGCGCCCGACGTGCAGCAGCCTGCGCGGGCCGCCCCACAGTGCCTTGAGCGTGCTGCGCAGCTCGGGGCCGAGCCGGTACTGCCGCTGCCCGAACAGGTCGGCCTGCGTGGCGATGCGCAGGCCGGCGCCCACGGTGATGAGGCGGTCGCCATAGCGCGCCGGGTAGATGGTCTCCCACTCGAAGCCGCCGAGCGTGTAGCCGTCCTGGAACGCGCGGTGCTTCACCATGTCGTGCGAGTACTTCGGATACAGGCGCAGATAGGTGGCGCGGTAGTCGAGCGGGTCCAGGATCACGCCGCCGGACGAGACGATCGAGCCGTCCACCAGCGGCTCCAGCACCTGCGGCGGCGTCCAGGCGCCGTCCAGGCGCAGCGACACGAACTTGGTGGTGAGCTTGTGCTTGTAGCCGATGAAGGTGGACGCGCCGTCCTCCACCTTGTTGCTGGACGAGGTGGCCACCTCGTTCCAGAACACGAACAGCCGGCCGAGATGGACGATCGGGCTGACCTTGCGCGCCGGGATCGACACGTCGATCTTGCGGCGCGCCGAGTACGCCACGTGGCGGTCGGGGTCGAACTTGCTGTAGTAGAGGTTGCTGACGGTCCAGTAGTAGTAGGCCGGCGGGTCGGCGTTGGTGGCGCCGAACACGTGCAGCAGGTCGGTGCCCGATGCGGCGCTCAGCTCGTGGTAGGCGCCGGCGATGCGCAGGCCGGCCGCTTCCTCGAAGCCGCTCAGGTAGGCCCCGTAGGCGTCCAGCACGTTCTGCTCGGTCACGTCCTGCTGCAGCAGGGTTTCCTCCAGCGCCTTGAACAGTGGCGTCTTGTCGTCGCGCAGCTCGGGCTCGATGTAGTTCTCGGGCCAGAGGAACACCTTGCGGTTGGCCTCCCAGACCCGGTAGTTCTTGCGCCAGGACCATTCGTCGGCCGGGATGGCGCTGGGCAGCACGTGCACGTGGCCGGGGTCGCCGACGTCGCGCCGGTCCTGCTCCAGGTTGAGCAGCACGCGGTGCACGTAGGTCTGCGCGCTGGAGATCGCCGCCACCAGGCGCGAGGTGCGCGCGCACCCCTGCATCTGCGCGTCGATCAGGAAGTAGTCGTACAGGTCGTCCAGCGTCTCGAAGCGCTCGTGGCCGTGGCGGATCACGTGGTCGGCCAGCGCGTCGCGCTTGCGCCCGTGCAGGCGGTCGTCCAGCGGCTGCAGCGCCGCCTCGAACTCCTTGTCGCCGGGGTACTTCTGGCGCAGCGCCGCGACCAGCGCCTCGGCGCCGCGGTCCAGGTCTGTGGCCGTGTCCGACACCAGCAGCTTCAGGGCATCGGCGCCGATGCCGCCGTCGCGCGCGATGCGCGCCAGCGCGGCCAGCCGGCCGAGCGCGGCGACCGGCGCGTTGCCCAGCACCGCCAGCGCCGCCAGCGTGCCGGCCGAGGTGGCGGGCAGGCCCACCGCCTTGCCCAGCGTTTCCGGGGCCACCGCGGCGAATTTCTGTGCCGGGGTGAATTGGGCCAGCGCCGCTTCCACCGCCAGCGCGTGCGGCGCGAACGGTTCGTCCACCGGCGGCTGCGGCGCCACCAGCAGGCGGTACGCGTGCAGCGCCCGCAGGTTGGCCACCGTGAGCGCTCCCATGTTGGCCACCGGGAACAGCGGCAGGTGCTTGCCGATGAAGGCCAGGCGCGCCGCGCCGATGTCCTCCGTGCGGAACAGCACCGCCAGCCGCGAGAGCCTGGCGATCGCCGCTTCCAGCTCGGTGCGCGTGCCGCCCTGGGCGGCGGTGGCGAAGGCCGGCGTCGCCAGGTTCAGCTTGAGCACGCCCAGCAGCGCCGCGAACTTCTCCGCGCTGGTGCCCAGCCGCGCGCCCAGGCGCACCGCCAGCACGTTGGCCGCGTGGTGACGCGCCAGCACCGCCCGCAGGTCGGCCACGGCGGCGGTGACGCCCCCCGGCACGGCGATGGCGGGTGCCAGGCCGGTGGCGGCCTTCAGCCGCAGCAGGTTCTGCGGCTCGACGTCGAACAGCGCGGCATTGGCCGCGACGATCTTGCGCGAGTCGTCCTCGCTCACGCCGGGCACGAAGGCGAACACGGTGTCGGCGAACTGCAGCGCGCTTTCGGCGGCGATCTGGTCGACCACGGCGGCGGCGATGTCGGCGGCGGCCGGGTATTTTTCCGGGGCGAGCGGCTGGCCCGCGGTCATGAAGGCGATGTCGTCGAGCGACCAGCCGCTGGTGCGCGCCCAGTCGTCGAACTCCAGCAGCTTGCGCAGCTCGGGCAGCGTGTCCACGCCGGCGGGCAGGCCGGCGAAGGCGAGCAGCTGGCCCAGCTCGGCCGGCTTGCGGCGCAGCAGCCGCAGCAGCCGCGCATGGCGCCACAGCAGCGAGATGTTCAGGTGGCTGAGGGCGAAGCCGCGGTCGTCGGGGTTGGGCGCGGCGAGATTGGCGCCCAGCGGGACGGCCAGCAGCCGGATCAGCTCGCCCAGGTCGGCCTCGCTCACCTTCATGCCGAGGAACAGCCGCTGCAGCGTGTTGTCGGCCGGCCGCGGCGTCAGGTCGGGCCGGAACGCGGGGTGCACGAACTTCACCGCGGGCTTAGGCAGGTTACCCTCGGTCAGCGTGTAGGGCCGGTTGTTGAACAGGCTGTCGAACAGCGGGCGCCGCCCGGCCGCCGTCGCGCTGCGCGGCACCGGGCTCCACAGTGCGCAGGCCTCCTCCGCGCCCAGGCCGAAGCGCGCCGCCAGGCCGGCCACGGCCACCACGTCGGCCACCGCCGCGGCGTTCAGCGGCGGCGCCGCGCCCGGGGTGCGCTGCGCCAGCACCAGGTCCAGCTCGGGCAGGGTCCACGGCAGCGTGCGCCACAGCCGCGCCATGCGGTGCATCGCGTCCAGCACCCGCACGCCCAGGCCGGAGATGCGCTCCACGTCGTTCTGCACGCTGTCGGCCGAGCGCTTGGTGGCCTTGATGTGCACGTGGCGCGTGCCGTTGGCGGTGACCACCCGGCTGGCGGCGAGTTCGCCGAACTCCGCGCGCGTGAGGTTGGTGAACGGCAGCATCGCCTGCACGTCCACCGGCGCGGCGGCCCCGGCGCCGTCGAAATCGAAGTCGACCTTGTACAGCGAGCGCAGATAGGTCTGCCCCAGGTTGGAGGTGACCACCAGCTGGTATTCCTGCTTGGCCAGCCGCAGCGCCGCCGCCGCGTGCAGCGGCGTGTCCTCGCGCCCCGAGGCCGCCGCCAGCGCACCGCGCGTGAGCTCGAACGCCTCCAGGTAGGTGTCGGCCTTGGCCGCGCCGAGCACGAAGGGCATGCGGAAGGAGGCGGTCTCCTTGGGCAGCTTGTCGCCGTAGACCAGCAGGGTCACTGCCTTGCGGTCGGCCAGGTTGATGTTCGGCTTGGCGCGCTTGGCGATGTACGATTCCAGCACCTCGTTGACCACCACCAGCGTGGGCAGCAGCGTGTCGGTGTTCTCGCAGGTGAGCGGCAGGGTCCACAGGTCGGGCCGGCGGGTGTGCAGGTTGAGCGCGTGCGCGGCCTTGGCACCGCTGAAGTATTTCTTGGCGACGTGCTGCCCGATGAAGTACATCAGGTCGACGAAATACGCCGCTGGGCTGAGGATGGACTGGCAGTGCGCGCAGTCGCAGCCGTCGACCGGGCCGAACAGGTCGGCGTAGCCGTCCAGCTTGCGCAGCGCGTCGGAGACGTCCTCGAACACGTTGCCCACGCCCAGCTTGTCGAAGCCGCCGTGCACCACGTCGATCATCGAGCCGACGATGGCCGACACGCCGGCCAGGGCGCCGCTGGCGCGGCCGTGCACCGTGCGCGCCTGCTCCATGGGCAGGCCGGTCTTGCGGGCGAAGTCCTCGACGTCGTCGCGCGCGATGTCGACCGCCGACGGGTAGCCGGCCTCCAGCACCCGGGCCGTGACGGCCGGGTCGTCGGCCACGGCGTGGACGCGCTGCTGCGCCTTCAGCACGTGGACCACCGCCTTGCGGTCGGCTGGCGCGATGCCGTCGAGCTTCAGGGCTTTCATGTCCTCGGAGTCGGCACCGTAGTCCAGCGCCATGAACTGCGCCTCGGGGTTCTGCTGCACCACCGTGTCCAGCAGCGCGAGCCGTGCCGTGACCTTGCGCCCGATCTCGGCGGCGCTGGCGCCCTGCACCGCCGCTTCCAGGCCCAGGCCCGGGTAGCGGCGCACCAGCGACTGCACCTCGGCATGGGCGGTGCGCACCGCGGCGCGGTCGGCCTCGGGCACCTCCTGCAGGTCGAGATCGTCGGCGTCCCTGGCCAGCAGCGCCGGCTCGCGCGCCAGCAGCGGCGCGATGCGCAGCGCGCTGGCGGCGACGCGCTCGGGCGCGGGCACCGCCAGCCGGGCGCGCAGCGCCTCGAACGGCCAGGCCTCGGCCAGCCGCGCGAGTACGTTGCGCGCCAGCTCCGCCGGCTGCGCGCCTTCGGGCAGGCGCGCGCCGGGCACGGCCAGCGCCGCGGCGATCTCGCTTTCCGGCACCTGCAGCAGCTCGCGCGCCGAGGCCGGTTCGCGGCCGAGCGCGGCGAAGCGGGTCGCGGCCAGCAGCTGCGCGGCCGCGGTGTCGCCGCCCGCGGCGTGATAGAGCGAGACGCGGGTGCCGAGCTTGCGCGCGTCGGCCTCGCTGAGCGCATCGCCGCGCACCAGGTCGTCGAGGGTGTCGTCGTCCAGCGCGTCCAGGCCGGCCACCCTGGCGCTGAGCGCCTCGAACGCGCGCGCATCGAGCTGCGCGCTTTCCACCATGCCGGCCAGCTGCGCGCGGGCCAGCTGCGCCCGCACCGCCGGCTGCGCGGCCAGCGGCAGTTCGGGGTCGTCGACCTGCGCCGCGAACAGCTGCGAGGCGTCGACCGCGGCGGCGATCGCCTCGCGCACCGGCTCCTCCACCTGCGCAGCCTCCAGCGCCCGCGCCACCGCCTCGGCCGCCTGCGGCGAGGCGAGCGTGGCCGCGTCGACGCTGCGCAGTGCGGACTGCACGTTGTCCGCGGCGCCGTCGGCCAGCGCGTCCAGCACCTGCCTGCGCTCGGCGGCGAAGCCGGCGGAGAGCGCGGAGAACAGCTCCGGGTTGCTGGCCTTCAGCTCGCCCAGCCGCAGCGTGCCGCTGGACCGGAGTTCCTTCAACAAGCGCGCATCCATCGTCAGCTCCTCCTGAATGTTGTGTCGAGCCCATGGACGGCAACGGCGCCCGCGCGCAGCAGCTGGTCCTGGGTTTTCTGGATCAATGCAAGCAGTGCACGGCCGGGCCGCAGCCCGAAAAAGCGCGGAAGCAGGTCCACGTAGAGCGCCCAGCTGCCGTCGGGTGCGAGCGCCGGGCCGGTCTCCAGCGCCAGGCGCGCTCCATACGCCTGCAGCTCGCCCGCGGGGAAGGCCTGCGCCGATGCCCACGGGCCCGGAAGGTCGAGCACCGCGCCGTCCCGCAACCAGCCGGCCTGGAGGGCGCTCCACTGCGCTTCGCTGGCGCGGTACAGGGCACGCACCACCGGCGTGATGTCGGCGGGATCCTCCAGCGCCGCGCCCGAACCCAGGAACACCGCCTCCAGGCGCCTGCGCCACGCGGTGTCGGTGACCAGCTCCAGGCTGCAGACGCTGCCGTCCGCGGCCTCGTCGACGTGCACGACCAGCGCCTTGCCGCGCGTGCCCAGGACCGCCCTGCGCCCCGTGCGCACCACCTCGACGCCGGCGCGCGCCAGGACGGCGGGCCAGCCCTGGGCGAGCGGATGCGGCAGCCGCAGCCTAGCGGGCGCCAGCATTGCCGGTCCCCTCCTTCGGCTGCGGGGTCTCGCCCGAGCTGCCGCCGAACAGGCGCCAGACGCCGTAACCCGCGCCGCCCGCGACCAGCATGTTCGGGAGGTGCAGGTTGGTGCGGCTCCACGCGTTCCAGGTGGACGTGACGCACGACAGCACGGCCCGGCCCTCGGCCGCCGGCGCGAGCTGCGGGAACAGCGAAGGCAGGCGGAAGGTCAGCGACTCCCCGGCGAATTCCGAGGCGCCTTTCGCGGACACTTTTTGCAATTGCGTCAGGCGCGGCCCCTCCTTCTTCCAGGCGATCGAGAAGGCCTCGCCCAACCCCTTGCCGGACGCCGTTGCCTTGCGGAACGCCCCGACCAGCTGCTGCGCCGCGTACAGCGGCTTGCTGCCGGCGGCGTGCAGCCAGCGCCCGCCGGCCTTCCACGCCGCGTGCACCGGGAAGGCCTTGATCGCGCCCTTGCCCACGGCGATCTCCATCGAGTGCGTGGCCCAGAACGTCGAGGCTTTCGTGGCGACGCGCTCCAGGCCTTTCTTGCCCAGCTGCACGGCGCCGGTCAGCGCCGCCTTCGCGCCGATCCACCCCGCTTTCAACCCCGCCTTGATGGCGGCCGTGCCGCCCAGGCTGAGGAAGGTGATGATGATGTCGGCCGCGACGAGCGTGACGAAGATCGCCTGGCCCCAGCTTCCCCAGTTGTGCGTGCCGAAGCCGCCCGGCACGCCGCCGGATGCGCCGTTGGCGTTTGCGCCGAACTCCAGGTTCCAGTAGCCGGCCCCCGTGACCACGTGATCCATCACGGTCTTGTCCTGCGGCGGGCCGCCGCCTCCCCCGGGCGGTCCGCCCTTGTTCTCGCCCGGCTTGCCTCCAGGCTGCCCCTGGCCGCCGGGCCTGGCCTGGGGCGAACCCTGGCCGTTGGCGTTCGGGTCGGGCGGCTTGCCGCCGCCGGCACCCTGCTGGCCGTCGTTGCGCTGGCCGTTGGGGTCGCCCGTGGTGCTCTGGCCGTTGGCGGTGTTGGCGTTGCCGTTCGGCTGGCCGGCGGGATCGGTGCCCGTCCCGCCGGGAGCGGCACCGCGCTGCCCGGCCGGCGCGCCGTTGGGCACGCCGCCATCCTGGCCGCCCGGGGTCTTGCCCTTGCCGCCGGGCGTCTTGCCGGTACCGCCCGGCTCCTTGCCGTGGCCGCTGCCGCCCGGCGTCTTGCCCTTGCCGGCCGGGTCGCCACCCGGATGGTCGCCCTTGCCGTGCGCGCCTGGGCCGTGGTCGCCTTCGCCGGTCCCCTTGCCTTCGTCCTTGTCGCCGTCGCCCTCGCCCTTGCCGGAGCCCAGGCCGGCGCCCTTGCCCTCGCCGGGCGTGAGGCCTTCGCCGCTGCCGAGCTCGTCGCCGGTGCCGCCGCCGCCCGGGCCGTCGCCCTTTTCGCCCTTGCCGTGGCCCGGCCCACCCAGGCCCCCGCTGCCCGGCGGCGCGCCGTCGCCGCCGCCATCGCCCGGGTTGGCGCTTTGGCCGCCGGGGTCCTTGGAATCGCCCTTGCCGCTGCTGTCGCCCGGCTTGTCGCCGGGGCCCTTGGCGCCGCCCTTGGAACCATCCTGGCCCTGGTCGCCGCTGCCGGGCTTCTTGCTACCCTTCTTGCCGCCGCCGGCCGTCGCGCCGCCGCCCGCGCCATCGCCCGGCGGCTTCCTGAGCGCTTTCTTCGGCGGCTTCTTGGCACTGCCCGCGCCGCCCTTGCCGGTGGGGTCGCCGGGCTTGGCACCGTCGGGCGCGGCATGCAGCTCGCCCACGTTCTCCCCGGCCTGCAGCTTCGCTTCGGCCAAGGTCCGGATCTCCGCGCGGGTGCCGAAATGCACCGTGTTCGAGGAATCCAGGAACCAGGAGAAGTTCTTGTCCGCCATCAGCTTGCGCAATTCCTCCTGGCGCTCCTTGGGCAGCGCGGCCCAGGCTTCGTCCACCACCAACGGCCGCGCGCCGACCACCACCTTTTCCTTGCCGCGCTTCTGGCCCGAGTCCAGCCCGTCGGGATCGAAGTAGGTGACGGGATTGTTGTGGACGTAGATGTAGCGGTTCAGGCCGTCGACGAAGCCGGCCGGGTCGGGATTGATCCAGCGGCACATCCAGGCCGCGTAGTAGCGGTGGCCGAAGTGGTAGAGGCCGGTGGCGTCGTCGCGCTCCTTGCCGCAGAAGCGGTAGCTGCGCAGCGCCACCTCGCGCGCGTCGTCTCCCGCCATGAAGGCGGTGCCGCCGAACGGCAGGTGGTCCTCGTAGGAGATGACATCCGCGTTCTCGTCCAGGGCCAGCTGCGCCGAGCCCAGGTGGTCGTTGAGCTGGTAGCGGACTTTCGGCGCCGCGAGGTCGTCGGTCTCGCGCGCCGCGTCGTCGCGCGTCCAGCGGTAGGCCAGCGCGACGCGGTTGAGGCCGTCGCCCACGTGCGTGAGCTTGCGCTCCAGCGTGAGGTCGCCGTCGCGGCGGATGCGCTTGATCTCGCAGCCGTCCAGGTACAGCACGTCGGTGGTCTCGACCAGGCCGCCGCCCAGCAGGCGGCGCGTCTGCTTGCGCACGCGCCGGCCCTCCGCGTCCGTCACGTACCACTCGTCGTCGTCGGGCTTGCCGGAACCGCTGCGGTCGATGATCACCGCGCGGCGCAGGTAGTTGTGGTAAGTCCACTGCACCGCGCGCAGGTGCGGCAAGCGCAGGCTGTTGCCGGCCGCGTCGAAGTGCGTTTGCGGCGCCGCCACCGGCAGCCCGCCCGCGTCCAGCGCGGGCAGCGAACGGTTGCCGGTGGGCGAGACCCAGAAGTCGGTGGTCCAGTTGCTGGCGGTCCCGGTGTGCGTGAGCCGGGTCATGTTGCCCGACAGGTCGTACGCGTAGGTCTGCGTGTAGCGCTCGATCTGGCCGGCATCGTTGAGCGACACGGCGCGCGTGCCCTTGACGGTGCCCGGGTTGGGCGCGTCGGTGCGGTGGTCGTCGGGCAGCAGCGCCTTGTGCACGCGGCCCTGGGCCCGCACCAGCTGGTAGAAGCCGTCGTACCCGAAGATCTTTTCGGCCGACACGCCCAGCCCGCTCAGCACCGGCAGCGGCGCGTCCGGCTGCTGCGCACCGTCCAGCGCCGCCACGATGTTGCCCACCGGGTCGTAGGTGTAGGCCATGTCCATCAGCAGGCCGGGCTTGGGGCCCGCGGTGCGGCGCACCTGGAGCCTGCGCATGCGCCAGGTGGTGGCGTCGAAGTCGCTCGCCATCTCGGCGCCGTTGCCCAGCCGCAGCGCGGTGCGCTGGCCGCGCGCGTTGAACCGGGCGCCGCTGAACATGACCTGGTCGTCCAGCAGCCCGTCGTCGGAGCTCAGGCGCAGCTCGTCCAGGCCGCCGATGCGCGCGTAGCGCAGCAGCTGGGTCGACCCGTCGGGAAGCTCCTGCCGCACGATGCGGCCGTCGCCGTCGGCGGCGTTGCGCGTGCGGAAGGTCTCGGCCATCAGCACCACGTCGGCGGGCACGGACCAGTCGGGTGCGGCCGTGACGTCGGCCACCAGGCGCTGCGCGCTGGACAGCACGGTGCCGGTGGGCGCGCACAGCTCGATGGTGCGCTCGCCGGCCTCGTCGCGGATGACCGCCGCGCGGCCGCGCAGGTTGCGCGCCTGGCCATCCGGCACGGCGGCTTCGTCGCCGTACACGATGGCCTGCACCCGCCGCCTGGCGATCGGCGAGCCGTCCAGGCTGCCGGAGATGTCCACCCACAGCAGCCGGTCCATGCGGTCGAAGCCGCGTTCCACGTGCATCCCGCGCGCGGTCCAGGCATTCACCGGGCGCCCGAAGCCGTCGTGCAGCAGGAGCTCCTCGCCGGAGTCGAGCGAGCGGCTGCGCGCCACGCGGCCGAGCATGTCGTGCACCTGCGTGAGCGCGACCAGCCCGCGCGGATCGGTCACCTGCACCAGCTCGCCGTCCGGCCCGTAGCGGCTCGCCGTGCGCCGCTGGTTGCCCTGGCCGTCGGATTCGGTCACCAGCACGGCCCGGCCCATCGGGTCCAGGTGCGTTTGCACCGGCGTGCCGTGGTGCGCCTTGGCGTTCTCGTAGGCCCGGCGTTCCGCAGCGCCGGCGGGCAGGCCCTGGCGCGCGATGCGGTAGAGCGAATCCTCCACCGTGTCGTTGGCGTCGAAGTTGCGCTGCAGCCAGGGTGTGTGCTCCGCGCGCGAGAAGGTGCCGTTGGGCTCGTCGTGCCGCACCGGCCGGCCCAGCGCGTCGTAGACGAAGGAATGGAAGGAGCCGAAACGGCGCAGCTCGGCTTCGTCCTCGAAGCCGGGCCGCCCGGAGAAGAAGGGCTCGTAGCGCAGCACCGGCTGCTGCTTGCGGTCGTAGACCGCGTGGCCCTGCACCAGCCAGCGAGCGGCCGCATGCGCCATCAGCGGGCGGCCGTCGTCGCCCAGTTCGATCGCGCCGCCCGCGCCGCGCTTGACCGCCTCGCCCGGTTCCACCTTCAGCTTGGTCTGCAGCGCGCGGCCGAAGCCGTCGTAGTAGCTGAGCATCACGGCCACGTCGCCGGGCGGCAGCGGCACGCCCGAACCGTCGTGGCGCAGGTTGCCGCGCGCGAGCGACACCGCCATCGGCGGCTTGCCCTCGGCGGCGAAGCGCTCCAGGTCGTAGACCAGCACCGAGGCCGCATGCTGTACGTGGCCGTCGGGGTCGGCGATGGCGCTTTCGGGCGTGGCCGCGGGCGGCAGCGCGAAGCCGGCGATGGCCTCGAAGCCGTAGGGCGCCGATCCGCCGCCCTGCGGCACCTGGCCGTGTTCCGTGGTGGCGATGGCCACGCCCAGCGGATCGCGCAGCACTTCGGTGACGCAGCCGTTCTCGTCCACCGTGCGCCGCGGCGCGAGCAGGTGGTAGTCGATCTCGGCCTGCACCTGGTTGCCTGCCGCATCGGTGGTGGTGAGCGGCTTCATGCTGGCCGCGTCGTAGCCGAACACGGTGGCGCCGCCGTCGGGCCGGTGGATCTCCTGCAGGCGGAAAAACACGGCGCGGCTGCCGTGCACGAACACCTCGCCCATGCGCCACCAGTGGCCGGCGTCCAGCCGGTAGCCGGCCGCCTGCAGCTTCGCCGCATCGACCTTGGCGTCGTACAGGCTCGCCACCAGCTGCGGCGTGTAGGCGGCGCTTTCCATGTGGTGCATGCGCACCGGTGCCGCATGCTGGCCGAGCGGCAGCACCGCGCTGCCGTCGGCGTTCCAGTAGAAGTGGCGGCTCCAGCCCAGGCGGCGTGCCGTGCCGGGCGCCGCCGGCGGCGCGTCGAAGTCCACCGGTGCCGCCAGCGCGGCGGCTACCTGTGCCTTCAGCGCGCGCCACTGGAACACCTGGCCGGGCGCCGGCTCCAGGCCGCCCAGGTCGAACTCGGCCGCCTCGACCAGGGTCGCGAGCGCGACGCGCTGCGGCGTGTCCACGTGGTCCAGCCGCAGCCGGTTGACCGTGACGTCGGTGCGGCGCTGCGCCGGATCATCCGCCGGGATCGCCAGGCGGCGCCCGTAGGCCACGTCGCACATCACGGTGCCCGCGCCGAAGGCATCGATCTCCAGCGTGAGGCGATGCACGATGCGCGGGTCGAACGCGGCCTGCTCGTAGGTGCTGGACAGCTTCTCGCGCTCGAACACCGCGAAGCTGGCGCGGTGCCGGCGCAAGGCGGGCTGCAGGCGGCGCACCAGGTAGCCGACGTCCTCCACTTCGAACGGCGCGTCGGCCAGCGCGCCGTCGGGCAGCACCGCGAACAGTTCCTGGCGTACCGGCCGGCCGGCCAGCGCCATCAATGCGTCCTCGGCCTCCGCCTGGGTGAGCGCGTCGGGCTGTTCGAACAGGTGCGGCGCCACCACCGCCGCCGTGGGGTCGCCGGCCCACATCAGCTCGCGCGAGGACACGCCGTCGGCGCCCAGGTGGAACCAGCTGCGCGTGCAGGCCGGCGCGGTGGTGCCCGCGTCGGCCGGCTCGGCGGCGTCGGCGTCGGCATCGAAAGCCTCGACGAAGCCGAAGCCGCGGAACTGCCGCTCGCGCCCGTCGTAGCTGCCGTCGTGGTAGCGGTAGCGCATCAGCGAGCGGGCGCCGCCGATCAGGTCGGCCAGCTCGATGGTCTCCACCACCGTCACGTGGCGCGGCAGCTTGCGCCGCCACGGCCGGCCGGCCGCCGCGTCGCGCAGGTAGTGCGTGGCCGAGGTGCCGTAGGCGACGCGGCGCTGCGCACCCATGGAATTGGCGACCGAGGCCATCAGCCCCGGCCGCACGCCGCCGGTGAGCGGCAGGTACTGCAGCGACGCGGCGCCCGAGCCGGTGGTCTGCGACCAGACCAGGCAGGCGGTGCCGTCGCCCAGGAAATCCAGCACGCGCAGGGTGGCGTTGCGGTCGATGCGCGGCAGGCCGCGGATGGTGCGCCCGGGCAGCAGCGCGTTGCCGCCGGCGTTGGTCCAGAGGGTGACCTCGCCGTGGCCGACGTAGACCAGGTCGGCGGTGCCGCTGCCGTCCAGGTCGGCGAACAGCAGGCGGCCGGTGTCGAAGGAGCCGCCCTCGCCGAAGCGCGGCGCGCCGTCCATGGTGACCGGCGCGCCGAAGCGGCCGTGGCCCAGGTTGGGCCAGTACACCACGGCGCCGTCGCGCACCAGCACCTGGTCCTGCAGGCCGTCGCCGCTCATGTCGGCGAAGAAGTAGGCCAGCTGCGCCGATTCGCGCCAGGGCGCGGTGGGCGCGTGCGCGGGCTGCGTGTCCTGGGCCTGCACGCTGCGGCCTTCGCCGTAGCCCTGCTTGCCGCGCGAGGGATACCAGGTCAGGCGCTCGGGGCTGGCCAGCACCAGGTCGGACAGGCCGTCGCCGTCGACGTCCAGCATGTGGGTGCCCGACAGCATGGCGTCCAGGTGGGGCACCGATGCGAACGGCACGAAGCCGCGCCAGGTTTCGCTGCGCCGGTCGAACTCGTAGTAGCCGGCGCCGCGCGCGCCGTGCACCACAAGGTCGGTGTTGCCGTCGCCGTCGAAATCCTGCACCGAGATGCTGGCGATGCTGTGCGAGGGCTTTTCCACCACCTGACGCTCGCGCCCGAAGCGGCCGCCGCCCAGGTTGGGCTTGTACATCCAGGCCTCGGGCTGCTCCACCAGGATGCCGGGCAGGCCCTCGCCGTACAGGTCGATCAGCCGGTAGCGCGGCCCGTCCAGGCCATGCTGCACGTGGTCCAGCGTGGTGGCCGGCGCGGCCAGGAAGGCCTGGCCCGGCTGCGGTCGCGTGTACTCGAACACCAGCGGCGGGCGCTGTTTGCTGCTGGCCTGCCCCGCATCCAGCCGGTGGCCGGTGCGCAGCACGCGCGCGAGCAGCGAGCCCTCGGGCCGCAGCTCGTGGTCGAGCACATAGGAATGCACCCGCACCGGCGCCGCGGCCAGCTCGGGGAAATGGTGGAACAGCAGCAGCCGGCGGCACAGCCGGTACTGGCGCAGCTCGAAGCCGGTGCCGTAGCTGGAGAAGGCGTCGGGGCGCACCGGCCAGGCACGGTCGGGTGTGGGCGCGGGATCGTCGGCGTCGTGGTCGCCGTAGTCGAACACCAGCTGGAAGCACCAGCGCTGGCCCGCCGGCGCGAGGTCGTCGGCGGCCAGCGGCTCGAGGTTGCCCCATTCGATGCGCTTGAGGTAGCGCCAGGCCGGCGCGATGCCGCTGCGCACGCGGGCGGATTCTTCCGGCCGGCCCGGGTCGACGCCCTGGAAGGTTTCGGGCGCGTAGTGGTAGACGATGGCGTTGCCGTGCGCGTCGACCTGGAAGTCGGGCAGCCAGCTGTGCACGCGCTGCGGCTGCGCCGGGTCGGCGATGCGGCTGCTGCCGTCGGCGCGCTCGCCGAACACGGTGAGCGTGTCGCGCGCGTCGCGCACGCGCCAGTGCATGCGGCCGCCGGCCTTCTCGTGCCAGCACTCGATGCGCAAAAAGCCGCGCTCGAAGCGCGCCCGGTAGCGGCGCACGCGGAACGCACCGCGGTCTTCCCACAGGTCGCCCGCGGCCTCGGCGTGGGGAACCAGTTCGCCGGCGCCGGCCAGCACGAAGTTGTCGGCGCCGTCGTAGCGCGCCAGGCCGTGCGAGGTGTCGACGGAGACGGACAGCAGTCCCGAGAGCGACCAGCCGCGGCCATAGCCGCCGTTGCCGCCGCCCGAGCGGTAGTCCAGCGACAGCTGCGGGCCGAACCCGCCGCGGCCGGACGTGAGCTCGATCGGCACCGACACGCCGAGCGAGCCGCTTTGCGGATGCACCTGCACCGTGTGCGGCACGGCCAGGTCCGACGGCGACAAGCCCCCGGTGGTCGATGCGTCCATGACCTGCTCCTCCCTCCCTGGATGCGCACGGCAGCAGCGGATGTGCGCCGCCGCATCCTCTTATGGAAGCGAATTCAATATACGTGCTGCGCATGGCGCGCGCCTCGCGCATTTACACAGAATTACCCGTGCATGTGTGCCGCAGGGCAAGGCTGGTGATGCAGTTCACAGGAACGCACGCGGCATGGCCGCGTCCTCGCGGATCAGGCGAACACCGGTGCCGTGTTCCGGCTGATCGTCTCCGCCATCAGGCGCGCACTGGCACCCTTCATGATCCCGTAGTGGTCGGCGTCCAGCGGATGCCAGCCCACCATGTTCGGCAGCAGTGCGCGCCAGGCGGTGCGCGCTGTTGCGGGCGATAGCGGCACGACCAGTGCATCGGCATCCGGCCGCGTCGCCACGAACACGTGCACGGCGGTCCGCGCGAGGCGGGCCGGCTGGAACTGCGCCAGGCTGGCCATGTTCCGCTTGCAGCACTGCGCGAGCCGGCGCGCGTAGTCCTGCGACCCGGCCGTGTCATTCACGCCAGTGCCGTCGGGCCGCCGCTGCGCAAGAAGCTCGCGCCGGAACACCGCTTCCAGCTGGGCATCGCTCATCGCGGGCAGCGGCACCGCCGAAGCGGGCGGCGGCGGGTCGATCAGGTGCAGCTGCGCAACCGGCGCGCCCTGCTCCTCGGCCAGCGCGCCCATGGCGCAGGCGACCGCGGCGCCGAACGACCAGCCGGCCAGCTGCCAGCGGAACTGCTCACGCGGAAAGCGCCGCTCCAGCGCGCGCAGGTAGCGAGCCGCACGTTCGTGCACGCCGGGCGGCGGCAGGTCCGGGTCCGCCAGCAGCGGATCGGCGATCACGCACACGCGCAGGTCGGCGTCCAGCGCCGCCACCAGCTCGCGGTAGGCCTGCACGTCGCCGCCGACCGGATGGACCAGGCACAGCAGGTCGGCGCCGCTGCCTTCGCGCCAGAGCTCGATCGGCACGTCGTCGTCCAGTGGCGCCGGCCGGCGCGCAGCCTCGGCCAGCGCCACCACGTCGTCCAGGCTGACATCGGGGCCGAACTGCGACAGCTGCAGCGTGACCTGGAAACGTTGCGCCAGTTCGCCGATCAGGTCCAGCAGCGTCAGGGAATCCGCACCCAGGTCGTAGAGCGACGCGGCGGTGTCGACCTCGGAGACGCCCAGCCATGCGCCCATGCGTTCCCGCAGATGGGCGGCGAGCGCACGGTCGGGCGGCGGCACGATGGCTTGCGCCGCTTCCGCCCGTCGTGGCAGGGTCGGATAGAACCTGCGCGAGGCCTCGATCTGCGTGGTGGAGACCAGCAGCTGCGGCAGTTGCAGCCGCAGTGCCTGGTCGAACACGCGCGCGCCCTCGTCGTTGGACAGGCCGACGGCGAGATGGGCCTGGTGCCGGGCATCGTGGGCCAGGTCGGCGTTGACGGCCATGCCGGCCTCGCGCCAGATGTCCCAGTTGACGGCCATGCGCACGCAGTCGCTCGATGCCGCCGGGCGGTAATGCGCGAAGCCGTCCAGCACGCCGTTGGCCGCGGCGTAGTCGAACTGGCCGGCGCCGCCGAGCACGGCCGACATCGACGAGCAATACAGCACGAAGCGCGGCGCGAATTGCGCGACCAGGGTTTCGACGGCGGCCATGCCCAGGGTCTTGGCGGGATCGGCGCCGGAAGGCCGCCGTGCGCCGCGCGACTGGATCAGGCTGCCCAGGCCGAGGCCGGCCGCGTGGACGATGCCGTCGAGGCGCGGATGATGTTGCCGCAGCCGCTCGACCAGTGCCGGCCAGTCTTGCGGATCGCCGATGTCGCCGGCGACCAGGTCGACGCGCCCGGCGTGCTCGCGCAGCAGGGCCGGCAGTTGCGGCCGGCGCGACAGCAGGACCACGCGCCGCCGCAGCGCGGCCAGGAGTTGCCGCGCCAGCACCGCACCGATGCCGCCGCCGCCGCCGATGACCAGCACCACCGCGTCCTCGGGCAGCAGCGCGGGGTCGGCTTGCACATCCTGCGCAGCGCAGCCGGCGAACACCGACTGCCACAGATAGCCGTCGCGAATCGCCAGCCGCGCGCCCGCTGCCGGCGGCGATGCGAGCAATGCCGCCACCGGCCCGGCCTGCTGCGCCCAGGACGGCGAAGGCAGATCCAGCCAGCGGCATTCCACCGCATATTCCTGCGGCACCACCGCGTGCCCGCCGGCCAGCGCGCCCAGCTCGGGCCGCAGCACCGGGCCTTCGACGGGCGCGTGCTGGTGCGACAGCAACCACAGCCGCAGCGGCGCCGCCGATGCGCCCTGCCCCCAGGCCTGCATCAAGGCGGCGACGCTGTCCACGCAGGCCCATTGCGCGCGCGCCAGGCTGGCTTCGCCGACTTCGCCCGCCACCGACAAAGGCAGCGCGTGCAGCCAGTCGAGCGACGTGGCGCCATCGGCCTCGACGGCGGACAGCAGCGCACCCAGCGATTGCGGATCGCAGGGGTCGACTTCGAACCGGTCGTTGCCGATGCGGCGGTAGCCATTGCCCGCATCGACCTGGATCACACGCTGGTAGACCGACCTGGCCGCATCCAGCAGCGCGGCGCCATCGCCGCCGGCGGTGAGCAGCACCAGCGTGTCGCGCGCACCGCCTTCGGCGCGATCGGGCAGGCGGCGCTGGCGTAGCCACTGGCTCTGGTAGAGCCACTGCGCGGCGGGCTGCCGCGCCGGGAACGAACTGCCTTCATCGCGCCGCTTCCCATCGGGCTGCGCCGCATCGAAGTGGTAGGGCGCCAGATCGAAGGCCGCAGGCGGGAAATCCCAGGGCGCCGCGCTTGCGGCCTCGCGCCAGGAGACGCCGGCGCCATCCAGCCACGCCTTGGCGATTGCATCGGCCGATGCACCTTTCGCCGCGACCACGGTCTCGCGTGGCTCGGCCTCGCGGACCGTTGCGTCGCGCAGCGCCGCAACCGCCTCGCCGGCCGTGCGGCACACCGCCGCGAAGCGCCAGCGCTGCTGCGGCCGCGCCGCCTGCAGGTGGCGCAGCACCTCGTCGAAGCGCCCGGGATGCGCATCGAGATAAGCAGCGATGGCGGCGATATCCGCCCGCAAGGCACTCTCGCTGCGCGCCGACAGCAGCAGGCAGGGTGTGGCCACCGCCTCCTCCCGCGGCACCAGGCGTTCGGGCGCCTGCGCAAGAACCAGGTGCGCATTGGTCCCGCCGATGCCGAAGCTGCTGATGCCGGCGACGCGGCGTCGTCCCGCGGGCCAGGGCCGTGCTTCGGTCGGGATGTAGAACGGCGTGCCGTCCAGCGCGATCTGCGGATTGAGCGCGCGGAACCCGATGTTCGGCGGCACCACGCCGTGGAACAGCGCCAGCGCCGCGCGGACCATGCCGGCCACGCCGGCCGCCGCGCCCAGGTGCCCGATCTGGCTCTTGACCGAGGACAGCGCGCAGCTGCCGGGCGCGCCCGGCCCGAAGGCCTTGGCCAGGGCCGCGACCTCCACCGGATCGCCCAGCTGCGTGCCCGTGCCGTGCGCTTCCACGTAGCCGACGTCGGCGCCGCCCAGGCCGGCGCGGTGCAGCGCGGCGCGGATCACCTCGCCCTGCCCGGCCAGCGACGGTGCGGTGTAGCCGAGCTTGGCCGTGCCGTCGTTGTTGATCGCCGAGCCCTCGATCACCGCATAGACGCGGTCGCCGTCGCGTTCGGCCGCCGCTAGCGGCTTGAGCACCACCACGCCATAGCCGCTGGCACCGATGGTGCCGCTGGCGTCGTCGCTGAACGGCCGGCAGTCGCCGTCGCGCGAGAAGATGTGCTGCGGCCGGTAGCGGTAGCCGTCGGTCAGCAGCGGGTCGACCAGCACGCCGCCGGCCAGCATGAGGTCGCTGTCGCCTTGCCGCAGCATGGCGCTGGCCATGTGCACCGCGATCAGCGAGCTTCCGCAGGCGGCCTGCACGCTGAGCGCCGGGCCTTTCAGGTCCAGGTGGAATGCGACCTTGGTGGCCAGGAAGTCCTTGTCGTGGTGCAAGGCCATCTGGAAGCTGTCCGGCAAGGCGTCCGCGCCGGTGCGCCGCAGCAGGTCCTGGAAGTAGGTGACCTCGCCGCAGCTGGCGACCACGCCGATGCGCCGATCCGTGCGCGCGGCGTCGATGCCCGCATGCTGCAGCGCATGCACGCATCCCATCAGCAGATGGCGCTGCTGCGGGTCCATCAGCTGCGCCTCGCGCCGGCTGATGCCGAAATACTCCGGATCGAAATCGAACAGGCCGTTCAGCTGGCTGCGCGCGCCGACCAGTCCTTCGTCGGCCGGCGTGAAGCGTTCGATGCCGGTTCCACCACGCGCGACCATGTTCCAGAAAGAGTCCAGGTCGTCGGCGCCGGGCACCTTCAGCGCCATGCCGATGACGGCGATGCGTGTGTCCTGCGCACCTGCGCGCACCGCTTCCGTCGGCGCCGGTGCGGTGTGCGCGCCTTCCAGGTGGCGCGCCAGCCGGCGCACCGTCACCTGCTCGAACAGGTCCGGCATGCTGACCTGCAGGCCGAGCGCCGAGCGGCAGCGCAGCTGGAAGCGGATCAGGTCCAGGCTGGTGGCGCCGGCTTCGAAAAAGGTCTGGTCGGCGGCGATGGGCCGGCCGACGACGGCTGCGAACGCCTCGGCCAGCGACTGCTCCATCGCGCTTGCGAGGCGCGTTGCGGAGGTTGCCTGCGGCGGCGTCAGCGCGCGCCATTCGGCTTGCGGCAGCGCCCGGCGGTCGATCTTCCCGCTGGGCGTGCGCGGCCAGCGCGCCAGCTGCCGGTAGTGGTCGATCCGCACGTGGCCCGGAAGGTGCTGCGCCAGGTGGCGATCCAGCGATTCGGCCGACGGCTCCGAACCGTCGGCCTGCAGGTAGGCCACCAGGCCGGCCGGCTCGCCCTCGCCGGCGACGATGGCGGTGACGACCGAGGGATGCCGCATCAGCACCGTTTCGATCTGCCCCAGCTCCAGCCGGTGGCCGCTCAGCTTGATCTGCTGGTCGTCGCGGCCCAGGAAGTGGAGCTGGCCGTCATGGCCGAAGGACGCGCGATCGCCGGTGCGGTAGAAGGTCCCGCCGTCCAGGTCGGTGAAGCGCGCGGCATTCAGCTGCGCGTCGTTCAGGTAGCAGCGCCAGGCCATCGGCCCCCCGATCAGCAGCTGGCCGCTGCAGCCGGGCGGCAGCGGCCGGTCGCGCGCGTCCACCACGCGCAGCAGCGCGTTGGACACGGCCGTGCCGATGGGCGGGCGCGCCGGCCAGCGCTCGGCCGGGCCGGTGAGCCGGCAGGCGCTGACCACGTGGGTCTCGGTCGGGCCGTAGTGGTTGTGCAGCGTGGCCCGCGGCATGCCGGCGAACCAGCGGCGGATCGGCTCGGTGCACAGCAGCTGCTCGCCGGCGGTCACCACGTCGCGCAGATCGGCCGGATGGAGGCCGCGCGCGACGGCCGTTTCCGCGACGAACTGCAGCGCCACGTAGGGCATGAAGATGCGCTCGATGCGCGCGTCGCGCAGGTAGCCGAGCAGCGCTTCCGGGTCCTGGCGCCAGGCGGGCGGCAGCAGGTGATAACACCCGCCGCCGCACAGGGTGCCGAAGATCTCCTGGAACGACACGTCGAACGACAGCATGGAGAACTGCAGGGTCGCCGCGGCCGGTGCCAGGCCGCCATGCGTGCGCTGCCATTGCAGGAGGTTGCACAGGGCGCGGTCCATCACGCGCACGCCCTTGGGCGTGCCGGTCGAGCCCGAGGTGAACAGCGTGTAGAGAGGACGCAGGCCGCGTTGCATCGGCGGGGACGCGGCGTCGGTGCGTGTCTCCAGCGTCACCACGTGGCGGGGGAAGCGGCCGTCGTCCAGGCTGTCCAATGCTTCCAACGCATCGGCGCGCAGCAGCACGCAATGCGGCTGCGCCTGCTCCAGGATCTGGCGCAGCAGCGCCGGTGGATACCCCGTGTCGAGTGGCAGCGCGGTCAGGTTGAGCTTGGCCAGCGCCAGCAGCGCCACGATGTGTTCGACCGATGCGTCGAGGTAGAGCGCGACGTGCACCGGCTGGTCCGCCGCGGTTGCCGCGACCGGATGCGCCTCCAGCAGATCCATCGCCAGCGCATCGGCAAGGCCATCGAGTTCACGGTAGCTGAACGTGCGGTCGCGCGCGCGCAGCGCCGGCGCCTGCGGTGTGGAGCGCGCCTGGTGCTCGAACCAGTCCGCGATCGAGGTGAAGCCGATGGGTGCCGCCGGCCCCGAGCCCAATTGGGGCAGGCGCTGCCGATAAGGCACGACCAGGTCGTCAAGGCTGGCCGGACTCTCCTGCAGCAGCAGGTCGAGGCCGCGACGGAACAAGCCCGCCATCGCCTCGATCTCGCCCGCATCGAAATGGCTGCACTGGTATTCCCAGATGCAGTCCAGGCCGGACTCGCCGTCCACCACCGACAGGGTGAGCGGGCATTTGCCCTGCACCCGATCGGCCAGGCACAGCGTCGCGTGCGCGCCGGGCAGCCGGAACCGGCCGTAGTCGGTGTTCTCCAGCACGAACATGAAGTCGAACAGGCTGCCTGCCGGGCGTGCCGCCAGCTGCAGGTCGGCCACGACATCGGCCAGCGCGACGTCCTGGCAGGCCAGCGCCGCCTGGACCGTCGCCGCCTGCTGCCGCAGCTGCGCGTGCAGGTCATCGAGTTCGTCGACGGCCATCGGCACCAGCACGGTGTTGGCGAACATGCCGACCGCCGTCTCGAATTCCGCGATCGGCCGGTTGGCGACGGGACTGGCGATGCGCACGCGGTCGCGCCCGGTCGCCGCATGGATCGCCCAGGCGAAGACGCTGAGCAGGACCTCGAAGCGGGTCAGGCGCGATTGCGCGCACAGCTGGTCGAGCCCGGCGCGGCATGCGAAGTCCAGCGGCACGAGGTGCAAACGCGCTTCGATGCCGGCCTCCGGCCGCCGGGGTTCCAGCGGTGGCGACGCGCCGCCTTGCGCGCGATGCAAATCGGCTACCGCAGCACGCCGGCGGGCGTATTCCGGCTGTTGGAACCAGGCCGATTGCCAGGGCGCGAATTCCAGGGGCGTCAGGGCCGGCAACGCATCGGGCACCGGCCCACCGGACACGCAGACTGCATACAGCGCGCCCAAATCCTGGAACAGCAGGTTGAGCGACCAGCCGTCCACCACCGCATGGTGGATGTGCAGCAGCAGGACGCCGCGCTCAGCCGCGAGCGGCAGCCAGTGGGCCTGGAACAGCTGGGGCGCCGACAGGTCGAAGGGCGCGCCGAACACCAGGTCGGCGAACGCTCGCCAGTTGCTCTCGTCGAAGCGGCCCGGCGGGTGGCAGTGGCAGGCCTCGTGCGCCCTCTGCATCACCACCTGCTGCAAGCTGTCGGCGCCGGCGATGAACGCGGTGTGCAGGGCAGGATGGCGCTGCACCAGCAACCCGAGCGCGCGTGCCAAGGCATTGCCGTCGATCGGCCCGTCCAGGCGGAACGCGAGCGGCACGTTGTACGCCGTGGAACTGGGCGCCTGCTGCTGGATGAACCACAGCCGCTGCTGCTCCGCGGTGGCGGGTGCGCGGTCCGCGTCGGTACGCGGCGGCGCCGGTGGATAGATGGATGCCGCGTCATTCGCGGATTGCGCCAGCCGTTCCGCCAGCGCCGCGAACGGCTCGCGCAGGATGGCTGCCACCGGCAGGTCGTGCCGCCATTGCCGCAGGGCCGCGAAATGGAATTGCAGGGCCTTCAGCGAATCGCCGCCGCTGCCGATGAAATCGTCCTCCGGCCGCAAGGCGGGATGCGCCAGCACCTGCTGCGCCAGGTCCAGCACCTGCCGCTGCCACGGATCGGCTTGTGCGCTTTCGCCAGCCGCGCGCCGCCAGGGCTCCGGCGCCTCGGCCAGCATCCGCGGCTCGTCGAGCTTGCCGTTGGGCGTGAGCGGAAACGCGTCCACCCGAAACAGCCGGTGTGGACGCATGTAATGCGGCAAGGTCGCGCGCAGGTGCGCATCGAACGTGTCGAAATCCAGCTCCGGCGCCGTCACCAGGAAAGCCAGCAGTTCATGGTGGCCAGCCGCGTCCCTGCGCGTGCACACATGCGCACGCCGCACCGCCGGGTGCCGCAGGATGCGCTGTTCGACCTCGCCCGGCTCGATGCGGAAGCCGCGCACCTTCACCTGCCGGTCGGTCCGGCCGACGTATTCGATCAGGCCGGCCACGTTGCGGCGCACCAGGTCACCGGTGCGGTAATAGACCGCCTGGCCCCCATCCAGCCAGGGCAGCCGCACGAAGCGCTCGGCGGTGAGCTCGGGCAAATGGTGGTAGCCCACGGCCACACCCGCGCCGCCCAGATGGAGTTCCGCCACCTCGCCGTCCTTCGCCGTGCGTGTGCCTTCGGCCACGAGCTGGACCTCGGTGTCCGCCAGCGGCGAGCCGATCGGCACGAGCGTGCCGTCGAACTCGCGCGGGATGCGGTGTGCCAGCGCGAAGGTGGTGCATTCGGTCGGCCCATACACGTTCCAGAGCTGCCCTGCGGCATCCGGGTTGGCGCGGTACCAGGACTTCACCGCCTCGGCATTGAGCTGTTCGCCGCCGACCAGCACCTGCCGCGTCCCGGTGAAGCAATGCGGCTCCTGGTCGACCACTGCGTTGAACAGGGCGACGGTGATGAACAGCGTGTCGATGCGTTGCGCCACCAGCCTGGCGGCGAAGCGCCGCGCGTCCTGCAGGTCTTCCTCGTGGAACACGACGCAGCAGCCGCCAGTCAAGAGCGGCACCCAGACCTCGAAGCTGATCGCGTCGAAGGCGGGATTGGACAGGCTCGCATAGCGGTCGCCGGGCCGGATGTCGATGTAGCCGGGCTTGCACAGGCGCAGCACGCCTTCGGCGCGCACCTCCACGCCCTTGGGCTGGCCGGTGGTGCCGGAGGTGTAGAACAGCATGCAGAAGCCGCCGGCTTCTCGTGGTACCTGCGTGGCCGGCGGTGCCGACGCGCCCCGCGCCAGCAGCGCGTCGATGCTCTCGCTCCAGGCACCGGCCGGCAGCGTGACCCCGGGCCGCACCTTGGCATGGATGAAGGCCGCGCAGCCGCAGTCGGCCAGGATGGTGTCGATCCGGTCGGCCGGGCTGCCCGCATCCACCGGCACCAGCACGGCGCCGGCGCGCAGCACGCCCAGCATCAGCACAACCAGCTGCCAGGACCGCGGCAGGCAGACGGCGACCGGCTGCCCCGCCCGCACGCCCCGCTGCACCAGGGCGGCCGCGATGCTGGCACTGGCGGCGTCCAGTTCCGCGTAGCTGAGGCGCAGCTCCCCGTCGGCCACCGCGACGGCCGATGGCGCGCGGCGCACCTGTGCGGCAAACATGGCAAGCAACGAATCCGTCATCGCTTCATGCCTCCACCGGGCGCGCGGCGTCCGCGCGCGCGAAGCGGCACATCTCGTCGCGGATGGTCTTGCCCACCCGCACCACCTCGGCCGTCTCCAGCATCTCCCAATGGTCGCCGTGCACCAGCTTCACCAGGAACGCGCCCTGGGCGCGGCGCCGCCAGAAGCGGCGGATCTCGCGCAGGAACGGCCGGTCGCGCCCGCCCAGCGCCTGCACCAGCACCACGCGCCCGGGCTGCGGCGGGCATTCGTAGTCGCGCACCGACATGCGGTTGTGGTTGTAGACATCGAAATAGCGCTCGATCTGCGCGTCGTCGATGCCGGGGTACATGCCGTTGAAGCGGACCAGCTTGTCGCGGAACTCGGCCAGGTCCACCGGCGCGATGCGCACGCGGTGCGTGGGATCGTCGGAGCCCAGGGTGTCCAGCAGCACCACCGAGGTCTGCCGGTGGCCGGCCAGCGACAGGCGCCGCGTCATCTCGTGCGCGACCAGCCCGCCGTAGGACAGGCCGGTGATGACGAGCGGCCCCCTGGTCAGCGGCGCGATGCGTTCCAGGTAGGCCTGCGCCATCGCCTCCACCGTCGGCAGCATCGCCTCGCCGTCGTTGATGCCGTGCGACTGCAGCCCGTAGACGCCGCAGGATTCCGGCAGCATCTTGGCCAGCGACAGGTAGCAGAACGCCGTGCCGCCGGCCGGATGCACGCAGATGACGTTGCAGCCGCCGTCGCCCTTCCTGAATTCGATCAGGTTGCCGGCGGCGGCGGCGTGGCCGGCGCCGGCCCGGATGCGGCCGCCCAGCGACTCGATGGTCGGGTAGCTGATGACGTCGCGGATCGGCAGCGCGACGCCGAAAACGCGCTCGACCTGGTGCGCCATCTTGATGGCCGAGATCGAGGTGCCGCCGACGTTGAAGAAGTTGTCGCGGATGCCGATCTGCGGCTCCAGCAGCAGGCTCTTCCAGATCTGGTAGAGCTTCAGCTCGACCTCGTCGCGCGGGCTGGTCAGGTTGACCTGCTGCAGGCCCTGCGCGCCGCGCGGCATGGCACGCAAGGCGTCGCGGTCCACCTTGCCGGCCGGCGTGAGCGGCAGCGCGTCCAGGGGGACGTAGGCGGCCGGCGCCATGTAGTCCGGCAGGGCTTTCAGCAGATGGGCGCGCAGGGCGTCCGCGCTGGCCTCGCCGGCGCCGGGCTGCAGGGTGACGTAGGCGATCAGCCGCGCGTCGCCGCTGGCGTCGGCTTCGGCCAGCACCACGGCCTCGGCCACCGCAGGGTGGCGCGCCAGGTGCTCCTCGACCTCGCCCAGCTCGATGCGGTAGCCGCGCACCTTGACCTGGAAGTCGTTGCGGCCGAGGAAGTCGATGTCGCCGTCGGGCCGCCAGCGCGCCAGGTCGCCGGTCTTGTACAGGCGCTCGCCGGCGACGAAGGGACTCGCGACGAAGCGCTCATTCGTCAGCTCGGGGCGGTTCAGGTAGCCGCGCGCCACGCCGGCGCCGCCGACGTGCAGTTCGCCCGGCACGCCGATGGGCACCGGCTCGCCGGCTTTGTCCAGCACATAGGCTCTGGTGTTGGGCATGGGCTTGCCGATCGGCACGCGCGCGCCCTGCTCGCTCGCGTCGCAGGCCCAGGCCGTCATGTCCACCGTGATCTCGGTCGGGCCATAGAGGTTGTGCAGGCGCGCGTTCGGCAGGCGCTCGTGGAACTGCCGCACCAGCGCCGGCGGCAGCTCGCCGCCGCCGCACAGCACCGTGACCAGGCCGGTGCAGTGCGCCACCGTCTCCTCTTCCAGGAACAGGCGCAGCAGCGCGGGTACGAACTGCATGATGGTGATCTGCGCTTGCCGGATCACCTCGACCAGATAGCGGGGATCCCTGTGCCCGCCGGGCCGGGCCAGCACCAGGCGCGCGCCGGACATCAGCGGCCAGAAGAATTCGCGCACCGAGGCATCGAAGCTGATCGGCGTTTTCTGCAGCATCACGTGCTCGCGGCCCGGTCCGTACATGGCCTCGTTCCAGTGCAGCAGGTTGGCGACGCCGCGGTGCTCCACCATGACGCCCTTGGGTTTTCCGGTGGAGCCGGAGGTGTACATGATGTAGGCGAGGTGGCCGGGATGCAGGCCGATGTCGCGCGTGTCGAGATTGCCGGCGGGCAGGTCCGACCATTGCGCTGCGTCGCGGTCCATGGCGAGGACCACCGGCGTGCCGGCAAGGTTCACCGCCGCGAGCGTGGCCTGGGTGGCGTCATGCACAAGCACCGCGAGCGGCGCGCTGTCCTCGACCAGGAACGCCAGCCGTTCGGCCGGATAGTCCGGGTCCAGCGGCACATAGCCGCCGCCGGCCTTGAGGATGGCCAGCAGGCCGACCACCATCTCGATGGATCGCTCCATGCAGACGCCGACCAGGCGGTCCGGCCCGACGCCGAGCGTGCGCAGGTGGCGCGCGAGGCGATTCGCCTGGGCGTTGAGCGCGCCGAAGCTCAAGGTGAGCCCTTCATCGATCAGCGCGATCGCATCGGGGTCGCGCTGTACCTGCGCCTCGATCAGCTCGTGCACGCACAGGTCCGGGTACGCGGTGTCGGTGGCGTTCCACGCGAACAACTGCCGCCGCCGCTCGTCCTCGCCCAGCAGCCGCAAGGCGCCGATGGTCTGCGCCGGGTCGGCCGCGGCCTGCTCCAGCAGCCGCGCGTAGTGGCCGGCCATGCGCGCGATGGTCTCGCGGTCGAACAGGTCGGTGTTGTATTCGAAGTCGATCTTCAGCTGCCCGCCGGCGCGCATGATGTCCACCGTCAGGTCGAACTTGGCGGACTCGCTGCTGGCCTCCATCCAGCCCAGCTCCACCCCCGGCAGCGCCATGCCGCCGCCGGGCGTGTTCTGCAGCACCAGCAGCACCTGGAACAAGGGCGAGTGGCTGGCGTTGCGCTCCGGATTGACGGCCTCCACCACCTGGTCGAAGGGCAGGTCCTGGTGCGCATGCGCGCCCAGCACGTGGCCGCGCACCTGCTCCAGCAGCTGCGCAAAGCCCTGGTCCGGATCGACCTGGCTGCGCAGCACGAGCGTGTTGACGAAGTGGCCGACCAGCGGCTCCAGCTCGGCGCGGTTGCGGTTGGCGAACGGCGTGCCGATGCAGATGTCCGTCTGCCCGCTGTGGCGCCACAGCAGCACCGCCAGCGCGGCAGTCAGCGTGGTGAACAAGGTGCCCTGGGCCTGGCGGCCGATGGCGTCGAGCCGCTCGCCCACCGCGCCGTCCACCGTCACCGCATGGTGGGCGCCGCGGTGTGTCTGCACTGACGGCCGCGGCCGGTCGGTCGGCAGCGACAGCAGGGTCGGCGCACCGGCCAGCCGCTGCTTCCAGTAATCGAGCTGGCCGCGCAGCGCGTCGCCGCGCAGCTGCTCCGCCTGCCAGCACGCATAGTCGCCGTACTGGATCGGCAGCTTGGTCAAGGGGGAGGCTTCGCCGCGGACCTGCGCGGCATAGAGCGCCGCAACCTCGCGCACCAGGATCCCCATGGACCAGCCGTCGGCCACGATGTGGTGGACATTGAACAGCCACACGTGGTCCTGTGGCCCCAGCTTGAGAAGGCTGGTGCGCAGCAGCGGCCCTTCGCCCAGGTCGAACGGCGCGCGGGCATCGTCCTGCACCGCCTCTTGCGCCGCGCGCTGGCGCTCGGCCGGCGGCAGCGCGCTCAGGTCGCGCAGCGGCAGCGTGAAAGATGCGGCCGGTTGAACGACCTGGCGCGGCTCGCCCTCGATGGTGCGGAACACCGTGCGCAGCGCCTCGTGGCGGCGCACCACCTCGGCGATGCTGCGCTCGAACGCACCGACGTCCAGCGAGCCCGTGAGCGTGATCGCCCCCGGGTTGTTGTAGTAGGGGCTTTCCGGCTCCAGCTGCCACAGGAACCACAGCTGCCGCTGGGCGAACGACAGCGGCAGGCCCGCGTCGGCGTCGGTCCGCGCGCGCGGCAGGATGGCGCCGTCGCGGCCGCGGCCCGACAGGATTGCGACAAGTTCCTGCTTGTGGCGCTTGAGCTCTTCGCGCAGCGCGTCGGTCATGAAGCCGCGCGGCGCCTTGCAGTGCAGCGCGTCGCCATCGACCTGCAGCACCACGCCGCTGCGGTTGAACAGCTCGAGCAATTGGTAGGCGTTCATACCTTGAACTCCTCCATCTCGGCCGCTTCGGTGGTTTCAGCCGGCGCGGGGTCCGGGCGCGACGCGAACACCTCGACCTGGCCGGACGCGGCCCTGCCCTCCGCCGGAATGCCGCCCAGCATCGAATAGACCATGCGGTGGGTCGGCCCGAGCTCCAGCAGCGGCTCGACCTGCTGCAGGTCGACCGAGCCGATCCCGCACAGGCCCAGTTTCCGCTCGATGGCCGTGGTGGCGAGCAGTTGCGCCATCGCTCCTGCCTCGATGTGGCACAGGTCCATGCTCTGCGCGCCATAGAGCGGCCGGATGGCGGCCAGCTCGGCCACCAGGAACAGCGCGAAGGCCGCCTGCTCGAAGATCGGGCGGTTCACGAAATAGTCATAGGCGTCGGCGCCGAGCACGCGCCCGCCGCCGACCGCCACCAGGCGGTGCTGGCGCGGGTCGTGGTAATAGGCGCCCGCCGCGATGCCATCGACCCTGTCCGGCTTGACGTAGAGATAGGCCTGCACCGGGTACAGCCCGCCGGCCGAGGGATACAGGTACTTCGGCTGGCCATCCACGGTTCCTTGGGACAGCACGGCCAGCAGCCCGGCGAGCGCCTGCGGGCTCACCGTGTCCGGGCGAAAGTGCCGCACCGAACGCTGCGACGCAAAGCGCGCATCCAGGTCGGCGCGCGGCAAAGACAGCGCACGCTGGTCTTCGGCGAACACCCGCAGCCCGAGCGCGCGTGCCTTGAAGTCCTTGCGCTGCTGCGGGTCGTCGATGGTCTCGTCGGCACCGGGATCACGGGACGCCTGCTGCGCCGCCTGCGCGATCTCGCCCTGCCGGCGATGCTCGCGGTACAGGCCGATCAGATTCACCAGGGTCGGTTCCATGAACAGCTGCGCCAGCGCCGGCCGGAAGCCCAGCTCGCGCGCCAGCGCATTGGCGATGCGCACCACGTCGATGGAGGTCGCGCCCAGGCTCAGCAGGTTGGCGTCGAGGGCGAGTGCGTCCTGCTTCAGGATCTCCTGCACGATCTCGACCAGGCGCTGTTCCTCCGCGCCGGTGACGGCCAGTTGCGCCAGCGGCGCCGCCTCGCTCGCCGGCTCGGGCAGCCTGGCGCGGTCGACCTTGCCGTTGGCCGACAGCGGCAGCGCCGGCAGGAAGGTGAACGAGGCCGGCACCATGTAGGCCGGCAGGCGAGAGGCCAGGTGGCGCTGCAGGGCGGCGGCATCCAGGCCGGGCCGCTCGGCGACCACATAGGCCGCCAGCCGCTTTTCGCCCTGCGCGGTGCCCAGCGCGCGCACCACTGCGTGGCGCACGTCGGGATGCTGTTCGAGCGCGGTTTCGATTTCGCCCAGTTCGATGCGAAAGCCCTGCACCTTGACCTGGCCGTCCTCGCGGCCCAGGAATTCGATGTCGCCGCTGGGCAGGTAGCGCCCCAGGTCGCCGGTGCGGTACAGCCGCTCTCCGGTTTCGGGATGCGTGACGAAGCTGCGCGCGGTCTGCTGCGCATCGCCCCAGTAGCCCTGCGCCAGGCCGATGCCGCCGATGCAGATCTGCCCCGGCACCCAGGCCGGGCGCGGCCGCATCGCATCGTCCAGAACCAGCATCCGCTGGTTGCGCAGCGCACGGCCATAGGGGATGCTGCGCCAGGCCGGATCGACTTCCTTGATCGGGAACCAGATCGACCAGATCGAGGCTTCGGTCGCGCCGCCCAGGCTGATGATCTCCATGGCCGGGGCCAATGCGCGCACCCTCGCCGGCAGGCCGACGGGAATCCAGTCGCCCGACAGCATGGCCAGGCGCAGCGACCCCGGCAGCCGCAGGCCGGCGCTTTCCGCGTACTCGGCCAGCATGCCCAGCAGCGCGGGCACGGAATTCCAGATGCTCACGCGATGCGTTTCGACCAGCGCGTGCCATTGCGCGGGGTCCAGTGCCGCATCGGGGTCCAGCATCACCACCGCGGCGCCTGCCGCCAGCGTGCCGAACAGGTCGAACACCGACAGGTCGAAGCTCAGCGACGAGATCGCCAGCACGCGGTCTGCCGGCGTGAGCGTGAAGCGCTCGTTGATGTCGCGCAAGGTGTTGACCGCGCCGCGGTGGTCGATCATCACGCCCTTGGGCGTGCCTGAGGAGCCGGAGGTGTAGATGACGTAGGCCAGGTCGGTGGCCAGGGTCGCGGCCGGCTGCGGCGTTTCGTCGCCCGCGCCGGCTTCATCGATGGCGATGGCTTCCACGAACGCAGGCAGCGCGAGCCGGCGCAGCAGGCGTTTTTGCGTCAGCACCAGCCGCGCTTGCGCTGCCTCCAGGATCTGCGCCATGCGCGCGGCCGGAAGCGCCGGGTCCAGCGGCAGATACGCGGCACCCGCGTAGAGCACGGCGAGCGTCGCCACCACCTGCTCCCAGCCACGCTCCATCACCACCGCCACCAGCTGGTTGGGTGCGGCACCGAGGGATTGCAGGCGGGCGCCCCAGTGAAGAGCTTCACGCCGCAGCTGGCCGTAGGCGATGCGGCGGCCGGCGGCGATCACCGCCGGCGCATCCGGCGTGGCGAGCGCCTGCCGGTCGAACAGTTCGTGGATCAGCTGCGGCTCGGGCAAGGCAGGCAGTGCCGGTGCCGGCGCGAGCCGCGTCCACGGCAGCAGCGTGGACAGCGGCGACTGCCACGCCGCCGGCTGCGCCAGCTGGTCCAGCAGGCTGCAATACGCGTCGAACATCGCGTTGACCATGCCGTCGGGGAACAGGCCTTCGATGCTGTCCCAGTTGAAGATCAGGCGGCCTTCGGACTCCAGCACCGTGTGGTCCAGCCACACCTGCGGCGTCTGCGTGATGGTGTGCACCGCCTCGGCGCCCAGCGCGTCGCCCAGGCTGATGTCCGCCGCGCCCGAACCGTCGGCCAGGGTGCTGTTGAACACCACCGGCATCGCCGTCTGCTGCACGCCGCGCGCCTGCGACAACTCGCGCAGCACCTGCACGCCGCCGACCGCCGCATGGTCCATGTCGCGCCACAGCTGCGCCTGCACCGCATGGGCCTGCTGCGCGAAGCTGGCCTCTGGATCGATCTTCACCTCCAGCAGCACCAGCGAGGTGAAGTCGCCGATCACGCGGTGGATGTCCGGGTGCAGCGGCAGCCGGTTGAACAGGGTCAGGTTGACGGTGAAGCGCGGATGCCGGCTCCACAGCGCCAGGATTTCCGAGAACGCCGTCAGCAGCAGGATCGAGGGCGTGACCGACGCGTTCCTGGCTGCCGCCCTCAGTGCCGACCATTGCGCGGCGGGCAGCGTGGCCTCGTGGCGGGTGAAGCGCGGCGCGGCAATCGCTTCCGGCTGCTGCGCCAGCGGCAGCTGGGGTGCCGGCGCGAGATCGTCCAGGCGCTCGCGCCAGTACGCCAGGGCGCGTGCGTAGCGTGGCGTGGCGCGCAGTGCCCGCTCCGCCAGCACATAGTCGCGGAAGGCCACGCCCAGCGGCGGCAGCTCTGCTTGCGGGTCGGCATACAGTCGGATCAGCTCGCGCCCCAGGATCTGGGTGCTGGCGGCGTCGACGATCAGCGCGTCGGTGCCGATGTGCAGGTGCGTCACGCCGCCGTCCAGCAGCGTGACGCGGAAGTCGAACAGCGGCCAGCGGCTGGCGTCGCGCATCTCGTGCGACATGGCTTCGCGCAGCTCGGCCAGCAGGCGTTCGGCGGTGGCCGGATCGTGTCCGCGCAGGTCCTGGCACGGCATGGCGTAGGGCGGCACCGTTTCCAGCACCTGCTGCGTGCCGTCGCTGTGGAACACGGCGCGCAGCATGTCGTGGCGCGCGATCAGCCGGTTCAGCGCACGCGTGAAGCGCGCCGCGTCGAAATTGGGGATGCGCAGCTCCTCGTAGGCATGGGCGGCCACGCCACCCAGCTGCGCCGTTGCTTCGCGTCCGACCCAGTAGGCCTGCTGGATGTCGGTCAGCGGGAACGGCTGCCAGCGCGCGGCGGCATCCGGCCGGATGGTGTCGAAGGCCTCGCCCTTGTCGTCCTGCGATGCCTCGGCGCTTGCCGCCGCCAGGTCGGCCAGCACCGGGTGCTGGAACAGCATGCTCAAGGTCAGGCGTCCCTGCATCTGCTGGTTGGTGGCGTGGACCAGCCGCGTGGCCAGCAGCGAATGGCCGCCCAGGGCGAAGAAATTGTCGAAGGCGCCGACCCGCTCCACCTTCAGGACCGTCGCCCAGATCTGCGCCATACGCGCTTCGCGTTCGGTGCGGGGCGCGACGAACTCGGCGCCACTCGCCGCCTGCGTGGGTGCGGGCAGCGCGCGGCGGTTGACCTTGCCGTTGGCGGTCAGCGGCAGGCGCTCCAGCGCGACCCAGTGGGTGGGCACCATGTGCTCGGGCAGTTGCTGCTGCAGGCGCGCGCGCAGCGCTTGCGTGTCGGCTGTGCCGGCGACATAGGCGACCAGCCGGCGGTCGCCTGGCGTGTCCTCGCGCACCAGCACCGCGGCTTCCCGCACCTCGGGCTGCTGCTGCAGCAGCGTCTCGATCTCGCCCGGCTCGATGCGGAAACCGCGGATCTTGACCTGGTCGTCGATGCGGCCGGTGAAGTCGATGTTGCCGTCCTGCAGCCAGCGTGCGGCGTCGCCGGTGCGGTACATGCGCTCGCCCGGCGTGTCGGCGAAGGGGTTGGGCAGGAAGCGTTCGGCGGTGAGTTCCGGGCGGTTCAGGTAGCCGCGCGCCAAGCCGGCGCCGCAGATGTACAGCTCGCCGGTCACGCCGACCGGCACCGGCTGCAGCGCGGCGTCGAGCAGGTAGATCTGCGCGTTGGAGATCGGCCGGCCGATCGGCGGGACAGAGGGCCAATGGTCGGCATCGGCGCAGGCCAATGCGTGTTGGCTGGCGGCATGCGCCTCGGTCGGCCCGTAGTGGTTGTAGAGATAGGAGCCCCCCAGCATGCGCATGCAGCGGCGCAGCGCGTCGTTGACCTGCAGCGCCTCGCCGGCGGTGACGACTTCGCATTGCCCGGGCGCATCCTCGGACGACGAGAAATCGACGATCTGCTGCAGCACGGCGTTGGGCAGGAAGGCGCGGCGGATGTCGCGTTCGGCGATGAAGGCGCGCAGCTCGCCCAGCTCCTTGCGGCGCGTCTCGGACAGCAGCACCAGGGTGTTGCCGCTGCACAGCGTGCTGAAGATTTCCTGGAACGAGACGTCGAAGCTGAGCGAGGCGAACTGCAGCACGCGCTCGGGCCGCGGGCTGCCGGGCGCGGCGTGGTTGTTTTGCCAGTCGACCAGGTTGCCGAGCGCACCCCAGGTTTGGGCAACGCCCTTCGGCCGGCCGGTGGAGCCGGAGGTGTAGATGACGTAGATGAGGTTGTCGGGATGAATGGCGACCGCGGGATTGCCGGCGGGCCGGTTGGACCAGGCGTCACGGTCCGCATCCAGCCGCAGCATCGGCACGTCACTGGTGGGCAAGTTGCCGCACAGCCGCTCCTGCGTGAGCAGCAGTTTCGGTGCAGCATCAACCAGCATGGTGGAGATGCGCTGTTGTGGATACGCCGGGTCCAGCGGCACGTAGCAGCCGCCCGCCTTCAATACCGCCAGCACGGCGATCACCATCTCCGGCGAGCGCTCCAGGCACAGCGCCACGCGCTGGTCGGGGCCGACGCCGCGGTCTCTCAGTTCATGCGCAAGACGGTTGGCAGCTTCGTTGAGCGCGCGGTAGCTGAGCCGCTCGCCTTCGTACTCCAGCGCGTCGTGGTCCGGCGTGGCAGTGGCACATGCCTCGAACAGCTGCACGAGGTTGCCGGTACTGGCCGGCGCATGGCGGGTCGCGTTCCAGTCGTAAAGGACCTTGCGCCGCTCGTCTTCGGGCAGCAGGTCGATGGCATCGGCCTGCTGCCGCGGGTCGGCGGCGAACTGCGCGAGCGTCGCGAGCAGGTACTGGACATGGCGCTGGGCGGTCCCGTGGTCGAACAAGGCGGTGGCGTAGTTCAGCACGCCGACGATTCCGCCCGCCCGCTCCGTCAGGTCCAGCGTCAGGTCGAACTTTGCCGCCTGCGAACCGACACCGATGGGGTGCGCCTGCAAGCCCAGCAGCGCCAGTGCATCCTCCTGCGTGTTCTGCCAGGCGAACATCACCTGGAACAGCGGCGTGTGCGACAGGCTGCGCGCCGGGTTCAGCAGTTCCACCACCTGCTCGAACGGCAGGTCCTGGTGCTCCTGGGCTTCCAGCGCCACGCCCTTCACCCGCTCCAACAACTGCGCGACGCTTAGTCCGCCCGAGAGGTCGATGCGCAGCGCCAGCGTGTTGACGAAGAAGCCGATCAGCCCTTCAAGTTCGGTGCGTGCGCGGTTGGCTGTCGGCGTGCCGATCACGAGGTCCTGCTGGCCCGACAGGCGCGACAGCACCAGCGCCCATGCCGCCATGATCGTCATGAACAGGCTGGTGCCCTGCCGCAGGCTGAGCGCTTTCAGTTTCCCGGTCAGGCCGGCATCCAGCGTGACCTCGATGGAAGCCCCGCTGTAGTCCTGCTTCGCCGGCCGCTTCCTGTCGGCCGGCAGCCGCAGCAGCTGCGGTGCGCCCGAGAGGCGCTCGCGCCAGTAGTCCGCGTGCTTGGCCAGCGCGGAGCTGCTCAACCAGCGGCGCTGCCAGACCGCGTAGTCACCGTACTGCAGCGCGAGCGGCGGAAGGTCATCGCCCTTGCCCGCGCAATGCGCCGCATACAGCGCGCACAGCTCGCGCATGAGGATGCCGACCGACCAGCCGTCCGAGACGATGTGGTGCAGCACCAGCACCAGCACGTGTTCGTCGTCGCCAACGCGGACCAGGCAGCCGCGCAGCAGCGGCCCGTGCTCCATGTCGAAGCGCTCCTGCACCACCGAGGACAGCAGCTGCGGCAGGCGTTCCGGCGCCCCGCGCACGTCCTCGCGCCGCAACCGGAACACGGCCTGCGCCTCGATCTGCTGGAACGCTTCGCCCCCCACCGCCGTGAAGCAGGTGCGCAGCGCCTCGTGCCGCGCCACGATGCGCTGCAGCGCCCATTCCAGCCCCGCCGCATCCACCTTGCCCGCCAGCCGGAACCCGACCGGCAGGTGGTAGGCCTCGCTGCCGCCCTCCATCTGGGCCAGGAACCACAGCCGCTCCTGCGACCAGGACAAAGGCAGCAGTTCCTGCCCGCCCTCGCGCGGCGCGATGCGCGACGGCCGGCGCAGCGCCATGAACTGCTCGGGCGTCAGGTTGCGCAGATTGCTTGTTGTGCTCGACATTCGTCTTCCTTCACGCAGTGCGGCCGGCTCTTCTAGGCCGCCTGCGTGTTCTCGATATCCGAAAAATTGGCCGTCTGCAGCCCGCGCCAGGGCGACGTGCGCTCCAGGTGCACCAGGATGCGCGCCAGGTAGCGCTTCAGCACCTGCGTCTCCACAAGCGGTGTCGTGTGACCCAGCGCTGCCAGTTCGGCGGCGGTGATGCTCTGGGACATGTGGTGGCTCCCGCCAGGCCCTGCCGATGCGGACATGTGCAGATACGGTGAAAACGGCAAGGCGCTGTCGCGCATCGACGCCGCAAGCGCCGCCGCATGCCAGGCCTGCGGCGCCATGGGCTGGAGCTCCACGCCGAATTCGCGGCCCAGGCCCAGCACGTATCGCCAGTCGATCTCCTGCTCGCCGACCAGGTGGTAGGCACCGCGGCCCGTCCCCTCTCTGCCAAGCAAGGCGATTACGCTGCCGGCCACCGCATCCACCGGAATGATCTTCTCGGCATAAGGCCGGTCGGGGTAGACGCCGAGCATCACGCAGGTCTGCAGGTAGCGCGCGACGACGTCGTCCATGCGGCCCCGCCCGTGCCGGCTGTCCATCGCAACGCGGCCCAGCCGGAACGTCCGCGCGTCCAGTCCCTGGGCGCGGGCCCGGTCCACCAGCTGCTCGGACTGCCACTTGCTGGCGGGGTAACCGTCCTGCGCGAGATGCCGGTCCTCCAGGTTGGAGCTGTGCTCGTCCACGCGAGCGCGCCCGCTTTTTCGGCCAAAGGTGTCCAGCGTGGAAATGAAGGCGAACTGCTTGGCCTTGCCCGTTGCCGCGAGATTCAACAGATGCAGCGTCGAATCGACGTTGGGTTTCAGCAGTTCTCCATAAGGCAAGGCGTGGTTCACGGCCGCGCCGTTGTGCACGATCAGGTCCAGGGTGTGCGCCAGCCGAGGCGCGGCGTCCAGGCCCAGTCCGGGCGCGCCCAGGTCACCCGGGATCGCGACGATGCGCGAAGCATCCTCGCCGCGCCACAGGCCATACAACTTCATCGACTCCCGGATGCGCGCGAAGGCATGCTCCGCATCGCGGGCGCGCACCAGGCAATGGCAAACGGTGTCTCCGCCCCAGGCATCCAGCATCCCGCGCAGCAGGAAGGCGCCGACGAATCCCGTGGCACCGGTCAGCAGCACATGCTGGTACGTGAATTCCGAACGCGTACGGTCCGCCTTTCGCACTTGCCGCAACCGCCACTCGTCCAGCGGCACGAGCGGTGTTGCAGCGGATGGCGCGCCGCGCTCGACGACGCCAGCGAACCCGGCGATGGTGGGGTGCTTGAAAATCAGTGCCAGCGGCAGCTTGCATCCGAGCTGGACATGGATCGTGGACATCAGCCGGGCCGCCAGCATCGAATGCCCGCCCAGGGCGAAGAAGTTGTCGTGGATTCCCACCGTATCGCGCTGCAGGATCTCGGCCCAGATGCGGGTCAGGGATGCTTCGGCCGGCGTGCGCGGCGGCACATGACCGGTGTCGCTGTGCGCCATATCCGGCGCGGGCAAGGCATTGCGGTCGATCTTGCCGTTGGGCGTGAGCGGCAGGCCATCGAGCACCACGAAGTGCGCGGGGACCATGGGCTCGGGCAGCGACGCGAGCAAGGCCGTGCGCAAGGCTTGGGTTTGCAGTCCGGCGCCGCCGTGGCCGGCCTGCGCCACCGCATAGGCCACCAGCCGCCTGTCGCCGGCACAGTCCTCGCGAACCAGCACGACTGCCTCCCGGATGGACGGGTGCGCGGCCAGGGCGGCTTCGATCTCCCCCAGCTCGATGCGAAAGCCGCGGATCTTGACCTGGCCGTCGGTGCGGCCGATGAACTCGATGTTGCCGTCGGGCAGCCAGCGGGCTGCATCGCCGGTGCGGTACATGCGTGCGCCGGGCGTTTCGGCGAAGGGATCGGGCAGGAAGCGTTCGGCGGTGAAGTCCGGGCGGTTCAGGTAGCCGCGCGCGAGTGTGGCGCCGGCGATGTACAGCTCGCCGGTCACGCCCACCGGCACAGGCCGCAGCGCGGCGTCGAGCAGGTAGATCCGCGCGTTGGAGATCGGCCGGCCGATGGGTGGCGCCGCCGGCCAATTCCCGGCGTCGGCACAGGGCAAGGCGTACTGGCTGACGACATGGGCTTCGGTCGGGCCGTACTGGTTGTAGAGATGGCGGCCGCCCAGTGCTTGGATGCAGCGGCGCAATGGGTCGTTGACCTGCAGCGCCTCGCCGGCGGTGACGATCTCGCACTGGCTTGGCGCGTCGTCGGGCGACGAGAAATCGACGATCTGCTGCAGCACGGCGTTGGGCAGGAAGGCGCGTCGGATGTCGCGTTCGGCGATGAAGGCGCGCAGTTCGCCAAGCTCCTTGCGGCGCTCATCGGCCATCAGCACCAGCGTGTTGCCGCTGCACAGCGTGCTAAAGATTTCCTGGAACGAGACGTCGAAGCTGAGCGAGGCGAATTGCAGAACGCGCTCGGGCGGCGGGCTGCCGGGCGCGGCGTGGTGCAGCTGCCAGTCGACCAGGTTGCCGAGCGCGCCCCAGGTCTGCGCCACGCCCTTCGGCCGGCCGGTGGAGCCGGAGGTGTAGATGACGTAAATGAGGTTGTCGGGGTGAATGGCGACCGCGAGGTTGCTCGCGGGCCGGTTGGACCAGGCCGCATCCAGCCGCAGCCTCGGCACGTCGCTGGCCGGCAGGCGGTCGCACAGCCGCTCCTGCGTCAGCAGCAGCCTGGGCGCGGCATCGGCCAGCATGTGCGCCAGCCGCTGCTGCGGATAGGCCGGGTCCAGCGGCACATAGCAGCCGCCCGCCTTCAGCACCGCCAGCACGGCGATCACCATCTCCGGCGAGCGTTCCAGGCACAGCGCCACGCGCTGGTCGGGGCCGACGCCGCGATTCCGCAGTTCATGCGCGAGTCGGTTGGCTGCTTCGTTGAGCGCGCGGTAGCTGAGTCGCTCGCCTTCGTATTCCAGAGCGTCGTGGTCCGGTTTGGCGGCGGTGCACGCTTCGAACAATTGCACGACATTTGCAGCACCTGTTGGCGCCTGCTGGGTCGCGTTCCAGTCGTGGAGGACCTTGCGCCGCTCGCCCGCCGGCAACAGATCGATGGCGTCGGCCGGTTGCTGCGGGTCCGCTGCGAATTGTTCCAGTGTGGCCAGCAGGTACTGGACGTGGCGCCGGGCCGTCTCGCGGTCGAACAGGGCCGTTGCGTAGTTCAGCACTCCCTCGATGCGCCCTGCCCGCTCGGCCAGGTCCAGCAGCAGGTCGAATTTCGCCGCCAGCGAGCCCACCGGCAGCGGCTGCACCTTCAGTCCCGGCAGCGAAAGCGCGTCCTCCTGCGTGTTCTGCCAGGCGAACATCACCTGGAACAGCGGCGTGTGCGACGGGCTGCGCGCCGGGTTCAGCAGTTCCACCACCTGCTCGAACGGCAGGTCCTGGTGCTCCTGGGCTTCCAGCGCCACGCCCTTCACCCGCTCCAACAACTGCGCGACGCTTAGTCCGCCCGAGAGGTCGATGCGCAGCGCCAGCGTGTTGACGAAGAAGCCGATCAGCCCTTCAAGTTCGGTGCGTGCGCGGTTGGCTGTCGGCGTGCCGATCACGAGGTCCTGCTGGCCCGACAGGCGCGACAGCACCAGCGCCCACGCTGCCGTGACCGTCATGAACAGCGTCGTGCCGTGCCGCAAGCTCAACGCCTTCAGCTTCCCGGTGAGGTGCGCATCCAGCGAAACCTCGACGGACGCGCCGCTGTAGTCCTGCTGCACCGGCCGCTTGCGATCCGTGGGCAGCCGCAGCAACTGTGGCGCGCCCGAGAGGCGTTGGCGCCAGTCGTCGGCATGCTTGGCCAAGGCCGTGCTGTTCAACCAGTGCCGCTGCCAGACTGCGTAGTCGCCGTACTGCAGCGCCGGCGGCGGCAGTGGATCATCCGCGCCGGCACGATGCGCCGCATAGAGCACGCCCAGCTCGCGCACGAGAATGCCGACCGACCAGCCGTCGGAAACGATGTGGTGCAGGACCAGCACCAGCAGGTGCTCGTCTTCGCCGATGCGAATCAGGCAGCCGCGCAGCAGCGGTCCGCGCTCCAGGTGGAAGCGCTCGTCCACGACCGAGGACAGCAGTTGCGGCAACTGATCGAGCGTCTTGCACAGGTCCTCGCGCCGCAGCTGGAACGTGGCCTCGGGCTCGATGCGCTGGAACGCCTCGCCGCCCGCCGCCACGAACCGCGTGCGCAGTGCTTCGTGCCGGGCCACCACGCGCCGCAGCGCCCATTCCAGCCCCGCCGCATCCACCCTGCCCGCCAGCCGGAACCCCACAGGCAGGTGATAGGCCTCGCTGCCACCCTCCATCTGCGCCAGGAACCACAGCCGTTCCTGCGAACAGGACAAGGGCAGCAGTTCCCGGTCGCCCCCGCGCGGCGCGATGCGCGACGGCCGGCGCTGCGCCGCGAACTGCTCGGGCGTCAGGTGGCGCAGATGGCTTGTTGCAGTCGCCATCGCTACACCGCTTCCGCGTTCTCGATGTCCGCGAAGATGCGCTCCAGCATCTGCTCGATCGTCGGCGCCTCGAACACCGTGCGCATCGGCAGCGTCACGCCCAGGCAGTCGTGGATGCGCGCGGCCATGCGCGAGGCCAGCAGCGAATGGCCGCCCAGTTCGAAGAAACTGTCGCGCATGCCGACCTGCTCCACCTGCAGCAGCTCGGCCCAGATCTGCGCCACCGCTTTTTCGATGGGCGTGACCGGCGCCACGTAGGCACGCGTGGCGAAGGCGCTGTCGTCGGGCGCGGGCAGTGCCTTGCGGTCGACCTTGCCGTTGGGCGTGAGCGCGAAGCGCTCCAGCCGCACCAGCGCCGCGGGCACCATGTGCTCCGGCAGCGAGCGCGACAGGTGCGTGCGCAGCGCCTGCGATCCCGGGTCGGCCGCGTCGGTCGCGTCCTGGGCCAGCGTGTAGTAGCCCACCAGCCGGCGTTCGCCGTCCGTCCCGGCGCGCGCCACCACCACCGCCTGCGCGATGGCAGCATGGACAGCGAGAACGGATTCGATCTCACCCAGCTCGATGCGATAGCCGCGCAGCTTCACCTGGTCGTCGGCGCGGCCGGCGAATTCCAGGGTGCCGTCCGTGCGCCAGCGGGCGAGGTCCCCGGTCTTGTACAGCTGCTCGCCTTGCGCGAACGGGCTTGCCACGAATTTCGCGGCCGTCAGCTCCTGCCTGTTCAGGTAGCCGCGCGCCACGCCGGCGCCGCCGATGTGCAGTTCGCCGACCACACCCACCGGCACCGGCGCGCCCGCTTCGTCCAGCAGGTCGCAGCGCGTGTTCGGCAGCGGGCGGCCGATCGGCAGGGTGTCCAGCTGGTCCAGGTCGACTTCTGCGAGATCCAGCCAGGTGCTGTCGACGGTCGCTTCGGTCACGCCGTAGGCGTGCACGTTGCGCACACCGGGGCCGCACAGCGCGCGCAGGCGCGCGGCGCTGTCCACCCGCCACAGGTCGGAGCCGCAGATCACGGTCTCCATGAAGGAGAGGTTCTCGCCGGCTTGTTCGAGGTGCGCTGTCAGCCCGTCGAGCACGGCGGGGACGATGTCGGCCACCGCGATCCGCTGCTCCCGCATCAGCCGGAACAACGCCGGCGGATCGGCCAGGTGCTCGCGCGGGCACAACACCAGCCTGCCGCCGGAGCCCAGCGCCCGCATGAAGTCCGCCGTGAACACGTCGAACGAAAAACTCGCCATCTGCAGGTGCGCGATGCCGGGCCGCAGCCTGTAGAACCCTTGCCAGGCGTCGCACAGCGCGGCGAGCTGCCGATGCTCGACCATCACGCCCTTGGCTGGCCCGCTGGTGCCCGAGGTGTAGATGACGTAGGCCAGGTGGTGCGATGCCAGGCCGATGGCTTCGGGCTGCGGGTTGGTGTCCGGTCGATCCGCCCAGGCCTGGGCGTCCGCCAGCAGGTTCACCTGTGCCGCGGGTCCTTCCAGGCCCGCGAGCGCCGCGGCGCCTATCGCATCGGTCAGCACCACCACCGGTGCGCTGTCGGCCACCATGTAGTCCAGCCGGGCACGGGGATACGCAGGGTCCAGCGGCACGTAGCAGCCGCCGGCCTTCAGCACCGCCAGGACGGCGACCACCATCTGCGCCGTGCGGTCCACACAGACGCCGACCCGGGCATCCGGCACGACGCCCAGTGTGCGCAGGTGATGCGCAAGCTGGTTGGCGCGGCGGTTCAGTTCCGCGTAGCTCAGTGAAGCAGTGCCATCCACCACCGCCACCGCAGTCCCGTCGCGTACGGCCTGCGCTTCCACCAGCGTGTGGACGCACAGGTCCTGCGCGTACGGCTGGTCTGTCCGGTTCCATTCCTCGATGCGCGCGCGTTCCTGCGCGGACAGCATCGGCATGGCAAGTGCGTTCTGGACCGGCGCCTCGACAAATTGTTCCAGCGTCGTGAGGAGGTACTGCACGTGGCGCTGCGCGGTCTCGGCATCGAACAAGGCGGTCGCGTAGTTCAACCCGCCCACGATGCGCCCCGCCCGCTCGGCCAGGTCCAGCGTCAGGTCGAACTTCGCCGCCTCCGGGCCCACCGGCAGCGGCTGCACTTTCAATCCCGGCAGCGCCAGTGTTTCGGCCTGCGCGTTCTGCCAGGCGAACATCACCTGGAACAGCGGTGTCTGCGACAGGCTGCGTGCCGGGTTCACCAGCTCCACCACCTGCTCGAACGGCAGGTCCTGATGGTCCTGCGCCTCCAGCGCAGTACTCTTCACGCGGTCCAGCAGTTGCGCCATGCTCGGGCGATCCGACAGGTCGATGCGCAGCGCCAGCGTGTTGACGAAGAAGCCGATCAGTCCTTCCAGCTCCGCGCGCATGCGGTTGGCTGTCGGCGTGCCGATGACGAGGTCCCGCTCGCCCGACAGGCGCGACAGCACCAGCGCCCAGGCGGCGAGCAGTGTCATGAACAAGGTCGTTCCTTGCCTCAGGCTGAGCGCCTTCAGCTTCCCGGTCAATTCCGCATCCAGCGAAATCTCGATGGACGCGCCGCTGTAATCCTGCTGCGTGGGACGTTTGCGGTCCGTCGGCAGCCGCAGCAGCTGCGGTGCACCGGCCAGGCGCTCGCGCCAGTAGCCGGCATGCCCGGCCAGCGCGGAGCTGCTCAGCCAGCGGCGTTGCCAGGCGGCGTAGTCGCCATATTGCAATGCGAGCGGCGGCAAGCCGTCACCGGTGCCCGCGCGATGCGCCGCATACAGCGCGCCCAGCTCGCGCGCCAGGATGGCGATCGACCAGCCGTCCGAAACGATGTGGTGCATCACCAGCGCGAGCACATGCTCGTCCTCGCCCACGCGGACCAGGCAGCCGCGCAGCAGCGGCCCGCGCTCCAGGTCGAAGCGCTCGCGCATGAACGACTCCAGCAGCTCCGGAAGCTGCTCTTGCGCATCCTCACGCCGCAGATGGAACGCAGCCTCGGGTTCGATCCGCTGGAATGCCTCGCCGCCCACCGCCGTGAAGCCCGTGCGCAGTGCCTCATGCCGCGCGACGATGCGCTGCAGCGCCCACTCCAGTCCCTGGGCGTCCACCTTGCCGACCAGACGGAACCCTACCGACAGGTGGTAGGCCTCGCTCACCCCTTCCATCTGCGACAGGAACCACAGCCGGTCCTGCGCGTAGGACAAGGGGAGCGCATTGCTTCGATCGGCCGGCACGATGGCCGGCAGGGTGGAGGCCTGCGCCGCCATCGCATGCCGGGCGAAATCGGACAGCCGCGGCGCGGCGAACACCGCGGCCAGCGGGACCTCGATGCCCATGCGCCGCCGCACGGCGGAGACCATCCGGATCGCCAGCAGCGAATGGCCGCCGCGCTCGAAGAAGTGGTCGTTGCGCCCCACCCGTTCCACGCCGAGGATGGCCGCCCAGGTCTCGGCCAGGGCGATTTCGACCGGACTCGCCGGTGCTTCGTAGGCCGCCGTGCCGAAGGCGCCGTCGTCGGGCGCGGGCAGCGCCTTGCGGTCGATCTTGCCGTTGGGCGTCTGCGGGAAGCGGTCCAGGTGCACGAGCGCCGTCGGAACCATGTGGTCGGGCAAGGCCTGCGACAGGTGCGTGCGCAGCGGCTGCGGTCCCGGATCGGTAGTGCCCTCGGCCAGCGTGTAGTAGCCGACCAGCCGGCGTTCGCCATCGGCAGCCGCACGCGCCACCACGACCGCCTGCGTGACGCCCTCATGGCCCGCCAGCACCGCCTCGATCTCGCCCAGCTCGATGCGGTAGCCGCGCAGCTTCACCTGGTCGTCGGCGCGGCCGGCGAATTCCAGCGTGCCATCGGGCCGCCAGCGCGCGAGGTCGCCGGTCTTGTAGAGGCGTTCACCTTCCGCGAACGGGCTGGCGATGAAGCGCTCGGCCGTCAACTCCTGCCTGTTCAGGTAGCCGCGCGCCACGCCGGCGCCGCCGATGTGCAGCTCGCCGACCACACCCTCGGGAACCAGTTCGCCCGCTGCATCGAGCACGTAGCAGCGCGTGTTCCACAGCGGGTGGCCGATGGGCACCGCGACACCGCCATTCGCCGGGCTCAGCTTCGCCGCGCAGGACCAGATCGTGGTTTCGGTGGGCCCGTAGAGATTCCATACCTCCGAACCGTCCGCGACCAGTTGCGCGGCCAGGTCCGGCGGCAGGCTTTCGCCGCCGCACAGTTTGCGCAGCGCGAGCGTTTCGCCCGCTTCCACCAGCAGCCGCCAGGTGGCGGGCGTGGCCTGCATGACGGTGGCCTCGCTGGACTTGGCAAGCGCCGCCAGGGCCTGTGCGTCGTGCGCCGTCGCATGGCTGGCGATCACGACACGCGCTCCGGAGATCAGCGGCGCCCACAGTTCCAGCCCGGCGATGTCGAACGACAGCGGCGTCACCGCCAGCAGCCTGTCGCTTGCGGTGATCCCGGTCTCGGCCACCATCGCATGCAGCAGGTTCACCACCGATGCATGTTCGACCATCACGCCCTTGGGCTTGCCGGTGGAGCCCGAGGTGTAGATGACGTAGGCCAGGTGGCGCGATGTGAGGCCGACGTCCTCGGGCTGCGGGTTCGTTTCCGGCTGTCCTTCCCAGGCGTGCGCATCCGCGACCAGGTCCAGCCGCGCCGCATCGCCTTCCAGGCCCGCAAGCGCCGCGGCACCGACCGCATCGGTCAGCACCACGAGAGGCGCGCTGTCGGCCACCATGTGCTGCAGCCGCGCACGCGGGTACGCCGGGTCCAGCGGCACATAGCAGCCGCCGGCCTTCAGCACCGCCAGCACGGCGACCACCATCTGCGCCGTGCGGTCCACGCACACGCCGACCCGCGCATCCGGTCCGACGCCCAATGCGCGCAGGTGATGGGCCAATTGGTTGGCGCGTCGGTTCAGTTCTGCATAACTCAGTGAAGCAGCACCATCCACCACCGCCACGGTGGCACCGTCGCGCAGCGCCTGCGCCTCCACCAGTGCATGGACGCACAGCTCCTGCGAATAGGCATGCTCCGTCTGGTTCCATTCCTCGACCAGTCGCGCGCGTTCCGGCGCGGCAAGCAGGTCCAGCTGGCCGACCGCTCGATCGGGTGCGTTGTCCAGCGCCTCCAGCAGTTCCTGCAGCGCGCGCCGCACCATCGCCCACACCCGCTGCGCCTCGACCGCGGCGGCCGTCTGCACCGTCAGCCGGAAGTCCTGGCCGAGGTCGTCGACGAACAGCGACACCGGGTAGTTGGTGCGCTCCTCGGAATCGATCCGTTCGATGCCGGCTGCACCGGATGAAGAGATCCCGCCCGCCAGCATGTCGGCGTGCCTGTAGTTCAGCAGCGCCGTGAACAGGGGGGCAGGCGCCGCGACGCCGCTGCAGCGCTGGGCCAGCACCAGCGAGGCATGCTCGTGGTGGATCAGCTCGGCCAGATGGCGGTGCGCCGCTTCCACGCAGGCCCGCGCGCCCGTGGCCCCGCAGGCGATGCGCACCGGCAGGGTGTTGATGCAGGGGCCTAGCGCCCGCTCCGACCGGGCGCCGCCCTGCAGCCGGCCGAACAGCACCGTGCCGAACACCGCTTCGTGGCGCCCGCCGGCGCGCGCCACCACCGCGCCCCAGGCCACGTGCAGCAGGCTGGCCGCGCTCACGCCCAGCGCCTGCGCCCGCGCGCGGATGCGGCCGCTCAACGCTTCTTCGAGCAGGCCACGGTGCTGGTCGACCGCGCGGCCGTCGCCGCGGATGTCCAGCAGGCCGAACGGCGCCGTCGGTTCCGTGAAGTCCGCCAGCATGCGGCGGAAAAACGCCGCATGGTCGCGCTCCGCGGCCTCCTGCCGCACGCGCCAGATGAAATCGCGGAACGGCGCCGGCTCGGGCAGCGGCGCTGTGGCATCCGCCAGCTGCGCCTGGAGTTCCGCGTTCAGCAGTTTGAACGAGGTGTTGTCGTCGACCAGGTGGTGGAACAGCTTGGCCACCAGCCAGCCCTCGCCGGCCGGGTCGCGCGCCGCATACAGGCGCAGCATCGGCGCCTGGGCGGGGTCCAGGCGCAGCCGCCGCGGGTCGCAGCGCGCGCGCATCTGCGCAGGGGCATCGCCTTGGGCAGGGTCGAGTTCGATCTCCTCGACCTGCAGCGGCGCCTTGCGCCACACCACCTGCATCGGCTCGTTCAAGCCCTTCCAAAGCACCGCCGTGCGCAGGATGTCGTGCCGGGCAATCGCCACCTCCAGCGCGGCGACCCAGCGGTCCAGGGTCGCGCGGTCGGCGAAGCGCAGCAGGTTCCACAGCAGATACGGATCGCTCTCCGGCGTCATCAGGTGGTGGAACAGGATGCCTTCCTGCAGCGGTGCGAGCGGGTAGATGTCCTGGATGTTGTCCGCGCCGCCGGGAACGGCGGCGACGATGCGGTCGATCTCTTCCTGCGTGAGGTCCGCCAGCGGCAGCAGCGCGGGCACCAGCGGCCCGCTGCCGGGCGTGATCGGGTTGGCCGGCGCTTCCGTGAAGCCCGCATCGGCGCGCACCTCCAGTGCCAGCGCCGACAGCACCGGCGTGGCGAACAGCGTACGCACGTCGGCATGCAGGCCCGCGCGCCGCATCTTCTCCAGCACGCGCACGGCCAGCAGGGAATGGCCCCCCAGCGTGAAGAAATGGTCGTCGCGGCCGACGCGCTCCACGCCCAGGATCTCGGACCAGATGGTTGCGAGTGCGGTTTCCACCGGCCCGACCGGCGCTGCGTAAGCACGCGCGCCAAGCGCGGAGCCGTCCGGCGCCGGCAGCGCCGCGCGGTCGAGCTTGCCGTTCGTGGTCAGCGGTAGCCGCTGCAGCGGCACATAGGCGGCCGGCACCATGTGGTCCGGCACGGTCCGCGCGAGATGTGCGCGCAACGCTTCCGCTGCCGGGTCGGCGGCGTCCGGCGCCAGCGTGTAGTAGGCCACCAGGCGCTTCTCGCCGGTGGGGTCGTCCGACGCGATGACCACTGCATCACGGATGCCGGCATGCGTAGCGAGCGCCGCCTCGATCTCGCCCAGCTCGATGCGAAAGCCGCGGATCTTCACCTGCTGGTCGCCGCGGCCGAAGAATTCCAGCGTGCCGTCGGCGAGGAACCGGCCCAGGTCGCCGCTGCGGTACAGGCGGTCGCCGGGAACGAACGGGCTGTCGATGAAGCGTTCCGCCGTCAGCTCCGGCCGATTCAGGTAGCCGCGCGCGACGCCGGCCCCGCCGACGTGCAGCTCGCCCACCACGCCGACCGGCGCGGGCGCGCCGCCGGCGTCCAGCACGTAGAGGCGCAGGTCGTCGATGCGCCGGCCGATCGGGCTGGCGCCCGGCCGCTCAATGTCCGCCGCGGTCAGCGCGTGGTACGTCACGTGCACCGTGGTCTCGGTGATGCCGTACATGTTGGCCAGCTTCGCGCGCGCGTTGCGCGCATCGGCGTACCAGGGTCGCAGCGCGGCCGGCTCCAGCGCCTCGCCGCCGAAGACGACCTGGCGCAGCGCATGCGTTGCGGTGTCGCCCGCCTGCGCGGCCATCAGGCCGCGGAACGCCGTCGGCGTCTGGTTGAGGATGGTCACCTTCTCGCGGCACAGCAGCTGGTAGAACTCCTGCGGCGCACGCGCCACCATGCGCGGCACGATCACCATCCTGCCCCCATGGATCAGCGCCCCCCACAGCTCCCACACCGAGAAATCGAAGGCGATGGAGTGGAACAGCGTCCAGACGTCGTCGGGCCCGAAGTGGAAGCGCCTGGCGGTGGCGACAAACAGGCGGATGACGTTGCGGTGCTCCACCATCACGCCCTTGGGCTGGCCGGTGGAGCCCGAGGTATAGATGATGTAGGCCAGATGGTGCGGGCGCAGGCCCACGGCGCACGGGTCCGGGTCGCTGACAGACAGGCCAGCCCAGCGCTGCGCATCCGCGACCGGGTCGAGGATGGCGCATTGCAGAGGCGACTCCGCCAGCGCCGCGCGGCCTACGGCGTCCGCCAGCACCACCACCGGCGCGCTGTCCGCCACCATGAAGGCCAGGCGCTGCGGCGGATAGTCCGGGTCCAGCGGCACGTAGCAGCCGCCTGCCTTCAGGATCGCCAGCGCCGACACCACCATGCCGATGCCGCGTTCCATGCACAGGCCCACGCGCGCGTCCCGCCCGACGCCCAGCGCGCGCAGGTGGTGCGCGAGGCGGTTGGCGCGTTCGTTCAGCGCGCCATAGGCCAGCGTTGTGCCCTCATGCACCAGCGCGATGGCCGCGGGGTCGCGCCGGGCCTGCTGTTCGATGCGCGTGTGGATGCAGCCGCGCGCGGGCGGGCTGGTCCCCACCCGGTTCCAGTCCTCCACCACCTGGCGGGACTCGTCCGGCGGCAGCGGCGGCAACGCCTTCAGTGGCTGCTCCGGGTCGGCCAGGCAGTGCTCCAGCACGTGCGCATAGGCCGCGACCATGCGTTCGATGGTGGCTTGCGCGAACAGGTCGGTGGAATAGTTCCACAGCATCGTCACCGCGTCGCGGCTGGCGGCGTCGCCGCCGCGCGGGATCGTCACCACTTCCAGGTCGAATTTGGCGGTGCGGTTGCTGTAGGCCTCGCGCAGCGAGAGTTCGAAGCCCGGGCCGGCCAGCGGCGGCAAGGTGGAGCTGTGGGCGCTGAACGCCACCTGGAAGATCGGGTTTTGCGCGAGCGAGCGCACCGGCTGCAGCGCGCGCACCAGCTGGTCGAACGGCAGCTCCGCATGTTCATGCGCTTCGGCCACGGTGTCGCCGACTTGCGCCAGCAATTGGCGGAAGCTGGCGTCGCGCCGCAGGCCGGTGCGGATCACAGTGCTGTTGACGAACATGCCCAGCATGCGCTCGGCTTCGCGCGTGCGGCGGTTGGCCACGGTCGAGCCGATCAGCAGGTCGTCGCTGCCGCAATACCGGCACAGCACGACCTGGAAGGCCGACAGCATGGCGGTGTACAGCGTGACGCCTTCGGCCGCACAGAAGCGCCGCAGCGCGCCACGCAGCTTGGGCGACAGGTCGAAGCGGACCTGCCGCCCGCGAAATGTGGGCTGCTGCGGCCGGGGGAAATCGGTGACCAGCGGCAGGGTGAAGCTGGCGCCGGCCAGTTTGTCTGTCCAATAGGCCAGGTGGTCCCGGTAGCGCGCCTGGGCAGAAGCGTTGCGCTGCCAGGCGACGTAGTCCCGGTACTGCGCGGCCAGTGGCGGCGGCGGCGCGGTGCGGGCGCCGGCCTGGAAGGCATAGATATCGAGCAGTTCCGACAGGAACAGGTTGGCGCTCCAGCCGTCGTGCACGAAGTGGTGCTCGATGTGGACCAGCGTATGGTCGCCGGGAGCCAGCCGCACCAGGGTCCAGCGCACCAGCGGCAGCGCGCCCAGGTCGAACGGCCGCTGCACCTCGTCGTCGACGATGGGCCAGAGCGCGTCTTCGGTGCTGCCCTCCGGCAGTTCCAGGCAGCGCAGCGCGGCTTTCGCGGTGGCATGGACCTGCTGGTACGGCGTGCCGTCCTCGCCCGCGTGGAAGCTGGTGCGGAAGATCTCGTGCCTCTCGACGATCGCGTCGAGCGAGGCCTGCAGCAGGTCGCGGTCGATCTCGCCGCGGATGCGGATGACGCACTGCGCGTTGTAGGCCAGCGAGTTCGGCGACAACTGCTCCAAGAGCCAGATGCCGTTCTGCTGATAGGACAGCGGTGCGCGCCCGGCCGGCGCATCCGCGACGATCTCCATGACATCGCCGCTCGCCGGACTGCGGTCGATCTCCTGCGCAAACCGTGCAATGGTGCGGGCGTGCAGCAGCGCGCGCAGCGGCAGCTGGCGGCCCAGTTCCTCACGCACCCGCGTCATCAGCTGCACCGCGACCAGCGAGTGGCCGCCGAGCGCGTAGAAATCGTCGTCGACGCCGACCCGCTCGAACTGCAGCAGCTCGGCCCAGATGGCGGCCAGCGCGCGCTCGGTGTCGGTGCGCGGCGCCCGGTAGGCCTGCGTGGCGAAGGCGCTGTCGTCCGGCGCGGGCAGCGCCTTGCGGTCGATCTTGCCGTTGGGCGTCAGCGCGAATGCCTCCAGCCGCACCAGCGCCGCCGGGACCATGTACTCCGGCAGCGCCTGCGCTAGATGCAGGCGCAGCGCCTGCGCGCCCGGATCGGCCGCCTCTTTGGCCAGCGTGTAGTAGCCCACCAGCCGGCGTTCGGCGCCCTGCTCCGCACGCGCCACCACCACCGCCTGCACGATTCCCTCATAACTGGCGAGCACCGCCTCGATCTCGCCCAGCTCGATGCGGAAGCCGCGCAGCTTCACCTGGTCGTCGGCGCGGCCGACGAATTCCAGCGTGCCGTCCGGCAGCACCCGCGCCAGGTCGCCGGTCTTGTACAGCCGCTCGCCGGCCGCGAACGGGTCGGGGACGAAGCGCGCCGCCGTCAGCTCCGGCCGGTTCAGATAGCCGCGCGCCAGGCCGATGCCGCCGACGTGCAGCTCGCCGACGGCGCCTTCCGCGACAGGCTGGCCCGCTTCATCCAGCACATGGCACCGCATGTTCCGCATCGGCTGGCCGATCGGCACGGAACTACTACCGACAGCCTCCGGCCGGCATTCGTGCAGGGTCGCGCAGACCGTCGTTTCGGTCGGGCCATAGGCATTGAAGAAGCGGCGGCCCGTGGCCCAGCGCTGGACCAAAGCGGCGCTGGGCGCCTCGCCGGCCACGACCAGGGTTTCGACGCTGGCCGGAATCCCGTCATCGGGCAGCGCGGCCAGCACCACCGGCGGCAGGGTCACATGGGTGATCGCCAATTGCCGCAGCGTCGCGCTCAGCGCCGCGCCCGCCAGGACCGCGCCCGGCGGCGGCAGGTGCAGCGCCGCGCCATGGCACAGCGCCATCATCATTTCGGAGACCGAGGCGTCGAAACTGAAGGACGCGAACTGCAGCACACGGCTGGCGGCGGTGATGCCGAAGGCCTCGCCCTGCGCCAGTGCCAGGTTGACCACGCCGCGATGCTCGACCATGACGCCCTTGGGCTTGCCGGTGGAGCCCGAGGTGTAGATCACGTAGGCCAGGTGGCGCGAGCTCAGGCCGACGGCTTGCGGCTGCGGATTGGCCTCCGGCTGCCCTGCCCAGGCCTGCATGCCGGCGACCAAATCCAGCCGCGCCGCGTTCGATTGCAACCCCGAAAGTGCCGCATCGCCCACGGAATCCACCAGCACCACCACCGGAGCGCTGTCGGCCACCATGTGCTGCAACCGCGCGCGTGGATAGGCCGGGTCCAGCGGCACGTAGCAGCCGCCGGCCTTCAGCACCGCCAGCACGGCGACCACCATCTGCGCCGTGCGGTCCACGCACACGCCGACGCGCGCATCCGGCGCGACGCCCAGGGCGCGCAGGTGATGCGCCAGCTGGTTGGCCTGCCGGTTCAGCTGCGCATAGGTCAGCGAGGTCTCGCCGTCCACCACGGCCACCGCCGCGCCATCGCGCAGCGCCTGCGCTTCCACCAGCGCATGGACGCCCAGGTCCTGCGCAAAGAATGGGTCTGTCTGATTCCGCTGATGCAATGCAACAGCCTCGTGGGTCGAACCCACGATCGCATAGCGTGTCGACACGTCTTGCGCTCTCCCTGATTCGAACGTCCGAATTGTTATGGCTTTCGGTCATTCTCTCAGAGGAATTTGTTGGAGATTTGTCACCAAGCTTCCATGCTCCGGGCGCGGAACAGAGGCTAGACTGGCGCCGCCACGGCCGGTGGAACCGCGCACGCACGTGGCCGGCCCTAAGCGGGCAACCGTTAAACAGCCATGAACAATCCTTATCGAACGCTGCCGCCCCGCGCCTTCTGGCGATCCGCCGTCGCCGGGCGCGCGCCGCAGGCGTTCGGCGAGCTGTGGTCGCCCAAATTTCCCATCGGGAAAGCCGATGCGATCGTGACAGCCGGCTCCTGCTTCGCACAGCACATCAGCCGCGCACTCGTCAATCGGGGAATGCATTGGGTCGACGCCGAACCGGCGCCCCAAGATATGGCGCCGGCGGAACAGCGCGAGCGCGGCTATGGCGTGTTCTCGTTTCGCACCGGCAACATCTATACAGCGCGCATGCTGTGCCAGTGGCTGGATTGGGCGCTGGGCGGCATGCCGATGCCCGAGGAATCGTGGGCGGAAAACGGCCGCGTGTTCGACCCCTTCCGCCCGGCCATCGAACCGGCAGGATTCGCCACGGTGGAAGAGATGCAGTCATCGCGCCTGGCCACCTGCCGCGCGATGGCGGACGCGCTGTCGCGGGCGCGCTGCCTGGTCTTTACCTTGGGCCTGACCGAAAGCTGGGAGAACCGGCCTGGCGGCTATGTCTATCCCCTGTGCCCGGGAACGGCGCACGGCGTCTTCGATCCCGATGCGCACCGGTTTCGCAACCAGACCTTCAACGAGGTGTACCAGGACCTGGTCGCCGCTATCGAGCGCATCCGCGCGGTCAACCCCGGCATCCGCGTGCTGCTCACGGTGTCGCCGGTGCCGCTGACCGCCACCGCCGGCGGCGACCACGTGCTGCCGGCCACCCTCTATTCCAAGTCGGTGCTGCGCGCGGTGGCCGGCCAGCTGGCCGCGGAACGCGAGGACGTCGACTATTTCCCTTCTTACGAGATCATCAGCGCGTTCCCGTCCGGTACCGCGTTCTACGAGCCCAACCTGCGCAGCGTGACGGCCGCGGGCGTCGCGCTTGCGATGCGGCACTTTTTCGACGGGATCTCCGATGGGAGTTCCGCCCACGCGCCCGCCGACGCGCCGGCCCTGCCCGCCATCGCCCCTCTCGACGACCTGGTCTGTGAAGATTTCATCCTCGACTACTACCGCCAGCAGCCCTAGGTTCCTGCTGATCGGCGATTCGCACGCCGGCGCCATCGGCAAGGCGGCGCGCGCGGAGGCGTTGCCGTTCTGCGGTGGGCCGATGGGGTCGGGCCGCGACTTCACGGTGGACTTCTTCGACCGCTGCGAGGGCGACGTCCGCTTCCGCAAGCCGCCGGTCGAGCGCTACTACAGGGGTTTCCTGGCCGAGCTTGGCATTGCGCGGCTGGCCGAACTGAAGGCGCCGGTCGTCTCCACCGTCGGCCTCAGCATCCATTTCTATGCGACCAACGAGAACTGGGACGTCTACCGCATGCGCGATGGCGGATTCGATCCCGCCTTCCTGTCCGGACGCCTGTTCGCGGCCATCGTGCTGGCAATGGCGCGCGACGCCTTCGCGTTCTACCGCGAACTCCGCGCCATGGGTTTGCGCGTGGTCGCGGTGATGCCGCCGCAGCGCGTGCCGCAGCTGTCGGACCCTGCGATCTTCTTCGCCGCGCAGGAGGTGGTGCGCCGCGCCATCGCCGCGACCGGTGCCGAGATCGTCGACCTGCGCGCAGCAACCACCGACGACGCGGGATTCCAGCGCGCCGACCTGTGCGAGGCCAACGATCCACTGCACGGCAGCGTCGCCTTCGGCCGGCTGGTGCTGGCGGACCTGGCGGAGCGCGGCGTATGAGCATGGCAATGCCTTCCTGGCTCGCGCAGCTCGTTCCGGTGCTGTTCGACGAGGCATCGCGCCCGCGGCTCGACGAGGTGCTGGCGCGGCTGGAGGGGCAGGTGCCTTTTCGCGCCGTGCATGGCTGGCACGCCGACACCATCGCGCCGCTGGCGGCAGCAACCAGCGAACGGCGCGGCGGCACGCCCGCGCTGCACGCGGCGCTGGCCGCCCTGCACCGCCAGGCCCTGGCCGGCACGCCGCCCGGCGTCATGCAATGGGTGCAGGCCTTGCGGCCCGCGCTGCACGAGTTGTACCGGCATGCCTATCCGCAGGCGGATGCGCACGCCAGGGCGCACCGCTCCGCCCTGGCCTATGCCGCGGCCAACGCCGCCGCGATCGACGCCGCCTACGGCAGCGGCGAAGCCTATGCGCAGTTCTACGCCGACCTCAGCACCAAGGCCAACGCCGAGGCCTATGCGGCCGCGAACGCGGATGCCAACGCCGAACTGCTGGCTGAAGCCTTCGCATCGCAAAGTGCCGACGGCTATGCCGAGACATTCCCGGCGGCGATGATGAACGCGCTCGCGTGCGGCCACGCCGAAGGCCATGCCGGCGAAGCAGCGGGGAGCGCGCGCCGCGAAGCGTACCGGCGCCTGGCCGAAGGACTGGTTGCCAGCCTGTCGCAAGAGTGAAATAGATATCAGGGAGAACCGAGATGGAGACCTTCGCACTGGAAGCGATCGAGCGGATCGCCGCCGCCACACGGCCGGCCTGGGAGAGCATCGAGGTCAAGCCCCTCACGCCGATCATCGGCGCGGAAATCGCGGGTGTCGACTTGTCGCGGCCGCTGCCCGAGCAGCAGCTGGCGGAAGTGCGGCAGGCCTTTCTGGCCCACCACGTGCTGGTGTTCCGCGACCAGGTGCTGACGCCCGAGGACCACAAGCGCTTCGCGCGCTGCTTCGGCACGCTGCGCCGGGTGCCGCTGGCCGACCTCGACGGCGGCGATCCCGAGGTGCTGGAGCTCAAGGCCTCGAAGGAATCGCGCTTCGTCGCCGGCGAGTCCTGGCATGCCGACGGCACGGCCGATGCCGAGCCCTCGCTCGGTTCCCTGCTGTACGTGACGCGGACGCCGGAGATCGGCAGCGGCGGCGACACCCTGTTCGCCAGCATGCACCTGGCCTACGACATGCTGTCGCCGCCGATGAAGCAACTGCTGGACGGATTGACGGCAGTGCACGACGGGCTGATCCCCTGGCAGGGCCACGTGCCGCCGCCCGAGCTCAAGATTCCGAAGAACGAGCACCCGGTGGTGGTGCGCCATCCCGACACCGGGCGCAAACTGCTGTACGTGAATTCCGGCTTCACCTCGCACATCGTGCAGCTCGCGCGCACCGAAAGCCGCGCGCTGCTGGACATGCTGTTCCGGCTGGTGGAGAGCGAACCGATCCTGACCTGCCGCGTGCGCTGGCGTCCCAACACCCTGGTGTTCTGGGACAACCGCTGCGTGCAGCACCACGCGGTGTGGGACTACTACCCGTTCACGCGCTATGGGCAGCGGGTGACGGTGAACGGCACGCGGCCGGCTGCGTAGATGACAACCGCCGCCGCCACGCCGCTGCGCATCGCCCTGCCCGGCGGCGGCTCGACCTCCGCCGTGCTGCTCCAGCCCGACGACGTGCTGGCCGCGTTCGTCTTCGCCCATGGCGCCGGCGCCGGCATGAACCACGCCTTCATGGCCAGCCTGGCGGCGGCGCTGGGGCGGCGCGGCATCGCCACGCTGCGTTTCCAGTTCCCTTCCATGGAGGCCGGCAGCAAGCGGCCCGACGTGCCGGCGGTCGCCCACGGCGCCATCCGTGCCGCGGTGGCGGGCATCCGCGAACGCCTGCCGGACGTGCCCCTGCTCGCCGGCGGCAAGTCCTTCGGCGGCCGGATGACGTCGCAGGCGCAGGCGCTGGAGCCGCTCGGCGCGCAGGGCCTCATCTTCGTCGGCTTCCCGCTGCACCCGGCCGGCAAGCCCGCCACCGAGCGCGCGGCGCATCTCGCGCAGGTGGACGTGCCCATGCTATTCCTGCAGGGCACCCGCGATGCGCTGGCGGACCTCGCGCTGGTGCGCGAGACCGTCGGCGGCCTGGGCCCCCGGGCAACGCTGCATGTGGTCGACGGCGCGGACCACAGCTTCCACGTGCCGGCGCGTTCCGGCCGCACCGACGGCGAGGTGATCGAAGAACTGGCCGATGCCGTCCTGGGCTGGATCACTTCCGGTCTTCCTCGTACTGCTCGGCCCCCTCGACCGGCCGCAGCCAGGGCTCGCGGCGCTTGACCCACAGCTCATAGCCCGGCACCAGCGGCGTCGGAGCTTCCGACAGGAGGCCGAGCCTGATTTCCGCCTCCCGCGCGTCGACGGAGAACAGCCGCGACCCGCAGCGGGGACAGAAATAGCGGCCGCGGAACTCGGACGTTTCGCCGGCACGTTCGAACCGGTCCGCGGGCCAGACGGCATAGAAGGTGAAGGCCGAACCGCTGTCCCGCCGGCAGTCGGTGCAATGGCAGATGCCGGTGCGAAGGGGTTCGCCGCGCACGGAAACCCGCACCTGCCCGCAAAGGCATTGTCCTGAAAACACTCTCATGGCTGGTCCTTGTTCCGCTCAATGCCGGTGCGAATGGTGCGCATCCGGCACGTGCGGATGGCTGTGGCGCCCGGGCGCATGCCGGTGCGCGTGGCTGTGCTCGCCTTGCGGCATCGGGTCGTGCACGTGGTCGTGGTGCGCGTCGTCGTGCCGGTGCGCATGCTCGTGCGCCAGGGCCTCGTGCGCATGCTCGTGCTCGTGCGACTCGTACAGGTGCAGCGCCACGCCAGCCAGCATCAGCAGCGCGCCGGCGCCCATGCCCCAGCCCAGGCCGCGCTCGCCCAGCGCGATGGCCAGCAGCGCGCCGATGAAGGGCGCGAAAGCGAACACCGACCCGGTGCGCGCGGCGCCGAAGGCGCGCTGCGCCAGCAGGTACAGCCGCAGGCTCAGGCCGTAGCCGGTGGCGCCGATGGCCAGCAGCGCCGCCACCTTGCCGATGGCCGGCAGCGGCTCGCCCCAGGCCAGCGCCAGCAGCGCCGCCGCCGACACGCCCAGCGCCGACTTGGCCAGCACCACCTGGGCCGGGTCGCGTTCGGCGACGCCGCGCGACAGCGTGTTGTCCACGCCCCAGGCGGCTGTCGCCAGCAGCACGGCCAGCAGGCCCAGCAGCTGCGCCGCGCCCAAGCCGCCGCGGTCCAGCACCAGCACCGCGCCGCCGGCCATCAGCAGCGCCATCGCGGCCCAGACCCGGCGGTCCATCGACTCGCCGTAGAGCACGCGCGCCAGCACGGCGGTGAACAGCGCTTCCAGCGCCAGCATCAGCGAGGCGCTGGCGCCGCTGGTGTGCTGCAGGCCCCAGGCCAGCGCCACCGGCCCGGCCACGGCGCCGAACAGCGCCATCAGCGCGACGCGGCGCAGGTCGGCGCGCCGCAAGGCGGCTTCGCGTTCCACCGGCCGGCGCATCGCCGCGCCCAGCAGCGCCGCACCCGCATACAGCAGCGCGGCCGTGGTGAAGGCACCGACGCCCGCGCCGGCGCGCTGCACCAGCGGCGTGCTGATGCCGAACAGCGTGGCGGCAAGAATCGCCAGCGCGCCCCCGCGCAGCGCCGGCCAGCGGTCCATGCGTGCATCCATGACCGGCATTGTGCCCAGGACATGCCTGTCCTGCGCCCAGGTACTGCCCCTGGTCAGGCGGTCCCGGACGCGGAATCGCCACGATCCCTGCGCGCCCACTGCAGCACGCTGTCCCACAGCAGTTGCGGATCGATCGGCTTGACCACCACGTCGTTCATCCCGGCTTCCAGGCAGCGCCGGCGGTCCTGCTCCATCGCGTTGGCCGTCATCGCGACGATCGGCAGCCGCGCCAGCCGATCGATCGCGCGCATCGCCCGCGTGGCCGCGAGCCCGTCCATCACGGGCATCTGCATGTCCATGAAGACCAGGTCGTAGGCCGAGCGCTGCGCCATCTCCAGCGCGACCTTCCCGTCGCCGGCCACGTCGACCACCAGGCCGACGTCCTCCAGCAGCTCGCGCGCGACCTGCTGGTTGATGTCGTTGTCCTCGACCAGCAGGACGCGCAGGCCCTCGAATCCGGCCGGCTCGCGCAGCTGCGCCGGCGCGTGCGGCGCGTGCGTGCCCAGCCCCAGGCGCGCCGAGAACCAGAACGTGCTGCCTTGCCCGGGTTCGCTTTCCACGCCGACCTGCCCGCCCATCAGCCCGGCCAGCTTCTTGGAGATTGCCAGCCCCAGGCCGGTGCCGCCGAACCTGCGCGTGGAGGACGCGTCGGCCTGCGAGAAGCTCTGGAACAGCCGGCCGATCTGCTCGGGCGCCAGGCCGATGCCGGTGTCCCGCACCCGGAACTCCAGCAGCACGCCAGCGTCGGTGCGCTCGGCGGCGCGCACCGAGATCGCGACCTCGCCGTGCTCGGTGAATTTCACCGCGTTGTTCACGTAGTTCAGCAGCACCTGCCCCAGGCGCAGCGAATCGCCCACCAGCCGGGGCGGCACGTCGGCGGCAATGTCCAGCGCCAGCCGCAGGCCCTTCGCATGGACCTTCTCGCCGACCACGCCGACGGTGTCGTCCAGCAGCTTGCGCAGGTCGAACTCCTCGCTGTCCAGGTCCAGCTTGCCCGCTTCGACCTTGGAGAAATCCAGGATGTCGTTGATGACGCCCAGCAGGTGCTGCCCGGCGGTCTGCACCTTCGCCACGTAATCGCCCTGGCGCGGCGTCAGCGGGGTCTTCAGCAGCAAGTGCGACAGCCCGATCACCGCATTCATGGGCGTGCGGATCTCGTGGCTCATGTTGGCCAGGAAGTCCGACTTCATGCGCGTGGCTTCCTCGGCGAGCTCCTTCGCCTGGCGGATCTCCTCCTCCGCGCGCTTGCGCTCGGTGATGTCGCGGCTGATGCCCATGATGCCCTGGATGTCGTCCTTCTCGTCCAGCAGCGGGTAGATCGCCGTCTCGAACAGCATGCGCCGCCCGTCCGGGTAGGCGTGCCAGTATTCGTCGCTGCGCTCGCCCCGGCGCGCCACCACGTCGCGTTGCCGCTCCATCATCAGCTGCGCGGTCTGCGCATCGAACACATCGGAGGCCGCGAGTCCGCGGATCTCTTCCACCGGGCGGCCCCGGCTGTCCGCGAAGGCCTTGTTGCAGCCCAGGTAGCGGCCTTCCAGGTCCTTGTAGAAGACCCGGTCGGGGATCGAGTCGATGAGCGATTGCAGCGTGGCCTGGTAACGGCTTCGTTCGCGCTCGGCCTGCTTCTGGCCCGTGATGTCCTTGAAGGCCGCGATGTGCACCGTGTGCCGGTTGTCCTGCGCCGAAAAGGAGGTCACTTCGACGTCGACCACGGAGCCGTCCTTGCGGCGGAACGACCGCTCGTAGACCACCGGCTTGCCGGCGGCTTCCCGGAACCGCGCCGTCATCGCCGCCGTGCGCTCGGGAGAAAAGCCGATGACGAACGCTCGCAGGGACAGGCCCGTCATTTCCTCGGATGTGTAGCCCAGCAAGTCGCAGGCGGCCTTGTTGCCGTAGGTGACCTTCTCTTCGGCCGGGTCGATCCAGATCATGGCGCCGGAGTTCTCGACCACCAGCGAGTCGAACATCCGCTTGCGTTCGTCGCGCAGGCGCCGGGTGATGTCGCGGAAGGTGATCACGCTGCCGACGCAGCGGCCGTCGACGCGCTGCGGGATGACCCGGCGCTCCAGCGTGCGGCCGTCCTTCAGCTCGACCGTGTCCAGGTCCTCCGCCTCAGGATGGCGGCGGCGGCGCTCGATCTGGGCCAGCAGGACCGCCGGGTCCTTGACCTGACGGACCTGCAGCTCGGTCAGCGCCTGGCGGGACATGCAGCGGTCGCCTTCGGGCAGTCCCCACATCTCGATGAAGCGGATGTTGTAGAAGGTCGAATCGTCCGCGTACTGCAGCGTGAGGATGCCGTCGCTCGCGGCGTCGAGCGTGGACAGGAGCAGCTGGTAGGAAGCGGTGGGAGGGTGCGACTCGTCAGGGCATGCCTGCGCGGCCAGCTGCAAGGGGGCACGGTCCATGGTGCGCCTTTCGTCGGACTCGCCCCGATCACATCACGGACGTGGACGCCAGGCCTAGGCAATTCGCGTAGGCGCGTTAGGGCGTTTGCGCAAGCCGATGGCGGCGCGGCGTGCGGGCAATTGCCTACCGGCGTGCGGCGATTTTCCCTAAGCCACCGCGCGCCGCGGCGCGCAGACTGGACCCGACTTCATTCGGAACGGGGTACGGCGATGAAAGCACAGAGCGTTGGCGAAGTGTCGTTCCTGCTGCGGCGGCTCGAGCCGCGCCTGGCCTGGGCCGCCGCGGCCTGTACGGCCTGGGCCGCGCTGGTCCTCGCACCCCAGAATCCGACGCCCTGGGCGTTGGCCCTGTATGCCGCGGGCATCGGCTTCTGGTCGCGCAGCTTTCCGGCGCACCGGCAATGGCTGATGGCCGTGCGCGCCCTGCTGCTGCTCGAAGGCGCGTTCGTGCTGCTTGTCCAGGGCGGCAGCGGCGGACCCGCGGGGCCGTTCTTCCTGGGCCCGGTGATCGTCGCCACCGCCTATTCGCTGGCGCTGGCACGCCCCTGGGCGGTGGCGATCGCGACGCTCGCCTTCGCGCAGTTCGCGGCAGCCTGCTGGCTGGTGGGCGTGAGCGACTGGCGGATCGCGCTGGCCGAGGCGGGCGTGCTGTGCGCCCTGCCGATGGTCGGCATGCTGTTCGGCGGCGCGCTGCGCGAACTCGATACGCAGGTGGAGCAGGCCCGGCGGGACCGCAACAGCCCGTTGTACAACCAGCAAGGCTTCTTCACGCACGGCGCGCAGCTGTTCGAGGAATGCCGCCGCCTGAAGCGGCCGTTCTCGCTGGTGCTGCTGGACGGCTGCGCGCTGCGCGAGGCCTGCCATGGCATGGGCCGCATGCCCTCGATGAAGTTGTACCAGAGGCTGGCCGCCGAACTGCATGCGGCCACGCCGCGCAACGGGATCGCGGCGCGCCTGGACGCCAGCGAATTCGCGCTCGCGATGCCCGGCTTGAGCGCCGAACGCGCGCGGGCGCTGCTGCGCCAGCACCTGGGCGAGCCGCCGCGGGTGGCCCTGCGCAGCAGGGGCGAGCTCGTGACGGTCCCGCTCGGCATGCTGGTGGTCGAGGCGGGACCGGGCGCTCGCTCGCTGGAAGACCTCTACGACCGCATGCACGGGGACGTGCGCGAGCGCATGGGCACGTCGCTGCCTAGCGCCCTCGACGACTCTTCCACGCAGGCCGGCCTGCTGGAGGACGAGGCCTTCATTCCGCGCCACGCGCTGCCGACGGAGCCGATGGAATTGCATTGACGTGTCCTGGCACCTCAGCCGACAAACGCGAAAAGCTCCGCCGAAAGAGCCTCTTTGAGCACTCCACTCAAGATGACGCTCGCTCCGCCGCCAAGATCGATCCGAGCGCTGCCGTCGACATCGGCGGTCGCCGCGAGCACCGATTCGAAATCCATGATGGACGAGCCGTTGAGCCCGCCCATGAAGCAGATCCAGTCGCCTTCGAGAGCGTTGAAGTCCATGATGACGTCCACACCGCTTCCGCTGTCGAAATAGAAAATGTCGTTTCCGCCGCCGCCTGTGAGCTGGTCATCTCCGCCTCTGCCATTGATGACGTTGCGGACATCGTTTCCGGCCAGCACATTGGCCAGGTCGTTTCCGATGAGGTAGATGGCCTCGGTGCCGGTCAGCGTCGCTTCCCACTCGTATGGCGCAAGGGCGTAGTCGGTATCCGATAGCACTGGCAGTGGCAAAACAACCTGCAGCTGGAAGAGCCCTTGCCCGGAAACCCCGTGGCTGTCAGTGGCGATGACCCGGATCGAGTACGACCCCACGTCGCTAGGTGCTGGGGTGCCGACCAGCCGCCCAAGCGCCGAGTCGAGGTACAGAAAGTCCGGAAGCGCCGAGCCGTCCGCCAGTTCGGCACTGAACAGGGGCATGTCGCCGTCGGGATCGGTGAAGTGCCATCCCAGAAACGTGTCGATCAGCTGGTATGCAAAGAGCTCGAAGTTATCGAGTGGCTCGGTAAGCTCCGGCGGGGCCGACGGAAGCATCGGCATGGCGGCAAGCAGATCCTCCAGAGACATCACGGTTCCGTCCGCGAACCGGAATTGCTCGATGCCAGCGTGCTCGTAACCAAACGAGAAGCCCGCCTCCAGGTCCTCCATATCGAGGAAGTGCTGCCCGTTCGTGAAAAGCTGAAGCGTCCTGTACACCTGTGCGCTTTCCCCATTCCAATCGACGGCTCGGATCAGGCGATAGCTCAGAGAGGCCAGTTCGACGCTCGCGTCAAATTCCACGGTGTCGTCGTTGTACGGAGCGACAGCCAGAGGACCTTCCCGGTGGTTGTCCCAGTAGACGTAGTACGCGAGATCCGAGATGCGGTCGATGTCTCCAGCGGTGTAGCCGATGAAGTACGTGTCGGCGCCGGCCTGGCCGTCCATCCCGTCGCTGCCGGCGCCGCCGATGATGAAGTCGTTGGCATCGGTGCCGTAGGCGGCATCGTCGCCGTCCCCGAGATCGATCCATGCGCCGCGGCCGCGGCCGAAGTTAGTCCAGAACGCCTCCACGAAGGCGGTATCGCGCCACTCGTCGAAGCGGCTCCACTCCTGCGCATCCAGGATGTTGTCGCCCGTGGCCAGGTACACAAAGTCGTCGCCGGCGCCCGTGACCACGCTGCCGCGGAAGAGCGCTGAGAACCCGTTGGGCGCAGAGCCTGGGCCAATGGAGTCGTTGCCGGCAGAGCCGGTAATGAGCTGCTGGATGGCCGTGTCGTTGGTGACCAGTCGCGTGTATTCGTAGGCTTCCGAGGTCCAGCCGACCAGGCGCGCCACTTCGCGCGTGCCTGCCGGCGAGCCAGGCACCTGGTAGCCAAGAAGCGTGTGTTCTTCGTCCCACACCGGCACCGCACCTTCCGGCAGCTCAATACCGGAGTTCGCCTCGACCTTGATGAACCGCGCCGGCGTGGCCGGAACGCCGACCGTCACCGTTTGATAAACAGGCGTGCTCGCGTAGCCGGTGCAAGTTTGGACGGTGTCGTCGATGGTCAGGAAGTGCTCGTACGTCAGATTGCCGTCCTGGTCGACGGTGTGTTCCACCTGGATCGCGGACGTGGGTACGACTGGCTCGGTCGGATACCGCGACGTGCCGAGCGAGCGCTGAGGCGCCGTGGCAAGCGCCACCAGCTGGTCCGCGACGAACACAGCGCGCCGGTCTTCAAGCGTGCCTTCGGGTGGCTGCGTCAGCAGGCTCTCCAACGAGGTGGACGTACCGCTTGCGTCGACGACGCTCCAGTTGACGAGGTCCACGTCAGGCCAGAGGAGATCGTGAATCCGGACCGATGCACCGGAAGACTGCTCGATGACAACATCATGGCCTTCTGCACGAACGCGCAGCTGCGCGGCTGAGGCGTCGGTGAACTTGAGGATGCCGGCCTCGCCGTCGCCCCTGGAGGTCGTGATCTGGTCGGTACCGCTGTCCGTGCCAAAGAGGTAGATGTTCGTGCCACCGCCGCCCTGCAGCACGTCCGCGCCCGCCCCTCCAATCAGAATGTCATTGCCCCTGCCTCCACCGAGATAGTCAGCGGCGGGACTGCCGATAACAGCTTGGTCGCTTTCAAATTCATCCGGATCGAAGGCCGAAGCTGCGGACGAGCCGGCAGCCAGTTGCGTCAAGAGCGCATCGCGGGTTATGGAGGTACCGTCCGCGAAGCGGAGTTCAGCGATCCCTGCGAGAGCCCCACTGGAAAGCGTCAGCATGTCGCCTTGCCCGTAGGCAATGACCAGGTCTGCTCGTACAGTCGTAGCGTCTGTTCTGCCCACCAAGAACTGCACGTTGCTTTTGTCGACGCTTGCTTCGAAACTGATCACGTCGCGTGCGACACCGTCACTGCCGTCCGCGGGGGCATCAATGCGGTCCACGCCGTCACCCGCCTCAAAGCGGTAGATATCGGCAGCACCATCATCGTTTTCACCGCTACCGAGAAGGATGTCGTTTCCCGCACCGCCCAGGATCTCGTCGGCGCCGGCACCTCCCACGAGCATGTCGTCTCCTGCGCCACCGGAGAGGAGATCGTCTCCGCTTCCGCCTTGCAGCACGTCAGCGCCCGTTCCGCCGCGCAACGCGTCCGCGAAACTGCTGCCTGCGAGCGCCTGGTTGTCGGTGATGGATGCGGTATCGACCAGCTGCCCGTTCAGCCACACCTTGGAGCGAAGGCGCCCTCCAGTAGCTTGCTGCTCGGTGAGGGCTAGCAGCGACACGCTGCCCGTGCCCTGGCCAAGAAAGAGGTTGCCGAGCATGGAGGTATCGGCGAGCGTGGCCAAGGGGCCGTCCGTTCCCGTCAAAAGGGCGAGGCCACCCTGTGTGTAGATGCTGTAGTCGCCGAGACTTCCGCTCACCAAAAGCGTGTTGTGCCCTTCAAAGTCGTCGATAACTGAAAGCGTTGCGGCAGCCGTGCTTGCAAAGACGTAGGTATCGTCACCGGCGCCGCCACTCAGATAAGTTCCTGCTGCTGCAACAAGCGTGTCGGCGCCTTCGCCTCCTTGGACGTAGTTCGTGCCACCTCCAGCATCCAGAAGGTCGTTACCGCTGCCGCCATTCAAGACGTCATTGCCTTCGCCTCCGACGAGGGTGTCGCTGTCCAGGCCTCCCTGGAGGGTGTCATCGCCGAGCGATCCGGTCAGGTAGTCGGCTCCATCGTCGCCTGCAAGCAAGTCGCCGCCATCGCCGCCATCGAGGCTGTCGGCCCCAAGGCCACCTTGCAAGACATCTGCGCCGTCCGCTCCGGCAAGAGCATCGTTGCCCATGTCTCCTTGGAGCGTATCGTTACCCGCGTCGCCCGCAAGCAAGTCGTCGTCCGCCCCGCCTGCCAGCAGGTCATTATCCGCGCCTCCATGCAGCACGTCTTGGCCAGCATCTCCACGCAGCGTGTCATTGCCTTCGTCGCCGCGGAGATCGTCCGCATCGGCTCCGCCGACGAGTGAGTCGTTGCCGCCATTTCCGATCAGCGTGTCGCTGCCGGCTCCGCCGTCCAGAACGTCGTCCCCTTGGTCCGCCAGAGCGATCTCGTCCGGACTGTCGCCGATCAGGAGGTCGGAACCTTCACCGCCAATTAGCGTGTCGGCCTTTCCACCGCCGGCCATGTTGTCGTCGCCGATCCCGCCGTCGAGGCTGTCGCTTCCGTATTCGGCAGTGGAGAGCGTTTCGGTCCAGGTGTCGCCCCAGAGCGTGTCGTTTCCGGTTCCGCCCATTAGGGTGTCGTTTTGCCCGCCGCCTTCCAGGTAGTCGTCGCCAGCGCCTCCGTCCAGGGAGTCGCTTCCGTGATGCTGACCAGCTAAGTGCTCAAGGCTGGCATCGCCAAAGAGCTGATCGGCACCCTCTCCCCCATAGAGGGAATCGTTCTTGCCTCCGCCAATTAGCGTATCGTTGCCGTCATCCCCATAAAGAGAGTCATTTCCATGACTGGCATATGGGGCGTTCTCAGGGTTGGAGTCGTCGCCAAAGAGCTGGTCGTTGTCGTTACCGCCATGCAATTCATCATCGCCGCTCTGGCCGATGAGCGTATCGACCCCTTCGTATCCGTAGAGGGTGTCCGTTCCATCCCGGGCTTCAAGTTGGTTTCCCAGCGCATTGCCGATCATCAGATCCCAGCCTTTTCCGCCAATCGCATGCTCAATCTTGGCTCCGAAGGCTATGCCGACGTTGAATCCCCTATCTCCATTCTGCAGATAATTGGTCCCGATGGCGCTGAAATGCCCTTCCCGCAGATCAATCAGTACGCTTGTCGTTAGTTCCTTGGCATTGATGACATCGCTATTTCCGCCAGCATCCCACAATGTCATGAGCACTTGGTCTGGCCTCGCACTTACCCCCATGCTGCTGAAAGGATGCGTCGTATCCGTGAATGTGTAATCGGTGTCTGTCGCGTTGTAGGTCGTGTTTACTCCATAATTCACCTGCAATTGGACAATGTCATACAGCATTGGCGTAATCGGATATCGCGGCGAGCTACCCTCTGATAGCGGAAAATACGTGTATGACGTTACCGTAAACAGCGTGTTAGCTTCGTCAGAAAATAACGCCGTGGCTGACGCTTCTGTTGGCGCAGATACACCGTCATGATCGAGGCCAAGCGCATGTCCAATCTCATGAAGGAGGTTGGCAAATCCGCCGCGGTTTTCCGGATCGATATCTGGTTTGAGGCTGTTGTTTAGGTACGTTGATGCATCCAAAAACACATCCCCTGCAACTGCAGGATATGAGCTCCAAATGGGATAAAATGTTAACCCGGATGTGGTGATCGGCGTGAATCCAAAGCTAATCTTTGGAGAGGCGGTGTTGCCATCGTGCGCCCAGGTAATTTTGGCGACATTTGAAAATGTCGTAAGGGCGTAGTTCGCCCACTGCTGCTGCGTCGTTCCAAAAGAAGAGAAGCCGTTTGCTGCAGGATTGAACCCGAAGCTCGAGGAAAATCCCTGATAGTAATTGGGCAGTGCCTGAGGGAATACGACATTGATCGTTGGGTTGAATGAATGGAATTTTCCGCTATTGAGGTAACCCAGATTGACCGTGCTCATAGCTCTGTGAACGATGTAAATGCGGGAGTTAAGTTGCTGCGCGATTGTTTCGCGCGCCCTAAGGGAAGCGGTATAGCTACGCCTAAAGCAGCCGCTGTCCTACCGCGAAGCTGGGCTGCGCTCATATTTGAGTGAAAACTCGGTGGCGCTGCACTCCAGGATTTCGAGGTCCCTCTGAGCACTTAACTCACACTCGATCTTTGCCCAAAGTCTCCCGTATCCGAATCCACCACGCCAGAACACTCGTTCCGAACGCCCATCCTGCAACCGAAACCAGTAGCTCCACCCCGGATCTGCGACGCATTCGATAGGCGATACGCTGCAGTCAATTGAACCCGGTAGTGGTGGGCGCAATCCCGTTATGCTGGTAAACGCAAATCGACCGAATTGATCGGTCTGAACGCGGATGGGATGTTGGCAGCGCTCTGGCGGTGCGCTTGGTGGTTCCTTGAAATGACCACAGCTCTTGATCACCGCGCCGGCGACAGGCTTGCCGTCACGGAGAATCCTTCCGCTGATCTCGCCCTCTACCAGCTCAAGCGCGAGGCTCGCGCCACAAGTCAGCGTGATGAGCGAACCGACGAGCAATGTCCTCAGGCTGGATCTCATTTTGTGTGCCCTCCCTGCACGCACCTAGCTGCCCGATCTCGGGTGCCTTCCTCAAGGCCGCCAGTGTGCCAGCGGCACAACTCATCAGCAAGGGACACAATTCGGCGATCCCACCGACCGTTAGTGGTGAACCGTTCACACTCTGATGGAGGAATGTGACTCAGTCCCATGAGAATGGCCTATAGCCGTGGGGACGCGGGGGACGCGGGGGACGCGGGGGACGTTCCTCGCTAGAGCCCGTACCGCTTTCCCAATCGCCCCACCTTTTTCTCCTCTTCACTTCGCGGTAGTACGAACGTCCCATGCCTCTTGTACGTGTAGAGGCCCAAGTCTCGGCGCAGCACCTGGCCCACGTAGCGAGGCGTGATCGGCCGCTCAAACTCACCATCGACGCGCTGCCGAAGCGCGCTTGCGATGAATCCCACGGCCACTCCCTCTTCTCTGCCTGGAACAGCTCCGAGATCGTGCTCACGACTTCCGCTTCAATGGAGAGGGCTCGGGCACCGTGACGAGTGTCCGCGCATATCGAGCGCTGACGACGCGCCAACTCTCTACGGGCTGTATTTGAGGGGAACCTCAGTACCCGAGCACTCCAGATCGCCGTCCGAATCCCGCTGCTTTTCTAGATCACAGGTCATTTGCGCTTGCAGCCTGCCATATCCCAGGCCGCCTCTCCAGAGCACACGAACAGAGGATTTGTCGTGCACGCGAAACCAGTAGCTCCAGCCAGGATCGAAAATGCATGCACCAGGTGAGATGCTGCAATTGATCGACCCGGGCGGCGGAGGCCGAGCACCGGTGAAGCTCCTGTATGAAAAGCGCCCGGCTTGATCCGTTGTGACACGAATCGGGTGAGTACAAACCGGCGCCCTCGACATCGCTCCCCAATCCGCACAGCTTGTGATGAGCACACCTGATGCGGGCTTACCGTTCCGGAGAATAGTCCCGCTTATCTCGCCCTCTACCAGCTCAAGCGCGAGGCTCGCGCCACACGTCAGAGTGATGAACGAACCGACGATCAATGCCCCCAAACTGAATCTCATTTTCTGTGCCCTCCGCGCGGACGTAGCGGCTCGATTTTGGATACGTTTGTTTGATGCTGCCAGTTTGCCAGCGAGTCAACTCACCAGCAAGGAGGCGAGCCCAAGGGAGCCGCTGTTGCCGATGTCAAGGCTGATAGTGAAGTGGAAGCTCTGTCATGCGATCGCAATCGAGTGCCTCGAGCGTTCTCTGCCTATTCAGGTCGCATTCGACGCGGGCCCAGAGCCGCCCATAGCCCAAACCACCGTTCCAAAATATTCTTTCGGCGGAACCATCTTGAATGCGAAACCAATAACTCCAGCCGGGGTCCGAAATGCATGCGGCAAAATCCGATTTGCAGTTAAAGGAACCGGGTGCCGGTGGCTGCTGTCCCGTAACGCTTCTGTACGAGAACCAGCCGAGTTGATCCGTTTGAGTACGGATTGGCCGGGTGCATCGCTCAGGAGGCGCGTGCGGCGGCACACGGTCGCCACAGCTGGTGATGACCGCTCCGACGACAGGTTTGCCGTCCCGGAGAATTCTTCCGCTGATCTCGCCTTCGACAAACCCAACTGCAAGGCTCGTTCCGCAAGTCACGCCAAGTAGCGCTGCGAAGATCGCCCTCCCTAGGTTGGAATTCATGCCAATCCGTTGCGCCCGCGCAGATCCTCGACGCTCTCTTCCGACAACCACAACAGCGTATTCAGGTAATCCTCGATGCAATCGACGAGCGGCTGCCGTGGACCTTTGCGCCAAGCCTCGGACGAATAGAAAGCATCCTGCTGCGCCACCAGCTGTTCGCGGTCCGCGTACGCACGGACCAGGTAAAAGCTTTCATGCTCATGGTCCGAGCGCCCGAACGCCACCACGTCCATGCCGCTGGCCTGCAGCAGCGGCATGGCATTGCGGAACGCGTCCACGAAACGCTCGGCGCAACCAGGCTTGAGCTTGTAGGTGCGGACCTCGATCAGTCTCATCTCAAGCCGCCTCGCGCAGCCGCCACTCGGCCACGAACTCCGCAAACCGATCCAGCCCCTGCGAAATCTGCTCCGGCGTCACCGCACTCAGCGACAACCTCAGCTGGTGCGCCCCGCCCTTGCCGTCATAGAAATGCGACATCGGCGTCCACAGCACGCCATGCTGGCCCGCCGACTGCAGCAGCGCTGCGTCGTCGGCCACGAACGGCACCGTCACCACCACGAAGAAGCCGCCTCTCGGCGTGTTCCACGTCAGCTGCCCCGGCACGTTGGCTGGGAAGCGTTCGGCCAAGCCGGCCAGCAGCTGGCGCAGGTTGTCGCGGTACACGCCGATCTCGCCCTGGTTGGCCGCGGCCAGGCTGCAGCCGTGCTCCAGCAGCTTGCCACCGGCGATCGCCTGCGCCAGCGGCGAGGTATTCACCGTCAGCATGCTCTTGATCTTCGACAGCTCGTCGGCCAGCAATCCCACCTTGCCGTCCACGCCGCGCACCCGCTGGTCGGCCACCGCGTAGCCGATGCGCACGCCCGGAAAACAGGTCTTCGCCAGCGAGCCCAGGTAGACCACCCGGCGCTGTGTGTCCAGCACCTTCAACGTCGGCACGCGCTGGCCTTCGGCCGCCTGGAACAGGCCGTAGGGGTTGTCCTCCAGCAGCAGCAGGTCGTGCTCCTGCGCGATGGCCAGCAGCGCTTTCCGGTCCGCCAAGTCCAGGCTGGCACCGGAAGGATTCGCGAAGTCGGGCGTCACGTAGCAGGCGCGCGGGCGCTTGCCGGCGGCACGCGCGGCGCGGATCTGGCTGACCATGTGGTCCAGGTCGACGCCGCGCTCGTTTTCCTTCACCAGCCAGATCTCGCGGTCCAGCAGCCGGGCGGCGCCGGTCAGGCCCACGTAGCAGGGCGACACGGCCAGCACCACGTCGTCGGGGTGTCCGCACAGGGCGCGCAAGGCCAGGAACATCGCTTCCTGGCAGCCGACCGTGACGACGATCGATTCCGGGTCGACCTCGATGCCCTCGTCCACCGCCAGGTTCTTCGCCAGCAGCTCGTGGATGATGCCCTTGGTGCGCCCGTACTGCAGCAGCAGACGCCTGGCCTGCGCGTCGCTCATGCCCTTGTCCTGGCGCAGGTGCTCGACGAAGCGCTGCAGGTAGCGCGGCACCGCGTCCAGGTCGAAGAAGCGTTCGGTCGGCCGCCCGGCCGCGAACGAGATCGCCTGCGGAAAACGCTGCGCCACCTCGTTGAGGAAGTTCATGGCTTCCAGCGCCGGGTCGCGCAGCGATGGATGCAGGTCCCCGATGTCGAGATCCGCGGCGGCCTGTTCGGATGAATAAGCGTTCATGAACCCTCCGTGCGCCCGGCGGAGCGCTCCAGTTCGATCGATTCGTACAGCGCCTTGATGTTGCCGCTGCCGAAGGTCTGCGCGCCGCCGCGCTCCATGACTTCGATGAAGAAGGTCTTGCGGGGGTGCGTGGACCTGGTGAAGATCTGGTACAGCCGCCCGGCATGGTCCTCGTCCACCAGCACCCCGTGCGTCCGCAGCGCCGCGATCGGGTGGCCGCCCTGGCCCAGCCTCTCGGGCAGCTGGTCGTAATAGGCGCCGGGGGTGGCGCGGAAGGCGATGCCCCGGGCGTGCAGCGCGTCGACCGAGCGCAGGATGTCGTCCGAGGCGAAGGCCAGGTGCTGGATGCCCGCGCCGCCGTGGCTGGCCAGGAAGTCGTCGATCTGGCCCGCCGCGTGGCTGCGGTCCGGCTCGAGGATGGTGAGGGTGACGTCGCCCGCGAGGTTGCGCACCACCTGCGAATTCATCGCCTGGTCGCCCACCCTGATGTATTCCTCGAAGATCCGCCGGAAGCCCATGACCGTGACGTAGAAGTCGATGGTCGCTGCCAGCTGCCCCGCTTCCACGCTGACCGCGATGTGGTCCAGGTGCCGCAGCCCGATGTCCGGCGCGCGGCCCGTGGGGGGCGCCGGCCGCATGCCGGGGATGCGCCGGTCCGCCGAGGAATCGCTCAGGCGCTGGACCAGGGTGTGACGCACGTCGCCGAATGCCGCGATGGCCGCGGTGAGCATGCCGTCCTGCTGCGTGGGCGGATGCAGCACGGTCGCGCCGCGCGCCACCGCCAGCGCGAATGCCGCGTGCACGTCGGGCGTCGCCAGCGCGACGTCGGCGACGCCGTCGCCATGTTTGCGGACGTAGGCGCCGGCGTCATGGCCGTCGGCCAGGCCTTGCGTGACGACCAGGGACGCCACCCCTTGCCGCAGCAGGACCGAGCGATGGCTTTCCACGCCAGGCCCGCTGCGCCCTTCGACCTCGAAGCCGAATTGCGTGATGAGTTCTTCGGCCGCACGTTCCGCGTCGCCGACGTGGAAGCCCAGGTGGTCCAGCCGGGCCTGCTGCAATGCATCGCTCACGTGTACTGCTCCACCTTGTGTTCAGGACACGGCGATGCCGGCCTCGCCGAGCGTGACCGTGCGCTTGCCGTACAGGCGTTCCGACACCAGGCCGGCCGCGCGGCAGTGCGCGACCAGCTTGTTCGATTCCACGATCGGCGCCGAGCTGTCGTCGTACACGATGCTGGTGATGTGCGAGAACCAGGGCTCCGCGCCCATCGCGTAGACGAACACGGCCTGCGGATCGAAGCGCTCGACGATGTCGCGGGCGCGCTGGAAGTCCGAGCCGCTGAGGCGCCGCGAGTTGTCGTGGGCCATGCTCAGGCGCGCCGGCATCAGCGCGCCGTACAGCCAGGACATCGGCCCGCCCGTGCACTCCATGCCGATGAACACCATGTCCTGCCGCCCGATGCGCGGCGCCAGGCGCTCGTACAGGCGCGGGTCCAGGTTGTTGGAGTCGGCCAGGCACAGCACCGAGCGCTGCCCCAGGCGCACGCTGTAGCCCAGCTTGCTGCGGATGTGCAGGTCGCCGTGTTCGCCCAGGAACGGCAGCCCCAGGATGGCGCCGCCGGGAATCGGCAGCGATTCCAGCTCGTCCAGTTCCACCACCGACTCGAAGCCGGCATGCTTCAGCGCGAACTTGAGCGACGGGTCCTGCAGCGTGCCGCCGTTGGTCCGCGGCACCACGATCGTGCCGATGCGGTGGCGCAGCTGCAGCAGCGTCTCGAACATCGCATGGTCCTGGTGGTTGTGCGTGATCAGCACGTAGTCCAGCTTGTCCGGCAGGTCGGCGTAGCTGAAGCGGTCGATGCCGCCCTGCATCGGGTAGCCGATGCTCGGGTCGGTGAGCAGCGACACGCCCTCGTGCTCCACCAGCACGGTGGCATGGCCGAAGTACCGCACGCGCACTTCGCTGTTCGCGGGCGGCGTGTAGGTGCGCGCCGGCGCCTCGGTGGTGAAGAAGTCGGCCAGCGTGGCGCTGCTGCGCGGGCGGCGCGGCACGGCGGTGATGAGTGCCTGCAGTTCGGCGTCGGAAATGCCGCTGGTGCGTGCGCGCGCCAGCTGGTCGTACACGCCGTCGCGAAACGGCGCTTCCACCAGCAGCCCGGCCGATTCGTCCAGCAGTGGCGCGCTCAGGATGAACGGCCGCAGGTCCTGCTCCAGCAGGCGCAGGAACACCGCCTGGTGCTTCGGCGCGTACAGCGGGCTGTCGTACAGCAGCGGCTCGATCAGCCGCAGCGAGGGTGCGTTGTTCAGGTCGTAGCCCAGCTCGCACAGGCCGCGCAGCGGCGCCGGCAGCTTGGGGTACAGGGACTCCAGGCTCATTCCCTTGTCGTGGCGCAGCAGCAGCTTGTTGGCCTCCTCCAGCGCGGCGGCGAACTCCATCTGCAGCGTGCAGTCGCGCTCCAGGGTCTCCAGCAGCTCCTGCGGCAGCGCCATGTCGCCGTCGAAGTCGATGAAGGGGCCGCCGCGCAAGGAAGGGTCCTCGGTCGCCATGGCGTGGTCTTCCGGGCTTTCGACGAACGATTCCAGGATCGGCAGCAGCCGGTTCTTCAGCACCATCGCGAAGGTGGCCGGCGACACCATGAACGGCCACGCATACCACCTGCACACCAGCGGCTCGAACACCGCATTGCTCTTGAGATACCAGGTCTTCATATCAATTCAACTCCGTGGGATCGGTTCCATGTGGCTGGCCAGCACTGCCGCGATGCGCGCGGCGGCGTCGGGCCGCAGGATGGATAAATGGTCGGCGTCGGCCAGCACGGTGGTCGAGCTGTCGCCCGGCCGCCGTGTCAACGCCAGCCAGTCGGTGCGCTGCGCGTTGCCCTTGTGGTTGGCGCCGGCCCAGAACAGGTGCAGCGGCGCACCAAGGGTCGCCGGCTGGAACTGCCGGGCGATCACCGTGTGGCGCAGCAGGGTCTTGTGCCGCGCGACCAGCGTGGCGGCGATCTCGGGGGGCAGCAGTTCGGCGGCGACAGTTTCGGGCTCGTCGGCGATGCGCCGCCGCAGCGTCGCCGCGTCCATGCCGGCGATGCGCGCCCGCGTGGCGGGGTCCAGCAGGTCGCTGGCGTCGAGCGCGCGGACCAGCATGTCGCCCGACTGGGCCTTCGCTTCGGCGTCGCTGACGGCGGCGTCGACGATGTAGCTGTCCAGCAGGCCGACCCAGCGCACCGCCCGCCCGCGCGCTTCCAGCAGGTGCGCCACGCGCATCGCCAGCAGCCCGCCCATCGACCAGCCGGTCAGCGCCACCGGACCGGGCTCCGCGGCGGCGACGTGGTCCGCGTACAGCGCGGCCAGCGCCTCCAGCGTGCCGGGTTCCGGGGCGCCGACGCTGTCGGGCGAGCGGATGCCATAGATCCGGAACCGGTCCTCCAGCGCGCGCGCCAGCGGGTTGAAGTTCAGGATTTCGCCGCCCGCGCCGTGCACCAGGAACAGCGGCAGGCGCGCGTCGTTGCCGCCGCCCGCGCCGTGCTCGCCCAGTGGGACGACCAGCACCGGTGCGGATGAGGGTCCGGCATTCGATGGTGTCGCCTGCGCGTCGATCTCGCGCGCCAGCAGCGCCACGGTCGGATGCGAGAACAGCGTGGACAGCGACAGCGCGCGGCCCATCCGGGTGGACACGCGCGACAGCAGCTTCACCGCCACCAGCGAATGGCCGCCCAGCGCGAAGAAGTCGTCGTGCACGCCGACCGCTGCATGGCCCAGCACCTCGGCCCAGATCGCGGCCAGCGCCTGCTCGGTGGGCGTGGCCGGCGCGGCGGGCACTGGCGCGCCCTGCGACGCCTCGGATGCGGGCAGCGCGCGCCGGTCGACCTTGCCCGAGGGCGTCAGCGGCAGCGCCTGGAGCATCACCACGTGCACCGGCACCATGTAAGCCGGCAGCCGGCGCGCCAGCGCCTCGCGCAGGTCCTGCTCCGCAAGCGAAGCGCCCGCTTCGCGCGGCACCACATAGCCCACCAGGCGCGGCTCGCCCGCCCTGTCTTCGCGCGCCAGCACCACCGCCTCGCGCAGCGCGGGCAGCGCTTCGAGCGCCGCCTCGATCTCGCCCAGCTCGATGCGGTGGCCGCGGATCTTCACCTGCGCGTCCAGCCGCCCCAGGAACTCCAGCTGCCCGTCGGGCCGACGGCGTGCCAGGTCGCCGGTGCGGTACAGGCGCGCGCCGGGCGCGCCGAACGGATCGGGCACGAAGCGTTCGGCCGTCAGGCCCGGCCGGTCCAGGTAGCCGCGCGCCAGTCCCACTCCGCCGATGCACAGCTCGCCGGCCACGCCTTCGGGCGCCAGGCCGAGCCGCGCGTCCAGGATGTGCACGGTGGTGTTGGCGATCGGCCGGCCGATGCACAGGTCGTCTTCCAGGCCGTCGCGCCAGTCGCGCGGCGCGCGGTACAGCGTGGAGCCCACCGTGGTTTCGGTCGGCCCGTAGATGTTGAGCCACCCGCAGGCGCGCGCTGCGGGCAGCCGCATCCAGTCGCGCAGGCGCTGCGGCGGCACGCGTTCGCCGCCCACCATCACCATGCGCAGCGCGGCCGGCCAGCGCGCCTCGCCGGACTCCAGCGCACCGGTCCATTCGCTCCAGTAGGCGGTGGTTGGGCTCATCACCGTGACGCCCTGCGCCTGCAGCCAGTCGGAGAACGCGCCGCCCGCCCCCAGCGTCTCGCGCGGGCGCAGCGCCACGCGCGCGCCGGCGATCAACGGCGGGAAGATCTCTTCCACGCTCAGGTCGAAGCTGGTCGAGGCCAGCTGCGCCACGCAGTCGTCCGGGCCCAGGCCGCATTCGCGGATGTGCGAAGCCGCGTAGTGCGCGGCGTTGCGCTGCGTGTTGAGCACACCCTTGGGCCGGCCGGTGGAGCCGGAGGTGTAGATCACGTAGGCCAGCCGGTCGGCGCCGACACCGTCGCCCGGCAGCTCGTGCGGCGGCTGGGCGGCGACGGCCTGCGCCACTTCCGGCACGTCCAGCGCCAGGCCGGCGACGCCGCGCTCGGCCAGCGGCAGGCCGGCCAGCAGGCGCGCGTGGCCCAGCACCAGCACCGGGCGCGCGTCTTCCAGCATGAAGGCCAGGCGCTCGCGCGGCAGCGCCGCGTCCAGCGGCAGGTAGGCGCCGCCGGCCTTCAGGATGGCCAGCATGCAGAGCACCATGTCCAGCCCGCGCTCCACGCACAGGCCGACCAGCGCGTCCGGCGCCACACCCTGCGCGCGCAGCTGCCGTGCCAGCCGGTTGGCGCGCGCGTTCAGCGCGCCGTAGGTCAGCGACTCGCCTTCGAAGACCAGCGCCACCGCGTCGGGCCGCGCCGCCGCCTGCGCCTCGAAGCCGCCGTGCAGCGTGGCCGCGTGGTCGAAGTCCATGGCTGTGTCGTTGCAGCGCGCCAGCCGCGCCATCTCCTCGGGCGGCAGCAGCCCGGCGCAGTCCAGCGCGCGTCCGGGGGCGTGTTCCAGCGCATCGACCAGCCGTTCCAGCGCGGCCTGCATGTAGCCCAGCACCCGCTGCGGCTCGATCGGCGCCAGGCACAGGGCCAGCAGGCCGAAGCCCTCGTTCATTTCCGCCACGTCCAGGCTCAGCGGGTAGTTGGTGCGCTCCTGCGAGGCCAGCACGCGCATGCCCTGCCAGGCCGCGCCATCGCGTTTCGGCGCGCCGTGGTGGTAGTTGAACAGCGTGCTGAACAGCGGCAGCGACGGGTCGATGCCGCTGGCGCGCTGTGCCACCACCAGGCTGGCCTGCTCGTGGCGCATCAGCTCGCCCATCTGCGCCTGCACGGCGCGCACCGCCGCCTCGGCGCCCTGGCCGTCCAGCCGCACGCGCAGCGGCAGCGTGTTGACGAACAGGCCCAGCGCGCGGTCCGCGCCCTCGCCTTGCGAGCGGCCCAGGAGCACAGTACCGAATACCACGTCGCGCCGGCCGCTGACCAGCGCCAGCGTCAGCGCGTAGCCCAGGTGGAACAGCACGGCCGCGCTCAGGCCGCGCATACGTGCCGCTTCGCGCAGCCGCCGCGACAGCGCCGGTGGCAGCTCGGCCTGGGCCTGGCGCGCCTGCGCGCTCTCGCCGCGCACCTCCAGCATGCCGAAGGCGGCGGTCGGCGTGTCCACGTCGCCCAGCGTGCGCCGAAAATACGCCTCGTGCTCGGCCACCGGCACGCGCCGCGCGCGCGCCACTTCGTCGCGGAACGGCAGCTGCGGCGGCAGTGTGTCGGCCTTGCCCAGCAGCACCGCGCCGATCTGCTCGATCAGCACGTGCATCGACACCGCGTCGCTGACCAGGTGGTGGCACAGGATGCGCACCAGCCAGCGCCCGTGCGCGGCGTCCCGCGCCACCGCGCAGCGCAGCAGCGGCGCCGCGCGCACGTCCAGCAGGGCGGGATGCGCGCGCAGCTGCTGCTCCACGTCGCCGCCGGTGAATTCCAGTTCCTCCACCGGCAGCGGCGCGTCGCGCCACACCACCTGCACCGGCTCGGGCAGCCCTTCCCAGGCGAAGCCGGTGCGCAGCACGTCGTGCCTTGCCGCGGCCGTGCGCAGGGCATGCAGGAATGTGTCCAGCGTGCCGCGTTCGGTGAATTCCACCAGCATGGCGTGCAGGTAGATGTCGTCTTGCGGCTGCAGCAGGTGGTGGAACAGCAGGCCTTCCTGCAGCGGCGCCAGCGGGTAGATGTCCTGCACGTTGGCCGCGCCGCCGGGCACGCGCGCGACGACGCCGTCGATCTCGGCCTGCGTGAGCGTCACCAGCGGCAGCATCTCCGGCGCGATGGACTTGGCGTCCGCCGCGACGCGGCCGGCCGGAGCCGCCGCCTTGTCCCGTGCCTTGGCTTGCGCGGGGTCGCGCAGGGTCACGCCTGCCGCCAGTTCGGCCAGCGTGGGCGCGGCGAACAGGCTGCGCACGTTGGTGGAGATGCCCTGGCGGCGCAGCTGCGACATCATGCTGACCGCCATCAACGAATGGCCGCCCAGCTCGAAGAAATTGTCCTGCCGCCCGACCCGCTCCAGGCCCAGCAGCTGCGCCCAGACGGCCGCGATCTTCTCTTCCACAGGGCCGACCGGCGCCTCGTAGTTGGCCTGCCCCGTGATGGCGTCGGCGTCTTCCGGCGCCGGCAGCGCGCGGCGGTCGATCTTGCCGCCGGGCGTGAGCGCGAACGCGTCCTGCACGACCACGTGCGCCGGCACCATGTACTCGGGCAGCCGCTCACCCAGCGCGGCGCGCAGCGCCTGTGCGGTGAGCGGCTGGCCGGGCTGCGGCACCACGTAGGCCACCAGGCGCTTCTCGCCCGGGCTGTCCTCGCGCGCCAGCACGATGGCTTCATGCACGCCGGGCTGCGCGGCCAGCACCGCTTCGATTTCGCCCAGCTCGATACGGAAACCGCGGATCTTCACCTGGTGGTCGACCCGGCCCAGGTATTCGATGCGGCCGTCGGCCCCCCAGCGCGCCAGGTCGCCGGTGCGGTACATGCGCGTACCAGGCGCGCCGAACGGATTCGGGACGAAGCGCTCGGCCGTCAGCTCAGGCCGGTGCAGGTAGCCGCGCGCGAGGCCGTCACCCGCCACGTACAGCTCCGCGGCCACACCGGTGGGCACGGGCTGCAGCGCGGCATCCAGCAGGTAGATCTGCGCATTGCTCACCGGCCGGCCGATGGGGATGGGGCCCGCCGTATCGCGCTCCACCGGCGTCCAGGTCGAGGCCACCGTGTCTTCCGACGGCCCGTACATGTTCACCACCTGCCGCACGTTGGTGTTGCGCAAGACCTGCTCGACCAGCTGCGCGGACAGCGCCTCGCCACCGCTGGCCAGCACGCGCACGCTGGGCGGGATGGCGCCGGCGCGTTCCAGCTGCGCGATGGCCGAGGGCACGGCGCTCAGCAGCGTAATCGGCGCGGCGCGCAGTTCGGCGTCCTCGGCCAGCGCCAGCACGTTGGTCGGCACCAGCCACACGGTGCCGCCGCAGGCCAGCGGGCCGAACAGCTCGAACACCGAGAAGTCGAAGTTCAGCGAAGTCGCGGCCAGCGCGTTGCCCAGCACCTCGCGGTCGAAGGCCTGGTGGATCCAGGCGACGAAGGCGCTCAGGCCGCCATGGCGCACCGCCACGCCCTTGGGCCGGCCGGTGGAGCCGGAGGTGTAGATGATGTAGGCCAGGTGATCGGGCCCGACGCCGGATTGCGGATCGTGCGTGGGCTGTTCGGCCAGCGCGGCCGCCTCGGCGTCCACGCTCAAGGTGTCGGCGCCGTGCAGCCGCTCGCGCAGCGAAGCCTGCGTGACCACCAGCCGCGGCCGCGCGTCTTCCAGCATGCCGCGCACGCGGTCTTCGGGGTAGTTCGGGTCCAGCGGCAGGTAGGCGCCGCCGGCTTTCAGGATGGCCAGCAGGGCGACGACCATGTCCGGGCCGCGCTCCATGAACAGGCCCACCAGGTCGTCCGGCCCGACGCCACGCGCGCGCAGCGCATGCGCCAGGCGGTTGGCGCGGGTGTTCAAGGCGTCGTAGCTCAGGCGCGCGTCGCCGCACACCAGCGCAAGCGCTTCGGGTGTGCGCGCGGCCTGCCGCTCGATCAGCTGGATGGCCGTGAGCTCGCGTTCGTACGACGCCTCAGTCGCGTTCCATTCCACCAGCAGCCGCTGGCGTTCTTCCAGCGGCAGCGCGTCCACGCGGCCGATTTGCGCATCGGGTTCGCGCTCCAGCAGTTCCACGATCTGCGCGATGGCGCGCTCCACGTAGCCGCACACGGCGTCCGGCGGCACGGAACCGGCGCTGACCTGGATGTTCAGCGCGAAGTCGTCGCCGAAGTCGTCCACCATCAGCACCAGCGGATAGTTGCTGCGGTCGGCCGATTCCAGCAGTTCCATGCCGAGGTCGACGCCCTCGCCCACCTCGGCCGTGTCTCCCGGCTGCGGCTCGTCGCGCCGGGCGCCGTGGCGGTGGTTCATCAGCGCGGTGAACAGCGGCGCCTGCGGCGGCAGCGCGCTCGCGCGCTGCGCCAGCGCCAGCACGGCGTGCTCGTGCACCAGCAGCTCGGTCAGCACGCGGTGCACGTTCTGCAGGCTGTCGCGCACGCTCTGCGACCCCAGCCGCACGCGGATCGGCAGCGTGTTGATGAAGGGGCCCATGGCGCGCTCGGAGCCCACGCCGCTCTTCATGCGGCCCAGCAGCACGGTGCCGAACACCACGTCCGACGGCCGGCCGCTCGCGCGCGCCAGCACCTGCGCCCAGGCCAGGTGCATCAGGCTGGCGGCGCTGACGCCATGCCGGCGCACCAGCTGGCGCACGCGGCGCGACAGCGCGGGGTCGAGCATGCGGCGCGTGCGTGCCAGCGCGGCGTCGCCGCGCGTGTCCGTCAGCCCGAACGGCGTGGTGGGTTCCTCCACGTCGCCCAGCATCTCCTTGAAGAAGGCCTCGTGCTCGGCCTGCGGCACGCGCCGCGCGTGCGCCACGTAGTCGCGGAACGGCACCGAGGGCGGCAACTGGTCGGCCTGCCCGGCCAGGATGGCGGCGATCTGCTCGACCAGCACGCGCAGCGACACCGCGTCGCTGATCAGGTGATGGCACAGCATCTGCAGCAGCCAACGCCCGCGCGCGGCGTCGTGCACCACCGCGCAGCGCAAGAGCGGCGCCGCGCGCACGTCCATGCGCAGCGGCCGCGCCCGCAGCCAGGCTTCCGCATCGTCGCCGGCGGCTTGCAGCTCCTCCACCGGCAGCGGTGCTTCGCGCCACACCACCTGCACCGCGTGGCGCAACCCTTCCCAGGCGAAGCCGGTGCGCAGGATGTCGTGGCGCTGGATCAGGGTGTGGAAGGCCCCGACGAAGCGGTCCACGTTCTCGCGCCGGTCGAACGCCAGCAGCGTGCGGTGCAGGTAGATGTCCTCCTGCTGCACCAGCATGTGGTGGAACAGGAAGCCCTCCTGCAGCGGCGCCAGCGGGTAGATGTCCTGCACGTTGGCCGCGCCGCCCGGCACGGTGGCGACCACGGCGTCGATCTCGGCCTGGGTGAGCTCCACCAGCGGCAGCATGTCGGGCGTGATGGCGGCCGCATCCGGCGCGATGCGGTTGGCCGGCACCTTCACCGTTTCCTGCGCGCTGTCGCGCAGGTCCACGCTGGCCGCCAGCTCGGCCAGCGTGTTGGCGGCGAACACCGCGCGCACGTTGGTGGAGATGCCCTGCTTGCGCAGCTGCGCGATCAGGCTCACGGCCATCAGCGAATGGCCGCCCAGCTCGAAGAAGTTGTCCTGGCGGCCGATGCGCTCCAGGCCCAGCAGCTTGGCCCAGGCGGCGGCGATGGCCTCTTCCACCGGCCCGACCGGCGCCTCGTAATTGGCCTGGCCTGTGGCGCCCACGTCTTCCGGCGCCGGCAGCGCGCGGCGGTCGATCTTGCCGGCTGGCGTGAGCGCGAAGGCGTCCTGCACCACCACGTGCGCCGGCACCATGTAGTCCGGCAGCCGCAGCGCCAGCGCGTCGCGCAGGCCCTGGGCCGACGGCAGCTCGCCGTCCTGCGGCACCACGTAGGCCACCAGGCGCCGGTCGCCCGGCGTGTCTTCGCGCGCCAGCACGATGGCTTCGTGCACGCCCGGCTGCGCCGCCAGCGCCGATTCGATCTCGCCCAGCTCGATACGAAAGCCCCGGATCTTGACCTGGTGGTCGATGCGGCCGGCGTAGTCCAGCGAACCGTCGGGCAGCCAGCGAGCCAGGTCGCCGGTGCGGTACATGCGCGCGCCCGGCGGGCCGAACGGGTTGGGGATGAAGCGCTCGGCGGTCAGCGCCGGGCGGTCCAGGTAGCCGCGCGACAGGCCTTCGCCGGCCAGGTAGACCTCGGCCGGCACGCCGACCGGCACCGGCTGCAGCGCGTCGTCCAGCAGGTAGGGCCGCTTGTTGGCGAGCGGCCGGCCGATGGGCACCAGCGGCACCGCCTGCGTGAGCGAGGCGGTGGTGGAAAACGTGGTGTCCTCGGTCGGGCCGTAGACGTTGACGATGCGCTCGATGCGGGTGGTGGCGAACACGCGCTGCACCAGCTGCGCCGGCAGCGTCTCGCCGCCGGCCACCAGCACGCGCGCGCTGGGCGGCATGGCGCCGTCGCGCTCCAGCTGCACCGCCGCCGAGGGCACGGTGCTGACCAGCGTGATCGGCGCATCGCGCAGCGCGGCGTCTTCGCACAGCGCCAGCACGTTGGGCGCCAGCCACAAGGTGCCGCCGCAGGTCAGCGGGCCGAACAGCTCGAAGATCGACAGGTCGAAGTTCAGCGAGGTGCCGAACAGCATGTGGCGCAGGCTGGCCGGCGTGAATTCCTGGTGGATCCAGGCGACGAAGGCGCTGGCGCTGTTGTGGCGCACGCCCACGCCCTTGGGCTGGCCGGTGGAACCCGAGGTGTAGATGACGTAGGCGAGGTTGTCCGGGTGCAGGCCGGGGTCGAAGTCAGCGCCGTCGAAGGCGTCCAGTTCGCTGGACTGCGTGTCCAGGCAGAAGGCCTCCACGCCCGGCACGCCGCCCTGCAGCGCGTCATGGGTGATGACCAGCCGCGGCCGGGCGTCCTCCAGCATGAAGCGCACGCGCTCCAGCGGGTAGTTGGGGTCCAGCGGCACGTAGGCACCGCCGGCCTTCAGCACGGCCAGCAGCGCCACGACCATGTCGGGCTGGCGCGGCAGGTACAGGCCCACGCGTGTTTCGGGGCCGACGCCACGCGCACGCAGCGCATGGGCCAGGCGGTTGGCCCGCGCATTGAGTTCGGCGTAGCGCAGCTTGGCGGAACCGAAGGCCACGGCGACGCGGTCCGGCGTGCGCGCGGCCTGGCGCGCCACCTGCTGCGCGATGCTGAGGTCGCGCTCGTACGGCGCCTCGGTGGCGGTCCATTCCGCCAGCAGCTGCCGGCGCTCCTCGGGCGGCAACACGTCCACCGTGCGCACCGGCGCCTGCGGTGCCGTCTCCAGCAGCTCCACCAGGCTGCGCAACGCCGCCTGCATGGCCGCGCAGATGCGCTCGGGCGCCACCACGGTCGACGCCACCTGCGCGATGAAGTGGAAGTCCTCGCCCAGGTCCTCGACGATCAGGGTCAGCGGGTAATTGGTGCGCTCCTCGGTGTGCAGCACCTGCAGCTGCAGCTCGCCGGTCTCTTCCTCTTCCACGCGGCCCAGGTGCACCACCTGGTGGCGGTAGTTGAGCAAGGCGGTGAACAGCGGCGCCTGCGCCGGCAGCGCGCTGCAGCGCTGGGCCAGCGCCAGCGAGGCGTGCTCGTGCACCAGCAGCTGCGCCAGGTCGCGGTGCGCGCGCTGCAGGGCATCGCGCACGCCCTGCTCGCCCAGCCGAATGCGGATCGGCAAGGCATTGATGAACGGCCCCAGCACCAGCTCGGCGCCCTCGCCGCTGCGCATGCGGCCGAACAGCACCGTGCCGAACACCACGTCGGCCCCACGGCCGCTGCTGCGCGCCAGCAGCTGCGCCCAGGCCAGGTGCACCAGCGCGGCGGCGCTCACCCCGTGCTGGCGGGCCTGCGCGCGCAGGCGGCGGGACAGGCCAGGATCGAGCGCGGCCTGGGCCTCGGCCGTGCGCACGCCGTCGCCCTGCGTGTCGGTCAGCCCGAACGGCGTGGTCGGCTCCTCCACGTCGCCCAGCATGGCCTTGAAGAAAGCCTCGTGCTCGGAGGCCGGCAGGCGCCGCGCATGGGCGACGTAGTTGCGGAACGGCACCGGCGGCGCCAGCCGGTCGGCCCGGCCGGCCATCACCAGGTGGATCTGCTCGATCAGCAGGCGCAAGGTGGTGGCGTCGTCCACCAAATGGTGGAACAGCACCTGCAGCAGCCATCGGTCGTTGGCGGCGTCGTGCGCGATGAAGCAGCGCAGCAGCGGCGCCTGCCGGATGTCCAGGCGGTACAGGCGCGGGTCGTGCCGCTCGCGCAGCTGCGTTGCGGCGTCGCCGCCGGCCGGCAGTTGCAGCTCGTCGACCGCCAGCCGCGCTTCGCGCCACACCACCTGCACCGGCTCGCGCAGGCCTTCCCAGGCGATGGCGGTGCGCAGGATGTCGTGGCGCGCGATCACCTGCTGGAAGGCGGCGATGAAGCCGTCCAGCTGCGCGCGCTGCCCGAAGGCGAGCACGGCCTGCTGCAGGTAGGCGTCGCCTTGCTGCGCCAGCAGGTAGTGGAACAGGAAGCCTTCCTGCATCGGCGCCAGCGGGTAGATGTCCTGCACGTTGGCCGCGCCGCCGGGCACCTGGGCCACCACCACGTCGATCTCGGCCTGCGTCAGCGCCACCAGCGGCAGCATGTCGGGCACGAGGGCCGTGGCCCCCGCCGGAATCGCGTTGGGCGGGACAATGAAATCGCCGCCGCCGGCCTCGGCACTTTCCGCCAGCGCGGCCAGCGTGGTGGCTTCGAAGATTGCGTGCACGTCCAGCGCCAGCCCGTGCTGGCGCAGCGCCTCGGTCATGCGCACGGCCAGCAGCGAATGGCCGCCCAGCTCGAAGAAGTTGTCGTTGCGCCCGACCCGCTCGACGCCCAGCAGGCGTTCCCACAGCGCGGCGATGGCCTGTTCGGTGGCGCCCTGCGGCGCTTCGTAGCCGCGGCGCGGCAACGCGTCGGCGTCCGGCGCGGGCAGCGCCTTGCGGTCGACCTTGCCGTTGGGCGACAGCGGAAAGGCGTCCAGCAGCACGTAGTGGGCCGGCACCATGGTGTCGGGCAGGCGGCGCGCCAGCGCGGCGCGCAGCTCGGCGATCTCCGGCGGGGCCTCGGGCGCGGCCAGCACGTAGGCCACCAGCCGCTGGTCGCCCGGCACGTCCTCGCGCGCCAGCACCACCGCGTCGCGCACGCCGGGCTGCGCCGCCAGCACCGCCTCGATCTCGCCCAGCTCGATGCGCACGCCGCGCACTTTGACCTGGTGGTCGATGCGGCCGAGGTAGTCCAGGCTGCCGTCCGGCAGCCAGCGCGCCAGGTCGCCGCTGCGGTACATGCGGCTGCCGGGTGCGCCGAACGGGTTGGGCACGAAGCGCTCGGCCGTCAAGTCCGGGCGGCCGATGTAGCCGCGCGCCAACTGCACGCCGGCGATGTGCAGCTCGCCCGCCACGCCGGCGGGAACCGGGTTGCCGTGCGCATCGAGCACGTGCATCTGCGTGTTGGCGATGGGCCGGCCGATCGGCACGCTGGCCAGGGCCGAGCCCGGCTTGCACGCCCAGGCGGTCACGTCCACCGAGGCTTCGGTCGGCCCGTACAGGTTGTGCAGCTCCACACCGGGCAACGCGCGGAAGAAGCGCTCCTGCAGCTCCTTGGGCAAAGCCTGGCCGCTGCAGATCACGCGCCGCAGGCTGGTGCACTGCACCGGCTGCGCCTGGCCGAGGAACACCTCCAGCATCGGCGGCACAAAATGCAGCGTGGTGATCGCTTCGCGCGCGATCGCGTCACCCAGGTAGGCCGCGTCCTGGTGGCCGCCGGGCCGCGCCATCACCAGCCGCGCGCCATGCAGCAGGGGCCAGAAGAATTCCCACACCGACACGTCGAAGCTGAACGGCGTTTTCTGCAGCACGCTGTCGTGTTCGCCCAGCCCGTATTCCTCCTGCATCCACTGCAGGCGGTTGACGATGCCTTCGTGCGGCACGCCCACGCCCTTGGGCCGGCCGGTGGAGCCGGAGGTGTAGATCACGTAAGCCAGGTCCTGCGGACCGGCGCCGGACGCGATCGGCGACGACGGCGCTTCGGCGATGCGCGGCCAGTCGGCGTCCAGGCGGATCGCGGGCACTGCGCTCTCGGGCAGGCGGTCCCGCAGGTGCGCCTGCGTCAGCAGCAGCTGCGCCCCGCAGTCTTCCAGCATGAAGCCCAGCCGCTCGGCCGGGTAGCCCGGGTCCAGCGGCACGTAGGCGGCGCCGGCTTTCAGGATGCCGAGCAGGCCGACCACCATCTCCAGGCCGCGCTCGGCGCAGACCGCCACCAGCGCACCGGCCCCAATGCCGTGCAGGCGCAGCGTGCGGGCCAGCTGGTTGGCGCGGGCGTCGAGTTCGGCGTAGGTCAGCGTGCCGGCGTGGGCCGCGAGCGCGACGCGTTCCGGCGTGCGCGCGGCCTGCACCTCGAACATCTGTTGCAGGGTCAGGCCGCGCGGATAGTCGCGCGCCGTGTCATTCCATTCCACCACGATGCGCCGGCGTTCGGCCTCGTCCAGCAGCGGCACGGTGGACAGCGCCCTGTCCGGGTCCACCGCCACCGCCTCCAGCAGCCGGCCGTAGTGCCGCGCCAGCCGCTCCATGGTGCCGGCATCGAACAGGTCGCTGGCGTATTCGATGACGCCGGCCAGGCCCGCGGCGCCCTGGTCCATCAGGAACAGCGACAGGTCCAGCTTGGAAGATTGGGAAGCGGTGGCATCGCGCGGCAGCCGCGCGAGTTGCAATCCCGGCAGCGCCAGGCCCTCGTCGCGGTAGTTCTGCAGCGCGAACTGCACCTGGAACACCGGCGGGCGCGAGCGGTCGCGCACCGGCCGCAGCTCCTCCACCAGTTTTTCGAACGGCAGGTGCTGATGCGCGAAGGCGTCCAGCGCGGTGTTTTTCACGCGGCCCAGCAGCGTGCGGAAAGTCGGATCTCCCGCCAGGTCGGTGCGCAGCGCCAGCATGTTGATGAAAAAGCCGATCAGCCCCTCGGTGGCGCGGTGCGTGCGCCCTGCGACCGGCGTGCCGACCACGACGTCGTCCTGCCCGCTCCAGCGCGACAGCAGCGACTGGAAGGCCGCCAGCAGCACCATGAACAGCGTGGCGCCCTCGGCCTGCGCGAGCGCCTGCAGCTTGTCCACCAGCGGCTTCGGCAGCACGAACTCGTGGTTGGCGCCGCGGAAGGCCTGCACCGGCGGACGCGGATGGTCCAGCGGCAAATCCAGCGCGGCTGGCGCACTGGCCAGCCGCTCTTTCCAGTAATCCACTTGGCGGCGCAGCGCGTCGCCCTGCAGCCAGCCGCGCTGCCACAGCGCGTAGTCGGCGTACTGCAGCGGCAGTTCGGGCAGCGGCGACGGCTCGCCCTTCGCGTAGGCGGTGTAGAGGGCACCGAGCTCCTGCACCAGCACGCCCGAGGACCAGCCGTCCGACACGATGTGGTGCATCGCGATCACGGCCACGTGTTCCTGCGAGGCAAGCCGCAGCAGCAGCGCGCGGAACAGCGGCCCGCGCGCCAGGTCGAACGGCCGCTGCACGAAGGCGCGCGCGCGCTCGTGTACCAGGCGCTCGCGCCCGGCCGCGTCCGCCACCGCCGACAGGTCGGCGCGCTCCAGCGCGAAGCAGTCCGGCCCGTCGATGTGCTGCACCGCCGTGCCGTCGGCCGCGGCCGGAAAGCGCGTGCGAAGGGCCTCATGGCGGCGCACGATCTCCGCCAGCGCGCGCTCGAAAGCGGGCTCGTCCAGCACGCCGCCCAGGCTCAGGCCGTTGGCGATGTGGTATGCGGTGCCCAGCTGTTCCAGCCGGTTCAGCAGCCACAGCCGCTCCTGCGCGAACGACAGCGGCAGCTGCGCCGGGCGCGGTTGTGCCGCCTCCAGCGCGGGCAGCTGCGCGCCGGCCGCGGTGTCGCGCAGGAAGGCGACCAGCTCGGGCTTCAGCGCGCGCAGCCGCGCGATGCGCTCGGGCGTCATCGCGCCCTTGGGCGCCTGGTAGCGCAGCTCGCCGCCCTCCAGCCACAGCCGCACGGCGTCGCGCCGAAGTTCTTCGATCAGTGCCTGGACGGGATTCATCGGCTTGCTTTGTTCATTTCACTCAGAGGACTTCCTCGACCCATTCCTCGGCCGCCGGTTGCGACGCACGCGGCTCGCCGATGCGCCCGGCCATCTCGGCGACCGTGGGCGCTTCGAACAGGGCCTGCAGCGGCAGCTCGCTGGCGACGGCGGTGCGCATGCGCGAGACCGCCTGCGTCGCCAGCAGCGAATGGCCGCCCAGGGCGAAGAAGTTGTCGTGGATGCCGATGCGCTCCAGGCCCAGCACCTCGGCCCAGATCGCCGCGAGCGCGTGCTCTAGAGGCGTGCGCGGCGCGACCATCCCGGCCTCGCCGTGCACCGCCTGCGGGGCAGGCAGCGCCTTGCGGTCGATCTTGCCGTTGGGCGTGAGCGGGAAGGCGTCGAGCGCCAGGATGTGGCTGGGCACCATGTAGCCCGGCAGGGACTGCGCCAACGCCGCGCGCAGCGCCTCCGCGTCGATCGCGTGGCCCTCGCGCGGCGTCGCGTAGGCCACCAGCTGGTTGTCGCCGCGCGCGTCGCGGTGCGCCAGCACCAGGGCCTCGCGCACCTGCGGCTGCTGCGCCAGGTGGATCTCGATCTCGCCGGGCTCGACGCGGAAGCCGCGGATCTTCACCTGCAGGTCGGTGCGCCCCAGGAACTCCAGCTCGCCGCTGTCCAGCCAGCGCACCAGGTCGCCGGTGCGGTAGAGGCGCGCGCCGGGCACGGTGGCGAACGGGTCGGGCACGAAGCGCTCGGCCGTCAGGTCGGGGCGCCGCAGGTAGTCGCGCGCCACGCTGGGGCCGCCCAGGAACAGCTCGCCGGGCACGCCCACCGGCAGCGGGCTGCCGGCGGCATCGAGCACGTAGACCGTGGTGTTGCCCAGCGGCCGCCCCAGCATCTGGCGCGCCGCCGGCGTGCCTTCGTGCAGGTGCGCGGTGCACAGGATGGCCGCCTCGGTGGGACCGTACAGCACGCGGACCTGCGCGTTGGGAAACGCCGCGCGCATGTCCTGCAGCAGGTCGGGCGCGACCGCGTCGCCGCCGGAGAAGATGCAGCGCATGCCGGGCAGCGTGCCCGCGGCCCCACCGCTTCCAGTCTCGCGCACTTCCTGCACGATGCGGCGCATCAGCGCCGGCACGGCGTGCAGCGCGGTGCAGTCCGCCAGCCCGGCCACGAAGGCCGGCACGTCGATCACCCGCTCGCGCGGGACCAGCCGGACGCTGCCGCCCACCAGCAGCGGCAGCAGCACCTCGAACAGCCAGATGTCGAAGGTGAAGCTGGCGGTCGCATGGATGCGGTCCGTGGGGCCGAAGCCGAACATGGTGCGCGACGCGGCCAGCGTCGTGGCCAGGTTGCCGTGCTGCACGCGCACGCCCTTGGGGCGGCCGGTGGAGCCGGAGGTGTAGATCACGTAGGCCAGGTCGCGCGGGCCGGCCAGCGGCGGCGGGTCGGACTCCGGCAGGGCCTGCAGCACCGGCTGGTCCTGGTCCAGCCGGAACAGCGGCACCGTGTGGCCCGGCGGCAGCGCATCGGCCAGGCGCGCCTGCATCAGCACCAGCAGCGGCGCGGCTTCCTCCAGCACCATGCCCAGCCGCTCGGCCGGCGCCGACGGATCCAGCGGCAGGGAGGCGCCGCCGGCCTTGAGGATGGCCAGCAATCCGACGATCAGCTCCAACCCCGGCTGCGCGCACAGGCCGACCAGCACTTCCGGCCCCACGCCCTGCGCGCGCAGGTGGTGGGCGAGGCGGTTGGCGCGCGCATTGAGTTCGCGGTAGCTCAGCTGCTCGTCCTCGAACGACAGGGCGACGGCCTCGCGGGAGGCAAGCACCTGCGCTTCGAACTGCCGGACCACGGTAGCGTCGGGTGGCGATACGGCGACGCCGGCGTTCCACTCGACGATCTGCCGCTGCAGTTCGTCTTGCGGCAGCACCTGCACTTCTCGCACCGGCGTGTCCGGCGAGCGTTCCAGCAGCGCCACCAGGCTGTCCAGCGCCTTGGTCATGTAGTCACAGATGCGTTCGGGCGCCACGCGGCCGCCCTGCACCTGCGCCGTCAGCGCGAAGCCTTCATCGCCCAGGTCGTCCACCGACAGGTTCAGCGGGTAGTTGCTGCGCCCGCCCGCCTCCAGCATCCGCATGCCGTCCCAATCGCGCTCCAGCGAGGCGCCGGCCTGCATGTCGGGATGGCGGTAGTTCAGCACCGCGGAGAACAGCGGCGACGGCGCGGCCACGCCGCTGCAGCGCTGCGCCAGCGCCAGCGAGGCGTGCTCGTGCAGCAGCAGCCCGGTCAACGTGCGGTGCGTGCGCAGCAGGCTGTCACGCACGCCTTCGCCGCCCAGCGCGATGCGCACCGGCAGCGTGTTGATGAACATGCCCAGCGCGCGGTCGGCGCCGGCGCCGCCGTGCATGCGGCCGAACAGCACCGTGCCGAACACCACGTCGTTGCGGCCCGAGGCACGCGCCAGCACCTGCGCCCAGGCCAGGTGCATCAGGCTGGCGACGCCGACGCCCGCCTCGCGCGCCTGCCGGCGCAGCCGCCGCGCCAGCTCCGCGTCGAGCGGGCGGCGCAGTTCCTCGGTGCCCGAGCCGTCGCCCTGCACGTCCAGCAGGCCGAACGGCGCGGTGGGCTCGTCCACATCGGCCAGCATGGTTTTGAAGAAAGCCTCGTGTTCGCCGGGTGCCATGCCCAGCCGCGCCTGGGCCACGTGGTTGCGGAACGGCACCGACGGCGGCAGCGTGGCGGCCTGGCCGTCCAGCACCGCCTTGGCTTCGGCCACCAGCACACCCATGCCGGTGGCGTCCACCACCAGGTGGTGCAGCAGCACCTGCACCAGCCAGCGATTGTTCGGTGCATCGTGCGCGACCCGGCAGTGCAAGAGCGGCGCCTGGCGCACGTCCAGCCGCGCCGGCGTGCCGCGCAATTGCGTGGCAACGTCGCCGGCCTGCGGGTCGATGGCGCGTTCCTCCACCTGCAGCATCCCTTCCCGCCACACCACCTGCAGCGGCTGCGGCAAGCCGTCCCACAGCACGCCGGTGCGCAGCACGTCGTGGCGCTCCACCAGCACCTGCAGCGCCGCAGTGAAGCGGTCCACCTGCGCGCGCGCGTCGAACGCCAGCAGCGCGTCCAGCAGGTAGGCGTCGCCCTCGGTCGTCATCAGGTGGTGGAACAGCAGCCCTTCCTGCAGCGGCGCGAGCGGGTAGATGTCCTGGATGTTGGCCATGCCGCCCGGCACCTGGCGCGCCACCGTGTCGATCTGCGCCTGCGTGAGCTCGGCCAGCGGCAGCATGTCCGGGGTGATCGCGGTGCAGCCGGGCGGGATGCGGTTGTCCGGCACGGCGACGCGCGCATGCACGCCGTCGCGCGCGGCCAGCAGTTCCTCGACGGTCGGGTTGGCGAACAGCGTGCGCACGTCGACCGCCACGCCTTCCGCGCGCAGCCGCTCGACCAGCTGGATCGCCAGCAGCGAATGGCCGCCCAGCTCGAAGAAGTTGTCGGTGACGCCCACCTGGTCCAGCCGCAGGACTTCGGCCCAGGCGCGTGCCACCAGCCCTTCCAGCGGCGTGCGCGGCGCGGTGTAGCCCTCGCCGCTGCGTGTGCCGCCCGGCGCCGGCAGTGCCTTGCGGTCGATCTTGCCGTTGGCGGTGAGCGGGAAGGCATCGAGCGGAATGATGTGGCTGGGCACCATGTAGCCCGGCAGTGCTTTTGCCAGCGCGGCGCGCAGGTCGGTCACCGACGGTGCCTCGTCCGCGGCCGCGACCACATAGGCCACCAGCCGCTTGTCGCCCGGCACGTCTTCCCTTGCCAGCACCAGTGCCTCGCGCACGCCGGCCTGCGCGGCCAGCGCCGCCTCGATTTCGCCCAGCTCGATGCGGAAGCCGCGGATCTTCACCTGGTGGTCGGCGCGGCCCAGGTAGTCCAGCGTGCCGTCGGGCAGCCAGCGCGCCAGGTCGCCGGAGCGGTACATGCGCCCGCCGGGTTCCGCGCTGAGCGGGTCGGGGACGAAGCGTTCGGCCGTCAGGCCCGGGCGGCCCAGGTAGCCGCGCGCCACGCCGGCGCCGGCCACGTACAGCTCGCCGGCCACGCCGATGGGCGCCGGGTTCAGGAACTCGTCCAGCACGTGGCAGGAAAGATCCGCCAGCGGCCGGCCGATGCAGCCGGGTGCCGCCGTCTCATCGGCACCCAGCACATGCCAGGTCACGTGCACCGTGGTTTCGGTGATGCCGTACATGTTGACCAGGCGCGGCTGCGCATCGCCATGCTTCGCGAACCAGGGCGCCAACGCCGCGCGGTTGAGCGCCTCGCCGCCGAAGATCACGTGCTTGAGCGCAAGGTCCGCATGCGCGTGCTGGTCCGCCTGCACCAGCTGCTGGAAGGCCGAGGGCGTCTGGTTGAGCACCGTCACCCGCTCGCGCGCCAGCAGCTCCAGGAAGCGTTCCGGGCTGCGCGTGACGATGTGCGGCACCACCACCAGCCGGCCGCCGTGCAGCAGCGCACCCCAGATTTCCCACACCGAGAAATCGAAGGCGTAGGAATGGAACAGCGTCCACACGTCATCGCTGCCGAAGTCGAACAGTGCGCGCGTGGCGTCGAACAGGCGCGCCATGTTGCCGTGCGTGAGCTGCGCGCCTTTTGGCTTTCCGGTGGAGCCGGAGGTGTAGATCACGTAGGCCAGGGTCTGCGGGCCGGCCAGCGGCGCGGGGTCGGTGTCCGGTAGGGCCTGCCATACAGCCGCGTCGCGGTCCAGGCACAGCACTTGTGCAAACGATAGCCCTTCGACAAGCTCAGGGCGAATGGCAGACATCGACAGCACCAGCACCGGCCGCGCGTCGTCCAGCATGTGGGCCAGCCGCTCGGCCGGATAGGCTGGGTCCAGCGGCAGGTAGGCGCCGCCGGCCTTGAGGACCGCCAGCAGCGCGACGATCAGGTCCAGGCCCGGCTCCATGCACACGCCGACCAGCACCTCGGGGCCGACGCCCTGCGCGCGCAGGTGGTGCGCCAGCCGGTTGGCGCGCGCATTGAGCTCGCGGTAACTGAGATGTGTGCCTTCGAACACCACGGCGACGGCATCGCAGTTCTCGCGCACGCGGTCCTCGAACTGCCGCACCACCGTGCCTTCGCGCGGCTGCACCGCGGCGCCGGCGTTCCAGGCCTGCAGCTGGCGCAGCTCCGCCTGCGGCAGCACCTGCACCAGCGCCACCGGCGCGTCGGGCGCGGTCTCCAGCAGTTGCACCAGGCCTTCCAGCGCCTGCCGCATGTACTGCGCCACCCGCGCGGTGCCGATGCGCGCATCGACCTGCGGGTTCAGCGAGAAGCCCTCGCCCGTGTCGTCCACCGACAGCACCACGGGGTAATTGGTGCGCTCTTGCGCCGACACCACCTGGATGCCGCTGCCGGCCGGCAGCCCGGCAGTGCCGGCGTCCGGCGTGTGGCGCATGTTCAGCAGCGAGGAGAACAGCGGTGCCGGTGCCGGCACGCCGCTGCAGCGCTGCGCCAGCGCCAGCGAGGCGTGCTCGTGCACCAGCAGCTCGGCCAGCAGCTGGTGGGTGGACAGCAGCGCGTCGCGCGCGCCGCGGCCTGCCAGGTCGATGGCGATCGGCAGCGTGTTGATGAACATGCCGACCGCATTGCCGGCGCCGCCGCCCTGCATGCGGCCGAACAGCAGCGTGCCGAACACGACGTGCGAACGCCCCGCCGTGCGCGCCAGCACCAGCGCCCAGGCCAGGTGCATCAGGCTGGCGGCGCTGACGCCGGCGGCGCGCGCCTGCGCGCGGATGCGGCGCGAGAGTTCCGTCGGCAGCGGCTCGATGCTCTCTTCGATGCCGGTGCCCCTGCCCTGCACGTCCACCAGGCCGAACGGCAGGGTCGGCTCCTCCACCGGGCCCAGCGTACGGCGAAAAAACGCCTCGTGCTCGGCCTGCGGCACGCCGAGCAGCGCCTGCGCCACCGCGTTGCGGAACGGAACCGGCGCCGGCAGGTTGTTCGCGTGGCCGTCGTGCAGCAGCTGCAGCACCTCGTGCACCACCAGCTCGCCGGTGGTGTGGTCGCTGGTCAGGTGGTGCAGCATCAGCTGCAGCAACCAGCGGCCGCTGGTTGCTTCCTGTCCCCAGCGGTCGTGTTCCGCGTCGTGGGCGAAGGCGACGGCGCGCAGCAGCGGTGCCTGGCGCACGTCCATGCGCCAGTGCGCGGGGTCGAAGCGCGCCTGCAGCTGGGTCGCCACATCGCCTTCCGGTCCCGGTTGCAGCTGCAGCTCTTCCGGCCGCATGGATGCCTGGCGCCACACCACCTGCACCGGCTGCGGCAATCCCTCCCACAGCACGGCAGTGCGCAGGATGTCGTGGCGCGCAATCACCCGCTGCAGCGCATCGACGAAGCGGTCCAGCAGGTCGCGCTGCGCGAAGGCCAGCTGGGTGGGCAGCAGGTAGGCGTCGCCTTCCAACTGCGAGCGGTGGTGGAACAGGATGCCTTCCTGCAGCGGCGCCAGCGGGTAGATGTCCTGGATGTTGCGCGCGCCGCCGGGCGTGGCGCGCACGATGGCGTCGATGTGCGCCTGCTCGAGCGCCACCAGCGGCAGCATGCCGGGCACGATGGCGTCGCAGCCTTCCTGGGGAATGCCGTTCGGCGGCACCGCAACCTCGGCGCGCGCGTGGCCCTGGCTCTCGGCCAGCGCGGCAATCGTCGGCTGCGAGAACAGCGTGCGCACGTCCACCGGGATGTCGGCGCGGCGCATGCGCTCGATCAGCTGCACCGCCAGCAGCGAATGGCCGCCCAGCGCGAAGAAGTTGTCGTGGATGCCGACGCGCGGCAGATGCAGCACCTCGGCCCACAGCGCGGCCAGCTGGTGCTCCAGCGGCGTGCGCGGCGCGGCGTAGCCTTCGGCGTCCTGCAGCTCGGGCGCGGGCAGCGCGCGGCGGTCGATCTTGCCGTTGGGCGTGAGCGGCATGCGCTCCAGCACCATCACGTGGGCCGGCACCATGTACTCGGGCAGCGTCTGCGCCAGTCCCGCGCGCAGGGCCGCGGGCTGCAAGGTGGCGCCTTCGTCGGGGCACACGTAGGCGACCAGCCGGGCGCCGCCGGGCGCGTCCTCGCGCGCCAGCACCAGGGCTTCGCGCACGCCGGGCTGGCGGTCCAGCACGGACTGGATCTCGCCGAGTTCCACGCGGAAGCCGCGGATCTTCACCTGGTGGTCGACGCGGCCCAGGTACTCGACGGTGCCGTCGGCCCGCCAGCGCGCCAGGTCGCCGGAGCGGTACATGCGCTGGCCGGGCTGCGGCGCGAACGGCTCGGGCAGGAAGCGCTCCGCCGTCAGCGCAGCGCGGCCGAGATAGCCGCGCGCCACGCCGTCGCCGGCGATGTACAGCTCGCCCGCGATGCCGACCGGCACCGGGTTCAGCTGCTCGTCCAGCAGGTGGATGCGGGTGTTGGCCATCGGCGCGCCGATGGACTGCCAGGACGCCGGATCGTCGGTCGGCTGCTGGATGGCGGCGTTGACGGTCGCCTCGGTCGGGCCGTAGGCATTGAACAACGCCGGCCGCGAAGGCGCGGCGAACCAGGCGCGCAGGTCGGCCGGCAGCACCGCCTCGCCGCCCACCATCACCTGGCGCATGCAGGCCGGCAGCCGGAAGTCCGGCGCGGTCACCAGCAGGCGCCAGAAGCTGGTCGGCAGGTTGGCGACGGTGATGCGGTTGCGTTCGCACAGCGCGGCGAAGTCGCTCGGGCCGGCGAGCCAGCTGTCGTCGCGCAGCACCAGCGCGGCGCCGTGCAGCAGCGCGCCGAAGATCTCTTCGACCGACATGTCGAAGCTCAGCGCCGCGAATTGCAGCACGCGGTCTTCGCGGTTCAGGCCGTAGCGGCGTCCCAGCGCCGACACCTGGTTGCCCAGGCCCTGCTGCTCCACCAGCACGCCCTTGGGCCGCCCGGTGGAGCCGGAGGTGAACATGGCGTAGGCCAGGTTGCGCGGCGTGGCGGTGGCGGGCGGATCGGTGTCGGGCAGCACGGCCAATTCACTTGCCTGCGCGTCCAGCAGCAGCACCGGCACATCTTTTGCCGGCAGCCGGTCCGCGATCGCGCGCTCGCTGAGCAGCAGCCGCGGCTGCGCGTCCTCCAGCATGAAGCCCAGGCGCTCCGGCGGATAGTCCGCATCCAGCGGCAGGTAGGCGCCGCCGGCCTTCAGGATGCCCAGCACGGCGGCAATGGTGTCCATGCCGCGCTGCAGGCACACGCCGACCAGCACGTCCGGACCCACGCCCTGCGCGCGCAGGTGGTGGGCGATGCGGTTGGCGCGCGCGTTCAGCGCACGGTAGCTCAGTTGCTCGCCCCGGAACACCAGGGCCGTCGCGTCCGGCTGCGCCTGCACCTGCTGTTCGAAGCATTGCGCGATGGTCAGCTCGCGCGGGTAGTCGGCGCGCGTGGCGTTCCATGCCAGCAGCTGCCGGTGTTCCTGCGCGCCCAGGATGTCGTGCGCGTGCAGCGGCGCTTGCGGCCGCGCGATCAGCGCACGCAGCAGCTCCTGCAAGCGCGTGCCCAGCCGCGCGACGGTCTCCCCGTCGAACAGGTCGGTGTTGAACTCCAGCCGACCCTGCAATCCGCCCTCGGGCTGTTCGAACAGTTCCAGCGTCAGGTCGAACCTGGCGCCGTCGTGCGCGAGCTCCAGCATCTCCAGTTCCAGCCCCGGTAGCGACAGCGACTGGTCCGGCAGGTTCTGCAGCACCAGCATCACCTGGAACAGCGGCGAATAGCTGGTGTCGCGCTGCGGGCGCAGCGCTTCCAGCAGCTGCTCGAAAGGCACGTGCTGGTGGGCGTAGGCCTGCAAGGTGGTGTCGCGCACCTGCCGCAGCAAGTCTGTGAAGCTGTCGTTCGGCTCCACCTGCGTGCGCAGCACCAGCGTGTTGAGGAAAAAGCCGATCAGCGGCTCGACTTCGGCGCGCGTGCGGTTGGCGATGAACGATCCCACGCTCACGTCGCGCTGGCCGCTGTAGCGCGCCAGCAGCAGCGAGAAGCCGGCCAGCAGGCCCATGAACAGCGTGGCGCCCTGCGATTGGCAGAGCGTGCCCAGGCCGGCGGCCGTGGCCGCGTCCAGCGCGAACGGCAGCGAGGCGCCGTTGTGCGTGCGCACCGGCGGCCGCGGCCGGTCGGTGGGCAGCGCCAGCAGGGCAGGCGCGTCGGCCAGCTGGCCGCGCCAGTAATCCAGCTGCCGCTGCAGCACCGGTCCCTGCAGCCATTGGCGCTGCCAGGCGGCGTAGTCGGCGTACTGCACGGCCAGCGGCGGCAGCGGCGATGCCTCCTCGCCTTGCGCATGGGCGGCGTACAGCGCCGCCACCTCGCGCACCAGCACGCTCAGCGACCAGCCGTCGGAGACGATGTGGTGCATGGTCACCAGCAGCACGTGTTCCTCGGGTGCCAGGCGCAGCAGTGTTTGCCGCAGCAGCGGCCCGCGCGCCAGGTCGAACGGCGCCTGCGCTTCGGCACGCGCCAGCCGTTCGGTCTCGGCCTCGCGCGCGGCTGGCGGCAGTGCGCCCAGGTCCACCAGCGGCAGCAGCGTCGGCGCGGGCGCGTCGATGCGCTGCACCGGCTGCCCGTCGGCCGAGACCTCGAAGCGCGTGCGCAGGCTCTCGTGGCGGCCGACGATGGCGTCGAAGGTGCGCTGCAGCGCGGGGAGATGGAGCGTGCCCTTCAGGCGCAGCGCGGCCGGCATGTTGTACTGGCTGGTGCCCGGCTCGAAACGGTCCAGGAACCACAGCCGCTGCTGGGCGAACGACAGCGGCAGTTCCGCGTCGCGCGGCAGCGGCAGCAGCGGCGGCACATCGCCCAGGGCACCATCCGCCGGGTCGTCCGCCTGCTCCTGCAATGCGGCTTCCACCCGCAGCGCCATGCGTTCCACCGTGGGCGCCTCGAACAGCGCGCGCAGCGGCAGCTCCACGCCGAACGCCTGGTGCAGCCGCGACATCACGCGGGTGGCTAGCAGCGAATGGCCGCCCAGCGCGAAGAAGTCGTCGTGCGCGCCCACCTGCGGCACGCGCAGGATGTCGGTCCACAGGTCCGCCAGCGTGAGTTCCAGGGGCGTGCGCGGCGCGACGTAGCTCTCTTCGGTCGGCAGCTCGGGCACCGGTAGCGCCTTGTATGCGACCGTGCCACCGGAGGTGACCGCATCCAGCACGCCGAGCGCCTGCAGCGGCGCACGCGGCTGCGCCGCGACCGCATTCAGCAGTTTGCGCAGATCGGCACCGAAGCGTTCGATGGTTGCCGCGTCGAACAGGCCGGCGTTGAACTCCAGCCGGCCGGCGATGCCCTGCGCATCGTCCTGCAGGTCCACCGTGAGGTCGAACTTGGCCGGTGCCGGCGCGCCGGGCAGCTGCTCCACCCGCAGGCCGGGCAGCTGCAGGGCAGGCAGCTGCGCCTCCTGCAAGGTCAGCATCACCTGGAACAGCGGCGTGTGGCTGGTGTCGCGCGCCGGCCGCAGGTGCTCGACCAGCTGCTCGAACGGCATGTCCTGGTGCGCGTAAGCGCCCAGCGTGGTGGCGCGCACCTGGCGCAGCAGCGCCTCGAAACTCTCCGACGCATCGACCCGCGCGCGCAGCACCAGCGTGTTGACGAAGCAGCCGATCAGCGGCTCGATGCGCGACTGCGTGCGGTTGGCGATCGGCGAGCCGACGCAGACGTCGTCCTGGCCGCTCCAGCGCGCCAGCAGCACGTCCAGCGCGGCCAGCAGCACCATGAACAGCGTGGTGCCCTGGGCGCGCGCCAGGCGGCGCAGCGCGGCGGTCTCGCCGGCATCCAGCGCGAACGGCAGTTCGCCGCCTTCCAGTGCCGGCACCGGCGGCCGCGGCCGGTCGGTCGGCAGGGTCGACAGCGCGGGCGCGCCCTCCAGCTGGCCGCGCCAGTAGTCCACCTGGCGGCGCAGCACCTCGCCTTGCAGCCACTGGCGCTGCCAGTGCGCATAGTCGGCGTACTGGACGTCCAGGGGAGCCAGCGGCGACGCTTCGCCGCGGCTGAAGGCACCGTACAGCGCCACCAGGTCCTGCACCAGCACGCGCATCGACCAGCCGTCGGAGACGATGTGGTGCATGGTGACCAGCAGCACGTGGTCCTCGGCGGCCAGCCGCAGCAGCTGCGTGCGCAGCAGCGGGCCATGCTCCAGGTCGAACGGGCGCAAGGCCTCGTCGCTCGCGAGTTCCCCTGCCCGCTGTTGGCGTTGTTCGGGCGCAAGCCCGCCCAGGTCAGTCACCGGCAGCGGCAGCGCAAGTTCCGGCGCGATCGCCTGCACCGGTTCGCCGTCCACGGCCAGGAAGCGGGTGCGCAGGCTCTCGTGGCGCACCACCACCGCATTCAATGCGTGTCGCAGTGCGTCGCCGTCCAGCGTCCCCTGCAGCCGCAGCGCCGCAGCCATGTTGTATTGCGCCGAACCCGGCTCGAAGCGGTCCAAAAACCACAGCCGCTGCTGCGCGAACGACAGCGGCAGCGGCCCGCCGCGCTCCACCGGCACCAGCGCCGGTGCGGCCTCTGTATTCCCCTCCTGCTGCTGCAGGCGGGCCGCCAGCTGGGCGATGCTGGGCGCCTCGAACACCGCGCGCACCGGCAGCTCGATGCCCAGCGCGTCGCGCAGCCGGGACACCAGCCGCGTCGCCAGCAGCGAATGGCCGCCCAGTGCGAAAAAGTCGTCGTGGCGCCCGACGCGCGGCGCGTCCAGCAACTGCGACCAGAGCGTGGCCAGCGTGGCTTCCAGCGCGCCTTGCGAGGCTTCGTACGGCTGGGCGGCAGCCGGTGCGCTGTCTGCCGGCACGGACGGTGCCTTGCGCCGCGCAGCGACAGCTTGGGCCAGCTGCGGGACACCGAGCAGGTCGTGCGCATGCAGCGGCGCGCGCGGCTGCACGGCGACCGAGCGCAGCAGGCCGCGCAGGTGCGTGCCCAAGCGCTCGATGGTCGCCGCGTCGAACAGGCCGGCGTTGAACTCCAGCCGGCCGGCGATGCCCTGCGCGTCTTCCTGCAGGTCCACCGTCAAATCGAACTTGGCCGCCAGCGGCGCGCCGGGCAGCTGCTCCACCTCCAGGCCGGGCAGCCGCAGGGCCGGCAGCGGCGCCTCCAGCAAGGTCAGCATCACCTGGAACAGCGGCGCGTGGCTGGTGTCGCGCACCGGCCGCAGCTGTTCGACCAGCTGCTCGAACGGCATGTCCTGGTGCGCGTAGGCGCCCAGCGTGGTGGCGCGCACCTGCCGCAGCAAGGCCTCGAAGCTGTCCGACATATCGACCCGCGCGCGCAGCACCAGCGTGTTGACGAAGCAGCCGATCAGCGGCTCGATGGCCGACTGCGTGCGGTTGGCAATGGGCGAGCCCACGCACAGGTCGGCGTCGCCGCTCCAGCGCGCCAGCACCACGTCCAGCCCGGCCAGCAGCACCATGAACAGCGTGGCGCCCTGCTCGCGCGCCAGCTGGCGCAGCGCCGCGGTTTCCTCGGCGTCCAGCACGAACGGCACGTCGCCGCCGTCTTGCGCCGGCACCGGCGGCCGCGGCCGGTCGGTCGGCAGATTCAGCAGCGCGGGCGCGCCCTCCAATTGCTCTTGCCAGTAGTCCAGCTGGCGCTGCAGCGCGTCGCCCTGCAGCCACTGGCGCTGCCAGTGCGCATAGTCGGCGTACTGGATGTCCAGCGGCGGCAGCGGCGACGCTTCGCCGCGGGTGAAGGCGCCGTACAGCGCCACCAGGTCCTGCACCAGCACCCGCATCGACCAGCCGTCGGAGACGATGTGGTGCATGGCGACCAGCAGGATGTGGTCGCCCTCACCCTCTTCACCCTCCAGCCGCAGCAGCTGCGTGCGCAGCAGCGGGCCGTGTTCCAGGTCGAACGGGCGCAGCGCTTCCTCGCGCGCGAGTTCCTGCGCGCGCTGCCGGCGTTCTTCAGGCGCCAGCCCGCCCAGGTCGGTGACCGGCAGCGGCAACTCCATGCGCGGCAGGATGTCCTGCGCGGGCTCGCCGTCCACCTCCACGAAGCGCGTGCGCAGGCTCTCGTGCCGCGCCACGATGGCATTCAGCGCGCCGTGCAGGGCCTGCGTGTCCAGCGCACCCCGCAGCCGCAGCGCGGCGGCCATGTTGTACTGCGCGGAGCCCGGCTCGAAGCGGTCCAGGAACCACAGGCGCTGCTGCGCGAAGGACACCGGCAGCGGCCCGCCGCGCTCCACCGGCAGCAGCGGCGGCATGTCCGGTGCATGGCCTTCCTGCTGCTGCAGCACTGCGGCCAGTTGCGCGATGCTGGGCGCCTCGAACACCGCGCGCACCGGCAGCTCGATGCCCAGCGCGTCGCGCAGCCGCGAGACCAGCCGCGTCGCCAGCAGCGAATGGCCGCCCAGCGCGAAGAAGTTGGCATGCCGCCCGATGCGCGCGCCGTGGCCCGCCTGCGGCGTATCCAGCAGCTGCGCCCACAGCGCGGCCAGCGTGGTTTCCAGCGCGCCCTGCGGCGGCTCGTCGGCCCGGCTGGGCGCCGGCACCTCGCCGGCCGCGTGCGGCGCGGGCAGCGCCTTGCGGTCGACCTTGCCGTTGGGTGTGAGCGGCAGCGCTTCCAGCAGCACGTAATGCGCGGGCACCATGTAGGCGGGCAGCTGTGTCGCCAGCGCCGCCCGCAGCGCCGCGGGTTTGGGGGCCTCGCCGGCGGGCGCCAGCAGGTAGGCCACCAGCCGCTGGTCGCCCGGCACGTCCTCGCGCGCCAGCACCACCGCGTCGCGCAAGCCGGGCTGCGCGGCCAGCACCGATTCGATCTCGCCGAGTTCGATGCGCAGGCCGCGGATCTTCACCTGGTGGTCGATGCGGCCCAGGTAGTCGATATTGCCGTCCGGCAGATACCGCGCCAGGTCGCCGGTGCGGTACATGCGGCTGCCGGCCTCGCCGAACGGATTGGGCACGAAGCGGTCGGCCGTGAGCGCGGGCTGGTGCAGGTAGCCGCGCGCCAGCTGCACGCCGGCGATGTACAGCTCGCCGGCCACGCCCACCGGCACCGGGTTGAAATGCGCATCCAGCACGTGCATCTGCGTGTTGGCGACCGGCTTGCCGATCGGCACGCTGGACAGCGGCGAGCCGGCGTCGCAGGCCCAGGCCGTGACGTCCACCGAGGCTTCGGTCGGGCCGTACAGGTTGTGCAGCTCCACCTCGGGCAGGGCCAGGAGGAAGCGGTCCTGCAGCTCCCTGGGCAGGGCCTGGCCGCTGCAGAGCACGCGTTTCAGGCAGGCCGCGCGGCCGATACGCGAACGCGCCTGCTCCAGGAAGCTGTCCAGCATCGGAGGCACGAAGTGCGCGGTGCTGATGCGCTGGTCCGCGATGGTGTCCAGCAGGTAGTCCGCGTCCTGGTGGCCGCCAGGCCGCGCCACCACCAGCGTGGCGCCGGTGATGAGCGGCCAGAAGAATTCCCACACCGACACGTCGAAGCTGAACGGCGTTTTCTGCAGCACGCTGTCGTGTTCGCCCAGCCCGTATTCCTCCTGCATCCACTGCAGGCGGTTGACGATGCCTTCGTGCGGCACGCCCACGCCCTTGGGCCGGCCGGTGGAGCCGGAGGTGTAGATCACGTAGGCCAGGCTGCCGGGATGCGCCAGCGGCTCGGGCGCGGTGACGGGCTGGCCGCCCAGCGCGGGCCACTGCTCCTGCGTGAGCACCAGGGCCGGCCGCGCGTCCTGCACCATGTAGGCCAGGCGGTCGGCCGGATAGGCCGGGTCCAGCGGCACATAGGCGCCGCCGGCTTTCACGATGCCGAGCAGCGCCACCACCATCTCGATGCCGCGCTCCATGCGCACGCCCACCGGCACGTCGGTGCCCACGCCCTGCGCGCGCAGCCAGTGGGCCAGCTGGTTGGACCGCGCGTCGAGCTGCGCGTAGCTGAGCTGCCTGTCCTCGAACGCCAGCGCGACCCTGTCGGGCGTGCGCAGCGCCTGCGCCCGCAGCAGCCGGTCCAGCGTCTGGCCGGCGGCCGGGTAGTCCTCGCGCGTGGCGTTCCACGCCACCACGACCTGGCGGTGGTCCTCGGGCGGCAGCAGCGGCAGCTGCATGATCCGCGCTTCGGGCGCCGCCAGCACCTGCCGCAGCAGCCCGGTGAAATGGCGCGCCAGCTGGGCAATGCTGCCCGCCTCGAACAGGTCGCTGTCGTATTCCAGTTCGGCGGTGAACCCGCCGCCTTGCGGCTGCTCGGTCAGCTCCAGCAGGATGTCGAACTTGGAGCTGCCGTTGTCCAGCGGCAGCCGCTCCACGCGCAGGCCGGCCAGCTCCGGCTGCACCGCCGGCGCGTTCTGCAGCACCAGCATGGCCTGCACCAGCGGCGCGTGGCCGGCGTCGCGCTCGGGGTGCAGGGCCTCCACCAGCCGCTCGAACGGAAGCTCCTGGTGCGCGAAGGCCTGCAGGGCCGTCTCCTTCACGCGAGCCAGCAGCGCGTCGAAGCGCTCGTCCGCGTCCAGCCCGATGCGCAGTACCAGCGTGTTGACGAAAAAGCCGATCAGCCTGCGGGTGCGTCCGCTGCCGCGGTTGGCGACCGCCGTGCCGAGGTTCACCTCCGGCTGGCCGGCATAGCGCGCCAGCAGTGCCGCGAACACCGCGGCCAGCGCCGCGAACGGCGTGGCCTGGCGGCTCTGGGTGAAGGCCTTCAGCCGCGCGACGAGTGCCGCGTCGACGGCGAAGCCGTGCCGGGCGCCGCGGTGGCGCTGCACCGGCGGGCGCGGGTGGTCGGTCGGCAGCGCCAGCAGGCCGGGCGCGCTGTCCAGCTGCCGCGTCCAGTAGTCCAGCTGCTGTTGCAGCGCCGGGCCCTGCAGCCATTCGCGCTGCCAGAGCGCGTAATCGGCGTACTGCATCGGCAGCGGCGCCAGCGGGCTGGCCTGTGCCCGCAGCCGCGCCCCGTACAGGGCGCCGAGTTCGCGCGCCAGCACGCCCATGGACCAGCCGTCCGACACGATGTGGTGCAGCGTGAGCAGCAGCAAATGGTCCTGTGCGCTCCGGCGCAGCAGCTGCGCGCGCAGCAGCGGGCCCTGCTCCAGGTCGAACGGCGTGCGCGCTTCGGCCAGGATGAGCGGCTGCGGGTCGGCCGTGCCGACGTCGCGCAGCGGCAGCGGGATGTGCAGCCGCGGCGCGATGATCTGCACCGGCTCGCCATGCGCGTCCCGGGCGAAGCGCGCGCGCAGGCTGCCGTGCCGCGCGGCCACGTCGTTCAGCGCGCCTTCCAGGGCGGCAGCGTCCAGCGGGCCGTGCAGCGCGACGGCGACCGCGACGTTGTAGGCCACGTCGCCGGGCTGGTACTGGTCCAGGAACCACAGGCGCTGCTGGGCGAGCGACAGCGGCGCCGTCGCGGGAGGCGCCGCGGCCGGCGCGGCGTCTTCGGTGGTGCTCTGCATCGGCGCAGCCGGATTCTTCACTGGTTACCTCTTGCACATGCAGCGCCACGCCGGAATCCGGCGCCGCTGCGGAGGGCACGCCAACATGACAATGGGGAAAGGGAGGACAAGGGCAGGACTTCACCCGGTGACAAGCAAGCGGCCTGCCCGGTCGGCGGGCCGCCTCTCGCCTTTGCGGCTCAGCTGGTCGCCACCTGCTCGCGCAAGGACAGCGTGTCCGCGCGCCGGATCGGATACCGCTCGTCGCGGGTGGCCACGACCCCATCGCGTGGCTGCGGGCTTGCCTTGTCGTTTTCCATCTGAACCTCGTGCTCCCTGTGTCGACTTGCCGGCGAACGAATGCCCCCGCCGGCCGCGCAGACGTGGACTCTTTCCGACCACCCCACCTCGAACAACAGGGCTTTCCCTAGCGACAGAGGCGTGCAAATGAAAACAGGCGCCGTAGGCGCTTGTTTCTTCGGGATTCGCGCTCCGCGCTAATCGCGCACGCCGCTTTCTTATCCAACCATGGACCCTACATCCGGCCGATCGCGCGCCGCGCCGCCATTTGAAAGGAATTGTTCGGATTGCAAGAGAACGTCCGTGCGGGTCAGCCGGTCGCCCGGGACAGCACCCCCGGCAGCCGGCCCAGGATCGCGCCCGCCCCGGCCACCATATCGTCCAGGATCTCGCGCGCCGGCCGCACCGCGCGCACCAGGTCGGCGGCCTCGCCGGCGATGACGGCGGCCACGTCGAAGTCGCTGCGCTGCCGGGCCGCTTCGTACGCGTCGCGCAGCTGCGGCATGTCCTGCCGAAGCGCGTCCACCTGCCCGTGCCAGCGGTCGGTGAAGCCGTTCCTCAGGGTCCGCAGGCCCCAGGGCCCGGCCGGCCACTGCAGGCCGCGCACGGCGTCGAAGACGTCGCTCTTGACGGTGTCGTCGCCGCTGGCCTCCACCAGCCGGTCCTTGGCGCGTTCGTTCGCCAGCGACTCCCGCGCGGCATAGAAGACGGTTCCTGCCAGCACCCCGGCCGCGCCGAGCGCGAGCGCCGCCGCCAGGCCGCGGCCGTCGGCGATGCCGCCTGCCGCCACCACCGGCACGTCGACCGCGTCGCAGACGGCCGGCACCAGCGCCATGGTCCCGCGCACGCCGCTGTGGCCTCCGCCCTCGCCGCCCTGCGCGACGATCACCTGGGCGCCGGCACGGCGGGCCAGCCGCGCCTGTTCCACGGTCTGCACCTGGGCGATCAGCACGGCGCCTTCGTCGCGCACCTGCGCGACGAAGGGCTCCACGTCGCCGAAGGACAGCATCACAGCCCGGGCGCCGGCCTGCAGCGCCTGCGCCAGCAAGGCCGGCTGGCGCTGCAGCGACCAGGTGATGAAGCCGACGCCGAAAGGACTGCCCTGGCACAGGGCGAGCTCCTCCGCCAGCCAGGCGGCGTCGCCGTAGCCGCCGCCGACCAGGCCGAAGCCGCCGGCCTCGCCGACAGCCCGGGCCAGCCGGCCGCCGCTGATGCCCGCCATCGGCGCGAGCAGGACGGGATGCCTGCTGCCCAGGATGGACGTGAGTTGCTGGACCGGGCTCATGGCATGCCTCCGAGAGTGATCCGCAACCTTAGCGCGGGCGGCCGGCGCATGGGTGCACCGGCGCGCACATCAGTTGTTCCATCGTGTCACGGCGAGCGCAGCGGCCAGGCCTCCAGCTGCTGCACCAGGAAATCGATGAACACGCGCAGGCGCAGCGGCACGTGCCGCGTGCCGGGATAGATCACCGAGAACGGCCGCGAGCGGCCGGCGTGCTGCTGCAGCACCTCCACCAGCCGGCCCTGGGCCAGGTCGTCCTCCACCAGGAAGCGGTAGGTCTGCACCAGCCCGGCACCGTGCTGCACCAGCGTGACGACGCCCAGCACGTCCTCGGCGCAGGTGACGGACCCCTGCGTGCGCAGTTCCAGGTCGCGGCCTTCCTGGCGGAACAACCAGGGCACCGGCTGGCCGGTGCTGGGCAGCAGGAACTGCACGCACTCGTGCGCCTGCAGGTCGTCCAGCGTCTGCGGCCGCCCCGCCCTGCGCAGGTAGTCCGGCGCGGCGACAACCACCAGCTCGGCGTCGAGCAGCTTGCGCGCGACCAGTCCCGAGTCGGGCTGGGCGCGCGCCCGGATCGCCAGGTCCAGCCCTTCGGCCATGAAGTCCACGTTACGGTTGCTCAGGTGGGCCTCCACCCGCAGCTTCGGATAAAGCGCGCGGAACCGGGGCAGCAGCGGCAGCACGCGGTGGTGCCCGAAGGTGGTGGGCAGGCTCATGCGCAGGACGCCACTCGGCTCCGCCTGGCCGCCGGCCAGCTCGCGCTCGGCATCCGACAGCTGGTTGAGCGCCTGCCGGCACTGCTGGAAGTAGCTGCGTCCGCCGTCGGTGAGGCGGATCTTGCGCGTGCTGCGCACGAACAGCCGCACCTGCAGCCGCTCTTCCAGCCTGCCGATCGCCCGGCTGACCGCCGCCGGCGTGATGCCGGCCTGGCTGGCCGCCGCGGTGAAGCTTTCGAGTTCGGCCGCCAGGCAGAACAGCTCGATGCTTCCGAGCAAGACGTCTTCGAATTGCCGGCCCATGCCTTACCTCATGTAATAAGTGACAGTGCTGGCAGGCAGTTTATCAATCGGCAAGCCATGAATAACCTGCGCTCCTCTTCATCACTTTCCAGGAGAAGGACATGGGTTCCAGCATCGGCATCGTGTTCCACAGCGGCTACGGCCACACCGCGCGCATCGCCGCGGCGATCGCGGACGGCAGCGGCGGCGACCTGCTCGAGGTCGACCAGCAGGGCGAGCTGCCCGCGGACGACTGGGCGCGGCTCGCTCAGGCGCGCGCCATCGTGTTCGGCTCGCCCACCTACATGGGCAACGTGAGCTGGCAGTTCAAGAAATTCCTGGACACGGCCTCGGCCGTCTGGGCGAAGCAGGGCTGGAAGAACAAGTTCGCCGCCGGCTTCACCAACAGCGCGGGCCTCAGCGGCGACAAGCTGGCCACGCTGCAGTCCCTGTTCACCATGTCGCAGCAGCACGGCATGCTGTGGGTGAGCACCGGCATGATGCCCAGCAACCTGAAGGCTTCCGGGCGCGACGACCTGAACTACCTGGCCTCGTTCACCGGCCTGATGGCCGCCACGCCGGCCGACGCCTCCCCGCATGAGATGGCGCCGGGCGACCTGGCCACCGCCCGCCTGTTCGGCGAGCGCATCGCCGACGTGGTCCGCCGCTTCAACTAGGAAGGACGTTCCATGCCATTCGTGAACATCGTCGTCACGCGCGAAGGCGTGACGGCACAACAGAAGGCCGAACTGATCGCCGGCACCACCGAGCTGCTGGTGCGCGTGCTGGGCAAGGACCCGCAGACCACGCACGTGGTGATCGACGAGGTCGACCTGGACAACTGGGGCGTCGGCGGGCTGCCGGTGCGGGATTACCGGAGGGCCGCGCGATGAGCACGGACGCCGACGCCGACGAACATGCGGCCATCGCCGCGGTGCTGCAGGACTACTTCGACGGCCTGCACCACAGCGACACCGAGCGGCTGCGCCGGGTGTTCCACCCCGAGGCGCACTACTTCTGCGCCACCGACGGCAGCCTGCTGCACCTGGACATGGGCCAGTACTTCCCGCTGGTCGACCGGCGGCCGGCGCCGGCCAGTGCCGGTGCGCCGCGCACCGACCGCATCCTGTCGATCGCGTTTGCCGGCCCGGTGACGGCGCTGGCCACCGTGCAATGCGCCATCCCGCCGAAGTATTTCACCGACTACCTGTCGCTGGTGAAGCTCGATGGGCGCTGGCAGATCGTGGCGAAGGTGTTTCACTACGAGCTGCGGGCAACCTAGCCGCAGCAGCGCGCGGGCGCGGCCAGCGTGGAGTCGTCCAGGCTCAAGTCCTTCAGGATGGTGCACTTCGGTGCCGGCCCGCCCAGGCACTGGTCGGTGCAGGCCTGCACGAACTTCGCCAGGCTGCGCTCCAGGTTCTGCAGTTCCGCGAGTTTTGTCCTCACCGCGTCCAGGTGGACCTGCGCGATCTCGCGTGCCTCCACGCAGTCGCGGTCCTCGCTGGAGGACAGCGACACGAGCGCGCGCGTCTCGTCGATCGAGAAGCCGAAGTCGCGGCAGTGCTTCACCAGCGTCAACACTTCCTGCACGTCCGGCGAGTACACCCGGTGGCCGCTCGGGCGGCGCAGCGCCGGCGGGATCAGCCCGACTTCCTCGTAATACCGGATCGCCGAGACGTTGAAGCCGGTGCGCTGTGCCAGCGCGCCGATGGTCAATTGCCCTTCGGCCTGTGGGTTATTCATCGGGTCGCCCTTGCATCTCAAGCTACTTGAGGTTCTAGAGTCAGTGTACGGGATCGATCCCGGCACTTTGAAGGACCTGCATGAAGAAACCTGCCTTGGCGGCCATGGGCCTGATCGGCACCTGTGCGGCCTGTTGCACCATCCCGCTCGCGCTGCCGCTGCTGGGCGGCCTGTCGGCGGCCGGGCTGGCCAGCATCGACTGGAGCTGCCTGACCGTGGGTGGGGAACTGGCGGCGGCCATGGCCGGCGTCAGCGCGGCCGGGCTGGTGATCGCGGGCGTCTGGTGGTTCAGGCGCCGCAAAGCGGCCGCGGCGCGCTGCGCGACGCCGGCGCCGCAGGCGAACGGCTCGGGCTGCGGCTGTGCCTCCACCGCCGTGAAGGAGCGCGCATGACCGGCGCCCTCGAGCGGCCTCCGATCGCCTGTACCCTCAGCACCGGCGATCTGCAGGCACGCCTGGCGCGCATCGCCCAGCTTGCCGATCGCCATCTGCTCGGCCAGCGCCAGGATGGGGCCAAGCTGCACCTGACGTACGCGCATGAGGCGGCGGCCGAGCTGAAGGACATCGTCGCGCTGGAGCGCGAATGCTGCGCCTTCCTGCATTTCGATCTTCTGGAACGCGGCAAGGTGGTGGAGCTGGCCATCACCGCGCCCGGCGAGGCCTCGGAGTTCGCGGGAATGCTCTTCGCGCATTTTTCCGCGTCGGCAGCCGCGGCGCCAGCGTCGCGCTGCACGGCGGCATGCGGCTGCCGTGCGCCCGGCCTGCCGGCTGCACGCTGACCCGGAGCGCCGCGACGCCGCGGCGCAAGCGGGGCCTGGCTCGTCGGGCCCCGTTATCGCGGCGCCAGCACCAGCGTATGCCGCGCCTCCCCCGGCAAAAACGGCGTCGCCCGCCCCTGTACCCAGTCGTCGTGCCCGGCCAGGAAATACGGGCTGAGCGGATGGCCGCTCTGGCCGCCGGGCATGTTCAGGATGCCGTCCTGCTCGCGCCCGGGCATCACCACCATGCGCTGCGACGCGCCGAAGCCGCGCTCGCTCACGCGTGGCACGTAGATGTCGCCGGGCAGCGGGTCGGGCGGCGCCGCCAGCCAGCGGCCGATGCCGGGCAGCAGGCCGCCGATCGGGTGCGCAATGGTCGCCGGGTTGCGCGCGCCCCAGGTCGCCGCCTCCAGCGAGCCGTGCTCCTCCTTCAGCTGGCGGATGGCGCGGTCGGCGATGGCCAGTTCCACGTCGTGCCAGCTGCGCCCGGCCGGCAGCCAGCCTTGCGGCTTGGCATCGAGCAGCTGCCCGAGCACCAGCGGCCAGCGCATGTTGGCGACGGCGAAGCTGGCGCGCGGATGCTTCTTCTTCAGCTCCACGTCCGCCGCGCCGAACACTTCGTCATAGCCCGCGTCCAGGAAGGCCCGCGCCAGGCGGTAGCCCTGGGAATCCGGGCTGGCGCGCCCGGTCCAGCGCTGCGCCAGCAGGTCGCGGAACTGCTGGCGCTCGGGCCGGCCGGCCAGCGCCTGCGCGTCCAGCGCGCGCAGGGCGCGGTCGCGCCAGGGCGCCATGAAGGGCGCGCGGTCGTCCAGCTGCACGCCGTACACGCTCTTCTCGTCGGCCTGCGCGGGCAGCGCCATCAGGTCTTCGCCGATCTGCCGCGCGCGCGCACCCATGTCCGCGCCGCCGTCGCCGACCAGGTGGTCGCTCGCGATGGCCAGCGGCCGGTTGTTGGCGTTCCACAGGCGTCCGTTGGCCGGTGCGACGACGCGCGGATGTGCCTCGGGCGCGCGCAGCGCCGCCCAGGCCGCGGCGTCCGCGTCGGCCGCCAGCGGGAAGGTCTTGGCCAAGTCGGCGTCGCGCGCGGCCAGCGCGCCGGCGATGGTCCAGCCGATGCGCCCGGCGCGGTCGCCCACCACGAAGTTCAGCGCCGGGATGCCGGCGCGGTTGGCCACGGCGACGGCGTCTTCCACGCTCCGCGCGTTCTCCAGCCCGCGCAGCCCGACGTTGACAGCGCCCGGTTGGTGGGCCGCCCAATGCTCCAGGTAGAAGGCGCCGCCCGCCTCGCGGATCGGCGCCTCGCCGATCTGCAGCACGCTGATGGTTTTCGGGTCGCCGCCGCGCACGGCGATGGTCTCGCGGTACTCGGTCGCCTCGCGCACTTCACCCGCCACCTTGAAGCGCTTGCCGGCGCCCGGCTCGCGCTCGATGCGCACCAGGTCCAGCACGTCGGCGCAGGCATTGGTGAAGCCCCACGCCAGCTCGCCGTTGCTGCCGATGATGACCAGCGGCGCGCCCGGCAGGGTGACGCCGGTGATGCTGCGCGGGCGGCCGTCCTCGCCCGGGAAGCGCAGCTGCGCGCGGTACCAGATGTTGGGCAGCATCAGGCCCAGGTGCATGTCGTTGGCGACGATGGCGCCGCCGCCGCGGGTGTGCGGCCCGGCGATGGCCCAGCCGTTGCTGCCGCGCACCGGCGCGTCCTCCAGCACCGCGGCCTTGGTGGGCAGCGGTTTGGCGATCCAGTCCGGCCCCTGCGCGGGAATCGCCGCGGCTGGTGCGGCCGGCGAAGGCCCGTCGAACGCCGCGTCGTAGGCGCTGGTCTCGGGCAGCAGGAAGGCCAGGGCCTCGGGCGCGATGAGTTCCTTCAGCCAGCCGCGCGTGAGTTCGCGCACCGGCATGTAGCCCTGCAGGTCCAGGTACATGGTCCAGACCACCAGCAAGGTGTCGGCCGGCTGCCAGGGCACCGGGTCGCTGCGCAGCAGCGCGTACTCGAACGGCGCCGCGCCGAGCCCCTTCAATCCGGCGTTCACGCCGTCGGCATAGCGCTGCAGCAGCGTGCGGTCGGCCGGCGGCAGCGCGGCCAGCGCGGTTTGCGCACGCGCGCGGAAGCGGTGCAGGCGGATGCGGCTGTCGATGTCGGCCGTCGGCTCGCCGATCAGCCCGGCGAGTTCGCCGGCGGCGCGGCGGCGCAGCAGGTCCATCTGGAAGAAGCGGTCCTGCGCATGCACGAAGCCGGTGGCGTAGGCCACGTCGTCGCGGGTGGCGCCGCTGATGGCCGGCACGCCCAGCGCGTCGCGCCGCACCTCCACCGGTGCCGCCAGCCCCGGCGCGGCCAGCTGGCCGTCCAGCGGCGGCAGGCTGGCGTGCAGCCGCCACCAGGCGACGCCGGCCAGCAGCGCGAGCAGCGCGACGAGCACCAGCACCACGCGCACGGACCATCTGGCCCAGCGGCGCTCCATCATGTCGTTTCTCCTTGTTTGCGGGGATTGTGCGCGAGCGGCGCGGCGCCGATCCGCGCCGCCAGCGCCGCGACCGTCGGCGACGCGAGCAGCGCCGACAGGGACAGCCCGGGCGCGAGCTGGCGGCGGACGCGCCAGACCATCTGCACCGCGACCAGCGAATGGCCGCCCAGCGCGAAGAAGTCGTCGTGCACGCCGACCGCCTCCTGCTGCAGGACTTCCGCCCAGATGGCGGCCAGCGCCTGTTCGGTGGGCGTGCGCGGCGCGACGTAGCCCTCGCCCGCTTCGCTGCGCCCGAACCGGGGCGCGGGCAGCGCCTTGCGGTCCAGCTTGCCGTTGGGCGTACGGGGCAAGGCGTCCAGCGGAACGACCTGCGCCGGCACCATGTGGGCGGGCAGCTGCTGCCTCGCATGCGCCAGGATGTCCTGGATGCCCGCGTGATCGTGGGTGGCGACGTAGGCCACCAAGCGCTCGTCGCCGGGCACGTCTCCATGCACCGCGACGGCTGCCTCGCGGACCAGCGGGGACGCCTGCAGCACGGCCTCGATCTCGCCCAGCTCGATGCGCATGCCCCGCAGCTTCACCTGCTGGTCGCCGCGCCCGAGGAATTCGATGCTGCCGTCGGGCAGGTGCCGCGCCAGGTCGCCGGTCTTGTACAGCCGGCTGCCGGGCTCGCCGTAGGGGTTGGGGATGAACTTCTCCGCGCTCAGCGCGGGTTGGTGCAGGTAGCCGCGGGCCAGGCCCTCGCCGCCGATGTGCAGTTCCCCGACCGCCCCGCGCGGGACCAGCCTCAGTTGGTCGTCCAGGATGTGGATCTGCGTGTTGGCGATGGGACGGCCCAGGGTCACGGGTCTGTCCACGGCCAATCGCGCTGCACTCGACCATACGGTGGTTTCGGTAGGGCCGTACAGGTTCCATGCCGCATCGGCGATGCCGCACAGGTAGCGAGACAGCGCTTCGTCCATCGCTTCGCCGCCGCATAAGGCCAGGCGCAACCGGATGTTCGGCCCGTCAGCGGCCTGCAGCATGCGCCAGGTCGATGGCGTGGCCTGCATGGCCGTGACGCGATGCGCCAGCATCAGGTCCTTCAATGCGCTCGCATCGGCGGCCTGCTCACGCGAGGCGATGACGACGCTCGCGCCCTTCGTCAACGGCAGGAACAGTTCCAGTGCGGCGATGTCGAAGGACAGCGAGGTGACGGCCAGAAGCACGTCGTCGGCCTGCATCCCGGGGGACTCCGCCATCGTGGCGAGCAGGTTCACCGCAGCCCGGTGCGGGATCTGTGTGCCCTTGGGCCGCCCGGTGGAACCCGAGGTGTAGATCGTGTACGCCAGGTTGCCGGGCTGCGCCAGGTTCGGCAGGTTCCCGCTCGGCAGCATCGTTACCTGCGCATCCCAGTCGCGGTCCACGTATACCGTTCGGGCTGAGCCTGTCGAAGCCCACGCCGGCCCTTCGACAAGCTCAGGGTGAACGGAGGTGGACGTCGTCAGCAGCACCGCCGGCTTCGCATCGTCCAGCATGTGCTCCAGCCTGGCGGCCCGATACGCCGGATCCAGCGGCACATAGGCACCACCGGCTTTCAGCACCGCCAGCAAGGCCACCACCATCCGCGGGCCGCGCTCCATGCAGATGCCCACCAGTACCTCCGGGCCGACGCCCAGCGCCTGCAGCCTGTGCGCCAGCTGGTTGGCCTGCGCATCGAGCTGCGCGTAAGTGAGCCGCTGTTGCCCGCACACCAATGCGACCGCGTCCGGGCTGCACCGCGCCTGCTCCTCGAACAGCTGGTGCACCGTGGTGTCGCGCGGGTATGGCGCCGCCGTGGCATTCCATTCGCGCAGCATCAGGCCGCGGTCCGTTTCCGCCAGCACCTCCAGTTCGTGTGTCATCGGCGAACGCCCGCCCTCCAAAGCATCCACGATGCTCTCGATGGCCGCCTGCACCAGGCCGCACACATGCTCCGCGCCGACCGAGGGCCGCACCTGCACCCCTAGCAGGAAGCCATCCTCGCCCAGCTCGTCGACCGTCAGCAGCAACGGGTAGTGCGTTCCCTCCTGGCCGTCGATCATGCTGATGCCGAGCTGGTCGGAGACAGCTTCGCCCTGCGCCGGCCGCGTCTGCGTGTGGCGGTAGTTCAGCAGGGCCGAGAACAGCGGGGTCAGCGGCGGCAGCTGGCTGTGGCGCTGCACCAGCACCAGCGACGCGTGCTCGTGGGCCAGCAGTCCCGTCAGCACGGCATGGGTCTGCTGCAGGGCCTGCATGACGTCGCCCTGCTCGGTGTCGATGCGGAACGGCAAGGTGTTGGTGAACAGGCCGACGGCCCGGTCGGCGCCGGCCTGCGCCGCCATGCGCCCGAACAGCACCGTGCCGAACACCACGTCGCCCTGGCCGCTGGCGCGGGCCAGCACCAGCGCCCAGGCGAAGTGGAACAGGCTGGCCGCGCTGACCTTCGCCGTGCGGGCGGCGTGGCGGATGCGCACCGCCAGCGCCGGCGGCAAGGCCGACGTGCGCTCTTCGATCGCAGAGCCATCGTCCTGGACGGCGGGCAGGCCGAACGGCCGCGACGGCTGCGTCACATTCCCCAGCAGCTGCCGGAAAAACGCCTCGTGGTCCGCCTGGCCCCTGTCCCGGCGCGCCTGCGCCACCAGGTTGCGGAACGGCAGCGGCGGCGGCAATGCATCGGCCCGGCCCAGCAGCAGGGCGGCGGCCTCCTCCATCACCACTTCCATCGTCACGTGGTCGCAGACCATGTGGTGGTTCAGGACCAGCAGCACCCAGCGCGCCTTCGCCGCGTCGCGGGCGAAATACAGCTGGACCAGCGGCGCCCGGCCGACGTCCATGCGCCGCTGCCGCCGGCCGAACCGGGCCTGCAGCTGGCCCAGGATGTCGCCGTCGCGCGGATCCAGCTCCACCTGCTCCATCGGCAGGCTCGCTTCGCGCAGCACCACCTGCACCGGCTCGCGCAGCCCTTCCCAGAGGAAGGCGGTGCGCAGGATGTCGTGGCGCCGCAGCACCTGTTGCAGCGCCGCGGCGACTGCCTCCAGCTGCTCGCGCGTGCGCACCGCCAGGGCCAGCGACACGACGTAGGCATCGTGCTCCGGGTCCAGCAGGTGGTGGAACAGCAAGCCCTCCTGCTGCGGGCTCAGCGGATAGATGTCCTGCACGTTGCGCGCACCGCCCGGCACCCGGCTGGCGACCAGGTCGATCTCCGCCTGGGTGAGCTCCACCAGCGGCAGCATGCCGGGCGTGATGGCCTCGGCCTGCGGATCGATGCGGTTGGGCGGAACCTCGAAGGCGCCCGCACCGCCCTGCGCGATTGCGTGCGCCAGGCCGGCCACCGTCGGTGCGGTGAACAGGCTCTTGACGCCGGTGGCCAGCCCCTGCTCGCGCAGGCGCGTGACCAGGGCCAGCGCCAGCAGCGAGTGGCCGCCCAATTCGAAGAAGTTGTCGTGCAGGCCGACCCGCTCGACCTGGAGCACTTCGGCCCAGACGGCGGCGATCCTCTTTTCGATGTCGGTTTCGGGCGCGACGTATTCGGTGCCCAACTGGCGCTCGCCGCCGGGCGCGGGCAGTGCGTTGCGGTCCACCTTGCCGCTGGGTGTCAGGGGCAGGCTCGGCAGCAGCACGAAGGTGGTGGGCACCATGTAGTCGGGCAGCTTCGCTGTCAGCGCCTGGCGGAGCTGTTCCGCGTCCAGCTCATCCTGTTCGCTCACCACATAGGCCACCAGCCGCCTGTCGCCGGGCGTGTCCTCCCGCACCACCACCAGGGCTTCGGCCACGCGCGGGTCCTGCCGCAACACGGCCTCGATCTCGCCCAGCTCGATGCGGAAACCGCGCACCTTCACCTGCTGGTCGGCGCGGCCCAGGTAGTCCAGCGTGCCGTCGGGCAGCCAGCGCGCCAGGTCGCCGGTGCGGTACATGCGTGCGCCCGGCACAGTGCCGAACGGGTCGGGCAGGAAGCGCTCGGCGCTGAGCGGCGGCTGGTGCAGGTAGCCGCGCGCCAACCCGGGGCCGGCCAGGTACAGCTCGCCGGCGACGCCGACCGGTACCGGGTTCAGGTGCGCATCTAGAACGTAGGCGCGCGCGTTCGCCACCGGCCGGCCGATGGGAACCATGGCCCCGGCCGTGGATGCGTCCGCCACGGCGAACAGCGTGTCGATGCAGGCCTCCGTCGGACCGTACAGGTTGACCACTTCCGCGCCCAGCACCGTGCGGCAGCGCGCGGCCAACGCCGCCGGCAGCGCCTCGCCGCCGACGAACACCCGCCGCAGGCCACTGCAGCCGGACAGGTCTTCCTCCAGCACCGCCGCCAGCAGGGCCGGCACGAACTGCACGACCGTGGTCCGCGTGTCCCGCAGCAGCTGCGCCAGGCGTGCCGGGTCGCGCTGCGCTCCGGGTTCGGCAAGCACCAGCGTGGCGCCGGCCGCCAGCGGCGACCAGAACTCCCACACCGAGGCATCGAAGCTGAACGGCGTCTTCTGCAGCACGCGGTCGCCGGCTGCGAGCGGGAAGCGGTCCTGCATCCATTGCGTGTGGTTGGCCAGCGCCGCATGCGGGATGCCGACGCCCTTGGGCACGCCCGTGGAGCCGGAGGTGTAGATCACGTAGGCCAGGTTCTGCGGCTGCGCCAGGTTGGGCAGGGGTGCCGCCGGCAGCGGCGCGATCTGCACGTCCCAGTCGCGGTCCAGGTACACCGTTCGGGCTGAGCCTGTCGAAGCCCACGCCGGCCCTTCGACAGGCTCAGGGCGAACGGATTGCGTCGTGAGCAGCACCGCCGGCTTCGCATCGCCAAGCATGTATTCCAGCCTGGCGGCCGGATACGCCGGGTCCAGCGGCACGTAGGCGCCGCCGGCCTTCAGCACGGCCAGCAGCCCCACCACCATCTCGACGCTGCGCTCCATGCAGATGCCCACCAGCACATCCGGGCCGACGCCCAGCTGCATCAGGTGACGGGCCAGCTGGTTGGCCTTGGCGTCGAGCTGCGCGTACGTGAGCTGGTCCTGCTCGTACACCAGTGCGATCGCATCGGGATTGCGCCGCGCCTGCTCCGCGAACAGCTGATGCACCGGCTCACCTTGCGGGACCGGCATCGCCGTGTCGTTCCACTCGACCAGGATCTGCCGCTGCTGCGCCTGCGTGAGCAGCGGCAGGTCCTTGATGCTGGCATTCGGCGCCTCGCAGATGCCCTGCAGCAGCACCGCGTAGTGCTGCGCCAGCCGGGACATCGTCGCTTCATCGAACAGCTCGGTCTTGTATTCCAGCGTGCCGTACAGCCGGTCCTCTCCCTCCACCACGCTGCAGCTCAGGTCGAACTTCGCCGTGTGGGTGCTGCTGGGCAGCATCTCGAAGCTGAGTCCCGGGATCTCCAGCGTCTGGCGCGGCGCGTTCTGCAGCATGAACATCACCTGGAACAGCGGCGTGTAGCCCTGGCTGCGCGGGGGATTCAGGTGCTCCACCAGCTGCTCGAAGGGCACCTCCTGGTGCGCGTAGGCGGCCAGCGCCACCTCTTTGGACTGCTCCAGCAGCGCATCGAAGCTCGCCCGCGGATCGATCCGGTTGCGCAGCACCAGCGTGTTGACGAAGAAGCCGATCAAGCCCTCCAGCTCCGCGCGGTTGCGCCCCGCGATGGGCGTGCCCACGCAGATATCGTCCTGCCCGCTCAGGCGGTGCAGCAGCACCGCGAAGGCCGACTGCAGCAGCATGAACAGGGTTGCACCGCGTGCCTGCGCCAGCTGGTTGAGCTTCACGGTGAGTTCCACCGGAAGCTCGAACCCATGCACCGCACCGCGGTGGCTTTGCAGCGCCGGCCGCGGCCGGTCGGTGGGCAGCTCCAGCAGCGCCGGGGCGCCCGCGAGCTGTTCCCGCCAGTAGCCAAGCTGCTCCTGCAGGACATCGCCCTGCAACCGCTCGCGCTGCCACACCGCGTAGTCCGCGTACTGGATCGACAGCGGCGGCAAGTCCGCTTCGTGGCCTTCGCCGTGCGCCCTATAGATCTGCGCCACCTCGTCGACCAGCACGCCCATCGACCAGCCGTCCGACACGATGTGGTGCATGGTCAGCAGCAGGATGTGCTCCTCGTCCCCGAGCTTCAGCAGGCCCACCCGCAGCAGCGGCCCCTGGCCCAGCGCGAACGGCTTGCCCGCCTCCTGCTCCAGCAGCTGCGTCGCCCTGCCCTGGCGTACGTCCTCCGGCAGACCGCTGAGGTCCTCGTAGCGGATCGGCAGCTGCAGCTGCTGCAGGATCACCTGCCGCGCTTCGCCATCGACCTCCCGGAACACCGTGCGCAGCGCCTCGTGCCGCGTCACCAGAGCGTTGAACACGCCGCGCAGCAGCGCCAGCGTCATGCCCCGGCCGCGCAGCCGCAGGGCCGCGCCCATGTTGTAGGCGGCGCTGCCCGCTTCGTAGTTGTCCAGGAACCAGAGCCGCTGCTGCGCATACGACAGCGGCAAGCCGCCGGCTGTGCGCGCGGCCACGCCGATCGGCGCCAGTGCCGCGGCGGCGGGTTCGCTGTCCAGGGACGCGGCCAGCTCGCCCAGCCGCGGCTTGTGGAACAGCTCGCGCAGGGGAACGTCGCGGCCGAGCGCGGTGGCGATCTGCGAGACCACGCGCGTGGCCAGCAGCGAATGGCCGCCCAGCTCGAAGAAGTTGTCGTGCAGGCCGACACTGTCCACCTGGAGCACGCCGGCCCAGATCGCCGCCAGCGCGCGCTCGGTGGGCGTGCCGGGCGCCACGTACTCGTTGCCCGCCTGGCGCTCGCCGCTGGGCGCGGGCAGCGCCTTGCGGTCAAGCTTGCCGTTGGGCGACAGCGGCAGAGCCTCCAGCATGACGAAGGCGCCGGGCACCATGTAGTCCGGCAGGCTGCGTGCCAGCTGCGCGCGCAGGGCCACGGCCTGCGGCTGCGCACCTTCCTGCGCGACCACATAGGCCACCAGCCGCTTGTCTCCCGGCTGGTCCTCGCGCGCGGCCACCACCGCCTCGCGCACGCCCTCGCATTCGGCCAGGCGCGCCTCGATCTCGCCCAGCTCGATGCGGAATCCCCGGATCTTCACCTGCAGGTCGTTGCGCCCCAGGTAGTCGATGACGCCGCCCTCGCGCCAGCGGCCCAGGTCCCCGGTCTTGTACATGCGCTCGCCGGGAACGCCGCCCGAAGGAAAGGCGCAGATGAAACGCTCGGCCGTCAAGGCCGGGCGCCCCAGGTACGCACGCGCCACCTGCGCGCCGGCGATGTAGATCTCCCCCGTCACGCCGGGCGGCACCGGCTGGCCGTGCGCATCCAGGATGTAGATGCGCGTGTTGGCAAGGGCCCGGCCGATGGGCGGCAGGTCTTCCCAGTCCCGCGCTGTCCCGGCGGCGAGCACATGCCCGGTGCCGCAATGGGTTTCCGTGGGGCCGTAGTAGTTGTGCAGCGTGGCCTGCGGGTTCGCGATGAACAGGGCGCGGATGGCCGGCGTGATGCGCAGCTGCTCGCCGGCCGTGAGGATGTCCTGCACATGCGCAAGCCGCGCACCGCGCCACAGCTCGCACAGGCTGTTGAGCGCGGCGTAAGGCAGGAACAGGCGTTGCACGCCCTGCGCGTCCAGCCATTGGGCCAGCGAGGACAGATCCTGGCGGCGTGCCTCGCTCAGCAGCACCAGGGTGCCGCCGGTTGTCAGTGTCGAAAAGATCTCGTGCGGCGTGACGTCGAATCCCAGCGCGGCGAACTGCAGCGTGCGCGCGGGCTGCGGCGTCTGCGTCAGCTGCCAGTGCAGCAGATTGGCCAGCCCCTTGTGCGGCATGCCCACGCCCTTGGGCACGCCCGTGGAGCCGGAGGTGTAGATGAGGTAGACTAGGTGGTCCGCCTGTGCCAGGTGGGGCGGATCGTCCGGCGGCTGGTCGCTCCATTGCGCCGCGTCGCGGTCCAGGCACAGCAGCGCGCCCTGGTACGCCGGCAGCTGCGCCAGCAGGCCTTCCTGCGCGAGCAGCACCTGCGGCCTGGCATCGGCCAGCATATAGGCCAGCCTGTCCCTGGGATAGCCGGGATCCAGCAGCAGATAGGCGCCACCGGCCTTGAGCGCCGCCAGCACCGCCACCACCATCTCCACGCTGCGCTGCACGCAGATGCCCACCAGCCGATCCGGGCCCACGCCCAGTTGCATCAGGTGATGCGCCAATCGGTTGGCGCGCGCATTGAGCTGCGCGTAGGTGAGCTGCTCCTGCTCGTATTCGAGTGCCACCGTCTCGGGGCTGCGCCGCACCTGCTCTTCGAACAGCTGGTGCACCGGCTTGTCCAGCGGATATGGCGCATCCGTGGCGTTCCACTCCACCAGGACCTGGCGCCGCTGCGCCGGCGTGAGCAGCGGCAGGTCGGCGATGCGGGTCGCGGGCCGCTGGCAGATGGCTTGCAGCAGCACCTCGAAGTGCTGCGCCAGCCGGACCATCGTGGCCTCGTCGAACAGGTCGGTGTTGTATTCCAGGCCGCCGTAGAGCCGGTCGTCGCCTTCCACCAGGCTGCAGGTGAGGTCGAACTTCGCCGTGTGCGTCGGGCTGGGCATCATCTCCAGGCGCAGCCCCGGAATGTCCAGCGCCTCGCGCGGCGTGTTCCGCAGGATGAACATCACCTGGAACAGCGGCGTGTGGCTCAGGCCGCGCGGCGGGTTCAGGTGCTCCACCAGCTGCTCGAACGGCACCTCCTGGTGCGCATACGCGCCCAGCGCCACGTCTCGGGACTGCGAGAGCAAGGTCTCGAAGCGCGCCAGCGGATCGATGCGGCTGCGCAGCACCAGCGTGTTGGCGAAGAAGCCGATCAGACCTTCCAGCTCGGCCCGGTTGCGTCCCGCGATGGGCGTACCCACGCAGATGTCGTCCTGCCCGCTCAGGCGGTGCAGCAGCACCGCGAAGGCCGCGTGCGTCAGCATGAACAGCGTCGTGTCGCGCGTGCGGGCCAGCTGCTTGAGCCTGGCCGTCAAGGCCTCGCCCAGCTGGAACTCGACCTCGGCGCCGCGGTGCGTCAGCACCGCCGGCCGGGGCCGGTCGGTCGGCAGCTCCAGCAGGGCCGGCGCGTCGGCCAGCTGGCGCTTCCAGTACCCGAGCTGCGCCTGCAGCAGCGCGCCCTGCAGCCGCTGGCGCTGCCACACGGCGTAGTCGGCGTACTGGATCGGCAAGGGCGGCAGGTTCGCGTCTTCGCCCTGGCTGTGCGCCCGGTAGATGCGCGCGACCTCGTTCACCAGCACGTCCATCGACCAGCCATCCGAGACGATGTGGTGCATGGTCAGCAGCAGCACGTGCTCCTGCTCGGCGAGCTTCAGCAAGCCCACGCGCAGCAGCGGACCCTGGGCCAGGTCGAACGGCTTGCCCGCCTCCTGTTCCAGCAGCTGTTGCGCCCTCGCCTGGCGCGTTTCTTCCGGCAGCCCGCTCAGGTCCTCGAACCGCACCGGCACATCGAGCTTGTCGCGGATCACCTGCACCGCCTGGCCGTTGCGGGCGTCGAACACCGTGCGCAGTGATTCGTGCCGCGCCACCAGCTGCCCGAACACGGCCTGCAGCTTGGCCGCATCCATGCCCGCGCCTTGCAGCCGCAGCGCGATCGGGATGTTGTACGCCGGGCTTTGCGGCTCGTAGCGGTCCAGGAACCACAGGCGCTGCTGCGCGTACGACAGCGGCAGGTCCGCCGAGCGGTCGGCCAGCGCGATGGGCGCGCGCGCCTGGACTTCGGTGTGCCCGTCCAGGTACGCGGCCAGGTCGCCCAGCCGCGGCCGCTTGAACAGCTCGCGCAGGGGCAGCTCGCGGCCCAGGGCCGCGGCGATCTGCGAAGCCACCCGCGTCGCCACCAGCGAATGGCCGCCCAGCGCAAAGAAGTTGTCGTTGACGCCCACCTGCCCGACCCGGAGCACCTCGGCCCAGATGGCGGCCAGCGCGCGCTCGGTGTGCGTGGCGGGCGCGACGTACGCATCGCCCGCGTCGCGCTGCGCATCCGGCGCGGGCAGCGCCTTGGTGTCGACCTTGCCGTTGGGCGTCAACGGCAAGGCCTGCAGCACCACGAAGGCGCCGGGCACCATGTACTCCGGCAGCCTGGCCTTCAGTGCCTGCTGGAGCCGTTCGACGTCGGGCTGCGCATCGCCCTTGCCGACCACATAGGCCACCAGCCGCTGGTCGCCGTCGTCTTCCCGCAGCAGCACCACCGCCTGGCCGACCTGATCCTGCTGCTGCAGCGCCGCCTCGATCTCGCCCAGCTCGATGCGGAAGCCGCGCAGCTTCACCTGGCTGTCCAGCCGGCCCAGGTACTCGATGTTGCCGTCCGCCAGCCAGCGCCCCAGGTCGCCGGTGCGGTACATGCGCCCGCCATGGAACGGGTCCTGCACGAAGCGCTCGGCCGTCAGCTGCGGCTGGTTCAGGTAGCCGCGCGCGACGCCGTCGCCGCCGATGAAGATCTCGCCGGCCACGCCGACCGGCGCGGGCCGGCCCGCGGCGTCCAGCACGTAGATGCGCGTGTTGGCGATGGGGCGGCCGATGTGCACCACCGGCGCCTGGGCGTCCAGCGGGCCCGAGGTGGCCACCACGGTGGTTTCGGTCGGGCCGTAGTTGTTCACCAGCCGCGTGCCGTCCAGCCGGGGCACCTGGCGCAGCCGGTCGCCGCCGACCAGCAGGACCTTCAGCCCCGGGTTCAGCCAGCCTTCGCTGAACGCCAGCTCCGCCATCGGCGTGACCAGGAAGCTCACGTCCAGGCGCTCGCCGCGCCACCATTGCAGCAAGGCCGCCGCGTCGCCTTCCACCCGCGCGGGAGGCAGCACCAGCGTGCCGCCGCTGCACAGGGGCGGCCAGGTCTCCCAGGTGCTCGCATCGAAGCCGACGCCGGCCGTCGCCGTGCTGCGCCTGCCTTCGCCCAACCCGAAGGATTTGCAATGCCAGCTCACCAGGTTGCACAGGCTGCGGTGCTCCACCAGCACGCCCTTGGGCTGGCCGGTCGAGCCGGAGGTGTAGATCACATAGGCCAGCTGGTCGCTGAGTGTTGCCTGCGAGGCAGTGCCAGCAGTGGGCGCCTGCGCCCAAAGGTGCGCGTCGTCGCGCAGGTGCAGCACCGTGGCGACGGTCGAGGCGGGCAGCGCGCGCCGGCCCGCCGTATCCACCAGCACCACGACCGCGGCGCTGTCCTGCAGCATGTGCTGCAGCCGCTGCGCCGGATAGGCCGGGTCCATCGGCACATAGGCCGCGCCCGCCTTCAGCACGGCCAGCAACCCGACGATCAGGTCCGGGCTGCGTTGCATGCAGATGCCGACCAGCCGCTGCGGGCCGACGCCCATCTGCACCAGGTGGTACGCCAGCTGGTTGGCCCGGGCATCGAGCTGCGCGTAGCTGATCTGCTCGTCTTCGTACGCCAGCGCGACCGCGTCCGGGTTGCGCCGCGCCTGCTCCTCGAACAGCTGATGCACCGCCTTGTCTTGCGGGTACGGCGCTTCGGTGGCATTCCACTCGACCAGCAACTGGCGTTCCTGCGCCTGCGTCAGCAGCGGCAGGTCCTTGATGCTCGCAGCGGGCGCGTCGCAGATGCCTTGCAGCAGCATCTCATAGTGCTGCGCCATCCGCGCCACCGTCGAAGGATCGAACAGGTGGGTGTTGTATTCCAGGCTGCCGTACAGCTGACCCTGCTCCTCCACCAGGCCGCACGTGAGGTCGAACTTCGCCGTGGAGGTCGCGCTCGGCAGCATCTGGAAGCGCAGCCCCGGGATCTCCAGCGTTTCGCGCGGCGCGTTCTGCAGGCCGAACATCACCTGGAACAGCGGCGTGTAGCCCTGGCTGCGCTCGGGATTCAGGTGTTCCACCAGCTGCTCGAAGGGCATCTCCTGGTGGGCGTAGGCGCCCAGCGCCGCCTCCCTGGTTTGCTCCAGCAAGGTGTCGAAACTGGCTTGCGGATCGATGCGGCTGCGCAGCACCAGCGCATTGACGAAGAAGCCGATCAACCCCTCCAGCTCGGCCCGGTTGCGTCCCGCGATGGGCGTGCCAATGCTGATGTCGTCCTGGCCGCTCAGGCGGTGCAGCAGCACGGTGAAGGCAGCCTGCAGCAGCATGAACAAGGTCGCGCCGCGCGCCTGGGCGAGTTCCTTCAGCTTGCCGGTCAGCCGCGCCGGCAGCTCGAAGTCGTGCACGGCGCCGTGGTGGGTTCGCACCGTCGGCCGGGGCCGGTCGGTGGGCAGCTCCAGCAGCGCCGGCGCGCCTGCGAGCTGTTCCCGCCAGTAGCCAAGCTGCTCCTGCAGGGCATCGCCTTGCAGCCGCTCGCGCTGCCACACGGCGTAGTCGGCGTACTGGATCGCCAGCGGCGGCAGGTCGGCCGGCCTGCCTTCGCCATACGCCCGGTAGATTTGCGCCACCTCGTCGACCAGCACGCTCATGGACCAGCCGTCGGAGACGATGTGGTGCATGGTCAAGAGCAGGATGTGTTCCTGCTCGCCCAGCTTCAGCAGGCTCACCCGCAGCAGCGGGCCCTGGCCCAGGTCGAACGGCGTGCCCGCCTCCTGCTCCAGCAATTGCGTCGCCCTGCTTTGGCGGGCCTCTTGCGGCAACTCGCTCAGGTCTTCGAACCGCACCGGTACGTCCAGCGTCTCGCGGACCACCTGCACGGCCTGGCCGTTCCTGGCCTCGAACACCGTGCGCAGCGACTCGTGCCGCGCCACCAGCTGCGCGAACACTGCCTGCAGCCTGGAGACATCCAGCTCGGCGCCTTCGAGCCGCAGCGCCATCGGGATGTTGTACGCCGCGCTCTGCGGCTCGTAGCGGTCCAGGAACCAGAGCCGCTGCTGCGCGTACGACAGCGGCAGGTCTCCTGAGCGATCTGCCAAGGCGATGGGCGCCAGCGCCTGCACCTCGGTGTGCCCGTCCAGGTACGCCGCCAGCTCCCCCAGCCGCGGCCGCTGGAACAGCTCGCGCAAGGGCAGCTCGCGGCCCAGCGCCGCGGCGACCTGCGAGACCACGCGCGTGGCCAGCAGCGAATGGCCGCCCAGCTCGAAGAAGTTGTCGTGGACGCCGATCTGGTCCACCTTGAGCACGTCGGCCCAGATGGCAGCCAGTGCGCGCTGCGTCGGCGTCTCGGGCGCCACGTAGTCGCTGCCCGCAAGGCGCTCGCCGCTCGGCGCGGGCAGCGCCTTCCTGTCCACCTTCCCGTTCGGCGACAAGGGAAGCGCCTCCAGCACCACGAACGCGCTGGGCACCATGTACTCCGGCAGCCGCGCCTTCAGCGCCTGCCGCAGCCGCTCGATATCCGGCAGCTCGCCGTCCTGGCCCACCACATAGGCCACGAGCTTCCGGTCGCCGGCCTCGTCCTCGCGCAGCAGCACGATGGCTTCATGGATCTGGGCGTCCTGCTGCAGCACCGCCTCGATCTCGCCCAGCTCGATGCGGAAGCCGCGCAGCTTCACCTGGTTGTCGAAGCGGCCCAGGTACTCGACGTTGCCATCGGCCAGCCAGCGCACCCGGTCGCCGGTGCGGTACAGCCGCGCGCCGGCATCGGCCGCGAAGGGATCGGCGACGAAGCGCTCCGCCGTCAGCTCCGGGCGCCCCAGGTAGTCGCGCGCGACGCTGGCCCCGCCCAGGCACAGCTCGCCGGGTGCGCCGACCGGCGCCGGCGCGCCGTCGGCGTCCAGCACGTACAGCGCGGCGTTGCCGAGCGAGCGCCCGACCATCTGCCGCGACGCCGGTTCGGGCCCGAGCAGGTAGGCGGCGCAGATGATGGCCGCCTCGGTCGGGCCGTAGAGCACCCGCACCTGCGCCGCCGGAAACACCGCGCGCATCTCCTCCAGCAGGTCGGGCGCAACCGCGTCGCCGCCCACGAAGACGCGCCGCATCCCGTGCAGCACGCCTTCGCCCGTGCGCCGCACTTCCTGGGCGATGCCGCGCATCAGCGCCGGCACGGCGTGCAGCACGGTGCACTCGGCCAGCCCGGCCACCAGCCCCGGCAGGTCCAGCACCTGCTCGCGCGTGACCAGCCGCACGCTGCCGCCGCCCAGCAGCGGCAGCAGGGTTTCGAACAGCCAGATGTCGAAGGCGAAGCTGGCCATCGACGGCGCCCGGTCCGCGGGCCCGAAATCGAATGCTTCGCGCGCCGTGGCCAGGGTTGCGCTGAGGCTGCGGTGCTCCACGCGCACGCCCTTGGGCCGGCCGGTGGAGCCGGAGGTGTAGATCACATAGGCCAGGTGCTCAGGCTGCACCACGAGGTCTGGCGCCTGCGTGGATTGCCCTGCCACCTGCTGCTGCCAGTCGCTGTCCAGGCAGAGCACACTCGGCACCGTTCGGGCTGAGCTTGTCGAAGCCCATGCAGGCAGAAGCCCTTCGACAGGCTCAGGGCCGACGGAAGTCGTGAGCAGCACTGCCGGTTTTGCGTCCTCCAGCATGTAGGCCAGCCTGTCCTTCGGATAGGCCGGGTCCAGCGGGAGATACGCGCCCCCCGCCTTCAGCACCGCCAGCACGGAGATCACCATCTCCAGGCCGCGCTCTAGGCAGATCCCCACCAGCCGCTCCGGGCCGACCCCGAACTCCCGCAACCGGTGCGCCAGCTGGTTGGCCCGCGCGTCGAGCTCCACGTAGGTGAGCTGCTCTTGCCCATGCACCAGGGCCACCGCATCCGGGCTGCGCCGCGCCTGCTCCTCGAACAGCTGGTGGATCGCCCGGTCCTGCGAAGAAGACGGCACCGCCGCGCGGTTCCACTCCACCAGCAGCCGCCGGCGTTCGTCGGGCGGCAAGATGCCCACCCGGTGCATCGGCGCCCGGGGTTCGCTCTCCAGCAGCCGCGCCAGGTCCTCCAGCGCCGTGCGCATGTAGGCGCAGATGCGCCGCGGATCCACGGCGGTACCGGCCACCTGCGCCAGCAGGCTGAACTCGGCGCCGAAATCGTCCGCCACCATCGCCAGCGGATAGTGGGTGCGTTCCTGGGCGTGCAGCACCTGCGGCTGCACGCCGCCTTCCACCAGCCCGCCGCCGCGCTCCCCGCTGTGGCGGAAATTCAGCAGGGTGGTGAACAGCGGCAGCGCCGCGTCGACGCCGCTCGCGCGCCGCGCCAGCGTGGGGCTGGCCTGCTCGTGGCGCAGCAGCGCGGACAACGCCGCCTGCGTGCCGCGCAGCGCTTCCTCGACGCTGCGGCCCTGCAGCCGCACGCGCAGCGGCAGCGTGTTGATGAACATGCCCATGGCCTCGCCGGCGCCGGCGCCGCCCTGCGAGCGGCCCAGCAGCACGGTGCCGAACACCACGTCGGCCTGCCCGCTGCAGCGCGCCAGCACCTGGGCCCAGGCCAGGTGGAACAGCACACCGGGGCTGACGCCGAAGCGGCGCGCCGCCTGGCGCAGCCGCTGCGCCTCGGCCTCCGGCACCTCCAGCTGCGCCTCGTGCAGGGCCGCGTCGCCCTCGCGCACCCGCAGCATGCCGAACGGCGCCGTGGGCTCCTCCACGTCGCCCAGCTCATCGCGGAAATGGCTTTCGTGCAGCTCGGGCGGCACCGCCAGCGCCTGCGCGACGAAGCCGCGGTACGGCACCGAGGGCTGCAGCTGGTCCGCCCTGCCCGCCAGCAGCAGTTCCACCTCGCGCACGATCAGGTCGACGCTCAGGTGGTCGATCACGATGTGGTGGTTCTGCAGCGCCAGCAGCCAGGGCGTCTCGTCGGCTTCACCCGCCTGCGCTTGTGCAGTGACGGCGCCGATCAGCGGCGCGCGCGTGAGGTCCAGCCGCGCATGCTGCGGATCGGTCTCTTCCAGCAGCCGCGCCAGGCCGCCCGCCTGTGGCGCCAGTGCGCGCACCTGCAGCGGCGCGCTGCGCTGCACCACCTGCACCGGCCGCGGCAGGCTCTGCCAGCGCACGGCGCTGCGCAGGATGTCGTGGCGCTGGATCACCTGCTGCAGCGCTCCCAGGAAACGTTCGCGCTCCGTTTGGCTGCGGAACCCCAGCACGATGCGCAGGATGTAGTCGTCGCCTTCGGACTGCAGCATGTGCTGGAACAGGATGCCTTCCTGCAGGGTCGCCAGCGGGTAGATGTCCTGCACGTTGGCGGCGCCACCCGGCACGCTGTTCACGATGCCGTCGATCTGCGCCTGGCTCAGCTCCACCAGCGGCAGCATGTCCGGCACGATGGCCGTGCAGTCCGCGGGGATGCGGTTGGGCGGCACCTCCACCGCCTGCGGCGCACCCGCTTGCGCATCGGCTTGCGCGGCCATTCCGGCCAGCGTCGGCGAGGAGAAGATGCCGTGCACGTCCAGTGCCACGCCGTCCTGGCGCAGCGTATCCATCAGGCGCACCACCGACAGCGAATGGCCGCCCAGCTCGAAGAAATTGTCCTGCCGGCCGATGCGCTCCACGCCCAGCACGCGGGCCCAGGCCGCGGCGATCTTTTCTTCGACGTCGCCCTGCGGCGCCTCGTAGACGCGGTCGGGCGCCGATTGCAGGTCGGGCGCCGGCAGCGCCGCGCGGTTCACCTTGCCGTTGGGCAAGGTCGGCATGGCTTCTAGCAGCACGATGTGCGCCGGCACCATGTAGCCGGGCAGGCGTGCCGCCAGCGCGCTGCGCAGGTCCGCGACCGACAGCGTGTGTTCCGGCTTGGTGGCGACGTAGGCCACCAGCCGCTTGTCGCCCGGCACGTCTTCTCTTGCCAGCACCAGCGCTTCGGCCACGCCGGGCTGCGCGGCCAGAACCGCCTCGATCTCGCCCAGCTCGATGCGAAAGCCGCGGATCTTCACCTGGTGGTCGATGCGCCCGATGTAGTCCAGCGTGCCGTCGCGCCGCCACCGCGCCAGGTCGCCGGTGCGGTACATGCGCGAACCTTGCGGGCCGAACGGGTCGGGCAGGAAGCGCTCGGCCGTCAGGTCCGGCCGGTGCAGGTAGCCGCGCGCCAGGCCGTCGCCCGCCATGTACAGCTCGCCAGCCACGCCGGCGGGAACCGGATTCAGCGCCTCGTCCAGCAGGTAGGCCTGCGAGTTGGCGATCGGCCGGCCGATCGGCACCGGCCCTTCCAGGCCGCGCGGCATCAGGGCCCAGGTCGAATAGGTGGTGTCCTCCGACGGGCCGTACAGGTTGTAGATGCGTTCCACCCGCGTGGTGGCGTAGACCTGCCGCACCAGCTGCGCCGGCAGCGGTTCGCCGGCCACATTCAGCACCTTCACGCTCGCCGGTATCGCGCCGCTGCGTTCCAGCTGCGCCGCGGCCGACGGCACCGTGTTGATCAGGGTCAGCGGCGCCGATGCGGCCCGAGAGCCCTGCACCAGCGCCAGCACGTTGGGCACCATCCACACCGTGCCGCCGCAGGTGAGCGGCGCGAACAGCTCGAACACCGAGATGTCGAAGTTCAGCGAGGTGCTGGCCAGCACGTGCTGCAGCCATTCGGTGTCGAACACATCGTGTACCCAGGCCAGGAACGCGCTCACCGCGCCATGGCGCACGCTCACGCCTTTCGGGCGGCCGGTGGAACCGGAGGTGTAGATGACGTGCGACAGGTTGTCCGGGAGAACGCGGCTTTCCGGGTTGTGCGCCGGCTGGCCGGCCAGCGCCGCATCCAGCGCCTTGAGCACCAGCAGCGGCCTGGCCTCGTCGACGATCACCTGGATGCGTTCGGCCGGGTAGTTCGGGTCCAGCGGCAGGTAGGCGCCGCCGGCTTTCAGGATGCCCAGCAGCGCGACCATCACGTCCAGGCCACGCGCCATCTGCACGCCGACCAGCACGTCGGGGCCCACGCCTTGGGCGCGCAGCCAATGCGCCAGCTGGTTGGCCCGCGCGTTCAGTTGCGCATACGTGAGCGACGCATCCTCGAACGCCACAGCGACCACGTCCGGCGTGCGCTCCACTTGCCGTTCCACCAACTGCACCACCGTGACCTCGCGTTCGTAGGCCAGCTGCGTGCTGTTCCACTCCACCAGCACCTGGTGACGCTCCGCATCGTCCAGCAGCAAGAACGACGACAGCCGCCGGTCCGGCTCGGCCGCCACCGCATCGAGCAGGCTACGGTAGTGCGCCGCGAAGCGCGCCATGGTGTCCGGCTCGAACAGGTCGCTCGCGTATTCGATCATGCCGGCCAGGCCGTCGGCGCCCTCGTCCATCAGGAACAGCGACAGGTCCAGCTTGGACGCGCCGGAGGCGATGGCATCGCGTTCCAGCCGCGCGATGCGCAGGCCCGGCAGCACCAGCTCTTCTTCCGCGTAGTTCTGCAGCGCCAGCTGCACCTGGAACACCGGCGGGCGCGAACGGTCGCGTGCCGGCCGCAGCTCCTCGACCAGTTTTTCGAACGGCAGGTGCTGGTGCGCGAACGCGTCCAGCGCCGTTTCCTTCACCCGCGCCAGCAGCGCGCGAAACGTCGGGTCGCCCGACAGGTCGGTGCGCAGCGCCAGCATGTTGACGAAAAATCCGATCAGCCCCTCGGTGGCGCGGTGCGTGCGCCCGGCCACCGGCGTGCCGACCACGACGTCCTGCTGGCCGCTCCAGCGCGCCAGCAGCGATTGGAAGGCCGCCAGCAGCACCATGAACAGCGTCGCGCCTTCGGCCTGGGCCAGCGCCTGCAGCCGGTCGACCAGCGGCTTCGGCAACATGAACTCGTGGTTCGCGCCGCGAAACGCCTGTTCCGGCGGGCGCGGATGGTCCAGCGGCAGGTCCAGCGCCGCCGGCGCGCCGGCCAGCCGCTGCTTCCAGTAGTCCACCTGGCGGCGCAGCGCCTCGCCGCGCAGCCAGCCGCGCTGCCACAGGGCGTAGTCGGCGTACTGCACCGGCAGCTGCGGCAGCGGCGACGGCTGGCCCTGCGCGAAAGCCGCGTAGAGCGCGCCCAGCTCGGGCACCAGCACGCCCAGCGACCAGCCGTCCGACACGATGTGGTGCATCACCACCACCGCGATGTGCTGCTCGGGCGCCAGCCGCAGCAGCAGCGCGCGGAACAGCGGCCCGCGCGCCAGGTCGAAGGGCCGGTGCGCGAACGCGCCCGCATGCTCCCGCGCGGCGCTTTCGCGTGCGGTGGCATCCGGCAACGCCGACAGGTCGGCCCGCTCCAGCGCGAAACGCTCCGGCGCGTCGATGACCTGCCCGGCCGCGTCGCCGCCCGACGACAGCGCGAAGCGCGTGCGCAAGGCCTCGTGGCGGCGCACGATCTCGCCCAGCGCGCGCTCGAAGGCGGCTTCGTCCAGCCGGCCGCTCAGGCGCAGGCCGCTGGCGATGTGGTAGGCCGTGCCCAGGTGCTCCAGCCGGTCCAGCAGCCACAGCCGCTCCTGCGCGAACGACAGCGGCAGGTGTTCGGGGCGCGGCTGCGCGGCAGCCAGCGGCGGGATGCGCGCGTTGCCGCCGGCCTCGCGCAGGAAGGCGACCACCTCGGGCTTCAACGCGCGCAGCCGCGCGATGCGCTCGGGCGTCATCGCGCCCTTGGGCGCCTGGAAGCGCAGCTCGCCGCCCTCCAGCCACAGCCGCACGGCGTCGCGCCGCAGCTCCTCGATCAACAGCTGGACCGCGATGACCGCGTCGTTGCTTCCCACTTCTTTTCCCCTGTGCGCTGATCCGGCCGGCTCGGCTGGTCGATTACTTGGTGCGGATTTCGGCGATCTCGCGGGCCGACACGCCGTCCACGATGGTGCGGTTGATCATCGGGTGCGTCTCGTGCGTCGGGCCGAAGTCGCTGTCCGGGTGGTAGGCCACCACCGCCATCTCCGAGTCCGTGGTGCGGAAACCGTGCGGGCCCTCGGCGTGGATGATGAACACGCGCCCCGGAATCAGCGGGATGTTGCCCTTGGGCGTGATGCATTCGCCGCGACCGCGGATCACCATGCCCACCCGCATCGAGGGGTGCGTGTGCTGGGTCTGGTCCACCCCGGGCGGGAAGTACAGCAGGTTGAAGCAGGCGTCGCCCATGGTCACCGGCGGGATCAGCAGCGAATCGGTGCAGCCGTCGATGTACTTCAGCCGCCCGCGCTCCTCCACCGGCCCGCCGACCTGGAAGAACCCGTCGTAGCCCAGGCGGGATGCGGCGATGCCGCGGCCGTTGCCACGCACCGTCGTCTCGCCGGGTGCGCAGAAGTACATGCCGGCGCGCAGCTTGAACTCGCCGGCGGCGTGCTCCACCGTCAGCGTGCCGTCGTAGACGTAGCCGAAATGCGTGGCGCCGGCCGGCAGCGTCAGCGGCTGCTCCGACAGGCCCCACAGCTGGGTCGGGTAGCCGTCGTCGCGCAGATCGGCAAGCAGGCCGTGGGCCAGCGGATAGGGGGTGAAACTGGGTCGGTCGATGGTGGCTTGCATGGTGGTTGTGGCTCCGGAAAAGTGGTGTGTGTTGGTGTTGTGTCGTGTCGAATTCAGATGACGCCCATTTCCTCGTCGTCGTTCGCGTCCTGCCCCTGCCCGGGCGGCTCGGCGCCGGTCCATTGCAGGTTGGCGATCAGCCGCGCCAGCGCTTCCAAGGTGCGGGTCTCGAACAGGGTGCGCAGCGGCAGGTCGACGCCGAACACCTCGCGCAGCCGCGCCACCATCAGGGTGGCCAGCAGCGAATGGCCGCCCAGCGCGAAGAAGTTGTCCTGCACGCCGACCCGCTCCACGCCCAGCACCTCGGACCAGATGGCGGCCAGGCTCTGTTCCTCGGGCGTGCGCGGCGCGATGTACTCGGCGGCCGCCATGCCGGGCGCCGGCAGCGCTTTCCAGGCGATGCCGCCGCGCGGCGTGCGCGGCAGCTGCGCGAGCGGCAGCACCACGTCGGGCAGCATGTGCGCGGGCAGGCGCTGCGCCAGCGTGTCGTGCCAGCCGGCGGCGAGTTCCTCGGTGGCGCCGGCCTGCGGCACCACGTAGCCGATCAGCTGACGCCGGCCTTGGTCGTCGGCGTGCACGAGCACGGCCGCCTCGGCGATGGCCGGGTGCGACGTGAGCGCGGCCTCGATCTCGGCGAACTCGATGCGGCGGCCTTGCAGGGCGGCACGGCGCGAACGCTCCGGCAGCTCGAGCGAGCCGTCCATGCGCCAGCGCGCCAGCTCGCCGGTGCGGACCAGGCGTTCGCCAGACACGAAGGGCGAGGCGATGAAGTCGCGCGCCGTCGCTTCGGGCCGGCCCGCATAGCCGCGCGCCCAGTCGCCGCCGACCACCAGCTCGCCGTACACGCCGGGCGGCACCGGCTGCAGCAGGGGGTCGAGCACGTAGGCACGGGTGTCGATGCCGGGACGGCCGTAGGGTGCGAGGTCTTCTTCACCGTCTTGCGCCATGCCGCTCAGCAAGGCGAGCAAGGCCTGCAATCCGCCGTCGCCCAACCGCCTGGCCAGGCCGTGGTGCGTCAGCAATGCCAGTACGGGCGCGCCGGCGCTGTCGCTGGTGCGCAGCAGGCAGGCGGTTTGCGATGGATCGACGGAAACATCCAGCGGCGTGCCGGCCTGAATCGCGATGCGCTGCGCGTCCTGTGCAAGGTCGAGCACCAGCGATGCGCCAGCCTCGGCCAGCAAGTCCTGCCGGCGCTGTGGCGGATCGGCAGGGTCCAGCGGCAGGCAGGCCGCGCCGGATTTCAGGATGCCGAGCACGGCCGCCAGCGTGTCCGGCGCATCCTGCATCACCAGGCCCACGACGGTTTCCCGCTGCACGCCTTGCGCCGCCAGGTGCCGCGCGATTCGGTTGGAGGCGGCGTCGAGCGCCGCATCGCCGTCGGCCCACTGCGTGACCACAACCGCATCGGCCGCAACAGCAGGCCTGCTGCAAGCCTCGACCAGCCTGCGTTCTTCATCCGCCAGCAGCGTCACCGTGTCCAGCGGACGGTCCGGCTGTGCGGCGGCCAGTTCCAGCAGCGCGCGGTAGTGCGCGGCAAAGCGCTCGATGGTGTCTTCGTCGAACAGGTCGGTGGCGTATTCGAACTGCAGCGCGACGTCGTCACCCTCGCCCATCAGCCGCAGCATCAGCTCGAAGCGTGCCGCCACCTCCTCGCTGGAGGGGAACTCGGTGCGCAGCCCCGGCAGGTCCAGCCCGGCCGGCTGGTTCTCGGCCAGGAAGGAATTGATCATCACCTGGAAGATCGGCGGGCGCGACAGGTCGCGCACCGGGTTCAGCTCCTCCACCAGCTTCTCGAACGGCAGGTCCTGGTGCGCGTAGGCCTCCAGCGCCGTTTCCTTGGCGCGCGTCAGCAGCGTACGGAACGATGGCTCGCCCGACACGTCGGTGCGCAGCACCAGCATGTTGACGAAGAAGCCGATCAGGCCTTCGGTGCGCTGGTCGGTGCGGCCGGCCACCGGCGTGCCGATCACGATGTCCTGCTGCCCGCTCCAGCGCGCCAGCAGGTGCTGGAAGGCCGCCAGCAGCACCATGAACAAGGTCGCGCCCTCGGCGCGCGCCAGCGCCAGCAGTTCGCGCACCAGCGGCTTGGGCAGCTCCAGCGGCACGCGCGCGCCGCGGAAGCTCTGCACCGGCGGGCGCGGATGGTCCAGCGGCAGGTCCAGCGACACCGGTGCGCCGTGCAAGCGCTGCTTCCAGTGGTCCACCTGCCGCTGCAGCGCCTCGCCCTGCAACCAGCCGCGCTGCCACAGCGCGTAGTCGGCGTACTGCACCGGCAGCTCCGGCAGCGGCGACTCGCGGCCCTGGACGAAGGCCGTGTAGAGCGCGCCGAGCTCGCCGATCAGCACGCCCAGCGACCAGCCGTCCGACACGATGTGGTGCATCACCACCACGGCCAGGTGTTCTTCCGGCGCCAGGCGCAGCAAGGTGGCGTGGAACAGGCGTCCTGCCGCCAGGTCGAAGCGGCGCGCCGCCGCCTTGTGCGTGGCGCGCGTGGCCTCGGCGTCGCGCGCGGCGGGCGCCAGCCCGGACAGGTCGATGCGCTCCAGCGCGAAGCGGCCCGGCCTGTCGATCACCTGCGCGATGGTCTCGTCGTCGGCGTCGAAGCGGGTGCGCAATGCTTCGTGGCGCCGCACGATCTCGGCCAGCGCGCGCTCGAAGGCATCCACGTCCAGCGTGCCGCTGAAGCGCACCGCCCCGGTGATGTTGTAGGCCGAGCCCATGGACTCGATCTGCTCCAGCAGCCACAGCCGCTCCTGCGCGTACGACAGCGGCAGGCGCGCGGGCCGCTTCTGCACGGTGAGCGGCGGCATGGCCAGGCCGGCACCATCGCGCCGTGCCGCGTCGACCTCGGCGCCCAGAGCGGCCAGGTCGGGCGCCTGGAACAGCGTGCGCAGCGACAGCTCCACGCCCAGCGTTTCGCGCAGCCGCGCCACCACCTGCGTGGCCAGCAGCGAGTGGCCGCCCAGCTCGAAGAAATTGTCCTGCGCGCCCACGCGCGGCAGCTGCAGCACCTCGGCCCAGATCGCGGCCACGGCCTCCTGCGTCGGCGTGCGCGGGGCGACGTACGCGCGCTCCTCGCCGTCGGCGTCCGGCGCAGGCAGGGCCTTCTTGTCGATCTTGCCGTTGGGCGTGAGCGGCAGGCTGTCCAGCAGCACCAGGTGCGAGGGCAGCATGTAGTGCGGCAAGGTCCGCTGCAGCGCGGTGCGCAGGGCCGCGGCGTCGCGCGCCTCGGGCTCGCACACGGCGTAGGCGACCAGGCGCTTGTCGCCGGGACGGTCTTCGCGGGCCACGACCAGGGCTTGCTTCACGCCGGGGATGGCAGCAAGCGCGGCCTCGATCTCGCCCAGCTCGATCCGGTAGCCGCGCACCTTCACCTGCTCGTCCAGGCGGCCCAGGTATTCCAGGGTGCCGTCGGGCAGCAGGCGCGCCGCGTCGCCCGTCTTGTACATGCGCTCGCCGGGTGCGCCGTGGGGGTTCAGGATGAAGCGTTCGGCCGTGAGTTCGGGCCGACCCAGGTAGCCCCGCGCCAGGCCGGCGCCGGCGACGTACAGCTCGCCGGTCACGCCGGTCGGCACCGGCTGCAGCCAGGGGTCGAGCACGTAGGCGCGCAGGTCGCCGATGGGACGGCCGATGATGCTGGCGGTCTTGTCCATGTCATCCGGCGTGACCTCGTAGTAGGTCACGTGCACCGTGGTTTCGGTGATGCCGTACATGTTGACCAGCTGCGGCTTGGTCGCTTCGTGCCGGGCGTACCAGGGCTTCAGCCGAGTGAATTCCAGCCGCTCGCCGCCGAAGATCACGGAGCGAAGTGCCAGCGGCAGGTTCTGCTGGCCATCGGCTTCGACCAACTGGTAGAACGCCGAGGGCGTCTGGTTCAGGACCGTGACGCCTTCCTTGGACAACAGCTCCAGGAACGCAGGAGGCGAACGCCGTACCGCATCGGGCACGATGACCACGCGTCCACCGAACAGCAGCGCGCCCCAAATCTCCCACACCGAAAAGTCGAAGGCAAAGGAGTGGAAAAAGGTCCAGACGTCGCGCTCGCTGAAGTTGAACTGCGCGGTGGCTTCGAGCAGGCGCAGCACGTTGCCGTGCTGCAGCAGCGCACCTTTGGGTTTGCCGGTGGAGCCGGAGGTGTAGATCACGTAGGCCAGGTGCCGGGCCTGGCTGGAGGCCGGCGGATTCATGTCCGGTAGATCGGAGAGCGAATCCCAGTCGCGGTCCAGGCGGAACACCTGGGAACTCGGCTCCGTTAGGGCTCTCGCCTCCGTTCGGGCTGAGCCTGTCGAAGCCCCGGCGCGCAGAGGCCCTTCGACAAGCTCAGGGCGAACGGCCGGGTGAACGGCGGATACCAGCTCAGGGCGAACGGTGGATGTCGTCAGCACGAGCACCGGCTTCGCATCGGCCACCATCCCAGCCAGCCGCTGCGCCGGATAGTCCGGGTCCAGCGGCAGATAGCCGCCGCCGGCCTTCAGAATGGCCAGCATGCCGACCACCATGTCGATGGAGCGCTCGGCGCACAAACCCACCAGCACATCCGGCTGCACCCCTCGCGAACGCAGGTAATGCGCCAGCCGGTTCGCCCGCCGGTTCAATTCCCCGTAGCTGAGCGAGCGCCCTTCATGCGTCAGCGCAACGGCGTCCGGACGCCTCGCAGCCTGAGCCTCGAACAGCCCGTGCAGCGTGCCGTCCACGTCGTAATGCCGCGCGTCGTTGCACACAGCCAGGATCGCCCGTTGCGCCGCTGCATCCATCAGCGGCAGTTGCGCGATGCGCGCCTGTGGCCGCGAGGCCGCCGCTTCCGCCAGCTGCTCCAGGTGCCCATGCCAGCGGGCGACGGTGGCTTCGTCGAACAGGTCGGTGTTGTAGATGTAGTCCACCGCCAGCCCACCGCGCTCGACGCGCATGTCCACCTTGAGCTGGAAGTCGGCTTGCGCGCCCAGCGAATTCGGCCGGCCCGCAATGCGCAAGCCCTCATCCGCGCCGAACGCGTCCAGCGTGCCTTCCAGCTCGTCGTAGAAATTCAGCACCACCTGCGCATACGGCATGTACGAGGGGTCGCGGCTGTCGACCAGGTGCGTGAGCACCAGTTCGAACGGCAGCGGATGGTCGTGCGCCGCCAGCACCTGCCGCGCCGTGGCGTCCAGCACGTCGGCGAAGGAGCTGTCGGCATCCACCGTGCTGCGCAGCACGACGATGTTGGCGAAGATGCCGATCAGCGATTCGGTGCCGTGGCCGCGGTTGGCCGTGAGGTTGCCCAGGGCCAGGTCCTGCTGGCCCGAGAGCCGGTGCAACAGCGCCTTGAAGGCAGCAGCCATCACCATGAACAGCGTGGCGCGCGAGGCCGTGGCGAGGGCCGTGAGGCGCTGCGTCAACACCGGCGACAGCGCGGCGCGGTGGATTCGCCCCGCATACGTCATGGTTGCCGGCCGCGGCCGGTCGGTGGGCAGCGGCAGCAGGTCGGGCGCGCCGGCGAGTTCGCCCCGCCAGTAGCCCAGCTGCTCCTGCAGCAGCGGGCCGCCCAGCTGCGTGCGCTCCCAGTGGCAGTAGTCGGCGTAGTGGACCGGCAGCGCGGGCAGCGGCTCGCCGCGGTACAGCTGCATCATCTCCTCGATCAGCACCCGCAGCGACCAGGCGTCGTACAGGATGTGGTGCAGGGTGAGCAGCAGCACGTGTTCGGCGGCGCCCACCTTGAGCAGGCGCACGCGCCACAGCGGCCCGGCCGCCAGGTCGAACGGCGTGGCGGCTTCCTGCCGCATCGCGGCGTCGACCGCGGCCTGCGCGTCGTCGGGCGGCATCGCGCCGCAGTCCTCCACCCGCAATTGCAGCGGCGACGGTGCGGCGATCACCTGCTCGGGCACGCCGGCGCGCTGGCTGAAGGTGGTGCGCAAGGGCTCGTGCCGCGCGACCAGCGCATCGAAGGCGCGCGCGAGGCGTCGCCCGTCCCACTCGCCGGACAGCGTGAGCGCCACCGGCATGCTGAAGGACAGCACGCCCGGCTGGTACTGCTCCAGGAACCAGAAGCGGTTCTGCGCGTACGACAGCGGCACCGCGCGGTCGCGCGGCACCGGCACGATGGGCACCACCGCGCGACCGCTGCCGGCCTCGGCGATGCGCGCCGCCAGCTCGGCCACGCTGGACGCCTCGAACAGGGCGCGCAGCGGCAGCTCGGCGCCCAGCTGCGTGCGGATGCGGGAGATCACGCGCGTGGCCAGCAAGGAATGGCCGCCCAGCTCGAAGAAGTTGTCGTGGATGCCGACCCTGTCCAGGCCCAGCACCTCGGCCCAGATGCGCGCCAGCGCCTCCTCGGCCGGCGTGCGCGGCGCGACGTAGTCCGCTTCGCCGCGGCGCAGCTCCGGCGCGGGCAGCGCCTTGCGGTCCAGCTTGCCGTTGGGCGTGAGCGGCAAGGCGTCCAGCAGCACGATATGCGCTGGCACCATGTAGGCGGGCAGCTGCCGCTGGACCTGCGACAGGATGTTCTGCCGCACCAGGCCTTCGAAGTGCGCGGATACCGGCCGGTTGCTGAGAGGCTGCGGTGCGTCCGCCGCGGCAAGGCGCGCGTGCAGCGCACTCCAGTCCACCGCCATCGGACGCACCGAGATCACGGCGTGGAAGGCGTGTCGCCCGTCGCCGGCCAGGCTGGCCTGCAGCTGGTAGCCGTGCCGCTCGCACAGCCGCGCCAGCGCGCCCGCATGGACACCGGTTGTCGGCAGCGAGCGCAGCCGGGTTCTCAGCTCGCCGACCTTGGCCGTGTCGTCCAGTGCATGCAGGCACTCGGCCGCGGCGATCTCCTCCTCGACCCGGGCATCCGGGATGCCGTGGATCGCGAGGGACTGCGGCTTGTCCGCTGCGAGCAGCTTGTCGATGGAAGCGAGGCCTTCAGGGAACGCGTCCCAGCTGCGCCAATCCAGCGCAGCGGCTTGCTCCACCGGTTCGCCGACCTCGATCACGGCGTCGTAGCGGAATTTGGTGAGTTCGTTCTCCGCCTGCCCGAGCTTGGGCAGCAGCTTCAGGCCCGTGACCTGCGGGAACCTCTGCTTCAGCGCGAAGAAATACGCGGGATCGACCAGCAGCTCGGTCTCGATCTTCTGCCGGGCGGCGGCGAAGCGCCGCACCTGCTTCACGGGGTCCGACGGCCGCGCGCCGTGCAGCACCAGCGAGACGTTGAACGCGTCGAACAGGCGGAAGTTGCGCACGTCGCCCACGAAGACGCGGCCCGAGGCGCCTACGCTGCGGATCGCGCCTTCCAGCACCTGCGTCAGGTAGTCCAGGTTGGGGAAGTACTGGGCGACCGAGTTGATGACCACCGTGTCGAAGGCCTGGCCCAGGTCCTTGACATCGTTGGCCTCGCGGTGCAGCAGCCGGACGTCGGACGGCACCGGATGCGCGTCCAGGCTGGCGCGCAGCTGCTCCAGCACCGTGGCGGAGAAGTCCATGCCCCAGTAGCGCTCGCAGCCCGGTGCGATGCGGTGCAGCAGCAGGCCGGTGCCACAGCCGATCTCCAGCACCTTGCGCGGCCGCAGCGCCTGGATGCGGCCCACCGTGTCGTCGACCCACTCCTCCATTTCATTGGCAGGAATGGGCTGCCGGTCGAAGCTGCTGTTCCAGCCAGCGATGTTGAAGGTGGAGTCCTGCGGCGCGGACGATTCGCCGTAGATCTGCTCCCAGATGCGCGACCAGTGGCCGCTCTGCTCGGCCTCCAGTTCTTTCGCTGCTTCGTCGGCCTGGTTATTCGTGGCGACATAGGCCACCAGGCGTTCCTCGCCGGGCACGTCGCCGCGCATGGCGACTGCCGCCTCGCGGACGATGGGCAAGGACCGCAGCACCGCTTCGATCTCGCCCAGCTCGATGCGGAAGCCGCGCAGCTTCACCTGCTGGTCGATGCGCCCCAGGTACTCGATGCTGCCGTCCGGCAGGTAGCGCGCCAGGTCACCGGTCTTGTACAGCCGGCTGCCCGCCTCGCCATGCGGATTAGCGATGAACTTCTCCGCCGTCAGCGCCGGCCGGTGCAGGTAGCCGCGCGCCAGGCCGGTGCCGCCGATGTGCAGCTCCCCGGCCACGCCCTGCGGCACCAGGTTCAGCTGCTCGTCGAGGATGCAGACCTGGGTGTTGCCGATCGGCCGGCCCAGGGTCACGGGCTTGTCCGCGCCCAGCCGGTCGCGGCTGGACCACACCGTGGTTTCGGTGGGGCCGTACACGTTCCATGCCGCGGCGGCGATGCCGCACAGGTATCTGGACAGCGGCGCGTCCATCGCTTCGCCGCCGCACAAGGCCAGCCGCAGCTGGATGGCAGCTTCCGACGATTGCAGCATGCGCCACGTCGAGGGGGTTGCCTGCATCATGGTGGCGCGATGCGCCTGCATGAGATCCGCCAGCGCGCTGGCATCGGCCGCTTGCTCGCGCGAGGCGATGACGATGCTCGCGCCCTTGGCCAGCGGCAGGAACAGCTCCAGCGCGGCGATGTCGAACGACAACGAAGTCACCGCCAGCAGCACGTCGTCGGCCTGCATCCCGGGAGAATGCGCCATCGTGGCAAGCAGGTTGACGACGGCGCGGTGCGGGATCTGCGTGCCCTTGGGCTGCCCGGTGGAGCCCGAGGTGTAGATCATGTAGGCCAGGTTTTGCGGCTGCGCCAGGTTGGGCGGGGGTGTGGTCGGCAACGCCGCCACTTGTGCATCCCAGTCGCGGTCGAGACACACCACCACTGCCGTTCGGGCTGAGCTTGCCTGTCCTGAGCCTGTCGAAGCGGTCGAAGCCAGCACCGGCCCTTCGACAAGCTCAGGGTGAACGGAGTCCGTCGTGAGCAGTACCGCCGGTTTCGCATCTTCCAGCATGTAGGCCAGCCGGGCAGCCGGATAAGCCGGGTCCAGCGGCACGTAGGCGCCGCCGGCCTTCAGGATGCCGAGCAGGCCCACCACCATGTCCAGGCCGCGCTCCACGCAGATGCCCACCAGCACTTCCGGGCCCACGCCCAATCCCCTCAGCTTGTGCGCCAGCTGGTTGGCCTTCGCATCGAGCTGCGCGTAGCTCAGTCGCTGCTGCCCATGCACCAGCGCCACCGCGTTCGGCGTCCGCCGCGCCTGCGCTTCCAGCAGGCCGTGCAGCGTGCCATCGACGGCGAAGCGCTCGCCCTCGCCGGCGGCCAGCACCGCCCGCTGCTCCGCGGCATCCATCAGCGGCAGCTGCGAGACGCGCGCCCGCGGCTGCGCCACCGCCGCATCCAGCAGGGCCAGGAAGTGCCGGCTCATGAGCTCGATGGTCCCTTGGTCGAACAGGTCGGTGCTGTACTCGATGTGCGCCTCGATCCGCTCGCCGTCCTCGGCGAAGAAGAAAGTCAGGTCGCACTTGGCCGTCTTGCTGTGCACCGGCTCGAAATCCAGCGTCAAGTCCGGCAGCGCCAGCGTGCCCATGGGCGCGTTCTGCAGCACCAGCATCACCTGGAACAGCGGCGTGCGGTCCAGGTGGCGCTCGGGCGCCAGCACGTCCACCAGGTGCTCGAAGGGGATGTCCTGGTGGGCGTAGGCCTCCAGGGCAGTGCGCCGGACCTGGCCGACCAGTTCCTCGAACCCCGGGTCGTCCTCCAGCCGCGTGCGCAGCACCAGCGTGTTGACGAAAAAGCCGATCAGCGGCTCCAGCTCGCCGCGCGTGCGGTTGGCAATGGCCGTGCCGATGCAGATGTCGCGCTGGCTGCTGTAGCGCGCCAGCAGCGCGTTCAGCGCCGCGGTCAGCGGCATGAACAGCGTGCCTTCCGAACGCAGTGCGATTTCGCGCAGGCCGTTCGCCACTGTGGGCGCGATCTCGAAATCGAGCGTGTCGCCGCGGTGGCTTTGCACCGGCGGGCGCGGCCGGTCGGTTGGCAGCGCCAGCAGCTCGGGCGCGCCGGCCAGCTGGTTTTTCCAGTACGCGACCTGCCGCTCCAGCACCTCGCCGGACAGCACCTGGCGCTGCCACTGCGCGAAGTCGGCGTACTGGATCGGCAGCTCGGGCAGCGGCGACGGCGCGCCCTGCGCGAACGCCGCGTACAGCGCGCCGATTTCGCGCAACAGCACGCCCATCGACCAGCCGTCCGAGACGATGTGGTGCACGGTGAGCAGCACCAGGTGCTCGGCCGCATCGAGCCGGACCAGCCGGGCGCGGACGGGAGGGCCGGCGACCAGGTCGAACGGCGCATACGCCTCCTGCTGCATGCGCTCCAGCACGCGGGCGTGCGGCGCGCCGCGCAGGTCCTCGCGCGCGAGCGGCAGTGCCTGCTGCGGCACGACCTGCTGGTATGCCGTGCCGTCGAGGGTGACGAAGCGCGTGCGCAGCGTCTCGTGCCGGCGCATCACCTCGTCCAGGGTGGCCTGCAGGGCCGCGACGTCGAGCGCGCCGCGCATGCGCACGGCCACCGGCATGTTGTAGAACGGGTTGCCGGGCTCCAGCTCCTGCAGGAACCACAGCCGCTGCTGCGCAAAGGACAGCGCGAGCGGCTGGTCGCGAGGAACGCGGACCAGCGGCGGCCGCGCCGTGGCTGCGTCGGCTTGCGGCGCCAGCGCGCGCAGCTGCGCGATGCGCCCGGCCATCCCGGCCACCGTCGGTTCTTCGAACAGGGCCTGCAGCGGCATGTCTTCCGCGAAGCGCGCGCGCAGCCGCGAGATCGCCTGCGTCGCCAGCAGCGAGTGGCCGCCCAGACTGAAGAAGTTGTCGTGGATGCCGACGCGCTCGACGCCCAGCACGTCCTGCCAGATCGCGGCGAGCTCCTGCTCGATGGGCGTGCGTGGGGCGACGTAACCCGTCTCACCTCGCACAGCTTGCGGCGCCGGCAGCGCATCACGGTCGATCTTGCCGTTGGCGTTGAGCGGCAGCGCCGCCAGCGGCACGATGTGCGAGGGCACCATGTGCTGCGGCAAGGCGCGGCCAAGTGTGGCGCGGAGCGCTTCCACATCCGCCGCCTGCGCTTCGCGCGGCACGACGTAGGCCACCAGCTGGTTCTCGCCCAGGCTGTCGGCGCGCGCGATCACCAGCGCTTCGGCAATCTGCGGATGCGCCAGCAGCTGCGCCTCCACCTCGCCCGGCTCGATGCGGAAGCCGCGCACCTTCACCTGGTGGTCGGCACGGCCGGCGAACTGGAGGTTGCCGTCGGCCAGATGGCGCGCCAGGTCGCCGGTGCGGTACATGCGCGTACCGGACGGCCCGAAAGGATCGGGAACGAAGCGTTCCGCCGTCAGCTGCGGCCGCCCCAGGTAGCCGCGCGCCAGGCCGTCGCCCGCGATGAAGACTTCACCCGTGATGCCGATGGGCACCGGCTGCAGCGCGGCGTCCAGCAGATACAGCCGGTTGTTGGCGATGGGCCGGCCGACCGGGCATTGCCGGTGCAGCGGCTGCATGCTGGTGTACTCGGTGGCGTAGATGGTGGCTTCGGTCGGGCCGTAGCCGTTGGCAATGCGCAATCCCGGCAACGCCTGCTCCAGCCGCCACAGCCCATCCTCGGGCAGCGGTTCGACGCCGGTGGCCAGCTGCTTCAGCTGCAGGCCGGCAAGGCGTTCGGGCCGCTCGATCAGCCAGCGCACGAAGGCCGGCGGCAGGAAGGCCTGTGCGATGCGGTGTTCCCGCATCCAGTGCATCAGCGCGGCCGGGTCGCCGCGCAGCTCCTGCGGGACGACGTGCAGCGCACCCCCGGTGGCCAGCGGCACAAACAGCTCGTGCACGGAAGCGTCGAAGCTGATGCTGGACCACAGGGATGCGGCCTCGCCCGGCAGCGCACCGCGCGAACGGCACCAGTTGGAAACGATGTGGGCCAGGCTGCGGCCGGTCACACCCACGCCCTTTGGCTGGCCGGTGGAACCGGAGGTGTAGATGACGTAGGCCAGGTTGTGCGGCAGCGCCAGGGTGGCGAGGTTGCCGGTGGCTTGCCCGGCGACCTGCGACGACCAGTCGCGGTCCAGGCACAGGACACTTGGCACCATCCCTTCGACAAGCTCAGGGCGAACGGCTGATGTCGTCAGCAGCACCACCGGCTGCGCGTCACCCAGCATGTACCGCAGCCGCTCGCGCGGATAGTCCGCATCCAGCGGCACATAGGCGCCGCCGGCCTTCAGGACCGCCAGCAGCCCGACCACCAGTTCGTGGCCGCGCTGCATGCAGATGCCCACCAGCTGCTCCGGCCCGACACCCATGGCGCGCAGGCGCCGAGCGAGCTGGTTGGCGCGCGCATTGAGTTCGGCGTAAGTCAGGAACACATGCGCGTCCACCAGCGCGGTCGCGTCGGGCATGCGCGCGGCCCGCTCTTCGAACAGTTCGTGGACCAGGGTGCCGTGGCGGTACGGCGCTGCAGTGGCGTTCCAATCGACGAGCAATTGCTGCCGTTCCACCAGCGTCAGCAGCGGCAGGTCCTGCACTTTTGTGTGCGGCGCGTCGCAGATGCCGGCCAGCAGCACCTCGTAGTGCCCGGCCAGCCGCGCCATCGTGGCCTCGTCGAACAGGTCGGCGTTGTAGTCCAGGCTGCCCTGCAGGCCCTCGCCTTCTTCGGTCAGGTTGCAAGTCAGGTCGAATCGCGCGGCCTGGGCCTGCAGCGCCAGCAGCTCGAATTCCAGCCCCGGGATCTCCAGCCTGCGGCGCGGCGCGTTCTGCAGCGCGAACATCACCTGGAACAGCGGCGAGTGGCTCAGGCTGCGCTGCGGCCTGAGCTCCTCCACCAGCTGCTCGAACGGCAGCTCCTGGTGCGCATAGGCGCCCAGCGCGACTTCCCTGGATTGCGCCAGCAGTTCGTCGAAGCGCGCGCGCGGATCGATCCGGCTGCGCAGCACCAGCGTGTTGACGAAAAAGCCGATCAGCCCTTCCAGCTCGGCCCGGTTGCGCCCGGCGATAGGCGTGCCGACGCTGATGTCGTCCTGCCCGCTGTAGCGGTGCAACAGCACCGTGAAGGCGGAATGCAGCACCATGAACAGCGTGGCGCCCTGTGCCTGGCCGAGTGCCCTGAGCCTTCCGACCAGTGCTTGGGAGAGTTCGAAGCGGTACGTGGCACCACGGTGGCTTTGCACCGCCGGCCGCGGCCGGTCGGTGGGTAACTCCAGCAGTGCCGGCGCGCCTTGCAGCTGCCGCTGCCAGTAGCGCAACTGCTGCTGGAGGCGGTCGCCCCGCAGGTGCTCGCGCTGCCACACCGCGTAGTCGGCGTACTGGATCGGCAGCGGTTCCAATTCGGCGCGCGTGCCTTGCAGGCGCGCCTTGAAGATCTCCACCAGCTCGCCCACCAGCACACCCATCGACCAGCCGTCGCTGACGATGTGGTGCAGCGTGAACAGCACGATGTGTTCCTGCGGCGCGAGGCGCAGCAGCCCGACGCGTAGCAGCGGGCCCTCGGCCAGGTCGAACGGCCTGGTCGCCTCGGCGTCGATCAGCGCCTGTGCGTACCTTGCCGTGTCGTCCAACCCGCCCAGGTCCTCGTAGCCGACCTCCAATTGCAGCCGCGGCAGCACCATCTGACGCGGCTGTCCGTCGCTTGCCCGGAACACCGTGCGCAGCGTTTCGTGCCGCTCCACCAGCGCGTTGAAAACATCCGCCAGCAACTGCACCGCCACGCCCTCGCCCTGCAGCCGCAGCGCCATGGGAATGTTGTAGGAGGCACCGTGGTGTTCCAACTCCTGCAGGAACCACAGCCGCTGCTGCGCGTGCGAGAGTGGCAGACCTTCTGCCGGCCGCGGCGCGACGCCGATGCTCGCCACAGCGCCCGAGTCCCGGGATTCCAGGTACGCGGCCAGGTCCTCCAGCCGCGGCCGGTTGAACAGCTCGCGCAGCGGCAGTTCGATGCCGAGTGTCGCGCCGACCTGCGAGACCACCCGCGTGGCCAGCAGCGAATGGCCGCCCAGCTCGAAGAAGTTGTCGTGCAGGCCGACGCGCTCCAGGCCCAGCACCTCTGCCCACACGGCCGCGAGGTTGTTCTCCAGCCGCGTGCGCGGCGCCACGTACACGCCCTGCGCCTGCGCCGCATCCGGCGCCGGCAGCGCCTTGCGGTCGATCTTGCCGTTGGGCGTGAGCGGGAAGGCGTCCACCACCACCACGTGGCTGGGCACCATGTAGCCCGGCAGTGTGCGTGCCAGCGCCGCCCGCAAGACCTGCACCTCGACCGCCTGGCCGTCGCGTGGAACAACGTAGGCCACCAGCTGCCGCTCCCCCGCGCCGTCCTCGCGCGCCACGGCCAGCGCCTGCGCCACCTGTGGCTGCGCCGTCAATTGCGCCTCGATCTCGCCGAGCTCGACGCGGAAGCCGCGGATCTTCACCTGCTGGTCGGCCCGCCCGGCGAACACCAGGTTGCCGTCGGGCAAGTGATGCGCCAAGTCGCCGGTGCGGTACATGCGCGTGCCCGGCGCGCCGAACGGGTCCGGCAGGAAGCGTTCGGCCGTGAGGTCCGGGCGCTTCAGGTAGCCGCGCGCCAGGCCGGCGCCGGCGATGAACACCTCGCCGGCCACGCCCGCGGGCACCGGCCGCAGCGCGGCATCCAGCACGTACAGCTTGGCGTTCGACACCGGGCGGCCGATCGGCACCGCGCGGCGCAGCGGCCGCATCTCGGTGTAGCTGGAGGCGTAGAGCGTGGCCTCGGTCGGGCCGTAGCCGTCCTCGATGCGCAGGCCCGGCAGCAACTGCTGCAGCGTCCACAAGCCCTCCTCGAACAGCGATTCCACGCCGGTGGCCAGCCGGCGCAGGTGCAGCCCGGCGAAGCGGCGCGGCGCCTCGGTGGCCCAGCGCACGATGGCCGGCGGCAGGAAGCCCTGCACGATGCGGTGTTCGGCCAGCCAGCGCACCAGCCGCTCCGGGTCGCCGCGCAGCGCCTGCGGCACGACGTGCAGCGGCGCGCCTGTCGTCAGCGCCGTGAAGATCTCCTGCACCGCGGGGTCGAAGCTGATGCTGGCCCACAGGCTGGCCGGTCCTTCGGGCAGGGGACCAGGCACCCGGCGGATGTGCGCCAGGACGTTCATCACGGCATGTCGCGGCACGGCCACGCCCTTGGGCTTGCCGGTGGAGCCGGAGGTGTAGATCACGTAGGCCAGGTTGTCCGGGCCGCCGGAAGGCGCGAGGTCGGTGTCGGGCTGGGCTAGCCATGCTGCCGCGTCGCGGTCCAGACACAGCACGGTGGCTCCCGTTCGGGCTGAGCTTGTCGAAGCCCCTGCTGGAATGAGCCCTTCGACAAGCTCAGGGCGAACGGGAGTGGTCGTCAGCACCACCGCCGGCCGCGCGTCTTCCAGCATGTGGGCCAGCCGCTCGGCCGGATAGGCCGGGTCCAGCGGCAGGTAGGCGCCGCCGGCCTTGAGCACCGCCAGCAGGCCGGCGATCAGGTCGATGCCCGGCTCCATGCACACGCCGACCAGCACGTCCGGCCCGACGCCCTGGGCGCGCAGGTGGTGGGCCAGCGTGTTGGCACGCGCATTGAGTTCGCTTCGGGTGAGCCGGTCACCTTCGAACACCACGGCGACGGCGCCGCCGTCCAGGCGCGCCTGTTGCTCGAACTGCTGCACCACCGTGCTCTCGCGCGGGTACGGGGCGGCGCTGGCGTTCCATTCCACCAGCTGCCTGTGCAATTCCTGCGCGGGCAGGACTTCGATCTCGCGCACCGGCGTGTGCGGCGCCTGCTCCAGCAGCGCCACCAGGTTTTCCATGGCCGTGGCCATGTAGGCGCAGATGCGTTGCGGCTCCACCGGCATGCCCTGCACGTGCGCCGTCAGCGCGAAGCCCCCGGCCAGGTTCCCCAGGTCGTCCACGGCGAGTGCCAGCGGGTAGTTGGTTCGCTCCTCGTAACTGGCCACGCGCATGCCGGCCCAGCCGATGCGGCCGTCCTGGTTGGCGCCATGCCTGAAGTTCATGAGCGAGGAGAACAGCGGCGCCGGCGCGGCCACGCCGCTGGCACGCTGCGCCAAGGCCAGCGGCGCCTGCTCGTGCGCCACCAGTTCGCCCAGGCGCTGCTGCGCCTGGGCCAGCGCTTCGGCCACGCTGCGGCCCGCGAGCGTGAGCCGCAGCGGCAGCGTGTTGATGAACAGGCCCAGCATGCGGTCGGCCCCGGCCGTCCCGTGCGAGCGGCCCATCAGCAGGGTGCCGAACACCACGTCGTCGCGCCCGCTGGTGCGCGCCACCACCTGCGCCCAGGCCAGGTGGAACAGCACCGCCGGCGTCATGCCGTGCCGGCGCGCCAGCGCGCGCACGGACTGCGCCAATGTGTCGGGCAGCGCGAGCCTCGCTTCAGTGACGATGCCGTCGCCGCCGTGCACGTCCAGCACGCCGAACGGCGCCGTCGGTTCGTCGACGTCGCCGAGCAGCTCGCGGAAATACGCCTCGTGCACGCTGTCGGGCACCGCCAGCGCCTGCGCGACGAAGTCGCGGTACGGCAGCGGCGCGGGCAGCTGCTTCGCGTCGCCCTGCAGCAGCAGCCGCACTTCCCGCAGCACCAGCTGCACCGTCACGTGGTCGCTCACCGTGTGGTGGATCAGCAGCGCCAGCCAGCATGGGCCTGTGTCGCTCTCCAGCACCCAGGTCGCCAGCAGCGGCGCCCGGCGCAGGTCCAGCCGCACGCGGGCCGGATCGGCCGCGTCCAGCAGCGCGCGGGGCGGCTCGCCCTCGGGTGTGGCGGGGTCCCAGGCCTCGGCTGGCAGCTCGGTCACGGGCAGGCGCGCTTCGCGCTGCACCACCTGCACCGGCCGCGGCAGGCCTTCCCAGCGCAGCGCGCTGCGCAGCACGTCGTGCCGGTCGATCACCGTCTGCAGCGCACCCAGGAAGCGGTCCAGGTGCGCGCGGCCGTCGAACGCCATGACCGAGCGCAGCAGATAGACGTCGCCCTCGCCGCCCATGCGGTGGTGGAACAGGATGCCTTCCTGCAGCGGCGCGAGCGGATAGATGTCCTGGATGTTGGCCAGGCCGCCGGGCACCGTGGCCGCGATGGAATCGATCTGCTCCTGGCGCAGGCCGGCCATCGGCGGCAGTTCGGGGACGGGGCCCGATTGCTGTTGCTCCTGCCCCTGCGCCGCCAGCCCGGCGACCGTGGGGAACATGAACAGGCTGCGCAGCCCGGTGGCGATGCCCTGCCGGCGCAGCGCCTCGACCAGGCCCACGGCCAGCAGCGAATGGCCGCCCAGGGCGAAGAAGTTGTCGTGCCGCCCGACCCGGGGCAATCCCAGCGCCTGCGCCCAGGCCGCGGCGATCGCCTCCTCGCGCACGCCCACCGGCGCTTCGTACGCTTCGCTCGCCAGCGCGTCCATGTCGGGCGCGGGCAGCGCCTTGCGGTCGACCTTGCCGTTGGGCAGCAGCGGAAACGCCGGCAGCAGCACGAACAGCGCCGGCACCATGTAGTCGGGCAGGCTCTGCGCCAGCCCCGCGCGCAGTTGCGCGACCGACAGCGCCTGGCCCGCCTGCGCCGCCGCGTAGGCGACCAGGCGCGCATTGCCCGGCGTGTCCGTGCGCGCCAGCACCAGTGCCTCGCGCACGCCCGGCTGCGCGGCCAGCGCCGCCTCGATCTCGCCCAGCTCGATGCGAAAGCCGCGGATCTTCACCTGGTGGTCCACACGGCCCAGGAACTCGATGGTGCCGTCGGGCCGCCAGCGGCCCAGGTCGCCGGTGCGGTACATGCGCGCACCGGCTGTTGCCGTGAACGGTTCGGGCACGAAGCGTTCGGCCGTCAGCGCCGCGCGGCCCAGGTAGCCGCGCGCGATGCCCTCGCCGCCGATGTAGATCTCGCCGGCGATGCCCACCGGCACCGGGTTCAGCTGCGCATCGAGCACGTGGATGCGCGTGTTGCCGATCGGCCCGCCGATGGAGGTCCACGACGCCGGGTCGGCGGTCGGCCGCTGGCTGGTGGCGTTGACCGTGGCCTCGGTCGGCCCGTAGCTGTTCAGCAGGCCCGCATGGGCGAACCGCGCGAACCAGGCCTGCATGTCGGCCGGCAGCGCGGCCTCGCCGCCCACCATCACCTGGCGCACGCACGCCGGCAGCCGGAATTCCGGCGCATTCACCAGCAGGCGCCAGAAGCCGGTCGGCAGGTTGGCCAGCGTCACGCCGTTGCGTTCGCACAGAGTGGCAAATGCGCTCGGGCCCGCGAGCCAGCTGTCGTCGCGCAGCACCAGCGCGGCGCCGTGCAGCAGCGCGCCGAAGATCTCTTCCACCGACATGTCGAAGCTCAGCGCCGCGAACTGCAGCATGCGGTCTTCAGCGGTGATGCCGTAGTGCCGGCCCAGCGCCGCGGCCTGCGCGTTCAGGTTGCGCTGCGCGATCGCCACGCCCTTGGGCTTGCCGGTGGAGCCGGAGGTGTAGATCACGTAGGCCAGGTTGCCCGGGCCCGCGGCCACGGGCGGCGCGCTGTCCGGCAGCGCGGCGAGTTCCGCCGCCTGCGCGTCCGGGTCCAGCACCGGCAGGCCGTGCGGCGGCAGCCGGTCGCGCAGCGCCTGCTGCGTGATCACCAGGGCCGGCCGCGCGTCGTCCAGCATGAAGCCCAGGCGCTCGGGCGGGTAGTCGGGGTCCAGCGGCAGGTAGGCGCCGCCGGCTTTCAGGATGCCCAGCACCGCCACGACCACCTGCATGCCGCGCGGCATGCACAGGCCCACCAGCACGTCGGGCCCGACGCCGCGCGCGCGCAGCCAGTGCGCCAGCCGGTTGGCCCGGGCGTCGAGTTCGCCGTAGCTGAGGCGCTGGTCCTGGAACACCAGCGCCGTGGCGTCGGGCCGCGCCTGGGCCTGCTGTTCGAACCATTGCGCGGTGGGGATGTCGCGTGGGTAATCGCGCTGGGTGGCGTTCCACGCGAGCAGTTGCCGGTGTTCCGTGGCATCCAGCAGGTCATGCGATGCCACCGCGGCCGCGGGCCGCTCCGCCAGCGCGCGCAGCAGCCGCCGCAGGCGCGCGCCCAGCCGTTCGATGGTGTCTTCGTCGAACAGGTCGGTGCTGAACTCCAGCCGGCCCGTGAGGCCCGCGCCGGGCTGCTCCCACAGCTCCAGCATCAGGTCGGTCTTGGCGCCGACGGTCGCCAGCGGCAGCGTCCGCCCCTGCACGCCGGGCAGCGACAGGGCCATGTCCGGCAGGTTCTGCAGCACCAGCATCGCCTGGAACAGCGGCGTGTAGCTGGTGTCGCGCTCGGGCCGCACGGCTTCCAGCAGCTGCTCGAACGGCAGGTGCTGGTGGGCGTAGGCCTGCAGGGTGGTGTCGCGCACCCGCCGCAGCAAGGCGGTGAAGCTGTCGCCCGGTTCGAGCTGCGTGCGCAGCACCAGCGTGTTGAGGAAGAAGCCGATCAGCGGCTCGACCTCGGCGCGCGTGCGGTTGGCGGCGAAGGTGCCCACGCTCACGTCGTGCTGGCCGCTGCTGCGCGCCAGCAGCAGCGAGAAGCCGGCCAGCAGGCCCATGAACAGCGTGGCGCCCTGCGCCTGGCACAGCGCGCGCAGCGCGCCGGTGGTGGGCGCGTCCAGCGCGAACGGCAGCGAGGCGCCGGCCTGGCTGCGGACCTGCGGGCGCGGCCGGTCGGTGGGCAGGGTCAGCAGGGACGGCGCATCGGCCAGCTGCACCCGCCAGTAGTCCAGCTGCCGCTGCAGTACCGGCCCCTGCAGCCACTGGCGCTGCCAGGCCGCGTAGTCGGCGTACTGGATCGCCAGCGGCGCAAGCGGTGCCGCCTGGCCCTGGACGTGGGCCGCATACAGCGCCGACACCTCGCGCGCCAGCACGCCCATGGACCAGCCGTCCGACACGATGTGGTGCACCGTGACCAGCAGCAGGTGGTCGCCGGCGCCCTGGCGCAGCAGCCGCGCACGCAGCAAGGGGCCTTGGCGCAGGTCGAACGGCGCCAGCGCCTCGGCGGCGGCGAACGCCTGCGCATCCATGGGTGCGACGTCCTGCACCGGGAGCGCGATGTGCAGCTGTTTTTCGATGATCTGCACCGGCTCGCCCGCGGTGTCTCTCCCGAAGCGCGTGCGCAGCGCTTCGTGGCGCGCCACCACGCCGTTCAACGCCGCCTCCAGCGCCGGCACCTGCAGCGGCCCGGTGAGCTGCACCGCCACAGCGATGTTGTTGGCTGCGTCGCCCGGCGTGTACTGGTCCAGGAACCACAGGCGTTTCTGTGCAAACGACAGCGGCGCATCTTTCCCTTCCCTGCTCCCTCTCCCACTGGGAGAGGGCTGGGGTGAGGGCACCGCACTTTGCACCAGCTCGTCAATCCTGCGCGCCAACCCACGCACCGTCGGTGCCTCGAACAGCGCCTGCAGTTCCAGCTCCACCCCCAGCTGCTCACGCACCTGGCCCGCGATCTGTCCCGCCAGCAGCGAATGCCCGCCCAGCGCCAGGAAGTCCGCTTCCACCGAGACGCTGTCCACGCCCAGCAGTTCCTGCCAGATCTGCGCCAGCGCCGCCTCGGTCGGCGTGGCCGGCGCGACGTAGTCTGCCGCATCCGTAGCCTGCGCGGCCGCGTCGCCCTCGTGCCATGCCCACACCGGCTGGAACGCACCGTCCTGGAACATGCGCCGGCACTGCACCCGCTGGATCTTGCCGCTGGATGTCCTCGGTAGTTGCCCCGCCTTCACCAGCAGCACCGCCGCCAGTTCCGTGATGCCGTGCCGCTCGTACAGGGCCAGCCGCAGCTTGCCGACCAGCGCTTCCGTGTCCGGCTTGCCGCGCGTCTCCAGCTCCTGCACCAGGACCAGGCGCGCCCGGCCCGACTCTTCATCCAGCGAGAACGCCGCGCATCCGTTGGCGCGGAAGGCCGCGTCCTGCGCCTCCACCGTCACCTCGACGTCCTGCGGGTACACGTTCTCGCCGTTGAAGATCATCATCTCCTTCAGCCGGCCGGTGACGTACAGGTGGCCCTGCTCGTCGAGGAAGCCCAGGTCGCCGGTGCGCAGGTAGCGCTGCGCGCCGCCCGCGAGCCTGGCGCCGAACACCTGTTCGGTCTCTTCGGCCCGCCCCCAGTAGCCGGCCGCCACCGACGGCCCGCGCACCCAGATCTCGCCGACAGTGCCCACCGGCTGCGCGGTGTCCGCCTGCGCATCCACGATCACGACCTCGCTGCCGGCCGCGGCTTCCCCCGCGCCCACCAGTTCAATGGGGGCCAGGCCCTCGCGCTGCAGCGTGCGCGTGGCCGCGATGGCATCCGCCCGCGGCTGCCGGCTCGCGCTCACCAGCAATGTCGATTCCGCCAGGCCGTACGACGGCGTCACCACATTCGGCCGCAGCCCGCAGCCGGCAAACGCATCCGCGAAGTCCCGCAGCGTCGCCGCACGTACCCGCTCGGCGCCGTTCACCGCCACCTGCAGGCAGCTGAGATCCAGCCCCTGCTTCTGCGCCTCGGTCACCTTCTCGACACACAGCGCATAGGCGAAGTTCGGCCCGCCGGTGATCTTGGCGCGCCAGTCGGAAATCGCCTTCAGCCAGCGGTGCGGACGCATCAGGAAGGCCGCCGGCGCGAACTGCACGCAATGGCCACCCAGCACCACCGGCGTGGCGATGCTGCCGATCAGCCCGAAGTCGTGGTGCGGCGGCAGCCACGACAGGAACACGTCGCCCGCGCCGACGCCGTAGGTCTGCCCGATCGCCTGCGCGTTCGCCAGCAGGTTGGCGTGCGTGACCATCACGCCCTTGGGCGCGCCGGTCGAGCCGGAGGTGTACTGCAGGAAGGCGATGTCCTCGCCGGCCACCGCCGGGCGTTTCCAGGCGGCGGCGTCCGCTTCATCAGCGCCATCGACGCTCAGCCACTGCAGTTCACGCGGCCAGCGCGCGTCTTCCCGCGTGAGCTCGCGCATGCGCTGCGCCGTCTCGGGCGTGGACAGCGCCACGCGCGGCCGGGCATCGTGCAGCATGCCCAGCAGCCGGGGCAAGGTTTTCGCGTTGGCCGGCGGCAGGGCAGGCACCGCGACCAGGCCGGCGTACAGGCAGCCGAAGAAGGCCGCCACGTATTCCAGCCCGGGCGGGTAGGCCAGCAGCACCCGGTCGCCCGCCGCGCACACCGCCTGCAGCCGCGCGGCGACGGCGCGCGCCTGCGCGTCCAGCTGCGCGAAGGTCAGCCGCGCGCCGATGCGCTCGCCCTGCTCCAGCCAGGTGAACGCCACTTCGCCGCCGCCGTCTCGCGCGCGCCGTTCCAGCGCCTCCACCAGGCTATGCGTCTGCGCAACCGGAACACTGTTCACTGATCACCTCTTGCACGTGCAAGGCCACGCCGGAAGCCGGCGCATTGCCCAGGGCACGCCAATGAAAAAAAATGGGAAAAAGGAAAAGAAGGGACTTCGCGGAGGCGCAAGCAGCTTGCCGATGCGGCAGGACAAGCCGCGCTATCGGCTCGGATCCTGGCTTGCCGTGTTGTGTTCCATGCGACCTCTTGCTTCCTTGATCGGCCAGCCGGCGGATGGATGGAATCCCCGCCGGCCGCGCGCAGACGTGGACTTTTTCCGACGGCCCGACCCGGTACAACAGGGCTTTCCCTAGCGACAGATGTGTCGAAATCCAGATGCGCCCCTACCTGCTTGTTTCTCCGGGGTTTCCGTTCGTGCTAATCGCGGACGTCAACTTCTTATGTAACCACAGGCCGCGCATCCGGCCAATCCGCCGCCGTGGTGCAGCTTGCAAAGAATGGGTCAGATTGCAAGAAAGGCGCCAGGCGCGCGCGCATCACCGGCGGCGGCGGTCCAGGTCGAAGATCAGGTGGATGCGCCACTCGTCCGACGGGTTTTCCGCCGAGTGCTCCTTCTTGTTGTCGAACCACCAGAGTTCGCCGGCGCGCATCACCACCGTCTCGCCGCCGGCCGTCAGCACGCTGCCGGCTTCGCTCTTGAGCACCAGGTGGTAGCGGTCGCGGCGGCGGGAATACGCGCCCTGGTCGATGTGCGGATAGACCTTGCCCTGCGGCTTCAGCCGCACCACGTTGGCCCTGCCCAGCCGGGTCCCCTGGCTGGCGGCGAACTCCTGCAGGAAGCCCTTGAGCGCCGGCAGCTTCTTCGATTCCCGGGCCCAGAAGCTGCCGTGCGAGTCGTGCACCTTGATGCCCAGCAGCTTGCGCAGCGGCTGCGGCAGCAGGTCGACGGTGGGCGCGCGCAGGAACATGCTCTGCGTTTCCCGCTGCACCGGGATCATCTTCTGGCGGCCGCTGCGCCTGGCCCAGGCGGGGTGGGCCTCCAGTTCGTCGAGAAAGGGTGCGACGTCGACGCGCTCCTTCAGCTTGCGGAAATTCTCCAGGGCTTGCTCACGATCCATGTGACGGGCTTTCGGCAAAACGGGCGGCCACTACTGTACCCGCGCCGCGGCGCACGAATCCCGGATCGGGCTCAGGCCCGGCCTTCCTCCACCGCGTGGCAGGCGATGCGCACGCCCTGGATGGACAGCAGCTGGGGCCGCTCGGCCTTGCAGCGCGCGTTGGCATGCGGGCAGCGCGGGTGGAAGGCGCAGCCCTGCGGCGGGTTCAGCGGGTTGGGCACCTCGCCTTGCACCGGCGTGCGCGCCCGCCCCGTGTCGTGCATCTTCGGGATCGCGTCCAGCAGCATGCGCGTGTACGGATGGCGCGGATTGCCGAACAGCTGGTGCTTGCCCGCCAGCTCCACCAGCCGCCCCAGGTACATCACCCCCACCTGGTCGCTCACATGCCGCACCACCGCCAGGTTGTGGCTGATGAACAAATACGTCAGCCCCTGCTCGCGCTGCAGGTCCTTCATGATGTTGAGCACCTGCGCCTGCACGCTCACGTCCAGCGCGCTGGTCGGCTCGTCGCACACCAGGAACTGCGGCTGGGTGGCCAGCGCCCGTGCGATCGAGATGCGCTGGCGCTGCCCGCCCGAGAACTGGTGCGGGTACTTGGTGCTGTCCTGCGCGGCCAGGCCGACCGAGCGCAGCAGCTGCTCCACGCGGGTCTTCAGGTCCTCCTCGCGGCTGGCGATGCCGTGCTCCACCAGCGGCTCGGCCACGATGTCCTGCACCCGCCAGCGCGGGTTCAGGCTCGCGTACGGGTCCTGGAAGATCATCTGCACGCGCCGGCGCAGTTTGCGCCCCTCGGGCGTCTTGAACACCTTGTGCGCCTCGATCCCGTCGAAGATCAGGTCGCCGCGCGTGGGCGGGTACAGCCCCACCAAGAGGCGCGCCACCGTGCTCTTGCCGCAACCCGATTCGCCCACCAGGGCCAATGTCTGGCCGCGCTGGATGTCGAAGCTGACACCGTCCACCGCGTGCAGCAGCTGGCGCGGCTTGCGCTCCAGCACCCGGTTGAGCCAGGGGGCGGAGACGTCGAAGGTCTTGGCGAGGTCGCGGGCCTGGACCAGGGGAGCCTCTGCGCTCATGCGGCAACCTCCGCGTGGGCATCGTGCAGCCAGCAGGCCGCGCGGGTGGCGCCTGCCGCCAGCAGGTCCGGGCGCTCCAGGCGGCAGCGCTCGAAGGCGCGCGGGCAGCGCGGGTTGTACGCGCAGCCCGCGGGGATGGCGTTCAGCCGCGGCATCGCGCCGTCGATCTGGTTCAAGCGCTCGCGGTCTTCGGTGATGTCCGGAATCGCCGCCATCAGGCCCATGGTGTAGGGGTGCGCGGGCTGGTGGATGACTTGGCGCACCGGGCCGATTTCGGCCATGCGCCCGGCGTACATCACCGCCACCCGGTCGCAGGTCTCCGCGATCACGCCCATGTCGTGGGTGATCAGCATGACCGCCGCCCCGCGCTCCTTGCAGATGCGCTTGAGCAGCTGGATGATCTGCGCCTGGATCGAGACGTCCAGCGCCGTGGTCGGCTCATCGGCCACGATCAGCTTGGGCTCGGCCGCCAGCGCCAGTGCGATCACCACCCGCTGGCGCATGCCGCCAGAGAACTGGTGCGGGTAGTGGTCGATGCGCTGGGCGGCGCCCGGGATGCCGGTGTCTTCCAGGAGGCCGATGGCGCGCCGGCGCGCTTCGGCAGCACTCACCGGCAGGTGCGTCCGGATGGTTTCGGTCAGCTGCCGCCCGATGCTGTACAGCGGGTTCAGCGAGGTCAGCGGGTCCTGGAAGATCGCGCCGATCTTGCGCCCGCGGATGTGGCGCATGCCGTCGTGCGACAGGTTGTCGATACGCTGGCCTTCCAGCAGCACCTGGCCGGAGGCGATGCGCCCGGGCGGCTCCAAGAGGCCGATGATGGCCGCGCCGGTCAGGCTTTTGCCGGCCCCGGATTCGCCCACCACGCCCAGGATTTCGCCCGGGGCGATGTCGAAGCTGATGTCGTCCAGCGCCCGCAGCGTGCCGCGGCGGCTCGGGAATTCGACGACGAGGTTGTTGACTTGCAGCAGGCTCATCGGGATTCCTATTGCAGCCTCGGGTTGAGCGCGTCGCGCAGCCAGTCGCCCAGCAGGTTCACCGACAGCGAGATGACCACCAGCATCGCCCCCGGGAAGACGGTGATCCACCATTCTCCCGAGAACAGGTAGTCGTTGCCCACCCGGATCAGGGTGCCCAGCGAGGGCGAGGTGGGCGGTACGCCCACCCCCAGGAAGGACAGCGTGGCTTCGGTGATGATGGCCGTGGCCACGTGGATGGTGGCCAGCACCAGCACCGGGCCCAGCACGTTGGGCAGCACGTGCCGGCGCATGATGCGCAAGGGCGGCACGCCGGTGACCCGCGCGGCCTGCACGTATTCCTTGTTGCGCTCCACCAGGGTGGAGCCGCGCACCGTGCGGGCGTATTGCACCCAGCCGGTGAGCGTGATGGACAGGATGAGCACGCCGAAAGCCACGCTGGTCTGCGCATTCGGGAACAGCGCCCGGCCGACGCCGGCGATCAAGAGCGCCACCAGGATCGGCGGGAAGCTGAGCATGACGTCGCACACGCGCATCAGGAACCCGTCGACCCAGCCGCCCAGGAAGCCGGCCAAGAGGCCCAGCGCCACGCCGATCACCGCCGACAGCAGCACCGAGATGACGCCCACCACCAGCGAGATGCGCGCCCCGTAGATGAGGGCCGACAGGATGTCTCGGCCCTGGTCGTCGGTGCCCAGCAGGTACTTGGCGCTGCCCGCGGCCGTCCACGCCGGCGGCAGCCGCGCGTCGCTCAGCACCAGGGTGGTGAGGTCGAACGGGTCGTGCGGCGCCACCAGCGGCGCGAACACCGAGGCGAACACGCACACGAACGCCAGCAGCGCGGCGAGCATCGCCATCGGTGATGTACGGAAGCTGTGGCCGACATCGCTGTCCAGCCAGCCTTGCAGCCGGCCCGTCACAGCGGCATCGCCTCTTCGGCCAGCGCGGCGAACACCGCGCTGCCGACGGCAATCGTCTCGTCGTTGAAGTCGTACTCGGGGTGGTGCAGGAAGCGCCCGTCCACCATGCCCTGGCCGAGCCGGAAATACGCGCCGGGGCGCGCTTCCAGCATGAAGGCGAAGTCCTCCGATCCCATGCTGGGTTCCAGGTCGGTGATGACGCCGTCGTCGCCGACCACGCGGCGCGCGGCGCGCGCCAGCAGGTCCGCTTCCTCCGGCGTGTTGACGGTCGGCGGGTACAGCTCGCGGTAGTCGACCACCGCACGCGCGCCGAAGGCCAGCGCGGTCGCTTCCGCGGTGGCGACCAGGCGCTCGCGCAGCACCGCCTGCACCTCGGGCTTGAACCATTTCACCATGCCGTGCAGCCGGGCCGCCGGCGGAATCACCGACAGCGCTTCCGGCGCGCCGGCCTGGAACGACTGGAAGCTGATCACCGCCGCCTCCACCGGGTTGACGTTGCGGCTGACGATGGAGTGCACCGCAGTGACGATCTGCGACGCCGCCAGGATCGGGTCCACCGTCTGGTGCGGATGGGCGCCGTGCCCGCCCTTGCCGGTGACTTCGATGGAGAAGCGGTCGATGGCCGCCATCATCGGCCCGCGATTCAGCGCCACCGTGCCGGCCGGCAGCGACGGCCAGTTGTGCAGCGCGAACACGCGCTCGGCCGGAAAGCGCTCGAACAGGCCGTCGCGGATCATCTCGCGCGCGCCGGCGTGGCCCTCCTCGCCCGGCTGGAAGTACAGGTACACGCGGCCGTCGAAGCGGCGCGTGCGGGCCAGCAGCCGCGCCGCGCCGAGCAGGATGGCGCAATGCCCGTCATGGCCGCAGCCGTGCATCTTGCCGGGCGTGCAGGAGCGCCACGCCGGCTGGCCGAGTTCCTGGATCGGGATCGCGTCCATGTCGGCGCGCAGCCCGATGCTGCGGCCGCTGCCGGTGCGCTGGCCATCGACCCAGCTCACCAGCCCGGTGCGGCCGATGCCGCGCTCGATGGGCAGGCCGAGCGCGCGCAGCCAGGCCGCGATGCGGTCGCCGGTGCGCACCTCCTCGTAGCCGAGTTCGGGGTCGGCGTGGATCGCGCGGCGCAGCCGCACCAGGTCGTCCTGGTGCTCGCGCACGGCGGCGACGAGAGATGCGCCGCTGGGTTCCGGAAGGTTCATGCCGTGTGCCCCAGGCGGGGATCGATGAAGCAGTACAACAGGTCGACTGCGAGGTTGATGGCGGTGAACAGCAGCGCCACGAAGCACAGGTAGGCGGCGATCACGGGAATGTCGGCGAAGCCGACCGATTCGATGAACAGCGATCCGAGGCCGGGCCACTGGAACACGGTTTCGGTCACCAGCGCGAAGGCGATGATGGTGCCCAGCTGCAGGCCGATGACGGTGACCACCGGCAGCAGCGCGTTGCGCAGCGCATGCCGGTAGCGGACGGCCGATTCGCGGATGCCGCGGGCGCGCGCGAAGCGCACGTAGTCGGCGCGCAGCACCTCCAGCATCTCGGCACGCGACAGCCGCACGATCAGTGCCAGCTGGAAAGTGCCCAGCGTCAGCGCCGGCAGCAGCAGGTGCAGCCAGCCGTCGGCCGTGAGCAGGCCGGTGCGCCACCAGCCCAGCGCCACCACCGCGCCGCGCCCGTACGAGGGCAGCCAGCCGGCCAGCACCGAGAACACGAACACCAGCAGGATGCCGATGAAAAACGTCGGCAGCGATGCGCCGACCAGCGAGCACAGCATCAGCAGCCGGCTGGAGGCGCGGCGCGGATGCACGGCGCAGGCGACCCCGGCCGCCAGGCCCGCCGCGATCGCCACCGCGGCGCCCACCAGGCTCAGCTCCAGCGTGGCGGGTGCGCGCTCGGCCAGGATCTCGCGCACCGGCCGGCCCTGCTTCAGCGACATGCCAAGGTCGCCGCGCAACAAGTTGCCCTGGAACACGGCCAGCTGCGAGAACACCGAATCGTCCAGCCGCAGCGCGGCGCGCAGCCGGGCGCGGTCGGCCTCGGACGCATCGGGGCCCAGCATCTGCGCCACCGGGTCGCCGACGTAGCGGAACAGCACGAAGGCGACCAGCGAGACGGCCAGCAGCACGCCGAATGCGCCGGCCAGGCGCCGCAGCAGGAAGGCGAGCGCGTTCACTTGACGGTGATGAAGTTCAGGTTGACGCGGTTGTCGATCTGCAGCGCGGCGTCGACGCTGTTGCGCATGCCCCAGGCCAGGCCCTGCTGGTACAGCGGAATGTGGCCCACGTCCTTGCGGTGCAGGTCGAGCGCCTGCGTCACCAGCTTGGCGCGGCGCTCGGCGTTCATCTCGCGCAGCACCTCGCCGATCAGCCGGTCGACCTGCGGGTTGCTGTAGCGCCCGACGTTCCACTGGCCGGACTTGCCGTCGCGGGTGTGCATCAGCACCGCCATGCTGTTGTACGCGTCCAGGTTGGACGGCGTGTAGCCGAAGAAGTTGAAGCTGCTGTCGCCCGCGCCCACCTTGGTGAAGAACTGCGCGCCCGGCATCAGGTTGACGTTGACCTTCACGTCCACCTTGGCCAGCATGGCCGCGATGGCGACGCAGACCTGGTCGTCGTTGACGTAGCGGTCGTTCGGGCAGTCCAGCGTGATTTCGAAGCCGCTGGGGTAGCCGGCCTCGGCCAGCAGCTTCTTCGCCGCCGCAGGGTCGAACGGAGAGGCGCGCGGCACCATCGCCAGGTCGACCGAGTTCACGCCGCCGGCCACCAGGATGCCGGTGGGCAGCACCGAGTTGCGCATCACGCGCGAGCGCAGCGTGTCGATGTCGATCGCCTGGTACAGCGCCTGGCGCACGCGCCGGTCCTTCAGCGGGTTCTGGCCCTTGACATTGGAATACTTCAGTTCGGCGCCGGCCTGGTCCATGGACAGGAACATTACGCGGATCTCGGCGCCCTGGCGCACCCGGTAGGCGCCGCTGCCGTTGATGCGCGGAACATCCTGCAGAGGGATGGGATAGGCGAAGTCAAGCTCGCCCGACAGCAGCGCGGCGACGCGGGTGGCGTCGGAGGCGATGCGCACCAGCGTGGCCTCGGTGATGTTGCTCTTCGGCTTGTCCCACCAGTCGCGGTTGAGCGTGAGCACGGTGCGCACGTCGGGCTCGCGCAGCGCCACGCGGTAAGGCCCGGTGCCGTTGGCGTTGCGGGTGGCGAAATTCTCCTGTTTCTGCCGCATGTCGGCCGGCTGCGTGGCGCCGTTCTTCTCGGCCCACGCCCTGGACAGGATGCGCAGCTCCGGCAGCGACTGCAGCAGTGCCGCGTTCGGGTATTCGGTGACGATTTCCACCTGCATGCCCGGCAGCGCCTTCACCTCGGTGATGGAGGCGGCGAACACCTTCATGTCGGATTCCGGTGCCAGCGCGCGCCTGATGGAGAACGCCACGTCCTCGGCGGTGAACGGCGTGCCGTCGTGAAAGCGCACGCCTTCGCGCAGCTTGAAGCGCCACACCGTGGGCGACGGCTGGGTCCAGGAGACGGCCAGCGCGGGCTCCACCCGCATGTCCTGGTTGCGCCGCACCAGGCCCTCGTACACGTGGTTCAGCACGGTGAGCGTCATGCCATGGTTGAACGCGTGCGGGTCCATGGTGCTCGCGTCGTCCTGCGACGCCCACTTGAAAGGGACCGCGTGCGCGGCGGCCGCGCATGCGGCGAGGAGGACGGCCGCCGCCGCGGCGCGCCAGGATGTCTGTGCCATGTGGATTCTCCAAGTACGGGTCATGCAAATACGGAACGAACCGTATCGATAAATATAAAACGGCACGTTTCGTATGTCAATGCAAAATGCCGGGCATGAGCGAGACGACGAACAGCATGCCGGCGGCCACCGCCGAGCCGCAGCGCGGACGCCCCCGCAACCAGCAGACCCATGAAGCCATCCTGGACGCCGCGCGCACCCTGCTCGGCCGCGAAGGCGAGGCGCGCTTCTCCATCGAACAGGTGGCCGCCTCGGCCGGCGTGTCCAAGGCGTCGATCTACCGGCGCTGGCCGACCAAGGGGGCGCTGCTGATCGAGCTGTACATGGAAGGCCTGCCCGAGGTCATCGCCGAGGAGGCGCGCTCGCTGCGCGGCGAGCTGCTGCGCTATTTGCTGGCCACCGTGGAGCGGCTGGAAGAGCCGATGTGGCGCGGCATCCTGCGCTCGCTGGTGGCCGAGGGCCAGTACGACCCGATGACCGCCGCCCTGCTGCGCGAACGCGTGGTGGCGCCGCGGCGCGCCTCGGGCCTGGCGCTGCTGCGCCACGCCGAGGCCACCGGCCAGATCGCGCACGGGCTGGACCACGAGCTGATCCTCGACCTGCTGTTCGGCCCGCTGTGGTACCGCCTGCTGTTCGAGCACGCGCCGGTGGATGCCGACTTCGCGCGGCGCCTGCTCAGGCAGGTGGAGCCCATCCTGTTCGGGCAAACGCCCGCGCCTGCGCCCGCAGCCAGCCGCAAAAAGCGCTGACCTGCGGCCGCCGCGAGTTTCCTCAGACTTTCGGTTGAGAGGCACCGGGCGCCGCAAGCCTATAGTGAGGACGTGGCTTGAGGAGCACTTCGGATGCGCGTCCTGATGGTGGATGACCACTTGATGTTTCTCCAGGGAATGCGCACGCTTCTTGGCGTGCTGGCGCCCGATCTGGAGGTAGACACTGCACGTGACCAGCAGGAGGCGCTCCAGCACGCCTCGATGAACGACTACGAAGCGGTTCTTCTCGACTGGAACCTCGATGGCTGCAAGGGCCACGAGCTGCTTGCCGCTTTGCGGGACGCCGGGTGCAGGGCCCGCGTCATCGTCGTGTCGGGAGAGACCGACCCGCGCCGCGTCGGGGAGATGTTCTCTTGCGGTATCGCCGGCTTCATCCCGAAGGCTTACACGGGCGAGAAGATGCTTGATGCCTTGAACGTCACGTTCGAGGGCCGCGTGTTCATCCCCGGGGAGCTCATGGCGCGCATCGAGCGCTCCGACAACGACGGTCGCGGCCTATCGGACAAGGAACTGAAGGCGCGGCTGGACGAGTTGACTTCGCGACAGCTCGATGTGTTCAGGACCATGGCGCGAGGACTTCCGAACAAGCTCATCGCACGCGAGCTGAACATCGGCGAGGCAACGGTCAAGACTCACCTTACCGCTGTTTTCGCGGTATTGGGCGTCAGCAACCGTACTCAGGCTGCGTTGTACGCGTCCCGGGTAGGCCTCCATGTCGGATGAGCGCCGCCGCAGCTCCGAAGAGGGCGTGGTTCACCCGCTTGAGGAGCAGACCGACATCCGCCTGAACCTGGCTGCCGGGCAGTTGCTCGGTCTGTGGCCGGTCTCGGCATGCGCCCACGCGTGCGTGTTGCTGGTGCTTGCCGCGGCACGCGCGCATCCGCAACTGCTGTCCGCATGGGCGACAGCGGCCCTCCTCGAGGCGATGCGCGTGCTGATCGCGCGACGGCAGGTCAGAGCACCCGCCGACGAGCCGGCCCGCCGCATGCGCCTGTTGTGGCTTGTGCTGCTGTGCGAATCCGCCGTGATGGTGCTCGTCCAGCTGGCGGCGTATGCGCAAGGGTCCGACGCGCTTCGCGCGGGCCTGACGCTCGCCAGCCTCTTGCTGTTGATGTTGTGGTGCTCCACCACGGGTTGGGACATCCGTGCGTTCGTGGGGTGCGGCACGCCCGTCGCGCTGATGGCATGCGCCGCCTCGCTGGCCCGGGGCGGACTGTATGGCGTTGCCGATGCGGTCGCCGTCGCCACCGGGTATGCGCTTGCGATGCTGTGGCTGTCGAAACAGGACAGGGAATTCTGGATCGGGCAACAGGCGTTGCGCGAAGGGCGGGCACGGCACAGCGAGTTCACCCGCGCGCGCCGGGAGGCCGGCGCCGCGGACAACTTGAAGATGCGATTCTTCGCTGCCGCCAGCCATGACTTGCGCCAGCCGCTGCACGCCCTCGCGGTCAACGCGACAACCTTGCAGCTGTTGGCGTCGCGCCAGGCCGACCCTGTCCTCAAGGAGCTGAGCAACAGCATCAACAGCTCGCTCGGCCACAGCGATCACTTGCTCGACAGCCTGCTCGACATCTCCCTGCTGGATGCCCACGCATTGCCGCCGCAACCGGATCTTGTGGACATGAGCGACGTGCTTGAAGCCTTGCACGCGGAGTTTTCGCCGTTGGCGGAGCAGCAAGGCCTGGATTTCCCGCTGGAGACTGAGCAAGGCGCCAAGGTCCACAGCGATCGCGAAATGCTGACCAGGATTCTTCGCAACCTGCTCAGCAACGCAATGAAGTTCACCCCATGTGCCGGACGTGTCGGGCTCGAAAGCCGCATTGTCGGGAGCGAAGTCATTCTGCTCGTGCGAGACACTGGCCCGGGAATCCCCTTTGACATGCGGGACAGGATCTTCGAGGAGTTTTGCCAGCTCGACAATCCCGCGAGAGATCGCAGCAAAGGCCTGGGCCTCGGCTTGTCGATCGTCAAGCGCCTGACCGCATTGCTCGAAATCTCCGTGCAGGTCGACAGTGTTCCGGGACGCGGGACTTGCTTCAGCGTTCGATTGCCCCGGGTCCCGCTCGAGGACTGCGGGGAAGCCGTGCAAAGCGAGACGGTGCCTCAGGGGGATGAGGTCGAGCTGCTGCGCGGACACAGCGTCCTGGCGGTCGATGACGAGCCCGAGGTATTGCGGTCGCTGCACATGCTGCTTCGCGAAATCGGCGTGACGATGGCAAGCGCAACGGACCTGGCTTCGTCGGAGCGGGCAATCGACGAAGGCTTCCGACCCACGCTGCTGATTCTGGATTTCCGCCTGGGCAACGAGAATGGCCTGGACGTTCTTGCCCGCATGCGGGCCCGCCTCGGCCACATTCCGGCATTGCTGTTGTCGGGAGATACGGTAGACGGGCGCCTTCGCGAATGCGTCGGCGCCTTGACCGTCGTCGAATACAAGCCGTTGAACGGCCAGCGGCTGGTCTCCGCGCTCGCGCGGGTAGCCAGTGCGCCGGCGCGGAATTCGCCGGAGTGATGCAGCATGGCGAAGCTGAGGCCGGCTGCCCTCATGCCGCAGCCGAAAAAGCCCGCGCCTCGGCCCGCAGCCACTCGCAAAAGGCGCTGACCTGTGGGCGAGTGCCGGCCGCGCGGTGGGCCAGGAGATGGTAGCGGTAGGGCCCGCGCACGGGCGTTCCCGGCGCCAGCGCGAGCAGCCCGGCGCGCACCGCATCCGCCGCCAGCACGTCCGACGTCAGGGCCACGCCCTGCCCCGCCGCGGCCGCGTCGAGCGCCAGGTAACTGTGGGAGAACCGCAGGCCCTGGCGCAGGCGCGCGCTGGGGCGCAGCTTCTGCGCCGCGCACCAGCGCGGCCAGTCCACCTGTTCGGGAATGCGCGGCTCGTACTCGTCGTGCAGCAGCGTGGCGCGCAGGACGTCGGAGGGGGTGCGCCACTGTTGGCACAACGCAGGCTGCGCCACCGCGCGGAAGGTCTCGTCCAACAGGGGCTCCGACAGCAAACCCGGGTAAGGGCCCGTGCCGAGCCGGATCGCGATGTCGACGCGATCGCGCGCGAAGTCCACCGGCGGCACGGATGCCAGCAGCCGCACTTCGATGCCGGGGTGCCGCTGCCGAAACGCGCCCAGCCGCGGCATCAGCCAGCGCGTCACGAACGAAGGCATCGCACTCACGGTGACCTCCGCCGCATCCGCCGCGTGCCGCAGGTCGGCCGAAACGCGTTCCAGCTGCTCCAGCAATTCCCGCACTTCCACGAAATACCGCCGGCCGGCATCCGTCAATTCAACCGAGCGCGCGCCGCGCTGGAACAGCGAGACGGCAAGCCATTTCTCCAGCTGCCGCACCTGGTGGCCGACCGCGCCGGCCGTCACGAACAGTTCGGTACCGGCGCGCGCGAAACTGCCGTGGCGCGCCGCAGCCTCGAACGCGCGGACCGCGGGCATGGGGGGTAGTTGCCTGGAAATGGCTCAATCTCCTTGAGGGTCAGGACGCAAACGTTTCGTTTGTGCGCATAAGCACGGTTCCGTAACCTCCAGGCTGTCCGCTTCGAGGCTCAGAAATACTGAGCCAAGCATCACCAGGAGTCAACATGGACCTGCAGATCCACGCCCAGGCCAACACCGCCCTCGTCCCCGGCCACCGCAAGGTGCTGGTGCCCTGGGCCGTCCAGGGCGGCCTGAACCCGCCAGTCATCACCCACGCCAAGGGCTGCCATTTCTTCGACGACCAGGGCAAGCGCTACCTGGACCTCACCAGCGGCTACGTCGCCGTGTCGCTCGGCCACGGCCATCCGAAGGTGGTGCGGGCGATCCAGGCGCAGGCCGAGCGCATGTGCTGGGTGGCGTCGAGCTATTTCAACGACGTGCGCGCCGAGTACGCCGAACTGCTGTCCAGCGTGGCGCCCTGGGCCGAGGGCGCGCGCGTGCACTACGCCTGCGGCGGCGCCGAGGCCAATGACGACGCGGTGAAAATCGCCCGCCTGGTGACGCGCCGGCCCAAGGTGCTGACGGCCTACCGCAGCTACCACGGCGGCACCATCGGTGCCAGCGCCATGACCGGCGTGGACCGCTGGCGCGACCCCTTCCCGGCGCTGCCCGGCATGGTGAAATTCTTCGCGCCCTACCCCTACCGCAGCCCGTTCCATGCGGACGACGACGCGCAGGAAACGGCGCGCGCGCTGGACCACCTGCGGCGCGTGGTGTCGTACGAAGGCGCCGGCAACATCGCGGCCATCGTGCTGGAACCGGTGACCGGCTCCAGCGGGCTGGTGGTCTATCCGCCCGGCTACCTGGAGGGGGTGCGCGCCCTGTGCGACGCGCACGGCATCCTGCTGGTGTTCGACGAGATCATGACCGGCTTCGGGCGCACCGGCGCCGCCTTTGCGGCCAACCGCCTGGGCGTGGCGCCGGACCTGCTGTCCTTCGCCAAGGGCGCCAGTTCCTCCTACACGCCGCTGGGCGGCGTGCTGGTGCGCGAAGGCATCGCGCGCCATTTCGACACCGAGCTGTTCGACGTCGGCCACACCCACGCCGGCCACGTGCTGGCGGTGGCCGGTGGGCTGGCCGCGCTGAAGGTCTACCTCGAGGAAGGCCTGTTCGAGCGTGCCCTGGAGATCGAAGGCTGGCTGCGCCAAGGGCTGGGCGAGCTGCAGGCGAGGCATCGCAGCGTGGGCGAGGTGCGCGGGCTGGGCGCGATGTTCGGGCTGGAACTGGTGCGGGATCGCGCCACGCGCGAGCCGCTGGTCGAGTGGCACCACCCGGGCGGATCGGCGCCGATGAAGGCGTTCTACGGCGAGCTGCTGCGCCGCGGCGTGCATGCCTACGGCCGCTACAACGTGGTGATCGTGACCCCACCGCTCGTGATCACGAAGGCGGAACTCGACGAGGGTTTCGAGGCCTTGGATGCGGCGCTGACCGTCCTGGAAAACGGCAATGCCTGAGAACACCATGGCCTACCAGGACATCCTGTACGCCGAGGACGCGGGCGTCGCCACCATCACCATCGACCGCCCGGCCGTCCACAACGCGCTGCGGGCGCAGACGGTGGAGGAACTGCTGCACGCGCTGCGGCGCGCCGGCTGGAACCGCGCGATCGGCGCGGTGGTGCTGGCCGGCGCCGGCGACAAGGCCTTCTGCACCGGCGGCGACCAGGGCAGCCACGGCGAAGACGGTGAACCCGGCTATGGCGGCCGCGGCACCATCGGCCTGCCGGTGGACGAGCTGCAAAGCCTGATCCGCGACATCCCCAAGCCGGTGATCGCCCGCGTGCAGGGCTACGCCATCGGCGGCGGCAACGTGCTGGTCACGGTGTGCGACCTGGCGATCGCCTCCGAGCGCGCCGTGTTCGGCCAGGTCGGCCCGCGCGTCGGCTCGGTGGATCCCGGTTTCGGCACCGCCTACCTGGCGCGCACCGTGGGCGAGAAGAAGGCGCGCGAGATCTGGTTCCTGTGCCGGCGCTACCCGGCCGAGGAAGCATTGCGCATGGGCCTCGTCAACGCGGTGGTTCCGCACGCGCAATTGGACACCGAGGTGCGCCGCTGGTGCGACGAGATCCTGGCGCTCAGCCCCACCGCGCTGGCCATCGCCAAGCGCTCCTTCAACGCCGATTCCGAGAACATCCGCGCCATCGGCGCGCTCGGCTTCGAGGCGCTGGCCATCTACTACGGCACGGCGGAGTCGCGCGAAGGCGGAAACGCGTTCCGCGAGAAGCGCCCGCCGCGGTTCCGCGCCGCCGGAGGCCGTCCATGATCGCGCGGCGCCTGCTGCAGCAGGAAGGACTGGACCATGCAGTTGCCTGACGAACCGCTCTGGTGGCCCGCGCCCGGCTGGCGGCAGGCCACCGTGCTGGGCGAGCTGATGGACCGGCTGGACGTGCCGGGCTACGACGCGCTGCTGCGCCTGTCGCTGGAACAGCCGCAGCGCTACTGGCAGGCCGTGCAGGAACTGGCGGGCTGGCGCTGGCGCGAGCCGCCCACCGCGTTCATGGCCACGCCGCAAGGGCCCGCCCTGCCCGACTGGTTCCCGGGCGGGCGGCTGAACTGGGTCGACATGGTGCTGCGCCACGCGCACGGCGCGCTGCACGACCAGCCGGCGCTGATCGCCGAGGACGAGCCGGGCGAGGTGCAGGTGCTCGACTGGCGGCGGCTGCGCGACCAGGTGCTGCGCTGCGCGGCCGGCCTGCGGTTGCATGGCGTCGCGCGCGGCGACCGTGTCGGGCTGATGATGCCGATGGGCGTTCCGGCGGTGGTGAGCCTGCTGGCCATCGCCGCGCTCGGCGCCGTCGCCGTGCCTCTGTTCAGCGGCTTCGCGCCGGAGGCCGCCGCGGCACGGCTGCAGCTGGCCGGTGCGCGCTGGCTGGTGGCTAGCGCGTCGTTCTGGCGGCGCCGCAAGCGCATCAGCCTGGAGCCGGTGCTGCGCGCCGTGGCCGATGCGCTGCCGCAACTGCAGCTGGTGGTCGACGGCGACGCTTCCCTCGAACGCGCCACGCCATGGAGCGCACTGCTGGCCGCCGCGCCGCTGGCGCAGGCCGAAACCATGGAGGCGAACGACCCCTGGCTGCTCGTGTTCACCTCCGGCACCACCGGCCAGCCCAAGGGCACGGTGCACACGCACGCGGGTTTTCCGCTGAAGATCGCGCACGACGCCATGGTGCATTTCGACCTGCGCGCCGGCGACCGCTGGCTGTGGCCCAGCGACATGGGCTGGATCGTCGGGCCGATCACGGTGGCCGGCGCGCTGGGCCGCGGCGCCACGCTGGTGTGCTACGACGGCGCGCCCGACGTGCCCGACGCGGCGCGCTTCGCCGAGCTGGTCGACCACCACCGGGTGACGCATTTCGGCGCCTCGCCGACCCTGGTGCGCAGCCTGGCGGCCAGCGGCGTCGCCACCCGCGGCGCCAGCCTGGCCTCGCTGAAGCTGCTGATGGTGGCCGGCGAGCCGATCGACCCCGAGCACTTCGGCTGGTTCTTCCGCGCCTTCGGCGGCGGCCGGCTGCCGCTCATCAACTACACCGGCGGCACCGAGGCTTCGGGAGCGTTGCTGGCCAGCGTGCCGGCACGGCCGATCAAGGCCTGCGGCTTCAACAGCGTGTCGCCCGGCGTGGCTGCGCACGCGGGCGATGCGCAAGGACAGCGCCTGCGCGGCACGCCGGGCGAGCTGCTGGTGCGCCAGCCCTTCATCGGCATGACGCGCGGCTTCTGGAACGACCCGCAGCGCTACCTGGACGCCTACTGGTCGCAGCTGCCCGGCGCCTGGAGCCACGGCGACCTGGTGCTGGAGGACGCGGACGGGCATTTCTTCGTTCTGGGCCGCTCCGACGACACGCTGAAGATCGCCGGCAAGCGCGTCGGCCCGGCCGAGGTGGAAGACGTGGTGCTGCGGCTCGACGGCGTGAAGGAGGCGGTGGCGGTCGGCCTGCCCGACGGCGTGAAAGGACAGCGGCTGGTGGTCTGCGTGGTGCCGCGCGACGGCGCCGCGGTGGACGCGAACGCCGTGGCCACGCGCGTGGAAGCCGCGCTCGGCAAGCCATTCCGCCCGGCCGCCGTGCACGTGGTGGACGAGCTGCCGCGCACCCGCAACGGCAAGGCCATGCGCCGCGTGGTGCGGCAGGTGCTGGCCGGCCAGCCGGCGGGCGACCTCACGGCACTGGACAACCCACAGGCGCTCGACGCGCTGCGGCGCGCGGCGCCCTGATTCAGCCGAAGCGCGCGGCGGAGCGGGCCTTGGCCTTGGCGGCCTCTTCCTCGCGGTTGCGCGGTTCGGACGAGGTGACCAGCGAGGCGATCAGCGTGCGGGCCGACGCTGCGACTTCCTGCACGGCTTGCTCGAAGGCGGCTTCGTTGGCCTTGGACGGCACGCTGAAGCCGCTGAGCTTGCGCACGAACTGCAGCGCGGCGTCGCGGATCTCCAGCTCGGTGGCCGGAGGCTCGAAATTGAACAGGGTTCGGATGTTGCGGCACATGGCTCAGCCCAGCCCGCCACGCGTGGCGAGCAGCCGCCCGAGCACCGAGATGCCCTGGACGATGGCTTCGTCGGAGGCCGTGGAATAGCTGAAGCGCGCATGGTTGTTCTCCTGCGCGCCCGGGAAGAAGGTGCCACCGGGCACATAGGCCACGCGGCCTTCCGGCACGGCGTGGTCGCGCATGAACAGCGCGGCGTCGAAGCCCTGCGGGAAGGTGACCCAGGTGAACAGCCCGCCGTCCGGATCGGTGAAGCGGATGCCGGCCGGGAAATGGGCGCGCATCGTGTCCAGCATCAGGTTCTTCTTGCGCAGGTAGGTGCGCCGGATGACCTGGATGTGCGCCTCGATGTCGAAGGTGTCCAGGAACGCCGAGACCGCCGACATGTTCAGCGTGCTGCACTGCGTGTCGGCCGCCACCTTGAGCAGCCCGAGCTTGTCGATGAGGTCGCCCGATGCCGCCAGCCAGCCCAGGCGCAGCCCCGGCGCCAGGATCTTCGAGAAGCTGCCGAGGTAGATGACGCGGCCTTCGGTGTCCAGGCTGGCCAGGGTCGGGATCGTCTCGCCGGCATAGCGGATGTCGCGGTACGGCGAATCCTCCAGCACCAGGAAGTCGAACTCCGAGGCCAGCGCCAGCAGCCGCTTGCGGCGCGCCAGGCTCATGGTGACGCCGGTGGGATTGTGGAAGTCCGGCACCGTGTAGAGGAACTTCACGCGGCCGCCGGCGGACTTCAGCGCGGCCTCCAGCGCATCGGTGTCCATGCCCTCATCGTCCATCGGCACGCCCAGGTAGCGCGGCTGGTACGGGTTGAAGGCGATCAGCGCGCCGAGGAAGGTGGGGCTTTCGGTGACGATGAGGTCGCCCGGGTCGATGAACAGCTTGGCGACCAGGTCCAGCCCCTGCTGGGCGCCCTGCGTGATCAGCACGCCGTCCGGCCCGCAGGCCACGCCTTCGCGCGCCATGCGCCCAGCCACCTTGCGGCGCAGCTCGGGAATGCCGTTGGACACCGTGTACTGCAGCGTCGCCTGGCCCATGCCGGCGATCGCGGCGTGGTAGACCGCGGCCAGCTGCTCGGTGGGGAACAGCTCGGCGCTGGGATAGCCGCCGCCGAACGAAGTGATGGCCGGATCGGCGCCCAGCGCCAGCAGCTCGCGGATGGCCGAGGGCTGCACCTGGGCCATGCGGGCGGCCAGGCGCGATTGCGAATGTGTCGGGAGTTCCATGGGCACAGGTTAAGGCATCGAAGCTGTTGGCGGTACTGCGGAATTGGGGAGGTACCTCAGGGCCCCAGCCGCCGCAGGTCGCTGCGCATCGGGGCGGCCAGCCGCTGCATCAGCGAGGCGTCGGCGGCCGGCGAGGCGGCCAGGATGATGGTCACCGGCGGCAGGGCGGCGAAGCCCTCGTCGGGGCCGAGCGCCACCGCCCCTTCGGGCAGGCAGCTCTCGGCCATCACGGCGATGCCGAAGCCGCTGCGCACCGCCGCCTGGATGGCCGGCATGCTGCGGCTGGTGAACACGATGCGGTGGTCGCGCTTGCGCCGGCGCAATTGCGCCAGCGCCCATTTGCGGAAGATGCAGCCCTCGGGAAACAGTGCCAGCGGCACCGGCGCGTCGCCGCCCGCCGGCAGTCCGGCGCCGGCCGCCCACACCACGCGTTCGGTGCGCAGCACGATGCCCTCCTGCGTATCGGTTTCGGCGGACAGCACCGCGTAGTCGAGTTCGCCGGCGGCCAGCAGGGGACGCAGCTCGGCACTGGGCGCGCAGCGCAGCTCCACGTGGGCGCCCGGCGCGATCTGGCCGAAGCGCGCCAGCAGCGTCGCCATCAGCGGCATGTAGTCGTCGGGCAGGCCGACCCGCAGGGTGCCGGCCACCGCCGGCTGCTGGAAATGCGCCAGCGCCTCGCCGTGCAGCGCCAGCAGGCGGCGGCCGTATCGCACCAGCTCGTCGCCGTCGGCCGTGAGCACCAGCCGGCGGCCCCGCCGCTCGACCAGCGTGCGGCCCAATGCGCCGGCCAGCTTGCCCAGCTGCAGGCTGACCGCCGACGGCGTCTTGTGCACCAGGGCGGCGGCGGCCGTGCAGCTGCCGCTATCGGCGAAGGCGACGAAGCTGCGCAGCTGGTCCAGGTCGAGCATGGTGGTCCTTTTGAAAACGCGGCCGATCGTTGAGGTTTGCTCAACTCTATCTCAAGAAAGTTTCGATTTTCACAACGATTGGCGCCGCCCAGAATCCGGCGACAGGGCCCGCGGACGGGTCCACGAGAGGCCAGGATGTCGATGCTTCAGTTGCGCAAGCTGGTGGTCCAGCTCGAGGAAACCTCCAGCGAGATGGGCCGCCCGGTCGATCCGCCGGCCCGCAAGGTGACGGTGGCGGCGGTGATCCGCAACCCGTACGCCGGCCGCTACGTGGAAGACCTGCAGCCGCTGTACGCGCTGGGCGCCGAGGTGGCGGCGCTGATCGCCGCGCGCGGGGTCGAGGTGCTGGGCCTGTCGGGCATCGCGCCGGATGCAGTCACCGCCTACGGCAAGGGCGCCATCGTCGGCACCGACGGCGAGATCGAGCATGCCGCCGCCCTGCTCCACCCCACCTTCGGTGCGCCGGTGCGCAAGGCGGTCGGCAAGGGCGACGACATCATCCCCTCGACCAAGAAGATCGGTGCGCCGGGCGCCACCATCGTGATGCCGGTGACCAACAAGAACCGCATCTGGAACTTCGACGACATGGATTCCGCCGAGCTCACCATCCCCGATGCACCGCGCGCCGACGAGGTGGTGGTGGCCGTGGTGCTGGCAGTGGGCGGCCGGCCGCTGCACCGCATCCAGCCGGTGACCTGAGGCCGCCATGTTCAAGGCCATGATCCTGCTGAAGCGCCGCGACGGCATGACGTTCCAGGCCTTCGCTGACTGGTGGCTGGGCGCGCACGCGCCGCTCGCCGCTGCCCTGCCGAACGCGCGCGGCGTGCGCTTCAACCTGGTCGAAGGCGACGGCAGCGGCGCGTTCGACGGCGTGTCGGAACTCTGGTTCGACACGCAGGCCGATTTCGAGGCCGCCTACGCCACGCCGCACGGCAAGGCGGTGGCAGCCGACTCGATGGCGCACGTGTCGCGCCGCGAGCGCATGTTCGTTGCCGAGCACGTGCTGGTGCCGGGCAACTGATCCGCGCATCGCTTTTTTCCTTTTCGTCCACCAACCGAGGAGCCGCCATGGGTGCGAGCCTGAACGCCGAAATGCTGCAGCGCGACCTGCGCGTGCTGGTCCATTCGCTGCACAACGAGGCCGCGCACAGCGCCGGCAACGTCTGGGTGCGCGGCGAGGGCTGCGAGCTGGTCGATGCCGACGGGCACCACTACGTCGACGCCATGTCCGGGCTGTGGAACGTGACGCTCGGCCACGGCCGGCGCGAACTGGCCGAGGCCGCTTCGCGCCAGATGATGACCCTGGGCTACTGCTCGGGCTACGCCGGCAACACCAACCCGCCGGCGCTGGCGCTGGGCGAGCGGCTGGCCGCCGTGTGCTACCCGTCGATCAACCGCTTCTTCCTGACCTCGGGCGGCGGCGAGTCCACCGACACCACTATCAAGATCGCACGCTACTACTGGAAGGCGCAGGGCAAGCCGGGCAAGCACAAGACCATCAGCCTGATGGGCGGCTACCACGGCGTCACGCTGGCAGCCATGTGCGCCACCGGCATGCCGGCCTACTGGCCGGCGTTCGAGCCGCGCATGCCCGGCTTCGCCCACATCCCCGGCCACGACCGCTACCGCTACGCCGTGCCGCCCGGCGCCGACCCGGAGACCGCGGCGGCCGACGAGCTGGAGCGCGCCATCCTGGCCGAGGGGCCGGAGTCGGTGGCGCTGTTCATCGCCGAGCCGGTGATGGGCGGCGGCGCCTACGTGCCGCCGGCCGGCTACTTCCGCCGCATCCGCGAGATCTGCGACCGCTACGACGTGCTGTTCGCGGCCGACGAGGTCATCACCGGCTTCGGGCGCACCGGGCGCATGTTCGGCCTGGAGCACTGGGGCGTGCAGCCCGACCTGGCGCAGTTCGCCAAGGGCATCACCAGCGGCTACCTGCCGCTGGGCGCGGTCGGCATCTCCGACCGCGTGGCGGCCGCGTTCGACGGCGGCGGCGACACCTGGATGCACTGCTACACCTACAGCGGCCACCCGGTGGCCTGCGCGGTGGCGCTGGCCACGCTGGACGTGCTGGAACAGGAGCAGCTGGTGTCGCGCGCCGCGCGCCTGGGCGAGCGCATGCACGCGGGCCTGCGCGAGCTGCTGGGCAAGCACCCGAATGTCGGCGACATCCGCGGCCTGGGCCTGATCGGCGCGCTGGAATTCGTCGAGGACCGGGACACCAGGCGGCCGTTCGATCCGGCCCGACGGATCGGCCCGCAGGTGCTGGAAGCGCTGCGCCGCCGCGGCGTCATCACCCGCGGCCGCGGCGACCAGGTCTACCTGGGCCCGCCGTTCGTGATCGAGGAGGATGTGCTCGATAGCGTTGTGCAGCGGGTGGCGGAAGCGGTGGAAGCGGTGCTGGGTCCGACGTAAGGCACGGGGTCATGCGCCGCGGCCGCTGACGCGGTTGTTCGCGGCTGTCCGACAGGATGCTTTGCAGGCATCCGCATACTGCCCGGATGGTTCAGATTCCCACCTCCGCCGCCACGTCCGCGTCCGTGCCCGACATCGATTTCAATGCATGGGCCAATGCGCTCGGCACGGATGAACTGGAGCTTCGTGGCGCGGTCCGCATCTACGGCTATCAGAAAGCCGCACTCATGATGGGCTCGCCTCCGCTCGAGGCGCTGCATTCCCGGCCGCGGACCGCGGCCCCGGTTGCCGCCTGATCACGCGACAGTCAGCCCGGTGAAGCCGACGTCCGGCACATCCGCCGCGGCGATGGACCGGTCCAAGAAGCGCAGCTGTTCGACGTTCACCAGGGTGTCGGTGCCGGTTCCGGGGCCGAAGATCGTCAGCACCCCGCCCGAGGCGCTGACGGTGTAGGCGGCGAAGCTGCCTTCGTAGACCACGATGTCGCGCCCCTGCCCGCCGTCCACCGACTCGTTTCCCGCGCCCATCAGGAACCCGTCGCGCCCGGCCCCGCCCAGCATCGTGTCGTTGCCGCCGCCGCCGGCCAGTGTGTCGTCGCCCGTGCCGCCGCGCAGCAGGTTGTCGCGGACGTTGCCGGTGATGGCGTTGTCCTGTGCGTTGCCCTCGCCCACCAGGGCAATGTCGCCGATGAGGATCAGGTTCTCGATGTGCCCGGGCAGGCGGAAATCGATGTAGCTCTGCACCGTGTCGTTGCCGCCATTGGCGGACTCGACGGTCACGTCCCCCGTGCTGTCCACGACCAGCATGTCGTCGCCCCTGCCGCCGTCCAGCGTGTCGTTGCCCTCCTGGCCGTCCAGGAAGTCGTCGCCCCTGCCGCCGACGAGCAGGTCGTTGCCGGCGCCCGCGCGCAGCAGGTTGGCGGTGTCGTCTCCGATGAGCACGTCGTCGCCGGCGTCGTCCGGCGGCGGCGGCTGCAGGTGCGCGGCGATGTCGGCGTTGTTCCAGGAACCGGACTCGAAGCGGATCTCGGCGATGGGAAACAGCCCCGCGCCCTCCTGCGCGAAGTAGTCGCGCACGGTGATTTCCGTCTCGCTCGTGCCCACCACGGTCAGCACGAGGTCGTTGCCCACCCGTGCGAGCAGCAGTTCCTCGGGATGGAGGCCGCGCCCGGGCAGCGGGCTGCCGTAATAGAAGCTGTCGAAATTGAGGATGTTCGCCTCGGCACCGCCGGCGCTGGCCGGCGCCACGACCACGTCCTGCCCCTCGGCGTAGTGGAAATACAGCGTGTTGCCGCCGGTGCCGGCGTCCAGCAGGTCGTCGCCGGGGCCGCCGTCCAGGGAATCGTTGCCCGCGCCGCCGAGGAGCGTGTCGTCGTCCCTGCGGCCGTACAGCCCGTCGTCGCCGTCGCCGCCGGCGAGCGAATCATTTCCGTCGTCGCCGGACAGGCCGTCGTTGCCGGCCCCGCCGTCGAGGCTGTCGTTGCCGGCGCTGCCGCTGAGGTTGTCGTTGCCGTCGCCGCCACGTGCGACGTCGTCGCCGGCCCCGGTCCAGATGTCGTCGTCGCCGCCCAGGCCGTCGAGCGTGTCGTTGCCGCCGCGGCCCAGCAGCAGGTCGTTGTCCGCGGTGCCCGTCACGGCGATGGCGTCGTTGCCGGGCGGCCCGAGGGCGGCGGTCGCCAGTTCGGTGGCGCCCCACACCGTGCCGTCGGCGAAGTTCACCGACGCGATCGGGGCGAGTCCGGCGTCGAAGTAGTCCTGCACCACCAGCACGCTGTTCCGGTAGCCGGTCACGTACAGGGTGAGGTCGTCGCCTTCGCGGTGCGCCTCCACCTGCGACGGCGCGATGCGCGCCGCCACCTGCACGGTGTTGGCCTCGCCGGCGACCGGCGTTTCGATGACGGTGCCCTGGCCGAAATACAGGTCGAAGAAATAGGTGTCGTCGCCAGCCCCGCCTGACATGACCTCGCCGTCCATCAGCAGGTCGTTGCCCTCGCCGCCGTACAGCGCGTCGTTGCCGATCTGCCCGTGCAGCGTGTCGTTGCCGGCTTCGCCGTACAGCACGTCCTGGCCGAACATGATGCTGCCGGTGATGCCCGGGCCGTGGTCGCCCCAGAGTTCGTCGTCGCCGTCGCCGCCGTACAGGATGTCGTTGCCGTTGAAGGTCGTCGGTCCGTAGTCGCCCTGCAGGTAGTCGTTGCCGCCCAGCCCGCGCAGGATGTCGTCGCCGCTGGAGTGGCCCAGGATGCGGTTGTCCTGCCCGTTGCCGTCCACCCGCCGCAGGCCGAAGCCGCCGATGGCGAAGGTCTCCACGTTCAGCGGCACCACCACGGCGGTGCCCTCGGGGCCGGCGAACAGGTCGTCGAAGAAGTTCACCGTGTCGTTGCCCTCGCCCGCGGCCTCGATGACGGTGTCGCCGCGGCGCACGTCCACATAGGTGTCGTCGCCCGCGCCGCCGGCCAGGGTGTCCGACCCCTCGCCGCCGTTCAGCGTGTCGTTGCCGCCGCCGGCGCTTACGCTGTCGTTGCCGGCCAGCGCGTCGATCCGGTCCGCTGCGCCGTCGCCGACGATCACGTCGTCCCCGCCGGTGGGCGTGGGTGTGTAGCTCATACGGGTGCTCCCTGCTTGCCGATGGCCGCGGACCGCGGCCGTGGGGCAATCTACGCTTCGGGGCACGCGCCGTGTGGCTCTACACGGGTAAGGATCCGTGTGTGCGCCAGCGAACAATGCGCACCGCCAGCGCCGCCACCGCCGAACACACCGCCATCGCCATCACGCCGATCCAGCCGAACTGCGCCAGCAGCAGGCTGCCCAGCGCCGAGCCGGCCGCCATGCCGATGAACATGCTGACCATCAGCACCACGTTGAGCCGGCTGCGCGCGGCCGGGTCGATGCCGTAGACGATGGTCTGGTGGGCGACCAGCGCCGCCTGCACGCCCAGGTCGAACAGCACGGTGCCGGCCACCAGCACCGCCAATTGCACGCCGTCGGGCAGCGCGGTGCCGAGCGCCATCGCCGCGAAGGCCGCGATCGCCAGGCCGGCGCCGGCCTGCACCACCCGGCCCGGGCCGCGGCGGTCCGCCATGCGCCCGGCGATGGGCGCGGCCAGCGCGCCGGCTGCGCCGGCCAGGCCGAAGGCACCGGCCGCCGCACTGCCCAGGTGGAACGGCGCGCCGCTCAGCATCACCGCCAGGGTCGACCAGAAGGCGCTGAAGCCGACCGCCAGCAGGCCCTGCGCCCAGGCCGCCTGCCGCAGCCTCGGATGGCGCGTCCACAGCTCGGCGAGCGAGCGCAGCAGCGCCGCATACGACATGCGCGAGGTCGGCGTGAACGCCGGCAGCACGCGCCAGGCCGCCACGCCGACGGCCATGACGGCCAGCGCCGCGGCCACGAACATGGTGCGCCAGCCTGCGTGCTGCGCCACCAGCCCGCTCACCACCCGCGACAGCAGGATGCCGAGCAGCAGCCCGGTCATCACCGTGCCCACCACCTTGCCGCGGCGCGCGTCGGGGGCCAGGGTGGCGGCGGCCGGCACGAAGTCCTGCGCCAGGGTGGCGGTCAGGCCCACCAGTGCGCTGGCCACCAGCAGCACGTTGATCGACGGCGCGGCCGCGGCCAGCAGCAGCGCCGCCACCAGGGTGCCGGTCTTGACCAGGATGATGCGCTTGCGGTCGTAGCGGTCGCCCAGCGGGCCCAGCAGCAGCAGGCCCAGTGCGTAGCCCAGCAGGGTGAGCGTCGGCACCCAGCCGAGCAGCCATGGCGGCGCGGCGAACTCGGCGCCGAGCACGGCCAGCAGCGGCTGCGTGTAGTAGAGCGAGGCGACCGACAGCCCGGCGCCGACGGCCAAGAGGAGCAGCAGGCCGGGCGCCATCGGTTCGGTCGTGCTGCCCGGGCCGGGCGCAGTATTCGTGGATTGCACTGCACTCATCGGTGAAAACCCGTTGTTCTTGTGAATGCCCGGAGTGTGATGACCGGGCATCAGAAGCGGAAGCCGGCTGCGGCGCAGAAGTCCTATACGCTCGGCGCATGAACAACGCAGTTTCGGTCGACCGGCTCGGCCTGATGGAGACCTTCGTGCGCATCGTCGAAGCGGGCAGCCTGACGGCCGCGGCCACGCTGCTGGGCGCTACCCAGCCGACCGTCAGCCGCCGGCTGACCGCGCTCGAGCAGAGCCTGGGCGTGCGCCTGCTGCAGCGCTCCACCCACGTGATGCGCCTGACGGTGGACGGCGAGCGCTGCTACGCCCGGGCCAAGGAGCTGCTGGCCGACTGGCAGGCCTTCGAGGCCGACCTGCGCGGCGCCGAGCAGGAGCCCGAAGGCCACCTGCGGGTGGCCGTGCCGCATGCGTTCGGCCAGGAGAAGCTGATCGCGCCGCTGGCCGCCTTCCTGAGCCGGCATCCGCGCGTCACGGTGGAATGGCTGCTGCTGGACACCGTGCCCGACTTCCTGGCCAGCGGCATCGACTGCGCCATCCAGGTCGGCGAGCCGACCGACCCGGCCGCGGTGGCGGTCAAGCTGACCGAGGTGCCGCGCATCGTGGTGGCCGCCCCGTCCGTGCTGGGCGGCATGCCGGTGCCGCGGGACCCGGCGGAGCTGGCCGCCCTGCCCTGGATCGCCATCCACACCTACTACCGCAACGCGCTGCTGCTGCGCCACGGCATTACCGGCGAGGTGCGCAGCGTCGAGATGCGGCCGCGCATGAGCACCGACAGCCTGTACGCCCTGCGCGGCGCCGCGCTGCAGGGCATCGGTGTCTGCGCGGGCTCGGCCTGGCTGCTGGCGGCCGACGTGGAACAGGGCCGGCTGGTGCAGCTGGCGCCGGACTGGCGCGCCGCGCCGCTGCCGGTGTACCTGAGCTACCCGCGCGCGCGGCACGACCCGTCGCGGCTCGCGCGCTTCATCGCGCTGATGCGCGAGGCCGTGCCGCCGGCGGTGGGGGGCTGAGCGGCCTGCGCGCCAGCGCCAGCTCCCACAGTGCCTGCGCCGCCACGGACAGCTGCTCGTTGCGCCGGCGCACGGCGAAGATCTCGCGCACGATGCCCTTGCCGGCCAGCGGCCGCACCGCCAGGTCCGGATGGCCGAAGTGGAACAGCGTCAGCGCCGGCACCAGGCTGATGCCCAGGCCGGCGCGCACCAGCCCGGTCACGGTGGCCAGGTGTTCCACTTCCACGATGCTGTGCAGCTCGCGCGGGTGCAGCGCAGCCTCCAGCCGCTGGCGCACGCTGGTGTTGCGCGACATGTGCACGAACGGGTGCCCGGCCAGGTCCTTCAGCCGCACCGTCGCCTGGCCTGCCAGCGGATGGTCCTTGCGGCAGACCAGGTGGAAGCGGTCGCGGCACAGCGGCAGCGCCTCCAGGTCGTCGCTGCGCGTGCCGGTGCTGGCGAAGGCGAAGTCGACCTGCCGGTTGCGCAGCAGCGCCAGGCAGGTTTCCGACAGGCTGTCGAACAGCGCCAGCTCGATGCCGGGATGCGTCGCGCGGAACGCGGCAAGCAGCTCCGGCAGCCAGCCTGCCGCCAGCGAGGGAAGCGCCGCCACGGCGACCCGGCCCTTGCGCTTGTGCGCGTGGTCGCGGAAGTCGCCCACCATGCTTTCGAAATCCACCAGCATGCGGCGCGCCGCCTCCTCGAACACGCGGCCCTCGGGCGTGGGCACCACGTTGCGCGTGCTGCGGTCGAACAGCCGCGCGCCCAGGCCGTCCTCCAGCGCGGCGACCAGCGCGCTGAAGGCCGGCTGCGACAGGTGCACGCGCCGCGCCGCGCGAGTGAAGTTGCGTTCCTCCACCAGGGCGATCACGGCCTTCAGGTCGCGCGAGGACAGATTCATTTGTTTTCCGGATGGAACGAGCGGAACTTTGAATTTTACGGATGCGCGTGCGGCGGGTAGTCTCGCGGCATGACCACTTCGAGCGCATTGCTGCCGCCGATCCGCATCGGCTGCGGCGCGGGTTTCTCCGGCGACCGCTGGGACGCGGCCGTGCCGGTGGTGCGCTCGCTGGTCGCACACGGCGGCCCGGCCGCGCTGATGTTCGAGACGCTGGCCGAGCGCACCCTGGCGCTGGCGCAGCTGCGCCGCCGTCAGGACCCCTCCGCCGGCTTCGAGCCCAGCCTGGACATGTTCCTGCGCGGCGTGCTGGCCGACTGCGTGCACCACGGCATTCCCATCGTCGGCAACTTCGGCGCGGCCAACCCGCGCGGCGCGGCGGCCCAGGTGCAGGCACTGGCGCAATCGCTGGGCCTGGGGCGGCTGCGCGTCGCCGTGGTCGAGGGCGACGACCTGCTGGCTGCGCTGCCCGGCGACACTCTGCGTGCGCTGCTGCCGGGCGAAGCAGCCGGCGTGCAGCTGGTCAGCGCCAACGCGTATCTCGGTGCCGAGCAGATCGCCAATGCCTTGCGTGCCGGCGCCCAGGTGGTCGTCACCGGCCGCGTGGCTGACCCGGCGCTGGCGCTGGGCCCGCTGCTCGCGCACTTCGGCTGGGACGTGTCCGACTGGGACCGGCTCGCGGCCGGCACCATGGCCGGGCACATCCTGGAATGCGGTGCGCAGGTCACCGGCGGCTACTTCGCCGACCCCGGCGTGAAGGACGTGCCGGACCTCGCCAACGTCGGCTTCCCAATCCTGGAGGTGCACCACGACGGCCGCTTCGTCGTCACCAAGCCCGAGGGCACCGGCGGCTGCGTCGACCGGCGCACGGTGACCGAGCAGCTGCTCTACGAGATCCACGATCCGGCAGCCTATTTGACGCCCGACGTGATCGCGGACCTGAGCGACACCGAGATCGCAGTGCTCGGCCCCGACCGCGTGGAGGTGCGCGGCGTGCGCGGCCATGCGCGGCCGGAGACATTGAAGGCCACGGTCTGCTTCGAAGGCGGCTGGCTGGCCGAAGGCGAGATTTCCTATGCCGGCGCGAATGCGGTGGGCCGCGCGCGGCTGGCCGGCGAGATCGTCACGGACCGGTTGCGCCAACTGCAGGTGCCGCTGGTCAAGCTGCGGCGCGAACTCATCGGCGTGGCCAGCGTGTTTGCCGACGACGCCGGCAGCTACCAGCCGGCGGACCCTTGCGCGCCGCAGGACGTGCGCCTGCGCATCGCCGCGCAGGTCGACGAGCGCTTCGCCGCCGAAGCCGTGGCGCGCGAGGTGCTGGCCCTCTACACCTGCGGCCCGGCGGGCGGCGGCGGCGTGCGCACGCAGGTCACGCCGCGGCTGGGCAGCACATCGTGCTTCGTGCCGCGCGAGCTGATCCGCGCCAGCTGGAGCTTCGCATGAATGCCACCGACACCACCACGCCGCTGCGCGCCCTCGCCCACGCCCGCACCGGCGACAAGGGCAACCGCAGCGCAATCAGCGTGATCGCCTTCGACGCCGCGCACTGGCCCCTGTTGGTCGAGCAGGTCACCGAGGCGCGCGTGGCCGCGCTGTTCGCCTACCGCCGGCCGACGGCGGTGCGCCGCTACCTGCTGCCCAGGCTGTGCGCGATGAACTTCGTGATCGACGACATCCTGGATGGCGGCGTGAACGGCTCGCTCAACCTCGACGCGCACGGCAAATCGCTGTCCAGCCTGCTGCTGACGCTTCAGATCAAGACGACAAAGGAGACACCATGATCCCGTTCCGCCGCCACGCGCTGGCGCTGCTCGCCTGCGCAGCTCTCGCAATTTCGTTCGGCGCCGCCGCGCAGGCCTTCCCCGACAAGCCGATCACCTTCCTGGTGCCGTTCGCCGCCGGCAGCGCCACCGACCAGCTGGCGCGCGCGCTCGGCCAGGCCGTCACGGTGGAGACCAAGCAATCGGTCGTCATCGACAACAAGCCGGGCGCCAACGCCTTCATCGGCGCGCAGGCCGCGGCCAAGGCGCCCAAGGACGGCTACACGGTGTTCATCACCACCAACACCACGCATGCGGCCAACGAGCACCTGTTCAAGAAGCTGCCCTACGACCCGGTGAAGGACTTCGAGCCGGTCACGCTGCTCAGCAAGGGCGCGCAGATCCTGGTCGTCAACAACGACCTGCCGGTCAAGACCGTGGGCGAGCTGGTGAAGTACGCCAAGGCCAACCCCGGCAAGCTGTCGTTCGGCTCGGGCAGTTCGTCCAGCCGCATCGCGGGCGAGCTGTTCAAGCAGATGACGGGTGCCTTCATCGTCAACATTCCCTACCGCAGCAACCCGCCGGCCGTCACCGACCTGATCGGCGGCCAGATCCAGCTGATGATCACCGACATGGCCACCGGCATGCCGCAGGTGAAGGCCGGCAAGGTGCGCGCGCTCGGCGTGTCCACCACCCAGCGGGTGCCGCTGGCGCCCGAGATCCCCACCATCGCCGAAGCCGGCGTGCCTGGCTACGAAATGAGTTTCTGGTTCGCCGCCTACGTGCCGGCCGGCACGCCGCAGCCGGTGGTGGCGCGGCTGCACGAGATCCTGCAGAAGGCCAACAGGAGCCAGACGGTGGCGAACTTCTATGCGAACACCGGCTTCGAGGCGCTGGCCGGCGGGCCCGGCGAACTGCGCAAATTTCAGGAATCCGAATCGCAAAAATGGAATCGGATCATCCGAAAGGCCGGCATCGAGAAGGAGTAAGCAAGCCGGGTCCGACTCTTGCGGGTAAGGTGGCGATGCACCCGACAGGAGAGGAAAAGCCATGCAGTCCAGGCAGGCTGCCGCGCCCGACGGCGCGGCGGTGCGCGCCGCGCTGTGGCGTGCCATGCACGTGCAGCTCGATCAGCCGCCGCTCGTCTTCGAAGACCCGATCGGGCTGCGGCTCGTCTCCCCCGACCCCAGCTGGCGCCGCCGCGGCGACATGAACCCGCAGGCCACCAGCCGCTCGCGCGCCTCCGCGGTGGCGCACGCCCGCGCCATCGAGGACCTGGTGGTGGAGCGCGCCGCCGAAGGCGTGGGCCAGTACGTCATCCTGGGAGCCGGCCTGGACACCTTCGCCCAGCGCCGGCCCGACGTCGCTTCCAGGCTGCGCGTGTTCGAGATCGACCCGCCCGGCGCCCAGGCGTGGAAGCGGCAGCGCCTGGCCGAGCTCGGCTTCGGCATCCCGCCGTGGCTGCGGCTGGTGCCTGCCGGCGTCGCGGCCGACACCGCCTGGTGGGAGCGGCTGGCGGAGGCCGGCTTCGCCGGGCACCGGCCGGCCGTCGTCGCTTTCACCGGCGCGGCCATGTACCTCGCGCGCAATGCGGTCGCGGCCGCGCTGCACCACATCGCGGCGCTGGCGCCCGGCTCCACGCTGGCGATGACCTTCATGCTGCCGCTGGAGCTGGTCGAGCACGGGGAGCGTGCGGCGCGCGAGGCGACGGAGACCTTCGCGCGCGCCGCCGGAACACCCTTTCTGAGCTTTTTCACACCGGCAGAAATGCAGGCGCTGACCAGCTCGGCCGGATTCAGGCAGGTCCGGCATGTGCCGGCCAGCGAGCTGGCATCGCGCTATTTCGCCGGCCGCCCGGACGGCCTGTGCCCGTCGAGTTCCGAAGCGCTGCTGATCGCGAGCACCTGAGGCGCGACCACCTGAGACCCGAGCCCCTCAGGCCATCTGCGCGCGCCGGAACTGCGCCGGCGTGAAGCCGTAGGCGGCGGCGAACTGGTTGGAAAAATGGCTTTGGTCGTGGAAGCCGCAATCCAGCGCGGCTTCGATGACGGGGCAGCCCTGGGCCAGCAACTGCTTGGCGGTCATCAGGCGCAGCTGCTTGAGCAGCGGCTTGGGCGCCACGCCCAGTTCGGTTTTCACGCGCCGCCACGATCCATAGCGAGACAGGTCGAGCTCGGCATTCAGGCTGGCGACCGAGGCGTCGCCGTGCCCGGCCTGGGCCAGCAGGCGCTCGCGCAGGCCGGAGGCCGGCGTGGCGTCGGGCTGCGGCGGTGTCGAGGCGGCGGGCTGCATCAGCGCCACGAGGCCGGCGAACAGCTGCGCCGTGAGCGGATGCGCCGACAGGTCGGCCGCCGACTCCGACAGGCAGTGCCAGGCCAGGAAGTCGCGCGCCAGCGCGGGTGAGGCCACCACCGCGTCGGTGAAGCGCAGCGCGAAGCCCAGCTGCGGCGCGCCGGCCAGGATGCCGAAGGCGCTCTCGGGGATGTAGGCCATGCGCGAGGACCAGCCTTGCGCGTGCAGCGCGTAGCCGTCGTGGATCTGGCCCGGATTCAGCACGATCAGGTCGCCGGCGCCGACCGTCCATTCCCGGCCGTTGGCGTGAAATCCTTGCGCATGGCGTGTCGCCACGCCCACGGCGAAGCCGGTGTGCCAGTGCCGCGAGAAGCGCTGCGCGCCGTAGTCGGCCGCGCTCATCTCGACCGATCGCAGGCCCGGCGCCAACCAGTATCTGACCTTCGCTCGCACAACCACCTCTCGTCCTGCGGCCTTTCGCGCCATCGGATGGCCCGCAACGTTTTTACAAGACCGCGGCGGGGGCCGGGCGCTACCTTCACGCCCATCGTCAACACATCCTATGGAAGGAACCCGCGCCATGCAAGCCATCGACATTCCCGCCTCCCTCATCAGCGACCTGGTCGGCGTGCGCCAGGACATCCACGCGCATCCCGAGATGGCCTTCAAGGAGAACCGCACCTCCGACCTGGTCGCGGCCCGGCTGTCCGAGTGGGGCATCCGGTTCGAGCGCGGCATCGCCAAGACCGGCATCGTGGCCAGCATCTCGGCCGGCACGTCGAAGCGCGCCATCGCCCTGCGCTGCGACATGGATGCGCTGCCGATCGTCGAGCGCAGCGGCAAGCCGCATGCCTCGCAGCACGAGGGCGTGATGCACGCCTGCGGCCACGACGGCCACACCACCATGCTGCTGGGTGCGGCGCGTTACCTGTCGCAGAACCCGGACTTCGACGGCACGGTGCACCTGGTGTTCCAGCCGGCCGAGGAGAACGAAGGCGGCGGCCGCGTGATGGTCGACGAAGGCCTGTTCGAGCGCTTCCCGGCAGAGGCGGTGTACGGCATGCACAACTGGCCGGGCGTGGACGTCGGCACCTTCGGCGTGCACACCGGCCCGGCGATGGCCGCGGTGGACCTGTTCGAAATCGAGCTGTCGGGCACCGGCGCGCACGCCGCCATGCCGCACCTGGGCGACGACCCCATCGTCGCCACCGGCGAACTGATCACCGCATTGCAGACGGTGGTGAGCCGCGCCGTCGACCCGGGCGAATCGGTGGTGCTGAGCGTGACGCAGGTGCATGCCGGCAACAACCTGAACGTGGTGCAGCCGCGCGCCGTGCTGCAGGGCACCTGCCGCTACTTCAACGCCGAGATGAGCCAGGTGGTCGAGCAGCGTATGCAGCGCCTGATCGACGGGCTGTGCGCCGCGCACGCCCTGAAGGCCAAGTTCAGGTACGACCGCAAGTGCCCGGCCGTGGTCAACAGCCCGGAGCCGGCGCGCATCGCCGCGCTGGCCGCCGCCGACGTGGTGGGCGCGGCCAACGTCAAGACCGACCTGCCGCCCAGCATGGGCTGCGAGGACTTCGCCCACATGCTGACCGCCAAGCAGGGCTGCTATGTGTGGATCGGCAACGGCCCGGGCGTTGGCGGCTGCCTGCTGCACAGCAACCGCTACGACTTCAACGACGACATCATCGGCATCGGTGTCAGCTACTGGGCCGCGCTGGTGCGCCGCTGCCTGCCGGCCCAAGCATGAGCGGGCGCCCTGCGACCGCGGCCCTGTCGTCGCCGCAGGGCGCGCGGGTGCTGCTGAACGGCCGCGAGGCCGTGATGCTGGGCGCGAACAACTATCTCGGGCTGGCCAGCCATCCCGCGGTGGTGGAGGCGGTGGTCGAGGCCACGCGGCGGTACGGGCTGGGCAGCTGCATCAACCCGTGCTTCGTGCACACGCCGGTGCATGCTGCGCTGGAACGCGAACTGGCCGCCTTCCTGGGCGTGGAGGACGCGCTGCTGTTCGCGTCGTGCTCGGCCGCCAACGCGGGCGTGCTGTCCACGCTGGCCGGCAGGGGCGACCTGGTCTTCAGCGACCGCCACAACCACGCCAGCATCATCGACGGCTGCCGGCTGAGCCGGGCCGAGGCGCGCGTGTATCCGTACCTGGGTGTCGAGTCGCTGGAAGCATCGCTGGCCGCGCACGAGGGTGGCGGCGGCCGGCTGGTCATCACCGACGGCGTGTTCAGCATGGAGGGCGCGCTGGCGCCGCTGGCCGAGCTGCTGTCCATCGCGAACACCAACGGCGCGATGCTGGTGGTGGACGACAGCCACGGCCTGGGCGTGGTCGGCCCGCGCGGCCGCGGCGCCATGGCGGCGGCCGGGCTCGCGCCGTCAGCCGTCGTCACGACGGGCACTTTTTCGAAAGCGCTCGGCGGCGCGCCGGGCGGTTTCGTCGCCGGGCCCACCGAGATAGTGGCGCGGCTGCGCGCCGAGTCGCGTGCCTTCATCTTCACCACCGGCATGAGCGTTCCCGACGCGGCCGGCGCGCTGGCCGCGCTGCGGCAGCTGGTGCAGCACCCGGAACACGTCGAGCGGCTGTGGGAGAACACGCGCACGTTTCGTGCGCTGCTGCGCGAGCGCGGCGTTCCGGTGCACGACGCGGCCAGCCCGATCACGCCCCTGCACGTCGGCGACGCCGGACGCGCCAAGGCCCTTCATGCACATCTGCTGGAGCTCGGCGTCTACGTGCCCGCCATGGTGTACCCGGTCGTGTCGCACGGCCAGGCGCGCCTGCGCGCCCAGCCCAGCGCCGCGTTGTCGATGGACGACGTGGCGTTCGCGGCGAACGCCATCGCACAAGCCTTCGAGGAGATTCCGGCTTGAACGCCTGTATCGACCACCCCGTGGCGCGGCTGTTCACCGTGGCCGAGGAGCGGCTGCTGTGCGGCCACCGGCGCTGGCTGCACCGGCGGCCCGAGATTGCCTTCAAGGAATTCGCCACCGCCGACTACGTGGCCGCGGAACTGGGGCGGCTGGGCCTGCAGCCCGAGCGCGGGCTGGCCGGCACCGGCATCGTCGCCACCGTGCGCGGGCGCGAGCCCGGCCGCGCGGTCGGCCTGCGTGCCGACATGGACGCCCTGCCGGTGCACGAAATGACCGGCTTGCCGCACGCCTCGGCCACGCCGGGAATGATGCATGCCTGCGGGCATGACGGCCACACCGCCATCCTGCTCGGTGCCGCGCGGCTGCTGGCGCAGGACCGCGATTTCGCCGGCATCGTGCACCTCGTCTTCCAGCCGGCCGAGGAGAACGAGGGCGGCGCCCGCGTGATGGCCGAACAGGGCCTGTTCATGCGCTACCCGATGGACGCGATCTTCGGGCTGCACAACTGGCCCGGCCTGCCGCTGGGCACGGTGGCGGTGATGCCCGGCCCGATGATGGCGAGCTTCGACGTGTTCGAAATCACCTTGACCGGCGCCGGTGGGCATGCGGCGATGCCGCACCGCGTCGACGACCTGGTCATGGCGGGCAGCGCCCTCGCTTTGGCGCTGCAGACCATCATCAGCCGCCGGCTCGATCCGGCACTTCCCGGCGTCGTCAGCATCACCCAGGTGCAGGCTGGCAGCGCCTGGAACGTGCTGCCGGACCGCTACGTTCTCAAGGGCAGCTGCCGCGCATTCGGCAAGGCGACGCAGGACACCTTCGAGGCGGCCATGCGCGAAATCGCCGCCGGCATCGCCGCCAGCCACGGTGTGCAGGTCGACCTGCGCTACGAGCGGCGCATTCCCGCGACCGTCAACGACCCGGACTGCGCCGCGCTGGCCGCGTCCTGCGCGCGGGCCGTGCTGGGCGAGTCGCGCGTGCGCACGGACGTCGCGCCCAGCATGGCCGGGGAGGACTTCTCCTTCCTGCTGGAACGCTGTCCCGGCGCCTACCTGTGGCTGGGCATCGGCGAAGACCATCCGCCGCTGCACAGCTCGGCCTACGACTTCGAGGACGGCGTGATCGCCGACGGCGCGCGGCTGATGGCCTCGCTCGCGCTGGCCGCCTGCCGCGCGCCCGCTTCCTGACACCGACCGCCAACAACAACCACCCGAGGAGTCCCGCATGTCCACGTCCGCCGCCATCGATCCCGGCGCCTCCGCTCCCGCAACGGCCGCCGGCGGCCGCATCCGCCTGTACGTTGCCGCGTTCGCGCTGGTCGTGATCGCCGAATGCATCGGCAACATCAATATTCCGGTCGGCCCGGCCAAGATCGTGCTGCTGCCCTTGCTGTGGGCGCTGCTGATGGGCGCGGCCTGGGGCCTGGCCAGCCGGCGGCTGCCGGCCGGCGTGCGCATCGCGCCCGAGCTGCAGGCCGCGGCCGCCGCGCTGCTGCAGCCGGCGCTGCTGCTGTTCATCGCCAAGCTGGGCCTGCTGGTCGGCGGCTCGCTGCCGAAGATCGCCTCGGCCGGCTGGGGCCTGGTGTTCCAGGAGTTCGGCCACTTCTTCGGCACCATGGTGTTCGGCCTGCCGGTGGCGCTGCTGCTGGGCATCAAGCGCCAAGCCATCGGCGCCACCTTCTCGGTGGGCCGCGAGCCCAGCCTGGCGATCATCGGCGAGCGCTTCGGCATGAAGTCGCCCGAAGGCCACGGCGTGCTGGCCGAGTACCTCACCGGCACCGTGTTCGGCGCGGTCTTCATCGCGCTGCTGGCCGGCCTGGTCACCAGCACCGGCATCTTCAACCCGCTGGCCTTGGCCATGGGCGCCGGTGTCGGCTCGGGCAGCATGATGGCCGCCGCGGCCGGCGCCATCGCCGCGCAGCAGACGCCGGAGGTCGCCAGGGACGTGGCCGCCTTCGCCGCCGCCAGCAACCTGATCACCACCACCATCGGCACCTGGTTCACGCTGTTCCTGTCGCTGCCCTTCACCCTCTGGGCCTACAAGGTGCTGGAACCGATCCTCGGGCGCACCACGGCGGCGAGCGTGCAGCCGGAGGCGGAACAAGACGCCGCCGCGGTCGAGCACGCGGCGCCGGGCCTGAAGATCGGCGCCATCGCCGCCGTCTGGATCGCGGTCGGCGTGTTCGCGCTGGCCGGCAACTGGATCAACTACAAGGCGTCGCCGGCCGACGGCGCGGTGCTGGGCGGCATGGCGATCATCCTTGGCGTGGTGGCGGCCGGCTACGCGCTGTACCTGCTGACCCGGCGCAAGCTGCCGGCGGTGATCTGGGTGTCGCTGATCGGCATGCTGCTCACCTATCCCGGCTTTCCGTACGCGGCGCAGGTGGCGGCGCTGACCGGCAAGGTGAACTTCCTGGCGCTGGCCACGCCGATCCTGGCCTTCGCCGGCCTGTCCATCGCCAAGGACGTGCCCGCCTTCCACCGCCTGGGCTGGCGCATCGTGGTGGTGTCGTTTGCGGCGAATGCGGGGACCTTCCTCGGCGCGGCGATCATTGCGCAGTTCTTCATGCATACGCCGGTGTGAACGGCGGCCCCTCACCCCGGCCCTCTCCCCGGAGGGGAGAGGGAGTGAAGAGCCTTAGCGAATGAGCGTGCCACTGCGCGACAGCATGGTCAGCTCGATCGGGTTGACCGAGCGGCGGCCCTGCTGGCCGTAGTCGACGCGGAAGCCGCCGACGTCGACCACGCCGGCCTGCTCCGCCGCCTGCAGCACGGCGGGCGCGGTCAGCGTCTTCGCGCGCCGCAGCATCTCCACCACGATGCGCCCGCAGATGTAGCCTTCCAGCACGATGTAGCTGGCCGGCGCGGCCGCGGCGAACTTGCGGCGGTCGGCTTCGAAGTCGCGCGTGACCTGCATGCCGGCGTTGCCGGGCATGGGCATCACCTGCGACAGCATCACGCCGCGCGCGGTCTCCGCGCCCACGTCGCCGATCAGCGCCGCCGGGTTCACCTGCCCCAGCGAGTACACCGGCATGCCCAGCCCATAGCGCGCCCGCACCGCCTTCACCGCCTCGCTGTGCACCGGCCCGATCGCCAGCAGGATCACCGATTCGGGCGGCGGCGCGGGCGTGTCGAGCGCCTTGCGCACCGCGGCCTGCTGCTCGCTTTTCTGCGGCGTGACGGGAAACCCCACAATGCCCGTCAGCACCACGCCCGCATCCTTGGCCATCGCCGGCACCAGCTTGGCCAGCTGCGGTCCGACGCCGGCTTCGTAGTACAGGTACAGCACCTTGCCGCGCCCGAGCCGCGCCGAATGGGCCAGCATGGCGCGCACCTCGTCCTCGTAGCTGCCGCGCACCGGGAACACGTTGGGCCTGGACAGCGCCGACTGCAGCCCGGTCAGCGGGCCGAAGCTGGCGAGCTGGTGCTTCTCCAGGACCTTGTCGTCGGCCAGCCGCATCACCGGCTGGGTGCCCATCACGCCGACCAGCGCGACGATCCTGTCGCTCTCGACCATCTCGTCCACCAGCGCGGTGGTCTTCGCGGCATCGAAGCCGTCGTCGCGGAACGCGAGTTTCAGCTTCCTGCCCTTCACCCCGCCCGCCGCGTTGGCGCGCTCCAGCGCCAGCTGGATGCCGGCGCTGTACTCGCGCGTGAGACTGGCCACCAGCGGGTTGGTGACCGACCCGGTCTGGCCGATGACGACGTCCTGCGCCCATGCGCCGGCAACCGCCGCCGCCAGCACCCCCGCGGCGGCGAAGCGTTTTGCGAAACCGAATTCCATGCTGCACTCCTCTGCTCTGGCCGGGTCGTGCCCGGCACATTGGCTCCCATGGAGTACAGGCTAGGAAACGCAGTGCTGGCGGTCTTGTACGAATGTTGCGCTTAAGCCAATGCCCTAAGGCGGCGGCGCTTCGGCCAGCGGTGGCGGCCGCGCCGCCACCGGCGTGGACTGCACCAGCGAGGTGGTGGTCTGGCCGAAGGGCAGGAAGCGGTCGAGGATCTGGTCCAGGCTCTCGATGCTGGCCAGGTGCACCTTCAGGATGAAGCAGTCGTCGCCGGTGACGCGGTGGCACTCGGCCACCTGCGGCATGGCGCCGGCCAGCTCGGCGATCTTCTTCAGCTGCCCCGGGGCCGGGCGGATGCGCACGAAGGCCATCAGCGGCCAGCCCAGCGCGGCTGCGTCCAGCTCGATGCGGTAGCCCTGGATGACGCCGGCCTCCTCCAGCCGCGCGATGCGCTCGCGCACCGTCGGCGCGGAGACGCCGATGGCGCGCGCCAGGTCGGCCACCGAGGCGCGCGGGTCGGCCTGCAGGCAGCGCAGCAGCTCGGCGTTGCGCGCGTCGCGCAGCAGTTCGTGCACCGGGAAAGAAGACATGCGATTTGCTTTCGGATCGGAAACCGGATCGCGCCGATGCGCTCCGATTGCGCATAGACGGTGGCCTTGCCGCTATCCAGAATACCGCATGCATACCGAAGCGGTCCACCCTCCTGCCTCGCTCGCCGACCGCGTGCCGCCGCACGCGTATTTCGCCGGCAGTGCGGTGTTCCACTACCTCGGCCCCTCGTTCGCCGTGCTGCTCTTCGCCAGCGTCGCGCCGCTGGGCGTGGCCTGGCTGCGCATCGCCATCGCGGGCGCGATCTTCGGGCTGTGGAAGCGGCCGTGGCGGGTGTTCGCCCGGCTGGGCTCACGCGACCGCTGGCTGGTGGTGCTGCTCGGGCTGGTGCTGGCGGCGATGAACTCGGTGTTCTACCTGGCGATTGCCAAGCTGCCGCTGGCCACCGTCGGCGCGATGGAATTCGTCGGCCCGATCCTGCTGGCCGCGTTCGGCATGCGCAGCCGCAGGAACTGGCTGGCGCTGGCCGTCACGGTAGCCGGGCTGGCCGGCCTGGTGCAGGTGCGGCTGGAGGGCGAGCCGCTCGGCTTCGTGTTCGGGTTTGCCAACGCGGCGCTGTTCGCCGCCTACGTCGCCATCGGCCACCGGGTCGCCTCGTCGGCCAGCGCCACCAGCCCGGTCGACCGGCTGGCCGCGGCGATGGCGGTGGCCACGGTGTTCGCCCTGCCGCTGGGCATCGGCGACGCGCTGCCGGCATTCCACAGCCCGATGCTGCTGCTGGCCGCGGCCGGTGTCGCGGTGTCCTCCTCGGTCGTGCCCTACATCTGCGACCAGCTCGCCATGCGGCGGCTGCCGCAGGCCTCGTTCGCGCTGATGCTGGCCATCCTGCCCGCCATGGCCACCCTGATCGGCTACCTGGTGCTGGGCCAGCGGCTGTCGGCGGTGGAGATCGGCGGCGTGCTGCTGGTGGCGCTGGGCATCGCGATCCACCGGCCGGCGGCGGCTTAGCGAGCACCCTCAGCAAAATTGCCGCGCCGAATCAGCAAACTGCCGATGGCGCGCCCGGGCACCGCCGCTATCCTGCAAGGTAGGCGCATTCCAGCCGGGTTTTCCCATTGCCATCGCAGGACACCACACCCAAGGCCCAGCCCGTTTCGGCCGAACCGGCCCAGCTCTCCCAGGCAGCCGCCTGGGCGACGGCGTCGCCGGTGGGCGTCGGGCGCATGGCCGCCGGCATCACACCGCCGGCCCAGGCCAAGGCGATCCACGGCATCCAGTCCAGCCCGCGCGTGGCGGCACAGCGCAAGCTGCTGCAGGCCATGTTCGGCCCCAGGCACGCGCCGATGGACACGCCGGTTCAGTTGGCTGAAGACGAACCGCCGATCCGCAACGCCTACCCGATCGATGAAGACGACGGCCAGTACGTGCTGATCGAGCTCACCGGCGAGCGCGTGCCGCATGCGAGCGAGGTGGCCTACCTGCTGGACAGCTACGGCCTGGTGGAAAAGCGCGACAAGGAAAGCGACCCGTTCGACATGGAGGACTTCCGCGAAGCCGTGCTGAAGGCTCGGGCGACCGCGCGCTGGGGCGATTCCCGGTCCACCAACGCCAAGCTGCGCGGCCTGAAGAACGCCCGTGTCGAAGTCAAGGTGCCTGGCGAAGAAACCACCGCCGACATCATCATCGGACCCTACCCGCGCGGCACGGTCGAGGACCCGGGCGACTTCAACGAAGCGGACCTGGTGTTCTCCGACAACGCCGCGGCCTCGGGCGACCACAGCGCCATCACGGACAACCGGGCGGGCGGCGGCGGCAGCTGAGCCACGCAGGCTGATGGTTCGGGCTCGCGGTCCGAATGCTTTCGTCTTCCCCCTCCCGCGTCCTACAGCGGACCAGCCGTCGGGCACCGACGATCGGCTCAGCAGCACGTGCCTTGCGCGGCGCTGCGAGCCAATCCGGCACAGGAGACCTCCGCATGACATCCACAACCCGCTCCATGGCGCAGCTGCGCGGCCACGCCGCCGCACTGATGCTGCTGCTGCCCGCCGCCTTCACGGTGGCGGCATTGCCCACCACCGCCGCGGCGCAAAGCGCTGCCGTGGAAGTCCGCTCGCTCGAAGTGCGCAGCGACGGCGACCTGGGTCCCGGCGCGCGCCTGAACCTGCGCGCCGTCGCCACCCCGCGCGGCCAGGCCACCGTGCGCATCCAGGGCATCCGGGAACGGATCGCGCTGCGCGAAGTAACGCCGGGCATCTACGTCGGCCGCTATACCGTCAAGCGCGGCGAGGTGGTGCGCGACGACCGCGAGGTCCGCGTGATGCTCCGGCTGGGCAACCGCACGGCTGCCGCCGACTACACGCTGGCCGAAGTGATGGCCGCGCGCCCGCCGGTGGCAAGCCTTCCGCCACCGCCGCCGCCGCGCATCGAACGCTTCGGCGTGGTGCCGGTCGAGCGCCTGGAACCCGGCGCGGAGCTGCGCTTCGCGCTCGAAGGCCCGCCTGGAGCGACGGTGGTCCTGGACCTGCCGGGTGTCTCCAGCGACGTGGCGATGCGGGAAATCCGCCCCGGCCGCTACGAAGGCGCCTACACGCTGCGCCGCTCGGACAACCTCGCGCCGCAGCGTCCCATCGTCGCCACGCTGCGCATCGGCGACCGCGTGGCCACGGCCAACCTCGGCACGCCGCTGGTGGTGCAGCCGCAGGCCGGCAACCGGCCGCCGCCGCCGGCGGTGATGCCGCTGCAGATCGTGAGCCACAGCAACAACGGCGTCGTGCAGACGGGCACCACCGTCGTGCAGGGCCGCACCGCCCCGTTCGCGAACGTCCAGGCGAAGGTGGAAGGCAGCACGCAGGTGCCGGGCGGCTTCAGCGTCGCGCAGCAGCTGTTCTCGCAGACGCTGCAGGCGGACGCCAACGGCAATTTCTCGTTCAGCTTCACGCCGCGCATTCCCCTGCCCGGATCGCGCTACGAGATCTCGCTGGTGTCCACCAAGGGCAACTCGACCAACGACACCCACCTGACCTTGTTCCAGCGCTAGCCAGTACGCCGGCGGCTGGCCAGCAGGCCGGCGCAGCACAGCAGGGTGGGCAGCACCAGCGCGGCGTAGCCCGCGCGGTAGCTGCCGGTGGCGCTCGCCAGGGACGCGAACAGCACCGGCCCCAGCACCACGCCCAGGAAGGTGACGGCCAGCGCGCCGCCGGTGGCCGCGCTGGCCATGCCGGGCGGCGACAGCCGCGCCACTTCCGCGAGATAGACGCCGTTCCAGCCGGTGGCCGAGGCGCCGAACGCGACCACCAGCACCAGCAGCAGCGGCCAGGCGACGTCCACCGGCAGCGCCGCGGTGCCGGCCGTGCTCAGCGCCATCACGGCCGAGAGAAAAGCAAGCATGCGGCGCGGGCCGAGCCAGCGGTCGGTGATGTAGCCCCACAGGATGCGGCCGGCCACGCCGCCCGCCTGCGCCACGGCCAGCGCCCCGCCGGCCGCCACCAGGCTCATGCCCAGCGTCTCGTGCAGGTAGGTCACCAGGAAGCTGGCCAGGCACATCTGCACCGTGGAGAAGACGAACGAGAACGCCGCCAGCCGCCGCAGTTCCGGCTGCGAAGCGACCAGGCGCACCGGCCCGGCCAGGCTGGAGACGTTCAGCCGCCGCCCGGGCTGGCGGTCGTCGTCGAGCGCGGCGCGCAGCGGCTGCGCCAGCGCGGCGCACAGCAGGCAGCCGGCGGCGGTGGCGAGCAAGGCAGCCGTGGCACCGCCAGCCAGCACCAGCGCCGGCACCAGCGCGCCGGCCATCACCCCGCCGATCGGCACGCCGGTCTGCTTGATCGAGAACACCAGCGAGGCGCGGTGCGCCGGCGTGGTCTTGGCGAGCAGGTGCGAGCTGGCCGGCGTGACCGGGCCGTAGCCCAGCCCGACCAGCACGGCCGCGGCGGCGGCGGCCGGCACCGTGGGAACCACCGCCATCAGCGCCAGGCCCAGCGCGCACAGCAGCAGCGCGACCTGGCTGACGCGGATGGCGCCGAAGCGCAGCACCATGGGCCCCGAGGCCAGGCTGGCGATCACGGCGCCGACGTAGACGCAGGCCACATAGGCGCCCACCAGCGTGGGCGACACCTGCAGCGCCGCCGCGACCGCCGGCGCCATGGCCGGCACGGCCAGCGAGGCCATCGAGACGAGGGCCTGGATGGCGAGGGTGATGGCGAGCGTGAGCCAGGGGCCCGCGGCTGCCCTCACACCCGCCCTTCGCGCAATTGCGCCAGCGATTGGCGCTGCGCACCTTTCTCGTCGAAGTTCTCCGGCGCCAGCCATTGCTGGAAGGCCGCGCGCAGCGCCGGCCATTCGCTGTCGACGATGGCGAACCAGGCGGTGTCGCGGTTGCGGTTCTTGTACACCACGGCCTGGCGGAAGATGCCTTCGAAGCGGAAGCCCAGCCGCTCGGCGGCCTGCTTGGACGGCGCGTTGAAGTTGTCGCACTTCCACTCGTAGCGCCGGTAGCCCAGGCGGTCGAACACCAGGGACATGCACAGGTACTGCGCCTCGGTGGACAGGCGCGTGCCCTGCAGCAGCGGCGAGAAGGTGATGTTGCCGATCTCGATCACGCCATGCACCGGCTCGATGCGCATCAGCGCCAGGGTGCCGACGGCGCGGCCGGTTGCGTTGTCGAGCACGGCGAAATGCATCGGGTCCTTGCTGGCGGCGTTGCGCTCGGCATAGGCGCGGTACTCCGCCTCGGTGCCCGGGCGCTCGACGAACAGGTAGGTCCAGTCGCGCCCGTCGGGCGCGCGCATGTAGGCGGCGTGCAGGTCGGCCGCGTGCTTGTCCGCGTCCAGGGGTTCGAGAGCGCAATAGCGCCCTTCCAGGCGTTCGCGCGGCGGCAGGGCGCGCGGGGTCCAGTCCGGAAGCGTCGGGCCGATCGGCTGGCCGAAGGCGTTGTGGGTGCTGTGCATCTGCATCTGTCGTGAGTTGGGAAACAGGCGCTACGGTACCCGCACCACGGCTCCTTGGAAAGCCGGCTGCCCTATTCCCGACCTCCTGCCCGCGGCGGGAGATCGGTGGGCCAGCGCACAGACGCAGATGACCCGGTCACGCATGCTGCGACTGGAGGAATCCCATGACGCCTGCTGCCCAGCCCCTGGCCACCGACGCCGGCCCGCTCTCGCCCTGGTGGATGCGCGCCGTCATCGCCGTCATGCTGTTCGGGTTTTCCGGGCTGCTGGCGATCACGGCGCTGGCCTATCGCAACGCGCCACCCGTTCCAGAAACGGTGCTGAATCCCCAGGGTGAGGTGCTGTTCACCGGGGACGACGTGCGGGAAGGCCAGACCGTCTTCCTGAAGTACGGCCTCATGGCCAACGGAAGCATCTGGGGCCATGGCGCCTATCTCGGCCCGGATTTTGCAGCCGACACCCTACACAGCATGGGTGAACACGCATCGGATGCCGTGGCGCGCGAGCGCTACGGCAAGCCGTTTGCCCAGTTGTCGGCCGCCCAGCAGGCGGGTGCCACCGGCGAAGCGGCGGCCATCCTGAAGGGCAACCGGTACGACCCCGCTGCCGGCATGCTGCGGTTTTCGGAAGGCGAGACGGCGGCCTACCGCGAGCAGCCGGCCCGCTGGAAGCGCTACTTCCAGGAGCCGTCGCGCAATGGCGGCCTGAAGCCGCAGCTGATCACCGACGCCGAGGAGCTGCGCCAGTTCTCCGCTTTCGTCACCTGGGCTGCCTGGGCCTCGGTTGCCAACCGCCCGGGCGAGAACCATTCGTACACGAACAACTTCCCCTACGACCCCACGGTCGGCAACGTGGCCACCTCCGGCGCGCTGCTCTGGAGCGCATTGAGCCTGATGGTGCTGCTGGTGGGCATCGCCACCGTGCTGGTGGCGTTCGGCAAGTTCGACTACCTCGGCTGGATCACGCGCGGCAGCCGCACGCATGCGTTCATCCTTCCCGGGCGTCCCAGTCGCGGCCAGAAAGCGCTGGTGAAGTACTTCGTGGCGGTGTCCCTGCTGCTGCTGGTGCAGACACTGGCAGGTGCCGCCGTCGCCCACTACCGCGCCGATCCCGCCAGCTTCTACGGCTTCGCCCTCGAGACGGTCTTTCCGAGCAACCTGATGCGGATCTGGCACCTGCAGACGGCCATCTTCTGGATCGCCACGGCGTATGTCGCCGCGGCGCTGTTCCTCGGCAGCACGCTCAGGCGCGACGAGCCGCCCTGGCTCGCGTGGTGCACCCACGCCCTGTTCGCCGCCTTCGTCGTGGTGATCGCCGGCAGCCTGCTGGGCGAATGGCTCGGCATCTCGCAGCTGCTCGGTGAGTGGTGGTTCTGGTTCGGCAACCAGGGCTGGGAATACCTGGAGCTGGGCCGCGTGTGGCAGTTCCTGCTGGTCGCGGGACTCGCCGCGTGGTTCGCGCTGCTGTGGACGCTGGTGCGGCCCGGGGCGCTGGCGGACGCCGCGGTGAAGCCGATCGTCAGGATGTTCCTGGTGGCGGCGCTGGCGATTCCGGTCTTCTACATCCCGGCGCTGTTCATCGGCGCGAAGGCCAACTACACCGTGGTGGACACCTGGCGGTTCTGGATCATCCACCTGTGGGTGGAAGGATTCTTCGAATTCTTCGCGACCACGGTGGTCGCCCTCACCTTCTACCAGCTCGGGTTGACCAGCCGCAACGTGGCGCTGCGCGTCATCTACCTGGATGCCATCCTGTACTTCCTGGGCGGACTGATGGGCACGGGCCACCACTGGTACTTCACCGGCCAGTCGAACGCCACCATGGCCCTGTCGGCGCTGTTCTCGGTGCTCGAAGTGGTCCCGCTGACGCTGCTGACGCTGGACGCGTGGGACTTCGTGCGCACCACCCGCGGCAGCCGCGACGCCGCCGGCGCCTCGCTGGCCGTGCCGCACAAGTGGACCTTCTACTTCCTGATGGCCGTCGGCTTCTGGAACTTCGTCGGCGCGGGCATCCTCGGTTTCCTTCTGAATCTGCCCATCGTCAGCTACTACGAGGTCGGGACCCTGCTGACGCCGGCCCACGGGCACGCGGCGCTGATGGGCGTGTTCGGGATGCTGGGGATCGCGCTGATGGTGTTCGTGCTGCGCCAATGCAGCGAGGAGGCGGCGTGGCCGGGCGTCGAGAAGTACGTCCGGGTCGCTTTCTGGGGCACCAACGGAGGGCTGGCGATGATGGTCGGCATGAGCCTGTTCCCGGCGGGCGTGCTGCAGGTGTGGGACGTGCTGCAGCACGGCTACTGGCATGCGCGCAGCCTGGACTTCATCGGCAGCGAGCGGGCCCGGATGATCGAGTGGCTGCGGATGCCGGGCGATGTCGTGTTCATCGTCTTCGGCGCCGTACCGCTGGTGATCGCGGCCTTCAAGGTCTATCTCGGGGTGCGGGGCTCACCCGCGGCCGTCGAATCGCGGGACGGCCCCCGGGCGGTTCCTCCGGTGGCAGCGGAACTCGCCATCGTGCCGGACTGATCGCCAGCAAACCACGCACCAGTTCCTGGTTGCCTCCCGGCGCTATGCTTGCCGCATGCGTCCCGTCATCCGCAGCCTGCTCGACACCGACCTCTACAAGTTCACCATGTGGCAGGCGATGCTGCACCGGCATCCGGCCACGCAGGCCGAATACACCTTCCTGTGCCGCAACACGCCGGAGCATCCGCTGGCCGGGCTGCTGGACGCCGTGAACGCGCAGCTCGACCACCTGTGCAGCCTGCGCTTCACGCGTGACGAGCTGGCCTGGCTGGGCGGCCTGCGCTTCATCAAGAGCGACTTCGTCGACTTCCTGCGCATCTTCCAGTTCCAGCGCGAATTCATCCAGGCCACGGCCGATGCCGACGGCCGGTTGCACATCCGCGCGGCCGGTCCGCAGGTGCACGTGACGGCCTTCGAGGTGTTCGTGCTGTCCATCGTCAACGAACTGTATTTCCGCCGCTTCGATGAGGCGGCGGCATTGGCCGAAGGCCGGCACCGGCTCGTGGCCAAGCTCGACACCTTGCGCGAGTTCGCGGCATTGCCGGCCCGCGCGCACCCGTTCGAGTTCTTCGACTTCGGCGTGCGCCGGCGCTTTTCGGGCGAATGGCAGCGCGAGGTGGTGACGGCCCTGCGCGACGGCGCACCGCAATACTTCAAGGGCACGTCCAACGTGCTGCTGGCCCGGGACCTGGGGCTGGTGCCGATCGGCACCATGGCACACGAGTACCTGCAGACCTACCAGGCGCTGGGCGTGCAACTGCGCGAATTCCAGCGCGCCGCGCTGGAGAGCTGGGTGCAGGAGTACCGCGGCGACCTGGGCATCGCGCTGACCGACGTGGTCGGCATGGATGCCTTCCTGGCCGACTTCGACCTGTACTTCGCCAAGCTGTTCGAGGGCCTGCGCCACGACTCGGGCGATCCGGTGGCCTGGGGCGAGAAGGCGCTGGCGCACTACCAGCAGCTGCGCATCGACGCGCACACCAAGCGGCTGGTGTTCTCCGACTCGCTGGACATCCCGAAGGCGCTAAGCATCTACGACACCTTCGCCGACCGCATCCAGATGGGTTTCGGCATCGGCACGAATCTCACCAATGACATGGGCCTCGCGCCGTTAAATATTGTGATGAAGCTCACCTCGGCGAATGGCCAGCCGGTGGCGAAGCTGTCGGACTCGCCGGGGAAGACGATGTGCGAGGACGAGACGTTTCTGTCTTATTTAAGGCAGGTGTTTCAGGTTAAGCACACTTAAAGAAGTTGAGAAAATTGGCTCCTTAAACTCGCGCTATCAACTGAAACCAGCATGTGTGGCTGCTCCGTGGCATATGTCTAATGTCGTTGAGCCTCCTGCTTGTGTCCGCGACGCTTGCATTTAACCCAAGAATTCCTCCTTGCCAGCGCACTCCGCGTCGGCGAAACTGATCTGCTGAATCGCGCGGAGAAATTCATGAATCCTGAAGAAGCGTTAGCCGGCCATGTAGGGTTTGCTCGTGCACCTCAAGGCTGGAATTGGGCCGCCCAGGAGGCGGATGGAACATGGTATTGGTTTCGAATCAAGCCCACGCCTGATCGGCGTCGTGGGCGTTGGCTGTCACCTCCAGGCGATACACAATTTGCTGGTGAAGGTGCGCCCAATTTTTATTGGGAATCCACGTTACGCAGTCGATAAGCAAATGGCAACCTCCACCGAGGTAGGAGTTCAAGAGCTTGCCATGCAGGCCGAGCTTGGAGCGAATCTGAGTAATGCAAAGACGAACTTCAAGACAGCCTACGAAATTCTGTCCCTGTTTTATGACGAAGAGAACGAACGATATGAAGCGCTGAATAAGCGGGCTGCAGCATACATTGCACTCATTGGAGCTTTCTCTGTATTCACTGTTCTAAAGCTTGATGCCTTGGCGCCCGCAATCATGACAAGTCCCGTTGCCTTAGTAACGGGATTTGGTGCCGGGCTTTTGAGTCTGCTGGCGCTAGCTGCTGTTGCATGGTCACAGCGAGTACAGCCGTATCGAACGCCAACCGACAGCCCCTTAGGATTTATTGAAAATCTCATCAAATACAGGGAAAGTGAGGAGGATATTTACGCGCGGCTCGCGATGGGACTTGCCAAGGCTACAGAAACAAATCGTTCAATCAACGCCAATCGTGCAAAATGGCTCGCACGTGCACTCTGGACGGCTCTCGCTGCAGCATTGCTTGTTGCCGCCACAAATGCGGTCATTTACCATCTCGCATACTTGAATGGAGGGCAGAGCAATGCAAAGCAGCAATACTCCGACGGCGGACTCTTCGGCAGACAGACAACCAACGGCACCCGCTCCGGCGCCGTACATCCCGCCAAGCCAGCGTCCTTTTGAGGAACTGAGGGACTCAATCAACACGGGCGAGATGCAGAAGTCGATCCACAACACGCCGAGCGATGAACTTTTGATCTCTCGAAAGGACGAGTAGATGTCGAGCTAAGTGATAAATCGGCTTCGCATCTGGCTCAGAAGCCCTTGCGCGGAAGACTAGGACGTAGTCTTGAAGAGGCTGATCAAGGCGGATTCACCACCGCCATCACCGCCGCCGCATTGAACTGCGCCACATCCTCGATCTGCGGGATGTGGCCCACGCCCGGCAGCACCTTCAGCTGCGCGCGCGGCAGCAGGCTTTTCAGGCGCTGCGCCTGCGCCAGCGGCGTGATGCTGTCATCCGCACCCCACAGCAGCGACACCGGAATGCGCAGCGCGCGAAAGCTCTCCGGGCGCACGCTGGCCGGTACCTCGCAGCCGGTGGCGAACTGGTGCGCCCAGTCGCCCAGGCCCTGGCTGAAGCCGCGCGCGGCGAAGGGCTGCTGGTAGATGGCGGTGCGCTGCGGCGTCACCGCTTCCTTGCGCGCGACGAACTGGCTGAGCCAGAAGCCGCTGAAGGCCGGTTCGGTGCCCGCCGCGGACACCAGCGCCGTGCGCAGGCCGCGCCAGCCCAGCACCGCGCCGGCCACGCCGCCGCCTTCGCACGGCGGTGCCGCGTCGGGCTGCAGGCCGATGGCCGCGTCGACCAGCACCAGGTGTTCCACCCGCGCCGGCTCGCGCATCGCCGCCTCGGCCGCCGGCCCGCCGCCGAATGAATGGCCGACCAGCGTGACCTGGCCGCCCAGCTGCGCCATCACGGCCTGGATGCGGCGCGCCTGCGCCTCGCGGCTGTAGTCGCGGCTGGCCGGCGGCACGCTGAAGCCGAACGGCGGCAGGTCCATGGCGACGACGCGAAAGCCGGCTGACGCCAGCGCATCCGCATTGCTGACCCAGGTGCCGGCCCAGGCGCCGGTGCCGTGCACCAGCAGCAGCGGCCGGGCCGTGGGCAGGCCCCACTCGCGGACGTGGATGTCGGTGTCGAAGGCGCGCAGCCAGCGGCCGCCGGCGGGCGCGGCCTCCTGGCGCGAGCGCGTTTCGGTTTGCGCGGTGCGCCACTGCGCATAGCCCAGCCAGGCCGCCAGCGCGGCGACGCCGAGCGCAAGCACGCCGACCAGCGCGGCGGCGGCCGAGAGCATGAGGCGCGCACGCCTGCGCCGCCGGCGTCCTTCAATAGTCAAACACGTGCTCCACCTGCACGCCGCCGCGCGCCCATTCGCGCAGCGCGGCGCCCAGCTGCGGCACGGCCACGGTGGCCACCACGCGCTTGTAGCCGGGCCGCGTGAGGATGGGCTGGTCGAACAGCTGCTTATCGATGCCGGCCGAGGGCTGCCAGTCCTGCCTGCCGATCAGGCTGACCAGGATGACGGAGCGGTTGCCCGCGACCTCGCGGAACTCGACGCCCTGCGCCGCCAGCGCCTGCACGTAGGCGGTGAAGGCCTCGTAGCGCGGCACGGTGACCAGCGCACCGCCGTCGGGCAACGCGCGCAGCACCTTCAAGTCCGGCAGTTTGGCGTCAGCCTGCGGCGCGCGGTCCACCACGGCTGCGGTCACCATCAGCGGCGCGTCGTAGATCGACTGGGTGCCCAGCTTGATCAGCCTGGCGTACAGCGCCTTGATGCCGTATTCGGTGGTCAGCGCGAAGCGGCGCTCCCATTTGCGCAGCAGGCCCGGGCCCTGCCACGGCACCTGCGTCCACAGCGCGTTCAGCTGCTTGCCGAAGTCGTATTCGTACCAGGGCAGCACGCGGATGAAGTCCACGTAGTCCTGCGCCACGCGCGCCGCCAGCTGGTCTTCGGCCGTTGGCGCGGACACCGTCGCTTGACTCAGCCGCCCGAACAGCCGTTCGTAGACCGAGCGCAGCGCGTATTCCACCGAGGTGCTGACGCCGATCACCATCACCATCAGGTGGTAGCCGGGATTCAGGTCGTGCCCGCGCGCGCGGCTTTCGCGCACCACGCCGGCATAGCCTTCCCAGAACTGGCCGATGTGGCCCCAGAACGGGAAGCGGTCCGGCGCCGCGGTTTTGACGAAGGCCGCGTACTCGGCCGGGCTGAACACCAGGAACCATTCCGGATAGGTCAGGAAGGTCTGCTCCACGCCGCGCACGTGCTCGGGCGGCGCGATGGGCGGCGCCTCGTTCGCTGCGCCCGCGGCCACGCACCACGCCGGCAGCGCGAGGCATAGCGCCGCGATCCAGCGTGCCACCCTCCTCATGCCGCTTCCTTGGTGAAGGCCAGCAGCATGTTGTCCGAAGGATCGTGCGCCTGCAGCAGCTTCTGGCCCGAATGGCGCAGGCCGAAGCGCGCCAGGTAGGCGATCCAGTCGTCCACCGGGCGGAAGAAGCGCAGCTCCGCCTGGTTCACCGCCCAGGGCACGCCCAGGCCGGCGTTGAACACGGTGTGCGCCAGCGCCACGAAGGCGTTCATCGCGTCCGAAGTCACGTTGTGGTCGCGCAGGATGAACACGCCGCCGTCGGGCAGCAGCCGCGCGATGGAGGCGGTGAACGCATCCAGCTTGTCCAGCGGGCAATGGTGCAGGCCGATGTAGCAGGTGACCATGGCGAAGCCGCCTTCCGGCAGGCTGGCCGGCAGCGGCGCGTAGTCGGCCAGCGGAGTCCAGCTGCCGATCTTGCGAAGCCCGCCGCGCTCGGCGATGTCCACCGGCGAAAAGGTCGGCGCCACGTCGTTCACCAGCACGACGGGCTCGCGCAGCGTCAGGTGCTTGCGCAGCTCGCTCACGTAGCGGCCGGTGCTGCCGATTTCCATGTAGCCGTCGAAGTGGCGGCGCGGGCCCAGCAGCTCCAGCGTCTGGCGCGCCATCTCCTTCTTCTGCTTGAACAGCGACGGCAGCGCGTAGCTCAGGTCGGCGTGGAACGGCTTGATGCCCGGCAGGCCGCGCTGCAGCTCGCGGTAGATCGCCTCGTCGGTGCCCAGCCGCGCGCTGGTCTCCTTGATCAGCGTGTGGAAGCGGTCTTCCGGGTACAGCCGGTAGATGTTCTGCAGGAAGCGGTAGAAGCCGTCCTGGCTGCGCACGTCGGCGTACACCGTCTTGAATTCGGATTCCGGCTTGGCGAAAAAGGTCATGCGAGCTCCGGCGCGTAGTAGGTGTCCCACAGGACGTTGCGGAAGCGGAAATCGGGGTCCAGCCGGCGCTTGATCGCGAACAGCTCGCGCGCGCGCGGGTAGGCGGCGTGGAACTGCTCGCGCGTGGCGTGCGGCTGGTACGGCAGGTAGTAGCTGCCGCCGACGCTGATGGCCGCGTCGATCAGCTCGCGCGTCCACACGGCCACGCGGTTCTTGGCGCTGTCGCGGGTGCGCTGCTTGTAGTACAGGACGAAGGCGAAGGTCTCGCCGCGCGCCCAGGCCATCAGCGCGCCGGGGTCGGCCTGCGCGTGGCGCACCGAAACGTTGAGCGCGTTCACCCGGTGCCGCTGCAGGATCTCGGCCATCTTCGGCACGAACACGTCGAACTGCTCCACCGGCACGAAGTATTCCTGCAGCACGTAGGTGGTGCGCTTGCGCGAGGCCGGCTCCAGCTCGGCGACGTCGTAGCTGGCCTCGAAGTTGCGCCAGTGCACCTTGCGCGTGAGGTACAGCAGCGGGTCGATGATGTATTCGCGCCGCCATTTGCCGAACGGCGTTTCGGTCACGGCCCAGACGAAGTAGCGCTCCAGCGAGTACCCGGCCCCGCCGGTGTGCAGCCGCCGCGGTTCGGTCACGGCTTCGTCGGTGCGCATCCAGGTGACCGAGCGCGCCCGCTCGTAGTGCGGCGGGTACAGGTCGGCGTTGTGGAAAATCGCGTCGGGCGAATGCCGCACCTTGGACTTGAAGTGCTCCAGGTAGTCGCGCGCCGTCATCTTGCGCGCCAGCCGCTTCACCTTGACGTTGTCCGCGAGTTCCAGCTCCACCTCGACGATCACGCCCAGGCCGCCGTAGCCGCCGATGACGGCGTAGAACAGTTCGGTGTTGGATTGCGGCGTGGCCTCGGCCACGGTACCGTCGGCCAGCACCGCCTTGAACCAGCGCACGCTCAGGATCACCGGGCCCATGCCCATGTAGCGGCCGTGCACGTTGACGCTGAGCGAGCCGCCGACGGTGAAGTTGGCGTAGGTCTGCATGATCTTCACCGACAGCCCGTGCGGGTCGACGAAGCGCTGGATGTCGCACCAGCGGATGCCGGCCTGCACGCGGATGGTCCTGTCCACCGGCGAGAAGAGAAGCACCTTGTTCATCTCGCGCATGTCCAGGTGCAGGCTGCCCGGGCTGGCGGTCTGCCCGCCCATGCTGAAGTGGCCGCCACCCACCGACACCGGCCCGTCGAAGCGGCGGATCGCGTCCACCACCTCCTGCACGCCCTGCGGCTTGTTGATGGCCCATACCGGGACGGGATTGAGGCCGGTGACGTCGTTGACGACAATATCCTGCATCAGCGCACCACCAGGAAGTCGCCCGTGGGCAGGCGCGGATCGGCGCCCCAGCGGTTGGTGTCGGGCACGCCGGCGCGGCAGAACTGCCACACGAGCCAGAGCGCGCCCACCACCGGCAGCAGGCCCACCAGCAGCCACCAGCCCGAGCGGTTGCGGTCGTGCAGGCGCCGCACCGCGGCCGCGCCCAGCGCCCACAGCGCGATCGGGTTCAGCAGCCACACGGCGGCGGCACCCAGCAGCGGGTCCAGCGCCGCATCGAGCAACGCGAACAGCACCAGGACCAGCAGCACGCGCAGGAAGAACGCGCCGCGCGCCAATCGTCCCCCCGCGCCGAACACGGCACCAAGCATTCCCATCGGTTTCCCCTCCTACTTCGCTTCGAGCAGCGCCGCGACCCTCTGCCGCAGCGCCTCCGGGCTGACCTGCGCGCCCGCCATCGGCGCCCCGACGCGCAGCCGCACCCGGTTGAACAGGCCGCGGCGGAACGGCCGCACCATGGCGCGCCCACGCTCCACGCGGCTGAAGAACGAGCCCCACAGGTCCACCAGCGCCATCGGCACCACCGGAACCTCCAGCCCGTCCGCGCGCGCCGAATCTAGCACTTTCACGATACCGCCCTTGAACGGCTGCAGGCTGCCGTCGGCGGTGATGGCCCCTTCCGGGAAGATCGCCAGCAGGTCGCCTTCACGCAGCACCTTGGTGGCAGCGGCGAACGCTGCTTCGTAGGCGGCCGGATCCTCGTCGCGCGGCGCGATCGGGATCGCCTTGGCCAAGTGGAACAGCCAGCCCAGCACCGGAATGCGGAAGATGCGGTGGTCCATCAGAAAGTAGATCGGCCGCGGGCTGGCCGCCATCAGCAGCACCGCGTCGACGAAGCTCACGTGGTTGCAGGCCAGCACGGCCGCGCCCTGCACCGGGATGTGTTCGTCGCCCGTGACCCGGAAGCGGTAGACGATGCGCGACAGCACCCAGGCGAAGAAGCGCAGCAGGTATTCCGGCACCAGCAGGAAGATGTAGAACGCCACCACCGCGTTGGCCAGGCCGGTGAGCAAAAAGATCTGCGGCACGCTGGCGCCCGATTTCAGCAGCAGGCCGGCGATCACCGAGCTGGCGATCATGAACAGCGCGTTCAGGATGTTGTTGGCCGCGATCACGCGGGCGCGGTGCGTGGGCTGCGCCCGCAGCTGGATCAGCGCGTACATCGGCACGCTGTACAGGCCGGCGAACAGCGACAGCAGCGCCAGGTCGGCCATCGCGCGCCAGTGCGCGGGCACGGCGGCGAATTGGCCCAGCGTCATCACGGCCGAGGGCGGCAGGCCGCGCGAGGCGAAGTACAGGTCCACCGCGAACACGCTCATGCCGATGGCGCCCAGCGGCACCAGGCCGATTTCCACGTGGCGGCGCGACAGCACCTCGCACAGCAGCGAACCGGTGCCGATGCCGATCGAGAACACCACCAGCAGCAGCGAGGCGACCTGCTCGTCGCCGTGCAGCACCTCCTTGGCGAAGTTCGGGAACTGGCTGAGGAACACCGCGCCGAAGAACCACATCCAGCTGATGCCCAGAAGCGACCGGAACACCACCAGGTTGCCGTACGCGAGTTTCAGGTTGCGCCAGGTCTCGCTGAACGGGTTCCAGTTGATCTTCAGCGTGGGGTCGGTCGCCGGCGTCGGCGGGATCGCCTGCGCCACCGCCCGCCCGGCCAGCGCCAGCGCAATGCAGCTCCAGCCTACGTACTGCGGCCCGACCCCGGGCAGCGCGACCAGCAATCCGCCCGCCACGTTGCCAAGCAGAATGGCGACGAAGGTGCCCATCTCCACCATGCCGTTGCCGCCGGTGAGTTCGCGTTCGCCCAGGTGGTGCGGCAGGTAGGCAAACTTCACCGGGCCGAACAGCGTGGAGTGCAGGCCCATGAGGAAGGTGCAGGCCAGCAGCACCGGCACGTCGGCGCGGAAGAAGCCCCACGCCGCCAGCACCATGATGCCGACCTCCAGCCATTTCACCAGCTGGATCAGGGTGCGCTTGTCGTACTTGTCGGCCAGCTGCCCGCTGGTGGCGGAGAACAGCAGGAACGGCAGGATGAACAGCGCACCGATCACCAGGCCCGCCATCGAGGGCGCCAGCCAGGCCACCTGCAGCTGGTAGGTCACCATCACGGTGAAGGCGAACTTGAACAGGTTGTCGTTGGCGGCGCCGGCGAACTGCGTCCAGAAGAAGGGCGCGAAGCGGCGCTGGCGCAAGAGCGCGAACTGGTTCGGATGTGCGTCGGGCGGCACCGGCGCGGCCGGGCCGGTGGCAGTGTTCGTGTCCATCTATCTCCTCGTTCCTCGCGATTCTGCACGCAACGCATTGGCCTGCACCGCGCGTCGCGGCAGGCGGTGCCCGACGCGGGCTCATACTGCGGCGGTCGGCGCTGTGCGCCGACTTCGCTGTGCTGATCGGGCTGGAGCCGGCGCGGGCAACTCGCTGCGCGTTTGCAAGCAAACGCTCCGCTCAAACAAGGCCCGCGAAGTCAGTTCACGATAAAAATTCGGTGCCCGAATTTTTCCGGCTCCAGCCCGATCAGCACAGCCGCCGCAGAAATCGCCCACGCCAGGCACCGCCTGCCGCGACATCCAACAAAAGTGGCGCGCCACCGGTGGTGCGCCAACACTGTGCCCGCGTGCGGCTTTGCCGCAATGCATCACCCCGCCCGGCTGGTCACCAGTCCCTGCCCCGCCGCCCAAGCATTGATGTCGTCGCGCCGGATCGCCGCAGCCATCAGGCCGGGAAAAGCATCGGGTGTGCAAGCGAAGGACGGCACACCGAGAGCCGCCAGCTTGGCAGCCAGCGCGCGGTCGTAGGACGGCGCGCCCTCGTCGCTCAGCGCCAGCAGGGTCACGAACTGCACGCCGGACTCCACCAGTTCGGCCGCGCGGCGCAGCAGCTGCGCCTCCACGCCGCCTTCGTACAGGTCGGAGATCAGCACGAAGATGGTGTTGCGCGGCTCGCGGATGATGGACTGGCAATAGCTCACCGCGCCGTTGATGTCGGTGCCGCCACCCAGTTGCACACCGAACAGCAGCTCCACCGGGTCGTCCAGCTTGTCGCTCAGGTCGACCACGGCGGTGTCGAACACCACCAGCTTCGTGGCCACCGCCGGCAGCGAGGCCAGCACCGCGCCGAAGATGCTGGAATACACCACCGACTGCGCCATCGAGCCGCTCTGGTCGATGCACAGCACCACCTCGCGCTGCGGCCGCCTCGCCTTGCGGCCGTAGCCGTGCAGCTGCTGCGGCACCACAGTGCGGTACTCCGGCTGCCAGTGGCGCAGGTTGGCGCGGATGGTGCGGTTCCAGTCGATCTCGCTGTGGCGCGGCCGGCGGTTGCGCTGGCTGCGGTCCAGCGCGCCGGTGACGGCCGAACGCATCGGCTCTTCCAGCCGCTTCATCAGGGCGTCCACCACCTTGCGCACCACCAGCCGCGCCGTGGCCTTGGTCTTGGCCGGGATCACGCTGGCCAGCGACACCAGGTTGGCCACCAAATGCACGTCGGGCTGCACGCTTTCCAGCATCTCGGGCTGCAGCAGCATGTCGCGCAGGTTCAGCCGCTCCAGCGCGTCGCGCTGCATCACCTGCACCACGGAACTCGGAAAGTACTTGCGGATGTCACCCAGCCAGCGCGCCACCGAGGGCGACGAGGCGCCGCGGCCGCCGCGCCGGCTGCTGCCCGCCAAGCCATTCGGCCCGTCGGGTTCGTACAGCGCCGACAGCGCCTGGTCGAGTTCGGCCGAGGTTGCGTCCAGCTTGCCGCAGGCGGACTCGGCCTCGCCGCCCAGCACCAGGCGCCAACGGCGCAGACGTTCGGCTTCACTCACCGGGGTGTCGTTCTGGTTGTCGCTCATCGGGTCAATCCCAGGAGTTCGCGCAACAGCGGCACCGGCAAGGCCGCGCGTTCGGCATCCCATTCCACCGCCACCGCGACAGGCGCGGCCGGCGTGCCCGCGCCGGTGCTGCGCGCACGGCCGGCCAGGTCGCGGCGCTCGCTGGCGTCGAAAGCCGAAAACGTGCGCCGCACCAGCGGCAGCACGGCCAGGAAATGCTCGTCGCTCAAGGCTGCCAGCCAGCGGTCGATCAAGCCCCACACCGTGGCGTCGTGCAGCAGCACCAGCGCGTTGCGGTTCAGGAAGCCGTCGATCCAGGCCGCCGCATGCGCCGGGTCGGCACCGCGCGACAGCTGCAGGCCGAGAGCGCGCGCCGCGTCGTCGGCCGACAACGTGCCGGCATCCAGCAGCAGCCGGCAGGCGACACCCGCCAGCAGCGGATGCACGCCCTGCTGCTGCGCCACCAGCCCGAGCGCGCGGCGCCAGGCCTCGGTCTGCGCTTCGGCATCGCGCAGGCCCACGGCCGCGTGCGCGGCCAGCAGCTGCTGGCGCAGTGCCTGCGCCGCCGTGTCGTCCAGCGCGCAGCAGGCCAGCGGCAGGCCGATGGCGGCGCGCACCACGATGCCGTCGACCACGTGCGCCACCAGCGAGGCGTCGGTCTGCCGCACGTTGCCGTAGCGGAACACGTTGGCCAGCGGCGGCAGCGCGGCCAGCAGCTGCGCGGTGTCGCCGCTGGTGGCCGCGCTGCGCTCCAGCGCATCGGTCACCGGCCGCACCGCCTCGGGCAGTTCGGCCAGCAGCACCTGGTCGACCAGCCGCGCCAGCGCGTCCAGCGGCGCATTCGCGCCCGCGCGCTCGATCACGTTGGCGGTAGCCGCCTGCAGCACGGTGCGGCCCCAGCGGCTGGCCTCGATCAGGCGCAGCGCGAATTCGGGCTTCCACTGCAGGGTCCACACCTCGTGGAAGGTGCCGCGCGACGAGCGCCCGGCGCGCGCGATCTCGCCCCAGGGCACGTCCAGCAGGCCCAGGCGGTGCAGCAGCCGGCTGCGCGCCAGGTCGTTGGGCTGGCGCAGGTCCAGGTCCAGCGTGCGCGAGGTGGCCTCGGCCTTCAGGCGCAGCGATTTCTGCGCCTGCTCCAGGTCGCGCTGCAGCGGCACGGCGGGCACGTCGGGCGGCACCGCGCCCAGCCGGTCGCCGACCACCAGTTCGTCCTCGATCCAGCGCAGCACGGTGTCGTCGCCCATGCACAGCACGCTGCGCGTGGCCTCGTTCAGCTCCTCCAGGCCGGGCAGCGGACGCTGGCGCATGGCGGCCAGCGAATCGGCCAGCCGCGCGGCCTCGATCAGGTGGGCGGACGAGCAGTCCAGGTCCTTGTCGCGCATCAGCCGCGCCACCCGCGCCAGCCAGCCGATGGTGCGCGGCCCGCCGGCTTCTCCACTCGCCCACAAGTGCTCGTACCAACCGGGCGCCGCGATGCCGGCGCCATAGCCGCTCGCGCGGCTCAGGTGCCGGTAGGTCCAGGGAATCCAGGTGGTGGCCACCTTCACCTTCGGCAGGCCTTTCAGCAATTGCTGGTCCGCCTTGGCCGGCACCTCGGCCTGCAGCGCGCCCAGGTGCCAGGCGCCACAGACCACGGCGATGCGTTCGTGGCCGGCCTTGCGCGCTTCGCGCAGGCACTGGCGCATGTGGGCTTCGCGCAAGGCCTCGCGGTGCATTTCCGCCTCGTCGCGGTGCGACTTGCCGCCCAGCTCCTGGCGCACCGTCACCATGGCTTCCTGGATCGCCGCGAACAGCTCCTCGCCGTCGCCGCGCTCCTCCACCATGTGGTTCCACCAGCTTTCGCCGTCCGCGTAGCCGGCGGCGCGCGCCAGCCAGCCCAGCGGGTCAGACGGGTCGGCCTGGACGGCGGCGCCCTCTTCCGCTTGCGTGTCTTCTTCGGCGGCCGGCTCTTCGGTCTCGATGACTGAAGGCGCCGCAGCGTCCTCCGCGCGCCGCTGCTGCTCCAGCGCCAGCCCGTGCGCCAGCGGCAGGTCGATGAAGCGCACCGGCACGCCGCGCTGCACCGCCCAGCGCAGCGCCTGCCATTCAGGCGAGAAGACGGCGAACGGGTGGTACACGGCCAGCGCGCTGTCGTCCGGGCAATAACTGAGCAGCGCCACCGGCGGCTCCATGCCGTCCTGCACGATGGCTTTCAACTGGTCTTCGGCTTCCGGCGGCCCCTCGACCAGCAGGCAGTCCGGCTGCAGTGCCTCAAGTGCGCGCAGCAGGCTGCGCGCGCAGCCCGGCCCGTGGTGGCGGATGCCGAACAGGTGCGGCTTCGCGTCCTCGGCGACGGTCGTCGTCATGCGATGCTCAGGACAGTTCGCGGCAGGCCCGGTACAGGTCCTTCCAGTCGCTGCGCTCCTTGACCACCGTTTCCAGGTATTCCTTCCACACCACGGCGTCCTGCACCGGGTCCTTGACGATGGCGCCGAGCAGGCCCGAGGCCACGTCGTTCGGGCGCAGCACGCCGTCGCCGAAGTGGCCGGCCAGCGCCATGCCGCTGTTGATGACCGAGATCGCCTCGGCGGTGGACAGCGTGGCGCTCGGCGATTTCACCTGCATCTTGCCGTCCTCGGTGCGGCCGTTGCGCAGCTCGCGGAACACCTGCACGATGCGTCGCACCTCGGCCAGCGCCGGCGGCTCGGCCGGCAGCGCCAGCGCGCGGCCCAGTTCCGACACGCGCTTGGCGACGATGGAGACTTCCTCGTCCTGCGTGGCCGGCACCGGCAGCACCACGGTGTTGAAGCGCCGCTTGAGCGCCGCCGACAGCTCGTTGACGCCCTTGTCGCGGTTGTTGGCGGTGGCGATCACGTTGAAGCCGCCGATGGCCTGGGCCTCCGAGCCCAGCTCGGGAATCGGCAGCGTTTTTTCCGACAGCACGGTGATCAGCGTGTCCTGCACGTCGGCCGGAATGCGCGTGAGCTCCTCCACCCGCGCGATCTTGCCCTGGCGCATGGCATGCATCAGCGGGCTGGGCACCAGCGCCTTTTCCGACGGGCCGTGCGCCAGCAGCTGGGCGTAGTTCCAGCCGTAGCGCAGCTGCTCCTCGCTGGTGCCGGCCGTGCCCTGCACCAGCATGGTGGAGTCGCCGCTGACGGCGGCCGCCAGGTGCTCCGACACCCAGGACTTCGCCGTGCCGGGCACGCCGTACAGCAGCAGCGCGCGGTCGGTGGCCAGCGTGGCCACCGCAATCTCCATCAGCCGGCGGTTGCCCACGTACTTGGCGCTGACCTCGAAGCCGTTGTCCAGCCGCACACCCATCAGGTAGTCCACCACGGCCCAGGGCGACATCAGCCAGTTGGCCGGCCGCTCGCGCTTGTCGTGGCGGCGCAGCTCGGCCAGTTCCTCGGCAAATTGCTGTTCGGCGTGCCGGCGCAGGACGGAAGCGGTGGAGGTGTCTGTGGTCATGGGGCGGATGGGGAGGAGGAAGCGGTCGGTAATTGGTCGAACGCGCGCCGCGCCGCGGCGATGCGCGCCAGCGCATCCAGCAGCTCGGCATGCGCCGGGGTGGGATCGGCCCGGTGCGGCGTGGCGGCCAGCGCCGCCAGCGCGTCCGGCTGCAGCAGGCAGCACAGCTCGGGCAGCGCGCCGCGCAGCGCGTAGTCGAAGGCGATGTTGGGGTCGTTCAGCGCCTCGCGCAGCACAGGCGCCAGGCGCTGCGACAGCGCCGGCGACAGGATCTCGCCGGGCGGGCAGCCGGCCAGCAACTGCGGCAGGAGCGTGCGCAGCCCGGCCGAGCCGCGGCCCAGTTCGCGCTGCCAGTGCGTCTCGCGCAGGCCGGCCGGCAGCAAGGCGGCGATCTGCGCCGGGTCGCCGGCCAGGCCCTTCCACGGCCAGCCGTCCAGCAAGGCCTCGCAAGCCTCGGGCTCGGCGGTGTTCAGCAGCACCTCGCGCCAGGCGCGCAGCAGCGCCTCGGCCCAGTCGGTGGCTGCGCCCCAGGCGAACAGTTCGGCCGGCGTCATGTCCATGCGTGCGCACCACCAGCTCACAGGGACTTGGCGCGCCAGCTGGTACAGCCACCAGGCGCGCTCGCCCAGCGATTCCTGCTTGGGCCGCGCGGCGTCGACGCCGTCGCGTTCCCATTGCGCATCGGCCTCGGTGGGCGCCTCGATGCGCCAGCGCTGGCGGATCAGCCCGCGCTCCTGGCGCAGCAGCGGCGCGAGGCGCTCGCCGGCGTGGCGCACGAAGGCGCTGTCGGGCAGCCGCACCAGCAGGCCGGCGGCGGCCTGCCGCACTTCCTTGCTGCGGTCGGCCAGCAGCGATTCGAGCAGCGCTTCGTCGTCCGCGCCCAGCCCGGTGGCCAGCGCGCCCAGGAAGTCGGCGCGTTCGCGGGCCGACAGCTGCGGCAGTTCGGTGGCCAGGCGCTCGCGTGCACGGGCCGGATCGGCGGCGCGCTCACGCACCAGCAGCTCGCGCCGCTGCTGCGGATTGCCGTGCGCCCACAGGGCGTCGACGTCGGCGTCCTCGGCCGCGCCGTCGGCATAGCGCCATTCGGTGTTGTGCCGCGCCAGCCAGCGGCCGCGCTCGCCCAGCGCGGGCTGCAGCGGCTCGCGCAGCGCCGTGCTGCGGCGGCCCAGGTCCAGCGCCACCGGCAGCAGGCGCGAAGGCAGCCGCCAGCCCTGCGCTGCGACGCGTCGCAGCGCGTGGTGCTGCAGCCGCGCGGGACCGTGGCCGAAGGTCCAGGCCAGGTGTTGCTGGATGGACGCGTCGGCCAGCGCCGGGCGCGCGTCTTCGGGTGCCGCTTCCGCTGATGCTGCTGCCGGTGCGCCGCGCACGCCAGCGTTGGCGCAGGCCGCCAGCACCGCCGCGCTGCGCAGCAGCCGGTCGGCCGGATCGGTGCCGGCCTGCTGCTGGATGTCGCGCAGCAGCTCGCCGACCGCGCCGTCCATGTCGAGATTCCACGCCGCCGCGCGTTCGGTACCGACCATCGCGGCCGGCAGCAATCCCTTCCACGCGCTCATGCTGCGGCTCCCCGCTGCCATGCGCCTTCGGCGTTCCACGCCGACAGCACGCGCAGCGCCGCCCCGTTCCATTCGCCCATGACCTGCAGCGGCTTGCCGCCGCCATGCGCCAGCAGCGGCCAGCCGTCCTCTTCGGACACGGCGACCGGCAGGCGCTGCCCGCCGGCCTGCACCTGCCAATGTTCGCCCTCGCGCCCGAACACCGCATCGCCGACCAGCATGGGATGCAGCGGGACCCAGGGCGAGGCGGCGGCGCGGCGCGCGACGTGCATCCACTCGTCTTCCAGCGCCGAAGCCGGTGGCGCCACCGGCTTCGGCGCGCCATGCAGCTCCTGCACCAGCGCACGCAGCGCGCCGGCACCGGGGAAATACGCCAGGCTGGCGTCGCTCGCATGGCCGGTCAGCCAGCTCTGCTCGAAGCCCTTGCCGACGAATGCGTGGTCCAGCACCAGGGCGCGGCGCCCGCTGCGCAGGCCCTGCAGCCAGACGCGCCGTTCGGTCAGCTTGTCGCGCTCCTCGGTGGCCTGGCCGATCACCAGCCAGTCGTCGCACACGGTCTCGCCCTCGGCCAGCACCTCCGCCTTGTCGAAGGGCCAGCCGAGCACCACGCGCAGCTCGGCGCGCATCGCCGGCGACAGCGCCGCATGGCGCTCCAGTGCTTCGCAGGCCAGCTGCAGCAGGCCGAGTGCGTGCAGCACGCGCTCGGGCCAGTCGGCGCCCGAGCCGACCAGCTCGCCGGCCTCCGACAGCCGCTGCGCGAGCCCCGGCACCTGCATGTCGACCAGGCGCGCGGCCATGGTTTTCCAGTCCTGCTGCTGGCCCGCGCCCAGCACGCCCAACCCGCGCGCGACCTGGTCGCGCAGCCAGGGCCGCAGCTCGCCCGCGGCATGCGCCATGCGGGCCCAGCGCTGCGCGGCGCGCTGCGCGGCGGCTTGCGGGTCGGCCGGCGCGGCCGTGGCCTGGGCTTTCTGTTCCTTCTTTTCCGCCTTCTGTGTTCGCGAGGCCAGCCATTCGCTGACCCAGGCGGGCGGCGGGCCGGCGCCGAAGCGGGCCGGATCGGATGCGCGCAGCAGCATCAGCGCCAGGCCGTGCTTGCAGGGGAATTTGCGGCTCGGGCAGGTGCAGCGGAATGCGGGACCGTTCAGGTCGACCTGCGCCTGGTAGGGCTTGCTGCCGCTTCCCTGGCACTCGCCCCACACGGCCGATGTGTCGGCGCCCAGCAGCGGCCATTTTGCGGGCGACACCAGTCCGCGCGCGGCCTTGGCGGACGAAGCGTCCGGCGCAAGCGCAAGCACGGCGTCGGCAGTCCAGTTCATGCGGGAGCCCTCTCCTTCTCGATGTTCCCGGGCAGGAGTCTAGCTTGCGGGCGACCTCGGATTGGCGGTACATGTCAGGAGCATCATGAATTCAATTGCACACAATTGAATTGCGTCATACAATCCAACCCATGACGACGCCAACCCTTCCCGATGCCGCCCTGCAACTGGACAACCAGCTGTGTTTCGCGCTGTATTCGGCCTCGCTGGCGATGACCAAGCTGTACAAGCCGCTGCTGGCCGAACTCGGCCTCACCTACCCGCAGTACCTGGCGATGCTGGTGCTGTGGGAGGGCGACGGCCTCGCGGTTTCCGAACTCGGGCAGCGGCTGTCGCTCGATTCCGGCACCCTCACGCCCCTGCTCAAGCGCCTGGAAGCGCTCGGCCTGATCGGCCGCATGCGCGCCGTGGACGACGAGCGCCGCGTGCACATCCACCTCACCGCCGCCGGCCGCCGGCTCAAAACCAAGGCCGCCAAGGTCCCTGGCTGCGTGCTGGCGGCCACCGGCCTCTCCGTGCCCGAGGTGGTGCAGCTGCGCGGCCGCATCCAGCAGCTGCGCGACCGGCTCGCCGGCTGACCGCATTCATCTCTTTCTCAACCCACGTTCTTCAAAAAAGGAAACCTGCCATGACCGCTCTCGACAAAGTCCTCTACACCGCCAAGGTCCACACTACCGGTGGCCGCGACGGCAACGCGCGCAGCGACGACGGCCGGCTGGAAGTGCAGTTGTCCTCGCCCGGCACCGCCGGCACCGGCACCAACCCCGAGCAGCTGTTCGCCGCGGGTTATTCCGCCTGCTTCATCGGCGCGATGAAGGCGGTGGCCGCGCGCACCAAGACCACGCTGCCGGCCGACCTGGCGGTGGACGCCGAGGTGGACCTGGGCCCGACCGGCAGCGCCTACGGCATCGCCGCGCGCCTGAACGTCAGCCTGCCGGGCATGGACGCCACCGCCGCGCAGCAGCTGCTGGACGCGGCACACCAGGTGTGCCCGTATTCCAATGCCACGCGCGGCAACATCGACGTGACCATCCGCCTGGTCTGATCCCCCCGGAATCACTGCGTGCGCGTCACCTTGTTCAGATGCGGCGGCCGGTCCGGATCGAAGCCGCGCGCGCGCGCCAGCGCCTCCACCATCGGGTAGAAGCTCTGGATCGCGGAGATCGCGTCCAGGTCCTCGGACGCGGTTTCCACGATAGGCAGTTGCGCATCCGGCGTGCCCTCGGGCGCCGCCAGCAGCACGGCGGCGCCGCGTTCGCGCATGGTGTCCGCCAGCTGCAGCAGCCCGGCCTGCGCCGGCCCGCGCGGCGCCAGCACCAGCAGCGGATAGCCTTCGCCGATCAGCGCCATCGGCCCGTGCTGCACCTCCGCGCCCGAAAACGCCTCGGCCTGCAGGCCGCAGGTCTCCTTGAATTTCAAAGCCGCTTCCTGGGCCACCGGCAGGCCCAGGCCCCGGCCGATGACGAACAGCCGGTCGGCGTTCACCAGCGGCTCCACCGCGGCCGACCAGTCGGCCTGCGCCGCCTGCTGCAACGCGTCCGGCAGGCCATGCAGGGCAGCGCGCAGCGCGCCGTCGTCCTGCCACACCGCCACCAGCCGCGCGCCGGCCGTGAGCTGCGCGATGAAGCTCTTGGTGGCCGCCACGCTCTGCTCCTGCCCGGCGTGCAGCGGCAGCAGCCATTCGGCCGCCTGCGCCAGCGGCGAGCGCACGTCGTTCACGAACGCCACCGTGGCCGCGCCGCCTTCGCGGAAGTAGCGCGTCGGCTCCACCAGGTCGGGGCTCTGGCCCGACTGCGAGAACCCGAACGAGGCCAGGCCGCGGCATTCGATGCGCGACTGGTACAAGGTCACCAGCGACATCGGCAGCGAGGTCACCAGCCGGCCCAGCCGCGCCATCACCAGGTAGGCCATGTGGTGTGCGGCGTGGTCCGAGCTGCCGCGCGCCACCGTCAGCAGCGCGGTCGGCGCATGCTCGCGCAGCCAGGCGCCCAGCTCCGCATAGGTCTGCACATCGTGCGCGAGCTGCCGCGCGACGGCCTCGGGCGCTTCGCGCGCCTCAGTCAGCATGCTGGAGGTCAACCGGTCTCCCTTCGATGACGACGCCACGCAGCGCCAGTTCGTGGTCCAGCACCACCGCGTCGGCCCAGGCGCCGGACTGCAGCCGGCCGCGGTCGGCCAGGCCCAGGTAGTCGGCGGCATGGGTGGAGACGCGGCGCGAGGCATCCGACAGCGCCAGGCCGAGCCGCTCGACCAGGTTGCGCAGCGCCAGGTCCATGGTGAGCGCCGAGCCGGCCAGCGTGCCGTCAGCCAGGCGCACGCCGCCCAGGCACTTGGTGACGGTGTGCGAGCCCAGGCGGTAGTCGCCGTCGGGCATGGCGGCGGCGGCGGTGGAATCGGTGACGCAGTAGGCGCAGGGAATCGCGCGCAGCGCGGCCAGGATCGCGCCCGGGTGCACGTGCAGCAGGTCCGGGATGAATTCGGCGTAGTGCGCATGCGCTAGCGCCGCGCCCACCATGCCGGGTTCGCGGTGGTGCAGGCCGGTCATGGCGTTGAACAAATGCGTGAAGCCACGCGCACCGCGGGCCAGGGCGTCGCGGCCCTGCTCGTAGGTGCCGAGCGTGTGACCGAGCTGCACGCAGTAGCCGGCTTGCGTGAGCGGTGCCACGGCTTCCATGTGGCCGGGCAGCTCGGGCGCCAGCGTGATCAGGCGGATCGGCGCAATGGCGTTCAGGCGCTGCAGCTCGTCGATCGACAACGGCCGCGCATGGTCCGGCTGCGCGCCGAGCTTGCCGGGATTGATGTACGGTCCTTCGAGATGCACGCCCAGGACCCGTGCGGCACCCGGCACCGGCTCGTCGCACAGCGGGCGCAATGCCCGTAGCGCCTGTTCGATGTCGGCCGCGGGCGCCGTCATGGTGGTGGCCAGCAAGGCCGTGGTGCCATGCCGCGCATGGCAGCGCGCCACCGCCAGCGCGGCGTCGCCGCCTTCCATGATGTCGCGCCCGGCGCCGCCGTGCACGTGCAGGTCGATGAAGCCGGGCAGCACGATGTCGCCGGCGCCCCGGCGCACGGACTCCTCCGCGATCGGGTTGCCGGTGATCCCGGTGATGCGGCCGTCCGCGTCCCAGGCGATTTCGCCCTGCACGAAGCCCTGCGGCGTGAGGATGCAGCCTTCCAGGGCGCGGCGCGCCGTCACAGCGCTTCCTCCGGCAAGTCCGCCAGCGCGTGCTGCAGCAGCATCAGCGCGCCGACGTCGGCCGGCTGCAGCGGCTGGGTGACGCGGCGGCGAACGGTTGCGGACAGGCGCGGCGCGAGCCGTTCGCCCACGCTGCCGCTCACCGCCAGCGGCAGCTTGCCGCTCGGGTCGACCGCCAGTGCCAGCGCCTCCAGCGCGTTCACGGCGCGGTCCAGCAGGTCGGCCGCCGCGCGGTCCTGCGCCTCATGCTGGAACACCGCGGGTGCCAGCTGCGCGTAACGGCCCTGGCCAGCGCCCGCGCACCAGCGCAGCAGCTGCTCCCGCGTGCGGCCGCAGGCACCCCAGACGTGGCGCGCCAGCGGGCCGGGCGTGACGCGGCCGTCCAATGCCGCCTGCGCAAGGCGCATCGCGTTCAGGCCCAGCCAGGCGCCGCTGCCTTCGTCGCCCACCGGAAACCCCCAGCCGCCGACGATACGGCGCTCGCCGTCCGGCGCCAGCGCCTCGGCCACGCTGCCGGTGCCGGCGATCAGGATGGCTCCCGGCCGCCCGGCATGGGCGCCGAGCAGCAATGCATGCGAGTCGCTTTCCAGCACGATGTGGGCGAAGCCGATGTCCGCGGCCAGGAAGGAGTCGCGCGAGCCGCTGCCGACCGCGCCGGACAGGCCGGCACCGAGCGCGCAGTGTTCCCAGCCGGGCTGTGGCAGCCGCGCCTCGTCCAGCGCGCGGCGGCAGGCCAGCTCGATGTTGCGCCAAGCCTGGGCCACGCCCTGGCCCAGGGCCGACGGCCCGGCCGTGCCGCGCCCGAGAACGCAGCCGTCCGCGCGCGCCACCACCGCCCGGGTGGACGTTCCGCCGCCATCGACGCCGAACAGGAACTCGACCATGTCTTCATTGGAATCACGGATGACCGTGCCGGTTGCCGGACGACAGCCCGGTTACACGTGCTGTTTCACGTACGCCCCATCGGGACTATCCCGGCTGACAACGGCCGAGCACGCCCCTAACCTCGCCGCACAACGCACACAGAAGTCGCATGAAACCATCCTACCTCGCCCTCAGCCTCGCAACGGCCGCAATGACGGTCGCCCTCCCCGCCTCCGCCCAGTCCACCGGCCAGATCAACGTGATCTGCTCGGTGCAGGCCGAGTGGTGCAACCTGATGTCCACCGTGTACGCGAAAACCACCGGCGTGAAGGTGAACATGACGGCCAAGGGCTCCGGCGAGGCGCTGGCGCAGCTGAACGCCGAGCGTGCCAACCCGAAGACCGACATCTGGTTCGGCGGCACCGGCGATCCGCACCTGCAGGCGGCCGAACAGGGCCTGACGCTGGAATACAAGTCCGCCCAGCTGAAAGACCTGTACCCCTGGGCGCAGAAGCAGGCGGCCGATTCCAAATACCACACCGTGGGCGTGTACCTGGGCCCGCTCGGCTTCGGCTTCAACAAGGAACTGCTGGCCAAGAAGAAGGCGGCACCGCCCGCCTCCTGGGCCGACCTGCTCAAGCCCGAATTCAAGGGCGAGATCCAGATGGCCAACCCGGCCTCCAGCGGCACCGCCTACACCATGATCGCCACTCTGGTGCAGCTGATGGGCGAGGACAAGGCCTTCGACTACATGAAGAAGCTGCATCCGAACATCAGCGCCTACACCCGCTCCGGCACGGCGCCGGTGAAGGCGGCGGCGCGCGGCGAAACCACGGTGTCCATCAGCTTCGTGCACGACGTGACCACCGAGGGCGTCAACGGCTTCCCGGTCGGCTCGGCCACGCCTTCTGAGGGCACCGGCGCCGAGATCGGCTCCATGAGCATCGTGAAGAACGGGCCGAACACCGAGGCCGCCAAGAAATTCTACGAATGGGCGCTGACCCCCGGCGGCCAGCAGTTCGGCCTGGCGGCCAAGCAGTTCCAGCTGCCCAGCAACGCCAAGGTGCCCAAGGACAACCGCATGACCGACCCGGCGAAGATCAAGCTGATCAACTACGACTACGCCAAGTACGGTGCCAGCGCCGAACGCCGCCGCCTGATCGGCAAGTGGGAAAAGGAAGTGATGAACCTGCCGCGCTGATGCACTCCTCTCCCAACCGGCCCCTGTGGCTGTGGGTCGCCCTCGGCACGCTGGGCTTCCTGGCGCTGCCCTGGTTCGCCATCCAGGACGCCAACGGGCTGCTAATGGCGCCTTACGTGTTCTCGCGGGAGCAGGCGGGCAACGGGCTGCTGCAGGCGGCGGCGTACGGCAAGCCGTGGTTGTGGGCGGCGGTGGCGGGGCTGGCCGTTGCGGCGCTTGCGTGCCGGATGGCGCCGAGTCACAGGCAGGGCTCGCTGCTGATGGGCGGCGCTGGACTCGCCTTGCTCGTGCTGCTGGCTGCCGGTTTCCTCATCGGCGCGCGCGGCTGGTCCTTCGAATCCTTCACCGCCGCGTTCGGCGCCTTGCCCGCCAAGCAGCCGGGCATGGGCTGGGGCGGCTTCGTGGTGCTGGCCTCGCTGCTGGTATTGACCGCCTTCGGCTGCGCCCGCCGCGGCTTCTTCAAGGGCGATCTGTTCGTCGCCGCCGCGGTGTTGGGCTGCGCGGCCCTGCTCGCGCTGTTCATCGTGTTCCCGGTGCTGAAGGCCCTGGCCGCCGCGTTCCTCACCGAAGACGGTGGCTTCGCACCGCTGTCCATCGTCGAGCGCGTGGCGAACGAACGCAATTTCGGGCTGGGTTGCGTCACGGGCCGCGGCAGCTGCGGTGTGGCCTGGAACACGCTGTTCCTCGGCTTGGCCGCCGCCGCCAGCACCACGCTACTGGGCACATTGATGGCGCTGATGGCGGAGCGGGCGTCGCGCAAATACGCCAAGCCGCTGAACGTGCTGGCGATGCTGCCGATGATCACGCCGCCCTTCGTGGTCGGGCTGGGCCTGATCCTGCTGTTCGGCCGCGCCGGCGTGGTCAACCAGCTGCTGGAATGGGCCTTCGGCGTTGCGCCCACGCGCTGGTTCTACGGCTGGCTGGGCATCTGGGTGGCGCAGACCTTCGCCTTCACGCCCATTGCCTTCATGATCATGCGCGGCGTGGTGCAGGGCGTGGCGCCCAGCCTGGAGGAAGCGGCGCAGACCCTGCGCGCCAGCCCGCGCAACACCTTCCTCACGGTGACGCTGCCACTGCTGAAACCCGGCCTGGCCAACGCCTTCCTGGTCGGCTTCATCGAAAGCATGGCCGACTTCGGCAATCCCATCGTGGTGGGCGGCCAGTTCTCGGTGCTGTCCACCGAAATCTTCTTCGCCATCGTCGGCGCGCAGTACGACCCCGGCCGCGCCGCGTCGCTGGCCTGGATCCTCACGGTGTTCGCACTCGCCGTGTTCGCGCTGCAGCGCGGCGTGCTGGGAAAGAAGAACTACACCACTGTGTCCGGCAAGGGCGACGCGGGCATCCCGATGGCGCTGCCGGCCGGCGTGCGGCGGCTGGTGCACGGCATCGCCCTGCCCTGGATCGCGTTCACGCTGGTGGTCTATCTGTTCGCCTTCGCCGGCGGCTTCGTGCAGACCTGGGGCCGCGACTACACGCCGACCTTCAAGCACTTCACCACCGCATTCGCGCTGGAATGGGGCGAGTTCGGCATCGTCTGGGCCGGCACGGCGTGGAACTCGTTCTTCACCACCTTCAAGCTGGCGGCCATCGCCGCGCCGATGACGGCCACGGTCGGCCTGCTGGTCGCCTGGCTCTTGGCGCGCACGCAGTTCCGCGGCCAGGGCGCCTTCGAGTTCGCGGCGCTGCTGGCCTTCGCCATTCCCGGCACTGTCCTGGGCGTGAGCTACATCCTGGCCTTCAACGTGCCGCCGTTCGAGCTCACCGGCACCGGGCTGATCATCGTGCTGTGCTTCATGTTCCGCAATTTGCCGGTGGGCGTGCGCGCCGGCACGGCGGCCTTCAAGCAGCTCGACCCCTCGCTGGACGAGGCCTCGCTGATGCTGCGCGCCGGCAGCGTGCGGACCCTGCGCTACGTGGTGCTGCCGCTGCTCAAGCCCGCGCTGGTGGCGGCGCTGGTCTACAGCTTCGTGCGCGCCATCACCACCGTCAGCGCGGTGATCTTCCTGGTGACGGCCGAGAACGAACTGGCCACCACCTACATCATCGGCCGCGTCGGCCAGGGCGACTACGGCGTGGCGCTGGCGTATTGCACGGTGCTGATCGTGCTGATGTCCGGCGCCACCGCGCTGATCCAGCTGCTGGTCGGCGAGCGTCGCCTGGGCCGCCGCCGGGCCACCGTGGCCACTCCACCGATCTCGACGCCGCAGGCAACCGCATGACCACCTCCATCCCCGGCATCGAATTCCACGGCGTCTCCAAGCGCTACGGCGCGGACCCCAAGTCGCCGCTGGCCGTGCAGGGCATCAGCTTCACCGTGCCGCAAGGCACGCTCACCACCATCCTCGGCCCCTCGGGCTGCGGCAAGACCACCACGCTGCGCATGATCGCGGGGCTGGAGTCGCCTTCGTCAGGCCGCATCCTGATCGCGGGGCAGGACGTCACCGCGCTGGGCCCGGCCGAACGCAACGTGAGCATGGTGTTCCAGAGCTACGCGCTGTTCCCGCACATGGACGTGATCGGCAACGTGATGTATGGCCTGCGCATGTCGGGCAACGCCAAAGACGTTGCGCGTAAGCGCGCCGGCGAGGTGCTGGCGCAGGTGGGCCTGGTCGGCTACGACGAGCGGTTGCCCAGCGAACTCTCGGGCGGCCAGCAGCAGCGGGTGGCGCTGGCGCGCGCCCTGGTGCTGGAGCCCGCGGTGCTGCTGTTCGACGAGCCGCTGTCGAACCTGGATGCGCGTCTGCGCCGCGAGATGCGCGAGGAGATCCGCGCGCTGCAGCAGCGCCTGGGACTGACGGTGGCCTACGTCACGCACGACCAGGCCGAGGCGCTGGCGGTGAGCGACCAGATCATCGTGATGGACCGCGGCGCGATCGCCCAGGCCGGCACGCCGCAGGAACTGTACGAGCGCCCGCAAAGCGAATTCGTCGCCGGCTTCATGGGCGAGGCGATGCTGTTTCCCGCCACGGCGACGGGCACGAACGAGGTGCAGCTGGGGCCGCTGCGCGTGCCTGTCAAAGGTGCTGTGCCGGCTGCCGGCCCGGTGAAGATCGCCGTGCGGCCGGAAGCCTGGCAGGTCGGGCCGGCCGGCAGCGGCATGGCGGGACGGCTGGCGAAGCTCGCCTACCTGGGCAGCAGCTGCGAGTACACCTTCCAGACCGAACTCGGCAGCGTGTTCGTGGTGTCGGCGGACCTGGACAACATCATCGCGCCGGGCGCGGAGGTGGGCTTGTCATTGGGGCGGCATGGGGTGTCGGTGGTGGCGGCCGGCGTCTAGGTTCGCTTTCGCCGCAGGCCCTCACCCCTGCCCTCTCCCGCCTTGCGGGAGAGGGAGTGACATCCGCACTTACGCGCGCACGTACGCCATCGCCGCATCCCGCCCCTGCGTGAAGATCGCCGTTTTCCATTCATCGTCGTCGCCGTAGAACGCATCCAGCAGTTCGCGCTTGATCCGCACGCGCTGTTCTTCCGAGGCGTCCGGATGGTTGTACAGCCACTGGTCGCCGCGCAGCGCGTCCAGCGTCTGCTGCAGCGGCACCACGCCGTACTCCAGCGCCATGCCGCTGAACTCCGCCTGCGGCGCCTCGTCGGCGACGATCTGCCACAGGTTGCCCGTGATCGGCGCCGAGGTCGAGGTGCCCTCGTCGGGGTTGGTCACGTTCTCGCCCCAGATGTGCCGCACGCGCTGCGCCGCGGCCGCCGGGGCGGCCAGGATGCGTTCGCCATGGCCGCGCGGGCCCAGGCCGGTGTGGAAGTCGATCCAGCCCAGCGCCTTGCAGGCACGCGCCTGCTCGCGCAGCATGCGCCGCGCCGCGCCCTGGCTCCAGGTGGGCTCGATGCCGCCGAAGAACATGCCCATGGGATGCGTGTGCTGGCCGCCGGTGATGGCCTGCTGCAGCGCCATCGGCCCGCGCTCGCGCGCGTAGGCTTCCAGCACCGCGCGGTTCTCCGCGGTCTCCGGCCACTGCGCCGGCACGATGTGCCCGGCCAGCCGCGCGTAGCCCTCGTTGGCCGGCAGCGCGCCGCCGAAGTCCTGCTGGTTGCGGTTCAGGTCGACGTTCTCGTGCGTCATGCGGCGCAGCCAGGCGAAGCCCCAGGGGTTGAGGCCGTGCGCGTAGACCACCGCCGTGCCGGTGCGCGCGCATTCGGCCCGCCAGGCCGCGTCGCCCAGCAGCGCCACCTGCACGCCCGAGCCGCAGAAGCCTTCCACGCCATGGCAGGCGCTGGACAGGATCAGCACCCGTCGGGCGTCCGGCGGGCCGTCGCGCACGACATCGAGCGCCAGCTCCTCGCCGGACGGGCCGCGTTCCGGATGCACGATGGGCGTCGCCTCCAGGCCGGCGGCGCGGGCGGCCGCCAGGAACTTGTCGCGCGCTTCGCGGTAGGTGGAGGAGAAAGAGGAGGTGATGGCGTTCATGGGTCCTGCGGATGGGTTGTGCCAGCTGGCGATTTTCAAGGGCTTTGCCGAGCTGTGGCAACCCATCGTCGCATGTCTCTTCAATCGCCCGGAAGTCAAGTGCGAAAGCACACAACTCCTCGCCGACATTCATCGAAACAGGTTGCACCTGTGAGAAAGAGTACGTTGTCCGCTTTTTACCTTGTGGTCGCCCGGGCTCTGCCATAGAGTCCGCGCCAAACAGCACCGCAAGGTGCCAGGGGGAACAGATGCGGGATACCGGTGCACCTCGGCACGTGGCGAGCCTCCCGCCGGGCGCTGCAACTCCCCCTTCCTCCCATCCGGCTTGCGCCGGCACGCCATTCGGCTTCGGCCGGCCGTCTTCGCTGCCCCGCCGCGCGCGCAAGACCTGCCGGTGACTGCCTCCTTCCCCATCCGCCCCGCCACCTGCGCTTTTCGCGCCCGCTCCACCGTTTCCGCAAGAGGACAACCATGAACAAGATCATCCCGCCCCTCAAGCCGGGCGCGCAGGGCGCAGCGGTCGCCAACCTGCAGGAGGCGCTGCTCCAGTGCCTGGAGCGCGGCGCCGTGCTGGCCCGCGAGGACGAGGCGGCGCGACGTGAACTCGCCGCGCTGCTCAAGCGCGAGCGCCAGGAGCAGAAGTACGCCGACGGCACCGCCAAGCTGGTCGCCACGTTCCAGAAGGAGCAGCGCCTGCAGCGCAGCGGCGAGGTCGACGCGCCGACGGCGGAGGCGCTGAACCGGCTGCTGGACGGATGGGGGCTGCTGGGCCGGACGGTCGCCGACACCCCCACTCCCGCCCCCACTCCCACTCCCACGGCAACGGCCACGGCCGTTGCCACCGACTGGTGGCGCGCCGTGTCCGGCACCGTCATGCGCGACGACGGCCTGCCGCAGCCCGGCATGGCGGTGCGCGCGCTGCACCAGGCTGGGCGCGGCCCGGTGCGGCTGGGCGACGACACCAGCGACGCGCAGGGCCGCTACACCATCCGCTACCAGGCGCTGCCGGGCGTGGAGTCGATCGACCTGAGCGTCACCGCCATCGGCGCCGACGGGGACGTGCTGGCCGCCTCGCCGGTGCTGCGCGGCGCCGCCATGGTGGAGGCCGTCGACCTCACGGTGCCGGTGGACGGCTCCGGCGTGCTGCGCCACGCGCTGCACGGCACGGTGATGCTGGAACAGGGGCTGCCGGCCGCGCAGCTGGCGCTGCGGCTGTACCGCCAGGACTTCGGCGGCGAGCAGGTGCTGCTGGCGCAGACCAGCACGCTGGCCAGCGGCCGGTTCGCCTTCGCGCTGGAAGGCGCGCCGCCGGCCGGCCTGCAGGTGCGCGCGGTGCAGCCCGGCGGCCGCGAGGTCGACCTGACCAAGCCCCTGCACCACCTGCCGCCCGCGCCGCTGCGCCTGACGGCGCCGGGCGACTTCCAGCCGCTGAAATCCGAGTACGACCGGCTGCACGGCACGCTCTCGCGGCAACTGGGCGACATCGCCAAGCTGGCCGATGCCCGGGAGGACGCCAAGCGCCAGGACCTCACCGTGCTCAACCGCGCCACCGGCTGGGACGCGCGGCTGATCGGGCTGGCGGCCATGTCCCAGCAGCTGGCCGCCGACCGCGACGTCGGCTTGCCGGCGCAGGCGCTGTACGGGCTGCTGCGCGCCGGCCTGCCCTCCGACAAGCTGCTGCTGGCGCAGGTGGATCCCGCGGCCGTCGGCCTGGCGCTGCGCAAGATGCGCGACACCGGCATCGTGGAGATGGACGAGGCCGGCATCGGCCAGCTGCAGAAGGCGTTCGCCGGCTTCGCCACGCGCACCCGCCTGTCGATGCCGGCGCCCGGCTCGCGCTCCACCTACGGCGAGCTGCTGCGCGCCTCCGGCCTGCCGCAGGACGCGCAGGACCGCTTCGCCGCCGCCTACCTGCGCCACCCCGGCGGCGGCGAGCCGCTGTGGCAGGCCGCGCGTGAGGCCGGCCTGGGGCCGGACCAGGTGAAGCGGCTGCGGCTGCAGGGCAAGCTGGCCTTCCTGTCGGGCAACTCCGAGCCCATCAACCGGCGCCTGCTGGAGATGGGCATCGATTCGCCCGCCGAACTGGTGGCGCACGACTTCCACCAGCCCGCCGCCTGGAAGAGCGCGCTGTACGAAACCGCCAGCATCCCGCTGCAGCGGCGCTCGGCGCTGACTGCGCAGGACCGCGAGAAACTGGACGCGCTGGTGCCCACGGCCTACGCGGCCGACACCGCCGAAGCGCGGCTGAACGCCTACGCCGAGGACATGGCGCGCAAGCTGCGCCTGGCCTACCCCACGCAGGTGCTGGTGCGCAGCCTGGAAACCGATGCGCGCTTCGACCTGGGCGCGGGCAGCGGCGCCACCGCCAAGCTGCTCGCCGGCGCGGCCGAGCAGGGCTTCCGCCTCGGCCAGACGCCGGTCGACGCGCATTTCCGCTCGCACCTGAGCGAAGACGCGTACGCGGCCGCCGGGGAACAGATCGCGCAGATCAAGGCGCTGCAGCGCACCTGGCAGATCACCCCCGGCAACGAGGCCATGGCGGTGCTGATGGGCCTGGGCATGACCTCGGCCTACGACGTCACCTCGTACTCGCCGGACCGCTTCGCCGAGCTGTTCACCGAGAAGTACCTGGAGTTCTACCGCGTGCCGCCGATGGCCGGCATGGCGCAGACGGTGCACAAGAAGGCGCAGCAGGTCAGCAGCGTCACCTACAACCTGTTCACCATCGCGGCCAAGATGGCCAGCGACATCCCGGTGGCCGGCCTGTCGGCGCCGGCGCAGGTGAAGGATGCGGTCCAGAACGAGCTGATCAAGCACTACCCCACCATGGAGGCGCTGTTCGGCTCCATGGACTATTGCGAGTGCGAGCATTGCCGCTCGGTGCTGAGCCCGGCGGCCTATTTCGTCGACGTGCTGCAGTTCGTCGACGTCGACGCCGGCGTCTGGGCCAATTTCCTGGCGCAGTGGAAAGTGAACCACGGCGGCCAGGACTACCCGCACCAGGACGCGCAGGGCAAGGCCATGAAGCCGTACGACGTGCTGGTCGAGCGCCGGCCGGACCTGCCGCACATCGCGCTGACCTGCGAGAACACGCAGACCGCCCTGCCCTACATCGACGTGGTCAACGAGATCCTGGAATACCACGTGGCCCACGGCAAGCTGGCCAAGGAGGCGGCGCACGACACCGGCAGCGCCACCACGCCGGAACTGCTGGCCGAGCCGCAGAACGTGATCACCGCGGCCTACGACAAGCTGGGCACCGCGGTGTACCCGCTCAAGCTGCCGTTCGATCCGTGGATCGAGACGGTGCGGCAGTTCTGCGGCTATTTCGAAACGCCGCTGCACGAGCTGCAGGAGGCCTTCCGCACCAGGGATGGCCTGTTCGCCGCCGCGCAGCCGTACGACCGCGCCGCGACCTTCATCGAGTCGCTCGGGCTGGCGCCGGTGGAGTCGGCGCTGTTCACCGACCCGAACCCGCTGGCGGGCAACAAGTGGCAGCAGCTCTATGGCGGCGCCACGCCCGCCGTGCTGAAGTCGGCCAAGACGCTGGCGCGCCGCCTGGGCGTCACCTACAAGGAGGTCACGGCGCTGGTGCGCAGCGGCTTCGTCAATCCGGAGCTGGGCAAGCTGGCCGTGCTGTACAAGCTGGACGTCAGCATCGGCGACGCGCGCTTCTACGTCGACCACAAGGCACTGCTCGCGCAGGCACCCAACACGCTGTCGGTGGAAGACCAGCAGCGCCGCCTGGAAGTGCAGGCCTTCGCCGGCCGCCTGGCCGACCTGGCCGCGGAATTCGGCGTGGGTGTCGCCGCGCTGGAAGCGGCGGTGCAGGCCATTCCCTTCGACAAGATCCTGGTGCTGGCCGACCCCGACGCCGGCGGCAACTTCGACCTGACCGAGCTGCGCTATGCCGACGGCACGGCGGCCGACCCCATCGTCTACCTGCGCATCAACCTGCTGGTGCGGCTGTGGCGCAAGCTGGGCTGGACGCTGGAGGAAGCCGACCGCGCGCTGAGCGCCTTCGTGCCCGCCAACGCCGCCTACGACGGCAACGGCGTGTCGATGGCCAAGCGGCCGCTGCGCACCGCGCTGATCTACCTGGCGCACCTGAAGGCGCTGGACGCGCGGCTGTCGGTGGGCAAGCAGTCGCGCCTGAAGCTCACCACCTTGTGGACCGGCATCCCCACCACCGGCGACAAGCCGCTGTACGCGCAGCTGTTCCTGCGGCGCAGCGTGCTCAAGAGCGCGCCGCAGTTCGACCATCCGCTGGGGCTGTACCTGAGCGACCCGGCGGTGCTGCTGAAAGACCACACCCTGGCGCTGCAGGCGGCGCTCGGCCTGACGGCCGACGAGGTCGCCCTGGTGCTGGGCGACGCCGGCGTCGCGCTGGCCACCGCGCCGCTGTCGCTGCCCAACGTGTCGCTGCTGCACCGCTACGCGCTGCTGGCCAAGGCGCTGGGGCTGAAGGTGGCGGAATTCGTCGTCCTGAAGCAGCTGAGCGGGCTGGACCCGTTCAAGCCGCTGCCGGCCGACCCGCTGGACACGCTGGAGCACGACCACCCGTTCTCGCAGACGCTGGAATTCGTCGACCTGGCCGTGCAGCTGAAGGACAGCGGCCTGTCCATCGAGGACCTGGACTACCTGCTGCGGCACCGCTTCGACGCCAACGGCAAGTACCACCCGCAGCCCGAGGCGGTGCAGGCGCTGATGCGCTCGGTGTCGCAGGGCGTGCTGGCGATCCGCGCCGAGCACGCCGTGCCGCAGGACCCGGCGGCGCTCAGCGACGAGGTGCTGCGCCAGAAGCTGGGTCTGGTGCTGCCGGCCGACGTGGTGGCGCGCTTCACGGCAATGCTGAACGGCACCGCCGAATTCACCGCCGTGCAGGTGGGCGTGGCGCCGGCCGACAAGCTCGCCCCCGCCGGTTTCGACAGCGAGGCGGCCATCCGCGAGGTGCCGTACAACGCCGCGCGCCAGGAGCAGCGGCTGGTCTACCGTGGCGTGCTGTCGGCGGCCGAGAAGGCGGCGCTGGAGGCCAAGCTGCCGCTGCCGGCCAGCGGCCAGCCGCACGTGGCTTCGCCCTTGCTCGCGGCGCTGCTGGCCGACGTGCGGCAGCAGTCGCGCGACTTCTTCGACCAGCACCTGAAGAAGGCGCCGGGCGGCTCGCAGCCGGCCACCGGCTTCCTCGACGCGGCCGACCACGACCTGCTGTTCGTGACGGCGCCCGGCCTGAGCGACGCGCAGCTGCAGGCGCTGGACCTGCAGCGCCGCGCGCGCCTGGCGCAGGCCTTCCTGCCCTTCCTGCAGCAGCGGCTCACGCGGCAATTCATCCTGCAGACCCTGGTGGCGCAGACCGGCGCCGACCCGGTGCTGCTCGAAAGCCTGGCCGCCAACGCCGCGCTGCTGTCGAACCCCGGCCCGCTGCTGGACGCCTACGCCGCCCTGGCGCAGCGCGGCGTCACCGCCACCTTCCGCGCCTCGGCCGACGGCAGCGGCCCCGCGCTCGTCACCAAAATGTCGGCCGAGGCCGATACCGCCGGCAAGCCCGCCGGCAGCAACAGCGCGCGCATGGAAGGCTGGCTGGAAGTGCCGGCCACCGGCGCCTACCGCTTCTTCATCGGCCTGGATGCGCAGAACGCGGAAGCCGCGCTCAGCTTCCCGCACCTGCCCGAGCAGGTGTTCGTGAAGGGCGTGGCCGCCGCGCCCAAGGCCGAACTGGGCGGCCAGCCGGCGGAATACCTGGAACTGCAGGCCGGCACGCTCTACCGCTTCTCGCTGGACCTGACCAAGCTGGGCGGCGGCAACGCGCGCCTGCTGGTGCAGGGCGAATCGCTGCCCAAGGGGCCGCTGTCGCGGCTGGCGCTCTACCCCGGCGCCGCGATGGACGGCGCGCAGCACGCGGCCACGCTGCTGGCCAAGGCGCTGCAGGTGGTCCAGAGCCTGGGCCTGAACGAGCGCGAGGCGCGCTACCTGCTCACGCACGCGGCGGACTTCGGCGGCGTGACCCTGAGCGACCTGCCCGCGCAGGTCGTCGGCGACACCGTCGCCGACAAGGCCGCAACCGTCCTGCGCTTCGGCCGGCTGCGCCGGCTGCTGTCGTACGCGCTGCTGCAGCGCGAGCTGGCCGGCGGCGGCGACGGGCTCATCGCCGTGTTCGAGGCCAACGGCACGCAGGCCGCGGACAGGCTCGCCGCCCAGGTCTATCCGCTGCTGGCCAGCCTGGCGCGGCGCGACGCGGCCACCGTGCAGGCGGTGGCCGAGGTGCTGGTGCCCGCGCCGGGCGTGCCGGCCTTCGCCAGCGAGCTGCCGCTGCGGCGGCTGTGGACCGCTTTGCAGGTGGTCGAGCGCTTCGGCGTGGCGCCCGCCGCGCTGGCGAAATGGGCCGGTGTGGTGTCGGCTACCGCCACCGCGCAGCAGCGCTACGACATCGCGCGCGACGTCAAGGAAGCGGTCAAGGCGCGCTTCGATCCCGAGACCTGGCTGCGCGTGGCGCAGCCGATCTTCGACGCGCTGCGCCAGCGCCGGCGCGACGCGCTGGTGGCCTACACCCTGCAGGTGCTGGGCTTCGAGCGCATCGAGCAGCTGTACGAATACTTCCTGATCGACCCCGGCATGGAGCCGGTGGTGCAGACCTCGCGCATCCGCCTGGCGAGTTCGTCGGTGCAGCTGTTCATCCAGCGCTGCCTGCTCAACCTGGAGCCCAAGGTGCATCCGTCGGCCATCGACTCCAAGCAATGGGAATGGATGAAGCGCTACCGCGTGTGGGAAGCCAACCGCAAGATCTTCCTGTTCCCGGAGAACTGGCTGGAGCCCGAGTTCCGCGACGACAAGACGCACCTGTTCACCGAGCTGGAAGGCGCGCTGCTGCAGGGCGACGTGTCGTCCGACCTGGTGGAGGACGCGTTCCTCGCCTACCTGCGCAAGCTCGACCTGCTGGCCCGGCTGGACATCGTGGCCATGCACATCGAGGACGACCCCGATCCGGGCAAGCGCGTGCTGCACGTGTTCGGCCGCAGCTTCAGCCAGCCGCACCAGTACTTCTACCGGCGCTACACGCACGGCACCTGGACGCCGTGGGAGCCGGTGGGCGTGGACATCCAGGGCGACCACCTGGCGCCGGTGGTCTGGCGCGACCGGCTGTACCTGTTCTGGGTGACCTTCTCCGACCAGCCGCCGCCGCTGCCGGCCGGCGCCCAGACCATCGACCCGACCAAGGTCATCACCCTGCCCCCGGTACAGAAGCACATGCAGGCGCAGCTGCACTGGAGCGAGTACATGAAGGGCGAGTGGAAGACGCCCGAATCGGGCGAGGTGGACCCGCCGGACGCGCAGAAGCTCACGGCCTCGTTCTCGGTGCCGGCGCGCCAGGTGTTCGTGCACGTCACCAAGGAGCCGTACGAGGACGGCGAGGAGCGCGGCGTGCTGGTCCACCTGAGCTGGCCGTTCAACCAGGCCTTCCACCTGGCCGGGCGCAACAGCGTGCCGGAAAAGGCCGCCTACGCCACCATGCCCACGCACCTGTACCAGCCGAACTACGGCCTGGGCGGCGTGGAGGCCACCCGCTACCTGGGCGACGGCACGTTCAAGGTCATCTACGTCAGCAAGGTGCGCACCGGCCCGAACAACGCCGTCACGCAGGTGATGGAGACGCCCGACATCCTGAAGCCCGCCGGCACCTTCAAGCTGCTGCCCTGCGACAACAACTTCACCGCGCTCGGCGTGCCCGAGACGGCCTACCAGAACGCGGTCAACCCGGCGGCGGTGAAGGCCCAGCTGGAAAAGGGCATCGCCGAGATCGCCGCGCTGACCAAGCCGCTGTTCTTCCAGGACAACCGCCACACCTTCTTCATCGAGCCCAGCGTGACCGAACGCACCATCGAGGAGTGGGAGGAATGGGTCACCTCGACGCCGCAGCCGGCCGACCCGGGCTGGCAACTGCCCGACTGGTGGAAGGACATCGTGGCGATTCCCGAGGTGCCGTGGCGCAAGCCCGACGGCGGCCCGGTGATGTTCGACCCTGGTTCGGTCATCAACCCCCAGCCCGGCCTCGACTGGCTGGTCAACCCCGGCTCGGTGCTGAAGTACGGCGAGACGCTGGTCGGGCCGGGCGGCTATTCGGGCGTGGCCGTGGGCGACCGGCTGGCCGGCGTGGGGCAGCTGAGCGCCGGCACCGGCAGCCCGGTGGACCAGGCGGGCACGGTGCTGGTGACCGATCTCACGGCCTTCGCGCAGTCCGGGCTGCAGAAGGCCGGCAGCCTCAACGTGGTGGGCGCCGGCGGCTTCAACTCGGCGCTGAAGAACAACTTTGACGATGCCAACCGCGCCGGTTTCGGTGCCGGCCTGGCCGGCCTGTCGCTGTAAGCAGAGGAGAACCGCATGAAGCCCGTCGTCGAAGCCAAGTCCAAGGCCTTCCACACCCAGCTGGACACGGAACTGGTGTTCGTGCCCTCGCAGGCCATCACCAACAGCCAGAGCAAATACTTCATCACCCAGGAGCGCGAGCTGAGCTACAAGCTCACGCTGCACCAGCACCCCTACGTGCGGCCGCTCACGCAGCGGCTGCTGCGCAAGGGCACGCGCGGCCTGCAGGCGGCCGACACGGAATACGCGGCCGGCGAGGTCTCCATGCCCTACGGCGTGGACGCGGCACTCGGCGCCTTGGTGAACTCGACCGTGCCGGCCCTGGCGCGCATCGCGCTGCCGCAGAAGGCCACCGTGCTCGGCCCGGGCAACGTGCCGATCGAACTGGCCAAGGGAATCGAACTCAGGCTGTCGGGCGCGGCGGCCGGCAAGATCCCCGCGGGCACGCACGTCACGCTGAAGGCCGCGGTCCAGCACACGCCCTACCCGGGCGCCAGCTTCACGCTGGGGTCGGCCAAGACGGCGGCGCTGGCCACCGACACGCCGGTGGAATTCGCGCTGGCCTCGCTTGAAATGCCGGACGGCAGCAGCAGGCAGCTGGTCGGCACCAACACGCTGCTGCTGGCCGCCGGCACCGAAATTCCGCTGGCCAGCGGCACGCCGCTGCAGGTGCGGCACCGGCGCATGCGCCCGGTGGCCGACCTGTACGCCGAGTTCTTCCAGGCCGGCTACCACCCCAACGCGGACCTGGTGCGCCTGCCCTACCCGGTCAAGGACCTGGACTTCTCTTCCAGCGGCGCCTACGCGCCCTACAACTGGGAGCTGTTCTTCCACGTGCCGCTGACCATCGCCATGCACCTGAGCAAGAACCAGCGCTTCGCCGAGGCGCAGCAGTGGTTCCACTACCTGTTCGATCCCACTGACGACAGCGAAGGCCCGACGCCGGAGCGCTTCTGGAAGGTGCGCCCGTTCCAGTCGGCCGACGTGCGCCAGATCGGCGAAATCCTGGTCAACCTGGCCACCGGTGCCGACCCGCAGCTGCGCCAGGAAACGCTGCTCGGCATCGCCGCCTGGAAGGACGCGCCGTTCCGCCCGCACGCGGTGGCGCGGCTGCGCCAGCCGGCCTATATGTACAAGACGGTGATGGCGTACCTGGACAACCTGATCGCCTGGGGCGACTCGCTGTTCCGCCAGGACACCGGCGAAGCGGTGGACGAGGCGCTGATGCTGTACGTGCTGGCCGCCGAAATCCTGGGGCCCAAGCCGCTGCCCACGCCGCGCAAGGGCACGGTGCGCGCGCAGACCTATTCCAACCTGCGCGCCGACCTGGCGCAGTTCGGCACCGTGATGCGCGACATGGAGCCCGACCTGCCGTTCGACCTGATGCCGCTGCCCGGCGGCGCCGACTCGGGCGACGACCAGCTCGCGCCGCTGCGCAGCCTGGGCAAGGCGCTGTACTTCTGCGTGCCGCCCAACGACAAGCTGCTGGGCTACTGGGACACGGTGGCCGACCGGCTGTTCAAGATCCACAACAGCCTGAACTTCCAGGGCATCTTCCGCCAGCTGGCGCTGTTCGAGCCGCCGATCGACCCGGCCATGCTGGCGCGCGCCGCCGCCGCCGGCATGGACATCGGCTCGATCGTCAACGGCCTCAACCAGCCGCTGCCGCTGGTGCGCTTCGGCTACCTGGTGCAGAAAGCCGCCGAGATCGCGCAGGAGGTCAAGTCGCTGGGCAACCAGCTGCTGATGGCGATGGAGCGCGACGACGGCGAGGCGATGGCGCTGCTGCGCTCCAAGCACGAGCGCGTGGTGCTGGACATGGTCGAGCAGGTGCGCTACGGCCAGGTGCAGGAAACCATCAAGGCGCGCGAGGCGCTGATGCAGACGCTGGCGCTGGCGGTGCAGCGCTATACCTACTACGAGCGCCAGCTGGGCCGCAAGGCCGACGACATCCTCAAGTCGATTCCCGAACTGGGCGAGCTGGACGAGGACGGCCTGCAGAAGATGAAGTTCGCCATGAAGGAGCCCGAGGTCGCGCTGCGCGGCATCGAGGTGGACATCGCCACCGATGCCGGGGCGGCGGTGGCCGGCGCCCTGAACGGCGGCAGGATGCTGAGCTCGCACGAGGTGCGCGAGTCGTTCTTCCTGGAAGGCGCGCAGCTCGCCAGCGACGTGGCCAACATCCTCAACACCATCGGCTCCGCCATCCACGTGATCCCGGAGGTGAAGATCCATGCGCAGCCGATGGGCGTGGGCGGCACGGTGGAAACCGGCGGCTCGCACTTCGGCTGGGGCCTGGCCGCCACCGCCAACGCGGCGCGCGCGGTGGCCGAGCGGCTGAACTTCGAGGCGCGCCGGGCCGCGCGCATCGACGGCTTCTCGCGGCGCGAGCGCGACTGGGGGTTCCAGAGCAACCTGGCGGCCGGCGACATCGCGCAGATCTTCAAGCAGCTGCGCGCCGCGCAGCTGCGCCAGGCGGTGGCCGAGCAGGAATTGAAGGTGCACCGCCAGCAGATCAAGCACGCGCTGGAAATCGAGCGCTTCCTGAACGAGGACGGCGGCAACAAGAACGGCAAGAAGACCAACAAGGCGCTGTATGCCTGGATGAAGCGCGAGGTGAAGGGCCTGTACGCGCAGTGCTTCCAGTTCGCTTTCGACGTGGCGCGCAAGGCCGAACGGGCGCTGCAGCACGAGCTGGGCAACCCGGAGCTGAGCTACCTGCAGTTCGGCTACCTGGCCGGCAAGGAAGGCCTGCTGGCCGGCGAGAAGCTGTACCTGGACATCAAGCGCATGGAGATGGCGCACGCCGAGCTCAACCAGCGCGAATACGAGCTGACCAAGCACGTGAGCCTGCTGCAGCTGGACCCGATGGCGCTGGTGCGGCTGCGCACCACCGGCCGCTGCACCGTGCGCCTGCCCGAGTCGGTGTTCGACATGGACGGGCCCGGCCACTACTTCCGCCGGCTGCGCGGCGTGGCCGTCAGCATCCCCTGCGTGAGCGGGCCGTACGCCAGCGTGAACTGCACGCTGACGCTGCTGAAAAGCAGCATCCGCAAGACCCCGGTGGTGGGCGACCTGTACCCGCGGGAAGACGCCGAGGACCCGCGCTTCAGCGACAACTACGGCAGCCTGCAGGGCATCGTCACCAGCTCGGCGCAGAACGACAGCGGCCTGTTCGAGCCGGCGGCGCGCGACGAGCGCTACCTGCCGTTCGAGAACTCGGGCGCCATCAGCGAATGGCAGCTGCAGCTGCCGGCCGACCCGAGCAAGAAGGATCCGGCGCAGTTCGACTACGAGACCATCAGCGACGTCATCCTGCACCTGCGCTACACCGCGCGCGAAGGCGGCGGCCTGCTGCGCGCCGGCGCCGTGGCCCACCTGAAGGAGCTGTTCACCGAGGCGCAGGCGGTGGGATCGCTGCGCCTGATCTCGGTGCGCCAGGAATTCCCAGCGGAGTGGGCGCGCTTCCTGGGCCAGGTGCCGGCGGCCGGCCAGCGCTTCAAGCTGTCGCTGCTGCTGAGGCCCGAGCACTACCCGTTCTGGAGCCAGGGCCGGCTGAAGGGCGTGACCCGCGTGGACCTGCTGGCGCGCAGCTCGCTGCCGGCCGTGCCGGGCGCCTTGGGCATCGCCGACAAGCCCGGCATCGCCGACGCGACCGCCAAGACCGACACGCTGGCCAAGGACGCGACGCTGGGCAACCTGCTGGCCGGCAAGCTGGACGCCATCGCGCTGCCGGCGCTGCCCACCGGCACGCTGGAGCTCTACTTCGACGACGCCAAGCTCAGCGACCTGTGGATCGGGGTCAGCTGGAGCGGCTGAGGCCGCGCGCGAACACTTCCACGCATCCGGTGGGCCCGGACCGTCCGACAATGCTGCTCCGCTTTATGCAATATCGGGGAGTCAGCAAAACCATGAGCACCAATTCCTGGAAATTCGTCGGTTCGGTTCCGGAAAACTATCAACGCTACCTGGTGCCGGTGCTGTTCGCGCCGTACGCCGAGGACATGGCGCGGCGCATCGCCGGGCGCACCGAAGGCGAGGTCCTCGAAACCGCCTGCGGCACAGGCGCCCTGACCCGCGTGCTGCGCAAGACGCTGCCCACCGGCCGGCACCTGGTCGCCACCGACTTCAGCACCGCGATGCTGCAGGTCGCGCAGGCGCAGACGCCGCCGGGCGGCGGCATCGAATGGCAGGCCGCCGACGCCGCCGGGCTGCCGTTCGACGCCGGTCGCTTCGGGGCGGTGGCCTGCCAGTTCGGCATGGCCTTCATGCCCGATCCCGCGCAGGCGCTGCGCGAGGCGCGCCGCGTGCTCGCGCCCGGCGGCAGCCTGTGCTTCAGCGTCTGGGATTTCCCCTCGGCCAACGTCCACAGCCGCCTGTTCGACGAGGTCTGCAAGCGCTTCGCGGGGGATGCGATCTCCCCGGCCGAACAGGACAAGCCGTATTCGCTCAGCGACCGGAACCTGCTGCGGCAGCTGGTGCTGCACGCCGGCTTCGCCACCGTCGCCATCGAAACCGTCAGCTTCCAGGCGGTCAGCCCGACAGCGCGCGACTGGGCGCTGGGCGCCATCACCGGCACGCCGCGCGCGCTGCAGCTCACGAACGCGGGCGTCGCGCTGGAGCCGGTGGTCGACGCACTGGCCGAAGGGCTGGCGGCGCACGGCGGCGCGGCACCTTGCCGGACCACCATGCATGCCGTCGTCGTGACCGCCGCTTGACCCCGGTCAAGGGGATTAATGCCGAATGCTCCCTGCAGATTTGCAGAACGTAAGCTTGCAATTTAAAGATTGTTAAGACATATCGATATGTCTTAAAGTGCCTACGTTTTTGTCCCCGAGGCTGTGATAACAGTCCGGGAAAGCATGCTTCAGGGAGCGTTTTTCATGCAACTCTGCAAAGAGGAAGTCGCGCGTTATAGCCGTCACTTGATCATGCCGGAGGTGGGCATGGAAGGGCAGCTGAAACTCAAGAGCGCCAAGGTGCTGTGCGTCGGCACCGGCGGGCTGGGGTCGCCGATGGCCATGTACCTGGCGGCTGCCGGCGTCGGGCAGATCGGCCTGATCGATTCCGACGTCGTCGATTTCAGCAACCTGCAGCGCCAGCTGCTGCACCACACGCCCGACGTCGGGCGCAGCAAGGTCGCGTCGGCCAAGGAAAAGCTCAACGCCATCAATCCGAACGTCGAGATCATCACGCATGAAACCATGCTGACGGCCGACAACGCCATCGAAATCTGTTCCGGCTACGACATCGTCGCCGACGGCACGGACAACTTCCCCACCCGCTACCTGACCAACGACGTGTGCGTGCTGCTGAACAAGCCGAACGTGCACGCCAGCATCCTGCGCTTCGAGGGCCAGGCCTCGGTGTTCTGGGCCGAGAAGGGCCCGTGCTACCGCTGCCTGTATCCCGAGCCGCCGCCGGCCGGCGAAATCCCCAGCTGCGCCGAAGGCGGCGTGCTGGGCATCCTGCCGGGCCTGCTGGGCGTGATGCAGGCCACCGAGGTGATCAAGCTCATCCTGGGTATCGGCTCGCCCCTGATCGGGCGGCTGTTCATCTTCGACGCGCTGGAGATGCGCTCGCGCGAGATGAAGCTGCGCAAGAACCCGGACTGCCCGGTCTGCAGCTCGCGCAAGCAGCTTCTCGAGCTCTCGAGCCCCGACTACCAGGCCACCTGCGAGGTGGACTTCGGCGGCACCGAGGAGGTCACCCCGGCGCAGCTGTACGCCCTGCGCCAGTCGCGCAGCGACATGCTGGTGCTGGACGTGCGCGATCCGCACGAATGGGAGATCTGCCGCATCGACGGTGCGGTGCATGTCCCGCTGTCGGAGTTGCCCGACCGCATCGGCGAACTCGACAAGAGCCAGGACATCTACGTGTACTGCCTGGCCGGCTCGCGCAGCAAGAAGGCCCAGAAGCTGCTTGCGGATGCGGGCTACAGCCGGGTCGTCAACGTCGCCGGGGGAATCCGCGCCTGGGCCAAGCAGGTCGAACCGGAAATGGCGGTCTATTGATGCGCAGCTGATCGACGCTTCCTCATGAAACAGCAATTCCTGGTTGCAGCGTCGTTGCTGCTCGCCCTGTCGTGCCAACCGGCCAGCGCCAAGGAGACGATCGTCGTTTCCGCCGCCGCCAGCCTCAAGGCCTCGTTCAACGAAATGGCGCGCGAGTTCGAGCGCGACAACCCCGATTTCGCCGTCGCGACCAACTTCTCCAGCAGCACCCAGCTGGCCGCGCAGATCGAGCAAGGCGCCAAGGTCGACGTCTACGCATCGGCGGACCGCCGCAACATGGAGCAGCTGACCGGCAAGGGGCTGATCGCCCAGTCGACCGACCTGGCCCACAGCCGGCTCACCGCGATCGTCTTCAAGTCGTCTTCCGTGGGCGCGAACCTCGAGCAGCTGGCCAAACCCGGCGTGAAGATCGTCATGCCCGCGCCGACCCTTCCGGCCGCCACCTACCTCGCGCAGTTCCTGAAGAACGCGGACGCGGCCGGCATGGGCGGCGGGCAGTATGGCGTCGGCGTGCGGCGCAACGCGGTCTCGCAGGAGCCCGACATCCGCATGGTGGTCATGAAGGTCGCCATGGGCGAGGGAGATGCCGGCTTCGTCTACATCACCGACATCACGCCGGACGTGAAGGACAAGCTGGTCCAGGTGCCGATCCCGGACAAGCTCAACGTGAGGACGGACTACGTCATCGGCATGGTGAAAGCGGCCAAGCCGAGCGCCGGCGCGCGGCGCTTCTACGATTTCGTGCTGTCGGCCCGGGGCAAGGCGATCATGTCCGGCTACGGCTTCCAGACCGGGCCGTGACACCGCCGTGAACACCGTCGCCCGCCCCCTGCCGCAGCGCGCCGGGCCCATCCGGCGGACCGCGCATTTCGACACCTCGCGGTCGGACCCGAAATGGCTGTACTTCGCAGCCGCGCTCACGCTGGCCTTCCTGGCCCTGCCGATGCTCGCGCTGTTCGCCAGCACCTCGCCGGCGCACGCCTACGAGGCGCTGGCCAGCCAAATCACGCACAAGGCCCTGTACCTGAGCGTGGTGACGTCGACGCTCTCCACCGGCGTGGTGGTCTGCCTGGGCGGCCTGCTCGCCTACGTGCTGGCACGCAACGACTTTCCCGGCCGCGTGCTGGTCGACACCCTGATCGACACGCCCATGGTGCTGCCGCCGATGGTCACCGGCCTGGCGCTGCTGCTGTTCTTCGGGCGCAACGGGCCGGCCGGCATCTTCCTCGCGCAGCACGGCATTTCCATGAGCTTCAGCACCACCGCCGTGGTGCTGGCGCAGATCTTCGTCTCGCTGCCGTTCTTCGTGCGGGCCGCCCGCGCCGGCTTCGAGGGCATGGACCGCAAGCTCGAAATGGCCTCGCTGCTGCTGGGCGCCTCGCGCCTGCGCACCTTCTTGCGCGTGGTCGTGCCCTGCGTCTGGCCCACCCTGGTGGCCGGCGCCGTGCTGGCCTGGGCGCGCTGCCTGGGCGAATTCGGCGCCACGCTGGTGTTCGCGGGCAACTTCGAAGGCAGCACGCAGACCATGCCGCTGGCGATCTTCAGCGCGCTGCAGGACAACATGCAGCTGGCCGTGACGATGTCGCTGGTGCTGGTGCTGGTGTCGTTCGCGCTGGTGGTGCTGCTCAAGGTCGTGTCCGCCAGGTACGGAACCAGCCATGCTGCAGCTTGAGGTCAGGAAGCACCTGCGGGATTTCGAGGCGGCCTTCGATTTCTCGCTGTCCCGGGACATCACGGTCCTGCTGGGCCCGAGCGGGCACGGCAAGACCACCTTCCTGAACATGGTGGCGGGCATGACCACGCCAGACGCCGGCTACGTCATCCTGGACGGCGTCACGCTGTTCGACTCCACGCGCGGAACCAACGTGCGGATGGAGCAGCGCAAGGTCGGCTTCGTGTTCCAGGACTACGCGCTGTTCCCGCACATGAGCGTGTACGACAACATCGCCTACGGACTGCGGGCGACCGGGCGCAAGGACAAGGAGGTCCGCGCCGAGGTGGAACAGGGGCTGGAGCGCATGCGCATCGGCGAGCTGCGCGACGCGAAGCCCTCGCAGCTGTCGGGCGGCCAGCGCCAGCGCGTCGCGCTGGCCCGCACGCTGGTCACGCGGCCGCAGATCATGCTGCTGGACGAGCCCCTGAGCGCGCTCGACATGCAGCTGCGCACCGCCATGCGGGCCGAGCTGCGCACCCTGCTGAAGACCCTGGAGATCCCCGCCGTGGTCGTCACGCACGACCCGCTGGACGCGGTGGCGCTGGGCGACGACGTGATCGTGATCGAGGAAGGGCGTGCCGTGCAGCGCGGCACCTACGAGAGCCTGCTGGCCGCGCCGCGCTCGCGCTTCGTCGCCGAGTTCGTCGAATCCAACGCCCTGTCGGGCACGCTGGAAAGCGCCGATCCGGCCGAGGGAGCCACGGTCCTGCTGGCGCCCGGCGTGCGCATCCGCGCGCAGGCCGACGTTGCCGCTGGCCCTGTCACGGTGGTGATCCACCCCTGGGACATCTCCATCAGCACCGAGGCCCACGTGTCGTCGATCGGCAACGTGCTGGCGGCCACCGTGGTGGGCATCTGCCCCCTGCGCGACCGCGTGCGGCTGCTGCTGGACATCGGCGTGCCGGTCACCGCGGAGATCAGCCGGCGCTCGATGGCCGCGCTCGACATCGCGCTGCAGTCCCAGGTGTTCGCCTCGTTCAAGACCACCGCCGTCAAGATCTTCGGGCGCCATTGACCAACCGTTTTCACCATTGATCCGATGACAACCACCACCCTGGAACAACCGCCCCAGCTGAGCCCGCACGAGGAGCAGGTCTTCGAGCGCCAGCTGACGCTGCCCGGCTTCGGGCTGGAGGGCCAGCGCAAGCTCAAGGCCGCGACCGTCCTGATCTCGCGGGTCGGCGGCCTGGGCGGCACGGTGGCGATGCTGCTGGCGCGCGCCGGCATCGGCCGGCTGGTGCTGGCGCACGGCGGCGTGGTCGAGCACGAGAACCTCAACCGCATGCCGCTGGCCTTCGCGCAGCACCTCGGGCAGCCGCGCATGGCCGCCTTCGTCGAGACGCTGGGCAAGATCAACCCCGACGTCGCGCTGGTGCCCTGCTTCGACAACGTGAGCGACGACAACGTGGCCGGCCTGATGGCGCAGGCCGACATCGTGGTGGACGCATCGCCCGATTTCGCCGAGCGCTACTGCATCAACGCCGAAGCGGTCCGCACCCGCAAGCCGGTGGTGATGGCCGCGATGAACGGGCTGGAGTGCTACGCCACCACCATCCGGCCCGGCGAGACGCCGTGCCTGGCCTGCATCTACCCGTCGGCACCGGAAGGCTGGGAGGTCACCGGCTTCCCCGTGATCGCCCCCAGCTCGTCGACGATCGCCAGCATCGCCGCGATGGAGGTGATCAAGGCCCTCACCGGCTACGGCCGGCCGCTGGAGAACAAGCTGCTGTACTGCGACCTGGAGAACAACACCTTCTCCACCTTCAACATCCGGCGCCAACCCGATTGCGGCGTCTGTTCACATTGAGGCGACACCCATGCAACCCCTGACTGCCGCTCCCCTGACCGAATTCGAGCGCGAAAAGTACTCCCGCCAGCTGCGTGTCGAAGGCTTCGGCGAGCAAGCCCAGATGAAGATGAAGGCGGCCACCGCGCTGGTGTCGCGCGTGGGCGGCGTCGGCGGTACGGCCGCCATGAACCTGGTGCGCGCGGGCATCGGCCGGCTGATCCTGGTGCACCACGGCGTGCTCACCACGGAATACCTGAACCGCATGCAGCTGATCTACGAGGAAGACGTCGGCAAGCCGCTGGTCGCCACCTGGGCGTCGCGGCTGCGGGCGATCAACCCGGCGCTGGAGATCGTCGAGGTCGCCGAGTACATGAGCGACGCCAACGCCAGCGACCTGATCGCCCAGTGCGACATCGTGGTCGACGGCGCGCCGCTGTTCGAGGAGCGCTACGCCATGAACCGCGCGGCCGTGAAGCACGGCAAGCCGCTGTGCATGGGCGCCATGTACAGCACCGAGGGCTACGTCAGCACCTTCGTGCCGGGCAAGACGCCGTGCCTGGCCTGCGTCTACCCGACCGCGCCCGACTACTGGACCAACATCAAGGTGTTCCCCGCCATCGGCCCGGGGCCCGTGATGATCGGCACCACGGTCGCGATGGAAGCCATCAAGGTCATCACCGGCTTCGGCACGCCGCTGTTCAACAAGTTGTGGTTCCTCGACATCGAGAACAGCTCGACGCGCCAGCTCAACATCAAGCGGCGGCCCGACTGCCCGGTCTGCGGCCACCTTCATCACTGACCCGCATTTTTCCCTGCCTCAAGGAGCACAAGCCATGCCCACCGTTTTCATCCCCACGCCGATGCGCAAGAGCACCGGCAACCAGTCGTCCGTCCAGGAATCGCCCGGCCGCCTGGCCGACATCTTCGGCGCGCTGGAAAAGCGCTTCCCCGACCTGTCGAGCCAGTTCTACGACTCCGAGCGCAAGCTCAAGACCTACATCAACGTGTTCGTCAACGGCGACGACATCCGCACGCTCGAAGGCATGAACACGCCCGTGGGCGACCGCGACGAGGTGCACATCATCCCGGCGATGGCGGGAGGCTGACCCGATGCGCCGCCTTCTGTTCGCGCTGCTGCTGCCCTGCTTCGGCCTGCCCGCCATGGCCCAGCACAACCCGGCCGCCCATGCCGCCCACCTCGCCGGCACCAGCACCACCAGCCCCTACGCCGACATGGTCGGCAGGCCGATCAAGGCCCTGTCCAAAGAGCAGATCGACGACCTGCAGGCCGGCGAAGGCATGGGCATGTCGCTGCCGGCGGAATTGAACGCCGTCCCCGGCCCGGTGCACGCACTGGAGATGACCGACGAGCTGCGCCTCACGCGCGAGCAGGTGCACAAGCTCGATGCGATCGTCAAGGCGATGCGCGCCGATGCCATCCGGCTGGGCGGCAACCTCATCGACGCCGAGCGGCAGCTCGACACCGGCTTCAAGACGCGCGCCATCGACGCGGCGGCGATCGAATCGCAAAGCGAGCGGATCGGCCTGCTCAACGGCAAGCTCAGGGCCGTGCACCTGAAGGCGCACCTGCAGGCCAGCGCGCTGCTGACGCCCGACCAGGTGGCGCGCTACCAGCGCGCGCGGGGCTATTCGCGCTGAGGCTGCACCGAGGGCTTTTTAGCGCCCGTTGTTCCTGCGTATAGAATCGCCCGATGCGCCTGCCGATCCACCAGACCATGATTACCACCTCTCCCGCGCGGGACGAGGTGGTGCATCGCTGACAGACAGGCAGACGCATAACACCAAGGCCCCGCCGGCAACGGACGGGGCCTTTTGCTTTCTCCGTCCGGGCACCGGCCCACAACGACGGAGAAACGCATGCACCGCCCCACCCTCGCCAGCCCCCCACCTCCCGCCCTGCGCAGCCCCCTGCGCGTGGGCATGCTCGGCATCGGCACCGTCGGCTCCGGCACCTACCGCGTCATCACCCGCAACCACCGGGTGATCCATGCGCGGGCCGGCCGCGCGATCGAGCTGCGCATGCTGTCCACCCGCACGCCCGAACGCGCCCGGGGGCTGGTCGGCCCCGAGGTGGAACTGCTGGCGAACCCGCTGGACCTGGTGCGCCATCCCGGGCTGGACGTGGTGGTCGAAGCCATCGGCGGCTGCGGCGCGGCACGCGAGCTGGTGCTGGAAGCCATCGCCCACGGCAAGCACGTGGTGACGGCCAACAAGGCCCTGCTGGCGCAGCACGGCGAGGAGATCTTCGCGGCGGCGGCCCGGCATGGCGTGATGGTGGCCTACGAGGGCGCGGTGGCGGTGAGCATCCCGATCGTCAAGGCGTTGCGCGAGGGCCTGGCGGCCAACGAGGTGCAGTGGGTGGCCGGCATCGTCAACGGCACCAGCAACTTCATCCTGACGCGCATGCGCGACGACGGTACCGCCTTCGGCGACGCGCTGGCCGAGGCCCAGCGCCTGGGCTATGCCGAGGCCGACCCCGGCTTCGACGTGGACGGCGTGGACGCGGCGCACAAGCTGGCGCTGCTGGCCAGCATCGCCTTCGGCATGCCGCTGCGCTTCGACGCGGTCCACACCGAGGGGATCGCCGGCATCGAGCCCGAGGACTTCCGCTGCGCGGCGGCGCTGGGCCATGCCGTCAAGCTGCTGGCCGTGGCGCGCAGGTCGCCGGTGGGCGTGGAGCTGCGGGTGCAGCCGGCGCTGGTGTGCGCGAACAGCCTGATGGCGCGCGTGGACGGCGCGATGAACGGCGTGATGGTCGGCAGCGACGCGGCCGGCCTGACGATGTACTACGGCGCGGGCGCCGGGTCGGAACAGACGGCTTCGGCCGTGGTGGCCGACCTGGTGGAAATCGCCCGCATGGAAGGGGCGCGGCCGGAGCAGACGGTGCCCTACCTGGGCTTCCACGCGCATGCGATGGCCACGCCGGAGATCGTGCCGGTTGGAGATGTGATGGCACGGCACTTCCTGCGCGTGCCGCTGGATGCGGGTGGTGAAGTCCGGGAGGCAGTGCTGGAGCTGCTGGCCGCGCATGGCATCGCAGTCGCGCGGCACCTGCTGCTGCCGGCCACGGCGTCCGGCGCGCAATGCCAGCTGGCGCTGCTGACGGACAAGGTGCAGGTGGCGCGCGTCCGCGGCGCGGTTGCCGCGCTGCAGGCGCTGCCGGCGGTGTGCGGGAAGAGCGCGGCGCTGCCGGTGGAGGAGCTGGGTACAACGGCGTAGAGCTGGATCGCGGCGCCTGTCCTACCCGTCCCCGCCGGCATTGCCGCTGCCGCTGGGCTTTTGCGTCTCCTGGTGGCGCACCTCCAGTCCCATGTACACCGCCTTGAGTGCGGCATCGGCTTCGGTGCGAAGTGCATTGGCTTTGCCTTCCAGAACACTCGCACGGGCTTCGTCGCCTCGCTCGATGCTGTCGATCAGCTCTTTTTCGGCCGCGCGCTGCTGCGCATAGAGCGCCTTCCAGCGGGCAATCGCGGCGGTGGCGTGCATCAGGCAGCAGCCGATGCGTCGCCGCCAGGGGGCGGCCCCATGAACAGGATCACCTTCTCGCGGCCCACACTGCGCACGGCGTCCAGCAGCGCTTCGGTTTCGATGCCCAGCGACTCGGCCCAGGAGCGGTAATCGTCTACCGGGATCTTGTGTTGGGTGCGGTACATCAAATCCATTTGGCGCAAGCATGGTGCGAGAAGTCGGCCGCATTTGTAGGACATGCCCATGCATTGATGGAAAAAAAGACCATTTGTCCCATGGTCGAGTTGCCTGCGCCTAGCATGGGCCTTTTATCTCCCCACCAGAGGTCCATGGCCGAGTCCAAGGTCGCGATCTACGGCGCGATGGCCGCCAATGCCGCCATCGCCGCCACCAAGTTCGCCGTGGCGGCGGCCACCGGCAGCTCGGCCATGCTGTCCGAAGGCATCCACTCGCTGGTGGACACCGGCAACGGCGCGCTGCTGCTGGTCGGCGTGCACCGCAGCAAGTCGCCGGCGTCGGCCGAGCATCCGTTCGGCCACGGCAAGGAGCTGTATTTCTGGAGCCTGATCGTCGGCGTGCTGATCTTCGGCCTGGGCGGCGGCATCTCGTTCTACGAAGGCGTGCTGCACGTGCTGCATCCCAAGCCGCTGGAGGACGCGTTCTGGAATTACGTGGTGCTGGCTGCGGCGGCGGTGTTCGAAGGCGCCAGCTTCGCCGTCGCCTGGCGGCAGTTCACGGCCGAGCGCGGCACCGTGCCGGTGTGGCGTGCGCTGCGCGCGAGCAAGGACCCTGCCACCTACACCGTGCTGGCGGAGGACGGCGCCGCCCTGCTCGGCCTGGCGATCGCGGCCATCGGCGTGTTCGCCAGCCACCGGCTGGGCATGCCGCGCCTGGACGGCGTGGCCTCGATGGCCATCGGGCTGCTGCTGGCGGGCGTGGCGGTGCTGCTGATCCGCGAGTCGCGCGGGCTGCTGATCGGCGAAGGCATCCAGCACGAGACGGCGCAGGCGATCCGCGAACTGGCGCGCCGGGAGCCGCTGGTGCACGAGGTCGGGCCGCTGCTGTCGATGTACGTCGGCGCCGAGGACGTGCTGGTGACCTTCGCTCTCGTTTTCGCCCCCGATGCGCCGGCCGCCGAGGTCGCCGCCTGCATCGTGCGCATCGAGGCGGCGGTGCGCGAGCGGTTTCCGAAGATCCGGCGGATCTACATCGAGCCGGTGGCGCCGAAGCAGAAGGCTTAGCGCGCACCGCGCCTGGCGCTCCACCCGACGATCGCCGCGCCCAGCAGGTCCGCCGCCGCGCCGAGCAGGATCGCCACCGTGTAGCTGCCGCTGGCGTCGAACGCATAGCCGGTGGCGCTCGGGCCGATCAGCGTGCCGAAGGCGATGCTGGTGTACAGGATGCCGATGATGCCGCTGACGTTGCGCCCGCCGAAATTGTCCATCACCAGCGCCGGCAGCAGCGCGACGTAGCCGCCGTAGAAGATGCCGTAGACCAGCGCGAACACCGCCAGCATGGCGAAGCCGCCGGAGCAGGCCCAGACCACCAGCGACGCCGCCATGCCGGCGAACATCACCAGCAGGCTGGGCCCGCGGCCCAGGCGGTCGGCGACGTCGCCCAGCAACAGGCGTCCGGCCGTGCTGCCGATGCCGATCACGCCGACCAGCAGCACCGCCCGGGCGGCCGGCACGCCATGGTCGGTGGCGTACGGCACCAGGTGCGCGAACGGCACGAACAGGCCGAACGAGCTGACCAGGCAGCCCAGGTACAGGCCGATGAATCGGCGCGAACGCACCGCCTCGCGGATCGACATGCCGGCCGGCACGGCCGCCGCGTGCACCGCCTGCGCCGGCCCGCCGTCGGGCGCCAGCCCGCGCTCGCGCGGGTCGTTGCGGATCAGCAGCGACATGCCGGCGCCCAGCAGCGCCGCCAGCACGCCGAGCACCAGGTAGGCGTGGCGCCAGCCCAGCGCGACGATCAGCGCCGCGGCCAGCGGCGGCATCAGCAGCGTGCCGACGCCGATGCCGGCCACCGCGATGCCCGAGGCGAAGCCGCGCCGCCGCACGAACCAGCGCTGCACGGCGCCCACCGCCGGCACGTACGACAGGCCGACGCCCAGGCCCACGCCCAGGCCGTAGGCGATGTAGACCTGCACCAGCGTCTGCGCGGCGCTGGCCAGCGCCAGCCCGGCGCCGGTGAGCAGCATGCCCAGCACGGCCATGCTGCGCGAGCCCCAGCGGTCGGCCAGCGGCCCGCTCAGCACGCCCAGGCCGAAATACAGGAAGCCGGCCAGCGAGAACACCAGCGACACGGAGCCGCGCGAGGCGCCGAACTCGGCCTGCAGCGGCGTGACGAAGGCGCTGAAGGTGTAGGCGCTGCCGAAGCCGACGAAAGTGACCGTGAAGGCCGCGGCCACCACGAACCAGCCGTAGAAGATATGTTTACCGCCGTGTGCCTGGTCCATTGCGCATTGTGGTGCGTCGCACGATACTGTGTCAGCCGTTTCCGGACGCAAGCATCCGGCGGGCACGCACCTGCCATTTGCGGTGTACTAGGAAAATCACCTACGGAACTGGGCCCAAGCCGGTCCAAAGTCCTACCCAATGCCCACTTTGCCCGCACGCGGTCCCGGCCTGCCCGACGATCTGCCGCACCTCCTGTTCGAGGCCGCGGGCGTCGGCATGGTGCTGTACCGGCCCGGCGCCGCGGGCCTGACGGCGAACCGGGCCTTTCGCGAGATCACCGGCTACGCCGCGGAGGAGCTCGCCGCCATGGACATCGGCGCGCTCGCCTGCGAGCATGAGCGCGTGCGCAACGACACCATGCACGGCGAGCTGCTGCGCGGCGCGGCCGCCAGCCACCGGCGCGACAAGCGCCTGCTGCACAAGGACGGGCGCGTGCTGTGGGTCGACTTCAGCTGCACGCTGGCGCGCGACGCGCAGGGCCAGCCCTCGCATTTCATCGCCCAGGTGCTCGACATCACCGGGCGCAAGCACGCGGAGAGCGAGCTGCTGGACAACCAGCAGCGCCTGCAACACCTGTGCGACCTCACCACCGACTGGTACTGGGAGCAGGACGCGGAATTCCGCTTCTCGCGCTTCCTCGGCGCGCCCGCCACCGCCCCCTTGCTGGCGCGGCGGGTGCAGTCGCTGATGGGCCAGCGCCGCTGGGACATGGACGGCATGCAGGCGCTCAACTGCAGCTGGGACGAGCACAAGGCCACGCTGGCGGCGCACCTGCCGTACCGCAACTTCGAGTTCGGCAACCTGGAGGGCGACGACCCGTTCGTGATCTCCACGTCGGGCGAGCCGATGTTCGCCGCCGACGGCAGCTTCGCCGGGTACCGCGGCACCTCGCGCGACGTCACCGCGGCCCGGCGCGCGCAGGCGCAGCTCGACTCGCTGAACTACAAGCTGGAGGAGCGGGTGCGCGAACGCACGCGCGCGCTGGAGCTGGCCAACCGCGAGCTGGAGGCCTTCGCCTACTCCATCGCCCACGACCTGCGCGCGCCGATGATGGCGGTGGGCGGCTTCAGCCGGCTGCTGCTGCGCAACCTGCAAAAGCAGGACGCGGCGAACGCGCACTACCTGGAGCGCGTCCTGGCCAATGTGGAGCGCATGAGCGAGCTGACCGACGCGCTGCTGCTGCTGGCCGGCGTCTCGGCCGGCGAGATCGGGCACGATTGCCTGGACCTGGGCGACGTGGCGCGCGAGCTGGCGGCCGGCCTGTTCGACGCCGGCGGCGTGCGGCATGCCGAGCTGCACGTGCACGGGGAGATGCCCGCCTGCGGCAGCCCGCGCCTGCTGCGCCAGGCGATGGCCAACCTGCTGGCCAACGCCTGGAAGTTCACCGCGCGCGAGGCCCAACCGGTGATCGAGGTCGGCTGCGCGGCGCCCGGCTTCGATGCGCGCATGCAGGTGTACTACGTGCGCGACAACGGCGCGGGCTTTGACATGCAGTACGCCGCCGACCTGTTCCAGCCGTTCCGCCGGCTGCACACGGAAGCCGAATTCCCCGGCACCGGCATCGGCCTGGCCGTGGTGCGCAAGATCATCGAGCGGCACGGCGGCACGGTGTGGGCCGAAGCCGAACCGGGGCGCGGTGCGACGTTCTACTTCTCGCTGCCGGCAAGCAATGTTCTTCAGGAGGCAGGGCGAGTCTCTATCTGAGTACCGACACCTGCTCCAGCGGCTTTGTGCAGACAATCAGATCGCGATATCCATTGTCGTGATCATGAATGAACGCAACTTCGTTGATGCCGGCCGTACCGAGAAAATCCTGCCACTCGGTGGGAGTGAAATTATGTCCGCCTTGCGTCAGCAGGAGAACATACAGCGAGAGCAGGATGGCGCTGGACGGACCGCGCCGATCCTCATCCAGCAGAGTCTCGCTGATCAGCATTTTCCCGCCTGGCTTCAACTGGGACCAGGCGTTCTCCACGATGACTCTCCGCTTGGCCTCGTCCCAATCTCCCAAGACGGCCGAGAGGACGACCACGTCTGCCTTTGGAAAGACCTCAAGGGAGAACATATCCGCCTCAACGCATTCCAGCCGATCTCCTGACTGCTGCTTCGCGAGATATTTCTTCGCATAATCGAGGGCCTCTTTCCTGTCAAAGAGAGTGACTCTCGCGTCGGGAAGCTTGCTGGCCAGTTCCTGCGATACCTGCCCTCCGCCCCCACCGATGTCATAAATCCGTGGCTCGGCCGGAAAGGCCACAAGCTGAACCATCCTTTCCCCCACACCGACACTGAACGAGTTCATCGCCCGCATGAAGATCTCGTACTCGCCGGCACTTGATGCCAGGGATTCATACAGATCCTCTTTGTCGGTCGAGCCCTTGCCGTCGCGGCTCAGCTGAGGTTTCCCGGACCGGATGGCGTCACCGAGGTATCGGAAAGGAATGTAAGAGTGGCGGTGATGGTGCTGGACACCTGCGACGATGCTGCTTGTTGCATCCGCGACCAGGAACTCCCTGGCGACCTCCGTCGCGCAGAACACCCCACCGGGGCCGGTGTCGATCAAACCAAGGTTGACCAGCACCAGAAGCAGCCGCTGCATTGCGCCATCATTGGCACATCCGGCGATCCTGGATATCTCCAGCGCACTTCTGGGCTGCTCCTTCACTATGTCGAATATCTTCAAATCAACGGCCGCAAACAAGATGCTCGATAGCATGTAGCCGTTCGTCAATGAAGTGAGATTCTGGAGAGCATCCTTCCCGGAGAATTTGCCCGAGGAATAATCGGCCTGCCTCATATTCAACTCCGATCGATTGTGCGGATTTTCAGGGCTCTAGAAAAATCCGGAAGCCCACGAGTAAAAGAACGACGCCGGCAAATCTTGTAATTCCCCGCATTAGGCCGGGACCCGCCTTTTGCGAAGAGACGTATCCGACTCCGCCATAGAACGTATATGCCATGACATCAAATATCACGGTGATCGAGGCAAAAACAAGGATCTGGTAGTACAGGCTCTCGTTTGGCCGCATGAATTGCGGCAACAAGGCGCCAAAGTAGAGAATTGCCTTCGGATTGGATATCTCGATGGCAAAAGACTTGAAGAAAGATTGAAGCCGAGAGGCTCTTGGCCCCCTGAAGCCGGCTGCGACTGCATTTGCACCTGCGTCGACGGCGCGGGATGCGAAGAGCAGCCGGCCTCCGAGGTAGATAAGATAGATCGCACCAGCGATCCTGATTCCCTGATAGATACCGGGGTAATGGACGATGAGATTGGCGAGGCCTGCTGCCGCAAGAAAGAAGTAGACCAGATTCGCGGCGATGATCCCCATCACGCATGGGAATATGTAGGACCGCCCATGGGATGCCGCGCTGGACGCCACAAAGACGGCGGCGGGCCCCGGCAAGAAACAGGAAATAGCGGTGGTAATGGAAAATGCCGCTAGCAAACTGACATCCATGGCTTCCGATTTGGTGAGTGGATGAAATCAACCCAGTCCGGAGAATACGCGTTCATCGATCCGCACTGCAACCCTTCCCTTCTAGCACTCCTTTTCGGTCCGCGACAAGTGCCAGGCAGCCGCCCGGTGTTCTCCATGCGCATCGAAAACCTCATTCCACCGCGAGGCTCGCAAGAGCAGAACGCGATGGGCAACGCGAACAGCTTCCTCGAGCAGTTGGCCATAGTGACGATGAGGCGTGCAAATCCAGGTGCCGGATCGTACTTGCAACTTGAAGTCGTCAATAGCGCAATCATCGCAGCAGACTGCGACCCCGGACCAGTTTGAGCCCTCCTGGTGCAGCCGTGCACGTACGGCCACGTGCGCACCGAGGTAGACAACTGCGCAGTTCGCCCCCATGGCAGGTTCGTCGGGAGGCGGCGCATCGTCCAGGACGCGACCCACTGCCGCTTCAAGCTGCAAACGCAGGCGACGCGCATATGCCGATCCATCGGACCACACGCTCGGCTTGCGGTCACCCAACTCGTTGCGCAAGAGTACCGCCATTGCGTCGACCTGGCGCGATTCGTCCGCGCAAAGACGGAATACGCCCTGCCCGTCCGCGAGTCCCGGTGCAGTCGATGCAGGTAGCAGTAGCGGGATGCCTGCAGCTCGGTAGATCGGTATTGCGGCTCGCGCGCAATCACTGTTGAAGTGGCCGATGACGACATCGGCGCCGCCTTCCACGATTGCTGCCGCGACGCGAACTGCGAGCGCAGGTTGTGCTTGATCGTCCAATAGTCGAAGATCCAGCTCGGGGGCTGTTGCGAAGCCCGCCACGGCGGCACGGATGACTTCGCCATAAGCGGCGCGTGGCCCGGTCAGCGGACCTGGGACCGCGATCCTCAATCGACGCATAGCACCGTTTCCCGAATGTCCGGGGGCACGGCAGGGAACGTCGGCGCAGCCGCAGGGTCGAGCTCACGCCCATGCTGGATGAAGCTCCCCGTGCCATCGATGCCGCTCTGGTCCTCCAGTCCCAGTAGCGCAAGAATGCGCTGCCCGGTTTGAGGCACGATCGGCATTGCCAGGCGCGCAAGAACGGCCATCGCCCAGAAATTCAGCGCGACTGTCGTTCGATGGTGATCCTTCGCCGCCGGGCTCGTCTCGTGGCGACACTGCGTCGTGAAGAAATCATGGGCGAGTTCGACCAGCTCCTCGAGGCGACGCGTCACTGTCTGCGGAGAGAAGCTGCCCACCTGGTACGCGCGCTCCACGCCCTCGGCAAGGTAGCGCACCTCATGATGGAAAGCCGTGTGCTGCTGAGACCATGCACCGGGCTCTGGAACGACGCCACCGTGCCGCTGCGCAAGGTGCGTGAGGCTGAACGTCAGCCAGCCCTGCAGCCGTCCCACGAAGAACGCATTCGTTCTCGCGATGAAATGGTTCAGGTCGAAGTCTTCGTTCTTCAACTCGGGGCGCACGCGCGACAACCCCCAACGCACATAGTCGCAAGGCACGCGGGCCAGCAGCTTGCGCCCCCAGATCAGGTGCCGGCGGCTGGTGGAAAATTTCTCGCCGCGCAGGAACAGCAGTTCATTGACGACGTGGTCGCCCGGCACGGTCAAGTCGCCGCCCAGCGCAATGTAGATCGCCGGGAACAGCAGCGTGTGGTAATAGGTGTTGTCGAATCCATAGAAGTGCACGATCGACGAGCCGCGATCGGCAAAAAAAGGTTGCTCGGGGTTCGCCTGCAGGTCGGCGGCAAGATAGCCGGCTGCCATTTCGAACCAGACGTAGATGACCTGCTCCTCGAATCCCGGCACGCCCACTGGAACTCCCCACTCCGAGCGATGGGAAATGCAGATATCGGGGAGGCCGTCGGCCAGCATGCCGACGCTGAGCGCACGGGCGCGCGCCGACATATTGCTTCGTGCGATCAGTTCGGACAGCTGCGGAGCAACCGCAGCCATGCGGAAGTACAACTTGCGAAGCTGGCGTCGCCCGACCTCGACGCCAGGAAGCGTGGGAACGGGGTCGACGAGATCGATGCAATCGTTCGGGCGGCCGCATTGCTCGCAAGCATTGCCGTCGGAACTGCTGCCGCAGTGCGGACAACCGCCTTTGATGTAACCCTCATGCAGGCTGAAGCCCGTGCGCCGGTCATACATCTCCTCAACGGTCTTCGCCACGATCATGTCCCGTTCCAGCAGGCGACTGATAGTCGAAGAGAGCTGCTCACGGTAAATGGCGGACCCGTTTGGCGAGGAGAAAAAGTCGAGCGTGATACCCGCCTTCTCCCATGTTTCACGGATGCTGTGCGAGTAGGCATCGGCCACGGCTTCGGGTGCACGACCCTCGGTGTCGGCGATCCGCTTCACGTAAGTCTGATGGTCATCGCGCCCGGTGATGTGAATCGCCTCCACATTCTTCTGGCGGAGGTAGCGCCGGTAGATGTCGGCTCCCAGGTACGGGCCGCAGAGGTGGCCCAGGTGCAGGTCGCCGTTCGGCGTGGGTGGTGTCGAGAAAATCAGGACGCGCGCCGGCAGGGGTACAGGCGATGCATGGACATCCTGGCCCCCCCAGTACAACGCGATGAACTCCAGGCGCTCGTCGTCCGACAAGTTGCGCAATGCATGGCCGGCGAAAGGGCGCAGGAAGATGGTGTCGCCTGGTCCGGCATCGCCGACGTGCCGGCCGTCGACAGCAAGCCGACCTCGGCCACTCACGATGACAAAAATCTCAGACTCGTGATGGCGATGGAACACGGACTGCTGGCCGGGCTCCAGCACGCACTCGGTGCCGCCAGCGGCACCGGGCGGGATCTGCAGAGAACGACAAGCCATGCCGTAGCTCGTCGTGGGGGGGCTCTTCTGAATCAGCATGCGCTTACCTTTCCGCCAGCAGCTTGGAGGCGCGGCGCGCCAACTCCGGTGCGAGCTTGAATCCGCCACCCGAGAAGCCGCTGATGACCGCCAGCGAGCGCGCCTCGTCCACGAAGTCGGCAATCCCGAGGCCTCCCTCGGAGTAGCAGTCGAAACTGGCGTATGAGCCTTGCCATTCGGCGCCCGCCATCCATTTGAACCTGCGGCGACCCATCGCGTCGATCACATGGCTGTGGCCCGCCGTCCCCGACACGGGACGATCGTGAAAACGGAAGTCGTGCGTCGGGCAGCCAATCAGGAATTGCCCATCGTCGTGCGGCCGGCCATTGAGTTGGTTCACATCGTCGATCCACGCGGGGTGATCGCCGCAGGGTGCCGACGGCCTGCGGATATCGACTTGGATGCGCTGGGCCCACAATGCATGCGCCACGCGATGCTGCTCCAGAAAGGAGGGAGTGTGGGGTCCGAGCGCGAGCACGACACGGTTGGCGAAAAGCGTCCCCAGCGTGGTCTCGACCCCGACATATCGCCCACCCACACGAATGAGCTTGTCCACCGCGGTTCCCTCATGAACGACAGCGCCGAGCCGGCGCGCCGCACGGACAAAAGCGCGCGTGACTTCTGGCGGTGACATGTACCCGGCACCCGGCTCATGGACCGCGGGGCCGTCGGCATGCATATGAGGATATGCGGAACGTACCTGCTCTGCCTCCCACCACGCCATCGATATCCCAGTCGCCAGCCGGTTCATCTGCTCTCGCGCAGCCACCTCGGTACCCGTAGCCGGAAAATAAAGGAAGCCCGTCTGCGTGAACTTGCAGGATTCACCGACATGCGCTTCAAAATCTCGATAGACCGCATAGCTTGCGGCTGCAAGTTCGCTGAGGCGCTCTTCGGAGTGGAAGACACGTACGAGGCCGCCCGAATAGGCTGTGCACCCTTGCGCGACCACGCCTCTCTCGACCAGGCCGACATGCACGCCGAGCCGGGCCAGCGCGTGCAATACAGCCGCGCCGATCACGCCTGCGCCCACGACCAGGACGTCATAGCTCGGCCTAGACGGCATGCTGCACCTTTTGCGACCGGAAGGTCTCCTGCGGCGTGCGGCGTGCGACGATGTCCTGGAGAATTTCGTGGCTGCGTGTAGGCAGCGCGGACAGCAGGGTGACAGTGAAGCCGTGCTGGCTCTCCGAGGCCCCCTGCAGATAGATGCGCCCTCCGATCGGCGCATTCGTCTTCACCGCATAGTTCCGGCTCAAGCTCACTTCGTCGAAAAAGTCGCTGCTCACGTAGGGTGCTATCGCTGGAATGATCTCGGTGAGAGACGGCTGGTGGTAACCCGTGGCCAGCACGACAGCGTCGAAGCTTTCCTCCGTCGTGCCCCCGCCATGCAGGTCACGCACCTTGGCAGTCACTCGATCGGCCTGGGGTTTCAACGCCTCGAGGCGCGACAGCCGGCGCATATCCAGACGCTCCCGGCCCCGGACCTTGTCGTTGTACACCTTGCGATACAACTCCTCGATCAGGTCCGCGTCGACCACCGCGTAATTGGTGTCGGCATGGCGCTCCAGGAGAAAGGATTTGACGCTGTCCGGTGCCCCGTAGAACATGTCAACCGATTTGGAGTCGAATATCTGGTTGACGAAGTGGCTGTCGTCGGCGGGCTTGTACCCAAAGGATGGAAAGACCGCGACAATCTCGGCGTCCTGGTAGCAACCGTACAGATGGTTGACTATTTCTGCTGCACTCTGCCCGCCACCCACCACCAGAAATCGCTTTGCGTGCCGTGGATCGATGCGGTTGATCAAACTCAGGAAGCCTGAGCTGTGCACGACGTTGCTCGATTCACTGATGCCTTTCGGCAATTTTGGGCGCAGGCCTGTCCCAAGGACAAGATTGCGCGTGGCATGAATCCCGACTTCCTGCGTCGCCCGGTGGCGCACGACGACTTCCATGCATTGCCCGTAATCACAGTCGACGCCGAGGCGCACTTCCTCCACCTGGCAGTCGTAGCGAGCACAGTTTGCCAGCTGAGAGGCCGCCCATTCCAGGTACTTGGCGTACTCCACACGTGTCGGATAGAAGGTCTTCAGGTTGATGAAGTCCTCCAGGCGGCCACATCGCTTCAGGTAATTGAGAAAACTGAAGCTGCTTGTCGGGTTTCGCAGCGTGACAAGGTCCTTGAGAAACGAGATCTGCATCGTCGCGTCATCAATGAGCATGTCTCTGTGCCATTGAAAACCTTCCCGCCGCTCAAAGAACATCGACTCCAGAGTCCCATGACCGCCAGGGCTTTTCTGGTTTTCATTGAATTCACGGATGCAAATAGCCAATGCAAGGTTGGACGGCCCGAATCCGATTCCCAATATATCCAACATGAAGGCATTTCCAATAAATGTATGAACCTCAACCGATGGAAGTCTCAAATCTCATTCAAGGAGCCCGCAGCATGAATCGGCCGTGCTTATGAATCGATAAGCCGATCTCGTCTGGAAATTCAGACCTTCGTTAGGTAATTTATTTATCTTTTTAAGACAAGCCTCAAATTGGCTTGCCACTCTACCCGTTTAATCTCTAATTAACGATCGACATTTTTGCCAACTATGGCGAACTTATTTGCCGACATTTGTGCTTCAATTTTTATTAATAGCCTACGCTGATTAACCCAATTCACTTGGCGTGGCCGACGGAAAGTTCGCCTGAAGCGGATCGATGGGTTCCTTGCACGAGGTGCTCGAGGCGACGTTCTATGTCTCGCTGCCGCAAGGCGGCGAGGTGCCTGACAGAAGCCCTAAGCTCTTCAGCCTCGGCCGCGCAGCACCGCCGCGATGCGCTCCGCGCAGTGCGCTTCCAGGATGGAGTAGTGATCGGCATCCAGCGAAGTCACAGTACTGGCCTCGCGCCGCGCCGTGGCGGCCAGCCAGTCGGGGCGCGTGACACCATCGCTGCCGTCATCTTCCCGCACCGCCCAGAACACGTGCAGCGGTGCCGCGACAGTCACCGGCGCGAACTGCCGCAGCGCCTCCATGTGGCTGTGCGTGGCGGCGATCTGCATGCGCACGTAGTCGACCGCGCCGTCGCGTGCCAGTTCATCGAACGGTGGCTGGCCGGCGTCGAGGAACTGCAGCAGCTGCTCCACGCCCAGGCGCTGGCCCATGGCCTGCAGCGCCGGCAGGTGGCCGCGCACGCTAGCGTTGCGTGAGGCCAGGCCGCGCAGCACGGCCCAGGCCGCGTCGCTGGAGGCGCTCGGTGCATTGCTGCCGGTCTCGGCGGGATGCGTGTCGATCAGGCCGACGCTGCGCACCGCGTGGCCGCGCCGCTCCAGCCGCTCGGCCACCATCAATGCGATCAGCCCGCCCATGGACCAGCCAGCCAGCGCGTACGGACCCGGATGCGTTTGCAGGATCCAGCCGGTGTAGCGCTCGGCCAGGGCCTGCAGCGAATCGGTGTGCGCGTCGCCGGCCGGCGGCAGCGAGCGCACGCCGAACACGGCGTAGTCCGCTTCCAGCTGCGCGGCGATGTGCGCGAAGCCGTTGATCTCGCCACCCGCGCCGTGGATCAGGAACAGCGCCGGCTTGGCCGATGCATCGCCCTCGCGCTGCCGGCCGAAGCGTGCGATGCCGTGGGCGGCCTGCTGGCCGTGGTCGAGCGCGCGCGCCAGCGCGGCGATGGTGGGCTGCGCGAGCAAGGCTTGCACCGGCACATCCAGGCCGTGCTGCTTCGCGCGCGCGGCCACACGCACGGCGCGCAGTGAATCGCCGCCCAGCGTGAAGAAATCGTCGTCGATGGCGACGCGCTCCAGGCCCAGCACCTCGGCCCAGGCCGACGCCAGCGCGGCTTCGGTCGGCGTGCGCGGCGCGCGGTCGCCGGGCGTGCTGCGCGGCACGGGCAAGGCGCGGCGGTCGATCTTGCCGTGGGCGGTGACGGGCAGGCGGCCCAGCACCACGATGTGGGCCGGCAGCATGTGTGCGGGCAGGCGCCCGGCAAGCACGGTGCGCAGCGACCCGGCGTCCAGGTTCGCGCCGGCCGCGTACGCCACCAGCGCCGGCGTGCCGGACGCGTCGTCCCGTGCAATCACGGCGGCTGCGGTGACGCCGGGCACGGCCATCAGCACCGCCTCGATCTCGCCCGGCTCGATGCGGAATCCGCGGATCTTCAGCTGCCGGTCCGCGCGGCCGATGAATTCGAGCACGCCGTCCTCGCGCCGGCGCGCCAGGTCGCCGGTGCGGTACATGCGCGAGCCGTCGGCCGCGAACGGGTCGGGCAGGAAGCGCTCGGCCGTCAGCGCGGCGCGATGCAGGTAACCGCGTGCGACGCCCTCGCCCGCGATGTAGACCTCGCCCTGCACGCCGGGCGGCACCGGCAGCAAGGCACCGTCGAGCACATGGATGCGCGTGTTGGCAATGGGCCGGCCGATGGGTGGTGGCTGCGTCTGGCCGGCCGCGCACGCGTATACGGTGGCATAGACGCTGGCTTCGGTCGGGCCATACGCGTTGAAGAAGGCGCGACCCGGCGCCCAGCGCTCGGCCACCGCGGCCGGACACGCCTCGCCGCCCGCAACCAGCGTGTGCAGGGCCGGCAAGGCCGTGTCGTCCATTGCCTGCAGCACGGCGGGCGGCAGCAGCGCGACGCCGATCTCCATCTGCGCCAGGGTCTTCTCCAGCGCGCCGCCGGGCAGCAACCGTTCGGCCGGTGCAAGGCACAGCCTGGCGCCGTGTGCCAGCGCCATGCCGATCTCCCAGGCCGAGGCATCGAAGCCGAGCGAGGCGAACTGCAGCACGCGGTCGCCGCGCTGCACGCGCCCGGCCAGCGGCTGCGCATGCAGCAGGTTGGCCCAGCCGCGGTGCGTCACCGCGACGGCCTTGGGCGCGCCGGTGGAGCCGGAGGTGTAGACCAGGCAGGCGAGATGGTCCGGCTGCGTGACGGGCGTCAGGTTGTCCGCGGCGAACTTGTCGATGTCCGGCGAATGCGTGTCGAGTGCGAAGCCGGCGATGCCGTGCTGGTGCAGCAGCAACTGTGCAAGCTGGTCGTCGTGGCCGATCACCAGTGCGGGCTTGGCATCACCCAGCATGAACGCCAGCCGCTCCTGCGGGTACGCGAGGTCCAGCGGCAGGTAGGCGCCGCCAGCCTTCAGGATGGCGAGCAGGCCGGCGACCATGTCCACGCCGCGCCCGGCGCACAGGCCGACCAGGGTGTCCGGTCCGACACCCTGCGCGCGCAGGGACCGCGCCAGCCGGTTGGCGCGCTGGTTCAACTCACCGTAGGCAAGCTGTTTGCCCTCGAACTGCAGGGCCACGGCCTTGGGATGCGCGGCCGTCTGCTGCTCGAAGCATTGCGGCAGCGACTGGTCCTGCGGATACGGGGTTGCCGTGTCGTTCCAATGGCGGAGTTGCCGCAGCTCGTCCTCCGGCAGCAGGCCGAGCGCACCCATGGACCGCGACGGTTCCTGCTCCAGCGCATCGGCCAGTTGCGCCAATGCGGCTTGCAGGTATGCCAGCACGCGCCGCGGATCGATGCGCTCCACGCAGGCCGCCGCCAGCCCGAAGCCAATCCGGCCACGGTCCTCCACGTCCATGCTGAGCGGATAGGTGGTGCGCTCCTCGCTGTGCAGCAGCCGCGTGCCCTGCCAGAGATTGGCGCCCGGTTCCTGCCCCACCCCGCCGTGCCGGAAATTCAGCAAGGCGGTGAACAGCGGCAAGGCCGGATCGACGCCGCTCATGCGCTGCGCCAGCGCCAGATTCGCCTGCTCGTGCCGCAACAGCTCGCTCAGGCGCGCCTGCGTGCCGCGCACGGCGTCTTCCACGCTGCAGCCGTCCAGCCGCACGCGCACCGGCAGCGTGTTGATGAACATGCCGAGTGCCCGGTCGGCACCCGCCGTGCCCTGCGAACGGCCCAGCAGTACGGTGCCGAACACCACGTCGCGCCGCCCGCTGGCCAGGCCCAGCACCTGCGCCCACGCCAGGTGGAACAGCGCGGCCGGGCTCACGCCGAGCCCGCGCGCGGCCTGCCGCAGGCGCTGCGCCAGCGCGGGCTCCACGTCGGCACGCGCCTGCCGCACGGCGGCATCTTCGCCGCGCACATCCAGCACGCCGAAGGCGGAGGTCGGCGCATCGACGTCGCCGAGTTCGCGGCTGAAATACGCAGCGTGTTCCTCCTGCGGCACCGACAGCGCCTGCGCCACGAAGTCGCGGTACGGCTGCGGCGCGGGCAACTGGTCGCCCTTGCCTTCCAGCAGCGCCAGCACTTCGGCCACGACCAGCGCGCCGCTCATGTCGTCGGTGACGGTGTGGTGGTTCAGCAGCGCCAGCAGCCAGGGCGTGCCGGCCAAGTCCGCGTCGGCCGGCGTGGCTTCGGCAGTGAAGGCGCCGACCAGCGGCGCTCGGGTGAGGTCCAACCGCAGGTGGCGGGGGTCGGTCTGTCGCAGCAGTTGTGCAAAACCCGCCTGCGACGGATCGAGCTGCAGCGCCTCGATCTGCAGCGGCGCATCGCGGTACACCACCTGCACCGGCCGCGGCAGCCCCTGCCAGCGCACCGCGCTGCGCAGGATGTCGTGGCGGCGGATCACCTGCTGCAAGGCATCGAGGAAACGCGCGCGCCGGTCCGCACTGTCGAAGCCCAGCACCGCGCGCAGGATGTAGGCGTCGCCCTCGGCCTGCAGCAGGTGGTGGAACAGGATGCCTTCCTGCAGCGGCCCGAGCGGATAGATGTCCTGCACATTGGCCACCCCCCCCGGCACGCCGTGCGCGATGCCGTCGATCTCGGCCTGCGTCAGCCGCACCAGCGGCAGCATGTCCGGCGTGATCGCGCCGCTGCCGGCCTCGATCGCATTCGCCGGCGCCACCATGGCTGGAGCCTGCGCATTCACCTTGGCCGCCAGCTCGGCCAGCGTGGCGGCGGCGAACACGCTGCGCACGTCGGTGGAGATGCCCTGTTTGCGCAGCTGCTCGATCATGCCCACGGCCAGCAACGAATGCCCGCCCAGCGCGAAGAAGTTGTCGTGGCGGCCGACGCGCTCCACCTCCAGCAGGCGTGCCCAGGTGGCGGCGAGGACCTCCTCGGTGTCGCCTTGCGGCGGCTCGTAGGCTTCGACCGCGTCGCGCATGTCGGGCGCGGGCAGCGCATTGCGGTCCACCTTGCCGTTGGGCGTGAGCGGCAGTGCCTGCAGCGCGACGAAGTGCGCGGGCACCATGTACTGCGGCAGCGTCTGCGCCAGATGCGTGCCCAGCTCGCTGCCGGCGACAGATTGCCCTTCCTTGGCCACAACGTAGGCGACCAGGCGCTTGTCGCCCAGTGCCGGCCCGATGGCGTTCACCACCGCGTCCTGCACCGCCGGATGCGCGCTGAGCGCGGCCTCGATTTCGCCCAGCTCGATGCGGTAGCCCTGCACCTTCACCTGCGCGTCGCGCCGGCCCAGGAATTCCAGGTTGCCGTCGGCGCGCCAGCGGCCGAAGTCGCCGGTGCGGTACAGCCGCTCTCCCGTGCGCGGATGCGCGATGAAGCTGCGCGCCGTCTTCTCCGCGTCGCCCCAGTAGCCGCGCGCCACGCCGATGCCGCCGATGAACAGCTGCCCCGGCGTGCCGATGGGCACCGGGTGCAGTGCCTCGTCCAGCACCTGGAAGCTCTGGTTGGCCAGCGGCCTGCCGTAGGGAATGCTGCGCCAGGCGGGGTCGACAGCGTCCACCTCGAACCAGTTGGACCAGATCGAGGCCTCGGTCGCGCCGCCCATGCCGATGAAGCGCACAGCGGGCAGCAGCGCACGCGTGCGCGCCGGCAGGTTCAGCGGAATCCAGTCACCCGACAGCATCACCAGCCGCAGCGTTGGCGGCACCACCCCGGCGCGGCCGTTGGCGTGCTCGACCAGCATGCCCAGCAGGGCAGGAACCGAGTTCCACACCGTGACGCCGGTGCGCGCCATCAGCGCCGCCCACTGCGCCGGGTCGCGCTGCGCGTCGGGCGGCGGCAGCACGATGGTGCCGCCGGCGGCCAGCAGGCCGAAGAGGTCGTACACCGACAGGTCGAAGTTCAGCGCCGACAGCGCCAGCACCTTGTCATCGGGTCCGACGCCGAAGCGGCGGTTGATGTCCAGCACCGTGTTGCCCGCGCCGCGGTGGTCGATCATCACGCCCTTGGGCATGCCGGTGGAGCCCGAGGTGTAGATGACGTAGGCCAGATCGGTGTTGGCGCAGCGGCGCTGCCACGGTGCGCGCGCGGCGGCTTCGTCGATCTCCAGGCGGTCCACTGCGATGCAATGCAGGCCGGCCGGCAGATGCAGCTGCTCCAGCAGCACCGCCTGCGTGAGCACGGTGCGCGCGCCGCTGTCCTGCAGCAGTTGCCGCAGGCGCTGTTCCGGCAGGGCCGGGTCCAGCGGCAGATAGGCGGCGCCCGCGTCCAGCACGCCCAGCGCGGCGACGACCTGCTCCCATCCCTTGGGCAGGATCAGCGCGACCAGCTGGTTGGGCCCGGCGCCCAGCGAACGCAGCTGCGCGCCGAGCGTGCGCGCCAATGCGTGCAGCTCGCCATAGCGCAGGCTGCGGTCGGGTGCGATGACGGCCATGCGCTCCGGCGCCGCCAGCGCCTGGCGCTCGAAGGGCTCGTGCAGCAGCTCGTCCGGGATCGACTGCGCCGTGTCGTTCCACTGCCGCAGCAGCGCGAGTTCGGCTGCACCCAGAAGTGGAATGTCCTGCACGCGCGTCTCGGGCGCGTCCACCACGGCGGCCAGCAATCGCTCGAAGCTGCCGGCCAGCCGCTCGATGGTGGCCCGGTCGAACAGGTCGGTGTTGTATTCGTAGTGGATCGCCAGCCGGCCGTGGACGACTTCCATCTCCAGCTTCAGCTCGAAGTGCGCGTGCGTCACCGCGTTGAGGTTGGCGCCGCGCAGCTGCAGGCCCTGGCCGGCCGGCAGGTCGATGGCGGGCATGCGCTGCTGCGCGTCGTCCACGTGGAAGTTGATCACCGCCTGCACGTACGGCATGTAGGAGGCGTCGCGGCTGGTGGCGAAATGCGTGAGCAGCAGCTCGAACGGGATGGTGTGCTCGTGCGCGGAGACGATCGTTCCCGTGGTCCGGTGAAGCAGGTCCGTAAAACTGTCCTCACCGCGCACGTGCGCCGGCAGCGCCAGGATGTTGACGAAGATGCCGATCAGCGATTCGGTCTGCGGCGGCCGGTTGGCCGACAGCGCGCCCACGCAGAAATCCGCCTGTCCGGTCCAGCGGTACAGCAGCGCGTCGAACGCTGCCGCCATCACCATGAACAGGGTGGCGTTGTGCTGCGCGGCCAGCGCCTCCAGCCCGTGCGTCAGCTCGGTGGGCAGCGACACGGCGATCTCCGCGCCGTTGAAGGTCTGCACCGCCGGGCGCTGCCGGTCCACCGGCAGCACCAGCAGTTCCGGCACGTCCTGCAGCTGCGTGCGCCAGTGGGCGAGTTCCCGCGCCAGGAAGTCGCCGGACAGCAGCTGCTGTTCCCAGTGCGAGTAGTCGGCGTACTGGATCGGCATCGGCGGCAGCGGCGATGCCTGCCGGGCGATGAAGGCCGCGTACAGCACCGACATCTCGCGCATCAGCACCGCCTGCGACCAGCCGTCGTACAGCGTGTGGTGCAGGGTCAGCAGCAGCACGTGCTCCTGCGCGGCACGCTTCACCAGCCGCAGGCGCACCAGCGGCGGCGTGTCGAGGCGGAATGGCGCGGTGGCCTCGGCGGCGATGACGGCGCGCGTGGACTCATCCAATGCATCGCCCGCCAGGTGGCTCAGGTCCTGCACCGGAATGGAAATGCGCAGCTGCGGCAGGATTTTCTGACGCGGCGCGCCGTCTTCCAGCACGAACACCGTGCGCAGCGGTTCGTGGCGCTCCACCAGCGCGTTGAAGGCGCGCAGCAGCACGTCGAGGTCGATCCGGCCTTCGACGTTGAGTGCCAGCGGCATCGCGTAGGACGCGCTGTCCGGCTGGAACTGCTGCAGGAACCAGAAGCGGTTCTGCGCGAACGACAGCGGCAGCAGGCCGCCGCGCGGCACCGGCACGATGGGCGGGCGCTTGGGCCCCTGCTCGCGCAGCGCCTCCTCCACCCGCAGCGCCTGCGCGGCGAGTGTCGGCGCCTCGAACAGCGAGCGCAGCGGCAGCTCGACGTCGACTTCGTCGCGCAGCCGCGCCATCAGCCGCGTGACCAGCAGCGAATGGCCGCCCAACTGGAAGAAGCTGTCGTGCGCGCCGACGCGCTCCACGCCCAGCACCTCGGACCAGATGGCGGCCAGCCGCTGCTCCAGCGCCGTGCGCGGCGCGACGTGGGCCTCGGCGCCCTCGTGCAGGTCCGGCGCCGGCAGTGCCTTGTGGTCGATCTTGCGGCTGATGGTTTGCGGCAGCGCATCCAGCACCATGATGTGTGCCGGCACCATGTATTCCGGCAAGGTGCGCAGCAGGTGGTCGCGCAATGCCGCGGTGTCGAAGCCGCCGTCCGCATCGCGCGCGGCCGGCACCACGTAGGCGACCAGCCGCTTGTTGCCCGGCTGGTCCTCGCGCGCCAGCACCGCGGCTTCGCGCACGGCGGGCAGCGCTGTCAGCGCCGCTTCGATCTCGCCCAGCTCGATGCGGTAGCCGCGGATCTTCACCTGCGTGTCCAGCCGGCCCAGGAATTCCAGCTGCCCGTCGTCGCGCCAGCGCGCCAGGTCGCCGGTGCGGTACATGCGCGCACCCCCGGCAGCGAACGGGTCGGGCACGAAACGCAGCGCCGTCAGCTCAGGGCGGTTCAGGTAGCCGCGCGCCAGGCCGACGCCGCCGATGCACAGCTCGCCCGCCACGCCGATGGGCACCGGCGCGAGCGCGTCGTCGAGGATGTGGACGGTGGTGTTGTGGATCGGCCGGCCGATGCACATGTCGACCTCACCGTCCGGCGGCAGTTCGCGCGGCGCGCGGAACACCGTCGAGCCGATCGTCGTTTCGGTGGGCCCATAGCAGTTGATCCACTGCACGTCCAGCGGCTTGGGCAGGCTCATCCAGCCGCGGTAGCGCTCCGGCTGCACGGCCTCGCCGCCGACGAACATCATGCGCAGCGCGCAAGGGTAGCGTGCCTCGCCGGATTCCATGGCACGCGTCCACTCGTCCCAATAGGCGGTGGTCAGGCTCATGACGGACACGCCGTGCGTGTCCAGCCAGTCCGAGAACTCGCGGCCCGCACCCAGCGCCTCGCGCGGGCGCAGCACCACGCGCGCGCCGGCCAGCAGCGGCGGGAAGATCTCCTCCACGCTCAGGTCGAAGCTGATGGACGCCAGTTGCGCCACGCTGTCGCCCGGCCCCATGGCGCAGGTGGCCTTGTGCGAAGCGGCGTAGTGCACGGCGTTACGGTGCGTGTTGAGCACGCCCTTGGGTGCACCGGTGGAGCCCGAGGTGTAGATGACGTAGGCCAGGTTGTCCGGGCCGGTGCGGCACGGCAGGTCGCCATCCGGCAGGTGCGCGATAGCCGGCCAACCGGTGTCGACGGCGAAGCTGCCGATGCCGCGTTCCTGCAGCGGCAGGGGCGCCAGCAGCTTGCCGTGGCCCAGCACCAGCACGGGCTTGGCGTCGTCCAGCATGAAGGCCATGCGGTCCGCCGGCAGCGCCGGGTCCAGCGGCACGTAGGCGCCGCCGGCCTTCAGGATGGCCAGCATGCCGACCACCATGTCCAGGCCGCGCTCGGCGCACAGGCCGACCAGGGCGTCGGGGCCCACGCCTTGGGCGCGCAGGTGGTGGGCGAGGCGGTTGGCTTTGGCGTTCAACTCGCCATAGCGCAGCTCCGTGCCTTCGAAATGCAGCGCAACGGCTTGCGGGCGCGCGGTAACCTGCTCTTCGAAGCGTTGCTGCAGTGTCTTGTCTTCAGGGTAGGCGAAGCCGGTGGCGTTCCACTGCCGCAGGATCGCGAGCTCGCTGTCGGGAAGCAGGCCGAGCGCGCCAACCGGGCGCTGCGGCGCCTGTTCCAGCGCATCCGCCAGCTGTTGCAGCGCGAGTTCCAGGTAGCCCACCATGCGGCCCGGATCGATCGGCGCAACGCAGGCGGCGTTCAGGCTGAAGCCGTCGCCGAGGTCGTCCACGTCCACGCTCAGCGGGTAGTTGGTGCGCTCCTCGTTCTGCAGAATTCGCATGCCCTGCCAGGTGGTGCGTGCCGCATCATCCTGCTGCTGCACCGCAGTGTGGCGGTAGTTCAGCAAGGCGGTGAACAGCGGCAGGGCCGCGTCCACGCCGCTGGCGCGCTGCGCCAGCACCAGTTGCGCCTGCTCGTGCCGCAGCAGCTCGCTCAGGCACCGCTGCAGGCCGCGCACCGCGTCCTCCACGCTGCCGCGGTCCAGCCGAACGCGCACCGGCAGGGTGTTGATGAACATGCCCATGGCGCGGTCGGCGCCGGCCGTACCCTGGGACCGGCCAAGCAGCACGGTGCCGAACACCACGTCGCGCCGGCCGCTGGCCAGGCCCAGGACCTGCGCCCAGGCCAGGTGGAACAGCACGGCGGGGCTGACGCCGAGCGCGCGCGCGGATTGCCGCAGGCGTTGCGCGAGCGCAGGCTCCACCGCGATGCGCGCCTGCTGCACGGCCGCGCCTTCGCCGCGCACGTCCAGCATGCCGAAGGCGGCGGTCGGCGTGTCCACGTCGCCCAGCTCCTGGCGGAACCAGGCCTCGTGCTCGCCGGCCGGCACCGACAGCGCCTGCGCCACGAAGTCGCGGTACGGCAGGATCGGCGGCAGCTCGCTCGTGCGGCCTTCCAGCAGCAGCTGTACTTCGCTGACCACCAGTTCCGCGCTGAGGTGGTCGATCACCATGTGGTGGTTCAGCAGCGCCAGCAGCCAGGGCTTGTCCATGCCGTCCTCGGCGCGCGCCTGCGCCGTGAAGGCGCCGATCAGCGGCGCATGCGTGAGGTCCAGCCGCACATGGCGCGGATCGGTCTGCTCCAGCAGCTGCGCCAGGCCCTCGCGCTGCGGATCGAGCGCCAATTCGCGCACCTGCAGCGTCGCCTCGCGCTGCACCACCTGCACCGGCCGCGACAGGCCCTGCCAGCGCACGGCGCTGCGCAGGATGTCGTGGCGGTGGATCACCTGCTGCAAGGCCGCCAGGAAGCGGTCACGCCGCTCCCGGCTGTCGAAGCCCAGCACCGCGCGCAGGATGTAGGCGTCGCCATGCGTCTGCAGCAAATGGTGGAACAGGATGCCTTCCTGCAGCGGACCCAGCGGGTAGATGTCCTGGATGTTGCGCATGCCGCCCGGCGTCGCGGCGGCGATGCCGTCGATCTCGGCCTGCGTGAGCTCCACCAGCGGCAGCAGCTCGGGCGTGATGGCCTGGCAATCGGGCGCGATGCGGTTCGGCGGCGCGGCAGAAGTTCCCTGCCCGCCCGTGCGCGCGGCGAGCTCGGCCAGCGTGGAGGTGGCGAACACGCTGCGCACGTCGGTGGCGATGCCAAGCTTGCGCAGCTGTTCGATCATGCCCACGGCCAGCAGCGAATGCCCGCCGAGCGCGAAGAAGTTGTCGTGGCGGCCGACCCGTTCGGCCTTGAGCAGCTGCGCCCAGACGGCGGCGATGGTTTGCTCGGTGTGACCTTGCGGCGCTTCGTAGGCGGTTTCGGCGACGCTGCTGCCGTCGGGCGCGGGCAGCGCGCCGCGGTTGATCTTGCCGTTGGGCGACAGCGGGAAGGCGTCCAGCAGGATGAAGTACGCGGGCACCATGTAGTCGGGCAGGCGCTTCGCTGTCGCCGCGCGCAATTCGGTCACCGAGAGCGTGTGGCCAGGCTTGGCGACGAGGTAGGCAGCGAGGCGCTTGTCGCCCGGCGTGTCTTCCCTGGCCAGCACCAGCGCATCGCGCACGCCGGCCTGCGCCGTCAGCGCCGCCTCGATCTCGCCCAGCTCGATGCGGAAGCCGCGGATCTTCACCTGGTGGTCGACGCGGCCCAGGTATTCGATGCTGCCGTCCGCCAGGTGCCGCGCCAGGTCGCCCGTGCGGTACATGCGCGAGCCCTCCGGGCCGAACGGGTCCGGCAGGAAGCGTTCGGCCGTCAGGTCCGGCCGGTGCAGGTAGCCGCGCGCCAAGCCATCGCCGGCCATGTACAGCTCGCCGGGCACGCCGGCGGGCACAGGGTTCAGTGCCTCGTCGAGCAGGTAGGTCTGCGAATTCGCGATCGGCCTGCCGATCGGCACCGCACCTTCGATGTCCCGGCGCAGCAGCGCCCAGGTCGAGTAAGTCGTGTCTTCCGAGGGACCGTACAGGTTGTACATGCGCTCGACCTGCGTCGTCGCATACACCTGCCGCACCAGTTGCGCGGGCAGCGCTTCGCCGGCCACGTTCAGCACCTTCACGCTGGCGGGGATCGCGCCGCTGCGTTCCAGCTGCGCTGCAGCGGAAGGCACCGTGTTGATCAAGGTCAGCGGCGCCAATGCCGCTTTCGATCCCTGCATCAGCGCCAGCACGTTCGGCACCACCCACACCGTTCCGCCGCACGTCAACGGCGCGAACAACTCGAACACCGACAGGTCGAAGTTCAGCGAGGTGCCGGCCAATACGTGCCGCAGCGATTCGGCATCGAACAGCTGGTGCACCCAGGCCAGGAACGCACTCACCGCGCCGTGGCGGATGCCGACACCTTTCGGCCGACCGGTCGAGCCGGACGTGTAGATCACATACGCCAGGTTCTCCGGCAGGACGCCGCTGCCCGGGTTGTGCTCCGGCTGCCCGGCCAGATCCGGCAGCTCGCGCAGCACCAGCCGCGGCCTGGCCTCCTCGGTGATGACGCGGATCCGCTCCTCGGGGTACGCCGGATCCAGCGGCACATACGCACCGCCCGCCTTCAGGATTCCCAGCAGCGCGACGACCACGTCCAGTCCGCGCCCCATGCAGACACCGACCAGCACCTCCGGCCCGACGCCCTGCGCGCGCAAGGCATGCGCCAGCTGGTTGGCCCGCGCATTCAACTCCGCATAGCTCAGCGACGCATCCTCGAACGCCACCGCAACCGCGTCCGGCGTCCGTTCGACCTGCTGCTCCACCAGCCGCACCATCGACACCTCGCGCGCATACGGCATGCGCGTCGCGTTCCATTCCACCAGCACGCGGTTGCGCTCGCCTTCCGACAGCAGCGGCAGCTCCCGCACCGGCAGCTTCGGTGCGGCAACCACCTCCCGCATCAGCCGCAGGAAATGCCGCCCCATCCGCGCGACGGTGTGTTCGTCGAACAGGTCACTGTCGTACTCCAGCGTGGCCTTCAGCGGCTCGTCGTCGCGGCCTTCCACGATGTTCAGGAACACGTCGAACTTGGAAGTGCCGTTGTCGATCGGCACGTCCTCCAGCACCAGCCCCGGCAGGTCGATGCGCGAGGACGGCGTGTTCTGCAGCACCAGCAAGGCCTGGAAGATCGGCGCGTGGCCGCTCTTGCGGTCCGGCTTCAGCGCTTCCACCAGCCGCTCGAACGGCATGTCCTGGTGCGCGAAGGCTTCCAGCGTGGTCTGTTTCACCTGGGCCAGCAGCGTCTCGAAGCTGTCGCGCGCACCGACCGGCACGCGCAGCACCAGGGTGTTGGCGAAGAAGCCGATCAATCCTTCCGTCTGGCCGCGGCCGCGGTTGGCGACCGCCGTGCCGAGGTTCACTTCCTCCTGTCCGGCATAGCGCGCCAGCAGCGTGGAGAACACCGCAGCCACTCCCATGAAGAACGTCGCCTGGCGGCCCTGCACAACGTTTTTCAGCCCACGCGCCAGCGCCGCGTCGATGTGGAATTCGTGCCGCGCGCCGCGGTGCAGCTGCACCAGCGAGCGTGGACTGTCGGTCGGCAAAGTCAGCAGGCTGGGCGCGCCGGCCAGTTGCCCGGTCCAGTACGCCAGCTGCTTGTCCAGCTCGGCGCCGCGCATCCACTCGCGCTGCCAGCAGGCGTAGTCGGCGTACTGGATCGGCAGCGCCGGCAATCCGGCATCTCTTCCTTCCACCCGCGCGGCATACAGCGCGGCGAGTTCGCGCACCAGCACCCGCATCGACCAGCCGTCGGCCACGATGTGGTGCACGGTGAGCAGCAGCAGATGATCATCGGGCGCGCGCCGCAGCAGCCGCGCGCGAACCACTGGGCCTTGCGCCAAGTCGAACGGCGCCTGCGCCTCGGCCAGCACGTAGCTTCGCGGATCGGCTTCGCCGATGTCCTCCGCCGGCAGCGACAGCGCCAGCCGCGCGTCGATGGCCTGCCAGGGCTCGCCGTCCTCGTCCTGCACGAAGCGCGTGCGCAGGGCTTCGTGCCGCGCCAGCACGCCGTTCAGCGCGCCTTCCAGCGCCGCGCGATCCAATGCACCCAGCAGCCGCACCGCCAGCGGGATGTTGTAGGCGCTGCCCGGCTCGAACCGGTCCAGGAACCACAGCCGCTGCTGCGCGAACGACAGTGGCGCGGCGACCTCGGCCGCGCGCCGCGGGATCGCGTCGCCCTCTTCCCCGGTACCGGTCAGCAGCCGGATGATCTGCGCCTTGTGCCGCTGCAGCTCGCCCTTGAGCTCCTCCGTCACGAAGCCCGGCGGCGCTTTCAGGCGCAGCTTGTCGCCGTGCACCTCCAGCCGGACGGCGTGGCGGTTGAAGAAGTCGAGCAGCTCGTAGGCGGTCATGGAAAGCAAGGGCGGGTGGCGTGCCTTCAGCGCGTCTTGGTGTTGCGCAAAACGTTGCGGTCGGTCAGCGCGCGGCCGGACAGCAGCACGCATTCGTGGTGCGTGATGTCCAGGTTGGAGCCGTCGATGCGCTCGCCCGATTCGCGGAACGGGTAGACCACCGTGTCGGCGCGGGTGTAGCGCGCGTTGATCGCCAGCCGGCGGCGCGGCGTCGCGTTGGCCGACGAGCCGTGCATGGTGCGCTCGCTGAACACCACGAAGGTGCCGGCATCCATCGGCACGTCCACCACCTCGTGCTCGGAGGCATCGAAGCCCAGCGTGACGGCGCCGACCTGGCCCTGCAGGCCCTGCATCAGCATGTACTTGACCTGCTCCAGCGAGATGCGCTCCTTGTCCACGCCCTTGAAGATGTGGTCGGTGCGGATGTCCAGCACCAGCGAGTTGTCGTCGGCGCGCGCGATCAGCTCCTTGGCACTCGAGGTGTCCAGGAACGGGTCGTGCCAGAACTCCGACTGCACCAGCGGCTGCATCTCGATCGGGAAGCGGTGGGTGTGCGTGCCGCGCGCGAAGCGCACCGGCCCCATGTCGGGCGTGACGTCGTCCAGCGCGATCCACACCGTCAGGTTCCAGATGCCTTTCTTGCCCTCTTCCGAAGGCAGCAGCGAGGGCCGGTCGTTGCCGATCTCCTCGCCGTTGAACGCACCCCATTCCTGGTGCCAGCCCAGCGGCGCCTCGCCTGGGCGCTTGAGGAAGATCTTGGAGCGCCACAGCAGCAGGTCCGGCCCCAGGATGCCGGCCACCGCGTCGACGATGCGCGGGTGCGTGAGCAGGGTCATCACCTCCTCGTCCAGCAGGTGCCAGTCGCGCACCGAGAAGCGGCCGTACAGCGGATGCGGCGTGTGCGCCGTGAGCATGCCGTCCAGCCGCGTGGCCACGCGGTCGACCAGGTCGCGCGGCACGTTCATGCCCAGCGGGCCGACGAAGCCGTCGCGCCAGAACAGGTCGGTGGTGGACAGCGACGGCTTCAGTTGTGCGGACATGTGGATCCCTTCGGTGCGACCTGCTCGGCCATGGTTTCGACTCCTCGTTGCGTGCTCATATCTCGATCTCCTCGTGCGCGGGCGCCACCAGCGAGTTCAGCTCGCCGGGTGCGTTGTGGTGGGCCTCGTCCCCGGCGCGCGCGCCGCCCACCATGGAATACACCAGCCGGTGGCTGGACTGCAGGCGAAACAGCGGCGCGATGCGCTCCACGTCCACCATGCCGATGCCGCACAGGCCCAGTGCCAGCGGCGCGGCGCAGGCCGTCATCAGCTGCGCCATGGCACCGGCCTCGATGTGGCAGAACTCCAGGCTCTTGTCGCCGTACAGCGGGCCGATGGCGGCCAGCTCGGCGACGAAGAACACCGCGAACGCCGACTGCTGGAACAGCGGCCCGCCGACGAAGGCGCCGTACGCCTCCTGCGTCAGCACGCCGGCGTCCGAAGTGCGCACCAGGCCGTGCCGCTTGGGGTCGTAGTAGTACGCGCCGCCGGCCACGCCCTGCACGCGCTCGGGCTTGACCCACACATAGGTCTGCACCGGGTAGAGGCCGCCGGCCGAGGGGTAGAGGTACTTGGGCTTGCCGTCCAGCGTGCCTTCGCCCAGGCAGGCCAGCAACTCGGCGAAGGCCTGCGTGCCGACCGGCTCGGGCAGGAACTGGCGCACCGAGCGCATCGCCTGCAGCAGCTGCGCGCGCTCCGGGTCCACCGGTGCCGGCAGCGCCACCGGCGTGGAGCTGTCGTCGAAGCGGCGCAGGCCGGGCTGGTTGTCCTTGAAGGCCTGCCGCGCTTCGGGGTCGTCGATGGAGGCAAACGTGCCAGATGCGGCGGCAGGCTGCACCTGCCCCACCCGCTGCGCCGCCTGCACGATGGCGTTCTGCTCCCGGTGCTCGCGGTACATGCCGACCAGCTCGCGCAGCGTGGGCGTGGCCAGCACGCGCGCCAGCGGCGGCCGGAACCCCAGCTCGGTGGACAGCGCGTTGCCGATGCGCACGATGTCGATGGATGTCGCGCCCAGGCTCAGCAGGTTTTCCGCGGGCGCCACTTCCTGCTGCGCGAGGATTCCGCTGACGATGGCGGCGATGCGCAGCTCCGCGTCGCCGGCGAGCGCGAACGGAGTCTCGTCCCCGGCCTGCGCGGCCGCCACGCCGATGGCCGGCAGCCGGCTCTTGTCCACCTTGCCGTTGGACGACAGCGGCAGCGCGTCCAGCAGCATCCACATGGCGGGCACCATGTAGGGCGGCAGCTTGGCGGCCAGGTATCCGCGCAGCACGTCCGGCTGCGGATCGGCGCCTTCCTTGGGCACCACGTAGGCCGCCAGCCGCTTCTCGCCGCGCGGGTCGCCCACGGCGTGCACCACGGCCGCCTGCACCTCGGGGTGGCGCGCCAGCGCCGATTCGATCTCGCCCAGCTCGATGCGGTAGCCCTGCACCTTGACCTGCGTGTCCTCGCGGCCCAGGAACTCGATGCTGCCGTCCGGCAAATAGCGGCCGAAGTCGCCGGTGCGGTACAGCCGCTCGCCGCTGCGCGGATGGCGGATGAAGCTGGCGGCCGTGCGGCGCTCGTCGCCCCAGTAGCCCTGCGCCACGCCGATGCCGCCGATGTACAGCTCGCCCGGTACCCAGACCGGCCGCGGGTGCAGGGCCGCATCCAGCACGTGGAAGCTCTGGCGCGCCAGCGGCTTGCCGTAGGGAATGCTGCGCCAGTCGGGCCGCACCTCGTCGATGCCGTGGAAGATCGACCAGATCGACGCTTCGGTGGCGCCGCCCAGGCTGACGATGCGCGCATCGGGGCGCAGCGCGTGCCAGCGGCGCGGCAGGCCCAGCGGGATCCAGTCGCCCGACAGCATGGCCAGGCGCAGCGTGTGCGGCACGACACCGTCGCGGCCGTCGGCGTATTCCAGCAACATGTCCAGCAGCGCCGGCACCGAGTTCCACACCGTCACGCGGTGCGCCGCCAGCGTCTCGGCCCAGGCCTGCGGGTCGCGCGCGGCGTCCGGTGCCAGCACGACCACGGCGCCGCCGGCGGCGAAGATGCCGAACAGGTCGTAGACCGAGAGATCGAAGCTGAGCGAGGAGATCGCCAGCACGCGGTCTTCGGCGCCCACGCCGAAGCGGCGGTTGATGTCCAGCACGGTGTTGACCGCGCCGCGGTGGTCGATCATCACGCCCTTGGGCTCGCCGGTGGAGCCCGAGGTGTAGATGACGTAGGCCAGGTCGGTCGTGGGGCCCCGCACCGGTGCCGGTTCCTGCGGAACGGACGGCGCGGCGGCGGGCACGGCGATGTGCTCCACGCCCTGCGGCCACTCCACCGCCTGCGCCAGGTGCCGCTGCGTCAGCGCGAGTTTCACGCCGGCGCGCGCCATGATGTGGTGCAGCCGTTCCGCCGGCAGCGCCGGGTCCAGCGGCAGGTAGGCGGCGCCGGCGTACAGGATGGCCAAGGTGGCCACGGCCTGCTCCCAGCCGCGCTCCATCACCACCGCCACCAGCTGGTTGGCACCGGCGCCGCGTGACTGCAGCTGCGCGGCGATGTCGCGCGACCGCGTGCGCAGGTCGCCATACGTCAGCTCGCGTGCACCGGCGACGACGGCAATGCGTCCCGGTTCGAGAAGAGCCTGGCGCTCGAACAACGCCTCCAGCCGTGCATCCTCCGGCACGAAGCCGTCGCCGGCATTCGCCTCGGCCTGCACGCGCAGGCTGGCCTCGCCCAGCAGCGCGGGCGCGGGCTGCTCCCACTGCGCATCCTCGCCGGCCAGCGCTTCCAGCCGCGCGCAGTAGCTGGCGAACATCTCGTCCAGCATGCCGTCGGGAAAGATCTCGTCGATCGCGTCCCAGTTGAAGAACAGCGCGCCGGCCGTTTCGCCCACCTGGTGGTCAAGCCAGACCTGCGGCGTCTGGCTGATCTGGTAGACGATCTCGCCGAACACCCCCGCGTTGCCCGCGCCCGGCTCCGGCGCATGGTGCTCGTTCTGGTTGGTCAGCGTGCTGGTGAAGACGATGGGCATGCCGGCCTGCTGCGCGCCGGTCTTCTGCGACAGCTCGCGCAGTACCTGGATGCCGCTGACGGCGGCATGGTCGATGTCGCGCCACAGCTGCGCCTGCACCGCCTGCGCGTTGGCCACGAAGGGCTTGCCGGCATCCGGGTTCGCCTCCAGCAGGATCAGCGAGGTGAAGTCGCCGACGATGTCATTGACCTGCGGGTGCAGCGGCAGCCGGTTGAACAGGGTCAGGTTGATGGTGAAGCGCGGGCGCTTGCACCAGGCGGCCAGCACCTCGGAGAACACCGCCATCAGCAGCGCCGAGGGCGTGACGGCAGCCCGCTGCGCGCGCGCCTTCATGCGCGACCACGCGGCCGCGTCCAGGCCGCCGCGGCGGCGCGTGAACTTCGGCCGCGCGATGCTGTCCGGCCGGCGCGCCAGCGGCAGTTCCGGCGCCGGCGCGAAATCGTCCAGGCGCCCGCGCCAGTAGGCCAGCGCCCGCTGGTACCAGCTGCTGGATTCCAGCGCGCGTTCGGCCAGCACGTAGTCGCGGAAGGTCAGCGCCAGTTCGGGCAACGGTGCATCCGGTTCGGTGTACAGCCGCTCCAGCTCGTAGCCGATGATCTGGTTGCTGGTGGTGTCGCGCACCAGCGCGTCGGTGCTCACGTGCAGCATGCTGGTGCCGCCGTCCAGCAAGGTCACGCGGAACTCGAACAGCGGCCAGACCGCCGCGTCGAACAGCTGGTGCGACAGCGCCTCGCGCACCTCGCCCAGGCCGGCGGCGACCATGGCCGCGTCCTTGCCGCGCAGGTCCAGCACCGGCACCACGTACCCGGGCACCTCGGCCAGGATGCGCTGCGTGCCCTCGTCGCTGAACACCGCGCGCAGCATGGCGTGGCGCGCCACCAGCCGGTTCAGCGCACGGCTGAAGCGGCCCAGGTCGAGACCGCGGATGCGGATCTCCATGTAGTTGTGCGCGCCCACGCCGCCCAATGCCATGGCGCTGCTGCGGCCGATCCAGTAGGCCTGCTGCACGTGGTTGAGCGGGAACGGCTGGTGTTGCGACGCCGTGTCGGAGGCGATGGCCGGGAACACGAACGAGGCCTCGCCCGCATCCGCCGCACCGGTCAACTGGTCCAGCGCTGCCGCCAGTTCGCGCAGCACGGCGTTCTGCACCAGCACGGTGAGCGCGATGCGCACGCCGAAGCGCTTCTCGATGCGCTGGATCAGCTTCAGCGCCAGCAGCGAATGGCCGCCCAGCGCGAAGAAGTTGTCCTCGATGCCGACCGCGTCGACCCGCAGCGTCTCGCTCCAGATCTCGGCCAGCGCCTGCTCGGTGGCGTTGCGCGGCGCCACGTAGGCGGCGCGGCCGTAACCGTCGTCTTCGGGCGCGGGCAGCGCGCGCCGGTCCACCTTGCCGGTGGGGGTAAGCGGCAGCACGTCCAGCAGCATGAACTGCGCCGGCACCATGTAGTCCGGCAGGCGGGCGCGGCAGTGCTCGGCCAGGCTGCGCGGCGTCGGCGGCGAGGAGGCCAGCGCCAGTTCGCGCAGCGCCGCCAGGCTGTCCAGCGCGCCGAAGGCGTCCGACGCGTCCATCCAGTCGATCAGGCAGGCGAACTCGTGCACGCCGGCGTTCTGCAGCGCACGCACGATCGGCAGGCAGCTTTGCGGCGTGCCGATCAGCGCGGCGGTGCGCGAGTAGCGCTGGAACGCATAGTCCAGCACGTCGGCGATCTCCTGCTCGGTCGGCTGGCGGTCGGCGTCCTGCACGTTCTTCATCAGCGGGCGCCACAGCTCCACGTGGGCGCGCAGGTAGCGCACGAAAGCCGGCCGGGCGCGCTCGATGGTGGCGGCGTAGTCGTCGCCGACGAAGGTGTGCACCATCAGGCTCACGCGGCGGGTCGCCGGGTCGTGGCCGTGCTCCACCAGCGCCGCGCGGTACAGCGCGATGTTTTCGGTCAGGCGTTCCACCGTCTGGCCCAGCAGGTGGGTCAGCAGGTTGGCGCCGATGCGGCCGGCGTGCTTGAAGGTCTCCGGGTTGCCGGCGGCGGTCACCCACAGCGGCAGCTCGGCCTGCACCGGGCGCGGGAAGGTGCGCACCTCGGAGATGCCACCCGCGCCGTCGGGCAGCGACACCGATTCGCCGCGCCACAGCGCCTTCAGCGTTTCGATGCCCTGCTGCACCACCTGGCGGCGCGGCTCGAAGCGCTCGGGCGCGAGAACGAAATCGCGCGCATGCCAGCCGCTGGCGATGGCCATGCCGACACGGCCCTTGGAGATGCGGTCCACCACCGCCCACTCTTCCGCGACGCGCAGCGGATGGTGCAGCGGCAGCACCACGCTGCCGGCGCGCAGCTTGACGTTGGTGGTCGCGGTGGCCAGCGCGGCGTTGAGCACCGACGGGTTCGGGTACAGGCTGCCGACGGCGTCGAAGTGCCGCTCGGGCGTCCAGATCGCCTCGAAGCCGTGGCTGTCGGCGAATTTCGCGGAGTTCAGGTAGAAGTCGTAGTCGCTGTCCTGTTCGGCCTTGTCGGCGCCGAAGTAGAACAGGCTGAAGCCGGTTTTCGCATCCACGCCTTGCACGGCGCCGTCCTGCGGGACGACGTAGGCGACCAGGCGGGCGTCGCCGGCGCCATCCTGCCGCGCGCTGACCACTGCCTCTCGCACGCCGGGCGCGGCCTTCAGCGCCGTCTCGATCTCGCCCAGCTCGATGCGGTAGCCGCGCACCTTCACCTGCTGGTCGATGCGGCCCTGCACGGTGATGCGGCCGTCGCGCCCGCGCCGCCCGACGTCGCCGGTGCGGTAGAAGCGCTGCCCTTGCGCGTCGGTGCCGAAGGCGGCGGTCGTGAGCTCGGGCGCGTTCCAGTAGCCGAGCGCCACGTGTTCGCTTCGGATGATGATTTCGCCGCTTTGGTAGGCGTGTGGCTTCGCATCCGGTTCACCCAGTGCGATGGCCGTGCCCTCGATCGGCAGCCCCGCCGCGGGCGGCTGCAAACTGGTTTCGCCGTGCCGGATGAACTGCTGCAGCGCCAGCGTTGATTCCGTGGGACCGTAGCCGTTGACCAGCACGCAATCGGCGGGGAACACGCTGTCGAACAGCGCGAGGTCAGTGGCTGCGACGGGTTCGCCGCCCAGCACCACCAGGCGCAGCGGCGACGCCTGCAGCTGCGGTGCCGCGCCGAACAGGTGCCGGTACAGCGTGGGCGTGGAGTGGTAGATGGAGATCCGCTCCGCCAGGATGCGCTCGACGAGTTCGTGCGGCGCGCCGCCGCGCGGATCGGCGATGACCAGCCGCGCCCCGTTGAGCAGCGCACCGAGGATGTCCATCACCGCCGCGTCGAAGCCGTAGGAGGCCAGCAGGCACAGCCGGTCGTCCGCGTCGATGCGCAGGTTCTTGGTGTACTGCCGGCAGAAATGCAGCGCGTTGCGATGGCTCTGCATCACGCCCTTGGGCTGGCCGGTGGAGCCCGAGGTGTAGAGGATGTAGGCGGGGTCGGTGGGCTGGACCTGCGCACGCGTCGGGTGATCTGCACGCGGTGCAAGCCCGTCGATGTCCACGATGCGCAGCGGCTGGCCGTCGCGCGCGGGCAATCCGGCGGCGAGTTCACGCGCCAGCGCCAGGGTGCGGCCGTCCGCCACCAGGCAGCCGACCTGCGCGTCTTCCAGCATGAAGCGCAGGCGCGCCGTCGGATAGCTCGGGTCTAGCGGCACGTAGGCACAGCCGGACTTCAGCGCGCCCAGCATGCCGACGACCATGTTGGTGTCGTGCTGGAACAGAAGTGCGATGCGCGAGCTGGCTTCGGCCGCATCGCCCAGTTCCTGCGCCACCGCATTGGCGGCGGCGTTCAGTTCCGCGTAGCTGAGCGCACGCATTGCATCGCTCACCGCGACACGATCCCCAAACCGCGCGGCCTGCACCTCGAAGTGCGCCGCGATCGTCTGCTCGATGTCCTCGGCACGGAACGCTTCGAACACCCGGCCATCCGCAATTGCCAGCGGCTGCACATGCCGCTCGTCCAGCGCGAACAGCGCAATGCCGCCCACCGGCTGGTGCGCATCCACGGCCACTTCCGCCAGCACACGCGCGAACTCGCCGCACAGGTACTGCACCGTGTCCGCCGTGAAGCAGGCGGTGCGGTAGTGGCAGTCGATCTCCAGCCCGCCGGCCTGTTCGGCGATGTAGAAGTTCAGGTCGAACTTCACCTCCTGCGCCAGCGCGCGGTGCAGCGGCACGCCGGCGGGCGCGGCCTGCGCCACGTCGCTGAAGTTCAGCAGGTTCAGGAACACCGGCGACACCGGGAAGCGGCTGCCGTCCGCCGCCACGCCCAGTTCGTTCAGCAGCAGCTCCAGCGGGTAGGCCTGGTGGCGCAGCGCCTCCAGCGTGCGGTCGCGCACGCGCCGCAGCAGCGCAGCGAAGGGCTCGCGCGCATCGATGCCGTTGCGCAGCATCACGGCGTTGGAGAAGTTGCCGACCACCGGCTCCAGGTCGGCGTGCGGGCGGCCCGACACCGGCGCGCCGACGATCAGGTCGCCTTGCCCGGTGGCGCGGTGCAGCCACACCAGCATGGCGGCCAGCAGCAGGTTGAACAGCGTGGCCTGCTCGGTGCGCACGAACTGCTGCAGCGGCTGCATCACGTTCGCGGAAACCGTGAAGCGGTAGGCCGCGCCCGCATCGTGCGTGTGGGCACTGAGCGGCGTGTCGTAGGGCAGGTCCAGCTGCGGCAGCTCGCCCGCCAGCTCGGCATGCCAGAACGCGCGGCTGCCATCGGCGTCACCTTGCAGCAGGTTGTTCTGCCATGCGGCGAAATCCACGTAGCGCAGCTGCGGCGCGGGCGGCAGCGCATGGCCTTCGAGCAGCGCCGTCGCTTCGCGCTGCAGGATGCCGATGGACCAGCCGTCGGCGATGACGTGATGCATGTTCCACAGCAGCATCGCGCCGCCGTTCCACAGCGTGACGAAGATGCCGCGGCACAGCGGCCCGTGTTCCAGGTCGAACGGGCGCGCGGCGTGGGCGGCGGCAAGATGGTCCAGCTCTTCCCGCGACCCGGCTTCGGCCACTTCCAGCGGAAATTCCAGCGACGGCAGGATGACCTGCGCCGGCGCCTCGCCGCCGGGCGCGAACACCGTGCGCAGCGACGGATGGCGCGCGGCCAGCGCATTCAGGGCGTCCTGCACCTGCGGCACGGTGGCGCAGGCCGGCAGCACGATCTCGGCCGGCTGGTGGTAGGCCGTGCTGTCCGGGCGCAGCTGCTGGATCAGCCACAGGCGCAGCTGCGCATGCGAGAGCGCGTACGACGGGGCATCCGGCAGCAGGGGGACGCTCTGAAATGTGCTGGTCCCGGCGCCCTGCAGCCACCCCGCGATGCCGGCGATGGTGGGCCTTGTAAACAGCTGCGCCAGCGGCAGCGCCGCCTGCAGCCGCTGGTGCACCTTGGCGACCAGTCGCGTGGCCAGGAAGGAATGGCCGCCCAGTTCGAAGAAGCTGTCGTGGATACCGACCTTCGGCACACCCAGCACCTCGCGCCAGATGGCGGCAAGTTCCTGCTCCATCGCGTTGCGCGGCGCGATGTACTCGGTGCCGGCGGAAGGCAGTTCGGGCGCGGGCAAGGCGCGGCGGTCGATCTTGCCGCTGGCGTTCAGCGGCAGCGCCTGCATGGCCACGATGGCCGACGGCACCATGTACTCGGGCAGCGTGGCCGACAGGCGTTCACGCAGCGCGGTGGCCTCGGGCAGCTGCATGCCGCCCTGCGGCGCGAGGTAGGCCACCAGGCGCTTGTCGCCAGGGCGGTCCTCGCGCAGCCGCACCGCCACGTCGGCGACCTCGGGCATGGCAGCGAATGCCGCCTCGATCTCGCCCAGCTCGATGCGGAACCCGCGCAGCTTCACCTGGTCGTCGGCGCGGCCGGCGTACTGGATGCTGCCGTCGGGCAGGTAGCGTGCCAGGTCGCCGGAGCGGTACATGCGCGCGCCGGGCTGCGTGCTGAACGGGTCCGGGATGAAGCGTTCGGCCGTGAGCGCGGGCCGGTTCAGGTAGCCGCGCGCCAGGGCCGCGCCGGCGATGTACAGCTCGCCCGTCACGCCCACCGGCGCCGGTTCCAGCTGCGCGTCCAGCACGTGGATGCGCGCGTTGGCGATCGGCCGGCCGATCGGCGGCATGGCGGGCCAGGCTGCCGGGTCGCCGCGCAGCAGCTGCTGCGTGACCACGTGGGTCTCGGTCGGCCCGTACTGGTTGGCGATGCCGGCATTGCCCAGCTCGCGCACGTAGGCGACCAGCGCGTCGCTCATCACCAGCTGCTCGCCGGCGGTGACGATTTCGCAAGCGCGGCCTGGGCTCGCGCCGGCGGGCGCGGGCAAGGCACTCAGCTGCTGCAGCACCGCGTTGGGCACGAACATGCGGTCGATGCCGGCGTCTGAGATGAACGCGCGCAAGGCCGTCATGTCCTGCCGGCGCTGCGCATCCACCAGCAACAGCGTGTCGCCAGCGCACAGCGTGGACAACAGCTCCTGGGAGGAAACGTCGAAGTTCAGCGAGGCGAACTGCAGCACCTTGCGCTGTGCCGCGCCCAGGTTCGGCTGGTCTGCCAGCTGCCAGGTGATCAGGTTGCGCAGCGCGCCGGCCGTCATCGCCACACCCTTGGGCGTGCCGGTGGAGCCGGAGGTGTAGAGCACGTAGGCCAGGTTGGTGGGCTGCGTGCGGACGGACGGATTTGCCGAGGGAAGCTTGCCGAGTTCCTCGCCGCGCAGATCGACTGGGAACACCGGGAGCTGCAAGCCGCCGGCCTGGGCCAGTGCTTCACCGGCACGCGCCTGCGTCGCGCCGAGCGCCAGCACCAGCGCGGGCTTCGCATCGGCCAGCATCATGCCCAGGCGCTGCACCGGCAGCGCGGGGTCGAGCGGCATGTAGGCGGCGCCGGCCTTGAGCACGGCCAGCACCATCACGACCATCTCGACGGACCGTTCCGCGCAGATGGCGACGATGGCGTCCGGGCAGACGCCCTGCGCGCGCAGATGGTGCGCGAGGCGGTTGGCGAGGGTGTTGAGTTCGGCGTAGCCGAGGTGCTGGTCCTCGAAGATCAGGGCCGTGGCGTCACCAAGCGTCTCGGCGTTGCGCTCGAACAGGCGCAGCAGTGCGGCATCTTGTGGGAACGCGACCGCTGTGTTGTTCCATTCGGAAACGATCCGTTGCCGCTCGGGGGGGGACAGCATCGGCAGCGTGCCGATCGTCGCGGTCTCGTCCGCGCAGGCCGCTTCCAGCAGCCGCGCATAGTGCGCCGCCATGCGCGCGATGGTCTCGGCGTCGAACAGGTCCAGCGCGTACTCGAAGCCGAGTTCCAGTGTGTCGCCCTGCTCCACCGCGTTCACCAGCAGGTCGAACTTGGCGCTTGCGCCGTCATTGGGCAGCGGCCGCAGCTCCAGCCCAGGCAGCTTCAAGGCACCCAAAGGCGCGTTCTGCAGCGCCAGCATCACCTGGAACAGCGGGCTGTGGCTGGTGTGGCGCTCGGGCTTCAGCTCGTCGACCAGTTGCTCGAACGGGATGTCCTGGTGCGCATACGCCGCCAGCGTGGTCTGCCGCACCTGGGCCAGCAAATCCGCGAACGAGGCGCGCGCGTCGATGCGGCTGCGCAGCACCAGCGTGTTGACGAAGAAGCCGATCAGCCCTTCGGTCTCGCCGCGCGTGCGGTTGGCGATCGGCGTGCCGATGGCGAAATCGTCCTGGCCGCTGTAGCGCCACAGCAGCACGTCCAGCGCGGCAGCCAGCGCCATGAACAGCGTTGCGCCCGAGCGCTGTGCCAGCTTGTGCAAGGCGGCCGTGGTGCTGGCCGGCAGCTGCATTGCCATGACCGCGCCGCGGTGGCTTTGCACCGCGGGGCGCGGCCGGTCGGTGGGCAGTTCCAGGCGTGCCGGCAGCCCTTGCAGCGCGTCTTTCCAGTACGCGACCTGGCGCGCGTGCTCGTCGCCCTGCAGCCACTGGCGCTGCCAGTGGGCGTAGTCGGCGTACTGGATCGGCAGCTCGGGCAAGGCGGCAGGACGGTTCTCCAGCTGCGCCGCGTACAGCTCGGACATCTCGCGCAGCAGCACGCCCAGCGACCAGCCGTCGGCCACGATGTGGTGCAGGGTCAGCACCAGCAGGTGGTCATCGTCGGACAGCTTCAGCAGCCGCGCGCGCAGCAAGGGGCCGCGCGCGAGGTCGAAAGCGACGAGTGCCTCGTCGCGGGCCCTGGCTTGCGCCTGGACTTCGCGTTCTGCCGCGGGCAGCGCAGCCAGGTCGTCCAGCGGGAGAGCGACGGGCTGCGCCTCGGCGATGACCTGCCGCGGTTCGCCCTCGTGCATGGTGAATGTGGTGCGCAGCGTTTCGTGGCGTCGCACGATGTCGCCCAGGGCGCGCTGCATCGCGCCCGCGTCGAGCCGGCCGGCGAGGCGCAGCACGATCGGAATGTTGTACAGCGGGCTGCCGGGTTCGTACTGGTCCAGGAACCACAGGCGGTGCTGCGCGAAGGACAGCTGCAGCGGGCCATTGCGGTCGATGCGCACCAGCGGCATGGCCGGCGTGCCGACTTCTTCGGCCTTCTGCGCGTCGATGCGCGCAGCCAGCTCCGACAGCACCGGCGCTTCGAACAGCACCCGCAGCGGCAGCTCGACGCCGGCACGGTCGCGGATCTGCGAGACCACCTGCGTGGCCAGCAGCGAATGGCCGCCCAGCGCGAAGAAGTCGTCCTGCGCGCCGACGCGCTCGACGTGCAGCGTGTGCGACCAGATGCTCGCCAGCAGCTCTTCGGTCGGCGTGCCTGGCGCCACGTAGGCGGCGGCGGCTTGCGAACCCATCTCCGGCGACGGCAGCGCCTTGCGGTCGATCTTGCCGTTGGAGGTGAGCGGGAAGGCGTCCAGCAGCACGTAGTGCGCGGGCACCATGTAGTCGGGGAGGCGCGCGAGCAGCGGCTTGCGCAGGGTCGTTGCATCGAGGGCTGCGTCGTCGGCGACGATGTAGGCGACCAGGCGCTTGTCGCCGAGCGCGTCTTCGCGTGCGAGCACGAGTGCTTCGCGCACGCCGGGCTGTGCCGTCAGCGCTGCTTCGATCTCGCCCAGCTCGATGCGGAAGCCGCGGATTTTCACCTGGTGGTCGGCACGGCCCAGGTAGTCCAGCGTGCCGTCGGGCAGGTAGCGGGCCAGATCGCCCGACCTGTACATGCGCGCGCCGGGCTCGGTGGCGAACGGGTCGGGGAGGAAGCGTTCGGCTGTGAGCGCCGCACGGTTCAGGTAGCCGCGCGCAACACCTGCTCCCGTGACATACAGCTCGCCGGCCACGCCGACGGGTACAGGGTTCAGGAAGTCGTCGAGGACATAGCAGGCCAGGTCGGCCAGCGGCCGGCCGATGGCACCAGGAGCGCCGTCGTTGTCCCGCTCCAGCACATGCCAGGTGACGTGCACCGTCGTTTCCGTGATGCCGTACATATTGACCAGGCGCGGCTGCGCGTAGCCGTGCTTGGCGAACCAGGGTGCGAGGGCGGCGCGGTTCAGCGCTTCGCCACCGAAGATCACGTGCTTGAGGGCGAGCTGCGCATTGGCGTTCTGGTCGGTTTGGATCAGCTGCTGGAAGGCCGACGGTGTCTGATTCAGCACCGTCACCTGCTCGCGCTCCAGCAGTTCCAGGAACTGCTCGGGGCTGCGAGTGACGAGATGCGGCACCACCACCAGCCTGCCGCCATGCAGCAGCGCCCCCCAGATCTCCCAGACAGAGAAGTCGAACGCGTAGGAGTGGAACAGCGTCCACACGTCGGAGCTGTCGAAGCGGAACAGGTCCTGCGTCGAAGCCAGCAGGCGTGTGACGTTGGCATGCGTCAGCTGCGCGCCTTTCGGAACCCCGGTGGAGCCTGAGGTGTAGATGACGTACGCAAGGTTGTCCGCTGCGCCGAGTGGCGCCAAGTCGGTGTCCGGCTGCGATTGCAGATCCGGCAGCAGCGCCTCGGTCAACACCAGCAGCGGCTGCGCGTCCGCCAGCATCGCGGCAACCCGCTCTTCGGGATAGCTCGGATCGATCGGCAGGTACGCGCCGCCTGACTTGAGGACTGCCAGCAGCGCGACGATCAGCTCCAGCCCGCGCTCCATGCGAACGCCCACCAGCACGTCCGGCCCGACGCCCTGTGCACGCAGCGCGTGCGCGAGCCGATTGGCCTGTGCATTCAGCTCTGCGTAGCTAAGGTGCTTGCCCTCGCAGCTGACCGCGATGGCGTCCCCACGTTCCTGCACCTGCTGCTCGAACAGCTGCGCAATCGTGGCGCTCTGCGGATAGCCGACATGTGGCTCGTTCCAGTCCACCACGATGCGGCGGCTTTCCTCGCGCGACAGCATGGGCAGCACACCGATCAGCGCGTTCTCGTCCGTGCAGGCCGCTTCCAGCAGCAGTGCGTAATGCGCCGCCATGCGCGCGATGGTCTCGGCGTCGAACAGGTCCAGCGCGTACTCGAAGCCGAGTTCCAGTGTGTCGCCCTGCTCCACCGCGTTCACCAGCAGGTCGAACTTGGCGCTTGCGCCGTCATTGGGCAGCGGCCGCAGCTCCAGCCCAGGCAGCTTCAAGGCACCCAAAGGCGCGTTCTGCAGCGCCAGCATCACCTGGAACAGCGGGCTGTGGCTGGTGTGGCGCTCGGGCTTCAGCTCGTCGACCAGTTGCTCGAACGGGATGTCCTGGTGCGCATACGCCGCCAGCGTGGTCTGCCGCACCTGGGCCAGCAAATCCGCGAACGAGGCGCGCGCGTCGATGCGGCTGCGCAGCACCAGCGTGTTGACGAAGAAGCCGATCAGCCCTTCGGTCTCGCCGCGCGTGCGGTTGGCGATCGGCGTGCCGATGGCGAAATCGTCCTGGCCGCTGTAGCGCCACAGCAGCACGTCCAGCGCGGCGGCCAGCGCCATGAACAGCGTGGTGTTGGTGCGTTGGGCCAGCTTGTGCAGGGCAGACGTGGTGCTCGCGGGCAACCGCGTGGTGAGCGTCGCGCCGCGGTGGCTTTGCACCGCCGGGCGCGGCCGGTCTGTCGGCAATTCCAGCCGCGCCGGCAGGCCTTGCAGCGTGTCTTTCCAGTACGCGACCTGGCGGGCCTGTTCCCCTGCCTGCAGCCATTGGCGCTGCCAGTGCGCATAGTCGGCGTACTGGATCGGCAGTTCGGGCAAGGTGGCAGGACGGTCCTCCAGCTGCGCCGCGTACAGCTGCGACATCTCGCGCAGCAGCACGCCCAGCGACCAGCCATCGGCCACGATGTGGTGCAGGGTCAGCACCAGCAGGTGGTCGTCAGCGGACAGCTTCAGCAGGCGTGCACGCAGCAGCGGGCCGCGCGCAAGGTCGAAGGTGGCGGCGGCTTCGGCGCTCGCCTTGGCCTGCGCCTCGCGCTCGCGCGCGTCATCCGGCAGCGCACCCAGGTCTTCCAGCGCGATGCGGATCTCCACCGCATCGGCGACCACCTGTTCCGGCTCGCCCTGGCGCGCGGCGAACGCGGTGCGCAATACCTCGTGGCGGCGTACCACCTGGTTGAGCGCGCGTTCCAGTGCGCCCGCGTCCAGCATTCCCGCCACGCGCAGCACGACGGGGATGTTGTACAGCGCGCTGCCCGGCTCGAACTGGTCGAGGAACCAGAGGCGGTGCTGGGCGAACGACAGCTTCAGCGGGCCGCCACGCGGAATGCGCGCCAGCGGCAAAGCCGCCGCATGCGCTTGTTCCGCTTTCAAGTCGTCGATGCGCGCGGCCAGGTCGGCCAGTACGGGCGCCTCGAACACTGTGCGCAGCGGCAGCTCGATGCCCATGCGTTCGCGCACTTGCGACACCAGCTGGGTGGCGATCAGCGAATGGCCGCCCAGCTCGAAGAACCGGTCCTGCGCGCCGACGCGCGCCACATTCAAGGCCTGCGACCAGATCGCCGCCAGCAAGTGCTCGGTCGGCGTGCGCGGCGCGATGTAGGCAGCGGCGTCCGTGCCGCCTTCCGGCGCGGGCAGTGCCTTGCGGTCGATCTTGCCGTTGGGCGACATCGGGAAGGCATCCAGCACGACGAAGTGCGCCGGCACCATGTAGTCTGGAAGGCGCTTGGCTATCGCCGCGCGCAATTCGGTCACCGAGAGCGTGTGGCCCGGCTTGGCGACGAGGTAGGCGGCCAGGCGCTTGTCACCTGGGCTGTCTTCGCGTGCCAGGACAAGCGCATCGCGCACGCCGGCCTGCGCGGTCATCGCCGCCTCGATCTCGCCCAGCTCGATGCGGAAGCCGCGGATCTTCACCTGGTGGTCGACGCGGCCCAGGTATTCGATGCTGCCGTCCGCCAGGTGCCGCGCCAGGTCGCCCGTGCGGTACATGCGCGAGCCCAGCGGGCCGAATGGGTCCGGCAGGAAGCGTTCAGCCGTCAGGTCAGGTCGGTGCAGGTAGCCGCGCGCCAGGCCGTCGCCGGCCATGTACAGCTCGCCGGGCACACCGGCAGGAACGGGGTTCAGCGCCTCGTCGAGCAGGTAGGTCTGCGAATTCGCGATCGGACGCCCGATCGGCACCGCGCCCTCGATGTCCCTGGGCATCAACGCCCAGGTCGAGTACGTCGTGTCCTCCGACGGACCGTACAGGTTGTACATGCGCTCGACCTGCGTCGTGGCGTACACCTGCCGCACCAATTGCGCGGGCAGCGCTTCGCCGGCCACGTTCAGCACCTTCACGCTGGCGGGGATCGCCCCGCTGCGCTCCAGCTGCCCAGCCGCCGAAGGCACCGTGTTGATCAGGGTCAGCGGCGCCGACGCTGCCTTCGAACCTTGCATCAGCGCCAGCACGTTCGGCACCATCCATACCGTGCCGCCGCAGGTCAGCGGTGCGAACAGCTCGAACACCGACAGGTCGAAGTTCAGCGAGGTGCCGGCCAGCACATGCCGCAGTGACGCCGCATCGAACACATCGTGCACCCAGGCCAGGAACGCACTCACCGCACCATGGCGGATGCCGACACCTTTCGGCCTTCCGGTCGAGCCGGAGGTGTAGATCACATAGGCCAGGTTCCCCGGCAGAACGCGGCTCTCCGGGTTGTGCACCGGCCGGCTCGCAAGCTCCGCGCCCAGCTCGGTGATCACCAGCCTGGGCTTCGCCTCGTCGACGATCACCTGGATACGCTCGGCCGGGTAGTTCGGGTCCAGCGGCAGGTAGGCGCCGCCGGCTTTCAGGATGCCCAGCAGCGTCACCACGACGTCCAGCCCGCGCTCCATGCGCACACCGACCAGCACTTCGGGCCCGACGCCCTGCGCGCACAGCCAATGCGCCAGCCGGTTGGCCCGCGCATTCAACTGCGCGTAGCTCAGCGACACGTCCTCGCACGCCACGGCAACCGCATCCGGCGTTCGCTCGACCTGCTGCTCCACAAGCCGCACCATGGACACGTCGCGCGCATACGGCATGCGCGTCGCGTTCCATTCCACGATCAGCTGCTCGTGCTCGCTCGAAGGCAGCACGTCCACCCGGCCGACCGGCGCATCGGGCTGCGCCTCCAGCAAATCCACGATGCCGCGCAGCGCAGCCAGCATGTAACCGCAGATGCGCTCGGGTGCCACCGTCCCGGCCGCTACCTGCGCGACCAGGCCGAAGCCTTCGCCCAGGTCGTCGACCATCATGGCCAGCGGGTAGTTTGTCCGCTCCTCGGTCTCCAGCACACGCGCCTGCAAGCCGTTCTCGGCGGCGGCCACGCCGTCCTGCGGCAGGTCGTGCCGGTAGTTCAGCAGCGCGGTGAACAGCGGCACCTGCGCCGGCAGCGCGCTGCAGCGCTGCGCCAGCGCCAGCGGCGCGTGCTCGTGCACCAGCAGCTCGGACAAGGCCTGGTGCGCGCGCAGCAGGCTGTCGCGCACACCCAGCCTGCCCAGGCGGATGCGGATCGGCAGCGTGTTGATGAACGGACCCAGCGCCTGCGCGGCTCCCGCACCGCCCTGCATGCGGCCGAACAGCACGGTGCCGAACACCACGTCGGCCGTGCGGCCGCAGCCGCGCGCCAGCACCTGCGCCCAGGCCAGGTGCATCAGGCTCGCGGCGCTCACGCCGGCGAGGCGTGCCTGCGCGCGCAGGCGGCGCGCCAGGTCCGCGTCCAGCATCGTGCGTGCCTGGACGATGTCCATGCCCTCGTCCCGCGTCGCTGCCAGGCCGAACGGCGCGGTCGGCTCTTCCAAGTCGCCGAGCTGCGCGCGGAAGAACGCTTCGTGCCCGGCCTGCGGCATGCGACGCGCGCTGGCCACGTAGTTGCGAAACGGCACGGGCGCGGCCAACCGGCCGCCCTGGCCCGCCAGGATGGCCTGCACCTGCGACACCAGCAGCCGCATCGAGGCGGCGTCGTGGATCAGGTGGTGGAACAGCAGCTGCAGCAGCCAACGGCCGTTCGGCGCGTCCTGCGCGGCGGTGCAGCGCAAGAGCGGCGCTTGCCCCAGGTCGAGCCGGTCGCGGCGCGGGTCGTGGCGCGCGCGCAGCTGCGACAGCACGTCGCCTTGCGCGGGCGACAAGGCCAGCACGTCGACTTGCATGCGTGCCTGCCGCCACACCACCTGCACCGGCTGGCGCAGGCCCTCCCACAGGAAGGCGGTGCGCAGGATGTCCTCGCGGTCGATGGCCTGCTGCAGCGCCGCGGTGAAGCGGTCCAGCGCCTCGCGCGTGTCGAAGGCCAGCATGGCACGCTGCAGGTAGGCGTCGCCCTGCTGCTGCATGCGGTGCAGGAACAGCAAGCCTTCCTGCAGCGGCGCCAGCGGATAGATGTCCTGGATGTTGGCCGCGCCACCCGGGACGGCGGCCACCACCGTCCGGATCTCGGCCGGCGTGAGTTGTACCAGCGGCAGCATGTCCGGCGTGAGGGTCTTGCTGCCGGGGCGGATGCGGTTGGGCGGCACGTCCGCGGCATCCGGTGCGCCCACGCTCGCGGCCAGTTCCGCCAGCGTGGCGGAGGCGAACACGCTGCGCACGTCAGCGGCAACGCCCTGGCGGCGCAGCTGCTCGATCAGGTTGACCGCCAGCAACGAATGCCCGCCGAGCGCAAAGAAGTTGTCGTGGCGGCCGACGCGCTCGACGCTCAGGAGCTGGGACCAGGCGGCGGCGATCTTCTCTTCGATGTCGCCGACCGGCGCTTCGTAAGCAGTGCCGGTGGATGCGCCGCCCGCCGGCAAAGGCAGTGCCTTGCGGTCGATCTTGCCGTTGGAGGTGAGCGGGAAGGCGTCCAGCAGCACGTAATGCGCGGGCACCATGTAGTCGGGCAGCCGCGCGAGCAGCGGCTTGCGCAATGAGGCCGCGTCGAGGGATGTGTTGTCGGCGACGATGTAGGCGACGAGGCGCTTGTCGCCGGGGGCGTCTTCGCGTGCGAGCACGAGTGCTTCTCGCACGCCGGGTTGCGCCATCAACGCCGCTTCGATCTCGCCCAGCTCGATGCGGAAGCCGCGGATCTTCACCTGGTGGTCGGCACGGCCCAGGTAGTCGAGCGTGCCCTCGGGCAGGTAGCGCGCCAGGTCGCCCGACCTGTACATGCGCACACCGGGTTCGGTGGCGAACGGGTCGGGGACGAAGCGCTCGGCGGTCAGTGCGGCCCGGTTCAGGTAGCCGCGCGCGACACCGGCGCCGGTGACGTACAGCTCGCCGGCCACGCCGACGGGTACCGGGTTCAGGAAGCCGTCGAGGACATAGCAGGCCAGGTCGGCCAGCGGCCGGCCGATGGCGCCAGGAGCGCCGTCGTTGTCCCGGGCCAGCACATGCCAGGTCACGTGCACCGTGGTTTCCGTGATGCCGTACATGTTGACCAGGCGCGGCTTGTCGTAGCCGTGCCTGGCGAACCAGGGCGCCAGCGCCGCGCGGTTCAGTGCTTCGCCGCCGAAGATGACGTGCTTGAGGGCGAACTGCACGTTTGCGCTCTGATCGGCTTGGATGAGCTGCTGGAACGCCGACGGCGTCTGGTTCAGCACCGTCACCTTCTCCTGCGCCAGCAACTCCAGGAACTGCTCCGGGCTGCGCGTCACCAGGTGCGGCACCACCACCAGCCTGCCGCCGTGCAGCAGTGCGCCCCAGATTTCCCACACGGAGAAGTCGAAGGCGTAAGAGTGGAACAAGGTCCAGACGTCCGAGCTGTCGAAGCGGAACAGGTCCTGCGTCGACGCCAGCAGCCGCGTGACGTTGGCGTGCGTCAGCTGCGCGCCTTTCGGAACCCCCGTGGAGCCGGAGGTGTAGATGACGTACGCGAGGTTGCTCGCCGTGCCGAGCGGTGCGGGATTGGTCTCCGGCTGCGCCTGCAACTGCGGCAACCACGCCTCGGTCAACACCAGCCGCGGCTTCGCGTCCGCCAGCATCCCGGCGACGCGCTCCTCCGGATAGCTCGGATCGATCGGCAGGTACGCGCCGCCGGCTTTGAGAATCGCGAGCAGCGCAACGATCAGCTCCAGGCCGCGCTCCATGCGCACGCCCACCAGCACGTCCGGCCCGACGCCCTGCGCACGCAGGCAATGCGCCAGCCGGTTGGCCCGCGCGTTCAGTTCCGCGTAACTGAGGTGCTCGCCCTCGAAGCTGACGGCAACCGCATCCACACCTTCCCGCACGCGCCGCTCGAACAGCTGCGCGATCGTCGCGTCCCGCGGGTAGCTCGCCCGCGGCGCATTCCAGTCGACGAGCACGCGCTGCTGTTCTTCCGCATCCAGCAGCGGCAACCGCATCACCCGCGCTTCGGGCTGCACCACTGCCTGCTCCAGCAGCCGCACGAAATGCCGAACCAGCTGCGCGATGCTCCCGGCCTCGAACAAATCGCTGTCGTACTCCAGCTTGCCGCTGAGCGCGCCCTGCTCCTCGGTCACCGTCAGCACCAGGTCGAACTTCGAGGTGCCGTTGTGGATCGGAAGCTCTTCCAGCGTCAATCCCGGCAGCTGAGCCTTGCCCAGCGGGGCGTTCTGCAGCACCAGCAGCGCCTGCACCAAGGGCGCGTGGCCGCCGTGCCGCTGCGGATTCAGCACCTCGACCAGCTTCTCGAACGGCAGCTCCTGGTGCGCGAAAGCCTCCAGCGCCGTGTGCTTCACGCGGCCCAGCAAGGTCTCGAAGCTGTCGCCCGCGTCCACGCCGATGCGCAGCACCAGCGTGTTGACGAAAAAGCCGATCAGCCCTTCGGTCTGGCTGCGCCCGCGGTTGGCCACCGCCGTGCCCAGGTTCACCTCCTGCTGGCCGGCGTAGCGTGCCAGCAGCGCGGCGAACACGACCGACAGGCCCATGAACAGCGTGGCCTGCCGGCTCTGGGCACACGCCTTGAGTCGGCGCGTGAGGTCGGCACCGATGACGAAATCGTGGCGCGCGCCGTGGTGGCGCTGCACCGCCGGACGCGGATGGTTGGTCGGCAGGGTCAGCACGCTGGGCGCGCCCGCCAGCTGCCGCGTCCAGTACGACACATGCTTCTGCAGCTCCTCGCCCTGCAGCCGCTCGCGCTGCCAGCGTGCATGGTCGGCGTACTGGATGGGCAGCGGCGGCAATGCCGCGTCGCGCCCCTGCACACGTGCCGCGTACAGCGCGCCGAGCTCGCGCACCAGCACGCCCATGGACCAGCCGTCCGACACGATGTGGTGCAGCGTCAGCAGCAGCACATGCTCGTCGGCGCTTCGGCGCAGCAGCAGCGCGCGGATCAGGGGGCCGCGTCCCAGGTCGAACGGCGCGCGCGCCTCGGCCTGCATGGCGTCGGCCGCATCGGCCTGGCCGATGTCCTGCAATGGCAGGTCGAGGTGCAGCCGCGCATCGACGATCTGCCGCGGCTCGCCGCCGTCGTCCTTGCCGAAGCGCGTGCGCAGCGCATCGTGCCGCGCGACCACGCCGTTCAGCGCATCCCGCAGCGCATCGCGGTCCAGCCGCCCGCGCAGCCGCACCGCGATGGGGATGTTGTACGCCGCGTCGCCGGGTTCGTACTGGTCCAGGAACCACAGCCGCTGCTGCGCGAACGACAGCGGTGCATCTTCCTCCTCTCCCCCTTCCCTGCCCCCTCTCCCACTGGGAGAGGGCTGGGGTGAGGGCTGCGCAGCACCGTCTCGCACCAATTCATCGATCTTTGCAGCCAGCGCGCGCACAGTCGGCGCCTCGAACAAGGCCTGCAGCGTCAGTTCCACCCCGAAGCTGTCACGCACCTGCGCCGCAACCTGCCCCGCCAGCAGCGAATGGCCACCCAGCGCGAAGAATTCCGCTTCGACGGAAACACTCGGGACGCCCAGCAGTTCCTGCCAGATCCAGGCCAGCGCGGCCTCGGTCGCGGTCGCCGGGGCGACGTAGCTCGATGCCGCTTCAGCAGCCTGCGCCTCGCCACCCTCGCGCCACTCCCACACCGGCTCGAACGCCCCTTCCCGGAACATGCGCCCGCACTGCACCCGCTGGATCTTGCCGCTGGATGTCCTCGGGAGCTGTCCCGCCTTCACCAGCAGCACCGCCGCCAGGTCGGTCACGCCGTGCTGCTCGTACAGGGCCAGCCGCAGCTTGCCGATCAGGGATTCCGTGTCCGGCTTGCCGCGCGTTTCCAGCTCCTGCACCAGGACCAGGCGCGCCTTGCCGGAGTCTTCCTCCACCGAGAACGCCGCGCACCCATTCGCGCGGAAGGCCGCGTCCTGCGCCTCCACCGTCGCCTCGATGTCCTGCGGGTACACGTTCTCGCCGTTGAAGATCATCATCTCCTTCAACCGGCCGGTCACGTACAGGTGCCCGGCTTCATCGAGGAAACCGAGATCGCCGGTGCGCAGGTAGCGATGCCCGCTGCCCGCGAGCCGCGCACCGAACACCTGTTCCGTCTCCTCTTCCCGCCCCCAGTAGCCCGCCGCCACGGACGGCCCGCGCACCCAGATCTCGCCGACCGCACCCACCGGCTGCGCCGTGCCGGCCTGCGCGTCCACGATCACCACCTCGCTGCCCGCGGCCGCTTCGCCCGCACCCACCAGTTCGATCGCGGCCAGGCCGTCCCGCTCGACCATCCGCGTGAAGGCGATCGCATCCGCCTGCTGCCGGCTCGCGCTCACCAGCAAGGTCGATTCCGCCAGCCCGTACGACGGCGTGACAACGTTCGGCTTCAGTCCGCAGCCGGCAAACGCGTCCGCGAACTCCCGCAAGGTCGCGCTGCGCACCCGCTCGGCGCCGTTCACCGCCACCTGCAGGCAGCTGAGATCCAGTCCCTGCTTCTGCGCCTCGGTCACCTTCTCCACGCACAGCGCATAAGCGAAGTTCGGCCCGCCGGTGATCTTGGCGCGCCAGTCGGAAATCGCCTTCAGCCAGCGGTGCGGACGCATCAGGAAGGCCGCCGGCGCGAACTGCACGCAATGGCCACCCAGCACCACCGGCGTGGCGATGCTGCCGATCAGCCCGAAGTCGTGGTGCGGCGGCAGCCACGACAGGAACACGTCGCCCGCGCCGACGCCGTAGGTCTGCCCGATCGCCTGCGCGTTCGCCAGCAGGTTGGCGTGCGTGACCATCACGCCCTTGGGCGCGCCGGTCGAGCCCGAGGTGTATTGCAGGAATGCGATGTCCCCGGCCGCTACCGGCGGCGGCACCCAGGCGTCCGACAGGTCTTCAGCCGAATCCAGGTCGAACCAGCGCAGGTCCTTCGGCCAGCGCGAGTCCTGCGCGCCCGAAAGGTCCCGCATGCGCTGCACCGTGTCGGCCGACGACAGGGCCAAGCGCGGCCTGGCATCCTCCACCATGCCCAGCAGGCGCGGCAGCGTCTTCGCGTTCGCCGGCGGCAGCGCGGGCACGGCGATCAGCCCCGCGTACAGGCAGCCGAAGAACGCCGCGATGTAATCGAGCCCCGGCGGGTACGCCAGCAGCACGCGGTCGCCCGGCGCGCAGGACCGCTGCAGGTGCGCCGCGATGCCGCGCGCACGGCGATCCAGCTGCGCGAAGCTCAGGCGTGCGCCTACGCGCTCGCCGTGTTCGAGGAAAGTGAAGGCGGCCGCGTCGCCCTCGTGCAGGGCGCGCCGCCGCAGGACCTCGACCAGGGTCAGCGGGGGCGCGGCGGGTGGATTCTTCACGGATGGCCTCGGGCGGGATGCGCGCGGGCCTGGTAAGAACCCGGGAATCGGATATGGGAAAAGAGTGCGGTGCGCTCAGCGCGGGCTGCTGTTTCGATAGCAAGGCCGGCACGTTAAGGCGACGCGTCCGCGCAGCCTCGCGTTTGTCGCCGCAACGACAAAGGTCCTGGTGTTGTCGTTCATCGCAAGCCTCGCCATCTATATCAGCCGGCCGCGATATCGGCCGGCCCTGCCTGGTACCCGGAAAGAGCTGCACTCTTTCCGAGCGGAGTCTCCAGCACAACGGTAATTTCCCGCACCCATGCATTCATCCATCATTACGACGGCGCGGGTAGCCGCGCTTATATATCAGTCACTGATGAGAATGCGGCGAAAGCAGGGATGATGCCATGCACGCGGCGGCGGCGTCCACCGCGCGCCGCCCCGTTATGATGGCTGCGCCGCTGTTCGCGTCTTCTTTTCTTTCACTTTTCCACTCGCATGCAACCCACTCCTTGGCTCGCCCGCAAGCCGAGCGCCGTTCCACGCCGCATGCGCCTGTTCTGCCTGTCCTACGCGGGAGGCAGCGCGCACGCATTCGCCGCCTGGCAGGAAGCGCTCGATCCCTTCGTCGAGGTCTGCGCGGTCCAGCTGCCGGGCCGCGGCGCGCGCTTCCGCGAGCCGCCGTTCACCTCGATGCCGGCGCTGATCGAGGAGCTGGGCGCCGTGGTCGACCGCTACGGCGACCTGCCCTTCGCCTTCTTCGGCCACAGCCTGGGCGGCCTGATGGCGTTCGAGCTGGCGCGCCACTGCCGCGCCGCCGGCATCCGCCAGCCGCTGCACCTGTTCGTCTCGGGCGCGGCGGCGCCGCAGCACCGCGACCCGCCCGAGGACAAGCACAAGCTGCCGGAGGACGAGTTCATCGCCATGCTGCGCGAGTACGACGGCACGCCGCCCGAGCTGCTGGAGCACCAGGAACTGATGACCCTGGTGCTGCCCATGCTGCGCGCCGACTTCGGCATGGTGGAGGAGTACCGCTACAAGCCGCAGCCGCCGCTGGCCATGCCCGTCACGGTGCTGGCCGGCACCGAGGACGACCGCGTGGTCGGCCCGCAGGTGGACGGCTGGGCCAAGGAGACCACCGGCAGCTGCCAGGTCTCCTGGTTCGAGGGCGGCCACTTCTTCCTCCACACGCACCGCGCCGAGGTGCTGCGGCTGGTCCAGCGCACGCTGCAGAGCCACCTCTGATCGACGGGCGCCGGGCACACCGGCGCCGCGTCAGCCGCCGGTCACTTGGTGCGGATTTCGGCGATCTCGCGGGCCGACACGCCGTCGACGATGGTGCGGTTGATCATCGGGTGGGTCTCGTGCGTCGGGCCGAAGTCGCTGTCCGGGTGGTAGGCCACCACCGCCATCTCCGAGTCCGTGGTGCGGAAACCGTGCGGGCCCTCGGCGTGGATGATGAACACGCGCCCCGGAATCAGCGGGATGTTGCCCTTGGGCGTGATGCATTCGCCGCGACCGCGGATCACCATGCCCACCCGCATCGAGGGGTGCGTGTGCTGGGTCTGGTCCACCCCGGGCGGGAAGTACAGCAGGTTGAAGCAGGCGTCGCCCATGGTCACCGGCGGGATCAAGAGCGAATCGGTGCAACCATCGATGTACTTCAGGCGGCCACGCTCCTCCACCGGTCCGCCGACCTGGAAGAACCCGTCATAGCCCAGGCGCGACGCCGCGATGCCGCGGCCGTTGCCGCGCACCGTGGTCTCGCCGGGCGCGCAGAAGTACATGCCGGCGCGCAGCTTGAACTCGCCGGCGGCGTGCTCGACGGTCAGGCTGCCGTCGTAGACGTAGCCGAAGTGGGTGGCGCCGGCCGGCAGCGTCAGCGGCTGCTCCGACAGGCCCCACAGCTGGGTCGGGTAGCCGTCGTCGCGCAGGTCGGCAAGCAGGCCGTGGGCCAGCGGATAGGGGGTGAAACTGGGTCGGTCGATCGTCGCTTGCATGGTGTGGTGGCTCCCGTGAAATCGGTTGGTGGTGTGTTTGTCTGATGAGGCTCAGGCCGTGGCGTTCCCCGCGATCGGGTCGCTGCCGAAGCTGCGCTTCGCGTAAGCCTGGAATTTCTGCGCCAGCAGGGCGCGCTTGACCTTGCCGGTGGGCGTGGCCGGAACCGGGTCGGTTCCGAACAGCACCACGCGCGGGCGGTAGCGCACGGTGCAGGCACGCACCGCGTCCAGCACCCGCCGCTCGGTCTCGGGTGTGCGCTGCGCCACCACGTACAGGCCGATCTCCTCGCCCGCCGCCTCGTTGGCGAAGCCGGCGACGGCGAAGCGGCCGATCGCGCGCAGCGCCTCCAGCTCGGCCTCGATGGCCAGCGGCGACAGGTTCTCGCCGTAGCGGATGACGATTTCCTTCTTGCGCCCGGTGATGAAGAAGAAGCGTTCGCCGCCGACCACGGCGTAGAAGCCGAGGTCGCCGGTGCGCAGGCAACCGTCGCCCAGCGCCGCCTCGGTCGCGTCTTCCGCGTCCCAGTAGCCGCGCATCAGCGTGTGGCCGGTCACCACCACCTCGCCCTCCTCCTCCGGATCGGCGGAAGAACCGTCAGCGCGCTTCACATCCATGTCGCAGCCGTACAGCGCCAGGCCGATGCTGGGCACGCGGAACTGCGTCATGGCGCGTTCCAGGTCGGCATCGGACACGTTCCAGGGCATGGTGGCGGCGAAGTTCACGCACTCGCTCAGGCCGTAGCCCTGGTGGATGTCGATGCCGGTCTTCTCGCGGAATTCGGCCGACACGGTCTTGGGCAGCGGCGCGGCGGCCGAGGTGCAGTACTTCAGGTCGGGCAGCGTGTCGCGCGGCACCGCAATGCGGGTCAACACGCGGATGATCTCCGGCACCAGCGAGATCACGTTCACCTTCTCGGCACGCAGGATGTCCCACAGCGCCGGGCCGGCCACGCCCGCGCTCAGCACCACGTGGCTGCCGGCGTAGAGCGAGCCGATCATGGAAAAGCCGAAGGCGTTGGCGTGGAACAGCGGCAGCACGCACATGTGCACGCGGCGGTTGGCCAGGTCGTGGATGCGCGACAGGCCCTCGGCGTTGACCAGCAGGTTGTAGTGGCTCAGGCACACGCCCTTGGGCGCCGAGGTGGTGCCGGAGGTGAACAGGATCACGGCCGGGTCGTCCGGCTGCACCTCCTGCGCGGGCCAGGCGAAGCCCGCGTCGGCGTCGCTGTCATCCGCATCCACGGCGAGCGGCAGCGCAGGCAGGGCGACCGTGCCGCGCAAGGCCTCGCGCAACTCGGGCGCCACCTCGCGGCCGGTGACGGCCAGCTTCGGCTCGGTCTTGTCGGCGATCAGCTGCAGCACGCGCGCCGACTCCGTGTTGCTGACCGGCACGGTCACCGCGCCCAGCGACATCAGCGCCAGGTGCGTGCAGAAGGCTTCGGGCGAATTGGCCGACAGCACGATCACGCGGTCGCCCCGCGCGACGCCCTGCTCGCGCGCGAACCAGCGCGCCAGGCCGCGGACCTGCGCCAGCAGTTCGCCCCAGCTGAAATGCAGCACGCGCCGCTCGGCTTCGTACCAGGTGAGCCCCGGGGCGCCTGCGTGGCCCTGCGCGCCAGCCAGCACCTGCGGCAGCGTCGTCCTGTCGATCAGCCGCCCGGCGGGCGGGCTGCCGCGGTAGGCGCGGGCGGCGGCGTGGCTTGCCAGCGGCGGGATGGCCGGGTCGGCGTGGTGCATGGATCCTTCCTTGGTGAACGAACTCGAGCTCATATGACACCCATCTCCGCGTCGCTGGCATCCTGGGCCTGGGGCGGCGGCTCGCCGCGTGTCCACTGCACGTTGGCGATGAGCTGGGCCAGCGCCTCGAGGGTGCGCGCCTCGAACAGGGTGCGTAGCGGCAGGTCGACGCCGAACACCTCGCGCAGCCGCGCCACCATCAGGGTGGCCA
>JAZKIV010000010.1:0-94318 GCA_040384685.1 Pseudomonadota bacterium | reverse complement strand
AGGTAGGCGCCCAGCATGTAGAAGCTGCCGTGCGCCAGGTTCACCACGCCCATGATGCCGAAGATCAGCGTCAGGCCGGCCGCCAGCATGAACAGCAGCAGCCCGTACTGCACGCTGTTGAGCAGCTGGATCAGGATGTTGGCGAGATCCATCGGACGATGCCCGCGCTCAGGCCGCGCGGCGCGAGGACAGCAGCAGCGCGCCGCCCATCAGCGCGAACAGGCCGCCGCACACGCGGTTGATCCAGCGCACCGTGCGCGTCTGCCGCAGCCAGGGCGCGAAGCGGCCGATGCCGAAGGCCCACACCGTCAGCAGCAGCGCGTCGCCGGCCACGAAGGTCAGCGCCAGCAGCACGAACTGCGGCAGCACCGGCGCGGCCGGGTTGATGAACTGCGGGAACAGCGCGCCGAAGAACAGCAGCGCCTTGGGGTTGCTGGCGCCCACCAGCAGGCCTTGCGCGAACAGCGAGCGGCTGCCGGCCGCGGCGGCCTGCGCATCCACCTGGAACAGCGTGCTGCTGCGGAAGGTGCGGATGCCCAGCCAGACCAGGTAGATGGCCCCGGCGATCTTCAGCACCGTGAAGGCCGCCTGCGAGGCCGCCAGCACCGCGCCCAGGCCCAGCGCCGACAGGGCCATGATGCCCAGGCTGGCCACCAGCGCGCCGCCGACGGAGGCCAGCGCGCGCGCCGGGCCGTGGTTGACCGCGTTGGTCACGGTCATCAGCGTGGTGGGGCCGGGCGTCACGATCAGCAGGACGACGGCGGCGAGGTACAGCAGGTAGGTGGACAGCGTCATGGTGCGGCGGGCAGCGAACAAAAAAATGGGAGGCTCTCACCTCCCATTGTGGCGTGGGGAAAGGTCAGGCCATCTTGCAGCCGGCGCCGGAGTCGGCCAGCGCCTTGGCGGCGATGCCGATCACCTTGTTTTCCTTGTTCTCCACGCGGCGCAGGTAGATGTCCTGCACCGGGTTATGCGACGGGCTCATGGTCCACTTGCCGCGCGGGCTGTCGATGACCTGCGTTTCCAGCGCCTTGTACAGCGCCTGCTTGTTGCCCATGTCGCCCTTGACGGCGCCCATGCCCTGCGACAGCAGCAGCCCGGTGTCGTAGCCCTGCACGGCGTACACGTCGGGCTGCATCTTGAACTGCGTGGCGAAGGCGTTGCGGAACTGCTTGTTGCGCGGCGTGTCCAGCGAGTCGCTGTAGTGCATGGTGGTCATGATGCCGTCGGCGGCCGAGCCGGCCGCGTCCAGCACGCCTTCGGTGAGGAAGCCGGAGCCCCACAGCGGGATCTTGTCCTTCAGGCCCGCGGCCGCGTAGTCGCGGATGAACTTGGCGGCGCCGCCGCCGGCGAAGAAGCAGGCCACGGCGTCCGGGCGCAGCGAGGCGATTTCGGTCAGCAGCGCCTGGAATTCCACGTTGGGGAAGGGCAGGCCCAGTTCCTTCACGATGGTGCCGCCGGCCGCGGTGTAGCTTTCCTTGAAGCCTTCGAAGGCCTCGTCGCCGGCCGCGTACTTCCAGGTGATCCACACGGTCTTCTTCAGGCCCTTGTCCATCATCGGCTTGCCCAGCGCGCGGGTGGGCTGCGAGTTGCTGAACGAGGTGCGGAACACGTTGGGTGCGCACAGCGCGCGGGTGGCGGCGTGCACGCCGGCGTTGGGGATCAGGCTGAGCACGCCGGACTCGCGCGCCACGCGCTGGATGCCCATCTGCACGCCGGAATGCACGGTGCCGATCAGCACGTCGACCTTGTCGCGCTGCACCAGGCGGTTGGCGTTTTCCACGCCCTTGGACGGCTCGGACTCGTCGTCCACCTTGAACCATTCGATCTCGCGGCCGCCCAGCTTGCCGCCGCGCTCGCTGATCGCCATGCGCACGCCGTTCTCGATGGCCACGCCCAGCTGCGCGAAGGTGCCGGTGTAGGGCAGCATGAAGCCCACGCGCACCTTGTTGGACTGCGCGCGCGCGATCTGCGGCAGCAGCAGGCCGGTGGAGGCGGCGCCGACGGCGGCGGCACCGCGGGCGAGGACGAGACGGCGGGTGGTCATGGGGCGGAAACTCCTTCGTTGTCGTACGGGGTGGGATGCGGCGCCGCCGCATCTCGATTGTTTAGGCTTAAAGCATTTTTACCCGAAGTCGCCTTCGGGCGCCACATGTTTTACCCCAATAACGAGGGCGCGAGGCCGTGCCGCGCGGCGAAATCCAGCAGCGCGCGGACCAGCGCCTCGGGCTGTTCCTCGGCCAGGAAATGGCCGCAGTCGGCGATGGAGCCGCCTTCCACCCGCTCGGCGCCCGCCTGCAGGTGCCGCACGATGATGGGGCCCCAGCGCGCGTCGCCGCCGAGCCCGAGCACCGGCACGGCCGCGGGGATGGCGCGCGCGGCGCGGTTGTCGGCCACGTCCTGGTCGAACGCGCGGTACATCTCCATGGCGGCGCGGAATGCGCCGGGATGGCTGTACGCGCGCACGTACTCCTGCATGTCGTCCTCGCCGATCGCGGCCGGCACCAGCGCGCGGTCGTTGATGAAGGTGCTGATGTAGGCGTACTCGCGGCCGCCCACGACCAGCGCCTCGGCCAGGTCGCGCTTGCGGTGCAGGGCGAAGTGCCACAGCCGCGGGTCCGCCGCGATGGCATCCCAGTCGCCCAGGCCCGGCACCGGCACGTCGAGCACCGCCACGGCGCGCGCGCCGCAGAAGGCGCCGTAGGCATAGGCCACCATGCCGCCGATGTCGTGGCCGACCACGAAGGCTTCGCCCAGCCCGAGGCTCGCCACCAGCGCATGCAGGTCCTGCGCGAGTTCGCGCTTGCTGTAGCCCGCCAGCGGCCGGTCGGAGTAGCCCACACCCTTGAGGTCGGGCGCTACCACGGTGAAGTGGCGCGCAAGCTGCGGCATCACCGCGTGCCACTCCCACCAGTTCTGCGGAAAGCCGTGCACCAGCAGCAGCACCGGGCCGCTGCCGCCCGCGACGTAGTGCAGGCGCACGCCGTCCGGCTTGCGGAAGGTGGCGTGGCGGAACTGCGGACCCAGCGCGGCGGCGCGGCCGGCCACTGCGGGCAGCTCAGGAGTCGATGGTGTCGAAGACATGGCGGGGCTCCAGGAGCATTCGGTAGAGGTGGGGGAACTGGCCGTCCAGCATGGCCTGGCCATCCTGCACGCGGCAGCCGGCCGCGCGCGCCGCCGCGACCAGCGGTGTTTCGTGCGCCGCCATCACCACGTCGGCAACGGTGGTCCAGGATTGCAGCGCGGCAAGGTCCATCGGCAGATCGTCGGTCCGGCGCCCACCCATCGGGGTGGCGTTGATGGCGAGATCGTGCACCGGTTCCACCCGCGGCGCGGCCAGGTTCGCCAGCACGCCGGTGGCCTGCATGCGGCGCACCAGCGCGGCGGCGCGTTGCGGGTCGTGGTCGTGGATGTCGATGGCCAGCACGCCCTGGGCGGCGAGCTCGGTGGCGATGGCCGAGCCGACGCCGCCCGCGCCGACCAGCAGCACGCGGGCGCCCGCGCAGCCGAAGCCGCTGTCGCGCAGCGCGGTGCCGAAGCCCAGCCCGTCCAGCGCGTCGCCGTGCCATCGGCCCGGGTCGTTCGGGCAGCGCACCAGCAGGTTGAGGCTGCCGCAGGCGCTCGCACGCGCGCCCAGGGTGTGCGCGAGCGCCATGGCACGCACCTTGAAGGGCGCGGTGACGACGAAGCCGTGCAGGTTGCCGATGTCGCGCAGGGCGCCCACCGTGCGCTCGAAGCGGTCCGGCGGCACGTCGAGCGCGACCATCGCCGCGTCCGCGCCCAGTCGCGCGGCCCGCGCATTGAACATGGCCGGCGCGCGCACCGCGTCCACCGGGTGGCCCAGCATGCCGAACAGGCGCGTGCGTCCGTTCAGGGTAGCGGCGGCCGAACGCAGGTCGATCGCTTCAGCCACGGAACGCCGCCTCCACCAGTGCGTCGGTGTGCAGCTGCAGCGTGTCCCACAGCGTGAAGGGCAGCGGGCGCGCGGCAACGGCCGGCGGCAGCTCGGTGCAGGCCAGCACCACGTGGCGAGCACCTTCGGCGGCGAGCTCGCGCGCCACCGCCTCCATGGCGGCGAGCGACAGCGGCCCCACCACGCCGTGTTCCAGTTCGGCGAAGATCGCCTGGTCCAGCTGGTCCTGCAGCGCTTCGCCGGGCAGCCTGGCGCGCACGCCGCGCGCGGCCAGCGCCTGCGGGAACAGCGGCGAGCGCAGCAGGCGCCGCGTTCCCAGCAGGAACGCTTCTTCCACCTGCGCGGCGGCCAGCGCGTCGCCCAGCGCGTCGTCCATGCCGATGAATTCCATGGATTGCTGCGCGCGCAGGCCGGCGCAGAACAGGTGGCCGGTGTTGGCGCACACGCCCAGCACGCGCGCGCCCGCCGCCTGCAGCTCGTGCGCCGCTGCGCCGAAGATGTCCTCCACCGCGCCGGGCCGGTCGGCGGCCTGCAGCACCGCGTCGAAGTCCAGCGAGCGCAGCACCAGGTCGGCGCCGCGCAGGCCGCCGGCGCGGCGTGCCACCGCCTGGTTGAGTTGCACGTAGTAGTCGCGCGTGGAGGGCCAGCCGATGCCGCCGATCAGCCCGATGCGCCGCAGTTGCCGCGCATCGCTCATGGCGCCAGCACCGTCTTGTTGCCGCCGCGGTAGGTGTACAGCGTGAGCCGGGGGTTCTTCATCTCGCCGTTGGCTTCGAAGGCGATCTCGCTGGTCACGCCCTTGAACTGCGTCTGCGCGATCCTGTCCACGTACACCTTGGGGTCCACCGAGTCGGCCCGCTTCATCGCGTCCACCAGCACGAAGGCCGCGTCGTAGGTGTACGGGCTGTACGCCTGGAACTGGCCGGGATACCTGGCATCGTAGCGTTTCTTCCACGCCTCGCCGCCGGGCATCCGCGCGAGCGCGGCGCCGCCTTCGACGCAGACCACGCTGGCCAGCGTGCGCGCGCCGCCGGCCAGCTTGCCCAGCCCGGGCGTGCAGAAGCCGTCGGCCCCGAGGAAGCGCACCTGCGCCATGCCCAGCTGCTCCATCTGGCGCAGCATGGGTCCGGCCTGCGGGTCGGAGCCGCCGAAGAAGATGGCGTCCGGCTGCCTGGCCTTCACGGCCGTGAGGATGGCGCTGAAGTCGGTGGCCTTGTCGCTGGTGAACTGCTCGTCGACGATCTGCAGCCGCAGCGCCGCGGCGCTGCGCTTGAACACCTCGGCCACGCCCTGTCCGTAGGCGGTGCGGTCGTCGATGACGGCCACGCGCTTCACGCCGAGCGTGGACGCGTACTGCGCCATGCCGGCGCCCAGCGCGTTGTCGTTGGCGATCACGCGGAACGTGGTCTTGTAGCCCGGCTTGGTCAGCAGCGGGTTGGTGGCCGAGCCGGTGATGTTGGGAATGCCGCAGTCGGCGTAGACGCGCGACGCGGGAATGGCGGTGCCGGAGTTCTGGTGGCCTACCACGCCCGCGACGCGGCTGTCGCACAGCTTCTGCGCGGCGGCGGTCGCCTGCTTGGGATCGGCCGCGTCGTCCTCGGCGGCGATCTCGAAGCGCACGCGCCTGCCGCCGATGACCAGGTTCTGGGCGTTCAGGTCGTCCAGCGCCATGCGCACGCCGTTCTCGTTGTCGCGCCCGTAGTGGGCCTGCGGCCCGGACATCGGCGCCACGTGCCCGATCCTCACGGTCTGCACGTCCTGCGCGCAGGCGGCCTGCGCTGCCAGGCCGCACAGGAGCGCCAGGCCGGCGGGGGTTCTGCTGGATTGCATGGTGTCTCTCTCCTCGGGAATGGATGCGTTTCGTCGTGCACGCATTGGAGCGAAAGAGCCGTGCGCATCAAAGATCGCGGCGCGGAAAAGTGGCCGGTAATCGCGCACTCGATCCGGTAAATGGCCGAAATTCGGGTATCTACCGAGCGGGATGTCTTGTTGCAGGACGCACTGGCATACTCCGCCAATGCCCGGCGACACGTCTTCCAGCCCCGATTCCGCAGCCGGCCTGCGCCCGGCCGACGGCATCGCCGGACTGCAGAAGGGACTGCGCCTGCTGGAAAGCTTCAACGGCGCGCTCACGCACATGACGGTGACCCAGGCGGCGCGCGCGGCCGACCTGAGCCGCACCTCGGCGCGGCGTTTCCTGCTCACTCTGAAGGACGCTGGCTATTTGGACAGCGACGGCAAGCGCTACTGGCTGACTGCGCGCGCCCTGCGCATCGGCGACGCCTACATGCAGTCGGCCCGCCTGCCCAAGCTGGTGCAGCCGGTGGTCGAGCGCCTGGGGTATCTCGCGCAGGAGTCCGCCACCATGGGCGTGCTCGACGGGCTGGACCTGATCTACATCGCGCGCAGCAGCACCTCGCGCATCATGTCGCCGACGCTGAAGCCGGGTTCGCGCGTGCCGCTCTACTGCACCGCCGGCGGCCGGGTGCTCCTCGCGAGCATGACGACGTCGGCCGCGCGTGCCGCGCTGCAGGCGGCGCCGATGCGCCCGCTCACACCGTACACGCGGCTGGATGCGGACGAGATCCTCGGGCTGCTGCCGGCAGTGGCGCAGCAGGGCCATGCGTTGGTGGAGCGCGAATTCGAGGCCAACATGCGGTCCCTGTCGGTGCCGGCATGCAACCGCACGGGCGAGACGGTCGGCGTCCTGAGCATGAGCACCGACGCGCAGCGCACCACCGTCGAGGGCTTCAAGGCGCAGGCGCTGCCGCTGCTGTTCGAGGCGCAGGGATTGCTGCGCGACCTGCTCTAGGAAGCGGAAGCGCTCAACCCGCCGCGGCGGCGCGCAATTTGAAGCGCTGGATCTTGCCGGTGGCGGTCTTGGGCAGCTCGGCGACGAAGTCGATCCAGCGCGGGTATTTGTACGGCGCGAGCTGGTTCTTCACGTGCAGCTGCAAGGCGGCGGCGTCGGCCTGCTGGCCTTGCTTGAGCACCACGTAGGCCTTGGGCTTGACCAGGCCGTCGGCGTCCTCCACGCCGATGACGGCCGCTTCCAGCACCGCCGGGTGCGTGGAGAGGCAGGCCTCCACCTCGAACGGCGAAACGTAGATGCCGCCCACCTTCAGCATGTCGTCGCTGCGCCCGCCGTAGGTGTAGTAGCCGTCGGCGTTACGTGTGTACTTGTCGCCGCTCCTGGTCCAGTCGCCGGCGAAGGTGGCTTTGGTCTTGGCGCGGTTGTTCCAGTACATGATGGCCGCACTCGGGCCCTTGATCTGCAGCTCGCCGATCTCGCCGTCGGCGCAGTCGCGGCCGTCGTCGCCCACGATGCGCAGCTCGTAGCCGGGCACGGCCTGGCCGGTGGTGCCGTAGCGCACCTGGCCGGGACGGTTGGACAGGAAGATGTGCAGCATCTCGGTGGAGCCGATGCCGTCCAGGATGTCGCAGCCGTAGTCGGCGGTCCAGCGCCTGCCGATGTCCGCCGGCAACGCCTCGCCTGCGCTGGTGCACACGCGCAGCGCCAGGTCGGCGCGCTTGGGCCGGCTGGCATCGGCCAGCAGTGCGGCGTACAGGGTGGGCACGCCGTAGAAGATGGTCGGCTTGTGCTTCGTGAGCACGCCGAACACCTCGGCCGGCGTCGGCCGCGCGGGCAGCAGCACCGCGGTGGCGCCCACGCTCATGGGAAAGGTCAGGCCGTTGCCCAGGCCATAGGCGAAGAACAGCTTGGCCGCGGAGAACACGGTGTCGTCCTCGCGGATACCCAGCACTGGCCTCGCATAGAGCTCCGCCGTCTGGATGAGGTGGCTGTGCAGGTGCACCGTGCCCTTGGGCGCGCCGGTAGAGCCGCTGGAGTACAGCCAGAAGCAGGCGTCGTCGCTGCAGGTGTTTGCGACGCTGTGCTCCTCACCCCCGGAAGCGACCAGCGCCTGCACCGACTGCGCGCCGTCGTCGCCGGCCACGAACATCTGCTTCAAGGTGGAGATGCGGCCCACCAGCGGTTCGAACACCGGCAGCAGCGGCTTGGAGACGAACAGCGCCCGCGCGCGCGAATCGCGCAGCATGTACTCGAAGTCTTTCGTGGGCAGCAGCGTGTTCGCCGCCACCGGCACCACGCCGGCCAGGATGCAGCCCAGGAACACCACCGGCCACTCCAGCGTGTCCAGCATCGCCAGCAGCACGCGCGTCTCGGGCGTGAAGCCCTGCGTGCGCAAGGCGTTGGCCAGGCGGTGCGCCTGCGCTGCCAGTTCGCCGTAGGTCAGCCGCGCGCCGGTCGCCGCATCGACGAAGGCGACCTTGCCGGAGCGCGAAGCGTTGCGGGCCAGCAGATCGTGCGCCGCGTTGTAGTCGCGCGGAATCTCTACGCGCGGCGGGCTGGTGCTGTGGTCGGCGTGGCTGAGGTGCATGGACGCAGGCTCGATCCAGGTTCAGGCGGGCGTCTTGTTCATCGCGGCGATGGCCTGCGGCAGCCATTCGCGGCACCAGGCGGCGGCCAGTTCCTCGGGCATCTCGCCGGAGGTGGCGTCGTGGATGAACAGCTCGCCGATGCGCTGCGCGCCCAGGCCTTGCAGCCGCTCGTCGAACTTCCTGCCGCCGAAGGCGAAAGTCTGGGTGTAGGTGCGGTCGCCCAGCGCGATCACGCCGTAGCGCACGGTGCCCAGGTACTTGGGCTGCGTGTCCATCGACTCGTACAGGTTGCGCGCGTTGTCCGGCACGTCGCCCGAGCCATAGGTGGAGGTGCAGATGAGATAAAGTGCATCTTCGTCGAAGACGCTGATGTCCAGCCCATCCATCAGCGCCACCTCGATCTCGTCGACGAGACCGGCGCAATCCATCTGAATGGCCTGGGCCACGTAGTCCGCGGTGCTGGTCATGGTGCCGACCAGGATCTTCAGCTTCATGCGTCGCCTCTTATGAAGTAAACTGCTTGACAGTCAATGTTCAGGAAGTATACTGCAAATTGCTTCGGCGAAGAAATGACGAGGAAAAGGTGCTTCCATGCAGGCGATGAGCGACACCGACGCCAGGGCCACCCTCGCGGAACTGGGCGCGCGGGTGCGCGCCTGGCGCGCGCGCCGCGGCATGACCAGGAAGCAGCTGGCCTCCGACTCCGGCCTGTCCGAACGCTTCCTGGCCGACGTGGAAAGCGGCAAGGGCAACGTCTCCATCAATTCGCTGGAAGCCACGGCCCGGGCGCTGAACATCACCATTCTCGACCTGCTGCAGGATGCGCCGCGCCCGGCGCTGGCGCGCGTGCTGGGCATCCTGAATCGCCTGGACGAAACCCAGCTGGACCAGGCGCACGCGCTGCTGGCTGGCAGCTTCGGTTTGTCGGACGCGCAGGGCCGCGAAAAGCGCATCGCGCTGGTCGGCCTGCGCGGGGCCGGCAAGACCACGCTGGGCGGGCAGCTGGCGGCCGAGCGCGGCGTGCCCTTCGTCGAGCTGGACCGCGAGATCGAGCGCGAGGCCGGCACCAGCATGAACGAAATTCTGCTGCTGCATGGGCAAGCCGGCTACCGGCGCTACGAGCGACGCGCGCTGCTGCGCATCGCCGAGGAGCATGCCGGCGGCGTGGTGATGACCACCGGCGGCAGCATCGTGAGCGAGCGCGAAACCTTCGACCTGCTGCAAAGCCACTTCTATTGCGTGTGGCTCAAGGCCAGCCCGGAAGAGCACATGACCCGCGTGGTGGCCCAGGGCGACATGCGCCCGTTCGACGTGACGCGCGGCGCCACCAACGAGGCGCTGGACGACATCCGCCGCATCCTGGCCAGCCGCGAAGCTTTGTATGCGCGCGCCGACGCCGTGGTGGACACGGCGGCGCGCAGCGTCAGGCAATCCCTGAAAGACCTGGAGCGCGCCGTGCCCGCGGCGGCAGTCACCGACAAAGAGAAAGCCTTCTCATGAACGCCATGACCGAACCGCTGCTGTTCAAGCAGACCATTGCCGGCGAGGAGCGCGAGCTGGTGCGCTTCGCCACCGAGCCGGCGCGCTACCGCCACTGGAAGCTGGCCGTCGAGGGCGACGTCGCACACCTGGCGCTGGACATCGACGAGGACGGCGGCATCAAGCCGGGCTACAAGTTGAAGCTGAACAGCTACGACCTGGGCGTGGACATCGAGCTGCACGATGCGCTGAACCGCATCCGCTTCGAGCATCCGCAGGTGAAGGTGGTGGTGTTCGAAAGCGGCAAGGACCGCATCTGGTGCTCGGGCGCCAACATCTACATGCTGGGCCTGTCGACCCACGCGTGGAAGGTGAACTTCTGCAAGTTCACCAACGAAACGCGCAACGGCCTGGAGGACTCCTCGCGCCACGACGGGCTGAAATCCATCGCGGCCGTGACCGGTGCCTGCGCCGGCGGCGGCTACGAGCTGGCGCTGGCCTGCGACCGCATCGTGATGGTGGACGACCGGTCGTCGACCGTCAGCCTGCCGGAAGTGCCGCTGCTGGGTGTGCTGCCCGGCACCGGCGGCCTGACCCGCGTGACCGACAAGCGCAAGGTGCGGCGCGACCTGGCCGACATCTTCTGCACCACCAGCGAAGGCGTGCGCGCCGACCGCGCAAAGGAGTGGAAGCTGATCGACGCCCACGCCAAGCCGCAGCAGTTTGCGCAGCTGGTAGCGGCCGAAGTAGAGGCACTGCGCAAGCAGTCCACGCGCGGCGGCGCGGAGCAGGGCATTTCGCTGACGCCGCTGCAGCTGACGATCGACGAAGCCGGCTACCACTACGACACGGTGGACGTGGCCATCGACCGCGCCGCGCGCATCGCCACGCTGACGGTGCAGGCACCCACGGCGCATGTGGAATCCACGCCCGAGACCATCGTGGCCGCCGGCGCCAACTGGTGGCCGCTGAAGCTGGCGCGCGAGCTGGACGACGCCATCCTCAACCTGCGCACCAACGAGCTGGAAATCGGCACCTGGGTGCTGAAGACGCGCGGCGATTCCGTGCTGCTGGCCCAGGCCGACGCCACCTTGGAAAAGCTGCAGGACCACTGGCTGGTGCGCGAGACCACCGGCATGCTGCGCCGCGCGCTGGCCCGGCTCGACGTCACCAGCCGTTCGCTGATCGCGCTGGTGGACCAGGGCTCCTGCTTTGCCGGCACCTTCTACGAACTGGCGCTGGCCTGCGACCGCATCTACATGCTGGACCTGCCCGATGCGCCGGACGCTGCACCGGCGCTGCGTTTGGAGACCAGCAACTTCGGGCGCTACCCGATGGTCAACGGCCTGACGCGCCTGGCCAACCGCTTCAACGAAGACGCCGGCACGCTCACGCAGCTGCAGACGCTGGTGGGCAGCGCGCTGCGCGCCGACCAGGCGCTGGCGCTCGGCCTGGTGACCTTGACGCCCGACGACATCGATTGGGACGACGAGATCCGGCTGATGCTGGAAGAGCGCGCCTCGCTGTCGCCCGACGCGCTGACCGGCATGGAAGCCTCGCTGCGCTTCCCCGGCAGGGAGACCATGGAGACGCGTGTCTTCGGCCGCCTCTCGGCCTGGCAGAACTGGATCTTCATCCGCCCCAACGCGGTCGGCGAAGAGGGCGCGCTGAAGCTGTTCGGCAGCGGCAAGAAATCGAAATTTGATTGGAAGCGCGTTTAAGGCAACAACCGTTCGGGCTGAGCCTGTCGAAGCCCTTCGACAAGCTCAGGGCGAACGGGCACCGGGAAACACCATGACCACCATCGACCTCCAAGCCAAGATCCCCAACAACGTCGACCTCGCCGACAACCGCCAGCTGCAGCGCGCACTCGAACACTGGCAGCCCGCCTTCCTGCGCTGGTGGGACGAGATGGGCCCGAGCGACTTCAAGGCCAAGGACGTGTACCTGCGCACCGCCGTCGGCGTGGACGCGCAGGGCTGGGCGCAGTACGGCTACACGCCCATGCCCGATTACCGCTGGGGCATCTTCCTGGCCGACCGGCAGGAAGGTCGCAAGATCGGCTTCGGCGACTTCATGGGGCAGGATGCGTGGCAGGAAGTGCCGGGCGAATTCCGCTCGATCTTCCGCCGCCTGATCGTGACGCAGGGCGACACCGAGCCGGCATCGGTGGAGCAGCAGCGCCTGCTGGGCCACACCGCGCCGTCGCTGTACGACCTGCGCAACCTGTTCCAGGTGAACGTGGAAGAGGGCCGCCACCTGTGGGCCATGGTCTACCTGCTGCACGCCTATTTCGGCCGCGACGGCCGCGAGGAGGCCGAGGAACTGCTGGAGCGCCACAGCGGCGACCCGGACAAGCCGCGCATCCTGGGCACCTTCAACGAGCCCATGGACAACTGGCTGTCGTTCTTCATGTTCACCTACTTCACCGACCGCGACGGCAAGTACCAGCTGAAGAGCCTGGCAGAAAGCGCGTTCGACCCGCTGTCGCGCACCTGCCAGTTCATGCTGACCGAGGAAGCGCACCACATGTTCGTGGGCGAGACCGGCATCGGCCGCGTGATCCGCCGCACGCTGGAGGTGATGAAGGAGCTCGATACCGACGACTGGCGCCAGGTGCGCAACGCCGGCGCGATCGACCTGCCGACCATCCAGAAGTTCATGAACTTCTGGTTCACCACTTCGCTGGACCTGTTCGGCTCGGAGGCCTCGTCCAACGCCGCCAACTACTTCAGCAACGGCATCAAGGGCCGGCCCGACGAGTCGCGCTTCGCCGACCACGTGGAAACCGGCACCAGCATGACCATCCAGGTGCCGGACGGCAAGGGCGGCGTGCGCGACGACACCATCTCGGTGCGCAACGGCATCAACGAGATCACGCGGCTGGAATATGCCAAGGACTGCAACGTGGGCCTGACGCGCTGGAACATGGGCGTCAAGCGTACCGGCGTGGCGTTCGAGTTCAAGCTGCCGTCCACGCGCTTTCGCCGCCAGGTGGGCGCATGGGCCGGCCTGCACACCGACCCGCAGGGCAACCCGATCACGGCGGCCGAGTTCGAGGCGCGCAAGGACGAATGGCTGCCCAACGAAGACGACATCCGCTTCGTCAAGAGCCTGATGCAGCGCGTGACCGAGCCCGGCAAGATGGCCGGCTGGATCGCCCCGCCGGACCGCGGCATCAATGCGCAGCCGGTGGCGTACGAATACGTGAAGCTGTAGGCGCGGCTGCTGCGGGGGCAATCAGCTGCGCAGCACGCGCTGCTGCAGCACTGCCTGCATGTCGCGCCGGCCGTCGACGATCAGGTAGACGGCCGCCTGCCGGTCGGCGATGCGGTAGATGATGCGGTACGGCTTGAAGTACGTTTCGCGGTAATCGCGCATGCCGATCGCGAGCAGCTCCTTCACGTGGGCGCCGCGCTGCGGAAAACGCGCCAGGCCGTTCAGCGCGGCTTCGATGCGGTCCAGCACGTGGTCCGCCTTGGCCGGTGCGTCGTGTTCCGCGATGAAGTCGTACAGCTCCTGCAGGTCTTGCGCCGCGTCCTGGGTCAGCACGACGGCGTAGGTGTCGCTCATTCCTGGCTGCGGCGCCGGCGAACGGCGGCCACTGCTTCCTTGACCGGCACGGTGCGGCCCTGCTCGACCTGCTGCGTGCCCAGCGCCAGGATTTTCAGCAGCGCGAGTGTCTCCTGGTCCCGTTCGTAGGACGCAAGGTCCTGCAGCACCGCCGCGGCCTCGCCGTTCTGCGTGATGACCAGCGGCTGCCGGTATTCGGCCAGCTCTTCCAGCACCTTGGCGGCGTTGGCCTTCACGTAGCTGATCGGTTTGACTTGGCTGGAATAGCGCATCGGACCGAATATAGTCTTTTATCGGACCTGTCGCAAGCGCGATGCCGTGGTGGCGCCGCGTAGAATGCGCGCTGTCGGAGCGTAGCGCAGTCTGGTAGCGCATCTGGTTTGGGACCAGAGGGTCGTAGGTTCGAATCCTATCGCTCCGACCAGAACAGCACAGCCGCCGGATCGGATCCGGCGGCTTTTTTGTTGCTGGGCGCTGCCGCCGTCCTACCGCCGCGTCAGCGCAGGCGCACGCCACATGCGGTCATCGCCCCACCGGCGGCCAGCGGCACGGTTCTTAGATTGGTTGTCATCCGGCGCAACGCCGGTGTCTCAATATCAAGTCAACCATACTGAAGGACATCCCAATGGCACCGAAAAACACTCTCGCGATCCTCGTCTCCGCCGCCGCCCTGACGCTGGGCGGCACCGCCATGGCCCAGGGCAGCGGCTCCGCCGCGGGCAGCGGCACCGGCAGCGCCGGGACCAGTGCCGGCGCCGCCACGGGCAGCGGCAGCACTGCGGGCAGCACGGGCAGCGGCGCCACCACCGGCGCCGGCGCGAGCACGGGCAGCGGCTCCGGCAGCACCATCGGCGCCAATGCGGGCACGGGCTCACCGGCGGCCGGCAGCGGCAACAGCACGACCGCGGGCACCACCTCCGGCACGACGTCGCCGGCCGACCCGAACGCCTCCAGCACCAATGCCTCCAGCACCACCGGCTCGGGCACGACCATGGGCGCTTCGGGCAGCGGCTCCACCGACACCGCGTCGGTGGGCACCAGCACCACCACCAAGACCCGCAAGGCGCGTTCGGACCGCAACTAAAGGGTCGCCATCCGGGCCGCTTGCGGCCCTCTGCTCCGCCGGGGTGTGCCGTCGCGCAAAAATGCGAGAATGGCGCGCCGCCGGCGGACGCATTTCCTTCCTGTTCCCGGCTGCTCTTCCTGCCCGTAGCTCAACTGGATAGAGCAGCTGCCTTCTAAGCAGCAGGTCGGGGGTTCGAGTCCCTCCGGGCAGGCCATGCCTCCCGGGCAGTCACGGGGGCTCAGCAGTCTTCGGGACCTTTCGCGGTTCGCCGGGACGAAATCACCAGCACCGTCGACACCGTGATCAGCACCAGGCCCAGCACGGCGCCCGCGCGCACCGGCTCGCCCAGCACCATCGCGGCCAGCAGCGCCGCGACCACCGGCTCCGCCGCCGAGACGATGGCCGAGCGCGTGGCGCCCAGCCGCGCGGCGCCGGCCAGGAACGCGGCCATGGCGAACACCGACGACAGCAGCGCCAGCGCCACGATGGCGAACCAGCCCTTGAACGAATGCGGCAGCTGCAGCCCCTGCTGCAGCGCGAGCACGCCGAAGATGAGCGCCGACACGCCGGTGATCAGCGCGCCGCTGGCGAACGGATGGGCCGCAGCGGTCCTGCGTGCCAGCACCACGTAGCCCGTGTAGAAGGCGCCCGCCAGCAGCGGCAGCAGCACGCCGCTGTCCAATTGCAGCCCGGCGCCGCCGACGCTCAACACCGCACCGGCCACCGCCAGCACCAGCGCAACCAGGCCCACCGCGCCGATGCGCTCGGCATCGAACAGGCGCGCCGCCACCATCACGAACACCGGGTAGGTGAAGAACAGGGCGGCCACCGTGGCGGCCGGAATGCGGCCCAGCGCGACGAAATACGACAGCGAATTGCCGACGTAGGCCGCGCCCATGACCACCGCCACCAGCGCCGCCGTGCCGCGCGGCCACGCCGCGTTTTGCGAGCGGGCCAGCAGGGCCAGTACCGGCGCCGCGATGGCGAAGCGCAGGAACAGCAAACTGGTGGGCGACACGCCGTCGTCGAACGCCCAGCGGCCGAACACCACCATGCTGCCGAACGCCGACGCCGAGAGGAACACCAGGACCGCGCCCAGCACTACGGGATCGCGCGCGCGCCGTGCCGGCTTCACCGTCGCATCCATTGCCGACACCTTTGCCTTTTCGTCATTGCGGCCATCATCGCCACTTCGCGCCGGCGGAGAAAGTGGCGAGAATGACAATATTCCAAGAAATTCGGCCACAGCCGCGCCACTGATGAAACCCGACAACCCGCCGCCGCTGGTCGCCTGCCTGGCCTACGACAAGCTGGCGCTGTTCGAAGCCGGCATCGCCACCGAAGTGTTCGCGCTGGAGCGGCCGGAATTCCCGCAGCCGCTCTACCGCTTTCGCATGGTGCAGGCCGAGCCCGGCGTGCTGCGCACGCGCGGCGGCCTGCGCGTCGAAGCCCAGGGCGGCCTGCGCCTGCTGCAGGGCGCCCACACCATCATCATCCCCGGCTGGCGCGACGTGGCCGAGCCGCCGCCCGCGGCCATGGTCGACGCGCTGGTGCGCGCGCACCGCCGCGGCGCGCGCCTGGTGTCGATCTGTTCCGGCGCCTTCGTGCTGGCGGCCACCGGCCTGCTGGACGGCCGCGCCGCCACCACGCACTGGCGCTACGCCGAGCGCTTCCACGCCATGCACCCGCGCGTGCTGCTGCGCCCGGACGTGCTGTACGTGGACCACGGCGACGTGATCACCTCGGCCGGCAGCGCCGCCGGCATCGATGCCTGCCTGCACGTGGTGCGCAAGGACCACGGCGCCGAGGCCGCCAACCTGGTGGCGCGGACCATGGTGACGCCGCCGCAGCGCGAGGGCACGCAGGCGCAGTTCGTGCCGCGGCCGGTGCCGCGCGAGGAGGCCCAGGCGCTGGCGCCGGTGATGGACTGGGCGCGCGCGCACCTAGCCCGGCCGATGCGCATCGAGGAGCTGGCGCGCAAGGCGGGCATGAGCGAGCGCAGCTTCCTGCGCCACTTCACGCAGCAGGCCGGCATGCGCCCCAACGAATGGCTGCGCCGCCAGCGCGTGCTGGCCGCGCAGGACCTGCTGGAGCGCGGCGGCCGCGGGCTGGAGGGCGTGGCCGAACGCGTCGGCTTCAGCTCCGCGGAGGCGATGCGCCAGGCCTTTCGCGCCGTGGCCGGCGCGCCGCCCTCGCGCTTTCGCGCCATGTTCGCGCGGCGCTGACCGGCCGCGTCAGCGCCGCTGGTACTGCTGGCTGCCGAACAGCGCCTCGCGCGCCTTGGCGTCGGTGATGGGCTTGCGCAGGCCGGCCAGCACCTGCACGCCGCGCTGCACGGCGGGGCGCTCCTCGATGGTGTGGAACCAGCGCTCCAGTGCCGGGTAGTCCGACAGCTGCACGCCCTGGTTGGGCCAGCTGCGCAGCCACGGGAAGGCGGCGATGTCGGCGATGGAATAGTCGGTGCCGCCCAGCCAGCGGCTGTGCGCCAGGCGCTTGTCGATCACCTGGTAGATCCGCTTCGCCTCGTTGGTGTAGCGGTCGACCGCGTAACCGATCTTCTCGGGCGCGTACTGGCGGAAATGGTGCGCCTGACCGAGCATCGGGCCGACGCCGCCCATCTGGAACATCAGCCACTGCAGGACCTCGAATTTCGCGCGGTCGCCGGCGGGCATCAGGCGGCCGGTCTTGGCGGCCAGGTACACCAGGATGGCGCCCGATTCGAACAGCGCGATCGGCTGGCCGTCCGGCCCGTCGGGGTCGACGATGGCGGGAATCTTGTTGTTGGGGCTGATGCGCAGGAATTCGGGCGCGAACTGGTCGCCCGCGCCGATGTTCACCGGGATCGCCTTGTAGGGCAGGCCGCACTCCTCCAGCATGATGTGCACCTTGTGCCCGTTGGGCGTGGCCCAGGAATAGACTTCGATCACTCGCACCCTCCAGCTCGACAATTAAACCGATAATCCCGAGAACTTTAGGGGAAGGCGGCTTCACATGTTCAACCGCATCAAAAAGGCCTTTTCCCGCCCCGCCAAGGAAGAAGGCGAGGCGGTGACGCCGTCGCAGCTGGCCCACGGCCCGATGTCGGAATGGGCGGGCACGCAGGGCTTCGCCCTGTCGCTGCACGGCGACGGCCAGACCGTGGCGCTGGAAGGCAAGGTGGGCGGCCGGCAATGGCGCATGGAGGCGGGCCGGCCGACGCGCAACTACATCCGGGGCGAGGAGCTGCGCGCACGCGCCGACCTGCGCCTGGCGCACGAACCGTCGCTGATGGTGATCAACCGCCCGCTCAAGAGCGCGCTGGAGCGCAGGGCCTACGCCACGCTCACCGACACGCTGCGCACCACCTCCACCCCCGACCTGCCCGAGGAAATGCGTTGGCTCGCCATGTACGAGGAGATGGCCTGGGACTCGCTGCCCGAGCCGTTCTGGGAGCGCTATGCGGTGATCGGCGATTCGCGCGAGGACGCCGCCGCCTGGGTCGACACGGCCCTGGCCGCGGCGCTGACCGGGTGGCCGGCGCCGGTGCCCTCGGCCGAGGTGCCGTTCCTGCTGCTGCTGGCGCGCGGCAAGGCCTACCTGCGCATGGAGCACGCGCCGCCGGACATGGGCACGCTGCAGCACGCGCTGCAGGTGTTCACCACCTCCTGCGAATCGGCGCTGGCCGCCTTCAGCTCCCGCGCGTGACCGGCACGCCCGCGTCGCGCCCGTAGCTTCCGTACTTGCCGAGCTCCCACTTGGCGATGGCGTTGCGGTGCACCTCGTCCGGGCCGTCGGCGAAGCGCAGCGTGCGCGCGCCGGCATAGGCGTAGGCCAGCGGGAAATCGTCGCTCACGCCGCCGCCGCCGTGCACCTGCATGGCCCAGTCGATCACCTGGCAGGCCATGGTGGGCGCCACCACCTTGATCATAGCGATCTCGGTCTTGGCGACCTTGTTGCCGGCCACGTCCATGATCCACGCGGCCTTCAGTGTGAGCAGGCGCGCCATGTCGATCTTGCAGCGCGCCTCGGCGATGCGCTCCTGCGTGACGCCCTGCTGCGCCACCGCCTTGCCGAAGGCCACGCGCGACAGCGAGCGGCGGCACATCAGCTCCAGCGCGCGCTCGGCCAGGCCGATCAGGCGCATGCAGTGGTGGATGCGGCCCGGGCCGAGCCGGCCCTGCGCGATCTCGAAGCCGCGGCCTTCGCCCAGCAGGATGTTGCCGGCCGGCACCTTGACGTTCTCGAAGTACATCTCGACGTGGCCGTGCGGCGCGTCGTCGTAGCCGAACACGTTGAGCGGGCGCACGATGCGGATGCCGGGCGTGTCTGCCGGAATCACCACCATGCTCTGCTGCGAATGGCGCGGCGCGTCGGCATCGGTCTTGCCCATGGTGATGAAGACCTTGCAGCGCGGGTCCGCCGCGCCGGAGATCCACCACTTGTGGCCGCTGACGACGTAGTGGTCGCCCTGGCGCTCGATGCGGGTGCAGATGTTGGTGGCGTCCGACGACGCCACTTCGGGCTCGGTCATGGCGAAGGCCGAGCGGATGCGGCCTTCCAGCAGCGGCTTGAGCCAGGCGGCCTTGATCTCCGCGGAGCCGTAGCGCGCGATGGTTTCCATGTTGCCGGTGTCGGGCGCCGAGCAGTTGAAGACCTCGCTGGCCCATGGGATGCGGCCCATGATTTCGGCCAGCGGCGCGTATTCCTGGTTGGTCAGGCCCGCGCCTTCGTAGCCGGACGCATCCGCCGTGTCCTTGGGCAGGAACAGGTTCCACAGGCCGGCGGCGCGCGCCTTGACCTTCAGGTTCTCCACCGTCTGCAGCGCGCTCCAGCGCTTGCCGGCCGCGGTGTTGGCCGCGAGTTCCTCGGCATAGGCCTTCTCTGCCGGGTAGACGTTGTCGTCCATGAACTTCATCAGCCGCGCCTGAAGTTCCTTGGTCTTGGCCGAGTAGTCGAAATCCATGGGTGGTGCTCTCCGGGTAGAGGATGTGCGTGGGAATGTGCTCTGCGGGTCAGGCCTGTTGGGCGAAACCCCAGGCGAGGGCGGCCATCGGCCGCGCGCTGGCGGCCGACGCGGTGGCCTGCGCGCTGGAGGCCGTTCCGGTCTCGATGCGCTTGGCGATGCCTTGCAGGATGGCCGCGATGCGGAACAGGTTGTAGGCCATGTAGAAATTCCAGTCGGCCTTCAGCGCGCCGACCGAGGTCAGGCCGGTGCGTTCGCAATAGCGGCGGATGTAGTCGTCCTCGCTGGGGATGCCCAGCGCCTGGTGGTCCAGCCCGCCGATGCCGCGAAAGCCGCCGTGCGGGATGTGCCAGGACATGCAGTGGTAGCTGAAGTCCGCCATCGGATGGCCGAGCGTGGACAGCTCCCAGTCCAGCACGGCGACGATGCGTGGCTCGGTGGGATGGAACACCAGGTTGTCCAGGCGGTAGTCGCCGTGCACGATGGACACCTTGCTGTCGTCGCGCGCGGCCGCCGGAACGTTCGCGGGCAGCCAGTCGACCAGCCGCTCCATCTCGGGGATCGGCTGCGTCAGCGGGCCGGCGCCGTCGGCCGAGGCCTTGTACTGCCTGCTCCAGCGGGCAATCTGCCGCTCGAAATAGTTGCCCGGCTTGCCGTAGCCGGCCAGGCCGCGCTCGGCGAACTTCACCGTGTGCAGCGCCGCGATCACGCGGTTCATCTCGTCGTAGATGGCCCCACGGTCCGCGGGCTGCATGCCGGGCAGGGCCTGGTCCCACAGCACCCGGCCCTGCACGAACTCCATGACGTAGAAGGCGCGGCCGATGACGGATTCGTCCTCGCACAGGCAATGCATGCGCGGCACCGGCACACCGGTGTCGGCCAGGCCGCGCATGACGGCGAATTCGCGCTCGATGGCGTGGGCCGAGGGCAGCAGCTTCGCGGCCAGGCCGGGCTTGGCGCGCATCACGTAGCTGCGCTCGGGCGTGTTGAGCTTGTAGGTGGGGTTGGACTGGCCGCCCTTGAACATCTCCACCGTGAGCGGGCCGCGGAAGCCTTCGAGGTGCGCGGACAGCCAAGCCGACAGCGTTTCCGTGTCCACCGCGTGCTGGTCCGCCACGGGGCGGGTGCCGATGTAGTCGTCGTAGCCGCTCATGTCAGTCGTTCGCCTCGACGATGCGCATCAGCGCGTCGCGGTTGCGCACCACCAGCCCACCCGGCTCGATGCGGATCACTTCTTCGCGCTCCATCGCCTTGAGTTCCTGGTTGACGCGCTGTCGCGAGGCGCCCAGCAGCTGCGCCAGTTCCTCCTGCGCGAGCTGCAGGCCGATGCGCACCTCGCGCCCGTCGGACAGCGAGGGCACGCCGTAGCTGCGGATCAGGTGCATCAGCTGCTTGGCCAGCCGCGCGCGCAGGGGCAGGGTGTTCAGGTCTTCTACCAGGCCGAACAGCTGGCGGATGCGCCGCGCATGCAGCCGCAGCATGGCTTCGTACAGCTCCACGTGCTGCGCCAGGATCTTGCGCAGATCGCCGCGCGCGACACAGACGATGGTCGTGTCGCCATGCGCATAGGCATCGTGCGTGCGCCGGTCGCCGTCGAAGATCGCCACGTCGCCGAACCAGATGCCCGGCTCCACGTAGGTCAGGGTCACCTGCTTGCCGGTGATGGACGTCGAGCTCACCCGCACCGCGCCCCTGGCGCAGGCGATCCACTCCTCCGGCGGGTCGCCGCGCGCGGCGATCAGGTCGCCGTCCTTGAACCGTTTGACGTAGGAGCATCGAAGAATGTCGTGGCGCAGCGAAGGCGACAGCGATGAGAACCATCGCCCCGCATTGATGGCAGCGCGTTCTTCAATAGTAAGAATTGGGTCGTCCATGGGCTGTCTTTTGAGTGACTGCGAACCCGCCCATTGTCGCCTGCGCGTCTGTGCGCGCCCCGAAGAAGCTCAGGAGTAGCGCGGCGGCTGCTTGGCGAGGAAGGCGGCGATGCCGATGCCGGCGTTGGCGTGGTGCAGGTTCTTCACGAAGTGCAGGCGCTCGGCGGCGAGGTGGCGCTCCAGCGGGCTGCCGGACGCGTCGTTCATCAGGTCCTTGATGCTGGCCAGCGCGTTCGGCGCGCGCTCGTTGAGCTTTTCAGCGAGTGCCAGCGCTTCCGTGAGCGCGGCGCCCGCAGGCGCCACGCGGTTCACCACGCCCAGCTGCTGCAGGCGCTTGGCGTCGATGCGCTCGGCGCACATCAGCAGCTCGCTCACCAGCTGGCGCGGCAAGGCGCGGCTCAGGCTCCAGCTGCCGCCGCCGTCGGGCGACAGCGCGACGTTGCTGTAGGCCATCACGAACAGCGCGTTGTCGGCCGCCACGATGAAGTCGCAGGCCAGCGCCAGCGAGAAGCCGGCGCCGGCGGCGGCGCCTTCGACGGCGGCGATCACCGGCTTCGGAAACGTTCGGATCGCCTCGATCCAGCTGTGCAGGCCGTCGATGCTGTCGGCCTGCACCTGCGGGTCGCGCTGGCGGTTGTCCAGCAGGCGCTGCAGGTTGCCGCCGGCCGAGAAGGTGTTGCCCTCGCCGACGATGACCACGCTGCGCACGTCGGCGCTGCGCTCGGCGGCGTTCAGCGCTTCCACGCCCGCCGCATAGAGTTCCGGGCCCAGCGCGTTGCGGTGGTCCGGGTTGCTCAGGGTCAGCACCAGGGTGCGGCCCTGGCTGGAGCTCTTCAGTTCGGCGGGTGTGGTCATTCAGATGTCCGTTCAGGCTTCTTCGTGCAGCAGCGACAGTCCGATGGCGCCGCGCCGGCGCAGCCAGGGGCTGGGGCGGTAGCGCGGGTCGCCGTAGACGGTCTGCATGTTGAACAGCACCTCCAGCACGTTGGCCGGGCCCCAGCGGTCGCCCATGGCCAGCGGCCCGAGCGGGTAGCCCAGGCCCAGCGTCACCGCGGTCTCCAGGTCCTTGGGGCTGCAGATGCGCTGCTGGCAGATGTCGGCCGCGATGTTGACGATGGCGGCCACCACGCGCTGCGTGACGAAGCCGCCGGAGTCGCGGATCACGCTGACCGCCTTGCCGTCGCGCGCGAAGAGGGCGTGGGCGGCGTCGCGCATGTCCGTGCGGGTGGCGGGATTGGTGGCGAGCACGCGCCGCTTGGTCGCCGCGTCGTCGATCAGCATGTCGATGCCGATGGTGCGCGCCGGGTCCAGCCGCTCGACCACGGCGACCGTGGTCACGTCGAAGCCGAGCGGCGCCACCAGCGTGAGCGCCTGCATGGAGGGCGACTGGCCGGTCTCGACCTTCGCGCCCAGGTCCTTCAGCAGCTGGAACAGCTCGGCGCGGCGCGCGGCGCGGGTGGAAACCCAGACCGGCGGCATCTCGTCCACCTGCGGCACCGACGCTTCGGCGGGAACCTGCGCCTTGCCGTCCGCGTAGCGGTAGAAGCCTTCGCCCACCTTGCGGCCCACCACGCCGCCGGCCAGGCGCTGCGCGGTGATCGTGCTCGGGCGGTAGCGCGGCTCGTCGTAGTACTGGCGGTAGATGGACTCCATCACCGGGTGCGACACGTCCAGCGCGGTGAGGTCCATCAGCTCGAAGGGCCCAAGTTTGAAGCCCGCCTGGTCGCGCAGGATGCGGTCGATGGTGGCGAAATCGGCGATGCCTTCGCTGACGATGCGCAGTGCCTCGGTGCCGTAGGCGCGGCCGGCGTGGTTGACGATGAAGCCGGGCGTGTCCGCGGCCTGCACCGGCGTGTGGCCCATCTGGCGCGCGTACTCGGCGAGTCCCGTGCACACGGCGGGGTCGGTCTTCAGGCCGGCGATGACCTCCACCACCTTCATCAGCGGCACCGGGTTGAAGAAGTGGTAGCCGGCCATGCGCCGCGCATGCTTCATGCCGGCCGCGATGGCGGTGATCGACAGCGACGAGGTGTTGCTGGCCAGCACCGCGTCTTCGCGCACGATGCCTTCGAGTTCACCGAACAGCGACTTCTTCACCTCCAGCCGCTCGACGATCGCCTCGACCACGAGGTCGCAGTCGGCAAGGTCCTGCAGGCTGGCGGCGGGCAGCAGGCGGGCCTTGCAGGCCTCGACCGCCTGCGCGTCCATGCGGCCCTTGTCCTGCAGGCGCGCCCATTGGGAGAACAGGTCGTCGCGCGCGGCGGCGACGGCCGCGGCCTGGGTGTCGTACAGCCGGACGGTGCTGCCGGCCTGCGCCGCGATCTGTGCGATGCCGCGGCCCATCGCGCCGGCACCGACGATGCCGACGGTCTTGTAGCGAATTTGCATCCGCCGATTATCGGCGAAGGGCCACGGTGCTTCGCGTCGCGAACGCGCTTGCGGCCATCGCCACCAGCAGGACCACGAAGCCCACCCAGTGCAGGTCGTCCATGCCGCCGTGCGCGATCATCCAGCCGCCGCCGGCCGCGCCCATGGCCTGGCCGGCGTACATGGCCGAGGTGTTCAGCGCGATCGAGCCGGACGCGAGCGCGGGGCCGAGGCTGACCAGCCGCGCCTGCTGCGCCGAGTTGGAGGAGAAGCAGCCGAGCGCCCACGGGATCATTACCAGGGCGGCCAGCGCGATGCTGGTGCCGAGCGGAAACAGCAGCATGCTGAGCGCCATCGGCGCGATGGCCAGCATCACCGCGCGGTGCACGCCGATGCGGTCGATGTAGCGCGCCATCAGTATGTTGCCGAGGAAGCCGAACGCGCCGAACCACATGAACAGCAGGCTCAGCTGGGTCGGCGTGACAGCCAGCCTGTACTTGAAATAGGGTGCCATGTAGGAGAACAGCACGAACTGGCCGGCCGCATACAGCGCGGTCACCAGCACGCACAGCATGAGCGGGCGCGAGCGGAAGGTCTCGGCCCAGGCGGCACGCGACAGGGCGGGCGGCTTCACGCCGTCGGGCATGGAGCGCCAGACCCACCAGGCGCCGCCCAGCGACATCAGCGCCACCACCACGAAGGCGGCGCGCCAGCCCAGGTTGCCGCCGATGAAGGCGGCCATCGGCATGCCGAGCACGGACGCGACCGACCAGCCGAGGAACACGAAGGTGATGGCGCGGCCGCGCTGCTCGGGCGGCACCAGCAGGCCCACGCAGGCGGCCGCCTGCGGCGTGAAGATGGCCGGCGCGATGACGCACAGCACGCGCAGCGGCATCAGCCAGGCGAAGTCCGGCGCGGCGGCGCTCGCCAGGTGCAGCACGCCGTACCAGAGCAGGCAGACGGCCAGCAGGCGGCGCCGGTCCCAGCCGGCGACCACGGCGGCCAGCGTCGGCGCGCCCAGGCACATGACCAGCGCGGCGGCTGAGATCAGCTGGCCGGCGGCGGCCACCGACACCTGCAGCGAGGTGGCGATTTCATTGAGCGTGCCCGGCACGGCCATGACGCCGCTGCCGATGACGAAGTTGCCGAACAGAAGCGGCCACAGCACGGCCGGCAAAGCCGTGCGCGCCGCGGGCGAGGCGGTGGTGATCGATGATGACAAGCGGTGTTCCCGGCGGAGCAGCCGCCGCCAGAATTCAGCGGCGGACCTGCAGGGCGCCCGGATTCACGATGTTGGTCGGGGTGCCACGGATGAAGTTGACCACATTGTCGAAAGCCGCGCCGAAGTACAGCTCGTAGCTTTCCTGCTCCACGTAGCCTATGTGCGGCGTGCAGATGCAGTTTTCCAGCCGCAGCAGCGCGTGGCCCTGCAGGATCGGTTCGCTCTCGAACACGTCGATGGCGGCGAAGCCGGGCCGCCCCCGGTTCAGGCCGGCGATCAGCGCGTCGGGCTCGATCAGCTCGGCGCGCGAGGTGTTGACCAGCATCGAGGTCGGCTTCATCAGGTTCAGGTCGTCCAGGCGGACGATGCCGAAGGTCTCCTCGTTCAGCCGCAGGTGCAGGCTCAGCACGTCGCTCTCGGCGAACAGCGCCTCGCGGCTGGGCGCCGCCTGCAGGCCGTCGCTCACCGCCTTCTGGCGCGACTCCTGGCTGCCCCAGACCTGCACGCGCATGCCGAAGGCCTTGCCGTAGCCCGCCACCAGCTGGCCGACCTTGCCGTAGCCCCAGATCCCCAGCGTCTTGCCGCGCAGCACCATGCCCAGGCCGAAATTGGGCGGCATCGAACCGGCCTTCATGCCCGACTGTTGCCAGGCGCCGTGCTTGAGGTTGGCGATGTACTGCGGCAGGCGCCGCATCGCCGTCATGATGAGCGCCCAGGTCAGCTCGGCCGGGGCGACCGGCGAACCGACGCCCTCGGCCACCGCGATGCCGCGCTCGGTGCAGGCCTCGATGTCGACGTGCGCGCCGACGCGGCCGGTCTGGGAAATCAGCTTGAGCCGGGGCAGCTTCTCGATGAGCTGGCGGCTGATCTGGCTGCGTTCGCGGATCAGCACGATCACATCGGCGTCGCGCAGCCGCACGGACAGCTGTCCGATGCCCTTGACGGTGTTGGTATAGACCTTGGCCGGGTACGGCTCCAGCTTGGTGGCGCACTGCAGCTTGCGGACCGCGTCCTGGTAGTCGTCGAGGATCACGATGTTCATGCCTGGATTGTGCCTTGCGCATGACCCCGCGCCCGGCAGAGCAGCCAGCGCGGCGCTAGGATCGCGACTTCCCCGTTTCAATTACCCCAAGAGGAGACCCCGACCATGGCAATCACGATGTATTCGGCCAGCGTTCCGACCTTGCAGCACACGCTGCGCAGCCTGGGGCACATCCTCGACAAGGGCGAGGCGCATGCCCAGGCCCGCAAGATCGATCCCGCCGCGCTCACGCAATTCCGGCTGGCACCCGACATGCTGCCCTTCACGCGCCAGATCCTGATCGCCTGCGACGCGGCCAAGCTGGGCATTTCGCGCATCGCCGGCATCGAGGCGCCGAAGTTCGACGACACCGAAGTGAGCTTCGCCGACCTGAAGGCACGCGTGCAGAAGACCCTGGACTTCATCGCCACGGCGACGCCCGAAGCGATGAACGGCACCGAGGACAAGGACATCACCTTCTCGGTGGGGCGCGACAAGACGCGGACCATGAAGGGCGAGGACTACCTGAAGCACTGGATGCTGCCCAACTTCTTCTTCCACGTGGTCACCGCCTACGCCATCCTGCGCCACAACGGCGTGGAACTGGGCAAGAGCGACTATCTGGCGGGCCCGTCGGCTTGAGCGTTTGGCCAGCGCGCGGCGCCGGGCCTGTTTTCAGCCGGCCGCCGCTTCCGCCGCCGCCAGCCGGTCGAGCTCGGCGCACACGTCGGCCAACCGGCCGGAAATCACCATGCGCCCGGCCGCGGCACGCGGCTGCGGCCCTTCGAACACGCGCACCACGCGGACCACGCGCGACGGGCGGACCGCAGCCCGTGCTGCGGCCGGCGTTGCCGCCGCCGCACGCGGCTGCTGGTAGGCGGGGAGACAGGTGGCTGCGGCCTCACGCGCCTGCGGCGCGCGGCGCGGCGCGAATGCGCCCAGCAAGGCTTGCAATGGGGCGAACAGCCCATCGAAGGTGAACAATGCGATCGCCATGTGACACTCCTTGAACCACAGAGGTTGAACACAGGCAGGATTGCTTGAACGGACTGCCGCAGGGTGATGGCACGGTTGCCATACGCCTGCCACCTGCGCCAGGCCGGAATGAAAAACCCGGTGCTACATGAGCATGGTGTTGCGGATCAGGCCGACCGCGATGCCTTCGATCTCGAACGGCTCCCCCGGCTCCACCACGATGGTGGGGTAGTCGGGGTTTTCCGGGTGCAGCTCGATCAGGTGCTTGTTGCGGCGAAAGCGCTTGACGGTGACTTCCTCGCCCAGCCGCGCCACGATGATCTGGCCGTTCTTCGCGTCCTTGCTGGACTGCACGGCGAGCAGGTCGCCATCCATGATGCCGGCGTCGCGCATGGACATGCCGCGCACTTTCAGCAGGTAGTCGGGACGGCGCTGGAACAGGCTGCTTTCCACGTAGTAGGTCTGGTCCACGTGCTCCTGCGCGAGAATGGGCGAGCCCGCCGCGACCCGGCCCACCAGCGGCAATGCCAGCTGTGCCAGGCTTTGCAGGGGCAGGGAGAATTGCTTGATGCGCGACTCGTGGATGGAGCGCAGCGTGTCGCTCTGGAGGCGGATGCCGCGGGACGTGCCGCTCACCAGCTCGATCACGCCTTTGCGCGCCAGGGCCTGCAGGTGTTCTTCGGCCGCGTTGGCGGATTTGAAGCCCAGTTCGGCGGCGATCTCGGCGCGCGTGGGGGGGGCGCCGGTGCGCGCGATGGCGCTCTGGATCAGGTCCAGGATCTGCTGCTGTCGGGCGGTGAGCTTGGGCGAATCCATCATGGCAAAGGGCTCCTGCGCAGGGGCTGTTTTGATATCCAGTACCTGTATTTTTAAACAGTTTTCGAGGAAGTGCAAGTGACGGAGAAAAAAATCGTGGTTCTCGGCACCGGTGGAACCATTGCCGGGCGGGCGCAGACGGCGTATGACGCGCTCGGCTACCGGGCCGCGGAAGTTTCCGTCTCCGACCTGCTGCGCGGCGTGCCGGGGCTGGACGGCGCGGCGATCGAGAGCGAGCAGGTCGCGCAGGTCGACAGCAAGGATATGGACTGCGCCACCTGGCGCGCGCTCGCCCTGCGCTGCGCGCACTGGCTGGCGCAGGACGACGTCGGCGGGATCGTCGTCACGCACGGCACCGACACGATGGAGGAGACCGCGTACTTCCTGCAGGCACTGCTCGCGCCGCGCAAGCCGATCGTCCTGACCGGTGCGATGCGCCCGGCGACCTCGCCCTATGCCGACGGGCCGCGCAACCTGGCCGACGCGGTGCGCGTGGCGGGTACCGCGGGCGCGAGCGGCGCGGTGCTGGTTTTCGCGGGGGAAATCCACGACCCGGTGGACGTGCGCAAGGTGCACACCTACCGGCTCGATGCGTTCGGCTCGGGCGAGGCCGGGCCGATCGGCTACGTGGAGGAGGGGCGGATCCGCCTGAAGCGCAGCTGGCCCGCCGCGCCTGCGGATGGCGCGAAGCCGCCGGTGGACGCGATGGCGGGCGACGCCGCGTGGCCGCGGGTGGAGGTGGTGATGAACCACGCCGGGGCGAGCGGCGCGATCGTGCAGGCGCTGGTGGCGCAGGGCATCGACGGGATCGTTGCCGCGGCGACCGGCAACGGCTCGCTCGGCCAGGGGCTCGAGGCCGCGCTGCTCGACGCGCAGGCGCGCGGCGTCAAGGTCGTTCGCAGCACGCGTTGCGCCGAAGGCGTGGTGCTGGGCCATGCCGGCGACCGCCTGCCGCATTCGACTCTGCCGCCCGTGAAGGCGCGCATCGATCTCCTGCTGTCGCTGCTGGCGGCCAGATGACGCTGCTGCCCGCACTGCAGTCGCACGCGTGGGCCTATCCCGCACTGGAGGTGGTCCACATCGTGGGCATCGCGCTGCTGCTGGGCAACCTGGTGGCGTTCGAGTTCCGCGCTTTCGGCAGCGCGCAGGCCATTCCGTTGGCGGCGATGGCCAGGCTCAGCCTGGGCATTGCGGCGGCCGGCTTCGGGCTGGCGGCCGTGTCGGGATCGCTGATGTTCGCGAGCCAGCCGGACGACCTGCTGGCCAACCGTGTCTTCACCGTCAAGATGCTGCTGCTGTTCGCCGCCGGCTGCAACGCGGCCTGGTTCCACGGCCGGGGTTCGCTGGCCCGGCTGGACGGGCTGGCCCGTGCGCAATTGCTGTTGTCGACCGCGCTCTGGTTGTCCATCATCGTGTGCGGGCGCTGGATCGCGTACCGCTGACCCCAAGGAGCCAACCAGATGAAACGCCGTCCCTTCCTCATCGCCGCCGCGCTCGCGCCGCTGGCCGCGCGCGCCCACCACGGCTGGAGCAGCTTCGACGCGGACCGCCCGCTCTATGTCGAGGGCAAGGTCGTTCGGGTGAAGTGGCAGAACCCGCACGCCGAGCTGATCGTCGAGCTGCCCGCGGACTTCAAGCTGCCCGCCGACCTGGGCGCGCGCAGCGTGCCGGCGCAGAGCGCGCCGATCGACGGCAAGGCGCTGCTGGCCCGGGCGGTGCTGCCGCGGCGCAAGGACCGCCGTTGGGAGATCGAGCTGGCGCCGTTGACGCGGATGGAAGCCTGGAAGGTGGCCGAGATCAAGCCCGGCGCCAGCGTCGGCGTGCTGGGCTACACCTTCAAGGACGAACAGGGCGAAGCGGTGCTGCGCGCCGAATACCTGTTCGTGGACGGCAAGGCCTACGGGCTGCGTTCGAGCCCCGCCTGAGCGGCACGGCCCGGTTGCCCGCCGGCGTCAGGCCAGCGCCTGCAGGGCGCGCGCGGTGATCTCGTCGACCGTGCCCATGCCGTCGATGCGGCGGTAGTGCGGCGCGCCGGCCGGCTCGGCCTTCGCCCAGTTGGAGTAGTACTCCACCAGCGGGCGGGTCTGCGCGGCATAGACCTCCAGCCGCTTCTTGACGGTGTCTTCCCTGTCGTCGTCGCGCTGCACCAGCGGCTCGCCGGTGACGTCGTCCTTGCCCTCCGTCTTGGGCGGATTGAACTTGAGGTGGTAGGTGCGGCCCGAGCCGGGGTGCGAGCGGCGCCCGCTCATGCGCTCGACGATGGCGTCGAACGGCACGTCGATCTCCAGCACGTAATCAAGTTTCACGCCGGCGGCCTTCATGGCCTCGGCCTGCGGGATGGTGCGCGGGAAGCCGTCGAACAGGAAACCGTTGGCGCAATCGGGCTGCGCCAGGCGCTCCTTGACCAGCCCGATGATGATGTCGTCGCTGACCAGCGCACCGGAGTCCATCACTTTCTTGGCCTCGAGGCCCAGCGGCGTGCCGGCCTTGACGGCGGCGCGCAGCATGTCGCCGGTGGAAATCTGCGGGATGCCGTATTTCTGGCACAGGAACGCGGCCTGCGTGCCTTTGCCTGCGCCCGGCGCGCCCAACAAGATCAGTCTCATGGATGTCCTCGAAAGTCTGGAAACCGGCGGCGCCGCGGTGCCGTTCCTCCCCCTGGCCGGCCCTGCGCCCTCATTGACGCAAAGGATAGCATGGGGTGTTTCGCGGGCCTTACGCCGCCGCGTCAGGAGGCAGTGCCGCGAAGTGCCTGCGCACGCGTTCCAGGTCTTCCGGCGTGTCCACGCCGGGCCCCGGCGCGCTGCCGCTCACGTGCACCGCGATGCGGTGGCCGTGCCACAGCGCGCGCAGCTGCTCCAGCGCCTCGGTCACCTCGATCGGGGCCTGCGGCAACCGCGGAAAGGCACGCAGGAAGCCGGCGCGGTAGCCGTAGATGCCGATGTGGCGCAGCGGCGCGGGGTCGGGCAATGCCGCCGCGTCCTGCGCGAAGCCGTCGCGCCACCAGGGAATCGGCGCGCGGCTGAAATAGAGCGCCATGCCGCTCGCATCCAGCACCGCCTTGACGACGTTGGGGTTGCGCAGCTCGGCCGCGTCGGCGATGGGGTGCGCGGCCGTGCTCATGGCGGCCTCGGTGCGCCGCAGCAGCAATTGCGCGACCGCGTCGATCAGTGCCGGGTCGATCAGCGGCTCGTCGCCCTGCACGTTGACCACCACGTCGTCGTCCTGCAGCCCGAGCTGCTCGCAGGCCTCCGCCAGGCGGTCGCTGCCGGACGGATGGTCGGCACGCGTCATGACGGCCTGCACGCCGTGCGCGGCGCAGGCGTCGCGGATGGCTGTGCTGTCGGTGGCGACGATCACGCGGTCGGCACCCGATCGGCGCGCGCGTTCGGCCACGCGCACCACCATCGGCTTGCCGGCGATGTCGGCCAGCGGCTTGTCGGGCAGCCGCGTCGAGGCCAGGCGTGCGGGAATCAGGACGGTGTAAGCCATGCGCCTGCGCGGCAGCTCACACCAGCGGCGTGCGGCGCGGCAGCTGCTCCAGCTCCTCGTCGCTCAGGGTGCGCGCTTCTTCTTCCAGCAGGATCGGAATGCCGTCGCGGATGGGGTAGGCCAGTCGCGCGCTGCGCGAGATCAGTTCCTGCTTGCGGCGGTCGTGGTCCAGCGGTCCTTTGGTGACGGGGCAGACCAGCAGCTCAAGCAGTTTCGGATCCATGGCGCGATGATAGCTTCGCGTGCAGCAGCCGATCCAGCGCGGCCCAGAACGCGGGCTCGATGTCCAGCTGCAGCGGCACGGCCCAGGCTTCCGGACGGAGACGCCACAGCTTGACGGCATCCTTCTCCGTGCAGACCAGCGGACCGGCATCGGCAACATCGCTCGCCGCGAATTCGGCGTGGTCGGGCAGGGCGGTGCAACTGCCCAGGCTGAGGCCGCGTTCGCGCAGCATGGCGAAGAAGGCTTCCGGGCGCGCAATGCCGGCGATGGCTCCCAGCGGCTGCCCGCGCAGCGCGGCGAGTTCGACGCGCGTGCCGTCGGCGCGCACGGCGTGGTCGGCCAGGGTTCTGCGCACCGTGAAGCCGGGGATACCGGTCGCTTGCTGCGGCCGCAAGGTCAGGTCGACGGGCCGAGGCCACGGTTCGCGCAAGGGGCCCGCCGGCAACAGCCAGCCGTTGCCGACACCGCGCTCATCGAAGACGCAGATTTCGACGTCGCGCGCCAGGGCGTAGTGCTGCAGGCCGTCGTCGCTGACGATCACCTGTGTCTCGGGATAGGCCCGCAGCAGCGCTCGTGCGGCTTGGGCGCGGCGCGGCGCCACGAACACCGGCACGCCGGTGCGCTGCTTCGCCAGCAGCGGCTCATCGCCCACGCTGCGCGGATCGCCGTCGGCCGGCACCTCGCGGCAGTCGCCGCCGCTGCGCCCGTAGCCGCGCGACACCAGTCCCGCTCGCAGCCCTTGGCTTTTCAGATGCGCGAGCAGGGCGATCACCACCGGCGTCTTGCCCGCGCCGCCGGCCACCACGTTGCCGACCACTATCACCGGAACCGGCAGTTGCGCGCTGCGCAGCACACCCGCGCGGTACAGCCCGCGCCGGACAGCCGCCAGCGCACCGAACAACAGGGAGATCGGCCACAGCAGCCGGGCCAGGGCGCCGCGGCGCAGCCAGGCGCGCTGCAGCGCCTCGCGCATGGACCTCAGCGCGTCCCGGCCTGCGCCGAAGACTGCGTGGCGAAGGTGATCTGCGACAGGCCGGCGCGCCGCGCCGCTTCCATCACGGTGATGACCGACTGGTGCGTGGCCGCGGCGTCCGCGCTGATGATGATCACGCTTTCCTTGCCGGCCTTGGCCGCCTCGCCCAGCGCGGCGGCGACGGCGTCGACGCTGCGGCCCTCCACCGGATTGCGGTTGACCATGTAGCGGCCGTCGTTGCTCACCGCGACGATCACTTCCTTCGGGTAGTCGCGCTGCGCATCGACGTCGGCCACCGGCAGCTTCAGCTGCATCTCGGTGAACTTGCTGTACGTGGTGGTGAGCATCAGGAAGATGAGGATCACCAGCAGCACGTCGATGAACGGGATCAGGTTGATCTCCGGTTCGTCCTTCTGGCGGGGGCGGAAATTCATGGGCCCGTCCGCTCAGCGGCGCAGCGTGCTCAGGTGGCGCGCGAAGCGCTCCGCCGCCAGTTCCAGCGCCAGCAGGTACTCGTCGACGCGGCCGCGGAAATAGCGCCAGAAGATCAGCGCCGGGATCGCCACGATCAGGCCGAAGGCGGTGTTGTAGAGCGCCACCGAGATGCCGTGCGCGAGCTGCGCCGGGTTGCCGCCGGTGGTGCCGCCCGAAGCCGATTGCGAGCCGAAGATCTCGATCATGCCGATCACCGTGCCCAGCAGGCCCAGCAGCGGCGCCGCCGAGGCGATGGTGGCCAGCGCGTTGAGGTAGCGCTCCAGCCGGTGCGCCACCGCGCGCCCGGTGCTCTCCATGCTGGCGCGCAGGTCGGCGTCGGTGCAGCGCGGGTCGGCGTTCAGCGCGCGCAGGCCGCTGGCCAGCACTTCGCCCAGCGCCGAGTTCTGCTCGAGCTGCCGCACCACGTCGGGCGTGGGCACGGCGGAGCGCGACACGGTCAGCGCTTCCTCCAGCAGGTTGGCGGGCGCGACCTTGGCGGTCTTGAGGCTCACGAAGCGCTCGATGATGAGGGCGAGCGCCAGCACGGAGCAGGCAACCAGGGGCCAGATCGGCCAGCCTGCGGCTTGTATGATCGAAAACAAGAGGGGGGTCTCCGCCTGCGGTAACTGCGATTGCGGCCGATTATGGGGCAGTCCGGCGGTTGTAGGACAAACCGCCGTGGCAGTAGGACGACACTCACAAATCTTGTGGATAACTTTGTGCAGAAACCACCCCCCGTGCCGCGCCAAGCCGCGCCAGTGCTACACGATGACAGATCGATGACAAATTGAGCAGAAAAAAGATCAATGAAATCAAGCACTTGCTCGGAAGAATCAGCGTTGCGAGGGGAAACCCCAACGACATCCCCCGCTCGCCCGCTTCTGTGGACTAAGTTCGGTTCGCAAGTGCGCGCCAGGCCGCATGTTTGCTGATGGGCGAGCGCGACATCCCAGGTTTGGCGCCGCGCGTGTGGCAAGTCGGTGTGCTGTGCCGCGCCGTTGCTGATGCCCTGGAGGCGCGGTTCAACCCTGTCGCGGTCCGCGGGGAGGTTTCGGGCTTCTCGCGCGCATCCAGCGGGCATTGCTACTTCTCGCTGAAGGACCCAGCGGGTCAGTTGCGCTGCGCCATGTTCCGCCGCGCCGCCGGCCTGCTGGATACGCTGCCGCGCGACGGCGACATGGTGGAAGTGCTGGGCCGGCTCGCCGTCTACGAGCCGCGCGGCGACCTGCAGCTGATCGTCGAAAGCCTGAGCCGCGCCGGCCAGGGCGCGCTGTTCGAGCAGTTCCTGCGCCTGAAGGCGAAGCTGGAGTCCGAAGGCCTGTTCGATGCGGCCCGCAAGCGCCCGCTGCCGGCGCTGCCGCGCGCACTCGGCCTGGTCACCTCGACCGGCGCGGCGGCGCTGCATGACGTGCTGACCTGCCTGAAGCGCCGTGCACCGCACATTCCGGTGGTGCTGGCCCCGGCCTCGGTGCAGGGCAGCCAGGCTCCGGCCGAGCTGGTCGCCGCCCTGCAGTCGCTGTACCGCCTGGCCGAGGAAGGCCGGCTCGACGCGATCCTGCTGGTGCGCGGCGGCGGATCGCTGGAGGACCTGTGGGCCTTCAACGACGAGCGGATGGCGCGCGCCATCGTGCAGAGCCCGGTGCCGCTGGTGTGCGGCGTCGGCCACGAAACCGACTTCACGATCGCCGATTTCTGCGCCGACGTGCGCGCGCCGACGCCGACCGCTGCGGCCGAGCTGGCTGCGCACTCGCGGCGGGACTGGCTGGATGGATTGGATGCCGTCCAGGAGCGCCTGCAGGCCACGCTGTGGCGCCGCATCGACGCGGCCGGCCAGCGCGTCGACCAGGTCGGCGCACGGCTGGGGCGTCCTTCCGCGCTGCTGGCGCAGCAGCGGCTGCGGCTCGGCCATGGCGCGCAGCGCCTGCACTACGGCCTGGCCGCCAGGGCACGGCACGAAAGCGTGCGCCTGGACGTCGTTGCCTCCGGCTGGTCGGGCGCGCTGCGGCAGCGGCTGGACACCGCGCGCACCAGGCTGGACCGATTGCGGCTGCGGCTCGAACTGATGGACCCGAAACTGGTGCTGCAGCGCGGCTATGCGCTGCTGACGGATGAGCGGGGCGATGCCATCACCAGCGTGGGGCAAGCCCATCCGGGCGAGGCGGTACGCGCTGTCCTTGCGGATGGCGAGGTTGCTCTCCAGGTCCTGCCGCGGCGCCCAAATGGTCCCTAGAATCGCGCGTTCAAGACCCTACACATCACGAGGAAGAAGAATCATGGAACACACGCTGCCCCCGCTGCCCTACGCGATCGATTCGCTGGCTCCGCACTATTCCAAGGAGACCCTGGAATACCACCACGGCAAGCACCACAACGCCTATGTGGTGAACCTCAACAACCTGCAGAAGGGCACCGAGTTCGAGAACATGCCCCTGGAGGACATCGTCCGCAAATCCTCCGGCGGCATCTACAACAACGCCGCGCAGATCTGGAACCACACCTTCTTCTGGAACTGCATGAAGCCGCAAGGCGGCGGCGAACCCAGCGGCGCGCTGGCCGAGGCGATCAACAAGAAGTGGGGCAGCCATGCCGCCTTCAAGGAAGCCTTCGTGAAGTCCGCGGTCGGCAACTTCGGCTCGGGCTGGACCTGGCTGGTGAAGAAGGCCGACGGCGGCGTGGACATCGTCAACACCGGCGCCGCGGGCACGCCGCTGACCACCGCCGACAAGGCGCTGCTGACGGTGGACGTGTGGGAGCACGCCTATTACATCGACTACCGCAACCTGCGCCAGAAGTTCGTCGAGACCTTCTTCGACAAGCTAGTGAACTGGCAGTTCGCCGAGAAGAACTTCGCGTAAAAAAAGCTACCGGCGCTCGAACGGGGCGCCGGCCAGCTTGGACCCGGGCTTGACGCCGCGCTTGGCGAACCAGCCCTGGTTCATCTCCAGCACGTAGCGCACCGGCTTGGCCGAGCAGTGTGAGTCGAGCGTCTGCGGTTTCATGTCCACGATGTTGACCACCGTGCCGTCGTCGCCGATGAAAGCGGCCGATAGCGGCAGCAGCGTGTTCTTCATCCAGAAGCATTGCTGCGAAGGCGCCTCGAACACGAACAGCATGCCTTCGTGCTGGGGCATGTCCTTGCGCCACATGAGGCCGGTGGCGCGCTCTTCGGAAGAGGCGGCGACCTGTGCATCGATCTGGTGCATGCCGGCGCCGAGCTTGATGCGCTGCAGTGCCGTCTGCGGTTCCTGGGCATGAACCGCCAGGCCGGCAGCGAGCACGGCGGCGGCGAGGAGGGTGCGTTTCATGGCTGCATATTGTGGACGACCCATGAAAAATGCCCGCCTTGCGGCGGGCATTTCTCGAAAGCTACCCTGGGATCAGGACTTCTTTTCTTCGGTCTTGGCCTTGGCGGCCTTCTTCTTGGCGGCCTTCTTTTCAGCCTTGGCGGCAGCCTTGTCGTCCTTCTTGGCGGCGGCGGAGGCAGCCGGCTTGGCGGCGGAGGCGCCAGCCATCGGGGCACCAGCGTGCGAAGCGGCGAAGGCGGTGGAGACGGCGAACAGGGAAGCGATCAGGGCGGCGAGCAGTTTGTTCATGGTGGAGTCCTTTCGAAAGGGGGTTGTCCAGGTTGTCAAAGTTTCCTCCCGGGTCCGGAAGGGCTCATCCGTAACGCCGCGTCACAGCGGTCGGTTGACACCGGGATTTCCCGTAGATCGCTCCGTCCCGCCGCGCTGGAGCGCTGCGAAAGGCCCGGGACAGTTTCATCGCTAGAATTGCGGCTTGCCGCAAGGCGCCCAGGCCCGCAGAAGAGGCCGTTCACCCTAACCGCATTCTCATGTACCAGCACATCAAAGTGCCCGCCGAGGGCAAGAAGATCACCGTCAACGCCGACATGTCCCTGAGCGTGCCGGACCAGCCGATCATTCCGTACATCGAAGGCGACGGCACCGGCCTGGACATCACGCCGGTCATGCTCAAGGTGGTGGACGCGGCGGTCGCCAAGGCCTACGGCGGCAAGCGCAAGATCCACTGGATGGAGGTCTACGCCGGCGAGAAATCCACCAAGGTGTACGGCCCCGACGTCTGGCTGCCCGACGAGACGCTGCACGCCGTGCGCGACTACGTGGTGTCCATCAAGGGCCCGCTGACCACGCCGGTGGGCGGCGGCATCCGGTCGCTCAACGTGGCGCTGCGCCAGGAGCTGGACCTCTACGTCTGCCTGCGGCCGATCCAGTACTTCAAGGGCGTGCCGTCGCCGGTGCGTGAGCCCGAGAAGACCAACATGGTGATCTTCCGCGAGAACTCCGAGGACATCTACGCCGGCATCGAATTCGAAGCCGAGAGCGAGAAGGCCAAGAGGCTGATCAAGATCCTGCAGGAAGACTTCGGCGTCAAGAAGATCCGCTTCCCCAACACCTCGGGCATCGGCGTGAAGCCGGTCTCGCGCGAGGGCACCGAGCGCCTGGTGCGCAAGGCGATCCAGTACGCCATCGACAACGACAAGCCCAGCGTGACCATCGTGCACAAGGGCAACATCATGAAGTTCACCGAGGGCGGCTTCCGCGACTGGGCCTACGGGCTGGCGCAGAAGGAGTTCGGCGCCGAGCTGATCGATGGCGGCCCGTGGTGCAAGTTCAAGAACCCGAGGACCGGCAAGGACATCGTCATCAAGGACAGCATCGCCGACGCCTTCCTGCAGCAGATCCTGCTGCGCCCGGCGGAATACAGCGTGATCGCCACGCTGAACCTCAACGGCGACTACGTGTCCGATGCGCTGGCCGCGCAGGTCGGCGGCATCGGCATTGCCCCCGGCGCCAACCTGAGCGACTCGGTCGCCATGTTCGAAGCCACCCACGGCACCGCGCCCAAGTACGCCGGCAAGGACTACGTCAACCCCGGCTCGGAAATCCTCTCGGCCGAGATGATGCTGCGCCACATGGGCTGGAAGGAAGCCGCCGACTTGATCATCAGCTCGATGGAGAAGTCCATCCTGTCCAAGAAGGTCACCTACGACTTCGCGCGGCTGATGGACGGCGCGACGCAGGTGAGCTGCTCGGGCTTCGGCCAGGTGATGATCGACAACATGTGAGCGGCGCGACAAGCGCCTGAGCACACGGCCCCGACGGTTCCGCCGCCGGGGCTTTTTCTTTGAGGATTATCGATTCACCGAGCCAACGGCCGGTTGCCTCGAAAACCTTAGGCGCCCGGCCGTACAAACACCGAAAGCCGCCCTCGGGCGGCTTTTGTTTCGGCCTTCAGGCCCTATTTACCCAATTGCTCGCCGTGGCTCACCGCATGGAATTGCGGGGCACGGACTTTCGGCTGGCGCGGCGCTCGCTCGGCGTCGGCTTCAGGACCGTCGCTGGTCTTGATCATCCCGGGCTGCGCCTGGATGTTCTGCGCCAGCTGGCCTTTGGGGCCTTGCTGCAGCTCGAACGTGACGCGCGAGCCTTGTTTGAGCGTCTTGAATCCATCCATCGCGATGGCGGAGAAATGCGCGAAGACGTCCGAGCCGCCGCCGTCGGGCTCGATGAAGCCGAAGCCCTTCGCATCGTTAAACCATTTGACTGTGCCGGTCGCCATTGTCGCGCCCCCTTTTTTGCTTCCCTCTACCTGCGCGCGAGTGTGCGACAGTTCGGGTGGGGGTGTCAATATTTCCACTTAATGAAAGTTTTTCCCCAAAAACCCACCCCGCAGACTGCGAAAACGGCAGGGCATACTCAAGAATCCGGCACGCCTGCCGGCCATCTTGCGGCTGTCGCTTGAATGTGACGGGACCGCCTCCAATTCACATGCAGGCGGCAGGCGGTTGTCACCGTCGATAGAATGATTTTCATGGCCAGTCAGACACCCACTCCAGCACCGGTCGCGCCCAAGACGCGACCGCCGGCGGATGACGGCGGGTCGGTGGTTTTGGAACGGCGCACGCAGCGCACCAAACCCCCCCAGATGTACCAGGTCGTCATGCTCAACGACGACTACACGCCGATGGAATTCGTGGTAGTGGTCCTACAGGAGTATTTCAACAAGGACCGCGAAGCCGCCACCCAGATCATGCTCAAGATCCACCTTGACGGCAAAGGGGTGTGCGGCGTGTTTTCCAAGGATGTGGCCGCCAGCAAAGTACAGCAGGTCCAGGATGCGGCCCGGCATGCGGGACATCCTCTGCAGTGTTTGAGCGAACCCCTGGAATAGCAGGACGCTCAAAGAAGGATAGAGTTGTGAAAGAAGCAAGGCAAAAGGAAAGCTCATGATTGCCCAGGAACTGGAAGTCAGCCTCCATATGGCGTTCGTGGAAGCGCGGCAGCAGCGCCACGAATTCATCACGGTGGAGCATTTGTTGCTGGCCCTGCTGGACAATCCCAGCGCGGCCGAGGTGCTGCGGGCCTGTTCCGCGAACATCGACGACCTGCGCAAGTCGCTGTCCAATTTCATCAAGGACAACACGCCGCAGGTCGCCGGCACGGACGACGTGGACACCCAGCCCACGCTCGGGTTCCAGCGCGTGATCCAGCGCGCCATCATGCACGTGCAGAGCACGGGCAACGGCAAGAAGGAGGTCACCGGCGCCAACGTGCTGGTGGCGATCTTCGGCGAGAAGGACTCGCACGCCGTGTACTACCTGCACCAGCAGGGCGTCACCCGCCTCGACGTGGTGAACTACATCGCCCACGGCATCAAGAAGAGCGACCCGCCCGAGCCCGCCAAGAGCGGCGAGGCTTCCTCGGGCGAATCGGAAGAGTCGGGCGAGAAGAACGAGAAGGCGTCGCCGCTGGAGCAGTTCACGCAGAACCTGAACCAGGCGGCCAAGGACGGCAAGATCGACCCGCTGATCGGCCGCGAGTACGAGGTCGAGCGCGTCATCCAGATCCTGTGCCGCCGGCGCAAGAACAACCCGCTGCTGGTCGGCGAGGCCGGCGTCGGCAAGACCGCCATCGCCGAGGGCCTGGCCTGGCGCATCGTGCAAAAGGAAGTGCCGGAGATCCTGGCCGACTCCAGCGTCTATTCGCTGGACATGGGCGCGCTGCTGGCGGGCACCAAGTACCGCGGCGACTTCGAGCAGCGCCTGAAGGGCGTGCTGCGCTCGCTGAAGGACAAGCCCAACGCGATCCTGTTCATCGACGAGATCCACACGCTGATCGGCGCGGGTGCCGCCTCGGGCGGCACGCTGGACGCCAGCAACCTGCTGAAGCCGGCGCTGTCCTCGGGCAACCTGAAGTGCATCGGCGCCACCACCTTCACCGAGTACCGCGGCATCTTCGAAAAGGACGCGGCGCTGTCGCGGCGCTTCCAGAAGATCGACGTGGTCGAGCCGAGCATCGAGCAGACGATCGAGATCCTCAAGGGCCTGAAGTCGCGCTTCGAGGAGCACCACAGCGTCAAGTACGCCGCCGGCGCGCTGCAGGCCGCGGCCGAGCTGTCGGCCAAGTACATCAACGACCGGCACCTGCCGGACAAGGCCATCGACGTGATCGACGAGGCCGGCGCCGCCCAGCGCATCCTGCCGGTAAGCAAGCGCAAGAAGACCATCTCCAAGGCCGAGGTCGAGGAGATCGTCGCCAAGATCGCCCGCATCCCGCCGGCCTCGGTGTCCAACGACGACCGCGGCAAGCTGGCCACGCTGGAGCGCGACCTGAAGAGCGTGGTGTTCGGCCAGGACAAGGCGCTGGAAGTGCTGGCCGCCTCGGTGAAGATGGCGCGCTCGGGCCTGGGCAAGTCGGACAAGCCGATCGGCGCCTTCCTGTTCTCCGGCCCCACCGGCGTCGGCAAGACCGAGGCGGCCAAGCAGCTGGCCTACATCATGGGCATCGAGCTGCTGCGCTTCGACATGTCCGAGTACATGGAGCGGCACGCGGTGTCGCGCCTGATCGGCGCGCCTCCGGGCTACGTGGGCTTCGACCAGGGCGGTCTCTTGACCGAGGCCATCACCAAGAAGCCGCACGCCGTGCTGCTGCTCGACGAGATCGAGAAGGCGCACCCGGACATCTTCAACGTGCTGCTGCAGGTGATGGACCACGGCACGCTGACCGACAACAACGGGCGCAAGGCCGACTTCCGCAACGTGATCATCGTCATGACCACCAACGCGGGCGCCGAGGCCCTGAACAAGGCGGTGATGGGCTTCACCAACGTGAAGGAAGCCGGCGACGAGATGGCCGACATCAAGCGGCTGTTCACGCCCGAGTTCCGCAACCGCCTGGACGCCATCGTCAGCTTCAAGGCGCTGGACGAGCAGATCATCCTGCGCGTGGTTGACAAGTTCCTGCTGCAGCTGGAGCAGCAGCTGGCCGAGAAAAAGGTGGAAGTCACCTTCACCGACAAGCTGCGCAAGCACCTGGCGAAGAAGGGCTTCGATCCGCTGATGGGCGCGCGCCCGATGCAGCGCCTGATCCAGGACACGATCCGCCGCTCGCTGGCCGACGAACTGCTGTTCGGCCGCCTCACCGACGGTGGCCGCCTGACGGTGGACGTCGAGCTCAAGACGGACGAGAAGGGTGCCGAAGTCGCCGACGTGCAGCTGGACATCCAGCCGCTGCCGAAGAAGGAAGGCAAGTCGCGCCCCGAGCCGGAGGAAGTCTCCAGCAGCGATTGACGGGGCACTTGCCCTTTCCGGGAGAAAGCCGCCTACGGGCGGCTTTTTTCTTGGGCCGGGCCGACATCCGCCAGCAGGTAGCGCTCGAACCAGGTGGGGAACGCCGCCGCCAGCGGGCGCGGGCCGCGCAGCTCGATCCCCAGCCGCTTCGCTTCCAGGAAGCTGACGTCGCCGCGCCACCAGGCTATCAGTGCCGCCAGCTTCGCGCGCACCAGCAGCGGCTCGGGGAAGCCGGGGTTCTCCTGGCAGAACGACACCTCCGAGGCCTTGAGCAGCAGGAAGCGCGGCCGCGCGCCGTCGATCTCGAAACGCACCACCAGCGGCGCCGCGGGCAGGGCGTCGCGGCGCACGCGCCGCTGCATGTCGACCAGCAGCGGCTCGGCGTCGAGGTCCTCCTGGCCTGCGCGCCGGGCCAGCCAGCGCTGGCCCCAGGTGCCCAGCGCCACGACGACGTCGCCCAGCTCGCGGCCGGCTTCCGTCAGCGCGTACTCCGGTCCCGACGCGCCTTGCCGCCGCGCAACCGCGCCGGCATCCACCAGTTCCTGCAGCCGCTCGGACAGCATGGTTTTGGAGATGCGCGGAATGCCGCGGCGGATGTCGTTGAAGCGGTTGCTGCCGCACAGCAGCTCGCGCAGCACCAGCACGGTCCAGCGCCCGCCGATGGCCTGGTGGGCGCGCGCGATCGAACAGAACTGGCCATAGCCGGGCATGGCCGCCAAGCTAACACAGGCGCGGCCGGCGGTGTGGTCCGGATTCCGTACCCCCGCGCCGTGTCGCGCCCAACCACAATGCCGCCATGACGCAAGCCCCGGCCACCATCCTCGACGCCATCGGCAACACCTCGCTGCTGCCGCTGCGCCACATCGTGCCCGCGAACGGCGCGCGCATCCTGCTGAAGCTCGAAAGCGAGAACCCGAGCGGCAGCATGAAGGACCGGATGGCGCTGGCGATGGTCGAGGCGCCCGAGGCCGACGGCAGGCTGCCGCCGGGCGGCGCGGTGGTCGAGTACACGGGCGGCAGCACCGGCGTCTCGCTCGCGCTGGTCTGCGCGGTGAAGCGCCATCCGCTGCACATCGTCAGCTCGGACGCGTTCGCCAGGGAGAAGCTCGACCACATGCGGCTGCTCGGCGCGCGGCTGACGCTGGTTCCCAGCGACGGCGGCCGGATGACCGAGAAGCTGACCAAAGACATGATCGCGCAGGCCCACCGCATCGCCGATGAAACGGGCGCCTACCTCACCGACCAGATGCGCAATACCGACCAGATCCATGCGTACACAAAGCTCGCGGCGGAGATCTGGGCGCAGACCGGTGGCCGCATCGACGCCTTCGTGCAAAGCGTGGGCACCGCGGCCTCGCTGCGCGGCACGGCCGAGGCGCTGCGGAGGCACGACGCGCGCATCCGCATGGTGGCGGTCGAGCCGGCGGAGTCGGCCGTGCTGTCGGGCGGCCCGTCCGGCGCCCACAAGATCGACGGCGTGGGCGCCGGCTACGTGGTGCCGCTGTGGCATGACGGGATCGCCGACCACATCGAGCGCGCGTCCACCGACGAAGCCCGGGCCATGGCCTTGCGGCTGGCGCGGGAGGAAGGCCTGTTCTGCGGCACCTCGACCGGCGGCAACGTCATCGCCGCACTGCGGCTGGCCGAGCACCTGGGCCCCGGCGCGACCATCGTCACCCTGATGTGCGACACCGGCATGAAGTACCTCAAGTCCTTTTCGCAGGACCTCCCTTAGCGAGAACACCGCCCAGCAGCAGCGCCACCGCCTGGTCGGCGATCTGCTCGGGCGTGAACTCGCCGTCCTCGCGGTACCAGCGGCCCACCCAGCTGAGCGCGCCGGCCAGCAGGAAGGCCGCCAGCTTGGGGTCGCAGGGCGCGATCGAGCCTTCCTCGATGCCCTGGGCGAGCAGGTGGCGGAACTGCTGGTCGATGCCGGCCTTCAGCCGCCGCAGCTCCTTGCGCCGCGCCGCGGGCAGCGGGTCCTCGCCGATGCGGATCACGCACTTGCCGAACTCCTGCGTCACCACGTTGGAGTAGCTGCGCATGCAGGCCACCAGCTGGTCCAGCGCGCGGCCGCCGGCGGCGCGCACCGCGTCGATCTCCTCGCGCATCATTTCCAGCGCGGTGCGCACGCACTCGAGCAGGATGTCGTCCTTGCTCTTCACGTAGTAGTAGAGCGTCGGCTTGGTCACGTGCAGCCGCTCGGCGATGTCGTCCAGCGAGGTGGCGTGGTAGCCGCGCTCGTTGAACAGCTTCGCGGCCGTCTGCAGCACCGCCTGGCGCTTGCTCTCGCGCTGCAGCGCCCGCTCGCCCGGCGTGGTCCAGGGCGAGTCGGGGGCTGCCTTGCGGCGCGGCGAGGTCGTCATCTGCTGGGTTCGCTCGGGTAAGTCCTGATGCCCTGGCCGGCTGGGCTGCCGAAGATCAGCAGCATGTTACCGGTGAGTAAGTTTACGGAGAAGTAAGCCGCCGCCGGGCCAGCGCAAACCCTGATGCCTCCAGACACGCCGACCACGCCACCCGACAGCGCCGCAGCACCCGTGCTGCGGGCCGAGGCGTTGACGCTCGCCTTCGGCGGCGTGAAGGCGCTGACCGAGGTGAGCTTCTCGGTGCAGCCCGGCACCATCACCGCCGTCATCGGGCCCAACGGCGCTGGCAAGACATCCCTCTTCAACACCATCTCCGGCTTCTACCGCCCGGCATCGGGCCGCGTGCTGTTTGAAGGCCGCGACATCGGCGCTGTACCGGCGCCACAGCGCGCCAAGCTGGGCCTGGCGCGCAGCTTCCAGAACATCGCGCTGTTCCGCGGCATGACGGTGCTGGACAACATCAAGCTGGGACGCCACGCGCACCTGAAGACCAACGTGCTGGACGCGCTGTTCTACGCCGGCCGCGCGCGCCGCGAGGAAGCCGAGCTGCGCCGCGAGATCGAGGAGCGCGTGATCGACTTCCTGGAGATCGACCACATCCGCCACGCGCCGGTCGCGGCCTTGCCCTACGGCCTGCAAAAGCGCGTGGAGATGGCGCGCGCACTGGCCATGCGGCCCAAGGTGCTGATGCTCGACGAGCCGGTGGCCGGCATGAACCGCGAAGAGACCGAGGACATGGCGCGCTTCATCCTCGACGTGCGGCGCGAGTGGGGCATCACCGTGCTGATGGTGGAGCACGACATGGGCATGGTGATGGACCTGTCGGACCACGTGGTAGTGCTGAATTTCGGGCAGGTGATCGCCGCCGGCACGCCGGCCGAGGTGCAGGCGAATCCGGAAGTGGTGCGCGCCTACCTCGGCTCGGGCGAGGTCGGCGACCTGCGGCGCAGGTTGCGCGGCGCGGATGCGGATGCGGATGCGCCGGCGGCCGCCGCGCCGCTGGCGGAGGCGGCCTGATGGATTGGGGCTACCTGTTCGAGATCACGCTGACCGGCATCGCCGGCGGCGGCCTCTATGCGCTGGCGGCGCTGGCCTTCGTGCTGGTCTACAAGGCCACGCGGGTGGTAAACATCGCCATCGGCGAGATGCTGATGGCCGGCGCGTATCTCTTCTTCGCCTTCGCCTCCACGCTGGCGCTGCCGCTGTGGCTGGCGATCCCCGGCGCGGTGCTGGGCACCGGGCTGCTGGGCGCGGTCATCGAGCGCACCATGATCCGGCCGCTGCTCGGCGAGCCGCCGATCTCGGTCTTCATGGTGACGGTGGGCCTGGGCTCCATCCTGGTCGGCCTGGTCGAGATCATCTGGACCGCCGACCAGCGCCGCCTGCCCGAATTCATGCCCAACACGCCCGTGACCATCGGCGAGGCCTTCATCGCACCCAAGGTGGCCTACGGCGCGCTCACCGCCGTGGTGCTGATCGCCGCTGTGCTGCTGCTGTTCCGCTTCTGGCGCGGCGGCGTGGCGCTGCGCGCCACCGCGTCCGACCAGGGCGCGGCCTACATGATGGGCATCAACGTGCCGCGCGTGTTCTCGCTGGCCTGGGTGGCCTCGGCCATGATCGCCGCGGTGGCCGGCATCGTGGTCGGCGCCATCGGCGGCATCTCCTCCAGCATGGGCGTGTTCGGCCTGTCGGTGCTGGTGGTGGTCATCGTTGGCGGGCTCGACAGCGTGCTGGGCGCGCTGGTCGGCGGCCTGTTCATCGGGCTGGTGGAAGCGCTGGCCGGCTCCTTCCTCGGTGCCGAGTACAAGCTGCTCGCCACCTTCGTCACGCTGGTGATCGTGCTGATGCTGCGGCCCTACGGCCTGTTCGGCACGCACGAGATCGAGCGCCTGTAGGACCGCGGCATGCGCATCGGAACGCTCAAGGAAAGCTACGTCGCCGACGCGGCGCTGTTCGACTCGGCCACGCAGAAGGCCTGGCTGGCCATCGGCGCGGCGCTGCTGCTGCTGTTCCCGTTCGTCGCCAACGACTACTGGCTGTACCTGGCCTGCCTGGTGGCGATCAACGTGGCCAGCGCCACCGGCCTGAACATCCTGACCGGCTACACCGGCCTGGTCAGCCTGGGGCAGGCGGCCTTCATGGGCCTGGGCGCCTACACCGCGGCCATCCTGCAGGCGCGCTGGAACCTGCCGTTCCTGCTGAACATCGCAGCCGGCGGCACGGTGGCCATGCTGGGCGGGCTGGTGGTGGGCATTCCCTCGCTGCGCGTGAAGGGCCTGTACTTGGCCATCGCCACCATCGCGGCCTCGTTCATCGCGCACCACCTGTTCGCCAACCTCTCCATCACCGGCGGCACGCGCGGCATGTCGATGCAGCCGGCCATGTTCTTCGGCCTGCCGCTGGACACCTCGTTCCGGCTGTACTGGCTGATCGTGCCGATCACCATCCTGCTGCTGCTGGGCACGGCCAACCTGTTCCGCACCCGCGTCGGCCGCGCCTTCATCGCCATCCGCGACCGCGACATCTCCGCCGCCGTGCTGGGCATACCGCTGTTGCGCTACAAGCTGCTGTCGTTCGGCCTGTCGTCCTTCTTCGCCGGCGTGGCGGGCGCGCTGTGGGCCTACTTCTTCCGCGTGGTCACGCCGGAGAGCTTTCCGCTCCTGATGTCCATCTTCTTCCTGGCTGCCATCATCGTCGGCGGCATGGGCACGGTGCTGGGCGCCATCCTGGGCGCGGTGTTCATGACCATGGTGCCGGAACTGCTCAAGCTGGTGTTCGACCTGCTGCCCGGCGGCAACGAGAAGACCGTGTTCCTCTCGCCCGTGCGCACCGTGGTGTTCGGCCTGCTGATCGTTGGTTTCCTGGTGTTCGAGCCGCACGGGCTCGCCGAAGTGTGGCGGCGCATCCGCCGGTTCTTCCATCTCTGGCCTTTCCGCAACTGACAAGGAGACAAGCATGCAATCCGAACACAGCCGTCGTTCCAATTTCTCGCCCCGCCGCCGCGAGCTGATGCTGGCCGGCGCCGCCGCGACCACCGCGCTCGCCGCGCCGGCCCTGGTGCGCGCGCAAGCCGCCGAGGACATCGTCATCGGCGGCTCCATTCCCATGACGGGCGTGTTCGCCTTCGCCGGCATCGGCATCAACGCCGGCATCGCCGACTACGTGAAGATCGTCAACGACGCCGGCGGTATCAAGGGCCGCAAGGTGCGCTACGTGCCCGAGGACACCGGCTACAAGGTCGATGTGTCGGTGGCGGCCTTCAAGAAGATCACCAGCCAGAACAAGGTCAACCTGTACTACGGCGACTCCACCGGCTTTTCCAAGACCATCAACCCCGAGCTGGAGCGCAACGGCCAGATCCTGATGGCCGGCGCTTCCTTCGCCACCGAGCTGAACGACCCGAAGAAGTACCCGAACCAGTTCCTGGTGGGCCCCGACTACACCGAGATGTTCGGCATCCTGTTGCGCCACATCGCCAAGGAGAAGCCGGGCGCCAAGGTGGCCTTCGTGTACTCGGACTCCGAGTTCGGCCGCGACCCGATCGACGAGAGCGAGGCGCTGGCCAAGAAGATGGGCCTGAGCGTGGTGGCCAAGCTGATGACGCCGCCCGGCAACGTGGACGTGTCCACCGAGGTCATCAAGCTGCGCCGCGCCGCGCCCGACTACACCATCTTCCACGGCTACGTGCTGGCGCCGATTCCCGAGTTCATCACGCAGGGCAAGCAGCAGGGCATGACCAGCAAGTGGATGGGCACCTTCTGGACCATGGACAGCTCCACCGTCATGAAGATGGGCGATCCCGGCGACGGCTTCATGGGCGTGATGCCCTACCGCTACTACTACGACACCGCGGCCAAGTCGCCGATGATGGACAAGATCCGCGCCATGCGCCCGGAGTACCAGAGCACCGCCTACATGCAGGGCTTCCTCACCGCCATGCTGTTCGTGGAAGCAGCCAAGCGCACGCTGGACGCCAACAAGCCGCTCACCGGTGCCAACCTGAAGGCCTCGCTCAACACCATCAAGGACTTCGACACCGGCGGCATCATGGGCGTGCCGATCACCATCAAGGGCAACTCCATCCCGGTCGGCCGCGTCTACCGCGCCGACATGAAGGCGCAGAAGATGGTGCCGGCGTCCGACTGGATCGTCCTGTAAGCGCGTGGAGGCGGGCGCGGTGACGGCAGCGACGCAGACCACGGACCTCGTCCTCGAGGTCAACAACATCGAGGTGGTCTACAACAAGGTCGTGCAGGTGCTGCGCGGCCTGTCGCTGGCCGTGCCGCGCGGCCGCATCGTCGCCTTGCTGGGCAGCAACGGCGCCGGCAAATCCACCACGCTGAAAGCGATCTCCGGGCTGCTGCCGCTGGAAGACGGCGAGCTGGAGGCCGGCGAGATCCGGCTGCAGGGGCACAGCACGGCACGCCTCGCGCCGCAGCAGCTGGTGCACCGCGGCCTGGGCCACGTGATGGAAGGCCGCCGCGTATTCGAGGACCTGACGGTGGAGGAGAACCTGGTCGCCGCCACCTACGCGCTGGCCGGCCGCGCCGCCGCGCCGCGCGACTTCGACGCCGTGTATGGCTACTTCCCGCGCCTGCACGAGCGGCGCAAGGGCCTGGCCGGGTATCTTTCGGGCGGCGAGCAGCAGATGCTGGCGATCGGCCGCGCGCTGGTCGGCGAGCCCACCGTGATGCTGCTGGACGAACCCTCGCTCGGCCTGGCACCGCAGCTGGTGGAGGAAATCTTCACCATCATCGCGCGCATCAACGCCGAGCGCGGCGTCTCCATGCTGCTGGTGGAGCAGAACGCCAGCATCGCGCTGGCGGTGGCGCACAGCGGCTACATCATGGAAAACGGCAAGATCGTGATCGACGGCAGCGCCGAGCGGCTGGCGGCCGATCCCGACGTGCGCGAGTTCTATCTGGGCATGGGCGGCGGCGGGCAGGCGAAAAGCTTCCGTGCGCTCAAGCACTACAAGCGCCGCAAGCGCTGGCTGTCATGAGCACGCCGTACACGAACCCGTTGCCCGAAAAGACGCTGCCGCAGATGCTGCGCGAGCAGGCGCGCATCCGGCCGGACCGCATCGCCGTCCGCCAGAAGGACTTCGGCATCTGGCAGCCGCTGACCTGGGCGGACTACCTGCGGCGCGCCAGCCATGTCGGCCTGGGCTTCGCGGCGCTGGGCGTGCCGGCCGGCGGCCACGTGGCGGTGATCTCGGAGAACCGGCTGGAGTGGGTGCTGTCGCAGATGGGCGCCGGGCTGATCGGCGCGGTGACGGTCGGCGTCTACCCGACCAGCCCGCCCAACGAGGTGGCCTACGTGGTCGGCCATGCCGACATCGATGTGATCGTCTGCGAGGACCAGGAGCAGGCCGACAAGATCCTGGCCTGCATCGGCCAGCTGCCACGGCTCAAGCGCATCGTGGTGATGGAAACCAAGGGCCTGGCGAGCTACGAACCGGCGGAGCGGGAGCGCATCGTCAGCTTCGCCGAGCTGGAGCAGGCCGGCGCCATCCTGCGGGCGAGCGACGGCGAGGGGCGCATCGATGCCGCGCTGGCCGCGCAGCGGCTGGACGACCTGGCGCTGATGGTCTACACCTCCGGCTCCACCGGCGCGCCCAAGGGCGCGATGCTGTCGTGGCGCGCCATCCGCGGCGTGGTGCCGGGCATCGTCGACCGGCTGGAGCTCTCGGCGGACACCACGCACCTGTCCTACCTGCCGCTGTGCCACGTGGCCGAGCAGATGCTGACCACCTTCGTGCCGCTGTACCTCGGCTCGCTGGTGAATTTCGGCGAATCCATCCGCACCGTGCAGGAAGACCTGCGCGAGGTGGCGCCCAACATGTTCATCGGCGTGCCGCGCATCTGGGAGAAGCTGCACGCGGCCATCAGCATCAAGATGCAGGAGGCCGGCGCACCGGCGCGCTGGCTGTTCCGGCGCGCCTGTGACGCCTGCGCGCCGCTGGCGGAGAAGCCGCGCGCACGCTGGACGCTGGGCGAGCGGCTGCGGTTTTCCGTGGCGTACTGGCTGGTGTTCCGCGCGCTGCAGAACTTCATCGGCCTGCGCGACTGCCATGTCGCCATGACCGGCGCCGCGCCGATCCCGCAGGACATCGTGCGCTTCTTCCGCGTGCTGGGCGTGCCGCTGGTGGAGGTGTACGGCCTGACGGAAACGTCGGGCATGGTCACCGGCCAGCGCGGCGACCATGTGCGCATCGGCACCGTCGGCCCGCCGACGCTCGGCGTGGAGGCGCGCCAGGGCGAGCAGGGCGAGCTGCTGCTGCGCGGCGAGATGGTGTTTTCCGGCTACTACAAGAACCCGGAAGCCAGCGCCGCCGCGCTGCGCGACGGATGGCTGCACACCGGCGACGTGGTGGAGCTCGCGCCCGACGGCCACGTGCGCATCGTCGACCGGCTGAAAGACATCATCATCACGGCGGGCGGCAAGAACCTCACGCCCTCGGAGATCGAGAACACGATGAAGGCCAGCCCCTTCATCAAGGAATGCATCGTCATCGGCGAGGGCCGGCGCTTCGTCTCGGCCCTGGTGCAGATCGACTACGAGACGGTGGGCAAATGGGCCGAAGCGCAGCGCGTCGCCTTCACGCACTTCCGCTCGCTGGTGGACAACCCGCGCGTGCGCGAGCTGATCGACGCGGAAATTCGCCGCGGCAACGACCGGCTGGCGCAGGTGGCGCAGATCCGCAAGTTCCACCTGCTGACCAAGGAGCTGGACCACGACGACGGCGAGGTCACGGCCACCATGAAGGTGCGCCGCTCCAGCATCTACAAGACCTACGCGCAGGAGATCGAGGCGCTGTACGGCTGAACGCCGGCCTGGCGCTCAGAGCCCGGCGGTGAGGGCCTTCCAGTGTTTCGGCTCCACCGGCGTGATCGACAGCCGGTTGCCCTTCTTCAGCACCAGCATCTCGGCCAGCTCGGGGCGTGCGCGCAGCTGGGGCAGCGTGATGTTGGGAATCTTCTTCAGCACCTGCACGTCGACCAGCAACCAGCGCGGCTCTTCGGGCTTGGAAGCGGGGTCGTGGTAGGGCGACTTGGGGTCGAACTGCGTCGGGTCCGGGTAGGCGGTGGACGCCACCTTCGCGATGCCGACGATGCCGGGCTCGGCGCAGCTGGAGTGGTAGAACAGCACGCCGTCGCCGACCTGCATGCGGTCGCGCATGAAATTGCGCGCCTGGTAGTTGCGCACGCCGGTCCAGGCGACGGTGGACTTCGGCGCGGCCAGCGCGTCGTCCACCGACACGTCGTCCGGTTCGGATTTCATCAGCCAGTAGTTCGTCATGGGTTAGCGTGGCGGGGCGTTCGCATTATGGGCCGGCGCAAGGGGCGGATCAGCAGCCCAGCTCGGTGGCCCGGCTGCCGACGGGGCAGGCCGGGCCGTCGCACACCTTGTGGTCGCAAAAGCGGCACACGTGGCGCGCGTACTCGCGGCTGTCCACCGGCCTCTGCAGCAGTTTGTCCGCCAGGGCCGCGAACTGCTGCTGCTCGGGCGGCGACAAAGCGCCCAGCAGCGATGCGCAGGCGTCCAGCCTGCGCTTTTGCAATTGGCGCGCCAGCGCGCGCCCCTGCGCGGTCAGGTCGATCTGGACGCTCTTGCCCGCGGGCGTGCGCTCGATCAGGCCTTGCTCGGCCAGCCGGTCCAGCGCGCGCGTGCAGGCGGGTTGCGACAGGCCCACGACGCGGGCGACCTCCACCACACCGGCAGGCGCCCAATGCTGCAGCCAGATCAGCAGGGCCGCCGTGGAGGCCGACGGCCCCTCCATGGCGCGCGCCATGGCCTGGTCGAGCGTGGACCACAGGGCGCCCAGCCGGTTGGCGTCCAGCGCGGAAATTTGCTTGGCCCGGAGCGCTTCAGCTTTCGGCATGGAGGTCCCGATCGGCTGCATGCATGCGCCGCAGCGCGGCGGCATAGCGGGGCATGACCTGCGGCATCATTGATTGGCCGGGCGCCGGCCGCTCGGTGCGGAAGACGACGCCGGGAAAGTTCAGGGTCTTCTGCACCTCCCAGATGCCGTCGTGGTCGCTGGCGGGCCGGATCAGCGCCGGATCGCCCACCGCCACCCAGCCGATGGGCACCATGGCATCGGGCGGCAGCACGGTCTTCAGGTGCACCACGCCGTTGATGCGCACCTCGCTGCCCGCGCCGATGCGCGCGCCGTTGAACACGGTGGCGCCGGTGGCCAGGAACACGTTGTCTCCCACGTCGCAGCCGACCAGGTAGGCGCGCGGCCCGACGAGCACGTTGTCGCCCAGCGACGTGGCCTGGCCCGGCACGCCGCGGATCACCGCCGTGTCCATCACCACGCAGTTGGCGCCGATGCGGATGGGCCCGCCTTCGGCCACCAGCACCGCGCCGTGGCCGACCCAGCAGTTCTCGCCGATGGAGACGTCGCCGGAGACCACGGCGGTGGATGCGATGCGCGCGGATGCGGCGACGCGGGGCTGGCTGGCGTGGGAGGCGATCAGCATGCTGCTCCTTCGTATGCATGGTGCATATGTAGGCATGATAGTGGCGCACCGCACCGGCCGCAAGCCTAGAATCGCCGCATGCCAAACCCTATGAACATCGCCGTCATGGGCGCCGGCGCGGTCGGCTGCTACTACGGCGGCATGCTGGCCCGCGCCGGCCACGCGGTCACGCTGGTCGCGCGGCCGAACCACGTGGACGCCATCCGGCGCAACGGCCTGCGCCTGCAGAGCAAGGACTGGGACGAGCAGGTGCCGCTGAATGCCGTTGCCGACGCCTCGGGCGTGCGCGGTGCGCAGGTCGTGCTGTTCTGCGTGAAGTCCATGGACACCGAAGCCGCCGGCGCGCAGATGCTGCCCTACCTGGCCGACGATGCGCTGGTGCTGTGCCTGCAGAACGGCGTGGACAACGCCGAGCGGCTGCGCGCCGTGCTGCCTGGTCGCCGCGTGGGTGCCGCCGTGGTCTACGTCGCCAGCGAGATGGCGGGTCCCGGCCACGTGCGGCACAAGGGCCGCGGCGACCTGGTGATCGAGCCCTCGCCCGGGAGCGAAGCGCTGGCGCAGGTGCTGGTCGCGGCAGGTGTGCCAACCACCCTCTCGGACAACGTGCGCGGTGCGCTGTGGTTCAAGCTGGTTTTGAATTGCGCCTACAACGCCGTGTCCGCCATCGCGCAGCGGCCCTATGGCGAAACCGTGCCGGGCGAAGGCATCCGCGAGGTGATGCGCGATGTGATGAACGAATGTCTGGCGGTGGCGAAGGCCGAAGGCGTGGAGGTGCCGGGCGACGTCGACGCCGCCGGCACCAGGCTCGTGGCTTCCATGCCCACCCAGTCTTCCTCCACCGCGCAGGACCTGGCGCTCGGCCGGCCGACCGAGATCGACTACCTCAACGGCCTGGTGGTGCGGCGCGGCGAAGCGCTGGGCGTGCCCACGCCGGCCAACCGCGTGCTGTGGGCGCTGGTGAAGCTGCTGGAAACGAAGCCGCGGGCTTAGGGAGGGAATTCACAGCTTCGCCAGCATGTCCTGCGTGACGAGCACCACGCCGGACGACGTGCGGTGGAAGCGCTGTGCGTCCGCCTGTTCGTCCTCGCCGATCACCATGCCGTCCGGAATCCTGCACGCACGGTCGATCACCACGCGGCGCAGCCGGCAGCCGCGGCCGATCTCGCAGCTGGGCAGGATCACCGCCTGGCTGATGGTGCAGTTGGAATGCACGCGCACGCTGGAGAACAGCACCGCCTCGCGGATGGCCGAGCCCGAGACGATGCAGCCGCCCGACACCAGCACGTTGGCGGTTTCGCCCTGGTGCCCGTGCTCGTCGGGCACGAACTTGGCCGGCGGCAACTGCTCCTGGTAGGTCCACACCGGCCAGTCGCTGTCGTACAGGTTCAGCTCGGGCAATTGCGAGGCCAGGTCCAGGTTGGCGGCCCAGAACGCATCGACCGTGCCGACATCGCGCCAGTACGGGTTGCCGCGGCTGGCCGCGGGCACGGCCGACATGTTGAGCGGGTGCGCCAGCGCGCGGCCTTCGGCCACCACCCGTGGAATCACGTTCTTGCCGAAGTCGTGCTCGGTCTTCTCGTTGGCCATCTCCTCGTCCAGCAGCTGGTAGAGGTACTCGGCGTTGAACACGTAGATGCCCATGCTGCCGAGCGCGCGGTCCGGCTTGCCGGGCATGCCGGGCGGGTCGGCCGGCTTCTCCAGGAAGTTGGTGATGCGACGCTGCTCGTCGATGGCCATCACGCCCAGGCCGGTGGCCTCCATGCGCGGCACCTCGATGCAGCCCACCGTGCACCTGCTGCCGCTTTCCACATGGTCCAGCAGCATCAGCGAGTAGTCCATCTTGTAGATGTGGTCGCCGGCCAGCACCAGGATGTACTCCGGCCGGTAGGACCGCAGGATGTCGATGTTCTGGTAGATCGCATCGGCCGTGCCGCGGTACCAGAAGGCCTCGTCCACCCGCTGCTGCGCCGGCAGCAGGTCGATGAACTCGTTGGCTTCGCCGCGCAGGAAATTCCAGCCGCGCTGCAGGTGGCGCAGCAGCGAGTGCGACTTGTACTGGGTGAGCACGCCGATGCGGCGGATGCCCGAGTTGATGCAGTTGGACAGCGCGAAGTCGACGATGCGGAACTTGCCGCCGAAATACACGGCCGGCTTGGCGCGCCGGTCGGTCAGCTCGTGCAGCCGCGAGCCGCGCCCGCCGGCCAGCACCAGCGCGACCGTGCGGCGGGGCAGCTCGCGCGCTAGCTGCATGCGTTCCGTGGTGTCGATGGCGGTCCCGGGATGCTGTTCGTCCTTGATGTGTTCCTTGGCCATGGTCCCAAACGGTCGTTTTGCTCACTTTGACTGTCCGCCAGCGGCCCGATGTGGTGTGTAGGACGCAGTCCCTAGAACGCTTCAGCCATGTTTTGCCGTAGCATGGATGAGCTTGGTGACAGGCCCTGAAAGAGGAGACGTCGATGGTGAAAACGCTGTATGCCCCCGCGTTCTGGGTGCTGGGCCGGGTGAGCCTGCGGGCCGCCTTCGCGCTGGCCGGCTTGTTGTTCCTGGCGCCGGTGCTGGTGGCCGCCGCGGCGCCGCCGGGCAACCCGTCCGCCGCGCTGCCCGTCGTGCTGCTCGCCGCGCTGGCCTGCTACGCGCTGGCCGCGCTGCACGCCTTCATCGCGCGCGGCATCGAGCGCGTGATCCACGTGACCGAGCGCATCGCCGGCGGCGAGCTGATGACCGGCCAGGCGCGCGACGCCGAGCGGGAACTGGGGGCCGACGTCGGCCGCCTGTGGGACTCCATCATGCGCATGAACCAGAGCCTGAGCGGCATCGTCAGGCAGGTGGGGACCAGCGCCGAAGCCATCGCCGCCGGCGCGCGCGACATGGCGCGCGGCAACACCGAGCTGTCCGAGCGCACGCAGGAGCAGGCGGCCTCGCTGGAGGAAACCGCCTCGGGCATCGCCGAACTGGCTTCCTCGGCGCGGCAGAACGCCGAGAAATGCGCGCGCGCCGACCAGCTGGCCTCGTCCTCGCGCGAAGTCGCCATCGGCGGCGCGCGGCGCATGCAGGACGTGGCGGCCACCATGAAGCGCATCGACGAGAACGCGCGCCGTGTGGGCGAGATCCTGGGCAGCGTGGAAGGCATCGCCTTCCAGACCAACATCCTGGCGCTCAACGCCGCGGTGGAAGCCGCGCGCGCCGGCGACCAGGGCCGCGGCTTCGCCGTGGTGGCGACCGAGGTGCGCAGCCTGGCGCAGCGCAGCGCGCAGGCGGCCAAGGAAATCAAGGAAATCATCGGCGAGTCGACCGGCAGCGTGGCCAAGGGCCGCGAGAGCGTCGGCGCCGCCGAGCGCACCATCGGCGAAGTGGTGGCCAGCGTGGAGCAGGTCACGCAGGTGCTGGGCGAGATCGCCCAGGCCTCGCGCGAGCAGAGCGGCGGCGTGGAGGAGATCAACCGCGCCATCCTGCAGATCGATTCCGCCACGCAGCAGAACGCCGCGCTGGTCGAGGAGGCGGCCGGCTCGGCCGAGGCCTTCGGCACCGAATCGGCCCGGCTGGTGCGCGCCATCGGCCGCTTCAAGACCGACCGCGAGGAGGAGCGCGCCCGGGCGGTGGCGCTGGTGAAGGCGGGCGCGCGCCACATCCGCAAGAGCGGCCTGCAGGCCGCCTGCCGCGACTTCATGGACCGGCAGTCGGGCTTCTGGAACGGCGAGGAATACATCTTCGTGCTGGACATGAACTGCATCTGCCTGTCCTACGCGCCGGACCCCTCGCGCGTGGGCCACAACGACGGCGAGCGGCGCGATGCCGAGGGCAACTTCATGGTCCGCCAGAACGTGGAGCTGGCCCGCACCGCCGGCTTCGGCTGGAACGACTACCTCATCCTCAACCCGCGCAGCGGGCTGGTGGAGCCGAAATCGGTGTACGTGGAACGGGTCGACGACGTGGTGATCGGCTGCGGCATCTACAGCCGGGAGACGGCGCAGGAGATGCAGCAGGCGCCGGCGTTGCGGCGCGGGGAGCGGTGGGCAAGGTTGGGGGCTGCGGCGCGGTAGGGCATATTGCCATAAGTCCTGTGGGCCAGCTTTCGCTCACCGCAGAGCGGAGGACTTAAGCGCGCTTGACCACTAAAGCACGGTGTGGGCACTTGGCTATCGGGCCAAGGACGTCATTGTGCTGCGGTCAGCTGTTGCAATACTTCGTCGCTGCTACTTAGCCATTGGATTGCGGCGACAGCTTTCGATTCAATGCTGCCATCATCGGCGCAATGCTTGGCCTACCATAAGTAGGCGTTTACGTGGCCCAGATTAGTCCTAGCGCCTCACTAAAACACAATGGCGCGTCCGACGACGGTTAGCGAGGGAGGAGCCGCGGAGATTCTGGCAAGGAGCTCCTCCCGCAGGTGAGCATCCGCCAGCATTCCCCTCGCCCCTACAGCGTCAATGCTGTTAACGGTCCGATCTCGCGCGACTGCTGCGTGCACCAAGCTCTCTAGTTCCTGCACCAAACCTTCTGGCGTAGAGACACCGCGTCGCCTCGCACTCTCGATCACATACGTTGTGAGCCGCCTTACGGGACCCACAGATCTCTCAGCGATTCGAAGCCGTGCGACATGCGCGCTCACGATGGACATTCTTGTCCAGTTCTGAAGCGCGGGAACAACCAAGAGGCTGGCCAATCTCTCAGTCTGGGACTTTGGACTCGCCCGAAGGACGACCGAATGAAGGAACTCGTCGAAATACGGATGCAGTAGCCGGCGGCGCCAAGCGAAGTCACAGAAAAAATTAGTCTTCGACGCACTGAGCGACTGCCGCACCAGTGAAGATGTTTTGATGATCTTCGTTCGCCGCTTGGCCGGAACTTCAGCGCGCCTTCCACGTCTTTGAGCTGGGACAAAGCTTCCCTTGTACTGTTGACATGCAATACAAGCTGGCACCAAGTTCGCGGACAGAATCGAAAGATGAGGAAAGCTGCCAACTTCGCGCGGAAGGTAGTGGTCCAGCGTCAGTGTCCCAGGGATCCCGCAATACGGGCAGCAAGCCAAACGCTCGTTAGCTCGCTTTCGAAGCTCACCGATGTAGTCCAAGCACTTAGGTTTCTGCTCGTACAAACCATTCAAAGCCGAGGCTTGGCGGGCAGCGCTCGCCTTTTTTGAGAGTACCGGCATCCGCCAGAACGCTTTGGAGTACTCCGAGTAGGAGAGTTCTAACATCCGAAAGCTAGTAGCGACAGCGGGCCAATTCTTTTGTCGTTCCCTAAGGAAGCGCTTCAGCGCGCGAAGATCCTCGCGGGAAGATCGGGGGACACGAAGCTTACTCGGCATCGCCGGCCTGCCTCAGCTTTTCACGCACATACAGTTCTGCGTCAGCGCCGACCTCCTGACGGACGGAGGTAGCGAGAGTAAGTCGCTCTTCTCTCGTCTCAGTCCGTGAGAACATCACGTCGATCTTCCTCTCGTAGGCCTTTCTAAGATCCGTGTCACCAAAGACATAATCAGAGATCAGCGAGATATCTGCACCGAGGGTTTGAAGCGACGTCTCACACAGTTCAAGTGCATCGTGTTGCCCTTTTCTCAGAACCCGAACCGCTCCCTTGTCAACCTCTCTCACGACGTACGGCGAATGAGTCACCACAACTGCCCTGGCTTCTGTGGCCACTAAAGTGCTGTTCAGCGTTTGCATGAGCAGCGAGATGAATTGGGGATGCAGGTGGTTCTCGGGCTCATCGATGAGGATCAGTGAGGCTCGCGAGGCTTCTAGGAACATGTTCGCTACAAACAAGACCACGCTTCTCTGACCGGAGCTGAGGCTGTAGCTCCCCTCTTCACGCCCAAAGACAAGCGGCTCCTTCCCGATCTCCAGCTGTCCCAACATAGCATGCCCCGGGCTGCCTTCGAGCGCTCGGACGGGTACGCAATGGCCGACAAGCAACCCTGCGTCCGCATCGGTTGCTACGGCAGTGGGAAGGTAGAGATGCGTTACATCGAGTACTGTTGAAACAATTCTGAGAAACGCTGAGATGCTGAACTCATGCCGATCAGTGAGCGCGAGCGTTTGCAATATCGCTGTGAGCCGCTTCCACTCGGTTGTGGTGACGCCCATAGGCACCACCCGAAGACTTGCTCGTGGAAGTGATTTCCACAGGGCTCGCTCATAAGTAAAGACGGCCACGGGAAGACGACTGCGCACTAGCACAGGGGCAGCCGCCTCGTCTTCTCCACCATATGTCGTGACCTCTAGTTCACCTTGCAATGACGCTCGAGCGAGTGCAAGGAGAAGCCTCGTCTTACCGACACCATTCGGACCTATAAGTACCGCAATCGGCTGCACGCCATCCAGATGCTCTAGAAATTCCAACTCCAACGGGAGAAACGTTCTGGGCGCTATCTGGAGAGTGCCGCTTATCGCAACAAAGTCTCTGGGGAACTGCGCCGCTCGCTCTTCGAAGACCTTTTGTAGGGACAAGAACGCGAACTGCTCCTCATCACTTACAAGAATCTCTGGAAGCCTACCTCCCGCGCGAATACCCTGCAAGAGTCGATTGTTTTTCCCGAATGCCTGTAACGCTGAGAGCTCATTCGCTCTGAGGAGAAGCTTCTTCGCGAGATCTTCGCCTGCGAATGACACTAGGCTCCTGTAGCCTCGCCGATTGCCAATGAATGTCGCAGCTGCCCCCATGTGAGTCTGCAGCTCGGCAAACGTGAGCAAATCGCTTGCAGATGGAGATCTGCGTTCGGCGTCTTCTTCAAAGAAGTGCAAAAGAAGCCGAGCGCGAGCCAAAGAAACTCTTTCACCGCGATAGTCGTACCAGAAAAGTTCTGCAGCAGAGACGCTGACACGGCCGATGAAGCCGTTCGGGACCATGAAAACTAGGCATTCAGTAAATCGATTCGCTTTCTCATCTGGAACGCCTGCGGACACTAAGACCTCGCGTGAGTATTCGTTCAATTAACCTCCTGGTCGCGTATTCTTTCAATTTAGTAGGCAGCAAGGTCGCCCCATCCACCCGCATCGTTTCGTCGGGTCAGCAGGTCGGCGCGAGGTCGAAGGCGGAGATCTTCGGGAAAAATCATCGAGGTTTTGTGCAACCCAATGCTCATGATGCGATCCGCATCTGTGTAGGGTCCGTCCTCCTCGGCTTGATCGAAATAGACGATACGCAGGTCCGAGTCGAACGTCAGGAGATCTGCGTCAAACAGCTTATGGTGGGTGGAGCAAAGCAGGACCCCGTTCGCTGGATCAAGCTTCTCGTGCGGCGCACACTTGGACCACGGCCAGATATGCGCAGCCTCAAGTGCGTGAGAAAATGAGAGTCCGCAGAAAGCACAACGGCACTGATACGCCTTCAGCAGTGCCCGCCTAAACACCTGCTGCCCAACCCCGCGACTGGGCACCTTCGCAAATACAGCAGCACTTGTGCTGGGGGTTTGGATCAACTCTGTCGCCAACGAGTCCAAGTCGTCCGCGGCTTCGATACGGGCGAAAGGGTTTGCGACTGCGTCCCAGTCGAATGCCCAGACACGCCGATGCGCTTCCGCTAGATCGTCCACATCCCACGCTATGAAGCCGGCCCCTGGCCGCCCCGTCCGTTTCTGCACGACCAGTGCGGTCAGCGGTGGTAGTTTCTCGATTAAGCAGAAGTCTTGAACCGGACCCAGCGCGTAGCGCACGCTCAACGGATTTGTTGCGAGAACCAGTGCGATATCTTCATATGTGCGACTCTCCCGCCTTCCAGCCGCCGTTGTCATTTCCGTCCAAAGCCTGCCAGCTTCAAATAGCCAATTTCGTTTCCTTGCCACCCGCCGCCTCCCATGTGTCTCGCTCATAGAGCCCGGTGAAAAATCCCTCAGCTCTGGATAATATGGCGTTTACGTAGGTGAAGAGCGGCAATGATCTCCTCTTTCAAAGCTGCTACCGAAGCTGGTTGACGCGCTAGGGATGGTTCCTCTGGCCGGCAGGCACGGAGGCGGTACTTCATCCCCCCAACCCCGCTCCCCCTTCCTCCGGCGGCTTCACCTTCTCGAACATCACCAGCAGCAGCAGGTCGTACACCACCTTCACCACCCCGCCCACGATCAGCGGCCAGCCGAAGCTGGACGCGGTGAGCAGCCAGCCGGCCAGCGCGGGGCTGACGGCTGACGCGAAGCTGCGGGGCACCGAGGTCATGCTCGCCGCCGCGGCGCGCTCCGACGGGTGCACGATGGCCATCACGTACGAGCTGCGGGTGGGCACGTCCATCTGCGACAGCGCGCCGCGCAGCAGCAGCAGCGCCACCACCAGCCACAGGCTGTTGCAGAACGGAATGGCGATCAGGCACAGGCTGGACGGCAGGTGCGTGTACACCATGGTCTGCACCAGGCCGATGCGCCCGGCCAGGCGCGCCGCCACCAGGTAGGAAAACGCGGTGAGTACGCCGGTCCAGAAGAACAGCGTGCCGGCCGCTTCCACCGACATGCCGAAGCGCTGGAACAGCCACAGCGCCAGCAGCGACTGCACGAAGAAGCCGCTGCCGAAGGCGTCCAGGCTGAACAGCCCGGCCAGCACGTAGATGCGTTTGCGCGAGGGCCCGAGTGCCGAGGCGGCGGGCGCGGCCGACGCCGCCTGTTCGTGGCGCGGCAGGCCGCGGTAGACGAAGGCAACCGCGATGCCGAGCAGGCCGTACAGCACGAAGGCCGCCTGCAGCGTGGTGCCGGTGTCCACACCGGCCGCCTTGGCGAGCAGCGGCTGCAGGCCCGCGGCCAGCGCCCCGACGGCGGCCGACAGCGTGCCGGCCAGGCTGTAGCGCGCGAACACGGCGGTGCGTCTGGCCGGCGGCGTGTCCTCGGCCAGCGTGGCGTGCTCCATCGGCATGAACACGCTGACGTCACCGCCCGACGGATTGAGCGTGCCGGCCAGCGCCACCAGCATCAGCGGCCAGAAGCCGTGCACCGCGGCCAGCGCGAAGCCGGTGAGCGCCATCAGCACCGAGGCCGCCAGCAGCACGGTGCGCCGGTGCAGGCGCCGGCCCTGCAGGCCTACGCCCAGCGTGAGCAGGCCGGAGCCCGCCAGCGTGGCGGTGGCGACCAGGCCGACCTCCAGCGGCCGCAGGCCCAGGTGCAGCAGGTACACCGGCAGCAGCAGGCTGACAAAGCCGTCGCCGAAGCCGCGCAGGGCTTTGGCCAGCAGCAGGCGGCTCAGGACCGGGTGGGCCACGGCGCGCGCGCGTTCAGGCCGCGCGCGGCGGCGTCACTGGGTGTTCCAGCGCAATTCCGTGAAGACCGAACGGTCTGCGGCAACGTAGTTCCTGTGCAATGACCAGAAGGATTCCCGCACTGTACGCTTGAGCACCTTGCCGGTCGCCCCGGTGGGGATGGCGGAGTCGTCGGCCAGCACCGCCGCGCACAGGCACCAGTCCGGCAGGTCGCCGCGGAACATCTCCAGGCCGCGCAGCCGCCGCAGCACGGCCTCGGCGGACACGGCGTGCCCGGGGCGCGGCGTGACGATGGCGATGGTGGAGTGGATCTTCATCGGCGAACGGTCGGCGCCGACCACCACCGCGTCGTGCACGCCCGCCAGGCCCTGCAGGATCTCCTCGGTCACCAGCGAGTAGAGCGGGCCGAACGGTGTCTGCACCACGTCCACGCCGCGGTCGACCTGGTAGTACTCGCCGTCGCCCGCGCGGTAGCCGACGTCGCCGGTCAGCCACCAGGCGCCCAGCCGGCACAGCTGGGTGAGCTGCGGCTGGCCGTAGTAGCCGGGCGTGATGGTCGGCGACTTCAGCGCGAAATAGCCCACTTCGCCGTCCGGCAGCGGCTTGCCGCGGGTGTCCACGATGGCCGCCTCGGCGAACGGCACCGGCCGCCCGACGCAGCGGCGGGAAGCCACCGCGCCGGCCGTGGAGGTCTTCTGGAACAGCGCCATGCCGAGCTCGGAGGCGCCGAAGCCGTCCATGAAGCGCGCATCCGGCGCCAGCTCCAGCAGTCGGGCGATGTGCGCCTCGTGCGCCGAGTCGCCGGTGTTGTAGAAGCGGCGCAGCGTGGGGAACGCGCCGGCCGGCAGGTCGGCCTGGGCCAGCGACACCCAGGTCTGCGGGAAGCCGGTCATGATGGCCGGCCGCTCGCGCGCGATGTGGCCGGGCAGCGCCGGGCCGGCCAGCTCGCTCAGCACGAAGGTGGGCAGCTCCAGCAGCGTGGCCGTCATCAGGTAGCTGATGCCGGCCGAGTGCGAGGGCGGCATGCCGGCCAGCATGCGGTCGTCGGCGCGCTCCTGGAAGCGCAGCAGCCGCTCGCGCTTGCCGATGAAGAACTGCGCATGCTCGAACAGCGTGGCCTTGGGAACCGCGGTGGTGCCGGAGCTGTGGCTGACCATCACCACGTCGCGGTCGGCTTTCGCCACCGGCCACGGCTCGGGCAGCGCCGGTTCGGCGGGCAGTCCCTGCAGGTCGTCGCCGGTGAACAGCTGCGCCATGCCGGGCGGCAGCAGCGCGGCGACGCCGCCGGCGCGCGTTTCCTCGTCCGTCACGAACACGCCGAAACCGTTTTCGCTCGCATACAGGCTGGCGATGGCCGGCGGCATGCGGCAGTTGATCAGCACCGGCACCGCGCCCAGGCTGTTGAGCGCCAGGTAGTGCACGAACTGCGGGATGCCGTTGGCCAGGTAGGTGCACACGTGCATGCCGCGCCGGATGCCGTGCGCCGCGTACCAGCGCGCCACCGCCTTCACCGCGCCGCGCAGCGATTCCAGGCTGAATTCCGCATGGACCGTGCCGCCCGGGTCGGTGAACGGCTTTTCCAGGAACAGGAACGGCACGCCGCGCGTCGGGCTGGCGGCGTGCGCCTTGAACAGGAAGTTGCCGGCGCCGAGTTCGGCGTCCTGGTACAGCAGGCGCCGCGCATCGTGCGCCGCCGTCGCCCCCACCGCGACGGCGGTGTCCTCGTCATCGACCACATGCATGTGCGTCCTCCGTGTGCGTCAGACCAGCGCGGCGCGCTGGCGCAGCGCGTCGCGCTCGAAGCCGGCGATGCGCTGGTAGTTCTCGGCCATGGCCGTCATCTCGTCGGCGCCGATGACGTCCTCGATGCGCTCGAACGGCCGGTCGTGGGTGCGCTCGTGCACGGTGCGCAGGATCGCGTCGGGGCCGACCGAGCGGTTCGCCACCACCACCTCGTAGGACTTCTTCAGGCGCTTGTCCTCGTACTCCTTCAGCGCCTCGGGCAGGCCGGGGCCGCGCCGCAGGCAGCCGGCCAGCGTGCGCGCGTCCAGGATGGCCTGGCCGGCGCCGTTGGAGCCGCGCGGATACATCGGGTGCGCGGCGTCGCCCAGCAGCGTCACGCGGCCCTGCGTCCAGAACGGCAGCGGCTCGCGGTCCACCATCGGGTACTCCAGCACCGTGTCGGCCTCGCGGATCAGCGCCGCCAGGTCCAGCCAGTCGTGCCGGCGGTCGGCGTAGAGCGGATGGAAGTCTTCCAGCCGGCCGGCCAGCCCCCAGTCCTGCGCCACCGCCGTCCGCTCGGTCTGCACCTCGGCGATCCAGTTGACCAGCTGCGTGCCCTGGCCGTCGATGTCGTCGCGGATCGGGTAGACCACCAGCTTGCCCACGTCCAGCCAGCCGGCGATGGCCATGCTGGCGCCGCTCAGGAACGGCCTGGTGCGCGTCACGCCGCGCCACATGTGGATGCCGCGGTACACCGGCGGGCCTTCGTCCGGATGCAGCTGCGCGCGGATGGCCGAGTGGATGCCGTCGCAGCCGACGGCGGCACTGCCGCGCGCCTCGCTGCCGTCCTCGAACAGCACGCGCACGCCGGCGGCGTCCTGCTCGACGCGCACGCATTGCCTGCCGGTGACGACGCGGTCGGCGCCGACGCGTGCGCGCACCGCCTCCAGCAGCGCCATCTGCAGGTCGCCGCGGTGGATCGACACCTGCGGCCAGTCGTAGCCGGCGAAGCGGCCGCGCGGCTCGGTGCGGATGTGCTGGCCGAAGCGGTTGAAGAAGCACAGCTCGCGCGTTTCCACCCCGGCGCGCAGCAGCGCGTCCTGCATGCCCAGCTCGCTCATTTCGCGCATGGCGTGCGGCAGCAGGTTGATGCCCACGCCCAGCGGCGCGATCTCGGGCGCGCTTTCGAACACCCGGCAGGGCAGTCCGGCCTGGTGCAGCGACAGGGCGAGCGTCAGGCCGCCGATGCCGCCGCCGACGATGAGGATGGGGTCGTCCATGGGGTGTGGTCCTATGTGGTGGGGGAACAGGCGGCGAGCCGCTGGGCGACCCGGTCCCACCTGATGTTGCGCATGCAGGCCTCGACGTAGGCCGGCACCTTGGCGCCGTAGTCGATGTGGTAGGCGTGCTCGTACACGTCCAGCGCCAGGATCGGCGTGCAGCCGGCCAGCGCCTGGGTGTGGTCCGAGGCCCACTGGTTGACCAGCCGCCGCTCGCGCGGGCAGTAGGCCAGCAGTGCCCAGCCGGTGCCGGGCATCGATTTGCCGATGGTCGTGAACTCGGCCGACCAGCGCGCGAACGAGCCGAAGTCGCGCTCCAGCGCGGCCACCAGCGCCGCCGGCGGCTGCGACTCCTCGCCCAGGGCGTCGAAGTACAGCTCGTGCAGCACCATGGAGTTGTAGGTGAGCAGCTGTTCGCGCTTCATCCCGTTGACCATCCAGGGCGGCGCCGTGGCCCAGTCCAGCGCGCGCATCTGCTCGCTCACCAGGTTGAGGCGGCGGATCGCGCCGCAGTAGTTGTTCTCGTAATGGCTGACGACCAGCCGTTCCGACAGGCCGATGAGCCGCTGGGGGTCGCAGGCAAGGGGCAAGGGTTCGTAGGGCACAGGATTCACGGCAGCCTCCGGGCGGGTGGTGGGACAGGGAGTGGAGCAATGAACTTAGCCGAGCGGCAGCGGGCCGGACTGGTCCACTTTCGGTTTCCCGGTTGGTCCATTCGCGCCCGGCCCCTCAATCGGTCAGCACCAGCCCGGAGCCGCGCACCGTCGGGCCCCAGTGCTCGTAGTCGGCCCGGACGATGGCGGCCAGCTCGACCGGGCCCAGGCCGGTCGGCTCCAGCCCCAGCTGCTCCAGCCGGCGGCGCGCCGCCGGGCGCCCGAGCGCCTGCGTGGCGGCCGCGCTGACGCGCTGCACCACCTCGGCGGGCGCGCCGGCCGGCAGGAACAGCGCATAGGAACCCTCGCCCTCGATGTCGTAGCCGGCTTCCCTGAACGTGGGCACGGTCGGGAACGCCGGCGAGCGGCGCCGCCCGGCGGTGGCCAGCAGCCTGGCGTTGCCGCCAGCCGTCATCAGTCCGATGTCGGAGGCGGCCACCGCCAGCGCGGCGATCTCGCCGCCCGCGAGCGCCGTCATCGCCTGCGCCGCGCCGCGGTAGGGCACGTGCGCGAGTTCGATGCCGGCGGCGCGCGCGAACATCAGGCCCAGGAAGTGCGGGATGCTGCCCACCGCGGACGAGCCGTAGTGGCGCATCGCAGGATCGCGCCTGGCCAGCGCCACGAATTCGGCCAGCGTCTGGGCCGGCACGTGCCGGCCGACGCCGAAGCCGATCGGGAAGCGCGCGACGTGCGCCACCGGCGTGAAGTCCTTGAACGGGTCGTAGCGCAGCGCGCTGCCGAACGCGTGCGGAAAGATCGACAGCGTGGCGACCGGTGCGACCAGCAGCGTGCTGCCGTCCGGCGCGGCGCTCTTGAGCGCCTCGTTGGCGATGCGCCCGCTGGCGCCGGCCCGGTTCTCCACCACGATCGGGCGGCCCAGCTCCGCGCGCATCTCGTCGGCCAGCGCGCGCGCCACCAGGTCCAGCGTGGCGCCGGCCGGAAAACCGGTGAGCAGGCGCACCGGCCGCTCCTGCGCGAACGCGTCCTGCAGCGGCAGCAGCGCCAGCGCCGCGACCGCCGCGATCGCCTGCCGGCGCCCGATCTCCGTGCCGCGCAGCATGGCGCCGTGCTCCATCACTTGCCCTGCGCCTTGGCCAGGTCGTCGACCAGCGTGTCGATGCGCGCGTACAGCATGCTCCTGACGGTGTCGTAGTCGCGCAGCGCGGACGGAATGCCTTCCCAGCGCTCCACCGGCTTGTCGGGCGCGGCCTGCAGCCTGGGCTCCTGCGCCGGGTCCTCCAGCGGGATGTAGACCAGCTTCACCGCGCTTTGCGCCTCGCCGCGGGTGAGCGTGCGCGGCTTGTAGTCGGCGACCTGGAAGCCTTCCTTGGCGAGCGCCTTCACGATCGGTTCGGGCACGCTGGTGTGCACCGTGGCGTCGGAGGCGGCGCGCGAGACGGCGCGCTCGGGGATGCCGCGCTTTTCCGCCAGCATGTTGAAGCGCGCGGCGGCCATCAGGCTCTTGACCGAGCCGTACGAGCAGATGAAGGTGACGGCGCGCGGCGGCAGCGTGCCGTCGTTGGTGACCTGGGCCAGGGCGGGCGCAACGGCGGCCGATGCGAACAGGGCGGCCGCGAGCGCGCGGCGCAGGAAGCGGGATGGGGTCATGGCTTGCTTTCGTGGTTGATGAAGGAATCCGCCGGCGGCGGAGCGATGGAACGAAGGCTAGGTGCGCGGCCGCGCGGGGTCACGGTCCGCTCTGAACAATCTCATTGGTCCAGCGGCCGCGACAGCCGCGACGCGAGCAGCAGCGCCAGCAGCGCGCAGCCGGCCGAGGCGAGCAGCACCGTGCGAAAGCCGGCCGCCGAATACACCGCGGCGCCGGCACTCGCGCCGCCGGCGATGCCGACGTAGAGCGCGCTGCTCATGAAGCCCAGGATGGTCTTGCGGCGCGCCGGCAGCACGGCCGACGCATGCGCCTGCAGCGCGGGAAAGAATCCGTAGCTGGCCAGCGCGACCAGCAGCAGGCTGCAGGCCAGCGCGCCGGGCCCGTCGACGCCGTAGAGCAGCGCGGCGAGGGCGAAGCAGGCGCACATCGCGGCCAGCGTGTGGCGCACGAAACGCCGCGCGCCCCAGCGGTCCGCGAGCCGGCCGCCGGCCAGCCCGCCGGCGGTGGCGCCGATGCCGAAGGCGGCCAGCGCGATGGCGACCGGCGTGGTGCCCCAGCCGAACTCGTGCTGCACGGCGGTGGCCAGCAGCGTGTAGGAGGCATAGACGCTAGCCGACCACAGCGCGGTGCACGCCAGGATCGCCGGCGCGTGCCGCCAGAACTCGGGGCAGGGCACGCGCGCGGCCGGTGCGCCGCGCTGCGCGCCGCGCCAGGTGGCCAGTTGCAGCGGCAGCGACAGCAGGAACAGCACGCCCAGCGCCGCCAGCACGCCGCGCCAGCCCGACACGCCGCCCCACAGCAGGCCGAGCGGCGCGCCGCCGACCAGCGCGAGCACCAGCCCCGAATTCACCAGCGCCAGGCTGACGGCGCGGCGGCTCGGGTGCGCGCGCTCGGCCGCCAGCGCGTACAGCATGGGCGTGGTCGACGCCGCCGCCATGCCGGCCAGCCAGCGGCTCGCGACCAGCTGCGGCAGGTCGGGCGCGAAGGCGGTGTAGAGGTTGGCCAGGCCGAGCGCGGCGACGCCCAGGCACAGCACCCGGCGCGCGCCGGCGCGCTCGGCCGCCAGACCCACCAGCGGGCAGGTGACGGCGTAGGCGATGCCGAACGCCGTGACCAGCACGGCCAGTGAAGCGGGCGGCAGCCCGAGCTCGGTGCCGATGGCCGGCAGCAGCGGCGCGACGACGAACAGGTCGATGCCGACCAGGAAGGCGGTGCACCAGCCCACCGCCAGCCATCTCCAGGCAGGCGTCGTTTCCGCCACACCGGCAATCGGCGCCGCGGAAATCGGCGTGTCGTGCGTGACCGTGCGCATGGCGTTGTCCCGCATCGCGCTCAGGCGGCGGCCAGCGCGGGCTGGGCGCCGGCGCGGCCTTCCGGCGCGTCGGGCAGCAGCTCGATGCGGCCGTCCGGGTGCAGCCGCAGCTGCGCGTGGTGGCCGATGGTTTCCAGGTGGCGTGCGCCGACCACCATGGTGACCTCGTGCTCGCGTGCCAGGATCGCCGTGTGGCTCAGCCACCCGCCGACTTCGCAGACGAAGCCGCCGGCGCGGTTGAAGTACTGCACCCACTGCGGCGAGACCATCGGCGCGACGATGATGTCGCCGTCGGCGAAGCCCGGGATCGGCGTGCCGCGTTCGGCGTCGGCCTGGCGCACTACGCAGGCACGGCCCGTGACGGTGCCGCCGCTGCCCGAAACGCGCGTGCCGCGCAGCGGTCCCGCCGCGGGCGGCCTGGCGCTGCCGCCGGCCGAGGCCAGCTCCAGGTCGAGCGCGGTCAGCGTGGCAGCCAGCGGCTCGCGCCGCAGCGCTTCGGCGTGCTCGGCGCAGCGGCGGTGGGCGATGCTGGCCAGCTGCGCCGCGGAGCCGGCATTCAGCCGCAGCAGTTCGTCGCGCGTGAGGTGGAAGGCCAGCCCGCCCAGCTGGTGGCGCGCGTCCAGCGCGCGCACCAGGGCGCGCAGCAGCGCCAGTTCGCGCAGCGAATGGTGGCGCGCGTCCTGCTTGAGCGCCTGGAAGCGGCGCGCGCGCTCGATCGCTTCCCACACCTTGTCGCCGGCGCGGCGCACCAGTTCCTCGCCTTGCGCGGCGCGGCCCGAAGCGGCGCGGCTGGAGGCGGCGGAGGAGGAGGCGAAGGAGGCGAACGAGCGCTCGGGGTCGTCGAACAGCGCCGGATCCTCGGAGAAGCGCGGTTCGGCCAGCTCGTAGTCCACCAGCGAGCGGTGGCCGATCTCCTCCATCAGCATGCGCCGGCGCGCTGTCGCGGGCTGCGCCGCGGCCTGTCGGTAGACCGCCGCTTCGCAGGTCTGCGGGATGCGGCCGAGCACCGCGGCCGGCTCGATGCCGTGGCGCGCCAGCAGGGCGGTGGCCTGCGACAGGTACACGTGCGCCGCCACGTTCACCACGTCCACCTCCACGTGCGTGACGTCCAGGTAGTGCTCCAGCCGCTCGGCCAGGCAGGCCTGCAGCTCGGCGTCGCCCAGCCGGGCGAAATCGATCGCCTGCTGCAGCCGCATGGCGCGCAGGAACTCCGGCAGGAAACCGTCGCGAAAGCCCGCCTCGATGGCCTGCGCCTTCTTCGCCAGCCGCGAGGCTGCCAGCGAGCTGACCGGCAGCGCGCGGCGGCGCTCCTCGGCCTTGTTGACGTACAGCCGGCCCAGCACCGTCACCAGGTAGGGCGGCGAATCCTCCTCGACCGGATAGGCCAGGCCGAGCCGGCGGCAGGCCAGGTCCACGCTGCCGCCGCTGGCCCAGAACGCCTCCATCAGCGACAGCGACAGCGGCGTCGGGCTGGGCAGCATCTCCGACAGCTCGTTGCGTGCCAGCACCACGTCCTCGGCACGCGGCCGCGCGCCGGCGATGCCGTCCAGCGCCGCGGCGATGCCGCGCTGCACGGCGGGCAGCTCGCTGGTGATGGCGCGGCTTTGCACCAGTGCGAAATGGCCGGCCCGCCAGGTCCATTCGATGTCCTGCGGCGCGCCGAACAGCGCTTCGGCCTGCCGGCCGAGCGCCAGCAGCGCGTCCAGCGCGATCGGGGGCGCCTCGCCGCCGATGCGCTGGCCGGTGCAGCGGCCGAAGCGGTAGGTCTGCGGTTGGGCGATGCCGGCTACCAGGTCCTGCGCCGTGCCCCGCACCAGTTCCACCATCTGCACCGCGCCTTCCTGCGGCGCGCGGGTGAACAGCACGCCCGCGTACTCGGCATCCACCATGTGCTGCACCAGCACGCAGCTTGCGGCCGCGGCCGGGCCGTAGGCGGCCGCGCGCGGCGCGGCGTAGGAGGCCAGCACCTTGCCGATCGCATCCTCCAGGCCGTCGTGCGAGACGCCGAGCACCGAATCGAACACGCCGGCGTGGCTGCGGCCGCTGCCGTCCTCCGCCGCCGCGCAGCTGCGCACCGCCAGCGGCCGGCGCTCCAGAGCGTCCCACAGGCGCGACAGCAGCAGCTGCCGCTCGGCAGCCGGGGCGGCCGTGAGCTGCCGCAGGAACCCGGGCGTCAGCACCACGCCGTCCGGCACCGGCAGCCCGGCGGCCTTCAGCTGCGCGAGATGCAGGGCCTTGTTGCCGCAGCCGGCCAGGGCTTCGGGCTGCCGCAGGCCCAGCACGCCCGCCGGCAACCGCGGCGCTGCGCCGGTGCCGCCGGCGCGCGCACGCGCGGCCCGCTGCACGATGGCGCGCTGCCCGAGCAGCAGCGCCATGCTGGCCGCGAGGTAGAGCACCGCGCCGGCGTTGAACAGGGAGCCCAGGGCGGCGCCCGCCGCGAGGGTGATGGCCGCCATGGCCACGCGCTGGCGCGGGCCGCGGCCGAAGCTCAGGTCCAGGTACCAGGCGAGCAGCGCGCCGAACAGCAGCGGCAGCGCATGGGACGGGTCGGGCTTGCCGATGTTGCCGACCCACAGCAGCGCGCTGCCGGCCTGCGCCGAGGCGCGCTCGACCGCGCCCAGCGCCACGGCGAGGATCGGGATGAACAGCATCGCCGTCAGGTTGCGCACCGGCGTCAGGCCGTGCGCGCGGTGGAAGGCGCGCAGCGCGCGGGCGCGCCGCACCGGGTCGCCGCGCAGGCGCGCCTTCAGTTCGCGCAGTTGCTCGCGCAGGCGCCGCAGCACCAGCTGGTCGCGCTCCGCCTTCAGCGAGAACGGCAGCACCAGCAGGCGCGACAGCAGCGCCAGTGCGACGATGCTGGCAGCCAGCCCGGCCCAGCGCGCGGATGCCGCCAGCACCGCGGCCAGTGCCTCGCTGCCGCGGGTCCACACCGACTTCTCGTTCTCGGCGATCCACTGCTCCACGTGCGGCGGCCGCGGGCGCGCCACGAAGTACTCCCAGGGCAGCGTGTAGCGGCCCAGCACCTCGCGGCCCGCCTTCGACAGCTCGTGGCCCAGCACCTCGGCGAAGAAGCAGCCGCGCCGGTCGTAGCAGGGCAGGATGATCGGGCGTTTGGGCAGCTCGGCGATGCGCTGGTTCAGCTGTTCGGTGGACATGCGCCGCAGGCTCAGGTTGACCGCGTCGGGCAGGTGCTGCTCGGCGAAATCGGTCGGGTAGCGGATGTCCACGAACTGCGCGTTGCGTTCCTTCAGCAGCCGCTTCACGTCGGGCGTGTCGATCAGCGTCGCGCGGTTGGGGTAGTCGGGGATGGCGCGCAGGTCGCGCAGCGAGCGATCCGCCAGCCCCTCCATGGGACGCTTCTCCACCACCCATTTCTCGAGGCCGCCGGCCATGAACTGGCAGTCGATGCCGAGTTTGCGCAGCGCCTCGCAGGTTTCCGAGCTGCGGTTGCCGTTGTGGCAGAACAGCACCGCCTTCTTGCCCTTGAAGTCGATGCTGGACGCCTTGAAATCGGGAAAGCGCACGAAGGTGACGCCCGGGATGGTTCCCATCTCGCGTTCGGCCGCTTCGCGCACGTCGAGGAACAGCACGTCCTGGCGCTCGCCGCGCCTGGCCGCGGCCAGCATGCCGGCGGCCTCAGCGGTGCTGAGCGCCAGCGGGTGCTTCAGCTGCTCGCGAAACGAGATCTCCTTCATGTCCGGGTCCTTCTCGGAGCCGGACGGCGCGCGCGAGGGCCGCAGCAGCGTCTCCTCCAGCCGCGCCTGCTTCGCGCCCTTGGCGGCGCTGTACTGCCAGACGTTGAACGCCGCCGACGCCAGCAGGCCGGCGGCGAGCAGGCCCAGCGCCCACAGCGCGGCACGGCCGGTCGGCGTGCCGCGCGCGCCCGTGCGCGCCACGCCCAGCCGCACGCCGAGCACGCCGGCGCCGCCGGCGAGCAGCGCCCAGGCCCACGCGGCGATCTGCGACAGGCTGGTGACGGACCCGACGACCAGTTCGGGCGACGGAATGGCGTGCGCGGGCTGCGCGCCCAGCAGCATCAGAAGCGCGAAGGCTTCCATGGCCTGGATGATGAAACCCCACATGATCGACAACCCCCTTGTGATGGCTGTTGAGAACTGCTCGAAGACGGCGGACATTCGCGACTCCCTGTGTGCGGCGGCGCGCATCAGGCTTCTTCCCGGACCGCGACGCCCAGGTTCTGCAGCAGCGGCGCGTTCTCGCAGGCGAGATACAGCGCCGCGGCGGTGCCCGTGTTGCGGTGGTTGTGCCAGGCCCAGGGCGGCACGTAGAAGGCGTCGCCGGCCTGCCAGGGCAGTTCGCGGTCGCCCACCAGGGACACGCCGCGGCCTTCCAGCACGTAGATCACCGTCTCGTAGTTGTGCCGGTGCATGCGCGTGGCCTGGCCCGGCTCCAGCCCGCCGACGGTCATGCTCAGCGCGCGGCTGGGCAGGTCGACCACGCGCACCAGGTGCTGGCGCACGGCGGAAAAGCCGGTGTCGCCGGGGCGCTGGCCGCCCAGCACGTCGCGGTGCAGCAGCCGCTCGGGCAGGGCGTCGGCGATGCGTTCGGGCACGTGCGCGAAATCGGCGGAGGAGAAAGCGGAAGAAGAGGACGAGGGCGGGCGGTCCATCAGTGCGTCTCCATCAGCAGCGCGTCGAGGAAGCGCAGCCGCGCGTTCACCGCGATTTCGGCGGCGTTCAGCACGCTGGTGCGGTTGGCCGGCGAGCCGGCGCACAGGCGTTCGGCGATGCCGAACATGGTGCGCGCGTGGTCGTCGTCGCATTCGACGTGGATCGTGAAGAACAGCAGGCGGTCCGCTTCCACGCCGTGGGCGCGGAAGCCCTCGACCACGCGCGAATACAGCGCCGGCACGATCGCCTCGGCGCCCAGGCACAGCGCGCCCAGCCCCGGCAGGCCGCCGGGCTGGCGGCACAGCATGTGCATGGTGTCGACCAGGCTCTGCGTCTGCGGCAGCGCCGGCGCGTCCTGCAGCGACAGGCCGAAGCTGCGCAGCATGCCGGCGTAGATGCGCGAATGCGGCTCGCCGCCGGCGCCGCCGTAGCCGAGTTCCTCGGCCAGGTTGGACGCGAGCCGCAGCACGTCGTCGCTTTCCGACAGGTTGGAGATCAGCGCGCACAGGTAGCGCGTGAAGTGCGCCGAGTACTTGCCCTGCTGCACCAGGAACGCGCGCAGTTCGGCCATGCTGACGGTGCCGTCGGCGCAGCGGCGCATGAACGGGTGGGCGAGCAGCTGCGCCACCAGCGCGCCCGCCTGCGCGCGGAATGCGCCCGGCATCTCCGCGCCGGCGGTGAGCGGGTGGGCCACGGTACCTTGCATGCGTTTCCTCCTTGTAGGTCGACGGGTCGCGAGTAAACACGACTTTCCGCGCCGTGCGTGCGTTTGCCGCGGCGGTCCAGAGCGACTCTCCAAAATGGACCGAAGCACGTGCATCTGGTCCAACGCGAAGCGCGCGAAATGCGCGATGTGGTTCTATGCGCGGCGCGGCGCGCTCCCTACGCTGTGTCGGCCACAACGGAGGACCCGTGCAAATGACCACCAGACCATCGAGCGCCGCCGCCACCGCCGCCACCGAGCGGGTCGTGCAGATCGTGCCCGCCGCGAAAGCCGCGGCCGCCAGGGCGCACGGCGCCACCGTGCACGCCGCCGGCGAAACGCAGTGGTGGTTCGACTGCCGCGGCGCCGACGACCCCGCGCTGCGCGACGAAGCCGAGCGCAGCAACTGCACGCACCTGCTGTTCGACGTCGCGCAGCTGGCGCGGGCCGCCACGCGCAAGCAGAAGGTGGCCTGGGTCGCCGCCGCCGGCGAGCTCGACGCCTGCCCGCCCGACGCCTGGGTGCTCACGCCGCACGAGGAACTGCGCGCCGCTGCGGCCGCGCGCGGGCACAAGGCCGGGCGCTTCATCCAGGTGAGCGACCTGCAGGCGGAATTCCCGCACTGCGTGGCAGTGTGCGAGCGCGGCGACCCGTTCGTCGTGATCGACATCGAGCACGCCACCTACATTCCCTACGAGCTGCTGATCGCCAAGGCGGAAGCCAGCGGCACCCGGGTGCTGCGCAGCGTGCCGATCCGCGGGCTGGAGCACGTGGTGGCCGACGTGGACCAGTCGCTCAACGCGTTCGCCACCATGGAGCAGGGCGTCGGCGTGCTGTTCCGCTGCAGCCGCCCGGAGTCGGTCCGGCAGTTGAGCCGCAACCTGGCGAGCCGCCAGGGCACGCACATCGCGCTGTACCCGGCCGAGGTGGTCGAGGTGCAGCACACCGGGCTGGGCCACCGCGTGTGTGTCGACACCACTTCGGTGATGACGCCGGAGGAAGGCATGGTGATCGGCTCGACCGGCTGGGGCGGCATCTTCGTGTGCTCGGAGACGCACTACCTGCCGCACATGAACCTGCGAGAGTTCCGCGTCAACGCCGGCGCCGTGCACTCCTACATCTGGGGCAAGGACGGCATGGCGATGTACCTGAGCGAGATGGAAGCCGGCGCCGACGTGCTGTGCGCCAGCAAGGACGGCACGGCGCGCGTGGTGTCGGTCGGGCGCGCCAAGATCGAGCGCCGGCCGATGCTCAAGGTCAAGTGCCGGGTGGCGGCCGAGCGCCTGCCCGACGCCATCCGCGAGAGCATCGCGCGCGCGGCGAAGCTCGGGCGCGGCGTCACGCCCGCGGGCGAGCAGGTCGCCGGGCCCGAGGACCGCTACGTGCACGTCAACACCTTCCTGCAGAACGACTGGCACGTGCGCGTGATGGGCGCCGACGGCGTGGTGCGCCACTGCACGCTGCTGCAGCCGGGCGACGCGCTGCTGGCGCACGTGGACGTGCCGGGGCGCCACACCGGGCTGCGGGTCACCGAACACATCGTGGAGAAGTGAGGAACACATGCACACCGGAAAGATGACACGGCTGGCGCGCCTGACGCACCGGCGCTCGGGACGCTCGCTGATCGTCCCCATGGACCACGGCTTCACGCTCGGCCCCATCGCCGGGCTGGCCGACATGCGCGCGGCCGTGATGCCGCTGGGCGGCGACAGCGGCCTGGTGCAGGGCGTGGTGCTGCACCGCGGCGTGGTCGCGCACCTGGCCGAGACCATGCCGGCGCACGCGGTGCCGCCGCGCCTGCTGCACGTGTCGGCGTCGACCGCGCTGCGCCCCGACTCCAGCCTGAAGACGCTGGTGGCTGGCATCGAGGAGGCGCTGATGCTCGGCGCCGACGGCGTGTCGGTGCACGTGAACCTGGGCGACGAGGCCGAGCCGCGGATGCTGCGCGACTTCGGCACCATCGCCGCCGAGTGCCAGCGCTGGGGCATGCCGCTGCTGGCCATGATGTACGTGCGCCGCCAGGGCCGCAGCTCCTGCGAGGTGGCGGACCTGAAGATCGCGGCGCGCGCCGCCGCCGAGATGGGCGCCGACCTGGTGAAGGTGAGCTATCCCGGATCGGTGCAGGCGATGCGCGAGATCGTCGACGGCTGCTTCGCGCCGGTGCTGATCGCCGGCGGCGAGAAGCTGGGGTCCACGCGCGAGGCCGTCCAGCTGGTGCGCGACGCCCTGGCCGGCGGCGCGGCGGGCGTCTGCATGGGCCGCAACCTGTTCCAGTCGCCCGATCCCGCCGCCGTGCTGCAGGCGGTGGCCGAAGCCATCCACGGCAAGGCGCCCGAGCTGCCGGCGGTGCGGCGCGAGCTGCCGGCGCTGGTCGCCGCGTGAAGGAGGGCGCCATGCGTGTCGGCGTCCTCGGTGCCGGCGGCGTGATCGGCCGCCGCCTGCTTCCCCTGCTCGCGGCGGCCGGCCACGAGCCGGTCGCCCTCGCCCGCACGGTCGGCGCGCTGCATGGCGCGGCGGCCGTGCGCCGCGCCGACATCCTGGACGCCGGCGCGCTGCGGCAGGCGGTGGCGGACCTGGACGCGGTGGTCAACCTGGCGACCAGCATCCCCGACGGCCGCGGCCGCGGCGACTGGGCGCAGAACGACCGCATCCGCATCGAGGGCACCGAGAACCTCGCGCGCGCCATCGCCGCGGCGGGCCGCCCCTGCCGCTGGGTGCAGCAGAGCGTCGCCATGCTGCACCAGGGCGCGGTGCTGGCGCACGAGGACTGCGAACTGAGCGGCCAGGGCGTGCTGACCTCCGCCGTGCTGATGGAAGCCATGGTGCAGGGCAGCCCGCTGGACTGGACACTGGTGCGCGGCGGCGCGCTGTACGGCGCGGACACGGCGCGCGACGCCGCCTTCTTCGGGCGCATCGCGGCTGGGACGCTGCGTGCGCCGGCCGATGCCGAGCGCTGGATCAGCTTCGTCCACGTCGACGACCTGGCCGCCGCCTTCCTGCAGGCGCTGGCGCTGCCGCCGCGCCGCGCGTACATCGCGGCGGACGACCTGCCGACCACCTACGCCAGGCTGTTCGCGCGCCTGGGCGTGCCGGCGCAGGGCGTGGATGCCGCCGTGCTGCAGCCGCTGCCGTCGTTCCGCGTGTCCAACCGCCGGCTGCGCGGCTGCGGCTGGGTGCCCCAGACTGTGAGCGTGTACGACTGGGTGGACGCCGCGCTGCCGGCGCGCGCGGCGGCCTGACTTCCTCTCTCTAGTGCGGCAGCCGCCCCGGCGCGCCGAACGCCGGGGTCCACACGCTGGGCCCGAAGCCGCCGTGCCGCGGCAGCGCGTGGCGGCCGTTCTCCAGCGCCTTGGCCAGTCCGGCCACCGCCAGCTGCAGCGCACCGGGGCCATGCGCGGCGAAGCCCAGCAGGGCGCCGCGCGCCACCGGGTGCCTGAACTCGAATGTAGACAGCGGCTCCAGGTGGATCTTCTGCGCGCGCGCCGCGCCTTCCACCGCATCGGCCGCGTCCGGGTCGGTCCACTGGACAGCCAGGTCCAGGCCGCAGGGCTGCTCGGCCAGCCGCACCAGCGCCCCGAAGTGCCGCTCCAGCGCGGCCACCAACGTACTGCGGCGCTCGCGGTAGCACTCGGTCATGCGCCGCAGGTGGCGTACGTAGTGGCCGTCTTCCATGAACTCGCACAGCACCAGCTGCGACACCGTGGTGGGCGGGCGGCCATGCAGCGCGTGGGCGCGCTCGAACACGTCGGCCAGCGACTTCGGCAGCACCAGGTAGGCGATGTGCAGCGCGGGAAACAGGGTCTGGTCGAAGCTGCCGGCATGGACCACGCCGCCGCCGCTGCTCATGCTGAAAAGCGCGGGCGTCGGGTGGCCGGCGTAGCGGAATTCGCTGGCCGTGTCGTTCTCGAAGATCCAGGTGCCGCGCTGGCCGGCCCATTCCAGCAGTGCGCGCCGCCGCGCCGGGCTCATCGCCACGCCGCTGCCGCAGTGCCGCGACGGCGTCACGTAGGCCAGGCTCGGGCGGCTGGGCGTGGCGCAGGCGTCCGGCCGCACGCCCTCGGCGTCCACCGGCATGGCCACCAGGTCCAGGCCCGCGCCGCGCAGCAACAGGCGCACCGCCGGGTCGCCCGGGTCCTCCACCACCACCTTGTCGCCCGGGTTGGCGAGCAGCCGCGCGGTCAAGAGCAGCCCCTGGCGGATGCTGGAGGTGAGCAGCACCTGTTCCGGCGCGCAGTCGATGCCGCGGGTGAGCTTCAGGTGCTGGGCCACGGCGGCGCGCAGCCGCGGCAGCCCGGCCGGATGGGCGTAGCCCAGCTGCTCGGGCTTGAGCAGGCGCGAATGCTTGGCGCACAGCCTGGCCCAGAGGCTGACCGGAAATTCGTCCAGCGCCGGCACCGAGGGCGTGAGCGGCAGCAGCCGCGGCATCGCGGGCGCGAGGCCGCTGCCGTGGATCTCGCGGCCGACGTACGACAGCGCATCGAAGCCGTTCCAGCCGGCCGCCGCCTCCGGCTCGCCGGCGCGCGGGGTGTGCGGGGCGTGCGCGCGCGAGGTGAACAGGCGGTCGTCGGGCAGCGAGCTGGCCGCGAAGCTGCCGGCGCCGGGGCGCGACACCAGGTAGCCCTCGGACTGCAGCTGCTCGTAGACGATCACGGCGGTGCCGCGCGAGATGCCGTAGGCGCGCGCGAAGTCGCGCGTGGAGGGCAGCCGCTGCGCCGGCGCGATGGCGCCGCCGATGATGGCCTGCCGCACGGCCGTGTACAGGGCCAGCTGCTTGGTGGCGCAGTTGGCCGGCACCTCCAGCATCAAGCCTGTGGACGAAGCTCTTTTCATTGTCCTCACCTTGCATGCGCCGGCCGGCAGCGGCCTGCGCCGGGCCGTTGTGCCATTTTGGGGGCGGGCATTGGACCACTTTGCCCCGGGGCCGTCTGAAGGGCAGCGCGCGGTGCTTTTGCCGCGCTTTCGCCCCGTTTTCCGGAAAAAAATCAGGGCAGGGCAGCTTTCGCCACCACGCCGATCAGGGCGCCGGCCAGCAGCAGCGGCACGACCGGCAGCTTCAGCCGCATCAGCCCGGCCGTCGTCAGCAGCAGCAGCGAGGCGGTGAACAGGTCGGGCGCCGCGTGCGGAATCAGCTGGACGAACGACACCGAGATCACGCCGACCACCGCCGGGCTGATGCCGCCCATGGCCGCCTGCACCCATTGCGCCTTGCGGAAGCGCTCCACCACCGGAAGGATGCAGAGCATCAGGATGAACGACGGCAGGAAGATCGCCGTGGCCGCGATGGCGGCGCCCTGCACGCCCTGCAGCTTGTGGCCGATGAAGGCCGCCAGCATCAGGATCGGGCCGGGCGTGAACTGGCCCAGCGTCAGGCCGTCGAGGAACTCCTGCGCGGTGATCCAGTGCAGCTGGGTCACCACCTGGTCCTGCACGAAGGCGAGCACCGTGATGCCGCCGCCGAAGGTGACCGCGCCCACTTTCAGGAAGAAGCTGCCGATCTCCAGCAGTCCCGCGCTGCCTGCCGTGGCACCGGCGGCCAGCCTCATGCCGGCCGCGGTGCCGTGCAGCAGGTATTCGGCGCCGGCCAGGGCCAGCACCACTGCACCCCACAGCAGGCCCAGCGTGCGCGAGTGGCGCATGAACAGGCCGACGCAGCCGGCGAACAGCAGCGTGCCGGCGACGCCCAGCGGCGTGAAATAAACAGCCGCCGCCGCGGCCATGGCCAGCGCGGCGGTGGTGGTGTCCTTGATCGCCGTCTTGCCCAGCCGCCAGGTGGCCACGATGAAGATCGCCACCACCACCGGCGCGACGCCGTAGAACGCGTGGCGCATCAGCGGCAGGCCGCCGAACTGCTGGTGCAGCACGGCCAGCGCCAGCATGATGGCGAAGCCGGGCAGCATGAAGCCCAGCCCGGCGAGTGCGCCGCCCCACAGGCCCGCGCGCTGGAAACCCGCGAAGATGCAGAACTGGATGGCGGCGGCGCCGGGCAGCGCGTGCACCAGCGCCAGGCCTTCGAGGAAGCGCTCTTTCGAGAGCCATTTCTTGCGCTCCTGCAGTTCCGCCTGGAACAGCCCGAAGATGGCGGGGCCGCCGTAGCCGATGGCGCCCAGCTTCAGGAAAGTGGCCGCGACCTCGCGCAGCCGTACCGTGTCGAGGTGCTTGCTTGCGTCGGCTGTAGGATCGCCGAGAAGTTGCGGGTCGGCGCTCGCGAGCGCAGTGTTGTCGATCTTGGTGTCAGGCACTGCAGGTCTCCCCCTGTGTGAACCGGCCGCGGCTTGGCCGTCTTGATCCGTGTCAAACGATGTTCATGTAGCGAAGAGTACATGACTGTTATAGTCGCTACAAGAATAAGGGTTTCAAGTTGTAATAAAGAATTCCTGTTCGCGCACTCATTCCCATGTCTCAGCAACCCGAGGCGGCGGCACGCCGCACCCGCAGGCGCCCCGAAGCAGCAGAGGCGCCCGAGCCGGCAATGGACTGGCTGCTGCTCGTCGTGTCCCTGCCCACCGCCAGCGCCACCGCGCGCATGCGCATCTGGCGTTCCCTGAAGAATTGCGGCGCCGCCGCCATGCGCGACGGCGTCTACCTGCTGCCCCTGAGCGAGGCGGCCGAACAGGTGATGCAGCAGCTCGCGCGCGAATGCACCGAGCAGGGCGGCAGTGCCTGGCTGATGGTGGTGCAGCCGCGCGACGGCGAGGAGCAGTCGGTGTTCGCCGGGCTGTTCGACCGCAGCGCCGACTACACGGAGCTGCGCGCGCGCTGGCGCGAATCCGCCAAGGACCTCGATGCCATGGGCCTGCCCGAGCTCAACCGGCTGCACAAGCGCCTGCAGCGCGAATACGAGTCCATGCGGGCGATCGATTTCTTCCCCGGCCCGGCGAGCGCCGACGCCGAAGCGGCCTGGGTGGAACTGGGCAAGCGCTTCAAGGCGGCGCTGTCGCCCGACGAGCCGCGGGTGGCGGACGGGCGCATTCCCCGGCTCGACCCGGACGACTACCAGGGGCGCACCTGGGCCACGCGCCGCCACCTGTGGGTGGACCGCGTCGCCTGCGCCTGGCTGATCCGGCGCTTCATCGACAAGCGGCCGACGTTCCGCTGGCTGGACCGGCCTTCGTCCTGCCCGCGCACGGCGCTGGGCTTCGATTTCGACGGCGCCACCTTCACCCACGTGGGCGACCGCGTGAGCTTCGAGACATTGATGGCCAGCTTCGGGCTGGAGGGCGATCCGGCGCTGGCACGGCTCGCGGCCATGGTGCACTACATGGACATCGGCGGCACGCCCAGCCCGGAGGCGAGCGGCTTCGAGGCGGTGCTGTCCGGCGCGCGCGAGCGCCTGCCCGACGACGACGCGCTGCTGGACGACATCAGCCGGGTGCTGGACTCGATGTACGCGCACTTCGGGCGCGACGGGACGAAGGCGGGCTGAACCCGCACGCCGCGGTCAGTCGGGGCCGAAGGCGAGCGTCTCCGGCCGGCCGGCGATCGACAGCCGCGTGACCGCTTCCGGGCTGGTGGCGAGCAGCCGGCCCCGCTTCCACACCTTCAACCGGTTCGCCCGCAGCCGGATCGCCTCCGCCACGTCGCGCGCCTGCAGCAGCACGAAGCTCGCGTCCTTGCCGGGCGCGATGCCGTAGCCGTCCAGGTGCATCACCTGCGCCGCATTCGCCGTCACCGCGTCGAAGCAGGCGCGGATGCCTTTCTGGCTGGTCATCTGCGCCACGTGCAGGCCCATGTGCGCCACCTCCAGCATGTCGCCCGAGCCCATGGCGTACCAGGGGTCCATCACGCAATCGTGGCCGAAGGCCACCGTCACGCCGGCGGCCATCAGCTCGGGCACGCGCGTCATGCCACGCCGCTTCGGATAGGTGTCATGGCGGCCCTGCAGCGTGATGTTGATCAGCGGGTTGGCGACCACGCTCACGCCGCTGTCGGCAATCAGCGGCAGCAGCTTGCTCACGTAGTAGTTGTCCATGCTGTGCATGGAAGTGCAGTGGCTGCCGGTCACGCGGCCCTGCAGGCCCAGGCGCTGCGCCTCGAAGGCCAGCGTCTCGATGTGCCGGCTCATCGGGTCGTCGGTCTCGTCGCAGTGCAGGTCCACCAGCTTGCCGCGTTCGGCCGCGATCTCGCACAGCAGCTTCACGCTGGCCGCGCCTTCGCCCATGGTGCGCTCGAAATGCGGGATGCCGCCGACCACGTCCACGCCCTTGTCGAGCGCGCGCTTCAGGTTGTCCGCGCCGCCCGGGCTGCGCAGCACGCCGTCCTGCGGGAACGCCACCAGCTGCAGGTCGATGTACGGCGCGACGCGCTTCTTCACCTCCAGCAGCGCGTCCACCGCCAGCAGGCGCGCATCACTCGTGTCGACGTGGCTGCGGATCGCGAGCAGGCCCTTGGCGACGGCCCAGTCGCAATACGCCAGCGCACGCCGCACGATGTCCTCCTGCAGCAGCGTCGGTTTCAGCTCGCCCCACAGCTGGATGCCTTCCAGCAGGGTGCCGCTTTCGTTCACGCGCGGATTGCCGTAGCTGAGCACGGAATCCATGTGGAAATGCGGGTCGCAGAAGTGCGGCGCGAGCAGGTGGCCGTTGGCGTCGATGGTCTCGTGGGCCGGTGCCTGCAGGCCTTCGGTGATCTCCGTGATCCTGCCGTCCTGCACGGCGACGCAGATGTTGGTGCGGCCGTCGGCAAGCGCGGCGTTGGTGACGAGCAGGTCCAGCATCAGCGTTCGCCTTTCCGGTACGGTTTCATCAGCGCCTGAGGATACGCCGCCTTGCGCGCCACCAGCACCAGCGCCAGGATCGACAGCAGGTAGGGCAGCATCAGGTACAGCTGGTAAGGCAGGCCAGCGTCGCCGGCCTGCTGCAGGCGCAGCTGCAGCGCGTCGAAGAAGGCGAACAGCAGCGCGCCCAGCAGCGCCTTGCCGGGCCGCCACGACGCGAACACCACGAGCGCCACGCAGATCCAGCCGCGGCCGTTGACCATGTTGAAGTAGAACGAGTTGAAGGCCGACAGCGTGAGGAAGGCGCCCGCCACGCCCATCAGCGCCGAGCCGGCGGCAATCGCCGCGGTGCGCACCGTGGCCACGCGGATGCCCTGGCCTTCGGCCGCATGCGGGTTCTCGCCTACCATGCGCAGCGCCAGGCCGGCCGGCGTCTTGTACAGCAGCCAGGCCACCAGCGGCACCAGCAGCAGGGCCAGCAGGGTCAGCGGCGTCTGCGCCGAAAGCACCGGCAGGCCCAGCCACTCCATCGGCGCGAACGGCACGATGGTGGGCGGCGTGCTCACCTTGGGGAAATTCACCCGGTAGCCGTAGGAGCTGACGGCCGTGGCCAGCAGCGTGATGCCCAGGCCGGCCACGTGCTGCGACAGCGCCAGCCCCACGGTCAGCCACGCATGCAGCAGGCCGAACAGCGCGCCCGCGCCGGCCGCCACCGCCACGCCGGCCCACAGCGGCGCACCCAGGTACACCGCCAGCCAGCCGGTGAAGGCGCCGGCGACCATGATGCCTTCGATGCCGAGGTTCAGCACACCTGCGCGCTCGCACAGCAGCACGCCCAGGGTGCCCAGCACCAGCGGCGTGGCGATGCGCAGCACGGCGATCCAGAACGCCGGGTTGGCCATCAGGTCCAGGAATTCGGTCACCCGCTCATGTCCTCCAGCGCACCCGGTACTGCGCCAGCAGCGCCGCCACCAGCACGCACAGCAGCGAGGCGGCCACCACCACGTCGGCGATGGAGCTGGGCACGTTCATGGCGCGGCTCATGCTGTCGGCACCCACCAGCACGCCGGCCACGAACACGGCCGCGGCGATCACCGCCAGCGGCCGCAGGCCGGCCAGCATGGCGATGACGATTCCCGTGTAGCCGTAGCCGGGCGACATGTCGAGCGTGACGTAGCCGGCGCGCCCCGCCACTTCCACGGCGCCGGCCAGGCCGGCCAGCGCGCCGGACAGCAGGGCCACCAGCACCACGGTGCGCGTGATCGGCACGCCGGCGAAGGCGGCGGCGCGCGCGTTGGCGCCGGCGGCGCGGATGTCGAAGCCGGGCAGGCTGTAGCGCAGCAGCACCCACAGCGCGCCCGCGGCCGCCATGGCGCCCAGCAGGCCGGTGTGCACGCGGCTGCCGGTGACCAGCTTGGCCAGCTCCAGCCCCTCTTTCAACGCCACGCTCTGCGGCCAGCCCATGGCGGTCGGGTCTTTCAGCGGCCCATCGAGCAGGGCCGAGACGCCGAGCAGCACCACGAAGTTCAGCAGCAAGGTGGTGACGACCTCGTCCACGCCCAGCCGCGCCTTCAGCCAGGCCGGCCCCAGCAGCAGCAGCGCGCCGGCCAGCGCCGCGGCCGCCAGCATCAGCACGAACAGCAGCACGGGCGGCAGGTCGATGCCGGTGCCGCCGTGCAGCCCGCCGACCGCGATGGCGGCCAGCGCGCCGGCATAGAGTTGGCCCTCCGCGCCGATGTTGAACAGCCGCGCCTGGAACGCGACGGTGATGGCCAGGCCGGTGAAGATCAGGGGCGTGGCGCGCGTCAGCGTTTCGCTCCAGGCGAACACCGAGCCGAAGCCGCCGCGCAGCACCGCCATCCAGGTCGGGCCGACTGGCGCGCCGGCCCACAGCACCAGCAGCGAGCTCACCAGCAGCGTGGCGCCGACGGCCGCGAGCGGCGCCAGCACCCACGCCGCGGCCGGCACGGCGGTGCGCTTCTCCAGTCTCATGACGCGGCCTCCGCCTCGGCTGCCACGTCAATCCCCGCCATTGCAAGACCGATGCTTTCGCGGCTCCATGCATCGGCCGGCCGGGCCGGTGTCAGGCGGCCGCCATGCATCACCGCGACGCGGTCGCCCAGCGCCATCACTTCATCGAGGTCGTCGGAGATCAGCAGCACGGCCGCGCCGGCGTCGCGCGCGGCCACCAGCTGCTGCTGCACGAAGGCGACGGCGCCGACGTCCAGGCCCCAGGTCGGCTGGTGCGCGACGATCAGGCGCGGCGGCTTGCCATCAGGCGCCATCAGCGCGCGGCCGAGGATCAGCTTCTGCATGTTGCCGCCCGAGAGCGCCCGTGCCGGCGAATCGAGCCCGCCGCCGCGCACGTCGAAGGCCCGCAGGATGCCCTGCGCATGTTCGCGCGCCGGCCGCTGCCGGATCCAGGGGCCGCGCGAGAACGCGCCGCGCAGCCGCTCGGACACCGCGTTCTCCCACAGCGGCAGGTCGCCGACCACGCCCACGCCGTGCCGGTCTTCCGGGATGCGGGCCACGCCTTGCGCCACCAGCCAGGCCGGGTCCGGCCGCAGGGCTTGCGATTGCAGTGTCACGCTGCCGGAGTCCGCGCGCCGCGTGCCGCACAGCAATTCGGCCAGCGCCAGCTGGCCGTTGCCGGAGATGCCGGCGATGGCGGTGATTTCCCCGGCATGCAGCGCCAGCGACACCGACTCCAGCCGTTCGCGGCCGGTGCCGGTGCTGACCTTGTCCAGCACGCCCACCGTCTCACCGACGTTCGACGCGGGCTGGCGCGACGGCTGCGCCACGGCCTGCCCGACCATCCATTGCGCCAGCTGCGCCTGCGTGGTGTCGGCGGTGGCCGCCTGCGCCACCAGCTTGCCCGCGCGCAGCACGGCGACCCGGTGCGACACGCGCAGCACCTCGGCCAGCTTGTGGCTGATGAAAATGATCGACAGGCCCTGCGCCACCATTTGCGCCAGCGTGGCGAACAGCGCTTCGCTCTCCTGCGGCGTCAGCACGGCGGTCGGTTCGTCCAGGATCAGGATGCGCGCGCCGCGGTACAGCGCCTTGAGGATCTCCACGCGCTGGCGCTCGCCGACCGAGAGTGCCGCCACCAGCGCATCGGGCTGCACCGCCAGGCCGAAGCGCCGCGCCACCTCCAGCAGCCGGGTGCGCGCCTGCGCGCGCCGGGTGAAGGGCTGCCACAGCGGCTCGCTGCCCAGCATCACGTTGTCCAGCACGCTCAGGTTGTCGGCCAGGGTGAAGTGCTGGTGCACCATGCCGATGCCGGCGGCCAATGCGGCGCGCGGGTTGCCGGGTGGCAGGGGCTTGCCGAAGACCTCGATGCCGCCGGCATCGGCCGTGTAGTGGCCGAACAGGATGGAGACCAGCGTGGACTTGCCCGCGCCGTTCTCGCCCAGCAGCGCCAGCACCTCGCCGGCCCCCAGCTCCAGCGAGATGGCGTCGTTGGCGAGCAGCGCGCCGAAGCGCTTGGTGATATTTGTGAGGCGCAGGACGGGCGAGGTCATCGCAAGAGAGCCCCCACCCCGGCCCTCCCCCAGCGGGGGAGGGAGGAAGACGGGCTCACTTGGCCGTGGATTTCGGCTGGCTGTCGTCCACCTTCACGGTGAACTTGCCTTCGACGATGGCGGCTTCCTTGGCCTTGACCTTGGCCGCCAGCTCCGCCGGCACCTTCTTCTCGAACGTGCCCAGCGGCGCCAGCTCGGAGCCCTTGTACTTCATCATCGAGTACTGGCCGTACTCCTCGGCCTTGAAGCTGCCGCCCTTGACCGCCTTGATGGCGCGGTCGATGGTGGGCTCCATCTTCCACAGCGCGGACGCCACCACCGTGTCCGGGTACTTGTCCTGCGTGTTGATCACGTTGCCGATGGCCAGCTTGCCCTTTTCCTTGGCCGCATCCGACACGCCGAAGCGCTCGGCATACAGCACGTCCGCGCCCTTGTCGATCATGGCGAAGGCCGCTTCCTTGGCCTTGGGCGGGTCGAACCAGCTGTTGATGAAGCTGACGGTGAATTCCACCTTCGGGTTGGTTTCCCTGGCGCCGGCCATGAAGGCGTGCATCAGGCGGTTGACCTCGGGGATCGGGAAGCCGCCGACCAGGCCGATCTTGTTGGTCTTGGTCATGCCGCCGGCGATCATGCCGGTGAGGTAGGCTGGCTCCTGGATGTAGTTGTCGAACACGCTGAAGTTGGGCGCCTGCGGCTTGGCCGACGATCCCATCAGGAACATGGTCTTGGGGAAGTCCTTGGCCACCTTGCGCGCCGCGGTCTCCACTGCGAAGGCCTCGCCCACGACCAGCTGGCTGCCGCCGGTGGCGTATTCGCGCATCACGCGCTCGTAGTCGGCGTTGGAGACGTTCTCGCTGGCCTTGTATTCGATCTCGCCGCGCGCTTCGGCGGCCTTCAGCGCCTGGTGGATGCGGCCGGCCCACTGCTGCTCGAACGGCACGGTGTAGATGCCGGCGACCTTGAGCTTGGCCTGGGCCAGCGCCGCGCCGGGCAGGGCGCTGGCGACAGCCAGCGCGATGAGGAATCTTCGGGTGGAAAGAGAGATCGGCATCTGTTGTTCTCCTGTGGTTCGGTGCGCGCGGACTTGCAATGGTCGTGCCAGCGCGGTTCGCATGCTACCTTCAGAACGGGCCGGCGATGTCGAAGGCGCGCTGGACGAACCAGTAGGCCGCCACGATCGCCACCGCGATCGAGCCGAAGGTCAGCACGCCGACCCGGTAGAACACGGTGCGCCGCAGCCAGAACGCCACCGGCACGAAGGCCACCACGATGGCCAGCTGGCCCAGCTCCACGCCCAGGTTGAAGCCCACCAGCGCCAGCGCCAGCGCGCCCTGCGGCAGGCCCAGGTCGGCCAGCACCGAGGCGAAGCCGAAGCCGTGGATCAGGCCGAACACGAAGGCCATCACCCAGCGCCGCCGCTCGATGGTGCCGCGCAGGTTGTTCAGCGCCGCAATCACCACCGATGCGGCGATGGTCGATTCGACGATACGCGAGGGCAGGCTGACGAAGCCCAGCGCGGCCAGGCTCAGCGTGACCGAGTGCGCCACGGTGAAGGCCGTCACCACCTTCAGCACGTCGACCAGCGCGCTCTTCAGGCTGGGCGCCGGCTCCCACTGCTTGCCTCGGCGCACCAGCACGGCCGGCAGCAGCAGCGACAGCAGGAACAGGATGTGGTCGAAGCCGATCCAGATGTGCCACACGCCTTCCACCACGTACTGGCGCAGGGTCTCCAGCGCGCTCGGCGCGCGCACCTGCAGGTTCTGCTCGGCGCTGTCGCCGCTGAACACCAGCGCCTGCGTGGCCGTGCCGCCGGGCGGCACCCATTGCACCAGGCCGCGGTGCGTCGGGTCGACGTCGAACAGCAGCGAGTAGCGCATCTTCAGCGTCGTCTGCGGCGCGGCGCAGCCGGCCTTCAGGCTCAGCACCGCGTAGGTGCCGTCGCTGTGCCTGTCCAGCATCAGCGGGCCCGTGGGCTGCAGTGGGCAGGTCTGGCCGTCGCCGATCAGCAGCAGGTGCGCAAAGGCGAGCTTCAGGATGTCGTCGTTGCGCTGGCGCACTTCGCCCCAGGTGAGTTCGCCGTTGCCGTCGCGGTCCAGCTGCAGCACGTAGTCCAGGTCGCGCAACGCGATGTCCCAGCGGATCGCGATGTGGTCCTGCTGCGCGCGCAGGCTCAGGTAGCTGTCGCTGGGCTTGTGCGCCCAGGCGGAGCCGATGCACAGGAGCAGGGCGGCGATGCCCATCCACAGGCGCTTCATCACCGTGCGCCCTCCTGCAGCTGCCGCGCCAGCTGCGCGAGTCGCGGGTCCTGGTAGCGGCTGCCTTGCAGCCAGTCCAGCGCCGGCCGCGCCGCCTTGGGCTGCTTGGCCGCCAGGGCGGTGCGCAGCAGGATCTCGGCGTCGCGCGGCTCCTTCTGCACCTCGTAGTTGCGCTGCGCCAGCGCCAGCGCCCGGGCGGCGTCGCCTTCCACGTCGAGCGCGAAGCGCGCGGCCTCCTGCTCGTGCAGCCGGTCGCCGCGCTGCGCCGCCGCGGCGAAGCGCTCGCGCAGCTGCTGCGCCCAATCGCCCGCGCGCTTGTCGCCGGCCGCCTTGCCGGCCAGGGCCAGGCGCAGCAGCAGCACGTCGGAACGCTCCCAGCCGGCCAGCAGCTGCAGGGCTTCGGCCGGGCGGTTGCGCATCAGCAGGAAATCGGCGTGGGCGCCCAGCAGGAACTGGTCGGTCAGGTCCTGGCGCAGGGCAGTCTTGAAGTGCTGCTCCGCCGCCTCCCAGCGCTGCAGGCGGATCGCCATTTCGCCCAGGCGGGTCTGCACCCACAGCACCAGGCCCGGCTCGGCGCGCGGCGCGGCGGCTGCCGCCGACTGCAGCGCGTCGTAGGCGGGCTGCAGCCCGCCGGTGGCGGACTGCACGTAGGCGGCACAGCCCTGGGCGAACAGCGGCTGCGCCAGCGTGGCCAGGCGCTCGCATTCCTTCGCCGCGTCCGCATAGCGCGCCTGCACCATGGCGATGGCGGCGCGCCAGGAGACCGGCTCGGCGTTGTCCGGGTCCAGCTGGCTGGCCTTGTTCAGGCTGGCCACGGCGCCGGCGAAGTCGTGGCTGTACTGCTCCAGCAGCCCGCGCACCAGCCAGTAGCGCGCCTCGTTGGGCGTGGCCTGCGCCAGCGGCGCGATGGCGGCCTGTGCATAGCCCACGTAGCGCGGGTCGCCCTGCGCCATCGCCAGGTCGAAGTAGCGGTGCGCGATGTCCAGCCGCAGCGCGTTGTCGTTCGGCTTCGCGGCCAGCTGCTTGCGCAGCGATTCCACGCCGCGCAGGGCCGGGTCGGTGGCGCCGGGCAGGCGCTCGACCACCTCGGCGTCGGTGGCGGGGGTGAACGGCGCCGCCTGCGCCTGCGCCGCGGCAAGCACCGCCAGCACCAAGGCCAGCAGCCGCATCAAGGCTTCCACGCCGCCAGGAAGGCGAGCACCACGCGCGCCGAGTTGTCGGCGGCGATCTTGAAGAAGGTGCCGATCTCGTTCTCGCCTTCGCCGCCACCGGCCAGGTCGCTCAGCGAGCGGAAGGCGATCATCGGCACGCCGTTGCTGTAGGCCACCATGGCGATGGCCGCGGTCTCCATGTCCAGCACGTTGGCCTGGAAGGTCTTGAAGGTGTGCTCGCGGAACGCCGCGTTGTCCACGAAGGCCTGGCCCGACACCCCGTTGCCGCCCACGACCACGCGCGGCTGGTGGCTCAGGCACTTCTGCGCGGCGTCGCAGCGGTCCAGCGGCAGCGCAGCCAGGCCTTGCGCCGCGCGCAGGAGTGCGGCGTCGGCCTCGAACCAGAACTTTTTTTCCTCCTTGTCGCTGTGCACCGAGCGCAGGCGGATCGGCCGCGGAAACAGCATGCCGAAGCTGGGCAGGGTGGCGTCGTCCATCCAGCCCGGCGGCGCGTACTTGCCCGGCCCGGTTTCGCGCGCCATCAGCACTTCCAGGTACTGGCCCCAGCGCTCGGCCACCGTCACGTCGCCGATGTTCAGCTTGGGGTTCACGCCGCCGGCGATGCCGCTGACCAGCAGGTGGCTGACGCGGAAGCGGTCCAGCGCCAGCTGCGTGTTCATGGCGGCATTGGTCATGCTGATGCCGCTCAGGAACAGCACCACGGGCTTGCCCTCCAGCGTGCCGGTGGTGAATTCCACGCCGTTGATGGTCTGCTGCTGCGCGCCCTGCACGCGGCCGCGCAGCAGCGCGAGCTCGGGCTCGAAGGCCGAGACGATGGCCACGCGCGCGGGCGCGGAGGGCGAGGACGTGGTCGCGGCGCAGCCGGCCAGGCCCAGCAATACGGCGGCAAGGCACAGCCGCACGACGCCGCCGCGAAGGCGAGACAGGTTCATGGTGGGATTTACTTGGTGCCGAAGATGCGGTCGCCGGCGTCGCCCAGGCCCGGCAGGATGTAGCCGTGGTCGTTCAGCTCGCGGTCGACGGCCGCGGTGTAGACCGGCACATCGGGGTGCGAGCCGTGGAAGGCCCGCAGGCCCTCGGGGCAGGTGAGCAGGCACACGAACTTGATCGACTTGGGGCCGAGTTCCTTGACGCGCTCCACCGCGGCGATGGCGGAGTTGCCGGTGGCGAGCATGGGGTCGACCACCACCACGTCGCGGTTCTGCATGTCCTGCGGCATCTTGAAGTAGTACTCCACCGCCGTCAGCGTCTTGGGGTCGCGGTACAGGCCGATGTGGCCCACGCGCGCGCCGGGCACCACGCTCAGCATGCCGTCCAGGATGCCGCCGCCGGCGCGCAGGATGGACACGAACACCAGCTTCTTGCCGTCGATGACCTTGGCCCTGGTTTTTTCCAGCGGGGTCTCGATCTCGACCTCCTGCATCGGCATGTCGCGCGTGACCTCGTAGGCCATCAGCATGCTGACTTCGTTGAGCAGGCGGCGGAAGCTGTTGGTGCTGACCTCCTTGTTGCGCATCAGGCTCAGCTTGTGTTGCACCAGCGGGTGGTCGATCAGGTGCACGTCGTTGTTGTTGGTGTCCAATCCGTTCTCCGTCAAAAAACCGTGCCGTCGCTGGCCACCTGCAGGGGCGGCAGCCCGCCGCGCCGGCGCTGCGCCAGTTCGCGGCCGGCCGCCCAGCTGCCGCCTTCCAGCACGCGCGCGAGCGGCATGCGGTCGGCGTCCAGGTGCAGCTGCCGGCGCACCGCGCCGGCCACCTCGTCCATCAGCGCCAGGGTCAGAGCCCGCCACTCGACGATGATCTCGTCGCCCGGCTGCCAGACCTGCGAGGCGACCGCCTCGTCGCGCGGCACCAGCACGCCGCTGTCGATCATCAGCCCGCCGTTTCGGTATTCGGGCAGGGCGGTCAGCGCCTCCAGCCCGTGCACGCTCACGCCCGACCACTCGAACGGCTCCAGCAGCGAGTAGGTGAGCCACTGCGACAGCTTGTGGAACGGCACCCAGCCGTCGGTCAGCCCCTCGCCGCGCACCGCGGCGTGCCGCCAGCAGTCACCCAGCGCAATGGTGCCGATGGCGTTGGCCGCTGGCCAGATGCCCGACAGGCCCATCAGCAGGTGCGACAGGATGTCGTGCGCGGCGATGGACGCCGTGCGCGGCACGTCCGGGCCGTCGTTGCCGACGATCAGGTCGAACAGGTGGCCGGGCCGCTGGATCTCGGGGCCGAAGATCTCGGGCTGCTCGCCCAGCACCTCGCCCAGCCGGCGCATCAGCACGGCACGGCCTTCCAGGCCGATCATGGGGTTGATTTCGCTGACCTGGAACACCTGGGCCAGCCGGTCGGTGACCAGGCCGCGCAGGCCCGCGGCGTCGACCTGCAGCGGCCGGTCCTTGTCGCTGGAGAACATGCCCGCCACGAAGGCGTGGTAGCTCGCCACCGCCAGGCCTTCGGAGCGCGTGTAGACCTGGCCGCTGGCGGGTTCGGTGTATTTCCAGTCGTGGCCGGCGCCCGCGTCCAGCAGCACGCTCACCACCGTGAGGTCGATCAGCGCGCGGGCCCGCTCGGTGCGCGTGCGGCCGGCCAGCAGCCGGTCGAGTTCGGCCTTGCGGTCCACGCCGCCGGCCTCGAAATGGCGCCAGCGGCTGTGCACCGGGATGTGCCCGCGCGGAAAGCGCCGCCGCGTGACCTCGGCGATGGTGCGCGCGGCATCGTCGATGGCGCCGTCGGCCACCGTGAACCAGCGCGAGTCGCCGTTGCGGGCGCGCGCCAGCAGCTGGCCGCAGCGCTCGCGCACGGTGGTGGTGGTGCGCAGGATGGCGGCCGCCTGTTCGGCGGCGCCGCCGTGGAGGGCGTGGTCGGATGCGCTGGTCACTTGTCGAGCCCCCGGCCCTTGGTCTGCTTCAGTTCCTCGGCGTCCGGCACGTGGCCGGAGGTGAAGTAGCCGGCCGCCACCTTGGCTTCCATCTCCACCTTGGCGTCGGCGGGGATCAGCGAATCGGGGATGTTCACGCGCTCGCCGACCTCGATGCCGGCGCCGGTGATGGCGTCGTATTTCATGTTGCTCATGGAGACCAGCCGGTGGATCTTCTTCACGCCCAGCCAGTGCAGCACGTCGGGCATCAGCTCCTGGAAGCGCATGTCCTGCACGCCGGCCACGCATTCGGTGCGGGCGAAGTACTGGTCGGCGGTGTCGCCGCCCACCTGGCGCTTGCGCGCGTTGTAGACCAGGAACTTGGTCACCTCGCCGAGCGCCCGGCCTTCCTTGCGCGAATACGACACCAGTCCCACGCCGCCGCGCTGCGCGCCGGCGATGCATTCCTCGATGGCGTGCGTGAGGTAGGGCCGGCAGGTGCAGATGTCGGAGCCGAACACGTCGGAACCGTTGCATTCGTCGTGCACCCGCGCGGTGAGCTCGACCTGCGGGTTGGCCAGGTCCTGCGGGTTGCCGAAGATGTAGACGGTCTGCCCGCCGATGGGCGGCAGGAACACTTCCAGGTCGCTGCGCGTCACCAGCTCCGGGTACATGCCGCCGGTTTCCTCGAACAGCACGCGGCGCAGGTCGGCCTCGGTACAGCCGAAGCGCTTGGCCACGCCGGGCAGCCACCACACCGGCTCGATGGCCGCCTTGGTCACCATGGCGGCACCGCCGGCGGTGAGGATGTGGCCGTCGGCCTTCAGCCGGCCGGCCTGCAGGCCTTCGATGACTTCCGGCAGGATCACGTGGGCCTTGGTCACCGCGATGGTGGGCCGCACGTCGTAGCCGGCGGTCAGCTCGTTGGCGAACACGTCCGACACCATGGCGCCCCAGGGGTCCAGGCTGACGATCTTGCCCGGGTCGGTCCACTGCGGATGCGGGCCGATGGCGTCGGTCGGCGCGGTGTTGGTCAGGTCGGCCTTGTGGCCGCGCGAAAGCGCCCCGGCGGCGACGGCCAGCGCCCGGTACACGCTGTAGGAGCCGCTGTGCGTGCCGATCACGTTGCGGTGGCTGCGCACGGCGGTGGTGCCGACCACCGGCCCGCGTTCGGACGGCATGGCCGCGCCCCAATGGATGGGCAGGGCGCCGTAGCCCTTGGCGTGCGAGGTCAGGCGGATGTGGCGGGGGGCCGCGGGCGAACCCGCGTCAATCGTGGTGGCCATGGTGTGGAGCTTCCAAAACCGCAATGTAGCGTGCCTGCACGGCCCAGGCGCAACTCATCGCATGGATGTCATGACAAGGAGGCGGAACCGCCCGCAACAAGCTCTGCAAAACGTGTCAGGTCGACATTGCCGCCACTGATGAGGATGCCGATCCGGGCGCCCCGGATGTCGATGCCGCCGTGGCGGGCGCCGGCCAGCGACAGGCAGCCGGTCGGCTCGACCACCATCTTCATGCGCTCGGCGTAGAAGCGCATGGCCTCGACCAGCTGCGCATCGGTGGCGGTGACCACCGCGTCCACGTCGCGCCGCAGGATGGCGAAGGTCAGGTCGCCCAGTTCCTGGGTCTGGGCGCCGTCGGCGATGGTGCGCGGCACCTCGATCTTCACGCGCTCGCCCTTCAGCATGGACTGCCGCCCGTCGTCGCCGGCTTCGGGCTCCACGCCGTAGATCTTGCACTGCGGCGCCAGCGCCCGCGCGGCCAGCGCGCAGCCGCTGAGCAGGCCGCCGCCCCCCAGGCAGACGAAGAAGTGATCCAGCTCGCCGGCTTCCTCGAACAGCTCCTGCGCGGCCGTGCCCTGGCCGGCGATGACGTCGGCATGGTCGAACGGCGGAATCAGGGTCATGCCGCGCTCGGCGGCCAGCTGCGCCGTCAGCGTCTCGCGGCTTGCCTGGTAGCGGTTGTAGGTGACGACCTCGGCGCCGTAGCCGCGGGTGGCGGCCGCCTTGGCGGCGGGCGCGTCTTCGGGCATGACGATCACGGCCGGCATCTCCAGGATGCGCGCCGCCAGCGCGATGGCCTGGGCGTGGTTGCCGGAAGAAAAGGTGATCACGCCGCGCTTGCGCTGTTCCGGCGTGAAGCGCGACAGGGCGTTGAACGCGCCGCGGAACTTGAAGGCGCCCATGCGCTGGAAGTTCTCGCACTTGAAGAACAGCTGGGCGCCTAGCAGGGCGTCGATGGTGCGGGAGCGCAATACCGGGGTGCGGTGGGCGTGGCCTTCGAGGCGTTGCGCGGCGGCGGCGACGTCGTCGTAGGTGGGGAGGGCTTGCATGTGCCTCACTGTACCTTGGCCTCTACCTCGCGTCGCGGCAGGCGGTGCCCGGCATGGGCTCATACTGCGGCGGTCGGCGCTGCGCGCCGACTTCGCTGTGCTGATCGGGCTGGAGCCGGCGCGGGCAACTCC
>JAZKIV010000009.1:0-31769 GCA_040384685.1 Pseudomonadota bacterium | reverse complement strand
GCATGTTCACGCACAGCAGCACGCCGAACCAGATCAGGTCGATGCCCATCTTGTCCGCCACCGGCCCGAGCATGGGCAGGATGATGAAGGCGATCTCGAAGAAGTCGAGGAAGAACGCCAGGAAGAAGATGAACAGGTTGACCACCAGCAGGAAGCCGACCTGGCCGCCGGGCAGGTTGGACAGCATGTGCTCGATCCAGCGGCCGCCGTCCACGCCCTGGAACACCAGGGAGAAGACGCGCGAGCCGATCAGGATGAACACCACCATCGCCGTCATGCGCATGGTGCCGCTCATGGCCTCCTGCAGCAGCCGCCAGCTCAGGCGGCGGTGGATCGCCGCGAGCACGAAGGCACCCACCGCGCCCATCGCGCCGGCTTCGGTCGGCGTGGCGATGGCGGTGTCGATGCCCGGCAGGCCGCCCATGCTGCCCAGCACCATGAAGATCAGCACGGCCGAGGGAATGATGCCGCGCAGGCATTTCTTCCACAGCGCCCAGCCAACCAGCGTGCGCGCTTCCGGGGGCACGCCGGGCACGTGTTCCGGCCGGAAGCGGCTGAGGAAGAAGGTGTAGCCGGCGAAGATCAGCACCTGCAGGATCGACGGGCCCCAGGCGCCCTTGTACATGTCGCCCACCGAGCGGCCCAGCTGGTCGGCCATGACCACCAGCACCAGCGAGGGCGGCACCAGCTGCGTGATGGTGCCCGAGGCCGCCAGCACGCCGGTGGCATAGCGCGTGTTGTAGCCGTAGCGCATCATCACCGGCAGCGAGATCATCGCCATCGCGATCACCTGGCCGGCCACCGTGCCCGTGATGGCGCCGAGGATGAAGCCGACGATGATGACCGAGTAGCCCAGGCCGCCGCGCACCGGCCCGAACAGCTGGCCCATGGAGTCCAGCATGTCCTCGGCCAGCCCGCACTTCTCCAGGATGGACCCCATCAGGGTGAAGAAGGGAATGGCCAGCAGCAGCTCGTTGGACAGGATGCCGAACACGTTGAGCGGCAGGTTGGCCATGAAGGAGGCCGGGAACCAGCCTTGCGTGATGGCGAAGAAGCCGCACAGCAGGCCCAGGGCCGACAGCGAGAACGCCACCGGGAAGCCGATCAGCATGATGAAGATCAGGCCGGCGAACATGAGCGGCGCGAAGTTGGCCATAGTCATTGCAGCGGCCTTTCGTAGTGCATGTCCATCTCGTACGTGTGCGTCAGCCAGCCGACCCGCTTGATCGCTTCCGAAACGCCTTGCAGGATCATCAGGGTGAAGCCGAGCGGCAGCGTGGCCATCGCCGGCCAGCGGATCAGGCCGCCGGCGTTGCTGGACATCTCGCCGCTGCGCAGCATGGACAGGAACAGCGGCCAGCCGAAATACAGCATCACGCCCATCGCCGGCAGCAGGAAGAACAGGATTCCCAGCAGGTCCACCCAGACCCGCCTGCGGGCGGACAGCCGCCCGTAGAACAGGTCGACCCGCACGTGCTCGTTGAGCCGCAGCACCTGCGGCGCGCCCAGCATCACGCAGGCGGCGAACAGGTACCACTGGATCTCGAGCCAGCCGTTGGAGCTGATGTCCAGGCCGTAGCGGATGAATGCATTGCCCGCGCTGATGAAGCACGACAGCAGGACGGCCCATTTTGCGATGAAGCCGAACCGGTCCGTGACCCAGTCGACCCAATGGGCGAAGGCCAAAAGAAGTTTCACGATGTCCCCTCGATGTCAGCCAAATTTATCCATGGGCCCGTAAAAAAGCCGTAAAAACACGGCGCCGGCTCTGACGGCCGGCTGACGGAGGAAAGCTCAGGTGCCGCTGCCGCTGCCGCTGCCGGCGGCGGCGGCGGCGTCGGGGCCGCCCGTGATGAGGCGGTAGCCGACGCCCGTGTCCGTCAGCAGCAGCACGGGGTGGGTGGGCCGCGCCTCCAGCTTTTGGCGCAGCTGCCGGATGTAGATGCGCAGGTAGTGGCCCTGCTCGGTGTGGCCGGGGCCCCAGACGTCGCGCAGCAGCTGGGTGGAGGTGACGACGCGGTCGGCGCGCCGCGCCAGCGCCTCCAGCAGCCGCCATTCGGTTGCCGTCAGGCGCACCGGCTCGCCGCCGCGCGACACCGTGCGCGCCGCCAGGTCGATCACCAGCTCGCCCACGCGCAGCACCGCGCCGCGGTCCTGCGTGGTCTGCGCCGTGCGGCGCAGCGCGACGCGCAGCCTGGCATGCAGTTCGGCCACGCCGAACGGCTTGACCAGGTAGTCGTCGGCCCCGGCATCCAGCGCCTCGACCTTCTCGCGCTCCAGCGCGCGCGCCGACAGCACCAGGATCGGCCGCTGCGTCCAGCCCCGCAGCGCGCGGATGAATTCCAGTCCGTCGCCGTCCGGCAGCCCCAGGTCGACCAGGTACACGTCGATGCGCCGGTTGGCCGCGAGCAGCGCCGCCTCGCGCGCGCTGCCGGCCTCGTGCACCGCGTAGCCCTCGGCCCGCAGCGAGGTGACGATGAAGCCGCGGATCGCCTCGTCGTCCTCCACCAGCAGCAACTGCGCGGGCACGGCCTGCGTCATGTCCCGCTTTCCATCAGCGGCGGCTGGCCGTGCTGCGGCAGCGTCAGCCGGAACGTGGCGCCGCCGGCGTTGAAGGCTTCGATCGTGCCGTGGTGCAGCTTGGCGACCGCCGCGCAGATCGCCAGCCCGAGGCCGAGCCCGCTGCCCGCGGGCTCGCTGTGCGCCCGGTGGAACTTGCGGAACACGTCCTGCTCGGTGCCCGGCGGAAGGCCGGGCCCGTTGTCCGCCACGCCCAGCGTCCAGTGCCCGGCGCCGGCCCGCACGCTCACCACGATGCGGCTGCCCGGCGGCGTGTGGCGCAGCGCGTTGTCCACCATGTTGACCAGCGCCTGTTCCAGCAGGCGCGCGTCGCACCAGACGATCGCGTCCGGCGGGATGTCGGTGCGGATCTGGTGGCTGCCCAGGCGCGTGCCCACGGCGGCCAGCGCCTCCTCGACCAGGTCGTCCGCCGGGCACCATTCCAGGCTGGGCTGGACCGCGCCTTCCTCCATCCGGGTCAGGTCCAGCAGGTCGCGCACCAGCGCGCTCAGCCGCCGCGCCTCCTGCAGCACGCTGCGCGTGAGCGTCATGCGCATCTGCGCGTCGAGCAGCCGGTCCTGCTCGATCAGGCTGGTGGCCGCGCCGACGATGGTGGTCAGCGGCGTGCGGAAATCGTGCGAGATCCCCGACAGCAGCGTGTTGCGCAGGCGCTCGGTCTGCGCCTGCACCAGCGCCTCTGCGCTGCTGCGCTCGAAGGCGCAGCGCTCCAGGGCCAGCACGGCCTGCCGCTCGAAACCGTGCAGCAGCTCCTGCTCCTCGCCGGTGAGCGCGCGGCCGTCCGGCAGCCGCAGCGCGCCGCCCGGCTGCAGTTCGCACGGCGTGCCGAACGCGGCCTGCGCGGCCGACGACAGCGTCGTCGCGATGTCGGCCTCGGTGCGCGCCGCGGCGAGGCTGCCCGCCAGCGCGCTGAGCGCCTGCGCGCGCTGCGCGCGGCCTTCGGCCAGCGCGGCCTGCTGGCGCACCTGGTCGGCCAGCCGGCTGATCAGCAGGCCGACCGCCAGCATCACCGCGAAGGTGAAGAAGTGGTGCGGGTTCAGCGGGTTCAGGCCCCAGCGCGGCGGCACGAAGATCAGGTCGAACAGGAAGATGCTGGCGACCACCATCGCCACCGCGGCGCGCGCGCCTTCGCGCAGGGCCAGGTACGCCACGCCGGCCAGGTACACCATGGCGATGTTGGCCAGGTCCAGGTAGGCGGCCATGGCCTCGGAGATCGCCGTGCAGGCGATGACCACCGCCGTGGCCGGCAGCCAGGGGCGCCAGCGCCGCGGGTGCGCGCCGGCCACGTTTTATTTTTCCTTGCCCATCACCAGGTCGGGCAGTACCGTCACGATCTGCGGGAACACCGTGATCAGCACGATGCACACCACCAGGCAGATGAAGAACGGGATCGCCGCCCTGGCGATGGTGTTGCTGTCCTTGCCCGTCATGTTCTGCAGCACGAACAGGTTGAAGCCGACCGGCGGCGTCACTTCGGCGATTTCCACCAGCAGCACGATGAAGATGCCGAACCAGACCAGGTCGAACCCCGCCTTCTGGATCATCGGCAGTACCACGGCGCTGGTCAGCACGATCATGCTGATGCCGTCCAGCGCGGTGCCCAGCACCAGGTACACCAGCGTCAGCACGCCGATCAGCGCATAGGGCGACAGCTGCATCTGGTTGACCCACTCGGCCAGTTCGCGCGGGATGCCGGTAAAGGCCATGGTCTTGGTCAGGAAGGCCGCGCCGGCCAGGATGAACATGATCATGCAGCTGGTGCGGGTGGTGCCCATCAGCCCTTCCCAGAAATTGCTCCAGGTGAGCGAGCCGCCCCACCAGGCGATCGCCAGCGAGCCGACCACGCCGTAGGCGGCGCACTCGGTGGCGGTGGCGTAGCCGGTCACCAGCACCCAGACGATGAAGACGATCAGCGCGGCGCAGGGGATCAGGCTGCCGGACTGGCGGAACTTCTCGCGCCAGCTGGAAGGCGGGTCGGCCGGCGGCACCTGGTCCGGGTTGCGCAGGCTCCACCAGATGATGTAGCCGGAGAACAGCACCATCAGCAGGAAACCCGGCAGGAAGCCGGCCAGGAAGATGCGGATGATGGACGCGTCGGCCGCCACGGCGTACACCACCATGGTGATGGACGGCGGGATCAGGATGCCCAGGGTGCCGGCGGTGGCCAGCGAGCCCAGCGCGATCTTTTCGCTGTAGCCGCGCCGCAGCAGCTCGGGCAGCGCCACCTTGCTGATGGTGGCGCAGGTGGCGGCCGAGGAGCCCGACACCGAGCCGAAGATGCCGCAGCCCAGGATGGTGGTGTGCATCAGGCGGCCGGGCACGCGGTTCAGCCAGGGCCGCAGGCCTTCGAACATCTCCTCGGACAGCTTGGTGCGAAACAGGATCTCGCCCATCCAGATGAACAGCGGCAGGGCGGCCAGCTCCCAGCTGGCATTGCTTTCCCAGAAGGCGGAGAACAGGTTGTTGCCGGGCGAGGTGTTGGTGAAGAAGGCCTGCCCGACCCAGCCGCAGATGGCCAGCGTCATGGCGATCCAGACGCCGCCGGACAGCAGCAGCATCATGATCAGCAGCAGCAGGCCGCCGACGAGAAGAATGTCCATGCGTGTCTCAGACGTCGGAAGAGAAGTCGCCCTTCGCGTGGCGTTCTTCCACCGCGGCAACGTAGCTGGGTTTGCCGCCGCGCAGCACGATGACCAGTTCGTCGACCATCGCGACGAACAGCAGGATGGAGCCCAGCGCGAAGCTGGCCTGCGGGATCCAGATCGGGATCGGCAGCAGGCCCTGCGCCAGTTCGTGGAAGGCCCAGCTGTCGTAGGTGAAGCGGTTGGCCCACCAGGCCAGGTAGCCCACCGCCACGCAGCCGACGGACAGGCAGGCGATCTCCATCACGCGCCTGCCGCGGGGGGGCAGCTTCTCCAGCAGCAGCGTGACGCGCACGAAGTCGCCGTGCTTGAAGGCGTGCGCCATGGCGAAGAACGAGGCCGCGGCGCAGCACCACGCCACCACGTCGTTGACGGCGCCGGTGCGCACGCCGAATTCGCGCAGCACGCTCTGGGCGATCATCAGCACGCAGATCAGCAGCACGAAAACGGCGCCGATGGCGCCGCAAGCGAGGTAGACGCGGTCGAGGAATCGGCGCATGCGCCTATTTCTTGTTGAAGGCGTTGACCATGGCCGTGCCGTCCGGTCCCGCCTTCTTCTGCCAGTCGGCCTGCATGATGGAGCCGACCTGCTTCAGGTCGGCCATCAGCTTGGGCGCGGGCTTCATGATCTTCATGCCCTTCTCGGCCAGCGCCTTCTTGTACCACTCGTTCTTTTCCTCGCTGAGCTTCCAGCCGCGCGCCTGGGCCGCCTCGGCGGCTTTCAGCAGCGCGTCCTGGGTCGGCTTGTCCAGCGCGTCGAACGCCTTCTGGTTGACCAGCACCGCGTTCTTGGGCAGCCAGGCCTGCGTGTCGTACCAGTACTTGATGCTCTCGTAGGTCTTGGAGTCGTAGCCGGTGGAGCCCGAGCTCATGTAGCTGTTGACCACGCCCGTGGCCAGCGCCTGCGACAGTTCGGCCGCCTGGATGGTGACCGGCTGCGCGCCGATCAGCTCGGCGATCTTGGCCGTGGCCGGGCTGTAGGCGCGCCACTTCAGGCCGCGCATGTCGGGCACCGAGGCGATCTCCTTGTTGACGTAGATGCCCTGCGGCGGCCAGGCCACCGTGTAGAGCAGCTTGATGCCCTGCGCGGCGAGCAGCTTGTCCAGGAACGGCTTCTGCACCTCGGCCAGCTTGCGCGCCTCGGTGTAGCTGGTGGCCAGGAAGGGAATGCCGTCGGCGCCGTAGATCGGGTTCTCGTTCTCGAAGTTGACCAGCAGCACCTCGCCCAGCGCGGCCTGGCCGCTCTGCACCGCGCGCTTGATCTCGTTGGCCTTGAACAGCGAGGCGTTGGCGTGGACCGTGATCTTGAGCTTGCCGCCGGTGGCCTTGTCGACGTCGCCGGCGAACTGCACCAGGTTTTCGGTGTGGAAGTTGGAGGCGGCGTAGGCGGCCGGCAGGTCCCATTTGGTCTGGGCGAAAGCACCGGTGGCGGCGACGGAGGCGGCCAGGGCGATGGCGGCGTGTTGAAGATTCACGGTCTCTCCGCAAGAATGCGTTGATGATGGAAGACGCGAGCATAAATGCAAGTAACGGGCCAACGCCACAGGTATTTCCCCCGGCCCGGCTGGGGCTGCTGCGGCTCGACACCGCCTTCCCGCGCCCGCCGGGCGACCTGGGCGAGCCCGCCAGCTGGCCGGTGCCGGTCGACCTGGCGGTGGTGCCGCGCGCGTCGCCCGCGCGGGTGGTGCGCGACGCCGCCGGCCTGTTGCGCGACGCCGGCCTGCTGCACGATTTCATCGCGGCGGCGCGCACGCTGCAGGCGCGCGGCGTGGCCGCCGTTACCACCAGCTGCGGCTTCCTGGTGCTGTGGCAGCGCGAACTGCAGGCGGAGCTGGCGGTGCCGGTGGTGACCTCCAGCCTGCTGGAATTGCCGCGCCTGCTGTTGGAGGAGCCGCAGGTGGGCGTGCTGACCATCAGCGCCGCCGGCCTGGGCGACGACCACCTGCGCAGCGCCGGCGTCCCCGAAGCGCGGCTGCGCGACGTGCTGGTGCAGGGCGTGGCGCCGGAAGGCGAATTCGCGAGCGCCATCCTCGGCAACCGTACGTCCATGGACTTGCGGCGCGCCGAGCGCGACGTGGTCGGTGCCGCACTCGCGTTGCAGGCGCGCGCGCCCGGCCTGCGCACGCTGGTGCTGGAGTGCACCAACATGCCGCCGTACGCGGCCGCGGTGCGCGAAGCCACCGGCCTGCGCGTGTTGAGCCTGCTGGATGCCGCGCCGCTGCGCGCGGCGCTGGGGCTGCGTCCATGAACCTGCGTTTCGTCGAGGCCTTCTACTGGGTCGCCACCCTGCGCTCGGTGTCGCGCGCCGCGGAAAAACTGTTCATCACGCAGTCGGCGATGTCGGCGCGCATCGCCGCGCTGGAGCAGGAGCTGGGCGCGGTGCTGCTGGACCGGCGCGACCGGCAGTTCCGCCTGACCCTGTCCGGCCAGCGTTTCCTGAAGCACGCCGGCCGCCTGCTGGAGCTGCAGCGCGAGATCAAGCAGGAGATGGGCGGCGAGGTGCCGGCCGAGGTGCAGATGCGCATCGGCGCCATCGAGTCGGTGCTGCACACCTGGCTGATCCCGTGGGTGGAGCAACTGCGCGCCGACTACCCGGCGCTGGAACTGGAGCTGTCGGTGGAGACCACCCCGGTGCTGATCGAGCTGGTGCGCCGCGGCGCGCTGGACATCGTGTTCACCGCGTCGCCCGCCAACGCTGAGGGCGTGCGCAGCAAGAGCATGCCCGCGATGGAGATGGCCTTCCTCGGCAACGCCAAGGTGCACCGCAAGCGGCTGTGGCGCATGGCCGACTTCGCCGACCTGGACGTGATGACCTTCCAGCGCGGCTCGGTGCCGCACCTGGCGCTGCTCGACCAGCTGAAGGCGGCCGGCGTGCAGCCGCGCAAGGTGCACGCGATCTCCTCGATCTCGGCCATGGTGCAGCTGGTGCAGGCCGGCTTCGGCGTCGCCACGCTGCCGCTGGCCGCGGCGCGCCGGCTGCCGGGCGACGCCGGCCTGAAGGTGCTGCGCTGCGAGCAGCCGCTGCCGCCGCTGGCGGTGCACGCCAACTACCGGGTCGACCCGTCGTCGGGCAACGCCGAAATGGTGCTGAAGTCGGCGCTGGCGTTCGCCGCGGATTTCTAGGGACAAACCCGCAGCCTCCCGGCGCATCATCGAAAAAATCGATGACGTCATCGTAAAAATTCGAGTTTGGCGGCGCGCCGGTCCCGCTTCCAGAATCCGTTCCCATGCACTCGCCCACCACCACGACCGACAACGCCGCAACGCGAGCCCGGCGCATGATCCGCGCCGGCGAATGGACCGGCCACACCAGCGGCCTGGCCGAAGACCACGTCCAGGGCAACCTGGTGATCCTGCCGCGCGCGCTGGCCGACGACTTCCTGCGCTACTGCCAGCGCAACCCCAAGCCGTGTCCGGTGCTGGCCGTCTCCGAGCCGGGCCGCCCCGAGCTGCCGGCGCTCGGCCGCGACCTGGACATCCGCACCGACGTGCCGCGCTACCGCGTGTGGCGCGACGGCGAACTGGTGGACGAGCCGACCGACATCTGCGCTCTCTGGCGCGACGACCTGGTGAGCTTCGTGCTCGGCTGCTCGTTCTCGTTCGAGCAGGCGCTGCTGGAGGCCGGCCTGCCGGTGCGCCACATCGAGCAGGGCCGCAACGTGCCGATGTACCGTACCAGCATCCCGACCGCCGAGGCCGGCGTGTTCCGCGGGCCGCTGGTGGTGACCATGCGCCCGATGCCGGCCGCCGCGGCGATCCGCGCGATCCAGGTCACCTCGCGCTTTCCCGACGTGCACGGTGCGCCGGTGCACCTGGGCAATCCGGCGCTGATCGGCATCGCCGACCTGGGCAAGCCCGACTACGGCGACGCAGTCGACGTGCGCGCCGACGAGATTCCCGTGTTCTGGGCCTGCGGCGTCACGCCGCAGGCCGCCATCGTCCAGGCGCGGCCGGCCTTCTGCATCACGCACGCGCCCGGCGCCATGCTGGTCACCGATTTGCTCAACCACCAACTCGCGAGTTTCTAAGGAGTTTTCCAATGAACAAGTTCTTCGCCGCGCTGAGCGCGCTGGCGGCCGCCGCATGCGCGGCCACCGCCCACGCCCAGGTGAAATGGGACCTGCCCACCGGCTATGGCGCCAACAGTTTCCAGACGCAGAACGTGCAGCAGTTCGCCACCGAGGTGGAGCAGCTCACCGGCGGCAAGCTGAAGATCGCGCTGCATCCGGGCGGCTCGCTGTACAAGGCCAACGAGATCAAGCGCGCGGTGCAGACCGGCCAGGTGCAGGCGGCGGAATTCATCGTCTCCGGCGCGGCCAACGAGAACCCGCTGTTCGGCGTGGATTCCATCCCGTTCCTGGCCACCAGCTACGCCGACGCGCGCCGGCTGTACCAGGCCGCCAGGCCGGTGCAGGAGAAGGTGCTGGCGGGGCAGGGCATCAAGGTGCTGTTCAGCGTGCCCTGGCCGGGCCAGTCGCTGTATTCCATCAGGCCGGTCAACGCGCCGGCCGATTTCTCCGGCACCAAGATGCGCGCCTACAACCCGGCCACCAACCGCATCGCGCAACTGCTGAAGGCGCAGCCGGTGACGATCCAGCTGGCCGAGCTGGGCCAGGCGCTGGCCACCGGCGCGGTCGACAACTTCCTTACGTCGAGCGCCAGCGGCATCGAAAGCAAGCTGTACGAGCAGGTGAAGTACTTCTATCCGGTCAACGCCTGGCTGCCGCGCAATGCCACGGCGGTGAACCAGAAGGCCTTCGACGCGCTCGACAAGCCGGCGCAGGAAGCCGTGCTCAAGGCGGCGGCCGCGGCCGAGGCGCGCGGCTGGGCGATGAGCGAAAAGCTCGACGGCGAATACGTGAAGGAGCTGGCCGCCAAAGGCATGGCCATCAGCCCGCCCAGCGACGCGGTGAAGAAGGCGCTGGCCACCATCGGCGAGACCATGACCGCCGAGTGGCTGAAGACCGCGGGTGCCGACGGCCAGGCGATCGTCGACGCCTACCGCAAGCACTGACCTGCAGGAGTGCGCGATGGCCCGACTTGCCCTGAATTTCTACCGCGTGCTGCTTGCGCTCTCGTGCATCGGCATGCTGGCGGCCTTCGGCGCCGTGTCGCTCGGCATCGTCGCGCGGCTGGTGAACTGGGACATCCCCGGCCTGGACGCCTACGCCGGCTACGCCATCGCCGCCACGCTGTTCTTCGCCATGCCGGCCACGCTGCTGCGCGGCGAGCACATCCGCGTGACGGTGGTGCTGGAGCGCCTGTCGGACCGCATGCGCGGCGCGCTGGAATGGTGGTGCCTGGCCGCGGCCACCGCCGTGTCGGCCTACCTGGCCTGGTTCGCGCTGCGGCTGGTGTGGGTGTCGTGGAGCACGCACGACGTGTCGCCCGGCGCCGACGCCACGCCGCTGTGGATCCCGCAGCTGGCAATGGCGATCGGCTGCGTGGGGCTGGCGATCGCCTTCGCCCACGCCCTGCTGGGGCGGCGCTTCGGGCATGAAGTCATCGCTGCCGGCCAGGCCGCGCACACCGAATAACGGCACGAGAACGACGAGGAGAACACGATGGAAGCAGGAATCGCGCTGGCGCTGCTGGTGGTGCTGTTTGCGGTGCTGGGGTCGGGCCTGTGGATCGGCCTGTCGCTGGTCGGCGTGGCGCTGTTCGGCATGCAGCTGTTCACGCAGCGCCCGGTCGGCGACAGCATGGTGCTGACGATCTGGGGCTCGACCTCCAGCTGGACGCTGACCGCGCTGCCGCTCTTCCTGTGGATGGGCGAAATCCTGTTTCGCAGCAAGCTGTCGGACAACATGTTCCGCGGGCTGGCGCCCTGGCTGGAGCGGCTGCCCGGGCGGCTGCTGCACGTCAACGTGGTCGGCTGCACCATCTTCGCCGCCATCTCGGGGTCGAGCGCGGCCACCTGCGCCACCATCGGCAAGATCACCCTGCCGGAGCTGAAGAAGCGCGGCTACCCGGAAGACATCTCGGTCGGCACATTGGCCGGCGCCGGCACGCTGGGCCTCCTGATCCCGCCGTCGATCATGATGATCGTCTACGGCGTGGCGGCCAACGTGTCGATCGCCAAGCTGTTCCTGGCCGGCGTGCTGCCGGGGCTGATGCTGGCCGCGATCTTCATGGGCTATATCGTGGTGTGGGCCTTGCTCAACCCCGGCAAGATACCGGCCGCCGGCGCGCCGATGGGGCTGATGCAGAAGATCGCCGCCGCGCGCCACCTGCTGCCCGCCGTGGCGCTGATCGCGCTGGTGCTGGGCGGCATCTACACCGGCATCGCCACCGCCACCGAGGCTGCCGCGCTGGGCGTGGCCGGCGCGCTGGTGCTGGCCTGGCTGGAAGGCTCGCTCGACTGGGCCGCCTTCCTCGATGGCCTGACGGCCGCCTGCCGGGTCTACTGCATGATCGGCCTGATCCTGGCCGGCGCGGCCTTCCTTACGCTGGCCATGGGCTTCATCGGCCTGCCGCGCCACCTGGCGGAATTCATTGGCGGGCTGCACCTGTCGCCGTTCGCGCTGATGCTGCTGCTGGTGGTGTTCTTCATCGTCCTCGGCTGCTTCCTGGACGGCATCTCGATGGTGGTGCTCACTATCGCCGTGCTGCTGCCCACGGTGCAGGCGGCGGGCTTCGACCTGATCTGGTTCGGCATCTTCATCGTGCTGGTGGTGGAGATGGCGCAGATCACGCCGCCGGTCGGCTTCAACCTGTTCGTGCTGCAGGGCCTGACGCGGCGCGACGTGACCTGGATCGCACGCACCGCACTGCCGCTGTTCTTCCTGATGATCGTGGCCGTGCTCATCACCTGGTTCGCGCCCGACGTGGTTCTGTGGCTGCCGCGTCGCATCCAGGGCTGAGCCACGCATTCGGAGTACTCCCATGAGACAGCTGATCGTGATGGCCGCGCTGGCCGCGGCAGGGGCAAGCCATGCCCAGACGGACTGGAAGCTCGCCACCGGCTACCGCGCGGAGACCTTCCACACCCGCAACGCGGTGCAGTTCGCCGGCGAGGTGCGCGAGGCCACCGCCGGCACGCTGCGCATCGCGGTGCACCCGAACAACAGCCTGGTGAAGCTGAACGACGTGCGCCAGGCGGTGGAGGGCGGCCAGGTGGAGGCGGGCGAGACCATCATGACCAGCCTGGTCAAGGAGATCCCGATCGCCGGCGCCGACGCCATTCCCTTCGTGGTGGGCAGCTATGCCGACGCCCAGCGGATGTGGCGGCTGCAGCGGCCGCTGGTGGAAAAGCACTTCGCCGCGCGCGGCCTGAAGCTGCTGTACGCCGTGCCCTGGCCGCCGCAGGGCCTGTATTCCAGCAAGCCGGTGCGCAGCATTTCCGACCTATCTGGAACGCGCATGCGCACCTACAACCAGACCACCGTGCGCATCGCCGAGATGGTCGGCGCCGTGCCGGTGGACGTGCCCATGGTCGAGGTCAACAAGGCCGTGGCCGAAGGCCGCATGGACAACATGATCAGCTCGGCCGTCACCGGCGTGGAAAACCAGGTCTGGGGGCCCATCAAGTTCTACTACGAGATCAACGCCTGGTTCCCCAAGAACGTGGTGTTCGCCAACGTGAAGAGCTTCGAGGCGCTGCCGCCGGCCGCCCGGGCGGCGGTGCTGCGGGCCGCGTCCGCCGCCGAGGCGCGCGGCTGGGCCTGGAGCCAGGCGGCGATGGCCGAGGCCACCCAGGAATTGCGCGAGCGCGGCATCAAGGTCGAGCGCGTTCCGCCCGAGTTCGACCAGGCCTTCCACCGCCTGGGCGAGAAGTTCTCGCGCGAATGGGTACGATCCGTGGGCAACGAGGCCAACCTGATCTTCATCCGCTACTACAACAACCCCTGAGCCACAATGCAGGACCAAGCACCCAACCCCTCCACCACGCGCTGGCAGTTCTGGATCGACCGCGGCGGCACCTTCACCGACGTGGTGGCCAAGCGGCCCGACGGCGTGCTGGTGACGCACAAGCTGCTGTCGGAGAACCCCGAGCAGTACAAGGACGCGGCGGTGGCGGGCATCCGCCACCTGCTGGGGCTCAAACCCGGCGAGCCGGTCACGCCGGAACAGGTGGAGTGCGTGAAGATGGGCACCACCGTGGCCACCAACGCGCTGCTGGAGCGCAAGGGCGAGCCCACGCTGCTGGTGACCACGCGCGGTTTCCGCGACGCGCTGCGCATCGCCTACCAGAACCGCCCGCGCCTGTTCGACCGCCACATCGTGCTGCCGCAGCTGCTGTACAGCGAGGTGATCGAGGCCGAGGAGCGGGTCGGCGCGCAGGGCGAGGTGCTGCAGGCGCTGGACGCCGCGCAGCTGCGCGCGGAACTGCAGGCAGCTTACGCGCGCGGCCTGCGCAGCGTGGCCGTGGTGTTCATGCACGGCTGGCGCTACACGGCGCACGAGCAGGCGGCCGGCGCCATCGCGCGCGAGGTCGGCTTCACGCAGGTCAGCACCTCGCACGCCACCAGCCCGATGATGAAGTTCGTGAGCCGCGGCGACACCACGGTGGTGGACGCCTATCTCTCGCCGATCCTGCGCCGCTACGTCGAGCAGGTCGCCGCCGAGATGCCGGGCGTGAAGCTGTTCTTCATGCAGTCCTCCGGCGGCCTGACCGATGCGCACGCCTTCCAGGGCAAGGACGCCATCCTGTCCGGCCCGGCCGGCGGCATCGTCGGCATGGCGCGCACGGCGCAGCTGGCGCTGGCCGGCGAATCGGCCGATGCATCGGTGAAGGTGATCGGCTTCGACATGGGTGGAACGTCGACCGACGTGTCGCACTTCGCCGGCGAGTTTGAGCGCGAGTTCGAGACGCAGGTGGCCGGCGTGCGCATGCGCGCGCCGATGATGAGCATCCACACCGTGGCGGCCGGCGGCGGCTCGATCCTGGAATTCGACGGCGCGCGCTTTCGCGTCGGGCCGCAGAGCGCCGGCGCGAATCCGGGGCCGGCCAGCTACCGGCGTGGCGGCCCGCTGGCCGTGACCGATGCCAACGTGATGCTGGGCAAGATCCAGCCGCGTTATTTCCCGCACGTGTTCGGCCCGCGCGGCGACGAGCCGCTAAGCCAGGAGGTGGTGCAGAAGAAGTTCGAGGAGCTCGCGGCGCGCACCGGCCGCCCGGCCGAGGATGTCGCCGAGGGCTTCATCAGCATCGCCGTGCAGCAGATGGCCAACGCCATCAAGAAGATCTCGGTGGCGCGCGGCTACGACGTGACGCGCTACACGCTGCAGTGCTTCGGCGGCGCCGGCGGCCAGCATGCCTGCCTGGTGGCCGATGCGCTGGGCATGGAGCGCGTGCTGGTGCATCCGCTGGCGGGCGTGCTGTCGGCCTACGGCATGGGCCTGGCCGACCAGAACGCGATCCGCGAGCAGGCGCTGGAACTGGCCTTGTCCGAGCAGTCCGTGCCCGTGGTGGCGGCGCAGCTCGACACGCTGGCCGAAACCGCGCGGGCCGAGCTGCAGCGCCAGCAGGTGAGCGCGGGCGGCGTGCAGGTGCGCCGGCGCGTGCACGTGCGCTACGAAGGCAGCGACTCGGCGCTGGTGGTGCCATTCGGCACGCTGGCCGAGATCGTTGCCGGCTTCGAGGCGGCCTACCGCCAGCGCTTCTCGTTCCTGATGCAGGGCAAGGGCCTGATCGTCGAAGCCGTGTCGGTGGAAGCCGTGGCCGCGGGCGATGCGCCGGCCGAGCCGAAGCACACCGTGCACCCGCCGCGCGAGGTGCCGCGGCGCGAGACGGTGCGCATGCATGCGGGCGACCGCTGGCACGACGCCGCGCTGGTGGTGCGGGAAGACCTGCGGCCGGGCGACGTGATTCCCGGGCCGGCCATCATCGCGGAGAAGAACGCCACCACCGTGGTGGAGCCCGGCTGGGAAGCCTCCATCACCGCGCTGGACCACATCCTGCTGGAACGCCGCGTGCCGCGCGCGCAGACCTTCGCGGCAGGCACCACGGTGGACCCGGTGCTGCTGGAGGTGTTCAACAACCTGTTCATGAACATCGCCGAGCAGATGGGGCTGCAACTGCAGAACACGGCGTACTCGGTGAACATCAAGGAGCGGCTGGACTTCTCCTGCGCGCTGTTCGACGCCGAGGGCCAGCTGATCGCCAACGCGCCGCACATGCCGGTGCACCTGGGCAGCATGGGCGAGAGCATCAAGACGGTGATCCGCGAGAACGCCGGGCGCATGCAGCCGGGCGACGTGTACGTGCTGAACGACCCGTACCACGGCGGCACGCATTTGCCGGACGTGACGGTGATCACGCCGGTGTACCTCAACCTCCCCGTTCACCCTGAGCTTGTCGAAGGGTCTTCGACAGGCTCAGACCGAACGGCGGCAACGCCCATCTTCTACGTCGGCTCCCGCGGCCACCACGCCGACATCGGCGGCGTGACGCCCGGCTCCATGCCGCCGTTCTCCACGCGCATCGAGGAAGAGGGCGTGGAGATCAACAACTTCAAGCTGGTGGACCGCGGCGTGCTGCGCGAGCGCGAGATCCTCGACCTGCTGGCCAGTGGCAAGTACCCCAGCCGCAACCCGCAGCAGAACCTGGCGGACCTGAAAGCGCAGATCGCCGCCAACGAGAAGGGCGTGCAGGAGCTGCGCCGCATGGTTGGGCAGTTCAGCCTGGACGTGGTGCAGGCCTACATGCGCCACGTGCAGGACAACGCCGAGGAATCGGTGCGCCGCGTCATCACACGCCTGAAGGACGGGCAGTTCACCCTGCCGCTGGACAACGGCGCGCAGATCCAGGTGGCGATCCGCGTCGATGCGGCCAACCGCAGCGCGCAGATCGACTTCACCGGCACCTCGCCCCAGCAGACCAACAACTTCAACGCGCCGCGCGCGGTGTGCATGGCGGCCGTGCTGTACGTGTTCCGCACGCTGGTGGACGACGACATCCCGCTGAACGCCGGCTGCCTGAAGCCGCTGGAGGTGATCATCCCCGAAGGCTCCATGCTCAACCCCAACCCGCCGGCCTCGGTGGTGGCGGGCAACGTGGAAACCTCCAGCTGCATCACCAACACGCTGTACGGCGCGCTGGGCGTGCTGGCGGCCGGCCAGTGCACCATGAACAACTTCACCTTCGGCAGCGCCCGCTACCAGTACTACGAGACCATCTCCGGCGGCAGCGGCGCGGGCGGCGTGTTCGACGCGCAGGGCAGGCTGGTGGACGGCTTCGACGGGACCAGCGTGGTGCAGACGCACATGACCAACTCGCGCCTGACCGACCCGGAAGTGCTGGAGTTCCGCTTCCCGGTGCGGCTGGAGAGCTACGAGATCCGCAAGGGCTCGGGCGGCGCCGGGCGCTGGCAGGGCGGCGACGGCGGCGTGCGCCGCGTGTGCTTCCTGGAGCCGATGACGGCCAGCATCCTGTCCAACGGCCGCAAGCATGGCGCCTTCGGCGCAGCGGGCGGCGAGGCGGGGCAGGTCGGCGTCAACCGGGTGGTGCGCGCCGACGGCCGCGCCGAGATGCTGGACCACATCGGCCAGGCCGAGATGCAGCCGGGCGACGTGTTCGAGATCCACACGCCGGGCGGCGGAGGCTTCGGCAAGCGGTAGGCATGCTGGTCCTCAAGCTGGCGCTGGTCGCCTTCTCGGTGTGGCTATCCACCTTCGCGGCCAAGCGTTTCGGCCACGCGGTGGGCGGCGCGGTGGCCGGCCTGCCGCTGATCGCGGCGCCCATCATCGCCATCCTGCTGGCCGACCAGGGCACGCAGCAGGTGCGTGCCATCGCGCTGGCCACGCTGGTCTGCGTGCCGGCGGCCATTGCCCACATCGTGGCGTCCGCGCATGCGGCGCGCCGCTTTGCGTGGCCGGTGGGCCTGGCGATCGCGCTCACCGTGTTCGGCCTGGCCGGAACGCTGCTCACGCGGCTGGCGCTGCCGGTGGCGGCGGTGTGCGTGCTGGCGCTGGCCGCGCCGTCCATCGGCCTGGCGCTGATCCCGCGCGGCACGCAGGCGCGCGGACCGGTGGCCGTGCCGCGCATCGAGTTCGTGCTGCGCATCGCCGCGGCATTGGCGATGGCGGCCACCATCATCCTGGGCGCCGACACCTTGCCCTCGAGCATCAGCGGCCTGCTGCTGGCGGTGCCCATCACCGGCAGCGTGCTGCCCTGGTTCACCTTGCCGCGCTACGGTGCGGCGGCCACGGTGGCATTGATGGGCGGCTTCGTGCAGGGCCTGCACGGCTTCGCCGCCTTCTTCCTCGTGCTGTACATCGCGCTGGGCTGGCTGGGCGGCGCCGCCGCGTTCTGCCTGGCGCTGGCGGCGGCCTTCGCGACGGCACTGGCGGTGCAGGGCGTGCGCCGCTGGCGGACGCGCCAGCCGGCGCGCAAGACGCCGGCCTGAACCGCCTGCACAATCCGCGCCATGGACGACGCACTGGTCGAGAATTACCGTTTCATGGCCCGCTACAACCGCTGGTTCAACGACCGGCTCTACACCGCCTGCGAACAGCTGCCCGACGCGCGGCGCAGGCGCGACGGCGGCGCCTTCTTCGGCTCCATCCATGCCACGCTGAACCACCTGCTGTGGAGCGACAAGGTCTGGCTCGGGCGCTTCGCGGCGCAGGGCCAGGCGTTCGCCGCGCTGCCGCCCGAGCTGCTGGCGCTGCCGCCCGATGCGCGCCATGGCACCACGCTGTACGCCGACTGGCCCGCGCTGAAGGCCGAGCGCGCCCGGCTGGACGCCGCCGTGGAGGCCTGGCTGGAAGAGCTGCCCGCGGGCTACGCCGTGTCGACCCTGCGCTATGCCAACTCGGCCGGCGTGGTGCGCGAGCATGCGGCCTGGAAGGGGATCACGCATTTTTTCAACCACCAGGCGCACCACCGGGGGCAGGTCACCACCTTGCTCAAGCAGGCGGGCGTGGACCCGGGCGTGACGGACATGATTCCCTTGTTCTGAGCCGCGGCAGGCAACAAAAAACCCGCCGAGGCGGGTTTTTCTGTTGTGCGCGAGGCGCTTTACTTCTTGGCGCTGGCAGGAGCCTTGGCGGCAGCCTTGGCAGCGCTGGCGGCCGGCTTCGCGTCCTTGGCGGCAGCCTTTTCTTCCTTCTTCTCTTCCTTGGCCGCAGCCTTGGTTTCCTTCTTCTCGGCCTTGGCTTCCTTCTTCTCCGCCTTCACTTCGGCCTTGCTGTAGGCGGCGCCGCCGACCGTCAGGCCTTCCTTCGAGAACTTGGCGGCGTTGCCTTCGCCTACGCCCTTGACGCGCGTGATGAAGTCGTTCCAGTCCTTGAAATCGCCGCCCTTCTTGCGCTCGTCCATGATGCGCTTGGAGGTGGACGGACCGATCCCCTTCACGCCGTCGAGCTCGGCCGCGGAGGCCTTGTTCACGTCGACCGCCGCGAACGAGGCAGCGGCGTACATCAGCATGGCCAGCACGGCCAGGATTTTCTTCAGCATGGGTTCTTCTCCTAGGGATGAGGCACCGGCGGTTGCCGGGCTCGTCCTGTAACGGGGTGGCGCGGCGGCGGGTTGACGCGCGGCACCCGCTTGCGGGTCAACCCTGTGCCTGCAGTGCCCGCATGTAGGCCGCCACGCCGGTCTGCACATCGGCGAACACGTGGTCGCAGCCGGCCGCGCGCAGGGCCGACAGGTCGGCCTGGGTGTAGCTCTGGTATTTGCCGCGCAGCGCGTCCGGGAAGGGGATGTACTCGATCAGTCCCTCGGCCGCGGCGCTTTCCACCGTGTGGGCCGTACTGCCGAGCGTACCGACCACCGCCGTCGCCACGTCGTTGAACGGCTGCGCGCGGCCGGTGCCCAGGTTGTAGACGCCGGACTTTTCCGGGCGGTCGAAGAACCACAGGTTGACCGCCACCACGTCGTCGATGAAGACGAAGTCGCGCATCTGCTGGCCGGGCCCGTAGCCGCCGTACTCGCCGAACAGCTTCACCTTGCCCTGCTCGCGGAACTGGTTGAACTGGTGGAACGCCACGCTGGCCATGCGGCCCTTGTGCTGCTCGCGCGGGCCGTACACGTTGAAGTAGCGGAACCCGACCACCTGGCGCGACTTGCCGGAGACGCCGCGCAGGAAGTCCTTGCCTAGCTCGCGCCGCATGCGCTGGTCGAACAGCAGCTTGGAGTAGCCGTAGACGTTGAGCGGCTGCTCGAATTCCGGCGTTTCCCTGAAGGTGGCCGAGCCGCCGTAGGTGGCGGCCGAGGACGCGTACAGCAGACGCGTGCCGCGCTGCTGGCACGACGTGAACAGGTCGCAGGACACGGCGTAGTTGTTGTCCATCATGTACTTGCCGTCGGTTTCCATGGTGTCGCTGCAGGCACCCTCGTGGAACACGGCCTCGACCTTGCCGAAGGCGCCTTCATGGAAGGCGCCGTAGAACTCATCGGCATCGATGTAGTCGTCGATGCGCAGGTCGGCCAGGTTGCGGAATTTGTCGCCCTGGGTGAGGTCGTCGACGGCGATGATGTTGTCGATGCCGCGGGCGTTCAGCCCCTTGACGATGTTGGATCCGATGAAGCCGGCGGCGCCGGTGACGACGACGCGCGTCATGTAAAGAGCTCCTCGTAGGAAACGGTGGCGGTGCCGAACTTGCCGACCACGATGCCGCCGGCCTTGTTGGCGATCGGCATGGCATCGCGCAGGCTCAGGCCCGCGGCGACCATGGCGGCCATGGTGGCGATGACGGTGTCGCCCGCGCCGGTGACGTCGAACACTTCGCGTGCCTGGGCCGTGACGCGCAGCTCGCCCTCGGCGTCGAACAGGCTCATGCCTTCCTCGCTGCGCGTGACCAGCAGGCCGTCCAGCGCCAGCGCTTCGCGCAGGTTCTGCGCCTTGGCGCGCAGCTCGTCGTCGCTGTGCCAGGAGCCGACCACCTGCTGCAGTTCGGCGCGGTTGGGCGTGATCAGGGTGGCGCCGCGGTAGCGCGAGTAGTCGGAGCCCTTGGGGTCGACCAGCACCGGCTTGCCGGCCGCGCGCGCGCTGCCGATCATGGTGGCGATGTGGGCCAGGCCGCCCTTGCCGTAGTCGGAAAACAGGATCGCGTCCTGCTCGGGCACCAGCCGGGCGAAGGCCTCGGCCTGCTGCGCCAGCACCTCGTGGTCGGGCTCGTTCTCGAAGTCCATGCGCAGCAGCTGCTGCTGGCGGCCGATCACGCGCAGCTTGACCGTGGTGCGCAGCCCAGGGTCGCGCTTCAGGTGCGCGGCGATGCCGGTGCCCAGCAGCAGCGCTTCCAGCCGCCGGCCCGGCTCGTCGTCGCCCACCACGCCCAGGAAGCCGGCCTGCGCACCCAGCGTGGCGACGTTGTAGGCCACGTTGGCGGCGCCGCCGATGCGCTCTTCCTCGCGCGCCACCTTCACCACCGGCACCGGCGCCTCGGGCGAGATGCGGTCCACCGCGCCGTGCCAGTAGCGGTCGAGCATGGCGTCGCCCACCACCAGCACGCGGGCCTGCGTGAGTCGTTGCTTGCTTGGATTGGTCATAGTTCCTCGACTCTGCGAGCCGGATAGCTGTCCCAGGCCTGGCAGCCGGGGCATTGCCAGAAATGCTGCTTGGCCTCGAAGCCGCAGGCGGCGCAGCGGTAGCGCGTGAGCGGCTTCACCGCGTGCTCCAGGGCGCGCTGCACGCGCGGGTGGAACTGCTCGTGCTCCAGCTTTTCGCCGGCGATCCATTTGCTGGCGGCGACCAGCGAAGGCTCGCGCTCCAGGTGCCGCACATACCAGCCGCGCGCGCTGTCCGCATCGGGCTCCAGCGCCACGATGGCGTCGAGCACGTCGAGCGAGGGCGCGGCCTCGTAGCTGTCCTGCAGCAGCCTGGCGGCTTCCGTCTGCCGGCCGCTGGCCTTGGCGGCATCCACCAGCGCGCGCGCCGCCAGCGGCACCGCGGCCGGCGCGGCGGCTGCGAGCTGCAGCAGCGTGTCGAAGCCGGCCGAGGGGTCGCCCGCGCGGTGCCGCAGCGCGGCCATGTCGATGCGCGGTCGCGCGGCCGCGGGGGCCAGTTCCATCGCGTCGCGCAGCAGTTGTTCGGCCTCGGCCGGCGCTGCGACCGTTGCCTGCTCGCACAGGTAGTGCGCCAGGCGCCCGCCGAAGTCGCCCTGGCCCAGCTCGTCGAGCTTGCGCGCGGTGTCGGACGCCTGCAGCCAGTCGCGCGAACGCTCGTAGATGGCCAGCAGCGCCAGCAGCGCCTGCTCCTGGTAGGGCGTGCCCTCCAGCTTGCGCAGCGCCTCCTCGGCGCGGTCCAGCAGGCCGGCACGCAGGAAATCCAGCGCCAGGGCGTGCTGGGCGCGCTGGCGGTCGGCGCGGCTCAGGTCGGCGCGCGACAGCAGGTGCTCGTGCACGCGCACCGCGCGCTCGTACTCGCCGCGCCGGCGGAACAGGTTGCCCAGCGCGAAGTGCAGCTCGGAGGTGTCGGGGTCGTTCTGCACCGCCTCGATGAAGGCGTCGATGGCCTGGTCCTGCTGCTCGTTCAGCAGGAAGTTCAGGCCGCGGAAGTAGGCCTTGGGCGCCTGCCGGTTCTCGATGCGCAGCTGCCGCAGGTCGAGGCGCGAGGCCAGCCAGCCCAGCACGAAGGCGATGGGCAGGCCCCAAAGCACCCAGCTGAGGTCAAAGTCCATGCAGCCCGTCTTCCGATGCCGTGCCGGTCAGGGCGGCGGGCACCGCGCGGCGCGCGGCGCTGCGGTGCTTCCACCAGCGCGGCACCATGCCCAGCACGCCCACCGCCACGCCGATGCCGAAGGCGGCCAGCACCACCAGCACCATGGGCGCGCGCCACTGCGTGCCGAAGAAGAAGTGCACGGTCGTGTCCTGCTGGTTGTTCAGCGCGAAGGCGAGCAGGGTAAAAAAAATGGCTGCCTTGAGCAGCCATGTGAGGTATTTCATTGGGCTCCTCGGTGCCTGGATTCTAGGGGCTAGCCCCGGCCTTCCAGTTCCTTGGTCCGCTCGTCCACCGCTTCGCGCAGCGCCTTGCCGGGCTTGAAGTGCGGCACCCGCTTTTCCGGGATGTGCACGCTTTCGCCCGAACGCGGGTTGCGGCCCATGCGCGGCGGCCTGCGGTTGATGGAGAAGCTGCCGAAGCCGCGAATCTCGATGCGGTGCCCCCGCACCAGCGCTTCACCCATCGCGTCGAGAATGGTCTTGACGGCGTACTCCGCGTCGCGGTGGGTGAGCTGGCTGAAGCGGGCTGCCAGTTCTTCGACTAAGTCACTGCGTGTCATGACGCTCGCTTTGCTCGCATGACCTGGCCGCTACGCGGCATCAATGACGGAATGAAGGTCATCCTGTCATCGAGCCGCCAGCGGCGAGGTCATTTCGTCATCACTTTTCCGAGTTGTCCAGCTTCGCACGCAGCAGCGCGCCCAGGCTGGTCGTGCCGGCGTTCTCGCGCTGCGACTGCTGCGCCAGCGTCGCCATCGCGCCCTGCTCGTCGACCATGTCCTTGGCCTTGATCGACAGCTGGATGTTGCGGGTCTTGCGGTCGACGTTGACGACCACCGCCGTGACTTCGTCGCCTTCCTTCAGCACGTTGCGCGCGTCTTCCACGCGGTCGCGGCTGATTTCGGAGGCACGCAGGTAGCCCAGGATGTCGTTGCCCAGGTCGATCTCGGCGCCGCGCGGGTCCACCGTCTTGACCTTGCCGCTGACCACGGCGCCCTTGTCGTGCACCGAGGTGAAGGTGGCGAACGGGTCGCCGTCCAGCTGCTTGATGCCCAGGCTGATGCGCTCGCGGTCCACGTCCACGCCCAGCACGATGGCTTCGACTTCCTGGCCCTTCTTGTAGTTGCGCACGGCCGCTTCGCCGGTCTCGTTCCAGGACAGGTCGGACAGGTGCACCAGGCCGTCGATGCCGGAGGCCAGGCCGACGAACACGCCGAAGTCGGTGATCGACTTGATCGGGCCCTTGACGCGGTCGCCGCGCTTGGTGTCCTGGGCAAATTCCTGCCACGGGTTGGCCTTGCACTGCTTCATGCCCAGGCTGATGCGGCGCTTGTCCTCGTCGATCTCCAGCACCATGACTTCCACTTCGTCGCCCAGGGAGACGATCTTGGAGGGCGCCACGTTCTTGTTGGTCCAGTCCATCTCGGACACGTGGACCAGGCCTTCGATGCCGGGCTCGAGTTCGACGAACGCGCCGTAGTCGGCGATGTTGGTGATCTTGCCGAACATGCGGGTGCCGTTCGGATAGCGGCGCGACACGCCCATCCAGGGATCGTCGCCCATCTGCTTCAGGCCCAGCGAGACGCGGTTCTTCTCGGTGTCGAACTTCAGGATCTTGGCGGTGATGTCCTGGCCGGCGGTGACCACTTCGCTCGGGTGGCGCACGCGGCGCCAGGCCATGTCGGTGATGTGCAGCAGGCCGTCGATGCCGCCCAGGTCGACGAACGCACCGTACTCGGTGATGTTCTTGACCACGCCGCGCACGATGGAGCCTTCCTTCAGGGTTTCCATCAGCTTGGCGCGCTCTTCGCCCATGGAGGCTTCCACCACGGCACGGCGGCTCAGCACCACGTTGTTGCGCTTGCGGTCGAGCTTGATGACCTTGAATTCCAGGGTCTTGTTCTCGTACGGGGTCAGGTCCTTGATCGGACGCGTGTCGATCAGCGAGCCGGGCAGGAAAGCGCGGATGCCGTTGACCAGGACGGTCAGGCCGCCCTTGACCTTGCCGGTGGTGGTGCCGGTCACGAATTCGCCGGACTCCAGGGCCTTTTCCAGGCTCATCCAGGAGGCCAGGCGCTTGGCCTTGTCGCGCGACAGGATGGTGTCGCCGTAGCCGTTTTCGATGGCGTCGATGGCGACGGAGACGAAATCGCCTTCCTGCACCTCGACTTCGCCCTGGTCGTTCTTGAATTCGTCGATCGGGATGTACGACTCGGACTTGAGGCCCGCGTTGACGACGACGTGGTTGTGCTCCACGCGCACGACTTCAGCGGTGATGACCTCGCCGGCGCGCATTTCCGAGCGCTGCAACGATTCCTCGAACAGGGCGGCAAAAGATTCAGACATTGAGTAGCTTTGTGTGGCCGAAGCCACGGGGTTGAGTTGTCGAACCACACTGCCGGTGCGCTGGCGCGCGAGGGGAGCGGTGTGGGCCTTTCTGTCCGGGAGCGGTCGGCTCCCGTTTACTGCGTGCCGGCAAGCGCCTGCTTGCCGTCCCACCACTGGAGCACCTGGGCAACCGACGCGTCGACGGTCTGGCTCGAGTTATCCAATAAGAGGGCGTCCTGCGCCGGCTTCAAGGGCGCGGCCGCGCGGGACGAATCCCTGAGGTCGCGCGCCTCCAAATCGGCGCGAAGGGTCGCAATTGTAGTCGGAATACCCTTTGAAATCAATTGCTTATGGCGGCGCTCGGCGCGCTGGGCAGCGCTGGCCGTGAGATACACCTTCAGCGGCGCGTCGGGGAAGATCACCGTGCCCATGTCGCGGCCGTCGGCCACCAGCCCCGGCAGGCGGCGGAAGCTGTGCTGCAGCGCCACCAGGGCGGTGCGCACGGCCGGCAGGACGGACACCCTGGAGGCGTTCATGCCGGCCTCCTCGGTGCGGATGGCGTCCGTGACGTCGAGTTCGCCCAGCAGCACCCGGCTGCCTTCGAAGCGCACCGGCAGGGTCTCGGCCAGCCGGGCGATCTGCTGCTCGTGGGCGGCGTCCAGGGCGAAGCCGGCCCGCGCGGCCGCCACGCCGGTGACGCGGTAGAGCGCGCCCGAGTCCAGGTAGTGGTAGCCCAGCCGGTGCGCCACTTCGGAGGCCAGCGTCCCCTTGCCGGAAGCCGTGGGGCCGTCGACGCAGATCACCGGGATGCGGCGCGCGGCCGTCCAGGCCACCGAGAACAGCGCCTCGAAGTAGTCCGGGAAGGTCTTGGCCACGCATTTCGGGTCCAGGATGCGCACCGGCACGCCGGCCGGATTGAACGCCGCCAGCGAGAAGCACATCGCGACCCGGTGGTCGTCGTAGGTGTGGATGGCGGCGGCGCGCCATTGCACGGGGGGAGAGATGCGCAGGAAGTCCGCGCCTTCGTCCACCGTGGCGCCCAGCTTGCGCAGCTCGGCGGCCATGGCCGCCAGCCGGTCGGTTTCCTTCACACGCCAGCTGGCGATGTTGCGCAGCGTGGTGGTGCCGTCGGCGTAGAGCGCCATCACGGCCAGCGTCATCGCCGCGTCGGGGATGGCGTTGCAGTCGAGGTCCACCGCCTTCAGCGGCCAGCTGCCGCGTGCCACTTCCAGCCAGTTGGCGCCGCCGGTGACCTGCGCGCCCATCTGCCGCGCGGCGTCGACGAAGCGGATGTCGCCCTGGATCGAGGCTTCGCCCACGCCTTCGATGCGCACCGGCCGGGCCGGCTCGGCCGCCAGCGCGCCCAGCGCGATGAAGTAGCTGGCGGACGACGCGTCGGCTTCCACGTGCATCTGGCCCGGTGAGACGTAGCGGCTGCCGGCCGGAATGGTGAAGCGCTGCCAGCCGTCGCGCCGCACGGCGATGCCGAAACGCTGCAGCAGGTTGAGCGTGATGTCGATATAGGGCCTGGAGATCAGCTCGCCGACGACCTCGATGACGATGTCCTGCCGCGCCACCAGCGGCAGTGCCAGCAGCAGTGCGGTGAGGAACTGGCTGGACACGTCGCCGCGCACGCGGATCGGCTGGTCCAGCTGGAGCGACGGCGCCGGATGGATGCGCAGCGGCGGATAGCCTTCGGTGCCGAGATAGTCGATGCGGCAGCCGAGCGCGCGCAGCGCGTCCACCAGGTCGCCGATGGGGCGCTCGTGCATGCGCGCCACGCCGCTGAGCTCGAACTCGCCGCCCATCAGCGCCAGCGCGGCTGTGAGCGGGCGCATGGCGGTGCCGGCGTTGCCGAGGAAAAGGCGAGTTGCCGGGGTGGGGGAGGATTCCGTTCGGGCTGAGCTTGTGATCGCCACCTCGCCACCCTGGTGCAGCACGCCGCAACCGAGCGCGCGCAGCGCGTCCAGCATCACCCGGGTGTCGTCGGAGTCCAGCAGGTCGTGCACGCGCGTCGTGCCCTGGCACAGGGCAGCCAGCAGCAGCACGCGGTTGGAGATGCTCTTGGAGCCGGGCAGGGCGACAGTGCCGCCCGCCGCTTCCAGCGGCGGAATGTCCAGGAAGGCGCCGGCGAACATCCGCGCTATCTCTTGGCGCCCATGCGCCAGTGGGCGCGGGTGCGGCTGGCCTGGTCGATGGCGGCTTCCAGTGCTTCGCCGTTGCCGGCGGCGATCATGGCTTCCATCGCCTGCAGCGCCTGGCGGAACAGCTCGGACTGCGCCAGCAGTTCCTGCCGGTTGGCCAGCAGCACGTCGCGCCACATCTTGGGGTCGCTGGCAGCGATGCGCGTGAAGTCGCGGAACCCGGGGCCGGCCAACGCCAGGAAGTCCTTGCCCTGCGGCTGGCCGACGATGCCGTTGACCAGCGCGAAGGCGATCATGTGCGGCAGGTGGCTCACCGCGGCGAAGGCGGCGTCGTGCGCTTCCGGCGACATCTGCACCACCTTGCAGCCGAGCGCCTCCCACAGCTGCGTGGCGCGGTTCAGGTGGCTGACCTGGGTGCGCTCGATCGGCGTGAGCACCACCTGACGGCCGCTGTAGAGGTCGGGGTCGGCATGCTCCACGCCCGACAGCTCCTTGCCCGCCACCGGATGGCAGGGCACGAAGCCGCCCAGGTGGTCGCGCAGCACGCGGCGCGCGGCGTCGACCACCTCGCGCTTGGTCGAGCCCACGTCCATGATCAGCATCTCGCGTGTGAGCAGGTGGCGGATCGCCTTGAAGGTGGCCTCGGTGGCGGCCACCGGCACGGCCAGCAGCACCAGGTCGGCGCCCGAGACCGCCAGCAGCGCCGACGGCGCTTCCACGTCGATCACGCCCAGCTGGCGCGCGCGCTCGGTGGTGGACGGCGACTTGCTGTAGCCCACCACGCGCTTGACCAGGCCGGCGCGCTTGAGCGCCAGCGCGAAGGACCCGCCCATCAGGCCACAGCCGATCAGGCCCAGTTGCTCGAACATTCAGTCGCCCACCGGGTAAGTGCCCAGCACCTTGTAGAAGGCGCAGAGCGATTGCAGATCTTTCAAGGCCGCGGCCACGTTCGGCTGCGAGGGATGGCCCTGGACGTCGATGTAGAAGAAGTACTCCCACTGGCCGGAACGCGCCGGCCGCGATTCGAAGCGCGTCATCGACACGCCGTGCCGCTTCAGCGGCACCAGGATGTCGTGCACCGCGCCCGGCTTGTTGGGCACCGAAACGATCAGGCTCACGCTGTCGCGCCCCGACGCTTCGGGCGCCGGCAGCGTCTGCGGCAGGCAGATCACGGCGAAGCGCGTGCGGTTGAAGGCGTCGTCCTGGATCGCGTGCGCGACCACGTGCAGGCCGAACTCGGAGGCGGCGCGCTCGGAGGCGATGCCGGCCCAGGCCGGGTTGGTGGCGGCCAGCCGCGCGCCCTCGGCATTGCTGGAAGCGGCGCGCCGCTCGGCCTTGGGCAGGTGCGCCGACAGCCAGCCCTGGCACTGCGCCAGCGCCTGCGGATGCGCGTACACGGCTTCGATGCCGTCGGGGTCGAGCGACTGGCGCAGCAGGTGGTGGCGCACCAGCAGGCTGATCTCGCCCACGATGTGCAGCGGCGAATTCAGGAACAGGTCGAGCGAGCGCGTGACCACGCCCTCGGTGTTGTTCTCCACCGGCACCACGCCGTAGTCGGCGGCGCCGGAGGTGGCCGCGTGGAACACCTCGTCGAAGCTCGCGCAGGGCACGTGCTCGATGCTGGCGCCGAAGAAGCGGATCGCCGCCTGCTCGCTGAAGGTGCCGGCCGGGCCCAGGTAGGCCACCCGCTGCGGCGACTCCAGCGCCCGGCAGGCCGACATGATCTCGCGCCAGATGTTCGCCACGCTGGCACCCTTCAGCGGCCCGCGGTTGGTCACCTGCAGGCCGTGGATCACCTGCGCCTCGCGCTCGGGGCGGAACACCGGCGAGCCTTCGGCGCGCTTGATCGCGCCGACTTCGTTGGCGAAGGCGGCACGGCGGTTCAGCAGGGCCAGCAGCTCGCGGTCGACGGCGTCGATGCCGGCGCGCAGCTCGCCCAGCGTCTTCTTGGGTACTTCTTCGGTCATGGCCGGCCGTGCCTGCGGCTAACTGGCGTCGTCCGCCGGGGGCTCGTCGCTTTCGGGCGCGCCGGCGTCGTTCTCGACGATGCGCTGCAATCCGCTGAGCTTGGAGCCTTCGTCCAGGCCGATCAGGGTCACGCCCTGGGTGGCGCGGCCCAGCTCGCGGATCTCGGACACGCGGGTGCGCACCAGCACGCCGCGGTCGGTGATCAGCATGATCTCGTCGTCCGCGTGCACCAGCGTGGCGGCGACCACCTTGCCGTTGCGCTCGCTCTGCTGGATGGCGATCATGCCCTTGGTGCCGCGGCCGTGGCGCGTGTATTCGGTGATGGAGGTGCGCTTGCCGTAGCCGTTCTCGGTGGCGGTCAGCACGCTCTGCTGCTCGTCCTCGGCCACCAGCATGGCGATCACGCTCTGGCCCGGGTCCAGCGACATGCCGCGCACGCCGCGCGCCGCGCGGCCCAGCGGCCGCACATCGTCCTCGTTGAAGCGCACCGCCTTGCCGCCGTCGGAGAACAGCATCACGTCGTGCTCGCCGTCGGTGAGCGCCGCGCCGATCAGGTAGTCGCCCTCGTCGAGGTTGACGGCGATCAGGCCGCCCTTGCGCGGGTTGTTGAATTCGTCCAGCGCGGTCTTCTTGACGGTGCCCATGGAGGTCGCCATGAACACGAAGTGGTCCGCCGGGAAGCTGCGGAACTCGCCGGTCAGCGGCAGCACCACGTTGATCTTCTCGCCTTCGGCCAGCGGGAACATGTTGACGATCGGCCGGCCGCGCGAGCCGCGCGAGCCGGCGGGCACCTCCCAGACCTTGAGCCAGTACATGCGCCCGCGGTTGGAGAAGCACAGGATCCAGTCGTGCGTGTTGGCGATGAACAGCTGGTCGACCCAGTCGTCTTCCTTGGTCTGGGTGGCCTGCTTGCCGCGGCCGCCGCGCTTCTGCGCCCGGTATTCGCCCAGCGGCTGGCTCTTGATGTAGCCGGAGTGCGAGAGCGTCACCACCATGTCGGTGGGCGTGATCAGGTCCTCGGTGGCGAGGTCCTGGGCGTTGTGCTCGATCACGCTGCGGCGCGCGCCCAGCTTGGTCTGGCCGAACTCCTGGCGCAGGGCGGTGAGCTCCTCGCTGATGATGGCCGACACGCGCGCCGGCTTGGCCAGGATGTCCAGCAGGTCTTCGATGACCGCCATCACTTCTTTGTATTCGGCGACGATCTTGTCCTGCTCCAGGCCGGTCAGGCGCTGCAGGCGCATCTGCAGGATTTCCTGGGCCTGCGTGTCGGACAGCCGGTACAGGCCGTCGCCGCCCAGGCCGTACTGGCGCTCCAGGCCTTCGGGGCGGTAGTCGTCGGCGTTGATCACGCTGCCGTCCTCGCGGGCGCGGGTGAGCATCTCGCGCACCAGGCTGGAGTCCCACGGGTGGTTCATCAGCTCGGCCTTCGCCACCGGCGGCGTGGGCGACTCGCGGATGATGCGGATGAACTCGTCGATGTTGGCCAGCGCGACGGCCAGGCCTTCCAGCACGTGGCCGCGTTCGCGCGCCTTGCGCAGCTCGAACACCGTGCGGCGGGTCACCACCTCGCGGCGGTGCTGCAGGAACACGGCGATCAGGTCCTTCAGGTTGCACAGCTTGGGCTGGCCGTTGATCAGGGCCACCATGTTGATGCCGAAGGTGTCCTGCAGCTGGGTCTGCTTGTACAGGTTGTTCAGCACGACCTCGGGCACCTCGCCGCGCTTGAGCTCGATCACCAGGCGCATGCCGGACTTGTCGCTCTCGTCCTGGATGTGGCTGATGCCCTCGATCTTCTTCTCGTGGACCAGCTCGGCCATCCGCTCCTGCAGGGTCTTCTTGTTGACCTGGTAGGGCAGCTCGTCGACGATGATGGCCTGGCGCTGGCCGCGGTCGATGTCCTCGAAGTGGCACTTGGCGCGCATCACCACGCGGCCGCGGCCGGTGCGGTAGCCTTCCTTCACGCCCGACACGCCGTAGATGATGCCGGCGGTGGGGAAGTCGGGCGCCGGCACGATCTCCATCAGCTCGTCGATGGTGGCTTCGGGGTTCTTCAGCAGGTGCAGGCAGGCGTCGACCACCTCGTTGAGGTTGTGCGGCGGGATGTTGGTGGCCATGCCGACCGCGATGCCGCCCGAGCCGTTGACCAGCAGGTTGGGCAGCTTGCTGGGCAGCACCGCCGGCTCGCGCTCGGAACCGTCGTAGTTGGGCTGGAAATCGACCGTTTCCTTGTCGATGTCGGTCAGCATCTCCTGGGCGATCTTGGCCAGCCGGATCTCGGTGTAGCGCATCGCCGCCGCGTTGTCGCCGTCGACCGAGCCGAAGTTGCCCTGGCCGTCCACCAGCATGTGGCGCATGGAGAAATCCTGCGCCAGCCGCACGATGGTGTCGTAGACCGACTGGTCGCCGTGCGGGTGGTACTTGCCGATCACGTCGCCCACGATGCGCGCCGACTTCTTGTAGGGGCGGTTCCAGTCGTTGTTGAGCTCGTGCATCGCGTACAGGACGCGGCGGTGCACCGGCTTCAGACCGTCGCGCGCGTCCGGCAGCGCCCGCCCCACGATCACGCTCATGGCGTAGTCGAGGTAGCTGCGCCGCATCTCCTCTTCGAGGCTGACGGGCAGGGTTTCTTTGGCGAATTGGGTCATGAAGGGGCTGGTGGGGAGGCGCGGGGACGGGCGGCGAAACCGTTGATTTTACTTTTGAAAACCCCTGTCGTTAAGCCGCAACAGGCTCCAGGAAAGCGGTTTTGTCCTACGGATTGCCGCTGGGCCAGACGTTGATTGTGTAAACACGTGTGGCACAATAGTTTGGACGTACATGGTGAATTGGTCACCGGAAACGTAGTATTCACGCAGCGCGGCTGCGGCTTTTTCCCCCCAAGAGGAGAACTATGAAGAAACTGAACAAGGTGGCGCTGCTGTTCGCTTCCGCTGCGTTGCTGGGCGGCTGCTCCACGATGGGATCGGCACCCGCTGGCGTCCGCGTCACTGCCGCCGATGGTGGCAACCGCATCGACAACTGGCAGAACGGCACCGGCGAATACGTCTGGATGAACGGCACGCGCGAGCTGTGCTGGCGTGACGCCAACTGGACCCCCGCCACCGCCGCCAAGGGCTGCGACGGCGCCCTGGTCCCGCCGCCCCCGCCGCCCCCGCCGGCTCCCGCTCCGGTCGCCGTCGTCACCCCGCCGCCCCCGGCGCCGCCCGCTCCGGCTCCGCAGCCGCCCGCGGCCACCAAGGTGACCTACGCCGCCGACGCCTTCTTCGACTTCGACAAGTCGGTGCTGAAGGCCGAAGGCAAGGCCAAGCTGGATGACCTGATCGGCAAGATCAAGGGCATCAACCTGGAAGTGATCATCGCCGTCGGCCACACCGACTCGGTGGGCACCGATGCTTACAACCAGCGTCTGTCCGTGCGCCGCGCCGAAGCCGTGAAGGCCTACCTGGTCTCCAAGGGCATCGAGAAGAACCGCGTGTACACCGAAGGCAAGGGCGAGAAGCAGCC
>JAZKIV010000008.1:0-133946 GCA_040384685.1 Pseudomonadota bacterium | reverse complement strand
TGGCCGGCACAGGCCGGTACTCCCAGGGTAGCTGCGTGACGGCGGCAGACCGAGGGAGAGCGAGGGTCGTGCCGGCCGCCCGGCTCGCAGTGAACAGACAGCCCGAACGGTTGTGAGGTCCTGGAGGCCGCATCGATCACAAGGAAGGGCGTTATTCATGGGCGAGAAGCTGTACGTGGGCATCGACGTGTGCAAGGCTTGGCTGGACGTGGCGAGCGTGCCGGCGTTGACTGAAGAGCAAGGCGCATTGCCCTCGCGTGTTGACAATGAAGAGGCGGGGCGTGGCGAGCTAGTCAGGCGGCTTGTGGAACTGGCGCCGCAGCTGGTGGTGCTGGAGGCCACAGGCGGCTGGGAAACCGCGCTGGCAGGAGCGCTGTGCGCGGCAGGCCTTGGGGTGGCGGTGGTCAACCCCAAGCGGGTGCGCGACTTCGCGCGGGCCGCGGGGGTTCTGGCCAAGACGGATCGCCTGGACGCGCGGGTGCTGGCTTTGTTCGGCCAGAGGATGCAGCCACAGGTGCACCCCATGCCCGATGAGGCGCAGCAGGAGATCGTCGAGCTGGTGGACCGGCGTGCCCAGCTGGTGACCATGCGCGCGCAGGAGAAGAACCGCCTGGTCACGGTCAAGCCGGTGGCGCGCAAGAGCGTGCGCGAGCACATCGAGTGGCTGGACGCGCGCATCAAGCAGCTCGATCGGGAACTGGATACACGGCTGAAGGACTCGTCGGTCTACAAGGCGCGCTACGAGCTGCTGGACAGCATTCCCGGCGTGGGCCGCGTGACGATCAGCACGATGCTGGGTCGGCTGCCCGAGCTGGGTGAGCTGGACCGCAAGCGCGCCGCGGCACTGGTGGGGGTGGCGCCATTCAGCGACGACAGCGGCAAACGCCGGGGCCAGCGCTACATCCAGGGCGGTCGCGCAGACGTGCGCTGCGCGCTGTACATGGCTGCATTCAACGCGAGGCGCTGCAATCCGGTCATCAAGGACCTGTTCCAGCGGCTACGCGCCCAGGGCAAGCCCTTCAAGGTGGCAATGACAGCTTGCATGCGCAAGCTGCTGACCATCATGAACGCCATCCTCAAAAGCGGCCGCCCTTGGAGCTCTGAGTTCCTATCGACTTAGCCTCACTTGACACGGTTGCTCTCCCCTCCGGGGAGAGGGCAGGGGTGAGGGGCGATAGAGCGAGACAACGACACGTGCGGCCGGTGGTCGGGGTGGGCCAGGCGCAGGGTCCATTCGCGGTCGCCACAGAGTCTGCGCGGCACAGCGGCCTTGACGACGTGATGTATGAGCGACAGGGCAGACGCCCGCGAGCGTGACCCGGGAGCCTGGCCCACCCCGGCCGCCGGCCGCTGCCACCACGCAACGACCGTCTTCAGCCGCCAGACATGCAAAGCAGCGGACTGTCGAGCAGAGCGTCCCCCTGCATAGGCACAACGTCCCGCAGCACGATGCGCTGCCGCACCGCCTGGATGCGCTGCGCGCACACGGCCAGCAGGAAGCCGGGCGGGCGGTACTGCCAGAAGTGCCAGCGCGAGGCCACGTCCGCCAACTCGGGATGCACCGTGAGCTCCAGCAGTTCCTCGGTACGGAACAGGAAAGCGAACTTGTCCAGCGGGATCGACAGGCCCATGCCGCGCGCCTTGATGTACGACTCCTTCAGGGTCCAGTACTGGAAGAAGCGGTCGTGCTGGCGTTCCGCGCCGATGCGGGCGAGCGCCGAGGTTTCGTCGGGCGCGAAGAAATGGTCGGCCACATCGATCGGCGCCTGCCGCGTGCCGGTGTTCTCCGCGTCGACGCCCAGCGCCGCCTTGCGCGTGACGCCCAGCGCCACCAGGCCCTCGGTGTGCGTGACGTTGAAGGACAGGGCCATGGCGCGCGCCGGCTCGTTGGCAGCGGTGGGCTTGCCGTACTTGTTCTCGGTGAAGGTCCAGTCGCGCGGCGCCACCGGCGCGTAGCGCGACAGCACGGTGCGCACCAGCGCGCGCGTGACCAGGTAGCGGTGACGGTCGCGCTCGAACACGAAGCGCCGCTGCTGCGCGGCCTCCTCGGGCGCCATCAGCGTGTGGTACTGCGCCAGCAGCGCGGGTTCGCGGATCCGGTCCTCGAAGGCCAGCCACACGTGCACTTCGTCGGTGGAGAGTTCAAGCATTCCCTGCATCGTCCGCGATTGTAGGCAGCGCCGCGGCGATGGCCGCGCACAGCGGCGGCACCTCGGCCGCGGCCACGCCGGTGAGCTCCAGGCCGACCTGGCCTTGCGCCAGCCGGTGCGGCGCCACGGCGACGATGGGGTCGCCCTCGCGCAGGCGCGCCGCCAGCTGCGCCGCGTCCAGGCCGGCCCGCGCCGGGTCGACGGCCAGCCAGATGCGCGCGAAGCCGTTGCCCTGCGGGTCGGCCTCGGCGTGCGCCGCAATGCCGCGCCAGCGCGTGGCGCTCTCCATGACCTCGCGCACCTTGGCCTGCTGCGCATCGCGCCAGGCATCGGTGTCTTCCGCTTCGCGCAGCGCCAGCGCGGCCATCACGCCGGCCAGCGCCTCCTTGGTCGGCTTCATGCCGCGGCCGATACCGGTGTGCTGCGCGTCGACGGCGGCGACCAGCGCCGCATCGCCGCCCAGCACCAGCCCGGCCGTCGGGCCGGCAAGATACTTCTGCGCGCTCAGCAGCACCAGGTCCGCACCGCCGGCCACCAGCTCGCGCACGCGCCGGTCCTGGGCCGCAGCATCCAGCACCAGCGGCACCCCGGCGGCGCGCGCCAGCGCCGCCAGCTCGGCCGTGACGGCCGCGCCGGACCCCGGCGCCAGGTGCGACTCCACCGCCAGCACGCAGGCCACGCCGCCAGCCGCCAGCGCGCCGCGCACGGCATCCAGGCCGTCGCACGGCACCGGCTGCGCGCCGGCCAGCCGCACAGCCTGGGTGATGGCCTGCCCATAGTTCACCTGGTGGCCGGCCAGCAGCGGCACGCGCGCCGGCATGCCGGCAGCGTCGGGCAGCTGCGCGATGCGCCGCGCGTCGCCGCCAGCCATGCAGGCGGCGACCGCGAGCGTCAGCGCCGCGGCCGTGCAGTGCGTGACGCACGCCGCCTCGGCGCCGGACCAGCGCACGATCCGCAGCGCGCAGTGCGCCTGCAATTCCTGCATGGACACGAAACGGTCCAGCACCTGGGCAACAGCGCGCGCGACTTCGGACGCCGAGCGCGAGACGCCGTAAGGCGTTGCCGTGCCCCAGGCGTTGATCACCTGCCGCAATGGTTCTTGTGGATGGATCGGCATCGCGCGATTGTGCGCGAACGCGGCGCGGCCGATGTCAAGGCAAATCGGCGAAACACAAAGGCGCAACTTGTGACGCGATATTTACGGGTTCGCTGCATGCACCCGCGTGCGCCACTTCCTGCCATGCTGATGTCAGGAGACTGCAAGCCCCGCACCGCGTTCCTGTGAGGCGAATCACGCAAGCACGTCGTGGTTAAGCGCAGGCGGCGCATCGCGCTGCTACAGTCGCCTCCCGCACATCCCGGGCAGGGCAAGCATTCGGGAAACGCATCCACCGACCGGCATCGGCGCACGTCATCACGTCGTCAACATCGCCGGCCAGCGTTTCCTCCAGAGTCCCCGCGGCCGGCGCGTCTTCATCTCACTCATCTCCGGGATTACCCGGTGCGTCGCGGCGTTCCTGCCGCACTGTCAATCCTGACAAAAAGCAATGCACTGACGGAAGTGAGCACTCAGGCTGATTCACGGAACCTATATTTGTTTCTATACAGCGCACTCTACGTAACAGCTGTTGCGCGTGTTTATAGGTCAGTGTCTTGGAGAGTGCAGAGCCAACTCCATAAAGTGAGCACATCGCGTGAATACAGCACCTGGGGAGGCGCGCATGCATGATTCAACCGACCGCGTCGGCGGTCCACTCACGTCCCGGGTCGAGCCATGACCCGGCATTTCAAATCACGGTCCACCGACCATGCGCCGCCCGACGCGGTGCAGGTACGGCAGGCCTTCATCGAGGGCAGGCGCCTGTCGCTGAGCGTGCTCGGCGATGGCGCGCACGGCTTCCGGCTGGAGCGCCGGCGCCAGGGCTGCGACGAGCCGGTCTCGGTGCTGCACCTGGACCTGCAGGACGGCGAGCAGGTCGCGGCGTTCATCGAGAACGACCCGTACGCGCCGCAGCTGAAGAACGACTACCGGGCGGTTCTGGGCACCGTGGCCGAGGGCGACTGGCAGCCGGACGGCGCGCGCGTGCCGGAGTTCGCCTCCGAATGCGAGAACGAGCGCGACCTGCTGGTGCTCATGCGCAACTTCACCCGCGCCTGCGGCGCGGCGAACTGCTACTACCACTGGTTCTCGGCCGAGGAAGAAGGCGGCGAGATCACGCGGCACGACATGCTGGTGGGCGGCGCGCCCTCCTGGGCGCACCGCTACGTCCACCACCATTGGTATCTCAACGATCCGGCGGTGGCGCACGCGCGCGAGAACACGCAGCCGCTGCGCGGCTCGACGCTGGTGCTGCCGGCGCACCACTGGCTGAACCAGTCGGGGCCCGAGCACGGACTTGGCAGCTGCCTGTTCTTCCCCGCGCACCGGCGCGACGACACCACCTTCGGCCTGCTGCACGTCAGCACGCCGCTGGCTCCGCCGCACGGCGAGGACCACCTCTGGCGCAACCGCAGGCTGCTGCGCGGCCTGGCCAACGAGCTGCTCGAGTGGCGCGTGCTGCGCGGCCGCCAGGAGCTCGCGCGGCAACTGTCCCTTAGTTATACGGAGGTGGTGGCGCTGCGCCTGGTGGAGCGCGGTGGAAGCGCGCGCCACGTGGCCGAGGAACTGCAGATCGGCGAGCGCGCCGTCTACCAGCTGTTCGTGTCGATCAACAGAAAGCTCAACAGCAAACATATCAAGAGCAGCGCCAGCAAGGCGAAGCAGTGCGGCCTTCTCTCGTCTCCTGTCCAAACAGAAGAGAGAAAGCCGACAAACGATATGCCGCAAACGAGCTAAGAAATTCCACACGACATCGCGTTTAAGGTTCAGGCCTCGACAAACGCGAAGCTCACTCAGGGAAGCGTCACATAACAAGGAGCGCGAGGCCTCATGGTCAAACATATCGTCCCCGTCATTCAGCAGCACGCGCTCAGCACGCCTTATAAAAGCGCGCTTGCGGATACAAACATCGAACTCAGTTACGCCGAGCTCGATAGCTTCTCCACGCGCTTTGCGATGCGGCTGCGCGCGCTCGGATGCAAGCCCCAGGACCGCGTGGTGATGCTCGCCAGCCGCCGCGCCATCCTGGTGGCGGCGATCGTGGGCGTGTTCAAGGCGGGCTGCGTGCACGTGCCGCTCGACTCCAGCATGCCGGCCGAGCGGCTGCGCTACATCCTCAACGACATCGCGCCCTCGGTGGTGATCACCGAGGAAGAGATGGCCGACACCGTCAAGGGCTTCCTGCCGAAGCCGGCGCACCTGGTGTTCCTGACCGAGCTCGAGCGCATGGTGACGGTGGACGAGGATTCGACGCAGCGCGACGCGCTGGTGCGGCCCACCGCGCTGCCGGAGTTCGACGAGCAGTCGACCGCCTACTGCATCTATACATCCGGCTCCACCGGCCGGCCCAAGGGCGTGCTGATCAGCCACCGCAGCCTGTTCGATTTCTTCGACGGCACCTGGCAGGTCTACGACGTGACGTCCGAGTCGCGCTGCGCGAGCTTCTCGCCGCTGCACTTCGACGTCTACACCATGGACATGCTGTTCCCGCTGGCGCAGGGCGCGCACCTGCACGTGTACGACGACGTGGTGGTGCCCGACCTGCTGTTCGAGACCATCCGCGCCAACGACATCTCGCACTTCTCCGCCTGGGGAATGATGCTGGGCCTGATCGCGCAGGCGGCCGATTTCGCCGCCGCGCCGCTGCCGCACCTGAAGACCATCCTGACCGGCACCGACGTGCCGGACATCAAGACGGTGCAGCGCTGGATGCGCAAGAACCCCGGCACCAAGGTGATCAACGCCTACGGCCCGACCGAGGTGACCTGCGCCTCGGTGGCGCACCTGATCACCGAGATCGAGCCGGAGCGCAGCCAGCTGTACCCGATCGGCAAGGCGCTCAAGCATGTGCAGGCGATGCTGGTGGACGACGACGGCGAGGCCATCACGGCGGCCAACACGCCCGGCGAGCTGATGCTGGGCGGCAGCCAGGTGATGCAGGGCTACTGGCACCTGCCGGAGCAGACCGCGCAGCGGCTCACGCACATCGACGGCGTGCCGTTCTACCGCACCGGCGACATCTGCACGTACCTGGACAACGGCGACATCTTCTATGTCGGCCGCAAGGACAACGAAATCAAGCTCGGTGGCTACCGCATCCACCTGAGCGAGATCCAGCGCGTCATCAACAGCGTGGCCCACGTGCACGCATCGGAGACGGTGCTGCTCGAGTCGCGCTACGGAGAGAAGCTGCTGGCCTCCGGCGTTCTGATCGACAAGAGCCAGGCGCTCGACGTGGATCGCCTCGTCGGCGAGATCAGGCAGCGGCTGTCGGCGGAGCTGCCTGCCTACATGGTGCCCCGCCACATCACGATTCTCGACCAGTTTCCGCAGTTGTCGTCGGGAAAGGCAGATCGCAAGGCGCTTCTGTCACTACTGCAATTTCGCATCAACCAGAGCAACCAAGAGGAAGTGAACTCATGAACACTGAAGCAACCGTGATCCAGATCCTGGAAGACGTGATCGGCGTGAAGAACCTGAATGCCGAGACCCGTTTCCTCGACATCGGCGGCAATTCGCTCAACCTGGTCGCCGTCCTGAAGCAGATGAAGGAAAAGACCGGCGTGACCCCCACGCCGCGCCTGTTCTTCGACAAGACGCGTTCGACGGTGGCGGCCATCAGCGCGGATATCGACGCGCTGCGCGCCAAGAGCGGCGTCACCGCCGACAAGCCCGTCGCCGTCTCGGCCTGAGGCCCAGGCCTTCGTTTTCCCCGCCACGCCAACCCACGACATCCCGTCATTTTTTAGGAGAGCAGAAATGCAAAAGCGCTTTTACATGTCCGAAGCCGAGAAGAAGTCCTTCTACGAAAACGGCTTCGCCGGCCCGTTCACGCTGTACGAACCGGAAGAGATGACCCGCATCTGGAACGAGGTCCGCCTCGACCTGCTGGATGCCTCCACCGCGCCGTTCCCGGACAGCAAGCTGAACTACGACCGGCACCTGGACATCCCGGCCCTGAACAAGATCATCAGCAGCAACCAGATCGTCGACCGGATCTCCAGCATCCTGGGCCCGGACGTGCTGAGCTGGCGCACCGAGTGGTTCCCGAAGTACCCCGGCGACGAAGGCACCGACTGGCACCAGGCGGAGAGCTTCGTCGAGTTCGAGGGCACCGAGAAGCTGGAGCCGACCGAGCCGGAAGAAGGCCGCCCCTGGGAGCTGACGGCGTGGATCGCCATGACGCCGACCAACAAGGCCAACGGCTGCCTTAAGCTGATGCCCGGCAGCCACCGCACCTGGTTCTTCGACGAGAAGAAGAACATCCCGTTCGAGCCGGAGAACTTCAACAAGCGCGTGCTGGACGACGGCGTGAAGTCGGGCTTCTACGGCTACGACTACGAGAAGCTGAAGCTCGACCCGAACTGGAAGCCCGACGAGTCGCGCGGCGTGCACATGGAGATCAACCCCGGCCAGTTCTTCATCTTCACGTCGCGCTGCATGCACGGCTCCAACCCGAACACCACCAAGGACTCGGTGCGCTTCGGCTGGGCCACGCGGTTCGTCCCGACGCACGTCAAGGTGTACTCGGGCCAGGACTCGTTCCACCACTTCGGCGAAGTGCTGCCGCTGGACCGCTACACCACCGTGCAGGTGGCCGGCGTCGATCGTTTCGGCCACAACAAGATCGTGCAGCCGATGAAGCAAGAAACCGCGGTCGCGGCCTAAGGCAAGCGGAGCTGCGCCGACATGGAAACGCGTGACGACCGCTGGCTCTTGTTCGGCGCAGACCGCAAGCCCGATGCCCGTATCCGGCTGTTCTGTTTTCACTACGCCGGCAGCGGCGGCTCGATGTTCGCACCCTGGGCGGATTCCCTTCCGCCCGAGGTCGAGCTGATCGCCGTGCAGCTGCCCGGCCGCGAGAACAGGATCGCCGAACCGTTGCTGTTGGACATGGACGAAGTGGCACCGCCGATCGCGGATGCGATGGCATCGCTTTTGGATCGCCCCTACGCCATGTTCGGCCACAGCACGGGCGGGCTGATCGCCTTCGAGGTGGTCAGGGTCCTGCGGCAGCGCGGGCTGCCGCAGCCCAAGCTTCTCATCGCCTCGTCGCAGAACGCGCCCGAGGTGAAGCCGCCGGTGATCCGGCACACATTGTCCGACCCCGAGTTCATCGAGGTCCTGCGCGGCTGCAACGGCACGCCGGATGCGATTCTTCGCGATCCGATCCTGCTGGACTTCCTGCTGCCGCGCATCCGCGCCGACGGCGCGATTTTCGAGAATTACCGCTACGAGCGCCAGGCACCGCTGGACTGCCGCATCGTGGTGTTCCACGGGGCCGACGACCACATGGTGGACGACGACGGCCTCGCGCGCTGGGAGCGCGAGACACGCCGCAGCTTCCGCCGCCACCGTTTTCCCGGCGACCACTTCTTCATCCATTCGCAGGAGGAAGCGGTCCTCACACACATCAACCGCGAGCTCGAGCCGCTGCTCAGCGAAGCGGCTTCCACCCTGATCGGATGACTGCCATGGCGCAATGGAAAAACGACGAGGAGCTGTTCGCCCTGATGCGGGCCGAGCTGCAGACCTGCCCGGTGAGCGACGTGCTCGAGCAGCTCGGGTTCACCCACCCGATGCTGCCGCCGGAGATCAAGCCCTTGCGCAGCGACATGGTGATGATCGGCCGCGCCATGCCGGTGCAGGACGAGCCGCCGGTGCCGCACGGCGGCCTGAAGCGCTACGACTCCAAGCCGTTCGGCCTGCTGTTCGATTCGGTCGACGACCTGCGCCCGGGCGAGGTGTACATCGTCAGCGGCGGCATGATCGGCGCCGCCCGCATGGGCGACCTGCTGTGCCTGCGCGCGGCCAAGCTGGGCGCCGCCGGCGTGGTGGTGAACGCGCACATGCGCGACGTCGGTCCCGTGCTGCAGCAGAACTTCCCGGCCTTCACCCACGGCACGCACGCCTACGGCCTGCAGGGCCGCCACAACGTGGTGGATTACCGCTGCTCGATCAAGGTCGGCGAGACGCGCATCCGCCCGGGCGACCTGATCTTCGGCGACGGCGACGGCGTGTGCGTCGTCCCGAGCGAGGTGGAGGAGGAAGCGATCAACCGCGCGCTGAACAAGGCCCGGCTGGAACGCAAGCTGCGCTCCGACATCCTGGAAGGCATGAGCGTGGTCGACGCATTCAAGAAATACAGCGTCATGTGAGGGGAGGGAGGGAACCATGAAGAAAAACGACTCGCCCTGGCTGATCGTCCACGAAGGAAAGGGCGAACCGCGTCTGCGCCTGTTCTGCTTCCACTACGCGGGAGCGACCGCGGCGGCCTTCCGTACCTGGCGCGACAGCCTGCCCGACTGGGTGGAGCTGATCGCCGTGCAGCTGCCCGGGCGCGACTACCGCATGGACGAACCGCTGATCGACGACGCCGAGCCGATCGTCGCGGAGCTGGCGCGGATCCTGCCGCCGCTCTTGGACCGGCCCTACGTGTTCTTCGGCCACAGCATGGGCGCGCTGATCTCGCGCGACCTGGCGCACAGCCTGCGGCTGCAGGGATTGCCCGAACCGGACCTGTTCATCGCCTCGGGCCGCAGCGCGCCGCGCTTCCGCTGGCTGGATGCCGGCGCCCAGGCGCTGCCCGACGAGGCCTTCATCGAAACGGTGCGCGACTACAACGGCACGCCCGAGGAGCTGATCACCGAGCCGGCGCTGCGCGAGCTGTGGATGCCGCGGCTGCGCGCCGACCTGACCATCTCGGCCATGCACCGCTACATCGAGCAGACGCCGCTGTCCTGCCCGATGCTGGTGCTGCACGGCACCGTCGACCGCCTGGTGACCGACGCCGGCCTGGCCGGCTGGGCCGCCGAGACCAGCGGGCCGGTGCGCTACGTGCGCTATCCCGGCAACCACTTCTTCCTGCACAGCGAGGAGAAGAACCTGCTGGCCGACCTGAGCAAGGAGCTGCAGCGGCTGTTGGCGCGCGGCGCGACGGATCAACAACCCCTTCAGCGCGACACCGCGCCCGCGGCCCGCGGCGCGGCGAGCGCGCTATCACCCTGAGGCAATGCACCAAATGAAAACCGAATCTCCGCGCACGCGCGTCGCCATCATCGGCTCGGGCAGCATCGGCATCGACCTGATGTTCAAGGTCAAGACCACCGAGACGCTGGATCTCGCCTTCGTCGTGGGCCGCAACGGCAAGAGCGACGGGCTGCGGCTCGCACGCGACTGCAACGTCGAAACCTCCAGCGAAGGCCTGGACTTCCTCAGGGACAACGCCGACGCCTACGACCTGGTGTTCGACGCCACCTCGGCGGCCGCGCACAAGCTGCACAACCCGTACTTCGCGCAGGCCGGCAAGTTCGCCATCGACCTGACGCCGGCCAAGCTGGGCCGCCTGTGCGTGCCCTGCATCAACCTGCCGGAATCCGACCGCGCGCAGAACGTCAACCTGATCACCTGCGGCGGCCAGGCCAGCCTGCCGCTGGCCTACGCGCTCAGCCAGGCGGTCGACGAGATCGAGTACCTGGAGGTGGTGTCCGCCATCGCCTCCAAGAGCGCCGGCATGGCCACGCGCGAGAACATCAACGAGTACATCACCACCACCGAGTACGCGCTGGCCAGCTTCACCGGGGCCAAGAAGACCAAGGCGATCCTGAACATCAACCCGGCCGAGCCCGGCATCCAGATGCAGACCACGCTGTACGCGCACGCGCGCTACAAGGACTTCGGCAAGGTGCGCGCGCGCGTCGCGGCGATGGTGGACCTGGTGCGCAAGTACGTCCCGGGCTACCAGCTGGTGGTGCAGCCGATCGAGAGCCAGGGCCGCATCCAGGTCAGCCTGACGGTGCGCGGCCGCGGCGACTACCTGCCCGAGTACGCCGGCAACCTGGACATCATCAACTGCGCGGCCATCGCCGTGGCCGAGCACCAGCACGCCACCAGCCGGGCCGCCGACGTCGCGCAGTAGCGCGGCACCCCCCAAGGATACCGACCATGAAACGCGCAACCCTCTACTACCTGGCGACGCTGGTGCTCGCCGCCGCCGCCATCGTCGGCGTGCTGCACCTGGGGTCGGTGTTCCCGGCCGGCGCGCAGGTGCCCACTGCCGGCACGGCCGGCGGCACCGGCTCGCTGGCCCTGCTCACCGGGCTGGCGGCCAACCTGCGCGAGCCGCTCAGCCACCTGTTCGTGCAGCTGCTGGTGATCATCCTGGCTTCGCGGGTGATCAGCGGCGCACTGCAGCGCATCGGCATGCCCGCCGTGGTGGGCGAGATGACGGCCGGCATCCTGCTCGGCCCGTCCCTGTTCGGCCTGGTCGCGCCGGAGGCCTTCGCCTTCGTGTTCCCGAAGGATTCGCTGGGCGCGCTGAAGCTGCTCAGCCAGGTCGGCGTCTGCCTCTACATGTTCGCGGTCGGCATGGACCTGGACATCGGCCACGTGCGCAAGAAGGCGCAGGCGGCGGTGGCGGTGAGCCACGCCAGCATCGTCGCGCCGTTCGTGCTCGGGGTGGCGCTGGCCTATTTCCTGTACGAAAGCCTGTCCGGCCCGCGCGCCACCTTCACCGGCTTCGCGCTGTTCATGGGCATCTCCATGAGCATCACCGCCTTCCCGGTGCTGGCGCGCATCCTGCAGGAGCGCGGCCTGTCCAAGACCTTCCTCGGCAGCACCGCGATCGCCTGCGCCGCGGTGGACGACGTGACGGCCTGGACCATGCTGGCCTTCGTGGTGGCCATCGTCGGCTCGGCCAGCATGGCGACCTCGGTGGTGACGCTGGTGCTGTCGCTGCTGTTCGTGGCGGTGATGGCCTTCCTGGTGCGCCCGGCGGTGCCGCGCATCCTGGGCAAGGCGGGCCTGGCGCAGGAGGACCCGTCCACCGGCACGCTGGCGCTGGTGATCTGCGTGGTGCTGGCCGGCGCGCTCAGCACCGAGCTGATCGGCATCCACGCGCTGTTCGGCGCCTTCGTGGCCGGCGCCGTCATGCCGGAGGCCGACGGCTTTCGCGACCGCATCCGCGCCCGGGTCGAGAAGTTCAGCTCCGCGCTGCTGCTGCCGCTGTTCTTCGTCTACACCGGCCTGCGCACCCAGCTGGGCCTGCTGGACGACCTGCAGGGCTGGATGATCTGCCTGCTGATCGTGGCCGTGGCCACCGTCGGCAAGCTGGGCGCCAGCACCCTCGCCGCGCGCGTCACCGGCATCGGCTGGCGCGAATCGCTTCAGCTGGGCGCGCTGATGAACACGCGCGGGCTGATGGAGCTGATCGCGCTCAACATCGGCTACGACATGGGCATCCTGTCGCCGCGCATCTTCACCATGCTGGTGATCATGGCACTGGCCACCACCGTGATGACGGGGCCGCTGCTCACGCTGTTCCAGGCCAGGCGTTCCGCGGACGGGCGCATGGCGCCGGCGCGCGTGCGGGTCTGAGCCACCACCGCAACCATTTCCCAGGGAGTTTCCAAAATGATTCTGATCAGCGACCCCACCTTGCGCGACGGCAACCACGCCATCCGCCACCAACTCACCGCCGCGCAGATCTACGAATACGCGCGCGCCGCCGACGAGGCCGGCATCGACGTGGTCGAGGTCGGCCACGGCAACGGGCTGGGCGGCTCGTCCTGCCTGCTCGGCCAGACGCCCATCTGCGACCGCACCATGCTGGAGACGGCGCGCGAAGCGCTGACCAAGAGCAAGCTGGGCGTGCACTTCATCCCCGGCCTGGGCAAGTCCTCGGACATCACGCTGGCGCTGGAAGCCGGCGTCGACGTGGTGCGCGTGGCCACCCACTGCACCGAGGCCAACGTGTCGGCGCGCTTCATCGACCAGGTGCGCCTGGCCGGCAAGACCGCCCACGGCGTGCTGATGATGTCGCACATGGCGCCGCCCGACGTGCTGCTGGCGCAGGCGCGGCTGATGGAGAGCTACGGCGCCGAGGCCGTGATCCTGATGGACAGCGCCGGCTACTCCGCGCCCTCGCTGGTGAAGAGCAAGGTCGGCCGGCTGGTCAACGGGCTGGAAATCAAGGTCGGCTTCCATGCGCACAACAACCTGGGCCTGGCCGTGGCCAACAGCCTGGTGGCGCTGGAGCAGGGCGCGGTGATCGTCGACGCCTGCCTGAAGGGCTTCGGCGCCGGCGCCGGCAACACGCAGCTGGAAACGCTGGTGGCGGTGATGGAGCGCGAGGGCTACAAGATCGGCACCACCTTCGAGCGCGTGATCGAGCTGGCGCGCCGCACCGAGGCCTTCCTCTCGCCGAAGACGCCGCACATCCAGGGTGCCAACATCGCCAGCGGCCTGTACGGCCTGTTCTCCGGCTACGTGCCGCACATCCAGAAGGCCGCGCAGGAGTTCGACGTCAACGAGTTCGAGCTCTACGCCCGCCTGGCCAAGCGCAAGCTGGTGGCCGGCCAGGAAGACATCATCACCGAAGAGGCAAGCCGGCTGGCCCGCGCGCGCGACACGCAGCGCGCCGTTGGCAAGCTCGAAGCGGCCGCCTGAAAACCGCAACGCAGACCACAGGGAGTTGCCATGTCAGGTTTGGACGAAAAGGGTTTCGGTACCTGGGACAACGTCGAGCGCGAGGTCCTGACCCCGCAGATCGAGCGCCAGAAGGTGTGGGGCGAAGAGCTGATGATGGCCAAGCTGTTCCTGAAGAAGGGAGCCTTCGTCGGCACCCACACCCATCCCAACGAACAGTTCACCTACATCCTGGAGGGCCGGATCCTGTTCCGCTACGGCGAGAACCTGGAGCACGAGGCCGAGGTCGGCCCCGGCGACATCCTGCACCTGCCAGCCAACATTCCGCACAACGCCTTGTGCCTGGAAGACTGCGTCGACCTCGACATCTTCACGCCGCTGCGCGCCGACTGGCTGGCGCCGGGCGGGGAGCGCTATTTCTCCGGCACCGCGCAGCAGGCGCGGGAAGCGCAGCAATGAGCGGCGGTGCAACGGCACAGCAGGAAGTCCATGCCCCATGCAAGATGCTCTGATCAAGATGGCGTTCTACGTCTCCCTGGTGCTGGTGTGCCCGGGGCCGACCAACACGCTGCTGCTGTCGTCGGGCCTGAAGGTCGGCTGGCGCGGAACGCTGCCGCTGGTGGTGGCCGAGGCGCTGGGCTACGCGGTGTCGATCTCGCTGTGGGGCATCGCCCTGCTGTCGTTCGCCGCCACCCGGCCCTGGCTGATGGACACCATCAAGCTGGCGAGCTCGGCCTACATCCTGTGGCTGGGCATCAAGATGTGGGCCCGCAGCCGCACGCTGCACACCGAGGAGCACGGCCCGGTGAGCTTTCGCGACGTGTTCATCGCCACGCTGATGAACCCCAAGGCGCTGCTGTTCGCCAGCACCATGTTCCCGCTGGAAGCGTTCCAGTCGGTCGGCTACCTGTGGCGCGCGCTGCTGGTGTTCGTGATCGTGGTGGCGCCGATCGGCATCGGCTGGTCGGGCCTGGGCGGGCTGCTGACCTCGCAGCGCTCGCTGGCCGCGCACACCTCCACCTTCCTGCGGCTGGCTTCGCTGGTGCTGCTCACGTTCTCCGGCTCGCTGGCGTATTCCGTCCTGGCGCACTGAACGGCGGCCGCATGCACGACATCCCGGTTTCACCCAACTTTCAAGTTTCCGCGAGGACCCCATGGCTATCAACTGGACAGAAAGCGCGCTGAGAAGCGCGTTCACGGCGGCCCCGCAGGTCGACGCGATCACGCAGCAGTTCAAGAAGGCGATGCGCCGGCTGACCGGCACCGTGACCATCATCGCCACGCAGGAGCATTCGCTGCGCTACGGCATGGTGGTGACGGCGGTCAACGCGGTGTGCATGGAGCCGCCGGCGATCCTGGTGTGCGTGAACCGCACGGCCAGCATCCACGAGCCGCTGACGCGCACCGGCCGCTTCTCGGTGAACCTGCTGGAGGAGGGCCAGCACGGGCTGGTGATGCCGTTCAGCAGCAAGATCGGCCACGAGGAGCGCTTCTCGCACGGCAGCTGGCACGAGGTCGGCGGCCTGCCGGTGCTCGGCGGCGCCCAGGCCACGTTGTTCTGCAGCATCGATGGCGTGCTCAGCTATGGAAGTCACGATATCGTGGTGGGCCACGTCGAGGGCGTCGACTGCGCCGAGGCCGTGTCGCCGCTACTCTGGCAGGACGGGCGGCCCACGGCTTCGCGGCTGCTGCACGCCTGAGCACCGGCATTCGTTCAACAGGGATACTTCAAGGAGAACTTCGCCATGCAGAAGAAACGCATCCACTTCGGCGTGCTGATCCAGGGCCACGGCGCCAACATGAGCGCCTGGAGGCACCCCAGCGTGCCGGCCGACGCCAGCATCAACTTCGACTTCTACGTGGACCGTGCGCGCAAGGCGGAGTCCGGCGGCATCGCGTTCGCCTTCATCGCCGACGGCCTGTTCATCCACGAGAACTCGATGCCGCACTTCCTGAACCGCTTCGAGCCGATGGCGCTGCTGTCGGCGCTGGCGCCGCTGACCAGCAAGATCGGCCTGGTCGGCACCATCTCCACCTCGTTCAGCGACCCGTTCACCGTGGCGCGGCAGTTCGCCTCGCTGGACATCATCAGCAAGGGCCGCGCCGGCTGGAACGTAGTGACCTCGTCGCTGGAAGGCTCGGGGCGCAACTACAACCGCGGCTACCCCGACCACGACCTGCGCTACGAGATCGGCCAGGAACACGTGGAGGCGGTCAAGGGCCTGTGGGACAGCTGGGAAGAGGGCGCCTTCGTGCGCAACCGCGAAACCGGCCAGTTCATGGATGCCTCCAAGATGCACCGGCTCAACTACAAGGGCCGCTTCTTCTCGGTGGAAGGCCCGCTCAACAGCGAACGCCCGACGCAGGGCTGGCCGGTGATCTTCCACGCCGGCTCCTCGGCCGACGGCATCCTGATGGGCGCGATGCACGGCGACTGCATCTTCACCAACGGCGGCACGATGGAGGAGACCCAGGGCTTCTACCGCAAGCTGAAAGCGGCGGTGGCCGCGCAGGGCCGCAATCCCGACGACGTGAAGATATTCCCCGGCATCGGCCCGATCGTCGGCGCCACCGAGGAGAAGGCGCACGAGCGCTACCTGGAAGTGCGCAACCTGCTGACGCCCAAGGAGGCGCTGGCCTTCATCGGCCACTTCTTCCAGGGGCACGACTTCAGCAAGTACGACCCCGATGCGCCGTTCCCCGACCTGGGGGACCTCGGCGCCCAGGGCTTCCAGTCGGTCACCGAGAACATCCGCCGGCTCGCGAAGGAAAAGAACCTCACGCTGCTGGAGGTGGCGTACGAGTGCGCGACCCGCCGCACGAACATCGGAACCTCGGAAGCGTTCATCGGCACGCCCGAGAAGGTCGCCGACGAGATGATCCGATGGGTGGAGAACGGCGCGGCCGACGGCTTCATGCTCGGGCTGCCGGTGAACGGCTTCGGCCTCGACGATTTCGTCGACCTGGTGCTGCCGATCCTGGCCGAGCGCGGCTACCATGACATGGTTCTGCGCGGCAACACCCTGCGCGAGAACCTGGGATTGCCGTCACCAGAAAGCCGCTACCTGTCCGTGGCGGAAGCAGAGACGGTCTAGCTCTCCACAAGGGAAGTCCGCCATGAGCAGCGCCAGCGCCTCCACCAGATACATCCTGATCATCGGCGGGGAATTTCCGCTGCGCGAGCGCGTGCTCGCGGGCGCCCTGCGTGCGGGGGGAGGCATGCCCGTGTACGTGCTGGCCAAGACGCGCCTGGCGACCACCATCAAGTTCTTCGACGGCTACATCACCGGCGACCTGACCGATCCCGAAGGCGTTCTGACGGCGGTGATCGAGCACCGCGCGCGCACCGGCGCAGAGCCGGCCGCGGTGGTGCCGGTCAACGACTTCGCCATGCGCAGCGCGCTGGCCGTGGCGCAGCACTTCGGGCTGCGCCACAACGCGCCGGCCGCGGTCGAGCACTGCCGCGACAAGTTCACCATGAAGGAAGTGCTGGCCGCCGCCGGCCTGCCGGTGCCGAAGTTCGGCGCCTTCCGCACGCTGGGCGAGCTGCAGGCGCTGGCCGAGCGCATCGGCTTCCCGCTGGTGATCAAGCCGCGCCAGCTGACCGGCAGCGTGGGCGTGATCAAGGTGGCGCATCCCGACGCGCTGGCCGCCGCCTGGAGCCAGTGCCTGCAGGACATCGATTCGCTGGGCGGCGCGTTCAAGGAGCCGCTGGACCTGTTCCAGGCCGAGGAGTACATCCCGGCGCGCTCCGAAGTCAGCGTCGAGGTGTTCAACCACGGCGACGTGCACCGCGTGCTGGCGGTGACCGACAAGTACCTCGGCGCCGAGCCGCACTTCGTGGAAACCGGCCACTCCGTGCCCTCGGTCTACCAGGACCACCGGCAGCTGCGCGAGATCGCCGAGAAGTCCTGCGCGGCGCTGGGCATCACGGTGGGTATCGGCCACTTCGAGGCGCGCATCACGCCGGCCGGCGAGATCCGCATCGTGGAGATCGCGGCGCGCACCGGTGGCGACTGCATCATGGACCTGGTGGAGCACTGCTTCGGCATCAATCCGTACGAGCTGCACGTGGCGTCCTACCTGGGCAACATGCCGCGGCTGCCCGAGCGGCTGGAGCCGCGCGGCCTGGGCGCCATCGCCTTCCTGAAGGCCGACGAAGGCATCGTCGACGCGGTCCGGCTGCCCGAGTTCCTGCCCTACGAGGTGGTGAACATGCAGGTGACGGCCAAGCCCGGCGATGTCTCGCATCCGCTGAATTCCTGGCACGACCGCGAAGGCTCGGTCGAGTTTTTCTGGCCAGGCCGACAACCCGAAAACGGCTTCGACGAACACCTGCGCCTGGCCGAGCGCTTCAGCCGCGAGGTCGTCCGCGTCCGCACCGTCCAGCCGGCCTGAAACCGCCACCAGCCGATTCCGGCGCGGCGCCGGCGGCTGCGCGCGGCCGAAAACGATATGGGAGAAGAACACATGATGCAGTACAGCCAGCAGCCTTTGGAGCCGGTGGACACCGATACCTCCGGCGCCCAGATCGAGTTCCTCGCCGTGGGCGACGCGCGCACGCGCGACGCCGCGCGGTGCCTGCTCACCGAGTACCTGGAGTGGATCGGCCATGCCGCCTCGAGCAACTACGGCCTGGACTTCGAGATCGGCGCGATGGTCGAGTCGGATCTCGCCGATCCGGACAAGTTCTTTCCGCCGCTGGGCCGGTTCTACGTGGTGCGCCATGGCGGCGAATTCATCGGCGTCGGCTGCCTGAAACAGCTCACGCCGACCATCGGCGAAGTGCAGCGCATGTACGTCCAGCCGCGCGCGCGCGGCCTGGGCGTGGGACGGCTGCTGGTCGAGCGGCTGCTGGCCGACGCGCGCGCCATCGGCTACACGGCCGTGCGGCTGGAAAGCCTGAAGGTGCTGGAGGCCGCGCATGCGCTGTACCGCTCGGTCGGCTTCAAGGAGATCGCGCCGTATGCGGAAAACAGCATGAAGGACTACCAGTCGGCCGAGAAGCTCGACACCTATCGCTCCAGCGCGCTGTTCATGGAACTGCGCCTCTGAAGGCAGAGTCGAAAAAGACAAAGTCAAAAAAAACCAGAAAACCGGCTACCGGTCTGTGCGGGGACGGCGGGTGGGAGAAAGCGGGCACCGGAGAACGGCCACAGGCCGTCCGCCGCGGTGCCCAATCCGCGAAGCAAGGGAGCCATAGGAGCAATAACATGTCACACAACATACGCGACCAGGAGCGCGCGCTGGGCGGTGCGCTGCGCAAGGAGAAGAGAGCAGCACTGACCGAGCCCACCATCTTCATTCCCCGCAACGAAACGTCGCAGAGCGCCGCGCTGCGGCGGCTGGACCAGCTGAAGTCCGGCGCCACGCGCGTCCACGACATCTACGAAGAGGTGCTGATGGAGCTGCTGCTGGCCGACCGCCCGCAGCTGAAGTCCGCGCCCGACCGGGTGATGGAGGAATTCCGCGAGTTCCGCAACAGCTACGCCAACGGCGCGCCCGAGGAACTGGCCGGCAGCTGGGTGCTGTACGACGACGGGGCGCTGGTGCACCTGCTGCATTCGGAGGACCACTACCGCGTGCGCACCTCGCGCAACATCGGCCTGTTCACGCGCGAGGAGCAGGCGCGCTTCGGCAAGTCCCGCGTCGCCGTGTGCGGCCTGAGCGTCGGCGGGTCCTGCGTCACCACCTTGTCGGCCGAGGGCGTGCGTAGCTTCTTCATCACCGACTTCGACCAGCTGGCGCTGTCCAACCTGAACCGCGTGGGATCCTCGCTGATGAACATCGGCGTGGACAAGACCGACATCGTGGCCAAGAAGGTCTGGGACATCGATCCGTTCGCCCGGGTCGACACCGAGCCGCGCGGCTTCAACCGGGACAGCGCGGCACGCCTGTTCGACCCGCGCAACATGCCCGACGTGGTGGTCGACGCGGTGGACAGCATGCAGGCCAAGATCGAGATGCGCCAGGCCTGCCGCGAGCACGGCGTGCCGCTGGTCTGGCTGATGGACATGGGCGACGGCCTGGTGCAGATCGGCACCGAGCGCTACGACCTGGACCGCAACTACCCGCCGTTCCACGGCCAGCTGCAGAAGATGCGCGAGCGCATGGGCCACGACCTGAGCTTCGCCGAATCGCTGCTGGCGCTGCTGAACAACGACCGTTTGCCCTCGCGCATGGCCGACTCGTTCGTGAAGGCCTGCAACAACCAGGGCGCCGGCATCTCGCAGCTGGCCGGCACCGTGTCCATCTGCGCGGGCGCCATCGCCCGCACGGTGCGCAGGATCCTGCTGAACGAGCGGGTGGTGCCGGAGTTCTTCATCGACGTCGACGAGAAGGCCGACCCCGACTACGCGCACAGCCGCGCGCGCGACCAGCAGGAGACCTACCGGATCCTGCGCGAGATGGGCATGCGCAGCTAGGCGCCGTTCAGACGCGCGAGAACTGCCTGCGGTAGGCCGTCGGCGAGGTCTTGAACGCGGCGCCGAAGTGCTGGCGCAGCGACACGGCCGATCCGAAGCCGGCGTCCCCGGCCACCAGCTCGATCGGGCGGCGGGTGGTCTCCAGCAGGCGCTGGGCCAGCGCGAGCCGCTGGTCCTGCAGCCACCGGCCCACCGTGGTGCCGGTGGCTTCCCGGAAGCGCCGCGTGAAGGTGCGGCGGCTCATCAGGGCGCGCCGCGCCAGGTCGTCCAGCTGGTGCGGCTGGTCCAGGCGCTTGCCCAGCCATTCCAGCAAGGGCGTGAGCGGGTCCGAGCCGGGCGCCGCGCGCACCGGCTGCTCGATGTACTGCGCCTGCCCGCCCTGGCGGTGCGGCGCCACCACCATCCGCCGCGCCGCGCGGTTGGCCGCTTCCGCGCCGTGCCGCATGCGCAGCAGGTGCAGGCAGCAGTCGATGCCGGCGGCGGTGCCGGCGGAGGTCAGCACGTCGCCGTCGTCCACATACAGCACCTCGGGCTGCAGCCGGACCTGGGGAAAGCGCTCGGCGAAGCGCGGCACCAGGTGCCAGTGCGTGGTGGCGGGGCGGCCGTCCAGCAGGCCGGCTTCGGCCAGCACGAAGGCGCCCAGGCACAGGCCGACCACCACGGCGCCGCGCGCAGCGCGGCCAGCAGGGCCGGCGGCGCCGGCTCCATGGTGTCGCGCCACGAGGGCACGATGACGACGTCCGCGCGCCGCAGCGCCGCCAGCCCCTGCGCGGCCTGGATGCTGAAGCCGGCGTTGGTCGACAGCGGCCCGCGCTCCAGCGCGCAGACCTCCAGCCGGAAGCGCGGTGCGCCGTCGGGCGTGCGGTCCTCGCCGAACACGATGCAGGGCACCGACAGGTGGAACGGGCTGATGCCGTCGAAGGCGACCACGGCAATGGCGTCGCGCCGGGCGGAAGGCTTGGCGGCGGCGGAAAGGACAGGGCGCGGCATGGCCCGATTCTATCGATGAATGGCATTCAGGCCACTTTCGGCGAAGGCGCGCAGAGCGAACAATGCAGTCCATCGCAACCGCAACAACAAAGGAGCTTCACCATGCCGTCCTCTCCCATCCGCCGCGCCCTGGTCGTCATCGACGTGCAGAACGAATACTTCGAAGGCGGCGGCCTGCCGATCGCCTGGCCGCCGGTGGAACAGACGCTGCCGAACATCGGCCGCGCCATGGACGCGGCGCGCGCCGCCGGCGTGCCGGTGGTGGTAGTGCGGCACCACGCGCCCAAGGGTGCGCCGCTGTTCCAGGCCGACACGCACAACGGCCGGCTGCATCCGCAGATCGACGAGCGTCCGCGCGACCACCTGGTCACCAAGGCCTTCCCCAGCGTGTTCACCGGCACCGACTTCGCCCACTGGCTGAAGACCAACGGCATCGACACGCTCACGGTTACCGGCTACATGACGCACAACTGCGACGCCTCCACCGTGTTCGAGGCCATGCACCGCGGCCTGAACGTGGAGTTCCTGGGCGACGCCAGCGGCGCGCTGCCGTACGCCAATGCGGCCGGCTACGCCAGCGCCGAGGAGATCCACCGTGTGTTCAGCGTGGTGTTCCACAGCAACTTCGCGGCCGTGGCCAGCACGGCCGACTGGATCGCCGCGCTGAAGACGGGCGAGGCGCTGCCCAAGGACAACGTGCTGGCGTCGAACCAGCGCGGGCGGGCGCACGCCGCGGCCTGACTGCGCCTGCTATAACCGGCGCGTGACTTCCAGCGCCGCGCCATTGCACCTGTGGAAGCCGGGCAGCCTGCCCGGCGTGACGCTGCTGCGTGCCGACGGCATGGCGCAGACCTTCGCGCGGCACACGCACGACGACTACGCGCTGGGCGTGATCACGCGCGGCGCGCTGGGCTTCGACTACATGCGCGGGCACGAGGTTGCCGCGGCCGGCGAGATCAACCTGGTGGTGCCGGGCGAGCCGCACTCCGGCCGGCCGGCGCAGGGCGACAGCTGGGGCTACCGCATGTTCTACGTCGAGCCCGGCGTGCTGCGCCAAGCCCTGCCGCCGGGGCAGGCCGAAGCCGCGTTCGACCGCGGCGTGATCCGCGACCCCGTGCTGGCGCATGCCATCGTGCGGCTGCACCGCGACCTGGAAGACGGCGCGGACGCGTCGCCGCTGGAAGTGCAATCGCGCCTGCTGGCGCTGCTCGCGCACTGGGTGCGGCGGCATGCGCAGGCCGACCGGCGCGCGGCGCGCGCAGCGAAGCCGATACCGGAGGCGCGCCGCGCGCACGACTACCTGGAGGCGCACTGGCGCGACAAGCCCACGCTGGAGCAGCTCGCGCAGCTGGAAGGCCTGAGCGCCTGGCAACTGCTGCGTGCCTTCGTGCGCCAGCACGGCCTGCCGCCGCACGCCTGGCTGGTGCAGCGCCAGGTGCGCGAGGCGCGCCGGCTGCTGGAGGCGGGCCTGCCGATCGCCGAAGCCGCGCAGGCGGCGGGCTTCGCCGACCAGAGCCACCTGAACCGCCACTTCAAGCGCATGCTGGGGCTGACGCCGGGGCAGTACCGCGCCTGCTTGCGCGGCTAGGGGCGCCTGAGCGCTTTTTGCTCCCTCTCCCTCTGGGAGAGGGTTGGGGTGAGGGCAACGGCGCGGTGCACTGGGAAGTTGCCGGCACCCAGCATGCAACTCCGGGCCGCCGACTTGCCAGCGCCTGCGTGCCCTCACCCCCACCCTCTCCCAGAGGGAGAGGGAGTAAAACCAGTTTCTGCGCGCAGCTCTAACGCCGCATCAGCCCGTTCAACTCAGCCCCGCTGGCCGCGTCGGCGAAGCCGTCGAACCGGCCGTCGCTGGCAATCGTCTGCGCCGCGCGCATGAAGCCGCCCCAGGCGGTGCGCGCCATCGCCCCGCCGACGCTCACGCGGCGCACGCCCAGGGCCTGGATGTCGGCCAGCGTGAGCGGGCTGGCGCCGCCGACCAGCAGGTTGACCGGCTTGGGCGCGACCGCGGCCACCACGGCGGCGATCTGCTCGCGCGTGGCGATGCCGGGCGCGTACAGGCAGTCGGCGCCGGCGTCGGCATACGCCTTCAGGCGCCGGATCGCATCGTCCAGGTCCGGCCGGCCGACGATGAAGTTCTCGGCGCGGCCGACCAGAAGCACCTCGCCACCGGCGGCGTCGATGGCGGCCCGCGCGGCGCGCATGCGCTCCACGGCACTCGCGAGGTCGCGCAGCGGGGCGTCGGCGTCGCCGGTGGAGTCCTCGATCGAGAGCCCGGCCACGCCGGTGTCGATCGCCAGGCGCACGTTGCGCGCCACGCCGTCGGCATCGCTCGCGTAGCCGCCCTCGAAGTCGGCGTTGATGGGCAGGCTGGTGCCGGCCGCCATCTCGCGCAGATGGGCCAGCACTTCGTCCAGGGTCAGCTGCCCATCGGCTTTGGCGTGCCGCCAGGCGACGCCGGAGCTGGTGGTGGCCAGCGCCTGGAAGCCGAGCGTCTCCAGGTACTTCGCGCTGCCGAGGTCCCATGGATTGGGAATCACGAAGCAGCCGCTGGCGTGCAATTCGCGAAAGGCGTGGCGGCGGGCGGACAGGTCTGGGGTCGAGGGCATGGGGGTCTCCGTGCGGCAGGCGAGGACAAGCTTACGCGATGGGCGGCGCGGCACAATGGCCGCATGCCGTACCGCTTCGCCCTGTTCGCACTGGCGCTTGCCGCCATGTCCTTCACCGCCGCCGCGTTCGACCTGCAAGCCCACCGCGGCGGGCGCGGGCTGCGCCCGGAGAACACCTTGCCGGCGTTCGCCCACGCGCTGGAGATCGGCGTCGACACGCTGGAGCTGGACATCGGCGTCACGGCCGACGGCGTGGTGGTGGTGTCGCACGACCCCTACCTCAACCCGCTCATCGTGCGCGACGCGGCGGGGGCCTGGCTGCCCGGCAGCAAAGGCCCGCTGGTCCGCGAGCTGACGTGGCGGCAATTGCAGGCCTACGAACTGGGGCGCATCCAGCCCGGCTCGCCGTATGCGGCCACCTTCGCCACGCAGCAGCCGGTGGACGGCACGCGCATGCCCAGCCTGGCGCAGGTGTTCACGCTGGCGGCATCGCGCGGCGCCACAGGCGTGCGCTTCAACATCGAAACCAAGCTGGACCCGGTGAAGCCCGACGACACGGTGAGCCCCGAGGCCATGACGCAGGCCTTGCTGAAAGTGGTGCGCGAAGCCGGCATGGCGTCACGCGTCACCATCCAGAGTTTCGACTGGCGCTCGCTGCAGCTGGTGCAAAAGCTGGAGCCGGCGATTGCGACCGTCTACCTCACCATCCAGACCGCCAACACCGACAACGTGCGCGACGGCACCTGGACCGCAGGATTGCGCATCGGCGAGCATGGCAGCGTGCCGCGTCTGGTCAAGGCGGCGGGCGGCGCCGTGTGGTCGCCCAACGGCGGCGCGGTGACCGAAGCGCTGGTGCAGGAAGCGCACGCGCTGGGCCTGCAGGTGGTGCCGTGGACCGTGAACGTGCCCGCCGACATGGAGCGTTTCCTGGCCTGGGGCGTGGACGGCCTGATCACCGACTACCCGGACCGCCTGCGCGAAGTGATGGCCAAGCGCGGCATGCCGCTGCCTGCTTCGGTGCGCTGACCGTCGCGGCCCGCGGCTTCAGGCCGCGAACGCCGGCGCGTCCGCGCTGAGCATGCGGGCAGTGCAGGCTGCACCCCAGCCCGCCTGCAGCTCGGCGGCCAGCGTGTCCAGCAGCCGCTGCACGTCCTCGCGCGCGGTCGCGTGCATCGCCTCGGCGACGACCAGCACGCGCCGGGTCTCGGGACGAATCGCCGAGGCGGCGCTCTGCCGGTGCGTCCAGCGCCGCGCGTGCGCCTGCCCGCCATCGTCGGCGAACACCACCTCGCCCGGATCGGGCTGCTCCACCTCGCCGTTGAACGCGACATAGCGTTCCGCGCCGGTCGCGGGCCGCACTTCCAGGTTGCCCTGCACGTTGGCCAGGTCGAACACGGCGATGGGAATCGCGAAGGCGGTGGAGACCGCGTTGCACAGGTCGATCAGCGGATGGATGCGCGGCAGCTCGCCTTCCTTGCGCAACCGCCGCAGCAGCGACTCGGACGCGCAGCGGTACTGCGTGGGCTTGAGGCCCATGCGTGCGAAGGTGCGGCGCCAGGCCTGGATTTCGGGCAGCTCGCTCTCCGGCACGGTGAGCCGCGCCAGCGCCTGCCGCGTGTAGCGGCCGACGGCAGCGTCGACGTTCGCGCGGTCGTGCAGGCCGTCCGCATGCAGCACGCCGGCGGCGAGTTCGGGGTGGGCGGTCCAGATGGCGGGTGCGTGGTGGAATTGCATACGGGGCTGTGGCGGCGATGAAGCTGGGCAGGGAAAGTGTTTCATTCTGCTGAGGAAGCAGCGTGCCCATCTAGAACGTTCTTGCACGGCACAGCTACGTCTGCTTACCGCATTGGGCTTCCGTCTGTCGCGTCCTACATCTTCGGAGGCAGCTCTTGCCTAGCATGGAACGCATGACAGTGGAGTCCAGCAATGCGCTATAGCCGTACCGAATACGCCAAGATCCTTGCTTTGCAGCAGGAGGTCTCGCGCGCCGAGGCCGACTACCAGCGCCTGCGCTCCGCCTACCTCGACATCGCCAAGAACGAGCCGGGCCACGAGGTGGCACTGGCGATGATCGGCGCCGACATGGACCGCGCGCATGCGCGGCTGCAGGCGCTGATCGGCCTGCCGCGCCTGCCGTTCACGCACGAGCCCAGCATGGTGGTGCGGCGCGAGGCGCAGCGCCACGGCGAGGCCGAGGGAAACCACTGACCGGCTCTTCGGCCTGGGCTGACAGCACAAGGGCGCGCCTTCCGTAGCGCGCGGCGCGCGAAGCGCCTCACTATCGGTGCAAAGGAGATTCCTCCATGTCCATGGTTTCCGACGACACCGATTTCCACGCAAGCGCATCCGGCACCGCCGAGCAGCTCGGCGACGGCTTCTCGCCGCCCGCCGCGGACCAGCAGCGTCCGCTCGGCGAGCCCGACGTGCTGGCCATCGCGCAGGCCGAAGACGACCGCCCGACCCTGGGCAGCCAGAGCGCCTTCTAAGACGCATTTCCAAAGCACACGATGCCGACCCATCCCGCCGAGCCCGAACCGCTGCCGCCCGACTCCGAGCCGGAGACGCCGAATCCCACGCGCCTGCCGGTGGAGCCCGAGTTCGGCCAGGCGCTGCCGCCGGGCGAGCCCGAGGACCCGCACGGCAAGCCGCCCGCCATCTAGCAACGCAAGGAGTCCCCATGCCTTCCTCCCCGCCTGTGGGGCAGACGCCCCACGCACCCGGTCTCGACAAGGAAGAGCCCGAGTTCATGGTCGAGCCGGACATTCCGGCGAGTGACGAAGCCCGCGGCAGCGGCCGCGGCGAGGCCGACCCGCGGCCGGTCGAGCGCGAATGAGCAACTGGACCACGCCGCCGGGCTCCGCGCCCGCACCCGCCGCGCCTGCGCCGGCGCCCGCGGAGCCCAAGCCGGCCAATCCCGAGCCCTCGTCTCCGCCCACCGATCCGGAAAAGGGGCGCGTGCAGGACCCCGAGCAGGGAAAGTCCGAGCACCCGCGGCAATAGCTGCCAATCACCGTTCAGGCTGAGCCTGTCGAAGCCGCCTCGTCGTCCCCCAGCAGTCCCTGCGCATCCTCGTCCAGGCCGGCCACCGGCGTGCACTTGGCGAGCGCCATCCACACGCCGAACGGCAGGCCCGCACGGCTGCGGCGGCGCGCCGCACGTGCCACCCGCAGCCTTGATTGCTCCAGCACCATCACGCCGCATTCGGGCGGGATCTCGTCGGGCTCGCCGACCGGCCGGCCGCGCGCGTCGCAGCCCAGCACGTACCAGCACTCGCCCAGGTCCTGGTAGGCGGCGCGCTTGCTGCCCTGCTTGAGGTCGGCCAGCAGGTCGGAGCGGCGCACCTTCACCTCGTGCACGATCGGCTCGACATAGGCTTCCACCGAGGTGTGGCGGATCGAGAATACGTCGGGCCTGGCAATGCACCAGCGCAGCGGCTTGGCGGCGTCGCCGGTGGGCACCTGCGCGCGCAGGCTCAGGTTGCGCCAGGCCAGCCGCCCGGCGCGGCACATCTCCAGCGCCACCTGCTCCACCAGCGCTTCGTGCGCCGACAGCGCGGCGCGGTTGCGCGCCAGCGTCTGCGCGATCCACTGCACGCCGGCGTCGGTGACGCGCAGGGTTTCGTGGCCGCTGCCGGTGCGCAGCCGCTCCAGCAGCCCGGCGGCCAGCAGGTCGATCTCCATCGGGTCCTGGCAGGGCCAGCCGGCGGAGCGGTAGATCTCGCGCAGCCGCCGGGCGTGGGCGCGGCTCAGGGCGGCAGCGGGCGCCGGCGCGGGCGCGGAAACGGCAAGGGAAGTCATACAAAGGTAGCTCGCCAGTTTAGCGCCGTAGGCAGGCTCCGACGGCTCATCGCGGGGGATGCTGGCTGCGGCGGATGAGTGCGCCTCCACAATACGCCCATGCTTGACAAAGCCGTCTACGGCATCACCGCGCTGCGCTACGCCGGCAGCAACATCGTCGAAGCCATGATGGGCCTCGTCGACCAGACGATGGCCCGCTGGGACCTCCATCCCGCGCCCACGCGCGTGGTCGAGGTGGTCGACCGGCTGGTGGAAGGCGACACCGTGATCACGCTGTTTCCCGACGAGCACGGGGACCTGCATCCCGGCCCGCAGGTGAAGGTCGACGTGCTGGCCGAAGGCACGGAGGCCCTGGTGCTGGCGGAAGAGGCGCCGGGGCGCCGCCTCAACGACCTGCCGCGCTTCTAGCCGGGGGCAGCCCTCACCCCGACCCTCTCCCGCAGGGAGAGGGAGGAAGTCAGCTCGAGGATCGCCGCAGCCGTTTTTCGCGCTGCGCCGCGGTGCGCGGCCGCGAAGCGCTCGCTGGCATCGGCCATCGCGCGCTGGCGCTGCGCATCCGTCACCAGCGCCAGCGTGGTGTCGATGCCGCCGCGCAAATCCTGCACCTCCAGCGCGGCGCCGGCCTCCTGCGCGAGCGCGGCGGCTTCGGCGAAGTTGAAGGTGTGCGGACCCATCACCACCGGGCAGCCGCAGGCGGCGGCCTCGATCAGGTTCTGGCCGCCCAGCGGCGCGAAGCTTCCGCCCAGCAGCGCGGCGTCGGCCAGGCCGTAGTACAGCGCCATCTCGCCCAGCGAATCGCCGATCCACACCTGCGCCGACTGCGGGCCGCCGTCGCCCCAGGCGCTGCGGCGCGACACGCTGAAGCCGCCCTGCATGGCCAGCAGGGCGACGTCCTCGAAGCGCTGCGGATGGCGCGGCACCAGCAGCCACTGCACGCCGGCGTCGCGCGGCAGTGCACGCAGGAAGTCCGCCTCCTCGCCTTCGCGCGAGCTGGCGAACATCACCACCGGGCGGCCGTGCGCCGCGCGCCAGCCGCGCCCGCGCGCGTGCTGCGCCGCGTCGGGCGTGGCGTCGAATTTCAGGTTGCCGTAGATGCCTTGCACGGTGGCGCCGGCGTCGGCCAGGCGCCGCGCGTCGGCCTCGGTCTGCGCCCACACGGCGGCCAGTGCCGCATAGGCCGGGCGCGACAGCGATTTCAGGCGCAGCGCCTGCTGCAGCGACTTGGCGCTCAGCCGCGCATTGGCCAGCGCCAGCGGCACGCCGTGTTCCCGGCAGGCGGCGGCCAGGTTGGGCCAGATCTCGGTTTCCATCAGCACGCCGGCGCTCGGGCGGAAGTGCTCGAGAAAGCCGCGCACGGCGCGCGGCGTGTCCCAGGGCAGCCAGGCCTGCGCGTCGCCTTCGCGCAGCAGGCGCTGGCCTTCGGTGCGGCCGGTGGCTGTGCCGTGCGTGAGCAGCACGCGCAGGGCCGGCTGCTCGCGCCGCAGCGCCTCGACCAGGATGGAGGCGGCGCGCGTTTCGCCGAGCGACACGGCGTGGATCCACAGGCGGCCCGGCTCGCTGGGGTTGCGGTAGCGGCCGAAGCGTTCTTCCACGTGTTCCAGGTAGCCGGGCTCGGCCGTGCCGCGGCGGCGCAGTTTCCGGCGCAGCAGGGGCTGGATGCCGATCAGCACCAGGGAGTACAGCGGCCGGATCATGCCGGCATTGTGACCTGCCGCCAGAGTTGCCAGACCGCGTCCACGGATGGGCTGCGCTCGGCGAACACGCTGCGCTGGCGCGGCAGGTCCACCGGGCCGGTGCGCCAGGCCGTGTCGAAGTTGTAGATCTGCACGTGCGGCAGGTCCAGCGCGACGGCGATGTGGCTCAGGCCGCTGTCCACGCCGACGGCGCCGGCGCAGCCGGCCAGCCGGTCGGTCAGGGCATCGAGCGGCAGCCGCGGCCAGACATCGGCGGCCGCACCGATGCCGGCGGCGAGGCGCTCGCTGCGCGCCTGCTCGGCGTCGTTGCCGTGGGGCAGGGCGAGGGTGTGGCCGGCCTCGGCCAGCTGGCGGCCGAGCGCGATCCAGTGCGCCTCGGGCCAGCACTTGTCCTCGCGCGAGGTGCCGTGGATCAAGGCCACCGCGCGCGCATCGCCGGCCGCCGGCGCGCCCTGCGCATGCAGGCCGAAGCGTGGCGTGGCGGACAGCGCGTAGCCGAGCGCCTGCGCGCACAGCAGGCGCGAACGCTGCACCGCGTGCACGCGCGGCTCGATGCGCACCGCCACGTCGGCGAGCCAGCGCGTCGGCACCTCGTAGCTCGATCCGTCGGTGCGATTCGCCAGCGCGTAGCGCTTGCCGCCCGGCGCGAGCCGCGCCATGCGCGCCACCACCGCCGATTTCGTCAGGCCCTGGAGGTCGATCACGGCGTCGTAGGCGCGCGATTGCAGCTGCTCGCGAAAGGCAGCCCATTCATCGAGCGTGTGCCGGGACATCAGCGTCGCGCGCCAGCGCCGGATCTCGCTCGGGATCACGTGCTCCACGCCGTCGCAGCGCCGCACCAGCGGCGCGAAGCCGCGCTCCACCACCCAGTCGATGCGGGCATCCGGCAGGGCCGCGCGGATGTCCTGCACGGCCGGCATGGCGTGCACCACATCGCCAAGCGAAGACAGCTTGACGATGAGAAGGTTAATGGGATGCCTCGCCGATGGCGGCGTCGGGCTTCACCGTGCGCAGCAGGGCCAGCATCTGCTTTTCGATGCGGTCCAGCGCTTCCTGCGTCTGGCCCTCGAAGCGCAGCACCAGCACCGGCGTGGTGTTGGACGCGCGGATCAGGCCGAACCCGTCGGGCCAGTCGACCCGCACGCCGTCGATGGTCGAGACCTCGGCCGGCGCGTCGAACTTCGCGGTCTGCACCAGCTGTTCCACCAGCCGGTGCGGCTCGCCCTCGGCGCATTGCACGTTGAGCTCGGGCGTGGAGAAACTGGTCGGCAGGCCGTCCAGCACGGCACTCGGGTCGTCGTGGCGCGACAGGATTTCCAGGATGCGCGTGCCGGCATAGGTGCCGTCGTCGAAGCCGAACCAGCGCTCCTTGAAAAAGATGTGGCCGCTCATCTCGCCGCCCAGCGGCGCGTTCACTTCGCGCATCTTGGCCTTGATGAGCGAGTGGCCGGTCTTGTACATCATGGGCTGGCCGCCCGCTTCGCGGATGGCCGGCGCCAGGCGCTGCGTGCATTTCACGTCGAACAAAATCGGCGCGCCCGGCACGCGCGACAGCACGTCGCGCGCGAACAGCATCATCTGGCGGTCGGGGAAGATGTTGTTGCCGCCGCGCGTGATGATGCCCAGCCGGTCGCCGTCGCCGTCGAACGCCAGGCCGAGCTCGGCGCCCGAGGTCTGCAGCGCGGCGATCAGGTCCTTCAGGTTCTCGGGCTTGCTCGGGTCGGGGTGGTGGTTGGGAAAGTTGCCGTCGACCTCGCTGTACAGCTCGACGACCTCGCAGCCGAGCGCGCGGAAGATGGCGGGCGCCGAGGCGCCGGCCACGCCGTTGCCCGAATCGACGACGATCTTCATCGGCCGCGCCAGCTTCACGTCGGACACGATGCGGTCGCGATACGGCGCGAACACGTTGACGTTGCGGATGGTGCCGGGCTTGCCTGCCAGCTTCCAGCTGCCTTCCTCCATCGTGCGGCGCAGCGCCTGGATGTCGTCGCCGTAGATGGCGCGGCCGGCCAGCACCATCTTGAAGCCGTTGTAGTCCCGGGGGTTGTGGCTGCCGGTGACCTGGATGCCGCTGGAACACAGGGTGCTGGCGGCAAAGTAGAGCATGGGCGTGGTGACCATGCCGATGTCGATCACGTCGACACCGGTAGAGGTAAGCCCGCGGATGAGCGCGGCGCCGAGCGACGGGCCGCTCAAGCGCCCGTCGCGGCCGACCGCGACAGTGGTTTCGCCTTCGGCCAGGGCGCGCGTACCGAAGGCGCGCCCCAGGGCTTGCGCGATCTCTTCGTTCAGTGTGGACGGCACGATGCCGCGCACATCGTAGGCCTTGAAAATCGTGGGGCTGAGCTGCATGGAATTCTTCGCATCCCTTCGGTAAAACGACGCAGGCATTGTAGGCCGCGGTCCCCCGAGCCACGTGTCCGAAAACGGCTAGTCCGTGCGCAGGCGCTGCGTATCATGAACCCCATGACAACCCATGAAGCGCACCTGCAGCCCGACGCCTGCTACCTGGCGATGAAGGCGCGCGACGCACGTTTCGACGGCCGCTTCTTCATCGGCGTGACCACCACCGGCATCTACTGCCGGCCGGTCTGCCGGGTGCGCATGCCCAGGCGCGAGAACTGCCGCTTCTTCGGCCACGCGGCGCAGGCCGAGAGCGCCGGCTTCCGGCCCTGCCTGCGCTGCCGGCCCGAGCTGGCGCCGCAGTCACTGGCCTGGTCGATCCAGGACGCCGGCAGCATCCTGGCCCAGCAGGCGGCACGGCTGCTGGAAGAGCCCGACGCCTGGACCGAAACGCCCTCGGTCGAGTTGCTGGCCGCCCGCATGGGCGTGAGCGACCGCCACCTGCGGCGCATCTTCGAGGCCCAGTTCGGCGTCTCGCCCCTGCAGTACCTGCAGACGCGCCGGCTGCTCACGGCCAAGCAATTGCTGGCCGACACCGACCTGCCGATCACCGAAATCGCGCTGGCCAGCGGCTATGCCAGCGTGCGGCGCTTCAACGCGGCCTTTGTTTCGCACTACGGCCTGAACCCGACGCAGCTGCGCCGCGCGGGCGGCGGCGGCTCCGGCGGCGCGCAGGTGCGGCTGGGCTACCGGCCGCCGTACGACGTGGCGGCCATGCTCGGCTTCCTGGCGACGCGGCGCATCGAAGGCATGGAGTACGTGGACGCCGCGGCGGGCGAGCTCGGCCGCACGCTGGCGGTCGAGTCCGCCGGCGCGCAGCACAGCGGCTGGATCACGGCACGCTTCGATGCCGAAACCACGCAGGTTGTGATGGGCGTGAGCGAAGGGCTGCGCGGCGTGCTGCCGCAGGTGATCCGCCGCGTGCGCGCCCTGCTGGACCTGGACGCCGACCCGCAGGCCATCAACAGCGTGCTGCATGCGCGCTTTCCGCGCGGCGACGGCCTGCGCGTGCCGGGCGCGATGAGCGGCTACGAGCTGGCGGTGCGCGCGGTGCTGGGCCAGCAGATCACCGTGGCCGCGGCGCGCACGCTGGCGCAGCGCCTGGTGGACCGCTTCGGCGAGCCGATCGAAACGCCGTCGCCGCACCTGCGGCGGCTGTTCCCGGCACCGGCGGTGCTGGCGGCTGCCACCGGCGACGAGCTCGGGCAGCTGGGCATCGTGCGCCAGCGGCAGGCCGCCATCGGGGCCATTGCACGGGCGGTCGCGGAGAAGCGCATCGCGCTGCACAGCGGCTCGGACGTGCAGGCCACGGTGGCGGCGCTGAAGGAGCTGCCCGGCATCGGCGACTGGACGGCGCAGTACATCGCGATGCGCGCGCTGCGCTGGCCCGACGCCTTTCCCGCCGGCGACATCGCATTGCAGAAAGCGCTGGGCGTGACCGGCGCGAAGAACCCCGCGCGCGAGGCCGAGGCCGCGTCGCAGGCCTGGAAACCCTGGCGCAGCTACGCCGTGCTGCGCGCCTGGCATGGAGCATGAACATGAAATTCGACAGATCCCTGGTTTGCACCCGTTATGAAAGCCCGCTCGGCACGATGCTGCTGGCGGCCAGCGACGCCGGCCTGGCCGGCGTCTGGTTCGAAGGCCAGCGCCACCAGCCCGACGCCGCGGACATAGCGCGCTGGGCCGAGCGGCCGGACCACCCGGTACTGCGCGAAGCCGTGGCGCAGCTGGACGACTACTACGCCGGCAAGCGCAGCGCGTTCGACCTGCCGCTGGACCTGCGCCGCGGCACGCCGTTCCAGCAATCGGTGTGGCAGGCGCTGCTGGCCATCGCGCCGGGCACCACCACCAGCTATGGCGCGCTGGGCCACCGCATCGGCCGGCCGGCGGCGTCGCGCGCCGTCGGCGCGGCGGTGGGCCGCAACCCGGTCAGCATCGTCGTGCCCTGCCACCGCGTGCTGGGCACCGGCGGCTCGCTCACCGGCTATGCGGGCGGGCTGGAGCGCAAGAGCGCATTGCTGCGGCTGGAAGGTGCGCCGCATTGATGTGATCCGGGTATCAAAACCCTGCGCAATTTTCATCAGTGGGCAGCCGGCGCGGCGCGGTTTGCCCGCACACTCGAATCATGAGTCTCACCTCGATCATCGACTTCATCCTGCTGGCCGCCATCTGGGGCTCGTCCTTCCTGTTCATGCGCGTGGCCGCGGTGGAATTCGGCGCGCTGCCGACGGCGGCGCTGCGCGTCGCCGTCGCCTCGGTGATGCTGCTGCCGCTGCTGCTGTGGCGCCGCCAGGGCGCGCAGCTGCGCCAGCACTGGAAGCCGATCTTCGTCGTCGGCATCCTGAACTCGGGCATTCCGTTCGCGCTGTTCTCGTTCGCGCTCCTGTCCATCACCACCGGCCTGTCGGCCATCCTGAACGCCACCGTGCCGCTGTTCGGCGCGCTGGTGGCCTGGCTGTGGCTGAAGGACCGCCCGGGCGGCTCGCGCGTGCTGGGCCTGGTGGTCGGCTTCGTCGGCGTCGCCCTGCTGGCCTGGGACAAGGCCAGCTTCAAGCCCGACGCATCGGGCATCGCGCCGGGCTGGGCGGTGCTGGCCTGCCTGGGCGCGACCATGTGCTACGCACTGGCGGCCAGTGCCACCAAACGCTATCTCACCGGCATTTCGCCGCTGGTCACCGCCACCGGCAGCCAGATCGGCGCGACCATCGGCCTGGCGCTGCCCGCGCTGTGGCTGTGGCCGGCGCAGACACCGTCCGCGCCTGCGTGGTGGGCGGTGGTGGCGGTCGGCGTGCTGTGCACCGGGCTGGCCTACGTGCTGTACTTCCGCCTGATCGAGCAGGCCGGCCCGGCCAAGGCGCTGGCCGTGACCTTCGTGGTGCCGGTGTTCGCCATCTTCTACGGCGTGCTGTTCCTGGGCGAAGGCGTCACGCCGTGGATGGTGCTGTGCGGCCTGGTGATCGTCTGCGGCACGGCACTGTCCACCGGGCTGCTGAAGCTGCCGATGCCGGCAAGGCGAGCGCGCACGCAGGCCTGAGTTTGCCGGCCTGAAAAGCAGAACGGGGCGGGATCTTCCCGCGCCGTTTCGCTGTTTGCCTGATCGGCTTACTTGGCCAGCAGCGTATTCAACCTTGCCAGGTCCTCCGCCTGCAGCGTGCCGTTCGCTTGCCGCAGCTTCAGGTGCCCCAGCAGCACGTTGTAGCGCGCCTGTGCCAGGTCGCGCTTGGTCTGGTAGAGCTGGCTTTGCGCGTTCAGCACGTCGATGTTGATGCGCACGCCGACCTGGTAGCCCAGGCGGTTCGCTTCCAGCGCGCTCTGGCTGGAGGCCTCGGCCGCTTCCAGCGCGCGCACCTGGCCCTGGCCGGAGACCACGCCGAAGTAGGCGGTGCGCACCGCCTGCGCCACAGCGCGGCGCGCCGCTTCCAGGTCGGACCTGGCTTTCTCTTCCAGCGACAGCGTTTCGCGGATGCGGTTCTGCGTGGCGAAGCCGGAGAAGAGCGGCAGGTTGAACACCACGCCCACGGTGCCGGCCTTGGGCCGGTTGTCCAGCGTGGAGGTGGCGCTGCCGCCGGCGTTCTGCGTGATGCCGTAGCTGGCCGTCAGGTCCACCGTGGGCTTGTGGCCGGCCTTGGCCTTGTCCACTTCCAGTTCCGCGATCTCGACGGCGGTCTTCGCCTGCTGGACCAGCGGGCTGCTCTGTTCGGCCTGCAGCACCCAGGCTTCCGGGTCGGCCGGCGTGGGCGTCGGCGTTTCCAGCGGCACCGCCAGCGGCGTGGGCTGGGCGCCGTTGCGGCCGACCACCGTGTCCAGCGCCAGCTTCTTCACGCGCAGGTCGTTCTCGGCGGCGATTTCCTGCGCGTTCACCAGGTCGTAGCGGGCCTGGGCTTCGCGCGTGTCGGTGATGGTGGAGGTGCCGACTTCGAAGTTGCGCTTGGCCGAGGCCAGCTGTTCGGCCACCGCCGTCTTCTGCGCCTGCACGAAGGCCAGCGTGTCCTGCGCGGCCAGCACGTCGAAGTAGGCCTGGCTCACCCGCACGATCAGGTCCTGGCTGGCCTGCGCCAGCTGCGACTCGGCCACCTGCGCCTGGCGCAGGCCCTGGCGGTAGGTGGCCAGGTTGGCCGGGCGGTACAGCGGCTGCGAGGCGCCGATGGTGGCGCTGCGGGTGCCGTACCAGCGGTCGGTGGCCGGCGTGTCGATGTCCAGGTGCGTGCGGCTCACCCCCGCCGACAGGTTGGCCGCCGGCAGCAGGCCGGCCTTGGCCTGTTCCGCGCGGAACACGCTGGCGTCGTACTGCGCCTTGGCCGACTGCCAGCTGGCGTCGTACACGCGCGCCGCGTCGTACAGCTCGACCAGGCTCTGCGCGCCCGCCGGCAGGGCGGCGAACGCGGCGCCCAGCGCCAGCGACAGGGGAAGAAGTCGCAACGGTTTCATCGGAAAAATCCCTTTTCTTGGAGTCTGCGTGTCGGGTGTGCGTGGGCGGCCAGGCCTCAGTAGCGCGGCACCGAGGGGTCGCGCTCGGCGGACCAGGCGTCGATGCCGCCGGCGATGTTGGCGACCTCGCCGAAGCCCTGCTGCGCGAGGAACATGGCCACGCGCTGGCTGCGCGCGCCGTGGTGGCACAGGCAGGCCACCGGGCGCGCCGGGTCGAGTTCGCCGAGGCGCGCCGGCACGGTGTTCATCGGGATCGCGACCAGCTCGAAGCCGTCGGCGTTCACGCTCGCGGTCTGCAGCTCCCACGGCTCGCGCACGTCCAGCACCAGCGGCCGCGCCGCGGCGTGGTCATGCAGCCAGTCGGACAACTCGGAAGGGCGCAGCTGGGGAATCATGGGACTGTGTGGATCAGAAGTGGAAGCGGGACGGCTCGGGGAAATTCAGCAGGCGCGGCGCGCCCGTGTCCCACGGCTGCGCGGTGGTGTAGCTGGCTTCGCCGGTGCGGGTGATGAAGGTGGCGCGCATGATGGGTTCGTTGCCCACGATGGCGGCGAGCCGCCCGCCGACCTTCAACTGCGCAAGCAGGTTCTGCGGGACCTCCGCCACGGAGCCGCTGAGCATGATGACATCGAACGGGCCTTCGGCGGGCAGGCCCTTGCTGCCATCGGCCTCCCGGACCTCGGCATTCGAGATGCCTGCCTTCTGCAAATTCGAACGCGCGATGCGCGCGAGCTCGGGGTCGAGCTCCAGCGTGATGACGCGCTGCGCGCGGTGCGCGAGCAGGGCGGCCATGTAGCCCGAGCCGGTGCCGACCTCCAGCACCTTCTCGTGCGGCCGCGGGTTGGCGTCCTGCAGCAGGCGCGCTTCCACCCGGGGCGCCAGCATGCAGTGGCCGCTGCGCAGCGCCTCCTCGGCGCCCTCGGCGAGCGGGATTTCGGTGTCGACGAAGGCCAGCGCCCGGTGGGCAAGCGGCACGAACTCCTCGCGCTTGACGGCGGACAGCAGCGCGAGCACGTCCAGGTCCAGCACATCCCAGGGGCGGATCTGCTGCTCGATCATGTTGAAGCGGGCGCGTTCGATGTCGATGGCGGCGGTCATTGGGGCTTTCCTCGCGAGCGTGTTCAGGGCAAATCCTCGATTCTAGAAGCGGGCGCAGGCAGGGCGCCGCCACCGCCGCCGCCCGAGGGCGCACGGCGGCCGATGCGGCGCAGCCAGTTCGACAGGTCGTCCAGGTAGCAGTAGACGACCGGCACCACCACCAGGGTGAGCAGCGAGGAGGTGATCACGCCGCCGATTACCGCCTGGCCCATCGGCGCGCGCTGCTCGGAGCCTTCGGTCAGCGCGAAGGCCAGCGGCACCATGCCGAAGATCATGGCCAGCGTGGTCATCAGGATCGGGCGCAGCCGCACCCGGGCGGCGTGCAGCAGCGCCTCGGCGCGCTCCATGCCCTGCTCGCGCATGCGGATGGCGAAGTCCACCAGCAGGATGGCGTTCTTGGTGACGAGCCCCATCAGCATCACCACGCCGATCACCGAGAACATCGACAGCGTGGAGCGGAACGTCATCAGCGCCAGCACCACGCCGATCAAGGTGAGCGGCAGCGAGGTCATCAGCGCCAGCGGCTGCAGGAAGCTCTTGAACTGGCTGGCCAGGATCATGTAGATGAAGATCACAGCCATCGCCAGGGCCGAGACGGCGTAGCCGAACGACTCCGCCATGTTCTTGGTGGAGCCGCTGAACTGGTAGCGGTAGCCGGGCGGGAACTGGATGGTGTCCAGCTGCTTGCGGATGTCGCCGGACACGTCGCCGGCGGCGCGGCCGTAGGCGTTGGCGTTGAGCGCCACCTCGCGCGTCAGGTCGCGCCGGTTGATCTGGTTGGGGCCGGTCGATTCGCGCACCGTGGCCACCTGGTTGAGCCGCACGATGCGCGGGCTGCCGTCGGCGTTGCTGCCGGTGGCGAAGGGCAGGCGCTCCAGGTCCTGCGGCGCGGTGCGCGCGCCGGGCGCGAGCCGCACGTTGACGTCGTAGGTCTGGTCGTCCGGCGCGCGCCAGTTACCCACCGTCTGGCCGGCCACCAGGGTGCGCAGCGCACCGGCGATCTGCGCCACCGACAGGCCCAGGTCGGAGGCGGCGTCGCGCTTCACGTCCACAGCCACCACCGGCTTGTCGGGCTTGACGCTGGAGTCCAGGTCGACCAGGCCGGGAATCGGGCGCACCCGCTCCATCACCAGCCGGGACAGGCGCTCCAGCTCCTTCAGGTCGGGGCCCTGCAGCGAGAACTCGATCTGCTTGTTGCCGCCCACCGTGTCCAGCAGGCCGGCATGGGTGACGGTGATGCCGGGTACCTGCTTGAGCCGCTCGCGCAGCACGCCGGCCACCTGGTCGACGCTGCGCTGGCGCGCCTTGCGGTCCACCAGCCGCACGTAGACCGAGGCGTACATCTTGCCCTGCGCGGTGCCGGTGTTGATGGTGGAGACGGTGTACTTCACCTCGGGGAATTCGCGCACGATGGCTTCGACCTGGCGCGACTTGCTTTCGGTGAGCTCCAGCGACGAGCCGACCGGCGTGTAGAAGTTGATCCAGGTTTCCGAGTAGTCGGCCTTGGGCACGAACTCGGTGCCCAGCAGCGGCACCATGAAGATGCTGGTGAGGAAGATGGCGACCGCGCCGATTGTGGTGAGCAGCTTGTGGCCGAGCGACCAGCGCAGGATGCCCTGGTAGGCGTCGCCCAGCGATTCGGTGGCGCGGTCGAACCAGCCGGTGACGCGGCCGATGGTGTGGTCGTACCAGCCGCGCCGCTCGCGCGGCTTGCCGTGCTTGTCGATCTCCGGGTCGTGCCAGATCGACGACAGCATCGGGTCCAGCGTGAAGCTGACGAACATCGAGATCAGCACGGCCGCCACGATGGTGACGCCGAACTCGTGGAAGAACTTGCCGATGATGCCGCCCATGAAACCGATCGGCAGGAACACCGCGACGATGGAGAAGGTGGTGGCCAGCACCGCCAGGCCGATCTCCTGCGTGCCGTCCAGCGAAGCCTGGTAGGGCGTCTTGCCCATCTGCACGTGGCGCACGATGTTCTCGCGCACCACGATGGCGTCGTCGATCAGCAGGCCGACGCACAGCGACAGCGCCATCAAGGTCACCATGTTGATGGAAAAGCCGAAGGCGTACATCGCCAGGAAGGTGCCGATCAGCGCGATCGGCAAGGTCAGGCCGGTGATGACGGTGGAGCGCCAGGAATTCAGGAACAGGAACACGATCAGCACCGTCAGCGCGGCACCCTCGATCAGGGTGCGCCGCACGTTCTCCACCGCCACGCGGATCGGCCGCGAGGCGTCGGTGACCGGCTGCAGGCGCACGCCGGGCGGCAGCTGCGCCGCCATCTCGGCCAGCGTCTTTCCCAGGCCGTCGACCACCTCGATGGTGTTCTCGTCCTGCGACTTCTGCACCGACAGCAGCAGGGTGCGCTCGCCGTTGTAGAGCGCCAGGCTGTCGATCTCCTGCGCGCCGTCGGACACGCGGGCCACCTGGTCGATGCGCACCGGCGCACCGCCCTTGCGCGTGACGATGATCCGCCCGAAGTCCTCCGGCCGCTCCATGCGCGCGGCGATCTGCACCACCCGGTCCTGCGCCAGCGAGCGCACCGCGCCCACCGGCAGGTCCTGGTTCTCGGTGCGCACGGCGGCCACCACCTGGTCGGCCGTGATGCCCTGCGCCTCCATGGCGGCGGGGTCGAGGTAGACGTTGATCTCGCGCTTGGAGCCGCCCACCAGCGTGACCGAGCCGACGCCGCGCACGTTCTCCATCCGCTTCTTCAGCACCTGGTCGGCCCAGTTGGTGAGCTCCACCGCCGACATCGGCGTGCCCTTGCTGGCATCGGGCAGCACCGCCACCGACCAGATGGCGCGCGCGGCCGGGTCGAAGCGCAGCACGCGCGGCTCCTTGACCTCGTCGCGCAGGGTGGGGCGCACCGCGGCGATCTTCTCGCGCACGTCGTCGGCGCCCTTGCGCCCGTCGATGTGCAGCTGGAACTCGATGATGACGACCGACTGGTTCTCGTAGCTGCGCGAGGTCAGGGCGTTGATGCCGGCGATGGAGTTCACCGCCTCCTCGATCTTCTTGCTGACCTCGCTCTCGACGATCTCGGGCGAGGCGCCGGGATATTCGGTGGTCACCACCACGATGGGAAAGTCGATGTTGGGGAACTGGTCGACCTTCAGGCGCTGGTAGGAAAACAGGCCCAGCACCACGATGGCGAGCATCACCATGGTGGCGAACACCGGGTTCTTCAGGCTGACGCGGGTGAACCACATGCCGGATCAGGGGCTGGGGGAGCGGGCGGCCGTGAACTTCACGGCCGTCCCTTCGCGCAGCGGCCCCACGTGTCCCTTGACGACGACGGCGCCGGCCTGCAGTCCCTGCACCACCATCCACATCTCCTTGCCGGCCTCGCCGCGCGCGCCGGTCTGCACCGGCTTGTGCGCCACCTTGTCCTGCTCCACTACCTGCACGTAAGGCGCGGGCTTGTCGGTGCGCACGGCAGACACCGGCACCGCCACGCCGCCTGCGGCGCCGGTGGAGAGCAGGCCCTGGGCGAACAGGCCCTGGCGCAGGCCGGCGGCGTCCGACACGGCCAGGTAGGCCAGCACGCTGCGGCTGCCGGCCTGGGCGCTCGGGTTGATGCGCACCACCTTGGCCGCGAGCGGCTGCGGGCTGCCTTCGATGCGCAGCGCGGCGTCCTGCCCCACGCGCACGGCCACCGAGTCGGCGGCGCTCAGCGTGGCTTCCAGCTCCAGCCGGCCCAGGTCGACGATCTCGACCACGCGGCCGTCGATCGCCACCCGTTCGCCCGGCTGCGCCAGGCGCTGCGACACCACGCCGGTGATCGGCGCGCGCAGCACGGTGTCGTCCACGCTCTTGCGCGCCATGTCCACCGCGGCCAGCGCCGCCTTGTGCGTGGCTTCGGCGCCGGACAGGGTGTTGAACGAGGTGTCCAGCGCGCTCTTGGAAATGAAGCCCTGGTCGACCAAGGCCTTGTTGTTGGCCCACTGGCGCTGTGCGATGTCGATCTGCGCCTTGGCCGAGTCGGCCTGCTGCTGCGCCTGCTTGAGCCGCGCCGCGTATTCCGTGGGGTCGACCCGTGCGATCACCTGGCCGGCCTTGACGGCGTCGCCCTCGCGCACCGCCAGGCCCTGCAGCTCGCCGGCCACGCGCGCCTTCACCACCGCCGAATTCACCGCCTTCAGCGAGCCGGAGATCGGCAGGCCCTGGGCCAGCTCGCGCGTTTCGGCCTTCACCACGTCGCCGGCGGCCAGTTCGACCACGGCCTGCGCCTTCTGCACCGAGGCCGCGGCCAGCGCCGCCTGCTGGTCCTTGCGCGCCGACAGGGTGCGCAGCAGGCCGGCGGCCAGCAGCAGCACCAGCAGGCCCGCGGCGAGCCATTTCCAGTTCAGCCGTTTCATGATGCCGCCCCGCTCGCGCCCTTGCCCTCGCCGTCGCGCACGCAAAAGCCGTACAGCAGCGTCTCGACCTGCGAGGCGATGTAGCGCTCGGGATCGAGTTCGTACTCGTGCGGCACGCACACGCCCAGCGAGTGCTTCATCATGATCAGGAAAATCATCGGTGCGGTGATGCTGAAGATGGCGTAGTCCAGGTCCAGCGAGCGGAACTCGCCGCGCTCGATGCCGCGCTGCAGGATGCGGCGGATCAGTTCCGTGGCCGGGCGGATCACCTCCTGCTGGTAGAAGGCGGCGATGTCGGGGAAATTGCGCGCTTCGCTGATGATGAGCTTGGTGATGCCGGAGGCGCGCGTCGCGCCGATGCGCTCCCACCAGACCTTCATGCAGTAGCGCACCATGTCGGGCGTGCTGCCCTCGAAGGCGGCGAATTCGGCTTCCCATTCCTTGAAGCGGCCGGAGATGTTCTCGCGCACCACCGCCTTGAACAGCTCTTCCTTGCTGGGGAAATACAGGAACAGGGTGCCCTTGGAAACCCCGGCGCGGGCCGCCACTTCCTCGGCGCGGGTGGCAGCGAACCCTTTTTCCACGAACAGGTCCAACGCGGCGTCCAGCAGCTCGGCCGGCCGGGTTTCCTTGCGCCGTTCGCGCTTGGCATGGACCTCGTCGGGTTTGACGCCGATGAACTTGGTGAGCGACATAAGTTAATGACTGACTGGTTAGTAATATAGGCGAGCAGCCCATCCGGAGTCAAGGCAGCGCTGCAAGGAAGCGGGCGCCCCGAACGACTACAGTGCATTCCAACCAAGGAGTTTTTTCCATGAGCGAGCTTCAAACCATCGTGCTGGGCGGCGGCTGTTTCTGGTGCACCGAGGCGGTGTACAAGGAAGTGCGCGGCATCGCCGACGTGGAGTCCGGCTACAGCAACGGCCACGTGGTGAACCCCAGCTATGCGCAGGTGTGCGAGGGCGACACCGGCCACAACGAAGTGGTCAAGCTGGCCTACGACCCGGCGCAGATCAGCCTGCGGCAGATCCTGGAGATCTTCTTCGTGGTGCACGACCCGACCCAGCTGAACCGCCAGGGCAACGACGTCGGCGCCCAGTATCGCAGCGGCATCTACTACACCACGCCCGAGCAGAAGGCCGAGGCCGAAGCCGTGCTGCGTCAGATCGCCGAGGAGAAGCTGTTCTCCAAGCCGCTGGCGACCGAGCTGGTACCGCTGGCCAACTACTCGGCGGCCGAGGAGTACCACCAGGACTTCTTCGAGAAGAACCCGTTCCAGGGCTACTGCCTGGCGGTGGCCGCGCCCAAGGTGCAGAAGTTCCGCAAGACCTTCACCGACCTGGTGCGCCGCTGATGCGGGGCTTGCCGCTCCGATGATCCGTACGCGCGGCCTGCGCTATCGCCACCCGGCCGGGCCGGAGCTGGCCTTCGACGACGTGGACCTGCCGCAGGGCGGCCGCCTGCTGCTGCGCGGGCGCTCCGGCAGCGGCAAGTCGACCTGGCTGGCGCTGGCGGCGGGGCTGCTCACGCCCGCGGCCGGCGAGGTGGTGGTGGCCGACCAGTCGCTGGCCGCGCTCGGCCGCTCGGCGCGCGACGCCTGGCGCGCCCGCGCGGTCGGCTTCCTGCCGCAGAAGCTGCACCTGAGCGAGGCGCTCACGGTGCGCGGCAACCTGGAGCTGCCGTTCTTCGCCGCCGGCATTGCGGCGGACCGCGCGCGCATCGACGCGGCGCTGCAGGCGCTGGACGTCGGTGAGCTGGCGCAGCGCAAGCCCTCGCAGCTGTCCGGCGGCCAGGCGCAGCGGGTGGCGCTGGCGCGCAGCACGGTGCTGCAGCCGCGCGTGCTGCTGGCCGACGAACCGACGGCCAGCCTGGACGACGAGGCGGCGCAAGCCGCGCTGCGATTGCTGCAGGCCTGCGCCGCGCGCTGCGGCGCGACCCTGGTGATCGCCACGCACGACGCACGCGTGCAGGCCGCGCTGCCGGACGCGCGGCTGCACGCCCTGGACCGCGCCGCGGCGGCCGTGCCCGCATGAAGACGGCGGCGCTGGCCTTCCGCTATCTCTGGTCGCGCCCGCTGGCGGCGCTGCTGAACCTGCTGCTGCTCACGCTGGGGCTGGCGTCCATCACCTTCGTGCTGCTGGCCAGCGAGCAGGTCGACCGCGCCTTCCAGCGCGACCTGGCCGGCATCGACGCCGTGGTCGGCGCCAAGGGCAGCCCGATGCAGCTGATCCTGGCCGGCGTGTTCCACATCGACGTGCCGCCCGGCAACATCCCGCTGGCCGAGGTGCGCAAGCTGGCGCAAATGCCGCTGGTGAAGCAGGTCATCCCGATCAGCCTGGGCGATGCGTTCCGCGGCTATCGCATCGTCGGTACCACGCACGACTACCTGGGCCACTACGGGCTGCAGCTAGCCGAGGGCAATGTGTGGCGCGATGCCATGCAGGCGGTGGTGGGCGCGCAGGTGGCGCGCGACACGGGGCTGCACATGGGCGCGCTTTTCACCGGCAGCCATGGGCTGGCCGGCGGCAACGCGCACGAGGAAACGCCATACCGCGTCACCGGCGTGCTGGCGCCCTGCAGCTGCGTGGTGGACCGCCTGGTCCTCACCGGGCTGGAATCGGTGTGGCACGTGCACGAGGCGCACGGCAACAAGCACGAGGAAGAACACGGAGAAGACGACGAAGCGCGCGAGGTCACCATGGCGCTGGTCACCTACCGCAGCCCGCTGGCGGCGGTGAGCTTTCCGCGCTACGTGAACAGCCAGACCGGCATGCAGGCGGCCGCGCCCGCGCTGGAGGTGTCGCGCCTCTTGCGCATGCTGGGCGTGGGCACCGAGGTGCTGCGCGGCATCGGCGCGGTGCTGCTGCTGACCGGCGCGCTGTCGGTGTTCGTCGCGCTGTGGACGGCGGTGCGCGAGCGCAGCGCCGACCTCGCCATGCTGCGCATGCTGGGCGCTACGCCGGCCAAGGTCGGCGCGCTGCTGTTGTGCGAGGCGCTGTGGCTGGCGGTGCTGGCCTCGGTGCTGGGCCTGGCCGCGGGCCACGGCCTGGCGGCGCTGGTGGGCGCCATGCTGCGCGAGCAGCAGTCGCTGCCGGTGTCGGGCGTGGGCTGGGTGCCGGCCGAGGCCTGGATCCCGGTGTTGGCGCTGGCGGTCGCCGGCCTGGCCGCGCTGGTGCCGGCGCTCGGCGCGGCGCGGGTGGACGTCGGCCGCCTGCTCAACGGCCGATGAGCGGATTCCAAAGCATGTCCGGATCGGCAATACTTCCAGCTGTCATGCACGGGCGCCGTGCGGCGCCGGAGTTGCGAACATGAAATCCAGAATCCTGATCCTCGCCGGCCTGCTGGCCCTGGGCGCGCAAGCCCAGCAGCTGCAGCAGCCGCCGGCGCCGGCCGTGCCGATGGGCACCGGCGCCGGCGTGCACAGCCCGAACAGCCCGTTCGCGCCGCTGCCCGCCCGCACCGACGTCGTGCCGTGGTCGCTGCTGACCGACGTGCAGACCAAGGCCGACGCCAAGAACCGCCTGCTGCCCAGTTTCAAGAAGGACCAGATGGCCCTGAACCAGCGCAAGCAGCGCATCCAGGGCTTCATGATGCCACTGGAGCCGGGCGAGAAACAAACCCATTTCCTGCTGAGCTCGGTGCCGCTCACCTGTTCCTTCTGCACGCCGGGCGGACCGGAAAGCATGGTGGAAGTGAAGACCAAAACGCCGGTCAAGTACACGCTGGACCCGGTGACGGTGGAGGGCACGTTCGCGCTGCTGAACGATGATCCCTACGGCATGTACTACCGCGTGACCGACGCGGTCGCGGTGAAGTAATTGCACCTGCCGGCGCGCGCCCGCTTTCTGACCTGGCTGCTGGCGTGTGCGCTGGTGCTGGCGCAGGCGCTCGCGCTGATGCACGGCGTCTCGCACGGGCTGCGGCACGGTGAGGCCGGCGCGTCCGCGCAGCGCGGCGCCAGCACCGCGGACACCCAGGGCGGCTGGGTGCAGGCGCTGTTCGCCGCGCACGACGACGATTCCTCCGTCTGCAAGCTGTTCGATTCCCTTGGCCACACGGCCCCGCCTTCGTGCGCCGTGCTGGCCGTTCCCATGGGCATCCCGCCCTACCTGCTTCCCCTGCTGGCCGGCGAAGCACTGGCCCGCTGGGTCGCGCTGTTCGACGCGCGCGGCCCGCCTTCCTTCGTTCGCTGATTCCCGTTTGTTTTCGCGGCGCACGCGCTGGCCTGGACGGCCCGCGCGCGCCCGTGTTCCGGCCATTCACGAACAAGGCAACCATGCACAAGAAACTCCTTGGCCGCGGCGCGCTCGCCGCAGCCTTCACCGCGCTGTCCACCGGCGCTTTCGCACAGGCGGACGGCACCTTGAAGGAAGTCACCGTCACCGGCAATCCGCTGGGTTCCGGCGACCTGGTCGCGCCGACCACGCAGCTGTCGGGCACCGGCCTGCTGCTGCGCTCGCAGACCACCCTGGGCGAGACGCTGAACAGCCTGCCCGGCGTCTCCAGCACCTACTTCGGCCCCAACGCCAGCCGGCCCATCGTGCGCGGGCTGGACGGCGACCGCGTGCGCATCCTCAGCAACAGCGGCGTTTCGCTGGACGTCTCCAACCTCAGCTACGACCACGCGGTGGCAGTCGACCCGATCAGCATCGAGCGCATCGAGGTGCTGCGCGGACCCGGCGCCCTGCTGTACGGCGGCAACGCCATCGGCGGCGTGGTCAACCTGATCGACAACCGCATCCCGCGCGAACCGATGTCGGGCGTCGCCGGCAAGGCCGACCTGGGCTGGTCCAGCGGCAGCCGCGGCAAGGAGGCGGCGGTGCTGGTGGAAGGCGGCAGCGAGCGCATCGGCCTGCACGTCGACGCGTTCGACCGCGGTGCCGGCGACGTGCGCGTGCCCGTCGACCTGGCCTGCACGCGCGACGGCGCCACCGGCTTCGCGCGCCGCATCTGCAATTCGGCCTCGAAGTCCTCCGGCGGCGCGGTCGGCGGCTCGCTGTTCTTCGACCACGGCTACCTCGGCGCCTCGGTCAGCAGCTACCGCAGCAACTACGGCACCGTGGCCGAGGACGAGGTCACCATCGGCATGCGGCAGGACCGCTACGCGCTGGAAGGCGAATGGCGCGACCTGGCCGGGCCGCTGCGGTCGGTCAAGGTCCAGCTCAGCCACAGCGGCTACAGCCACACCGAATTCGAGGCCGGTGCGCCGGGCACGGTGTTCCGCAACCAGGGCAACGACCTGCGGCTGGAAGCGCGGCACAGGAAGTTCGGCGCGCTGGAAGGCGTGATCGGCCTGCAGGTCGAGAACGGCCGCTTCTCCGCCGCCGGCGAGGAGGCGTTCGCGCCCCACAGCCACAACCGGCAGCGGGCCCTGTTCGCCTATGAGGAACTGGGCACGTCCTGGGGCAAGCTGACCCTGGGTGCGCGCGCCGAGCGGGTGCGGGTGGCATCGCTCGGCAACCCGGACGAGCCGCGCTTTCCCATCGACGAACGGACCTTCTCGCCGGCCAGCGCGGCGCTGGGCGGCCTGTGGAAGCTCTCGCCCGAATGGCAGCTGAGCGCGAACCTGGCGCACAGCGAGCGCGCCCCCAAGGACTATGAGCTGTACGCCAACGGCCCGCACCTGGCGACCGGCGCCTGGGAGCTCGGCGACGCGGGCCTGGGCAAGGAGGTGTCCAATAACGTGGACGTCGGTGTGCAGTGGCAGCGCGGCCACCACCAGTTCAAGCTGAATGCGTTCCAGAGCCGCTTTCGCAACTACATCGCGCTGCTGTCCACCGGCGGCGCGCACACCATCGACGGCGAGGAGTTGCCCGAGTTCGCCTACCGCGGCGTGCGCGCCCGCTTCCAGGGACTGGAGGCGAGTGGCACCGTGCGGCTGTGGGATGCGCCGTCGACGCTGGACCTGGAGCTGCGCGGCGATCTGGTGCGCGCCACCAACGTGGACACCGGCGAACCGCTGCCGCGCATCGCGCCGGCACGTGTCGGCGCCACGCTGGTGTGGGCGCAGGGCCCGTGGGGCGCGCGCGTCGGCTTCGACCACAACGCGCGGCAGAACCGCGTGCCGGCGGGCGAGCTCGCGACCGGCGGCTACACGCTGTGGCAGGCCGCGGCCACCTGGCGCATGAAGGCCGGGCCGTCCAGCCTGCTGTGGTACCTGCGCCTGGACAATGCCAGCGACCGGCTGGCCTACAGCGCCAGCTCCATCCTCACGCAGACGGTGCCGGGCAAGGCGCCGCTGCCGGGGCGCAGCCTGAAGCTGGGGCTGCAGGCGAGCTTCTGACGCGCCGCTTTTCGGGCAGGGCGGGCAACGCGGATGGCGCGGGCCGCGGGCGGCGATTCCCGTATAACCGGGGTCGTCCTCCACGAATCCGCCCCGCGCCGCGCCCGCCTTGAACCAGCCCGTCTTCGCTTCGCTGCTTCCCGTCGTGTTCCTGATCGGCGCCGGCGTGCTGGCGCGCCGGCGCGGCTGGATCAGCGCGCAGGGCGTGAAAGAGCTGTCCAACCTGGCGTTCCTGCTGCTGGCGCCGGCGCTGCTGTTCCGCACCATGGCCACGGTGCGGCTGGAGCAGATGGAGCTGCGCCCGATCGCCACCTACTTCATCGGCGCGGGCATCATCTTCCTGGTCACGCTGCTGCTGCGCGGGCTGAACCGGCGCGCCGTGGTGCTGGCGCTGGCCGGCACCTACAGCAACGCCGTGATGATCGGCATTCCGCTGGTCGGCCTGGCGTACGGCGATGCCGGGCTGGTGCCGCTGTTCACGCTGGTCTCGATGCACGCGGTGGTGATGCTCACGCTGGCCACGGTGCTGCTGGAGCTGTCGGTGGCACGCGAGGAGCGCGCGGCCGGCCTGCACGCGCAGCGCTCGATGGCGCACACGGTGGCGCTGGCCGTGCGCAACGCCATCGTCCACCCGGTGCCGCTGCCGATCATCGCCGGCCTGCTGTTCGCGCAGACCGGCTGGACGATTCCGCCGCTCGTCGACAAGCCGATGCAGCTGCTGGGCAGCTCGTTCGGCCCGCTGGCGCTGGTCCTGGTCGGCGCGACGCTGGCGTCCAGCCGCATCGGCGCGCTGTGGCGCGGCGCGCTGGCGCTGGCCCTGGCGAAGAACCTGGGACATCCGGTGCTGGTGGTGGTGGCGGCCTGGGCGCTGGGCACCGGCGGCCTGCCGGTGGCGGTGATGGCGCTGACGGCGGCGCTGCCGATCGGCGCCAACGTGTTCCTGTTCTCGCAGCGCTACGGGGTCGACGAGGAGCTGATCACCGCCGCCGTCGCGGTGTCGACCGTGCTGGCGATGGCCACCACGTGGCTGGTGCTGTGGGTGACCGGTTCGATGAACGTGCTGCCGCCGATGTGACCCGGCCGCGCGCGGGCCGGTGAATCAGGGCGCCAGCCGTTCGCGCACCCAGGCGCCGCCGTCCAGCCGGTAGCGCAGCCGGTCGTGCAGCCGGCTCTTGCGGCCTTGCCAGAACTCCCAGCGGTCCGGCGCCAGGCGATAGCCGCCCCAGTGCGGCGGGCGCGGCGGCTTGAGCAGGAATTGCGCGCCGTACTTCGCCGCGGCGGTCACCAGCACCGAACGGCCGGGAATCACCTGGCTTTGCGGGCTGGCCCAGGCGCCGACGCGCGAATCGAGCGGCCGGCTGGCGAAGTAGGTGTCGCTTTCCTCTGCGCTCACTTTCTCCACGCGGCCTTCGATGCGCACCACGCGTTCCAGTTGGACCCAGTGGAACTGCAGCGCCGCGAACGGGTTGCCGGCCAGCTCCTGGCCCTTGCGGCTGTCGTAGTTGGTGTACCAGGCGATGCCGCGCGCGTCGTAGCCCTTGATCAGGACGATGCGCGTGCTGGGCCGCAGGTCGCCCGCCACGGTGGCCAGCGTCATCGCATTCGGTTCGGAGATCTCTCCGGCGATCGCTTCGTTGAGCCACTGGTCGAACTGCTGCAACGGGTCGGCGTTGGAAGCGTCCTCGCTCAGTTCGGCGCGCTCGTAGCTTTTGCGCAGGTCGGCGATGCGGTTCGAGGTGGTGCTGCTCATTTGGCAAATTCTCGCATTCCTTGGTTTCTCTCGTTGCTTGGGTGGCAGCGGCCGGCGCCCGGGGTGGGCCAGGCTCCGGGGTCACGCTCGCGGGCGTCTGCCCTGTCGCTCGGAGATCACGTCGTCAACACCGTGGTGACGCGCGCCCTCTGTAGCGACCGCGAATGGACCCTGCGCCTGGCCCACCCCGACCGCCGGCCGCACGTGTCGCTGTCTCGTTCGACCGCCCCTCACCCCGCCCCTCTCCCCGAAGAGGAGAGGGAGGAAGACCGAGAGCTCTCACGTAACGTGGAGGGCAGTGGTTGGGGTACCCCAGCCACTGCCCGATGCCACCCAAGCAGGCGTGAATCTTCTACGATCCCCGGAACATGCAAACCACCCCAGTCGTCCTGGTCCTCGCCTCCGGCCGCGGCGAGCGTTTCGTCGCTTCGGGTGGCAAAGGCTCCAAGCTGCAGGCCTTGCTCAATGGCAAGACAGTGCTGGAACGCACGCTCGAAGCCGTGCGCGCGAGCGGCCTGCCGTGGCACCTGGAAGATGCCGGCCATCCCGGCATGGGCGACTCCATTGCCGCCGCGGTGCGCGCTACGCAGGATGCGCGGGGCTGGCTGGTGCTGCCGGGCGACCTGCCGCTGATCGATCCGCGCTCGCTGCAGCACGTGGCCGAAGCACTTGCCACGCACGAGGTCGTGCTGCCGCACCACCAGGGCCTGCGCGGCCACCCGGTAGGGTTCGGCGCGATTTGTCGGGGCGAGCTGCTGGCGCTGCAAGGCGCCGAAGGGGCGGCGTCGGTGGTGCGCCCACGCGTTGCGCGGGGCAGGGCGCTGCGGCTGGACCTGGACGATGCCGGCACCGTCACCGACATCGACACCGTGCAGGACCTGGCCGCGGCCGCGCAGCGCCTGCGCGGCGTTACCTGACGCTCAGCCGCGCGCGACGACCGCGCAGGCCAGGCGCGGGCCGGCGTTGCCGGTGGGCTGGGTGGTGTAGTCGTCCGGGTCGCGGTGGACGATCAGGCCGCGGCCGACCACGTCGTTCGCGCCCTGGCCGACCGCCAGGGCCGGCGTGGTGAAGCTGAACTTGGCTGTACCGGCAGCATCCGCCTTCAGCGACTGCAGGTCGCCGGCGTGGTGCGCGCCGTGCGCGTGCTGGCCGTGCGGCTGGCCGCCGGGGTTGAAATGGCCGCCGGCGCTCATGCCGTCGCCGCTGGAGCAGTCGCCCTTCTCGTGGACGTGGAAGCCGTGCTCGGCATTGGGCTTCAGGCCGCGCACCTCGCCGCTCACCGCCACGCCGCCGCTGGTCTGCACGAAACGCACCGTGCCGGTGACGCTGCTGCCCTTGGTGGGCTGCAGGCTCGCAACGGCCGCCGGGCCGCCGGACATGGCGGCGCAGCCGGCCGCCAGGGCCGCGGCCAGCAGGCCGGCGCAAAGAAGAGGGGCGGAGGGCGTTTGCATGGGAGTCTCCTGTTGTTGTGTCTGCAGCCGCCACTGTAGACCAAAGCCCCGCCGCGCCGGCTTCAGCGCCGCGCCAGCTTCAACAGCTGTTCCAGGCGCCGGTCGCGGATGTTCAGGCGCTTGAGCTCTTCCAGCGTGCGGTCGGCGTAATCGAGCGTGGTGCCGTAGATGCCGGTCGCCTCGGCGAAGATCGCGCGGTATTGCTCCTCGCTCAGCTCGCCGGTGTGGTTGGGGCTCTTGCGCGACAGCGTGAACGCGAGCGCCGACACCGGCCCCTGGGCCGTGTGGCAGGTGAGCCATTTGGGGTCGTACACGCCGCTGATCATCTCGCGCGCCCACAGCCGCGCCAGCGCGTCGCGCCCGCCGTGCCGCTCGATGCGGAACACCATGCCGCGGCAGCAGCCGCCCGACAGCATGCCGAACACCAGGCCCGGTCGTTCCGGCGTGCCGCGGTTCACGCGGCTCCACATCTTGAGCGCGCGGTGCCAGCCGTGCACCATGGCCGGGCGCCGCTCGGCGTAGTCGAAGTCGGGTTTCCAGATCAGCGACCCATAGGCAAACACCCACAGGTCCTCGTGCCCGCCCCATTCGTGCAGTACCTTGTCCAGCATCTCCGCCGGGTCGCGCAAGGGCTTCAAGGCCTCCGTCATGGCCCCAACTCTAGCGGGTCGGGGCTTTGTTTCGCATGAATCAGCGATGGTAACCGCCGGCCCACCGGGACTGAGGGCGCAGTACCATGCATCGTCAGACGAGGACCGTTGTTCATGAGACTTCATCCAGTGGTGGCGGCCGTGACCGACCGCATCCGCGAACGCAGCGCGGGTTCGCGCAGCGCGTACTTGCAAAGCCTGGGCCAGGCCGCCCAGCGCGACCGTGGCGCCGACCGCATGGGTTGCGCCAACGTGGCGCATGCCTTCGCGGCGTTGCCCGCCAGCGACAAGTTCCGCGTGGTGGCCGAGCGCGCGCCGAATATCGCCATCGTCAATTCGTACAACGACATGCTGTCGGCGCACGCGCCGTTCGGCAGCTACCCCGCACTCATCAAGGACGAGGCGCAGCGCCAGGGCGCCACGGCCCAGGTGGCGGCCGGCGTGCCGGCCATGTGCGACGGCGTGACGCAGGGCACCGCGGGCATGGAACTCAGCCTGTTCTCGCGCGACGTGATCGCCATGGCCACCGCCGTCGGCCTGAGCCACGACGTGTTCGACGGCGTGCTGCTGCTGGGCATCTGCGACAAGATCGTGCCGGGCCTGCTGATCGGCGCGCTGCAGTTCGGCCATCTGCCGATGGTGTTCGTGCCCGGCGGGCCGATGCCCAGCGGCCTGTCGAACAGCGAGAAAGCCAAGGTGCGCGAGCAGGCCGCGCAGGGGCTGGTGGGCCGCGCGGAATTGCTGGAGGCCGAGTCCAAGGCCTACCACACCCAGGGCACCTGCACCTTCTACGGCACGGCCAACAGCAACCAGATGCTGATGGAGGCGATGGGCCTGCACGTGCCGGGCGCGGCCTTCGTGCCACCGCACACCGGCCTGCGCGAGGCGCTCACGCGCGAGGCGGTGCGCACCGTGCTCGGCAACGTGAAAGCGAAGCGCTTCACGCCGATCGGCCAGCTGGTGGACGAGCGCAGCATCGTCAACGCGCTGGCGGCGCTGCTGGCCACCGGCGGCTCCACCAACCACCTGATCCACTGGGTGGCGGTGGCGCGCGCCGCCGGCATGGTGCTGGACTGGGACGATTTCGACAAGCTGTCCTCGGTGGTGCCGCTGCTGGCGCGCGTGTACCCCAACGGCGCGGCCGACGTGAACCAGTTCCAGGCGGCAGGCGGGCCGGGCTACGTGATCCGCGAACTGCTGGATGCCGGCCTGATGCACGAGGACGTGCTCACCGTGCGCGAGGGCGGCCTGCGCGAGTACACGCGCGAACCCGCGCTGGACGGCGAGCGCCTGGCCTGGGCGGACATCGGTGCCTCGCGCGACGACGGCGTGGTGCGGCCGGCCACGAGCCCGTTCAGCCCCACCGGCGGGCTGCGGCTGCTCACCGGCAACATCGGCCGCGCGGTGATCAAGGTGTCGTCGGTGCCGCAGGACCGGCACGTGATCGAGGCGCCGGCGCGCATCTTCGACAGCCAGGACGCGCTGATGGCGGCCTTCCAGAGCGGCGAACTGGAGCGCGCCTGCGAAGCCGACGCCGGGCGCGGCCTGGTGTGCGTGGTGCGCTGGCAGGGGCCGCAGGCCAACGGCATGCCCGAGCTGCACAAGCTCACGCCGCCGCTGGCCGTGCTGCAGGGCAAGGGCTACTTCGTGGCGCTGGTGACCGACGGCCGCATGAGCGGCGCCTCGGGCAAGGTGCCGGCCGCCATCCACGTGTCGCCGGAGGCGGCGGCCGGCGGCCCGCTGGCGCGGCTGCGCGACGGCGACCGGGTGCGGCTGAATTCCGCGGTCGGCACGCTGGCCGCGCTGGTCGACGAGAACGAATGGAATGCGCGCGAACCGGCGGCCATGCCGGAGGAACTGAGACACGGCAACGGCTTCGGCACCGGCCGCGAGCTGTTCGGCGGCATGCGCCGCAACGCGTTGGCGGCGGAACAGGGGGCTTGCACATGGCTGTGACGGTGGAGCGCCCGAGCGCGCTGGAGGTGATGCGCGACGCGCCGGTGATCCCGGTGATCGTGCTCGACGCCGTGGCGCACGCCGTGCCGCTGGCGCGCGCGCTGGTGGCCGGCGGCATCCGCATGCTGGAGATCACGCTGCGCACGCCCGCCGCGCTGGCCTGCATGGAAGCCATCGCCCGGGATGTGCCGGATGCGGTGGTGGGCGCCGGCACGGTGCGCAGCGCCGCCGATGCGCGCGCAGCCGCGAATGCGGGCGCGCGCTTCGCCGTCAGCCCCGGCTACACGCATGCTGTCGGCCAGGCCTGCCGCGACCAGGGCCTGGCGCTGCTGCCGGGCGTGGCCACCGGCAGCGAAATCATGGCGGCGCAGGAGGGCGGTTACCTGGCGCTGAAATTCTTTCCCGCCATGCAGGCCGGCGGCCCGGCGCTGCTGAAGGCCTGGCATGGCCCGTTCCCCGACGTGCGGTTCTGCCCCACCGGCGGCGTCAACGCGGCCAACGCGGCGGAGTTGCTGGCGCTGCCCAACGTGGTGTGCGTGGGCGGCTCCTGGCTGACGCCGGCCGAGGCGGTGCAAGCGGGGGACTGGGCGCGGATCACCGGGCTTGCCGCGCAGGCAGCGACATTGAAAAGGTCGCTGAGCTAGAAGCCCGTCACTCGCGCTGGATCAGCTCGATCTTGTAGCCGTCCGGGTCCGTCACGAACGCGATCACGGTGCTGCCGCCTTTGACCGGCCCCGGCTCGCGCGTGATGTTGCCGCCGCTCGCGCGGATCCTGTCGCAAGCCGCGTAGACGTCCGGCACGGCGATGGCGATGTGGCCGTAGGCCGTGCCCGTCTCGTAGCTGTCCACGCCGTGGTTGTAGGTGAGCTCCAGCTCGGCATGGTCCGGGTTGGTGCCGTAGCCGACGAAGGCCAGCGAGTACTTCTGCTCCGGCCGCTCGGTGGTGCGCAGCAGTTGCATGCCGAGCACCTGGGTGTAGAAATCGATGGCGCGCTGGAGGTCGCCGACGCGCAGCATGGTGTGCAGGATTCGCATCGCGCCATGATACGAAAACCGCCTACGGACACGTGGCACGCCGGCCGCGATAGTCATGCATTTCAGGCATCGACACGGTGGAGCAGGACAGGATCGGCAAATCGCATCGCCCGGAGCCCGGCACGGCCGCGGCGCGCCGCCGGCTGCCCATCGGCGCCGAATACAACGGCGACCGGGGCACGGCGTTCCGAGTATGGGCGCCGCTGGCCCGCGCGGTCGAGGTGGTGATCGACGGGCAGGCCTGGCCGCTCGCCGCGCAGCAGGACGGCTACTTCGCGGGCGAAGTCCACGACGCGCGGTCCGGCATGCGCTACCGCCTGCGGCTGGACGGCGGCGACGCTTTTCCCGACCCGGCTTCGCGCTTCCAGCCCGAAGGGCCGCACGGGCCGTCGGAAATCGTCGACCCGAGCGCCTTCGAGTGGACCGACACCGCCTGGCCCGGCCTGCGCCCGCAAGGCCAGGTGCTGTACGAGATGCACGTGGGCACTTTCACGCGCGACGGCACTTACGAAGCGGCGGCCGAGCACTTCGCGTACCTCAAGGACTTGGGCATCACCTGCATCGAGCTGATGCCGGTGAACGAATTCAACGGCCCGTTCGGCTGGGGCTACGACGGCGTCGACCTGTTCGCGCCGACGCGCCTGTACGGCCGGCCGGACGACCTGCGGCGCTTCGTCGACCGCGCGCACGCGGCGGGCCTGGGCGTGATCCTGGACGTGGTCTACAACCACTTCGGTCCCAGCGGCAACTACCTGGCGCGCTTCTCGTCCGGCTACACCAGCAGCAGGAACGCCAACGAATGGGGCGAGTCGATCGACTTCGACGGCGCGGACAGCGCGCCGGTGCGCGAGTTCTTCATCGCCAACGCCGGCTACTGGATCGACGAGTTCCACTTCGACGGGCTGCGCCTCGACGCCACGCAATGCATGTTCGACAGCGGCAGTTCGCACGTGATCGCCGAGATGGTGCAGCGCGCGCGCAAGGCTGCCGGCCGCAGGGCGGTGTTCCTGACGGCGGAGAACGAGCCGCAGCACGCCCAGCTCGCGCGTCCGCCGGCGCAGGGCGGCTTCGGGCTGGACGCGCTGTGGAACGACGATTTCCACCACAGCGCCACGGCCGCGGCCACCGGCTTCGCCGACGCCTACTACAGCGAAACGCGCGGCACGCCGCAGGAGCTGATCTCCGCAGTGAAATGGGGCTTCCTGTACCAGGGCCAGTTCTATGCCTGGCAGGACAAGCGGCGCGGCCAGCCGGCGCTGGACCTGCCGTCGCGCGCCTTCATCACCTTCCTGCAGAACCACGACCAGGTGGCCAACAGCGCGCGCGGCCAGCGCATGCATGAACTCGCCGCGCCCGGGCGCCTGCGCGCGCTGACGGCGCTGTGGCTGCTGGCGCCGGGCACGCCGCTGTTTTTCCAGGGGCAGGAGTTCGCGGCTTCGTCGCCGTTCCTGTACTTCGCGCGGCACGGCGACGCGCTCGATGCGCTGGTGGGCAAGGGCCGCGCCGATTTCCTGGCGCAGTTCCAGAACGTGGACAACCCGCAGGGCCGCGCGCTGCTGCCGGTGCCCAGCGACCCCGCCACCTTCGAGCGCTGCAGGCTCGACCACGGCGAGCGCGCGCACGGCCGCCACGCCGAGGTGCTGCGCCTGCACCGCGACCTGCTGCGCCTGCGCAAAAGCGAGCGCGTGTTCGCCGCGCAGGACGGCAGCCGCGTGCACGGCGCGGTGCTGGGGCCCGAGGCCTTCGTGCTGCGCTACCTGGGCGACCGCGGCGAGGACGACCGCCTGGTCGTCGTCAACCTGGGCGCCACGCTGCCGCTGCGGCCCATGCCCGAGCCGCTGCTGGCGCCGCCCGAGGGCCTGCGTTGGATGCTGTCGTGGCACAGCGAAGACCCGCAGTACGGCGGCAACGGCATGAAAGAACCGGACGGCGAGCATTCCTGGAGCCTGCCGCCGCATGCGCTGGCGGTGCTGGCGCCGGGCCAACCCTCCAAGGAGGACGAGACCGATGCCTGACCGCGCGCTGGATGCGATCCCCTGGCCGGGCGAGAGCGAAGCGCCCGAGCACCTGCTGTCGCGCGAATGGCTGGTCACCAACGGCCTGGGCGGCTATGCCTCGGGCTCGGTGGCCGGCGTGTGCACGCGCCGCTACCACGGCTTGCTGGTGGCCGCGCTGCCGGCGCCGCTGGGCCGCACCGTGATGCTGAGCCACCTGGCGGAATCGCTGCTGCTGGCCGACGGCCGCAGCGTGCGGCTGACCGGCGAGGAGCAGGCGCAGACGCGGCAGGACATGCCGGAGATCCTGAGCGAATTCCGGCTGGAATCGGGGCTGCCGGTGTGGCGCTTCCAGGTCGGCGGCACCGTGCTGGAAAAGCGCGTGCTGCTGCCCTACGGCCAGAACACCGCGCACGTGAACTACCGCATGGTCGAGGGCCGCCACGGCGCGCGCCTGACCCTGCGGCCGCGCCTGAACTTCCGCGCGCACGAGGCCGACGTGGCGCAGCCGCTGCGCGACTACCGGGTGGAAGCGAGCGGCGGCCACTACGAGGTCCGCGCGCTGGACGACCCGCAGCTGCCGCCCTTGCGCCTGCTGATGCACGGCCGCGACCCGGAGTTCGTGCTGGACGGCGGCCGGGCGAGCGACTTCTTCTACCGCATCGAATCGGCCCGCGGCTACCGCGACGGCGGGCCGGTGTGGAGCCCCGGGCGCATCGAGATGGAGCTGCGGCCCGGCGAGGAGTGCACGCTGGTCGCCTCGACCGAGGCCTGGGACACCATCCATGCGCTGGCGCCGCGGCAGGCCTGGCAGGCCGAGCTCGGGCGGCGCGAGCGGCTGCTGGCGCAGGCGCATCCGGCGCTCGGCCGCGGCATCGGCGCGCAGCTGGTGCTGGCGGCCGACCAGTTCATCATCACGCCCGTCAGCCGCCAGGCCGACGCGGCGCGCGCGCGTGCCGAGGGCGACGACGCGCGCACGGTGATCGCCGGCTACCACTGGTTCACCGACTGGGGCCGCGACACCATGATCAGCCTGGAAGGCCTGACGCTCACGACCGGGCGCCACGCGGAAGCCGGCTACATCCTGCGCACCTTCCTGCACTACGTGCGCGACGGCCTGATCCCCAACATGTTCCCCGAAGGCCAGCACGAAGGCCTGTACCACACGGCCGACGCCACGCTGTGGTTCTTCCATGCGATGGACCGCTACGTGGCCGCCACCGGCGACCGGCTGACCCTGCGGCACGCGCTGCCGACCTTCGTGTCCATCATCGAGCACCACCTGCGCGGCACGCGCTTCGGCATCGGCGTGGACCCGCGCGACGGCCTGCTGCGCCAGGGCGCCGAGGGCTACCAGCTGACCTGGATGGACGCCAAGGTCGACGGCTGGGTGGTGACGCCGCGGCGCGGCAAGGCGGTGGAGCTGAACGCGCTGTTCCACAACGCGCTGGTGCTGATGGAGCGCTGGCTGCGCGAGCACGGCGACGCCGACCGTGCCGAGGAGATGGCGCGGCACGCGCAGCGCCTGCGCGAGAGCTTCAACGCGCGCTTCTGGAACGAGCGCACGCAATGCCTGTTCGACGTGGTGGACGGCGAGCAGGGCGACGACGCGGCGATCCGCCCCAACATGCTGCTGGCCGTGGCGCTGCCGCACCCGGTGCTGGACGCGTCGCGCTGGCGCAGCGTGGTGGACACGGCGGCGCGCCTGCTGGTCACTCCCGTGGGCCTGCGCTCGCTGGCGCCGGGCCATGCCGACTACAAGCCGCGCTACGACGGCGACCTGCGCGCGCGCGACGCCGCCTACCACCAGGGCACGGTGTGGGGCTGGCTGGCCGGGCCGTTCGCCGATGCCTGGCTGAAGGTGCACCCGGACGACACGCAAGGCGTGCGCCGGCTGGTCGACGGGCTGGCGGCGCACCTGCGGCAGGCCTGCATCGGCTCGATCAGCGAGATCTTCGACGCCGAGGAGCCGTACACGCCCCGGGGCTGCATCGCGCAGGCCTGGAGCGTGGCCGAGGCGCTGCGGATCCTGGTGCGGGTGGCGGCGCGGTAAAGTCGGCCGCTTGGAACATCACGCTTCGAAGACGTCGGCCATCGGTCCGTGCCCGCTGCCCGCCGGCGCGCTGCTGGCGCGCCACGGCGTGCCAGGCGCCTATCTCGACTGCTACGTCACGCAGCTGCCGCGCGCGGTGTCGCAGCGCGAGTTCGTCGAGGCGTTCTACACCACGGCGGTGTTCAAGATCGAGCGCTGGCTGCTGGGGCGCTTCGTCGCGCGGCCCTCGACCGACGCGCAGGCCGGGCAGCTCGCATGCGGCGAATCCGGCAGCTTCGCGGCCTGGACGGTGGAGGCGCGCGACGCCAGCCAGCTGCTGCTGGGCGACTTCAGCGGCCGCACCAAATCTTGGCTGATGGTGGAGCCTGCAGGTGACGGCACGCGGCTGTACTTCGGCTCGGCGGTCGTGCCGGTGGTGCGCCGCAAGACCGGCAAGCCGGAAATGGGCACGGCGTTCCATGCGCTGCTCGGGTTCCACAAGCTCTATTCGCGCGTCCTGCTCGGCGCCGCCCGCAGGCGGCTGGCGCGGCACGGAACGGCAGATGCCGCAAGGCGGGAAGGCGACGCATGACGACCATCCACCACCTCCTCGCGCCGCTGGCCCTGCTGCTCGCCTGCCATGGCGCGCTGGCCCAGGCGCCGCAGCCGGCGGCAGCGGCCGCCTACGACGGCCGCTGGTCCGTCACGCTGGTTTGCGACGACGTGAAAGAGCGCGACGCCTTCGTCAAGGGCTACGACTTCCAGTTCCCCGCCGAGATCGCGGGCGGGCAGCTGAAGGGGCAGTACGGCAGCCGCGGCGCGCCCGGTTCGATGGCGCTCACCGGCACGGTGGCGCCGGACGGCACGCTGGAACTCCGGGCCGAGGGCATCAGCGGCAAATCGGAACACACCTTCGGCCGCATGGCCCAGGGCAGTCCCTACCGCTACACCATGCAGGGCAAGCTGGAAGGCAACACGGGCTCGGCGCGCCGGCGCGAGCTGCGCGCCTGCACGGCGAGCTTCGCGCGGCAGCCGTCCTGAACCGCCGCCCTCAGGCGCGCAGCTCGAACACCAGGCAGGTCGTCGTGCCGTGCGCGTACAGGGTGCCGTCGGCGCCGTACAGCTTGGCTTCGGCCGTGGCGAGCTGGCGGCCGCAGTGGATCACCCGTCCCTCGGCGCGCACGCGCTGCACCTTGGGGCCGATGGCCTTCACCAGGTTCACGCTCAGTTCCGCCGTGGTGTAGGCGCGGCCCTGCGGCATCATGGTGTGCACCGCGCAGCCCATGGCCGAATCGAGCAGGGTGGCGTACCAGCCGCCGTGGATGCCGCCCATGGGATTGAGGTGGGCGCTGCCCGGCGTGCCCTGGAACAGCGCGCGGCCAGCGTCCACTTCCAGCAACTGGAAATCCAGCGTGCGCGCGATCGGCGGATACGGCAGTTCGCCGCGCAGGCAGGCCTGCATCATCTGCAGCCCGCTCATGCCCGCGACCTGGTCGGGGCGCGATACGCCGCAGCCGACGCCGGCGTTCACCCGCTCCAGCACCTCGCGCTCCTGGGCCAGCCAGGCTGCCAACGGGTCCTGCTTGTCTTCTTGCGCCATCGGCATGCCGCTCCGTCGTCGTTGTGAAACGGCGATTGTGCCCACAGCCGCGCCGCGGCTCAGCGCTCGCGCGGATCGGGCCTGACGCCGGCCAGGGTACGGCAGCGCGCCTGCAGCAGGCGCACGGTGGCGGCCACGCGCGCGTGCGCCGCCGCCAGCTGCTCCGGCGCCTCCAGCGCGCTCCAGTTGGTCGGTGCGCCATGCCGCTCCATGTGGCCGCGCAGCAGCAGCTCGGTCACCTCGCCATGCGTTTTCGAGACTTCCATCATCTCGGCGAACAGTTCGGGGAAATGCGCGCGCTGGACCGCACGCGCCTGCTCCAGCCTGGCCCACTGCGCCTCGGCGTCGAACGCGCCGGCCTGCTGCTGCGCCATGCCGTCCAGGTAGCTGTCCAGCAGTCCGCACAGCGAGCGCCCGGCGGCGGCGCGGCCAGCGTTGCGCCTGCGCAGCGCCCACACCGCGAGCGCGGCCAGCGCGCCCAATGCGGCGGCGCCGAAGACCAGCAGGAGCAACAGGGAGGGCATGGGTGCGGCTGAGCAGGGCGAAAACGCAAATGTAGTTTGCTTGTGCCGCGTCTGCAATTTGCAGTAAATGCACATGGCTGGGCGGTAGCTCGGCTGATGAATTCGGCCGACACAAGCCTCAGCGGCAAGCGCATGCGCGGCGGCGCGGCGTCCGGCCGGGACCGATGTAAAAGCACTACCATTGGAAGCACATGACAGGTGCACAGTATTATCATGTTTAGAACTGCACAGGCCATTGAATGGAAGAGAGACCAGCCCGCTTGACTGTCTTGATCGATCCCGACAAGAAGAAGGCTTTCGAAGAGTTGTGCGCCGCCCAGGACATCACCGCCTCGCAGGTGGTCCGGCAGCTGATCAAGGAGTATCTGAACAGGCACGGCGTGGAGTACACGCCCAGCCTGCAGGAGAAGAAACCCCACGGCTGAGCCTCCTCCCGAAAGGGCAGGGACGGAAAACAATTACAATCTGATTAACATCAGAACCCGTTTGCCCATGGAGCTCAAGACCGCAAGGCTCACCGTCCTGATCGACCCTTCCAAGAAAAAAGCGTTCGAGGACCTTTGCCGCGCACAGGACATGACGCCGTCGCAGGTGATCCGCCGGCTCATCCGCGACTACATGGAAACACAGGCGCCCGCGGCCGTACGCAAGCCCGCCGCGCGCCGCCGCTGAGCGGCGCGGCTACACCGGCACGGTGTAGTTGAGCGTCATTCGGCCACCGTCCACCACGACGATCTCCCCCGTCACGTAACTGGCTGCATCGCTCGCCAGCCACGCCACCACGTCCGCCACCTCGCCCGGTTCGCCCAGCCGCTTCATCGGCGTGCGGCTCATGATGCGCATCTTGGCGTCCTCGCTGGTCAGCGCGGCCTTGGCCGCCAGCTCGGTGGCGATGGTGCCGGGCGCCACCGCGTTCACGCGGATGCCGCGGTCGGCCAGCGACAGCGCCATCACGCGGGTGAGCTGGTTGATGCCGCCCTTGCTGACGTTGTAGCTGGCGATGCTGGGGATGGTGAGCACGGCGTTGACCGAGCTCATGTTGACGATGGCGCCGCGCGAGGGGTGCCCGTCGGCGCCGGTGCGCGGTTCGTTCTTCGCCATCGCGCGCGCCGCCGCCTGGCCGGCCAGGAACGAGCCTTTCAGGTTGACGCGCAGCACCGCGTCGAAGTCGGCCTCGGTGATGTCCAGGAAGTCGGATGCCTTGAAGATGCCGGCATTGTTCACCAGCACGTCGATGCGCCCCAGGCTCAGCAACGTCTGCGCCATCAGCGTGTCGACCTCGGCCTTGTTGCCCACGTCGCAATGCACGTAGAGGCCGTCCAGCTCGGCGGCCACCGCGCGGCCGCGCTCGTCGTCGACGTCGGACACCACCACCCGCGCGCCTTCGCGCGCGAAGCGCCGCGCGCAGGCTTCGCCGATGCCCTGCGCCGCGCCGGTGACGATGCAGACGCGGCCGCCCAGGCCGAAGGAAATGGGGGAAGAAGCGGAAGAGGAGGCGGTGGTGCTGTTCATGCGCGAATCGTACCCGCCCAGGCGGCCACGAAGTCGCGCGCTCGCTCGCGCAATTCGTCGACGGCCATGCCGGGCCGGTACAGCGCCGAGCCCAGGCCCGCGCCATTGGCGCCGGCCTCCAGGTAGCTGCGCAGGTTGGCGGTGGAGATGCCGCCCACCGGCAGCAGCAAGGCCGATGCCGGCAGCACCGCGCGCATCGCCTTCACGGCGGCAGGCGGAATGGCTTCGGCCGGGAACAGCTTGAGCGCGGTGGCGCCGGCATCCAGCGCGGCGAAGGCTTCGGTCGGCGTCGCCACGCCGGGCGCGCAGGCCAGGCCCAGCGCCACGGCGCGCCGCACCACCTCGGGGTTGAAGTTGGGTGCGACCACCAGCTGCGCGCCGGCGTCGTGCACTTCATCCACCTGGCGCGCGGTCAGCACGGTGCCGGCGCCGACCAGCGCCGCGCCGTTCAACCGCGACAGCCGCCGGATGCTTTGCAGCGGCTCGGGCGAATTGAGCGGCACCTCGATCAGGCGGAAGCCGGCCTCGCACAAGGCATCGCCCGCGGCATCGGCGTCCTGCGGCGTGAGCCCGCGCAGGATGGCGACCAGGGGGCATTGCGCGAGCAGGTCCGCAAAGCGTTCGGCGGGATTCATGTGTTCACTCCAGCGTATCGGCAATGGCGCGCAGGCCGGCCCAGGTGGCTTCGGTTCCGACGCTGCGCGCCGCAACGCCCCATGCGTCGAGCGCGAGTGCGTAGCGCTGCGTGAGGGCCGGCGCACCGACCAGCACCAGAGGCGCATCGCCCTGGCGCACCTGGCTGCGCAGCTCCTCGCCGATCACCAGGCCCGAGAGGTAACTGGGCAGCGCGGCGGCATCGATGCGCTCGAACAGCGCCAGCGTGCGCGCGCTGAACGCGGCATTCAGCAGGTTGCCGCAATTGCGCGCATGGGCGACGCCGCGGCGGAACGCATCTTCGTGCAGTACGCCGTCGTCGGCCAGCATGGTGCGCGCCAGCAGCGAGTGCTTGCGCAGCAGCGCGTAGAACTCGCCCGTCATGAAAGTGGAGAACGCCGCGATGCGGCCCTGCTCGGCACGCACCCACTTGCTGTGCGTGCCGGGCAGCACCAGCGTCGCGTCGCCGCCGATGCCCAGCAGCCTCAGCGCGCCCAGCACCTGGGTCTCCTCGCCGCGCATCACGTCGGGCACGCCGTCGCGCTCGCAGCTGAGGCCCGGCACGATGGCGATGCGCTGCGGCGCGATCCACGCCAGGCTGCGCGCCAGCGCATCCAGTCCGGCGGGGCAGGCGCAATACGGCGCTTCCTGCCAGCCCTGCCGGCTGCCGGCCATGCCGCAGATGAGGGCGCGCTGCGCTTCGCGCATCCAGTCGCCGCACAGCTCATCGAACACGGCGCGGAAGCCGCCGGCCGGCACGGCCATGATGCCGCGCGGCGCACTGCGCTCCTGCAGCACCTCGCCCCCGGGTCCGAGCAGCGCCGCGCGCAGCGACGAAGTGCCCCAGTCGACGGCGACCAGCGTGCTCATGTCCATGCACTCATGTCATGCACTCACAGAACGGCCCGCACCTGCTCGGGCCGCGGCAGCGGCGCGACCGCGCCCCAGCCTTGCACCGCCAGCGCGGCGGCGGCATTGGCATAGCGCGCAGCGTCGAACACGGAGTCGCCGGCCGCCAGCCGCGCCAGGAAGTTGCCGGCGAAACAGTCGCCGGCGCCGGTGGCATCCACCGCCTCCACCTGCAGCGGCGCCAGCGCCTGCATGCGGGCGCCGTCGCTGACGATGCTGCCGCGCTCGCCCAGCTTGAGCACGATGGTGCGCGCGCCGCGCGCATGGCCCCAGGCGATCACCGCCTGCGGATCCTGCAGGCCGGTGAGCACGGCGATCTCGTCCAGGCTGGGCAGGAAGATGTCGGCCATGGCGATGGCCTGTTCCATGGCCGGGCGTGCCTCCTCCAGCGTCCACAGCTTGAGCCGCAGGTTGGCGTCGAAGGAGATCAGCGTGCCGTTCTCGCGCGCGATCGCCATCGCGGCGAACACCGCCTCGCGCGCCTCGCGCGAGATCGCCAGCGAGATGCCCGAGACGTGCAGGATGCGCGCATCGCGCACCAGCTGGCCGGCGGCGCCGTTGCGCAGCCAGCGCGCCGACATGCGGGCGGCGGCCGAGCCGGCGCGGCGGTAGGTGAACTCGTGGCCCGCCGGGCCGTGGTTGACGAAGTAGAGCCCGGTGGGCGCCTGCGCATCGGTCTCCACACCGGAGACATCCACGCCTTCCGCGTTCCACAGCGCCAGCAGGTCGCGGCCGAACACGTCGTCGCCGATGCGGCTCAGGTACGCCGTGCGCGCACCGGCGCGCGCGGCGGCGATGGCCGCGTTGCTGGTGTCGCCGCCGAAGCCCTGCAGGTACTGCGGCTCGCCCGGCCGGGTCTGGTTGAACTCGACCATGCCCTCGCCGAGCGCGGCGATGTCGAAACGCTTCAAGCGCGCTCCCCGATCCATGAAAGATCAGTGATTGTCCCTCGGCACCGCACTGCCACGCTTGCCGACCAGGAAGTCCAGGTCCACGCCTTCGTCGGCTTGCAGCACGTGGTCGACGTACAGCTTCCAGTAGCCCGAATCCATCGGCGGCTTGGGCGCCACCCACTCGGCGCGGCGGCGCGCCAGCTCCTCGTCGCTCACGTGCAGGTGGATCCTGCGCTTGGGCACGTCCAGCTCGACCATGTCGCCGTTCTTCACCAGCGCCAGCGGGCCGCCGGCCGCGGCCTCGGGCGCCGTGTGCAGCACCACCGTGCCGTAGGCCGTGCCGCTCATGCGCGCGTCGCTGATGCGCACCATGTCGGTGATGCCGCGGCGCAGGATCTTCGGCGGCAGCGGCATGTTGCCGACCTCGGCCATGCCGGGGTAGCCCTTGGGGCCGCAATTCTTCAGCACCATGACGCAGGTCTCGTCGATGTCCAGGTCCTCGTCGTCGATGCGCCGGTGGAAATCGTCGGCGTCTTCGAACACCACGGCGCGGCCGGTGTGCACCATCAGTTCCGGCGTGGCGGCGCTCGGCTTGATCACCGCGCCGCGCGGCGCCAGGTTGCCGCGCAGCACGGCGATGCCGGCCTTGTCCTTGAACGGCGTGGCCAGCGGCTGGATCACCTCGGTGTTGTAGTTCTGCGCGTCGGCGATGTTCTGGCCGATGGTCTGGCCGTTGGCGGTCACCGCGTCCAGGTGCAGGTGCGAAGCGATCTCCTTCATCACCACCGGCAGGCCGCCCGCATAGCAGAAGTCTTCCATCAGGTGCTTGCCGGAAGGCTGCAGGTTCAGCAGGCAGGGCATCTCGCTGCCCAGGCGGTCGAAGTCGTCGATGGCGAGTTCCACGCCGATGCGCCGCGCCACCGCGATCAGGTGGATCACCGCGTTGGTCGAGCCGCCGATGGCGGCCAGCGTCTTGATGGCGTTCTCGAACGCCTGGCGCGTGAGGATGCTGGAGAGCTTCTGGTCGGCGTGCACCATGTCCACGATGCGCCGTCCCGCCATGCGCGCCAGCACGTTGCGCCGGCCGTCCACCGCGGGGTAGGCGGCGTTGCCGGGCAGGCCGACGCCCAGTGCTTCCACCATGCTGGCCATGGTGCTGGCCGTGCCCATGGTCATGCAGTGGCCGTGGCTGCGGTGCATGCAGCTCTCGGCCTCGAAGAAGTCCTGCAGCTTGAGCGTGCCGGCGCGCACCTGCTCGCTCATGCTCCACACGCCGGTGCCCGAGCCCAGTTCCTGGCCGCGCCACTTGCCCGAGAGCATCGGCCCACCCGAGACGCCGATGGTCGGCAGGTCCACGCTGGACGCACCCATCAGCAGCGAGGGCGTGGTCTTGTCGCAGCCCATGAGCAGCACCACGCCGTCGATCGGGTTGCCGCGGATCGATTCCTCCACGTCCATGCTGGCCAGGTTGCGGTACAGCATGGCGGTGGGCCGCAGCAGCGTCTCGCCCAGCGACATGACGGGAAATTCCAGCGGGAAGCCGCCGGCTTCGTAGACGCCGATCTTGACCTGCTCGGCCAGCGTGCGGAAATGCGAGTTGCAGGGCGTGAGTTCGCTGAAGGTGTTGCAGATGCCGATGACCGGCCGGCCGTCGAACTGGTCGTGCGGCACGCCCTTGCCCTTGACCCAGCTGCGGTAGGCGAAGCCGTCGCGATCCTGGCGGCCGAACCATTGTTGTGAGCGCAATTCGGACGGTGCTTTTTTCTTGGGCGAATTCATAAGGGTTAGTCCTGAAAGTGCAATCATCTTATCGTCATACCATTGCCGACCGCGATTCGGGCAAACCATGACGATCAAGAACGTGCACGGCAACACGGTGGACCACCTCGGCGCGGCCATCGTCGCGGGGCGCTACGCCGCCGGCAGCGGCATGCCGGCCGAGCCGCTGCTGTGCGAGGAGCTCGGCGTCAGCCGCACTGTGGTGCGCGAAGCGGTGAAGTCGCTGGTCGCCAAGGGCCTGGTGTCCACCGGCCCGAAGGTCGGCACCCGCGTGCTGCCGGAAGAGCAGTGGAACTGGTTCGATCCCGACGTCATCGGCTGGCAGGCGCAGGCCGGTTTCAGCCGCGAATTCCTGCGTGACCTGCAGGAGCTGCGCCGCGTGATGGAGCCGGCGGCGGTGCGCATGGCGGCCGAGCGCGCCACGGCGGCCGACATCGCGGAAATCGCCACCGCGTTCGCCGGCATGAAGAAGGCGGTGGAGGAGGGCGGCGACTACGTCACGCCCGACCTGCGCTTCCACCGCGGCCTGCTGCGCGCCAGCCACAACCGCATGGTCGTGCAGATGAGCAAGGCGCTGTCGCCGCTGCTGCGCACCAGCTTCGAGATCTCCACCACGCGCCCGGACGGCGCCAAGAATTCCCTGCCGCTGCACCGCGCGGTGCTGGACGCGGTGGCCGCGCGCGACCCCGCCGCGGCGGAGAAGGCGATCCAGGTGCTGGTCGACGGCGCGCGCGACGACATCGAGCTGGTGCTCGGCTCGCGCCGGCGCCTGCCCAAGCTGGACATGCCGGCGCCGCTGCTGCGCGCGGCCGCCTGAAAACAGCGACACAACGCAACGACGACAACACACGCATGAAGCGCGCGATCGACCTGTTCTTCAAATTCCTCGAACTGCTGGTGGTGGTGGCCATGGTGGCCATGGTCATCATGGTGTTCGGCAACGTGGTGCTGCGCTACGGCTTCAATTCGGGCATCACCGTGTCCGACGAGATGTCGCGCTACTTCTTCATCTGGCTCACCTACATCGGCGCCATGGTGGCCATGCGCGAAGGCGGCCACCTGGGCGTGGACACGCTGGTCAAGCACCTGCCGCTTCTTGGCAAGAAGATCTGCTTCTTCCTGTCCGAGTCGCTCATGCTGTTCTGCAATGCGCTGTTCCTGCTGGGCACCTGGCGCATGCACGAACTGCAGGTGACCAACATCTCGCCGGTGGTCGGCATCTCGATGATCTGGGTCTACGGCATCGGCTACGTGGTGTCGGTGGTGATCGGCATCATCAACATCCACAAGCTGTGGCTGCTGTTCACCGGGCAGCTGAGCGAAGAGCAGCTGGTCCAGGTGGTGGAGGCCGAAGGCTTGAAGGAAGCCGAAGAGCAGCTGCGCGAGGTGAAGGTATGACCGTCGCCACCTTCATCTTCAGCCTGCTGGGCGCGATGGCGCTCGGCATGCCCATCGCCTACGCGCTGCTGGTCTGCGGCGTGGCGCTGATGGGCCTGATGGCCATGACCGGCGGCCTGCCGGCGTTCGACAGCCAGATCATCGCGCAGCGCTTCGTCGACGGCGCCGACAACTTCCCGCTGCTGGCCGTGCCCTTCTTCCTGCTGGCCGGCGAGTTCATGAACGCCGGCGGCCTGTCGCGCCGCATCGTCAACCTGGCGATGGCCTGGGTCGGGCATTTCCGCGGCGGCCTGGGCTTCGTGGCGGTGATCGCGGCCATCATCATGGCCTCGCTGTCGGGTTCGGCGGTGGCGGACACGGCGGCGCTGGCCGCGCTGCTGATCCCGATGATGAAGCGCGCCGGCTACGACCTGCACCGCTCGGCCGGCCTGATCGCCGCCGGCGGCATCATCGCGCCGGTGATTCCGCCGTCGATCGGCTTCATCATCTTCGGCGTCGCCGCCAACGTCTCGATCACCAAGCTGTTCCTGGCCGGCATCGTGCCCGGCGTGCTGATGGGCATCGCCATCGGCATCGCCTGGTGGTGGGTGGCCAAGCGCGAGAACGTGAAGCCGGCGCCGCGCGTGCCGATGGCCGAGCGCCTGCGCGAAACCGGGCGCGGCAGCCTGGCGCTGGCGCTGCCGGTGATCATCCTGGGCGGCATGAAGGCCGGCGTGTTCACGCCGACCGAAGCGGCCGTGGTGGCCGCCGTCTACAGCTTCACGGTCGGCATGTTCGTCTACCGCGAGCTGAAGCTGTCCGCGCTGTACAAGCTGGTGCTGGCCGCCGGCAAGACCACGGCCGTGGTGATGTTCCTGGTGGCCGCGGCCATGGTCAGCGCCTGGCTGATCACGGTGGCCAACATCCCCGCCGAGATCGTGAGCCTGCTGGAGCCCTTCATGGGCAACAAGACGCTGCTGATGTTCATGATGATGATCCTGATCGTCGTCGTCGGCACCGCGCTGGACTTCGCGCCCACGGTGCTGATCCTCACGCCGGTGCTGATGCCGGTGGTGCTGAAGGCCGGCATCGACCCGGTCTACTTCGGCGTGCTGTTCATCATGAACAACGCCATCGGGCTGATCACGCCGCCGGTGGGCACCGTGCTCAACGTGGTGTGCGGCGTGGCCCGCATCAGCATGGACGATTCCTTCAAGGGCGTGATGCCTTTCCTCATCGCCGAGCTCATCGTGCTGTTCGCCCTGGTATTCGTGCCGGAGATCGTCACGGTGCCGCTGAAGTGGTGGATGCATTGAGCCGCCACGATTCCGATTCCAACCCCGTCGACATCAACCAAGGAGACAAAGCCATGTTCAAGCGACGCACCCTCGTGACGCTGGTTGCCGGCGCGCTGCTCGCCGCCGCGCCCGCCTTCGCGCAATTCGCCGAGCGCACCATCAAGTTCACCAACGGCGTGAACGAGGACCACCCGGTGGGCCTGGGCGTGAAGAAGATGCAGGAAGTGCTGGCCGCCAAGACCGGCGGCAAGATGAAGATCGTCGCGTTCTGGGGTGGCGCCGCCGGCGGCGACCTGCAGGCCACGCAGGCGCTGCGCGCCGGCACGCAGGAGATGGTGTGCACCTCCTCCTCGCCGCTGGTGGGCATCGTGAAGGAACTGGGCGTGTTCGACCTGCCGTTCCTGTTCGCCAACGAAAAGGAAGCCGACGCCGTGCTCGACGGCCCGGCCGGCCAGTACTTCAACAAGAAGCTGGAAGAAGCCGGCGTGGTGAACCTGGCGTACTGGGAGAACGGTTTCCGCAACCTGACCAACAGCAAGCACCCGGTCAACAAGGTCGAGGACTTCCAGGGCGTGAAGGTCCGGGTGATGCAGAACAACATCTTCCTGGACACCTTCAAGACGCTGGGCACGAACGCCGTGCCGATGGCCTTCGGCGAGGTGTTCACCGCGCTGGAGACCAAGACCATCGACGGCCAGGAGAACCCCTTCGTCACCATCGAGACCTCCAAGTTCAACGAGGTGCAGAAGTACCTGTCGGTGACGCGCCACGCCTACACGCCGTTCCTGATCCTCTACAGCAAGAAGCTGTGGGACACGCTCAACCCGCAGGAGCAGGCGGTGCTGCGCGAAGCGGCGATGGAAGGCCAGAAGGTCGAGCGTGCGGCCAACCGCGACCTCAACGCCAAGTCGCTGGCCAGCCTGAAGACCAAGGGCATGCAGGTCAACGAAATCAGCCAGCCCGAACAGCGCCGCATGTTCGAGAAGGTCAAGCCGGTCTACGAGAAGAACGTGCCGACCATCGGTTCGGAGGCGGTGAACGTGGTGCTGGATGCGCTGAAGAAGGCCCGCGGCGGTTAAACGGGGGATAAGCCGGATGGCCTGGCGGCCACCGGCTCCTTGTGAATGAAGATCACCCAGCTCGAAACCGTCCGCCTGGGCGAATTCCCCAACATCCTCTGGGTGCGGCTGCACACCGACGAAGGGCTGGTCGGCCTGGGCGAGACCTTCATGGGTGCCGAGGCAGTCGAGGCCTACCTGCACGAATGGGCGGCGCCGCGCCTGCTGGGACAGGACGCGCTGGCCATCGAGGCGCGCAACCGCGACCTGACCGGCTACCTGGGCTGGCGCGGCTCGGGCGTGGAGACGCGCGGCAATTCGGCGGTGGACATCGCGCTGTGGGACATCTTCGGCAAGGCCGCCGGCATGCCGGTGCACACCGCGCTGGGCGGCGCCAGCCGCGACAGCATCCGCATCTACAACACCTGCGCCGGCTACCAGTACATCCGCGGCAACGCCAACCAGACCTCGTCGAACTGGGGCGTCGGCAACGCGAGCGGCCCGTACGAGGACCTGCAGGGCTTCCTGCACCACGCCGACGAACTCGCGCAGTCGCTGCTGTCCGAAGGCGTCACGGCGATGAAGATCTGGCCGTTCGACATGGCGGCCGAACGCAGCCACGGCCAGTACATCAGCAACGAAGACCTCGACGCCGCGCTGCAGCCCTTCGCCAAGATCCGCGACGCGGTGGGATCGCGCATGGACATCATGGTGGAGTTCCACAGCCTGTGGCGCTTGCCGATGGCGCGCAGGATCGCGCGCGCACTCAAACCGTTCGATACCTTCTGGCACGAGGACCCGATCCGCATCGACAGCCTGGACCTGCTGAAGCAGTACGCCGTGGATTGCGAGGCCATGGTCTGCGCCAGCGAGACGCTCAGCTACAAGTGGGGCTTCAAGGACTACCTGCAGACCGGCGTGGCCGGCGTGGCGATGCTGGACCTGAGCTGGTGCGGCGGCCTCACCGAGGCGCGCAAGATCGCCGCCATGGCCGACGCCTGGCAGCTGCCGGTGGCGCCGCACGACTGCACCGGCCCGGTGGTGTGGACCGCGTCCACGCACCTGTCGCTGCACGCGCCGAACGCGCTGATCCAGGAAAGCGTGCGCGCCTTCTACACCGGCTGGTACAAGGAACTGGTGACCGAGCTGCCGACCGTGGCGGATGGCATGATTTTGCTGAACGGCAAGCCCGGGCTGGGCATCGAGCTGCTGCCCGACCTGCCGAAGCGCAAGGACGCGGTGGTGCGCGTCAGCCGCTGAAGGTTAGGACTTCGGCTGCATCGCGGCCGACAGCAGCACGCGCCTGCCGCTTGCCGCCGGCACGTTCGCCAGCAGGGCCTGTGCGACCGCCGCCGCGCGGATCGAACGCAGGTTGGCCGGAATGAGCGGGCGCAGCACGGTGCTGATGCGCAGCGCCAGGCCTTCGCCCGGGCGCACCGGCTGCCCGAGCAGCGTGCGGTCGCCGACCAGGAACGACGGCCGCGCGGCCACGAAGCCCGCGTAGCCGATGGCGGCGATCGCGTCCTCGGTCTCGCCCTTGACGCGGTTGTAGAAGATCGACGAGCGCGCATCCGCGCCCATGGCGCTGACCAGGCCGAGCCGCTGCGCACCGGCCGCGAAGGCGGTGCGCGCGACGTTCACGTTGGCATCGAAATCGACGGCGCGGAACGCCGCCTGGCTGCCCGCCACCTTGATGGTGGTGCCGAGCGCGAGGTAGACCTCGTCGCAGGCCGGCAGCACGGGCAGCGCGGCGAAATCGACGACATGGGTCTGCAGTCTTGCGTGCTGCAGGCCGGATGCGCGGCGGCCCAGCGCGTGGACCGCCGCGACCGTGTCATCGGCCAGCAGGCGCTGCAGGATCTCGCGGCCCACCAGGCCGGTGGCGCCGGCCACCAGAACGGTTCGGTTCGTGGCGGCCATGGCGCGGACGCTCAGCGCCCGTAGGTCTTGGCCGGGGCGCCGCTGCGGCCGCCGTAGCCGCCGCCACCGCCGCCGCCCGAGCGGCTGCCGCCGCGGCCACCACCACCACCGCCGCCACCACCACCACGGCGGCCGCGCGACAGCGTTTCCACGCTGGTACGCAAGGGGTCGGGCTGGCCGTCGGTGTGGCGCTGCGCCACGTCGCGCACCACGAACGGGCTGCGGCTTTCATGCGCACCCTGGCGCGGCTGCGTGTCGTCGTCGCGGCCGGTGTTCGCCGGACGCGGCGGACGCTGCTGCTGGCTGTTGCTGCCCTGGTTGCCGTAGCCGCCACCGTTGTTCGCCTGCTGGCTGTTGCCGCCGCGGCCCGCGCCGCCGCGCGGCGGGCGTGCCTGGCCTTGTGCCGGCTGGCCGTTGCCGCTGCGTGCGGCGCCCTGGCCGTCGCGCCTGGGGCCCTGGCCGCGCGGCTGCTGCTGCGCATCTGCGCCGCCACCGCGCGGCTTGTTCCTGCCGCCGCCTTCGCCCTGCGTGGCCTTGTTCTCGCGGATGCGCTGCAGCATCTCGCCGCGCGCGGCCTTGGCCGCGGCGTTCATCACTTCGCGCGGGGGCATGCGGCCGGCGCCGCCCCACAGCACCTGGCGGCCCATGGCGATCGGCTCGGCGCGCTCGCCGGCCTCGGGGCCGAAGCCTTCCACCAGCACCGACGGGATCTGCTGCTTGGTGAAGCGCTCGATCTCCTGCATGAAGCCTTCCTCGTCCAGGCAGACCAGGCTGACGGCCTGGCCTTCCTTGCCCGCCCGGCCGGTGCGGCCGATGCGGTGCACGTAGTCTTCCGGCACGTTGGGGATTTCGTAGTTCACCACGTGCGGCAGGTCGTCGATGTCGATGCCGCGCGCGGCGATGTCGGTGGCCACCAGGGCGCGCAGATCGCCGCTCTTGAAGCCGGCCAGCGCCTGGGTGCGGGCGGTCTGGCTCTTGTTGCCGTGCAGCGCCAGCGCCGTGATGCCGTTCTTGTTCAGGTAGTCGGCCACGCTGTTGGCGCCGAACTTGGTGCGGGTGAACACCAGCACCTGGCTCCAGTCGTGTTCCTTGATCACGTGGGCCAGTAGTTCCTTCTTCCTGCCGCGGCCCACCGGGTGGACCGATTGCGTGATGCGCTGCACGGTGGTGTTGCGCGGCGTCACCTGGATCTGCTGCGGCTCGCGCAGCAGGCGGTTGGCCAGCTCGCGGATCTCGTCGCTGAAGGTGGCGGAGAACAGCAGGCTCTGCTTTTGCTGCGGCAGCAGCGCGAGGATCTTCTTCACGTCCGGCAGGAAGCCCATGTCCAGCATGCGGTCGGCTTCGTCGAGCACAAGGATCTCGACCGTCGACAGGTCCAGGTTGCCCTGCTGCTGCAGGTCGAGCAGGCGGCCCGGCGTGGCCACCAGGATGTCGACACCGCGGCGGATGCGGTCGACCTGCGGGTTCATGCCCACGCCGCCGAAGATGACGGTGGACGTCAGCGACAGGTACTTGCCGTAGGTGCGGATGGACTCTTCCACTTGCGCGGCGAGTTCGCGGGTGGGCGTCAGCACCAGGGCGGCGACGCCATCCTTGCCGAACTTGTTGGTGGTGCTGCGGCCGTTGGTCAGCTTGTGCAGCATGGGCAGGGTGAAGGCTGCGGTCTTGCCGGTGCCGGTCTGCGCGCCGGCGAGAAGGTCCTTGCCTTCCAGCACGATGGGGATCGCCTGGGCCTGGACGGGGGTGGGGGTTTCGTAGCCTTGCTCGTGCACGGCTTTGAGAATGGCGGGAGCCAGTTTCAGATCGTCAAAATTCATTGAGAAGTAAGCGCCATCCCGGGCGCGGGGAACATCGGCCATGCCCGGCGATGCCGGTCCAGTCAAGGGCAGATGAGGTTCAGGGTCGGGAGCCTGCGGGCAGGGGTGCCCACGTCGTCCCCAGCGGAACGCTGAGCTCGCGGAAAACTGGAGGCCGCGAGAACCGCCATTGTCGCATGCTTTGCGCGGCAGCCCGCCGATGAGCCGTTCGGCAACCTGCGGCCGACGAGTGGCGCGGCTGCGCGTACGAGCGGGGCTTGCACCGGCACCGTTGCCGCGGGCCGTCGTTTTTTGCGTTGCAGACTGTGCGGCACGGTTAAAAACCTTTTGGCCTACGGCTCGGCTGACCCGATAATGAATTCACACGAACCATGGCCAAGTTGAAGCTTCGCTTGGGCGTCTCCGACGACCCGACCGCCCTGCAGCCGACCTTGAACGACTGCCTCGAGGCCGTCCTCAAGCAGGCCGAGCCGCTCATGAGCGACGTGCTGTCCGGCCTGCTGCGCGCCACCGCGCCCACCGGCGCGCAGCGCGGCGCGGTGCTGTCCAAGGGCGGCGTCAAGCAGGCCATCGAGAACCTCAGCCGCGACGGCGTGCAGGTCTGCAAGACCTTCCAGCAGGAGCTCTCGCGCGTCGTCTACGAAGGCGGCGGCAAGGAGCAGGCGCAGACCGAGCTGCTGCGCTTCGAGGACCTGCAGCTGTTCGAAGATGCGCAGCTGGACCAGTCGATCGAGGTCGCGCGGGCGCAGCAGGAAGTCGCCACCGCGGTCGACGACGCGCTGCCGGCGCTGGATGCGCTGATCAGCACCATGCTCGGCTGGCGCACCATCCAGCCCGGCCTGAACCCGCTGCGCCCCGACGTGTTCGTGCGCGCGCTGCAGGCCTGCCTGTCCATCCACGTGCCGCAGGCCGAGCTGCGCGAGGCGCTGATCGCGCCGTCTGCGGGCCTGCTGGGCGTGACCCTGCGCAAGCTCTACCGCGAAATCTCCGACTGGCTGCAGTCCACCGGCGTCGAGCCGGCGGTGCCGCTGGGCGGGCGCGTGTACAGGGGCAGCGGCGCTGGCGGCTCCGCCGTCAACGACTCCATGGCCAAGACGCTGCTCACGCTGGACAAGCTGCGCAAGCTGCTGGCCGGCGACTTCGACGCGCCCAAGGGCCAGCAGCGCGATTTCCTGCACACGGTGCCCGCCTCGATGGCGCTGCTGCAGGACATGAAGGGCGTGGACACCCTGATGAAGCGGCTGGAGCAGCGGCCCCGCACGTCCGCGCCGCCGCCCGCCACGCTGGAAGAAGCCGACAAGGTCGCGCACGAGGCGCCGCCGCAGCGCCTGGGCCAGCAGCTGGGCGAAGAGGTGGTGCGCCTGCTGTTCGACAACCTCGCCAACGACGCACGCCTGCTGGCCGGGCTCAAGTACCACCTGCGCTCCATGGAGCCGGCGGTGCTCAAGCTGGCGCAGGCCGATTCGCGCTTCTTCAGCGACCGCAACCACGCGGCGCGCCAGTTGCTGGACCGCATCACGCAGCGCAGCCTGGCCTTCACCAGCGAGGATCATGCGGACTGGCCGCGCTTTGCCGCCAGCCTCGAATCGGCCTCGCGCTGGCTGGACAGCAAGGTGATCGACGCCGAGGTGTTCGGCGAGCTGCTGGACCACCTGGAAAGCCAGTGGAAGGAAACCGACAAGGGCCTGACCGACCGCCGCGAGGAGGCCGCGCGCGCGCTGGTGCATGCCGAGCAGCGCAACCTGCTGGCCCAGAAGCTGGCGGCGGAATTCATGCAGGTGCTCGAAGGGCTGGACGTCGCCGACTTCGTGCGCGACTTCCTGCGCAATTCCTGGCCGCAGGTGGTGGCTGCGGCGCAGCTGAGCTGCGTTGACGGCTCGCCCGACCCGTACGGCTACCGCGCGCTGGTCGACGACCTGGTCTGGAGCGTGCAGAAGACCACCGCCCAGCGCGGCCGCCGGCGCCGCCTGGTGCAGATGATCCCGGGCCTGCTGGCCAAGCTGCGCGAAGGCCTGCAGCGCATCGACTACCCGCCCGAGCTGACCCAGCGTTTCTTCGACAACCTGATCACCATCCACCGCGCGGCGGTGCAGGAGCGCGACCCCGATGCCGCGCGCGCCGCCGACGTGGTGGAGGCCGAGGTCTCGTTCCTGGACGTGAGCGAGGCCGAGGCCGCCATGTGGATGGCCCAGCACGAAATGGACGAGGCGGGCTACCTGGGCGAAGACTCTTTCCTGCCGCCGGACGCGACCGACGTGCAGGACCTCGACGCGCTGCTCGCGGGCACCGTCGCCCCCGCACCCGCCCCGGCCGTCGTGCCCGCGCCCGCGGTGCCCACCGCGCCCGTGGCCGCCGCCGCGCCGGTGCAGCAGGTCCAGCCGCCGGCACCGGCACCGCGGCCTGCCGCGGCCCCGGCAGCGCAGTCTGTCGCCGCACCGGCACGAGCGCCGGTTGCCGCCGCTCCCGTCGTCCATGCCGCCCCCGTCGCGCACGCCGCACCGGCCGACCACGTGGTCGGTGCCGACCTGCGCATCGGCTCCTGGGTCGAGCTGGTGGTGGACAACCAGTGGACGCGCATGCAGCTCACCTGGGCCAGCCCGCACGGCACGCTGTTCATGTTCACCTCGCCGGCCGGCACGGCGCATTCGATGTCGCGCCGCACCATGGAACGGCTGCGCGCCGACGGCATGATCCGCGTGGTGGCCGAGCGCAACGTGGTCGACGAGGCGCTGGACAACGTCGCCAAGGCCGCGCTGCGCAACAGCCTGGACAGCCGCAAGGGCTGAGCGCGCCGGCGTTGCGTCACAGCTGCACCCGGGTTCCCAGCTCGATCACCGCGTTGTCCGGCAGCCGGAAGTAATCGACCGCGCGCCCGGCGTTGCGCGACAGCGCCTCGAACAGGTTCTGCCGCCAGCGCAGCATCGGCCCGCGCGTGCCCGGCACCACCGTCTCGCGGCTGAGGAAGAACGAGGTGGCGAACGGGTCGATCTCCAGCCCCTGGCGCGCGCACAGCGCCAGCGCCTGCGGGATGTCGGGCTTTTCCATGAAACCGAAGCGCAGCGCCACCTGCCAGAAGCCGGCGCCGACCTCCTCGACCACCGCGCGCTCGTGCGGCGGAACCACCGGTTCCTCGTGGAAGCGCACCGTCAGCACCAGGTTGCGCTTGTGCAGCACCAGGTTGTGCTTCATGTTGTGCAGCAGCGCCTGCGGCACCACGCCCGCTTCGGCAGACAGGAACACCGCCGTTCGTTCCACCCGCACCAGCTGCGTGTCGGCGGCCAGGCTGTCGACGAATTCCTTCAGCGGCAGCATGTCGGCGCGCAGCGTCTCGGCCAGCAGGCCGCGGCCGCGCTTCCAGGAGGTCATCACCACCAGCATGCCGGCGGCCAACGCCACCGGGAACCAGCCGCCCTCGAAGAACTTGGTGGCGCAGGCACCCAGCAGCAGCAGGTCCAGCGCAACGAAGAAGGTGGTGGCGCCGACCGACAGCCAGGCCGGATAGCCCCAGGTGCGCCGCACCACCAGGAAGGTCAGCAGCGTGGTCGCCAGCATGGTGCCGGTGACGGCGATGCCGTAGGCCGACGCCATCGCCGAGGAGCCGCCGAAGCCGATGCAGGCCAGCACCACGGCGGCCAGCAGCAGCCAGTTGACGGCCGGCAGGTAGATCTGCCCGCGCTCCTGCGCCGAGGTGTGCACGATCTGCATGCGCGGCAGGAAGCCCAGCTGGATCGCCTGCTGCGTGAGCGAATAGGCGCCCGAGATCACCGCCTGCGAGGCGATGATGGTGGCCGCGGTGGCGATCACCACCGCCGGCCACAGCAGCGCCGGCGGAAAGCTCAGGTAGAACGGGTTGCCCACCGCCTGCGGGTCGCGCAGCAGCAGCGCGCCCTGGCCGGCGTAGTTGAGCGCCAGCGCCGGCAGCACGAAGCTGCTCCAGGCCAGGCGGATCGGCCGCCGGCCGAAGTGCCCCATGTCGGCGTACAGCGCCTCGGCGCCGGTGAGGGCCAGCACCACCGCGCCGACCGCCAGGAACAAGCCCCAGCCGCGCTCGGCCAGGAACCGCCAGGCGTGGCGCGGATCGAGCGCGGCCAGCACCTGCGGCGCCTGCGCGATCTGCCAGGTGCCGACGGCGGCCAGCAGCAGGAACCACACGATGATCACCGGCCCGAAGAAGCGGCCGACCCGGGCGGTGCCGTGCCGCTGCACCAGGAACAGCCCCACCAGAATGCCGGTGGACAGCGGCAGCACCCACGGCTTGAGGGTAGGCGTCACCACCTCCAGCCCTTCCACCGCGCTCATCACCGAGATCGCCGGCGTGAGCACGCTGTCGCCGTAGAACAGGCAGGCGCCCAGCGCGCCCAGCAGCAGCAGGCGGCGGCGCAGCGCGGCGTTGCCGCCTGCCGCCTGCGAGGCCAGCGCCACCAGCGCCATCACGCCGCCTTCGCCGCGGTTGTCGGCGCGCAGCACCAGCACCACGTATTTCAGGGTGACCACCAGCATCAGCGCCCACAACACCACCGACACCGCGCCGACGGCGGTCTGCGGGTTCAGCGGCACGCCGGTGGCGGGCGCGAAGATTTCCTTCATGGTGTACAGCGGGCTGGTGCCGATGTCGCCGTACACCACGCCGAGCGCGGCCAGCGCGAGTGCCGCCGTGCCCTGGCGTTTCGGCGTGTCCGATGAGGCGGTGTCCATGAACGGGCTCCTGTGATGAGAAGCCCAGGTTGTCGCGCAGGCGGCATCAAGGCCGCATAAAGACGCGCGGCCGGCCTACTCGTCGGCCAGCCGGTAGCCCACCCCCAGCTCGGTCAGCAGGTAGCGCGGCTCGGCCGGGTCGTCCTCCAGCTTGGCGCGCAGCTGGCCCATGTAGACGCGCAGGTACTGCAGCTGGTCGACCTGCTCGCTGCCCCACACGTCGGCCAGCAGCCGGCGGTGCGTGACGACCTGTCCCGGCGCCTCGGCCAGCCGGGCGAACACGCGGAACTCCAGCGGCGACAGGTGCACCGGCGTGCCGCGCAGGCGCAGCTGCCGCGCCTCGCGGTCGAACTCCAGCGCGCCTACCCGCAGGCGGTGTGCCGGCTGCGGCGCGGCGGCGGCCCGGCGCAGCATGGCGCGCACGCGGGCCAGCAGCTCGCCCACGCCGAACGGCTTGGTCAGGTAGTCGTCGGCGCCGGCATCCAGCGCCGCGATCTTCTGCGCCTCCTGCGTGCGTGCCGACAGCACCAGGATGGGCACGGCGAGCGCGCCGCGCAGCTCGGCGATCAGGTCCGCGCCGTCCTGGTCGGGCAGGCCGAGGTCGACGATCAGCAGGTCGGCGCGGTGGCGTTGCAGCTCCTCGCGCGCCTGCGCCGCGGTGGATGCGGTGCGCGGCAGCCAGCCGGCCGCGCTCAGGCTGGCCGAGACGAACTGGCGGATCGACGCGTCGTCCTCCACCACCAGGATGGAACTGCTAGGCATGCGCTGCCGCCTCCTGTTCCCCGGCCGGCAGGTCGATGCGGAATTCGGTGCCCGGCGCGCAGCGCTGCGCCGCGATGCGCCCGCCGTGCGCCTCGGCCACCAGCCGGCAGATCGCCAGGCCCAGCCCGGCGCCGCCCGCGTGCCCGGCACCACCGCCGCGCCAGCGCTCGAACAGCGCCGCCGGATCGGTGTCGCCCAGGCCCGGGCCGTGGTCGCGCACCGCGAAGAACACGCCGCCGCGGCTGCGGCCGGCCTGGATGGTGAGCGGCGTGTCGTGGCCCGCATGGCGCAGCGCGTTGTCCGCCAGGTTGGCGATCGCCTGCACCAGCAGGCCCGCTTCGACCCGCACCGGCGGCAAGTCCGGCGCCACGCGCAGCTGGATGCGCGCCTCGGGAAAGCGCCGGCGCAGCCGTGCCGCCGCCGTGCCCAGCACCTCCTCCAGGGACTCCCATTGCAGCTGCAGCTGCCACTGGGGCTGCGACAGGCGCGCCACCTGCAGCACGTTGTCGGCCATCGAGGTCATGTCGCGGGCCTCGTTCTCCAGGTTGGCCAGCAGGCGCTCGCGCTCGGCCTGCGGCATGCCGCGGCCCTGGGCCCGCAGCGCGCTGGCGCTGCCCACGATGCCGGCCAGCGGGGTGCGCAGGTCGTGCGACAGCGAGGCCAGCAGGGTGTTGCGCGCCGCCTCCGAACGGGCCGCGTCGCCGGCCGCGCGGGCAGCCGCCTGGGCGCGTTCGCGCTCGACCGACAGGCCGATCTGCCGCGCCAGCGCCAGCCAGTGCGCGGCGGTGCCGGCATCCGGCTTGCCGCGCGGGGGCAGCAGCACCTGGATCGCGCCGATACTGCCAGGGTGGTGAGCACGGTTGTTGGCGAACGGCGCGCACCACAGCGGCAGGTCGGGCCAGTCGGTGCAGCCGCGCCCGAGCGGGCGGCCGTGCTCCATCGCCCACCCGGCCGAGCGCGGGTGGAACTCCACGCCGTCCGCCGGGGCGCCGTGGCAGGCCGGCGGCCCCGGGCCGTCCTGCAGGAACACGGCGCAGGCATGGTCCAGGTGCCGGTGCAGCCACTGGGCGGCCGCGCCGGCCATCGCCGTGTGGCCATCGCAGCGGGCCAGGGTTTCGGCGAGGGCGTGCAGTTCGGCCGCGCGCGCCAGCCCGCGCTCGGCGCGGGCGCGGCCGGCCCGCAGGTGGCCGATCAGCGTGTTCAGCGCCAGCGACAGGCCCAGCAGCACGGCCAGCGTCCACCAGTACTCGGCACCGTCGATCTCGAAGCTGCCACGCGGCGGAACGAAGAAGAAGTTGAGCGCCGTCACGCTCAGCAGCGAGGCCACGACGGCGGGCCCGCGGTCCAGCGCGGCGGCCGTCAGCGCCACCTGCAGCAGGTAGACCATGGCCAGCCCGGCCACCGACATGGCGCCGTCCAGCGCCAGGCAGGCGGCGGTGGCGGCGAGCGCCGCCAGCAGGGCAAGCAGCCACTGGACAGGGGCGGGCGGGCGGCTCATCCGCGGATGGTACGGCCAGGGCCGCCCGGGGGCGGGGATAATCGCTGCTTCAGCCCGCACCCACGCACCTACCGCATCCACCGCACTCAATGGCCCAGTACGTCTACACAATGAACCGCGTCGGCAAGATCGTTCCGCCGAAGCGACAGATCCTCAAGGACATCTCCCTTTCCTTCTTCCCCGGCGCCAAGATCGGCGTGCTGGGCCTGAACGGCTCGGGCAAGTCGACGCTGCTCAAGATCATGGCCGGCATCGACACCGAGATCGAGGGCGAAGCCACCCCGATGCCCGGCCTGAAGATCGGATACCTGCCGCAGGAGCCGCAGCTGGAGCCCGAGCAGACCGTGCGCGAGGCGGTCGAAGGCGGCATGGGCGACGTGCTGGCCGCCAAGGCGCGGCTGGAGGAGGTCTACGCCGCCTACGCCGAACCGGATGCCGACTTCGACAAGCTGGCGGCGGAGCAGGCCGAGCTGGAAGCCGTCATCGCCGCGGCCGGCGGCGGCGACGCGCACCAGCTGGAGATCGCCGCCGACGCGCTGCGCCTGCCCGACTGGGACGCCGTCATCAAGAACCTGTCGGGCGGCGAGAAGCGCCGCGTGGCGCTGTGCCGGCTGCTGCTGTCCAAGCCCGACATGCTGCTGCTGGACGAGCCCACCAACCACCTGGACGCCGAGTCGGTGGAATGGCTCGAGCAGTTCCTGGCGCGCTTCTCCGGCACGGTGGTGGGCATCACCCACGACCGTTATTTCCTGGACAACGCAGCCGAATGGATCCTGGAGCTGGACCGCGGCCGCGGCATCCCCTACAAGGGCAACTACTCCACGTGGCTGGAGCAGAAGGAGGCGCGGCTGGAAACCGAGCAGCGCACCGAGGATGCCCGCACCAAGGCGATGAAGAAGGAACTGGAGTGGGCGCGCTCCAACCCGAAGGGGCGCCAGGCCAAGAGCAAGGCCCGCCTGGCCCGCTTCGAGGAACTGTCCGACTACGAATACCAGAAGCGCAACGAAACCAACGAGATCTTCATCCCGGTGGGCGAGCGCCTGGGCCACGAGGTGATCGAGTTCACCGGCGTCAGCAAGTCCTTCGGCGACCGCGTGCTGATCGACAACCTCAGCTTCAAGGTGCCGGCCGGCGCCATCGTCGGCATCATCGGCCCCAACGGCGCGGGCAAGTCGACGCTGTTCAAGATGATTTCCGGCAAGGAGCAGCCGGACTCGGGCGAAGTGACGATCGGCAAGACCGTGCAGATGGCCTTCGTCGACCAGCATCGCGACGACCTCGCCAACGACAAGACCGTGTGGGAGGACATCTCGGGCGGCCTGGACCTGATCCAGATCGGCAAGTTCACGATGGCCAGCCGCGCCTATTGCGGCCGCTTCAACTTCAACGGCGGCGACCAGCAGAAGAAGGTCGGCCTGCTGTCGGGCGGCGAGCGCGGCCGGCTGCACCTGGCGAAGACCTTGCTGCAGGGCGGCAACGTGCTGCTGCTGGACGAGCCGTCCAACGACCTTGACGTGGAAACCCTGCGCGCGCTGGAAGACGCGCTGCTGGAATTCGCCGGCAGCGTGATGGTGATCAGCCACGACCGCTGGTTCCTGGACCGCATCGCCACGCACATCCTGGCCGCCGAGGGCGACAGCCAGTGGGTGTTCTTCAACGGCAACTACCAGGAATACGAGGCCGACAAGCGCAAGCGCCTGGGCGAAGAGGGCGCCAAGCCGAAGCGGGTGCGCTTCAAGGCGCTGAAGTAGGCATGAACCAGGCCCTGTACCGCGCGCTGATGAAGGAGGCTGCGGCCCAGGGCCGCACCTTGATGCAGCGCGTCGTGGCGCGCGCCGAAATCGACATGCCGGTGCACGCGGCGCGTTCGCCCGACGTGGTCGAGCGCAACCTGCTGGCCGACGCGGCGAAATGGCTGCTGAAGCACGAGCATGCGCTGTGCGAGGCCTATCCGCAGGCGCTGCTGGCCGGCTTCGCGCAGGCCATCGCGGGCGACGGGCGGCACGCGTCCTCGCTCAGCTTCGACACGCTGGAGCTGATGGGCGAAGACCAGGTGCAGGAGAACGTCGACCTGGTGCGCACCCAGCAGGCGGTGCAGAACGCGGTCGACGCCGAACTGGGCGAACTCAACGCGCTGGTGTGCGCGGTGCAGGGCCTGAAGAGCGTGCGCCCCGAGCGCAACCCGCTGCGCCCCGAGATCTATGTGCGCAGCCTGCACACCGTCACGCAGGAAAGCCCGGTGCCCGCCAGTGTGCGGCGGCGCTGGCTGCTGCACCTGGGCCAGGCCATGGGGCCCGAGCTGGCGCGCGCCTACAAGGAGCTGAGCGGCATGCTGCGCAGCCAGGGCGTGGGCGAGGCTGTGTTCGACGTGGTGGTGCCCAAGGCGGAGGCGACGCAGCCCGCGCCGCTGATGCCCGCGGCGGCCAGCGGCCAGCAGCAACAGAAGACGCTGCTGAACCTGCGCGAGCTGCGCCGGCTGCTGTCCGGCGAATCGCACGTACCCGAGCCGCAAGCCGAACCCAGTGCCACCCCCGATTTCTCCGCCACCGTGCCGGCCGCGTTGGAGGCCCTGCAGGAGATGCGGCAGGTCGACCAGGTGATGCAGCGGCTGCGCCAGCGCCAGGCCGCCGGCGGGCTGGACGCGGGCGCCGGCATGCCGGCGCTGCGCGAGGCCCTGCGCCAGGAGGCGCGCACGCCGGCGCAGGCGCTCGGCCTGGAAGTGGTGCAGCTGATGGTGGAAAACATCGCCGGCGACGCGCGCCTCTTGGCGCCGGTGCAGGACGCGGTGCGCGACCTCGAGCCCGCGCTGCTGCGCCTGGCGCTGTCCGACCCGCGCTTCTTCAGCGACAAGCAGCATCCCGCGCGCCGCCTGCTGGAGGAGATGACGCAGCGCAGCCTGGCCTGGCCCTCGGCCGACACGCCGGGCTTCCGCGCCTTCATCGATCCGCTGCAGCAGGCGGTGGAGGCCCTGCTGGACACCCGCGTCGGCGGCGCCGAGCCGTTCGATTTCGCGCTCACCACCCTGCGCGACGCCTGGGGCGACGCGCAGCAGCGCGACAAGCGCGGGCGGGAGAAAGCCGTGCGCGCGCTGCTGCAGGCCGAACAGCGCAACCTGCTGGCCGAGAAGTTCGCCAGGGAGATGCGCGGGCGCACCGACATCGCGGGCGTGCCGCGCCCCATCGCGCACTTCGTCACCGGACCCTGGTGCCAGGTGCTGGCGCAGGCGCGCCTGTCGGACACCGGCGGCGCGGCCGATCCGCACGGCTATGCGGCCGTCGTGCCCGAGCTGCTGTGGAGCGTGCAGCCGGTGCTGGCGGCCACCAATCCCGCGCGGCTGGCGCGGCTCGCGCCGCAGCTGGCCGAGCGCATCGAGCGCGGCCTGCAGAGCATCGACTTCCCGCCCTCGCAGATCCACCGCGTGGTGGACCACCTGGCCGCGCTGCACCGCGAGGTGCTGCAGCCGGGCGCGCGGGAGCCGGCGCCGTCGCTGCAGCCCGGCGCGCTCAGCCGCGAAGAGCTGGATGCGCAGTTCGCCGCCAACGACGAGGATTCGGCCTGGCTGGCGCCGACCGAGGCGCAGCACTCGGGCTTCCTGCACACGCGGCCCTCGGCCCTGCCCAAGCCGCTGTTCCAGCCGACCGAGGTGGGCTTCAGCCACACGCAGCCGCAGCCGGGTGCGCGGGACGGCGGGCAGGGCGCCGAACAGGGCGATGCACCGGCGACCGAGCCCAGCCTGAAGCCCGGTGCCTGGATCGAGATGTTCGACGGCGCCTGGACGCGCTGGCAGCTCACCTGGGCCAGCCCGCACGGCACGCTGTGCATGTTCACGCACGCCTCGGGTAAGACGCAGTCGATGACGCGGCGCCTGCTGGAAAAGATGCTGGCCAACGGCACCGTGCGCCGCGTCGCCGACCAGGCGGTGGTGGATGGCGCGCTGGATGCCGTGGCGCAGGCGGCGTTGCGCAACAGCGGGCTTGAACTCCCTCTCCCCTGAAGGGAAAGGGGGCAATTCCTCTACGCCGACGCGCGCTCCAGCAAGTGCGCGGTCATCGCCCGCGCCAATTCGCTTTCACCGACAAACACCTTGGCCGTGCCTTCGCGCTCCAGCAGCGCCGCCTCGGCCATCCGCCGCAGCTGCACGGTCTTGCCTCGCTTGGTACAACGCCCAGCGTGCTCATTCCAGCTTGGATCGCCTCACGCCCAATGAAGCGTAATTTGCAAGCTTTCGTTGTCAATCCGCCCGCGTCCATTTAAGGATTGCAGAGAGCTATCAGGCAGGTGGGGTCACTTCTCAAGTACCATCTTTGCAGGGAGGAGTAGCAGGTATGGCGCAGCTGAAGCTTGTCCATCGTGGTGCCACAGCCGGACCGGTCATTGTGTTCGTGCACGGTCTGGGCGGCGATCCGTTCACCACATGGACTGGGCCTGGCGTTTCGAGCGACAACTGCTGGATGCACTGGGTCGGACAGGACACCAATTGCGATACATGGACGCTGAAATACGACGCAACACCGAGCCGTTGGCAGCGCCAAGCCATGCCTCTGCCGGACCAGGGTAACCAAGTAGCCCGTTTGCTTGCGGACCACGCGGAACTCAAGGACCGGCCCATTGTGCTTGTGGGACACAGCTTGGGTGGACTTGTGCTCAAGACAGTGATCACCCAAACACTGGCGAGCGGAGATGAGCGGACGCGTGAAATGGTTCGCCGGATACGCGGGGTTGTATTCGTCGCCACGCCGCACCAGGGCTCCCAGCTGGCAAATCTGGCGAGTGTCTTAGCGACCGTGCTCCGCACAAACTTGCAGGTGAGGGACATGCATCTCCATGATGCGCACCTGCGCCAACTTGGCAATGCGTTTCGCGAGCAGCGGCGCGGCCTGCATATGAGTGTGGCTTCTTTCGCGGAAGGACGCGATGTGGTTTGGGAGGAGAGAGGGTGGCTGGGATCGGCCGCGCGCCAGGTCGGCGTGCGGGTTGTCGACCCATCAAGCAGCGATCCGGCGCTGGATGGCGTGACCACTGTCTCCCTGAATGAGGACCACCTGAGTATCTGCAAGCCGGCCAACCGCGATGCGCAGATCCATCGCGCGCTAGTCGCGTTCATGAAATACGACGTCCTGTCGCTCCTGACAGAGGAAACCAAGCAGCCGAATGATGCCGTCCATCCCTCAGTAACGTGTTCCGCCTGGGAGTGGCCGCTGCCGCGCGACTTCAGTGCCCTCGTGCACGCCCACTCTGCCGGCTTCACCGGCCGTCAGTGGCTCACTAACCGTGTGCTCGAATGGCTGCGCACCGAGGCGCCAGGCACGTGCCAGGCCTTGCTGGTGGAGGCGCCCTTCGGTGTCGGTAAGTCGGCATTTATGGCACGGCTTGCGGGGCGATTGCACGATGACGGTTTCATGACTGCCGTTCACTTTTGCCGCTTCGACGACCAGGACGACCTGCAGCCGGGCAAGATCGTACGCAGCCTGGCCGCGCAACTGCGCGCGCTGCTAAAGGATTATGGGCAGGCTGTGGAAGCCAGCCCCGACGCGCGACGAGCACTCGATGGTGCAGAGGCTGCGCCTGGATTGGCATGGAGCCGCGCTGTCGTCGACCCGCTGGCCGCTGTGCGACGCGCGCCCGGCGAGCTGCCACTGGTGCTGCTGATCGACGGGCTCGACGAGTCGCTAGAACTGCATAGTGCAACGACGTCGCCCGAGGGCTCGCTGCTCGACATGATCATCAAAGGTACGGCCGCCCGACTGCCGCACTGGGTGCGTATCGTGGCCAGTTCGCGTCCCGTGCAGCAGTTGGGTGCGCAAACTGAGCGCTTCCAGGTGGAGCACATGTTGCATGACGAAGGTGCAGCTAACCGGGAGGATCTCGAAGAGTTCGTGCGCGGGCGTACCGCACAACCGCTGTTTCAGGCCTTGCTCGCCGCTGCAGGCCTGGCCCCCGATCAGTTCGTGAACGCGCTGATCGATCTGTGCGACGGCAAGTTCCTGCTCGCCCGCTATGTCACAGCCGAGGCAGCGTCTCGGAGCTTCGGTCCGAGTGAGCTAAACCGCGTGCTGCGTCGTGGCCGCGAGATCCCTGGTACCGACGCCTGGTTCGAACTTGTCTTTGCGCGCCGGTTGCGGCATGTTCAGGTGGTCCGCGCAAAGGCCCGTGCCGTGCTGGGCATCGTGGCCGTCGCGCTGACTCCGCTGCCCGAGACGGCCATTGCCGCGGTGCTGCACGAAGACGGCGTAAAGGAGGCCGACGTTCACGCTCTGGTGAGCACCTTCGGTGGTCTGTTGCGCCACGACGCACGGGGGGGTGTGACCTTCGACCATTTTTGCATCGAGCAGTGGCTCGATCCCTCGCTTCGCGAGGGCCTCAACGCCGCCGGCATGCCGAAGGCCGGCGACTTCGCGATCGACCGGCAAGTCGCGCACCAGCGGCTGCAGCAGCACTGTGCTCGTGGCGCCGTGCTGCCGCTGCCAGCGCTTCAGGCCGGCGGTTTCGACCGCTATCTCGAGAAAAACGGTGTGCTGCACCTGATAGATGCCGGCCTGCTGCCCCAGGCGCTAGCCTTGCTGGAGCGGCTGCCGCTGGAAGCGCCGCGCGTGGCGGTGCGCGGTCCACGACCGCCGGCGCCGCCACCGCCGCGCCGGCTGGAAACGCGCGTGATCGACGCCATCGATGACGCACTGCGCGATTACGACCGCAGGCCGCCCGACGATGCCAGCGCGGCTGAAGCCGCCAAGATTCAGGCGGCGAAGGCGCAGACCGCCACCTTGCTAGCGGCGCTGGACGCATCCGCGCTGCACCATTTGCTTCGCCACCGTGACTACGAGACTGGCAAATACCAGCCTATGCTTCGCGTGCTGATCCAGTTTCGCCCCGAGGCTTGGCCTGCCATCCGCGCACGCTGCCGACACGACCTGCGCGATGACATCGTCTTCCGCGTCGATCTGGGCGTGGCCTACGCCGAGGCTTGGTGGTCGTCGGACGGCGACGACCGTGCGCGCGTGCTGCAAGCCATTGAGCAGATGGCGCAGAGCGACAGCCCAGACGAGCGCGAGATTGCCGGCTATGCGCTGAAGCACATCTGTCAGAAGATCGACCCACGACCGTGGTGGGCTGACATCGAGCCCACCATCCGCCGCTTGGCCGCACGATACGCCACCAGCAGCAATTCCTCCGACCGCATGGTGGCTGGGGAGATGCTGCTCGCCTTGGCGATCCAGGGTGTGCCTGTGCGCAACTGGTTCGCCGGCCTGCCGGGCGAGCAGCGCTTCTGGGAACCGTGCTGGCCGAATCTGCGCATGGACATTGAAGCCACTTGCGTACACGTCGACCAGCCCATGGCTTGGAGCGGAAGGCCGCCGGCCGACGCCGCTAAGTCCTGGGCAGCGGCGAAGGCGCAACATCAGCGCGCTTTGGCACTGGCATCGCAGCTCGGTGCGCACTCCCTGTTGGCCGAAGCCACGCCGCAGCCCAAACTCTGGCGGCTGCGCTGGTCCGTGGGACTGCTGCAGGACCAGCAGTGCGATACCGCCGGTCTCGACGAGAGCTTGGATGACCTGCTGACGCTGCTGGCTGATCCGCCGCGGGGTTTCGACGAGTTGCTGCTCAACATCGTCGTCCGGTTGATGCTGCACCCGGCCTGGGATATCACCGAGACCGGCGCGAGCCTGGTGGCTGACCTCATCAAGCGCCAGGATCGTGCCCGCAGGCCCTGGTGGCTGATCGACCGCCTGCTGCAGGCCGACCCCACGCACTGGCGGCTACTGTACGGAGCACTGGATGCGGCCTTCAACGCCGGCCCGTTGGACGGCTATGTGAAGTTCCGCCAGGCGCTGCTCGCCATGGGCCGGCTACCGCAATGCCGGGTGCGCGGCATTTGCGCCGATGACCTGCGCATGTGGCTGAAGCGCGCGTCACCTCCCGAGAGGCGCAAGTGGCTGACAGACCCCGAAGTGCGTAAGCTACTAAAGTGCTGGCTAAAGACTGCCGACGACATCTGGCTGTTGGAGTACCTGCACCTGATCTTCAGCGAGATGGCGCAGCCGGCAAGTGGCGTGGCCGATCTTGTACCGGGACTGATGCCCGCCAAGCTGTCGCGCTATCTGTGCACGGACGCTACTCGATCGTTCCATGTGATGGATGCCGACGAATTCCTCGCCGCGGTGGAGGCGCTGCGCAGCGCCGAATGGAACGCCGCCACTAGCTGAAGCGCCGCAGCAGCGCCAGCGCTGCGCGCCGCCCGCTGCCCACGGCACCATCCATGTAGCCCTGCGAACCGGTAGCGCAGTGCTCGCCGGCGAACTGCACGCGGCCTTCGCTGCGCGCCTCGTCGCCGCCGAGCGTGGTCCACTGCCCCGGGCGATAGCAGGTGTAGCTGCCCAGAGCCAGCGGCTCGCCAGGCCAGTGCACGCGGCGTGCCAAGCCGCCCCACGCAGCGGTGAAGCTCGGGAACACACGGTCGGCCAGCACGGCGTGGTGGCGCGCCTGGTCGGCCGTACTGCCTTCGCCGATGGCCATGCCAGGCCCACCGCCGAGATAGAAGGTGAAGATGGCTGGGCTGGCCGGCGTGCGCCCGCGGCTGCTGTCCCAGGTGCTCTGCAGCGGCAGGTCGGTGTAGATGCCGCCCTCGAAGCCTCCTACCCGCCAGGGGCGCGACTGCATGCCGAGCATCAGCTTGCTGTTGGTGCCGTACCCAAGTTCCGCAATGGCCCGATGCTTGGCTGGCGAGAACATCGTTCCCATCTCCACCTGTCGCAGCAGCGTGAAGGGCAGCGCCAGCACCACCGCGTCGGCAACCACTTCAACGGTGGCCGCAGCGTCGCGCTTTAGGGCTAGGCGATAACTGCTGCCATTGGGCTGCAAGCGCACCAGCCGGTGGCCGGGGTACAGCCGTCCATTCAGTTCGGCTGCCAGCACATCAGTGACGCCGGCCGAGCCGTCACGTAGCTTGTAGCGCTCGTCGCTGCTGCCGAACACCGATATGCCGCGGCTCGCACTCACGCCCACTAGCGTCAGCAGGTTCAGAGCCGACTGCTCGCCGGCATCAAGCCCATAGACGGTCACGTAGGCCACCTCCAGCGCCTGGCGAACCCAGGCGTCGCAGTCCAGGCGCTGCAGGTACTCGGCAATAGATTGACGATCGAAACGTTCGTCGGCTGGCGTGTGCCGCGCACGCGTGGGACGTGCGCCGATGCGCTCCACGTCCGCCGCAATCTGTGGCGCCAGCGTAGCCAGCGCGGCGTCGAAGTCATGCTCGGTGCGGCGCTGGCCGCCAAAGAAGAACACGCTCTGCAGCCCCGCCTCGCCCGCTGCCTGCAGGTCCAGCAGCGGTAGGCGCAGATGGTGCACCAGCGCCAGCATGTCGGCGTGCTGAGTGTCGATGAACTCGCCACCGCATTCCAACACCGTGCCGCTGGGCAGGCGTTCGGTTCGTACGCGGCCGCCCGCGCGTGTGGAGGCCTCGAACACTGCCACGCGGCAGCCTCCCTGCATCAGCAGCCGCGCTGCGGACAATCCTGCCAAGCCCGCCCCCACGACAGCCACACGGGGCGGTTCGCCACGCACGCGTGGCAGGCCCTCGCCCCGCCACAGCGCCATCAACGCACGCTGCCGGGCATTGACGCGCGGGCCGCTTTCGTGTGCCGTACTGATGTGGGATGCGGGTTGCATTGCGAACTCCTGCTGGCGACAGCAATCTTGCCATGACACTGCGATACGCCTGCTGCCCATTCAGGCTGCGGGCTTTGCCCGCAGCCGCCTCCGGAGCAGAAGGGCGAGGAGAATGCTGCACCATCGGCCGAACCCAGCCTGAAGCCGGGCGCCCCGCGCAACAGCGGGCTGACGTTCTCCCACCCTCACCTCAACCCTCTCCTGCCTTGCGGGAGGAAATAATTCCTCTACGCCGCGGCGCGCTCCAGCACGTGCGCGGTCATCGCCCGCGCCAATTCGCTTTCACCGACGAACACCTTGGCCGTGCCTTCGCGCTCCAGCAGCGCGGCCTCGGCTTCGTTGTGGCTGCGCACCACCACCTCGATGCGCGGATTCAGCGCGCGCGCCGTCTGCACCATCTGCCGCACCTGGATGGTCTCGGGCGTGGCCACCACCAGCAGCCGCGCGTCGGCGATGTGCGCCTGCACCAGCGTGGCCGGCTCGGCCGCGTTGCCGAACACGGCGGCCTGGCCTTGCGCGCGCAGTTGTTCGACCAGTTCGCGGTTCTCCTCGGCCACCACGAAGGGCACGCCCTCGGCCAGCAGCGCCTGGGCGATGCCGCGGCCGACGCGCCCGTAGCCGACGATCACCACCTGGTTGGCCAGGTACCTGCGGTCGGTGGACAGCGGCAGCTCGGCCAGCGGGTCGTCGCGCTTTTCCAGGTCGCGCGCTAGCTGCGAGCGCTCGCGCAGCCAGCGCTGCACCGGGCCGATGGCCGCGAACAGCAGCGGGTTGAGCGCGATCGAGATCAGCGCGCCGGCCAGGATCAGGCTCTGGCCCTCGGGCGGCAGCAGTCCGAGCGACATGCCCAGGCTGGCCAGGATGAACGAGAACTCGCCGATCTGCGCCAGGCTGGCCGACACCGCCAGCGCGGTGTTGAGCGGGTAGCGCAGCAGCAGCACCAGCGCGGCGGCCGCCACCGACTTGCCGATCACGATGATGGCCACCACCAGCAGCACCCGCAGCGGGCTCTCGAGCAGCACGCCCGGATCGAACAGCATGCCCACCGAGACGAAGAACAGCACGGCGAAGGCATCGCGCAGCGGCAGCGTTTCCTCGGCGGCGCGCTGGCTGAAGCGCGATTCGCGCAGCACCATGCCGGCGAAGAAGGCGCCCAGCGCGAACGACACGCCGAACAGCTTGGCCGCCGCGTAGGCGATGCTCACGGCAGCGGCCACCACGCTCAGCGTGAACAGCTCGCGCGAGCCGGTGCGGGTCACCCGCCACAGGATCCACGGGAACAGGCGCCGGCCCACCACCAGCATCAGCGCGATGAAGACCGCCACCGCCAGCAGCGTCTTGCCCAGCGCCAGCCACAGGCCGGGGCCGGCCGCCTGTGCGCCGCCGCCGTCGCTGCCGCCACCCAGGCCGGCCAGCGGCGGCAGCAGCACCAGCACCAGCACCATCGCCAGGTCTTCCACCACCAGCCAGCCGACCGCGATGCGGCCGTTGCCGGTCTCCAGCGCGCCGCGCGCCTCCAGCGCCTTCAGCAGCACCACCGTGCTGGCGACCGACAGCGCCAGGCCGAACACCAGCGCGCCGCCCAGCGACCAGCCCCAGGCCAGCGCCGCCGCGCCGCCCATGGCGGTAGCCGCGGCGATCTGCAGCACCGCGCCCGGCACGGCGATCCGGCGCACCGCCATCAGGTCGGACAGCGAGAAGTGCAGGCCGACGCCGAACATCAGCAGCATCACGCCGATCTCGGCCAGCTCGCCGGCGATCTTCACGTCGGCGACGAAGCCGGGCGTGGCCGGGCCGATCACGATGCCGGCCAGCAGGTAGCCGACCAGCGCCGGCAGCTTCAGCAGCGCGGCGGCGTAGCCCAGCGCCAGCGCGAGGGCGAAAGCGGCGGCAAGGGTGGTGATGAGGGGAACGGCATGGTCCATGCGGACCAGTCTAGCGGCGGCTTGCCGTCGCGCAGCCGGACTTCAGGCCTGCCACACGCCGTAGCCAGCTTCCCGTAAGGCAATGCCCAGCTCCACCTCCATCTCGCAGGCCGCGCGGTACGGCATCGGGTTGTACACGGCGTAGAGGTCGGGGCGCAGGCGCATGCCGTGCTCCTGCACGAACTTGTTGGCCTGGATGCCGGCCTTGTGCTTGTCGAAGCGCACGTCGGGGTCCAGCCCGGTCATGCCGACGTAGACAAAGGGCTTGCCCAGGGCGTAGTCCGGGTTGGCGCGGCGAAAGCGCGCGTTGTTCCAGACCGCGTCCGCCAGTTCAACGACGTACACATGGTAGTGATGGCGCGGTGCGCGGCCCATGCGGCATTGTCCTACGCCGTCGATCCGTGGCGCCTGACGCGGCTTCTTCGGCGCACCGCCGAATCCTTCGGGCTATCGCATTGTTTTCACCGAGAAGGAGTCGCACATGAAGAGAACCACCCTGCTTGCCATCCCGCTGGTGGTCGCCACCGTACTGTCGGCCGGCTGCGCCGCCACCATGTCCACCGGCATGGGCGCCGCGCCCGCGCCGGTCGGCGCGGCCAGCCACTTCAGCACCACCGACCGCGAGTTCGCCACGCAGGCCGCGGGCGGCGGCCTGTACGAAGTGGAAGTCTCCAGGCTGGCGGCCGCGCGCGCCGCCGACCCCGAGGTGAAGAGCTACGCGCAGATGCTGGTCACGCACCACTCGGCCGCCAACGACCAACTGATGGCGCTCTTCAAGGTCAAGAACTTCCAGCCGCCGGCCAGCCTGCCGGCCGACAAGCAGGCGGTGATCGCGCGCATGCAGTCGCTGTCCGGGCCGGCCTTCGACCGCGAGTACATCCGCACCGTGGGCCTGCAGGACCACACCAGCGACATCGCGCTGTTCGAGCGCGCCACGCGCGACAGCGCCGACCCGGACCTGAAGGCCTGGTTCGCCAGGACCTTGCCCACGCTGCGCAGCCACCTGCAGGCGGCGCAGGCGCTGGCCGGCCGCATGGCGGGCTGAGGTCCGGGGGCGGCCGGCGCGGCGGTACGGCAATACCCCCGCCGCATCGCGCCGCCGTCCTACAGCTCATGGGTAAGGGCGGGCCTAGATTGCCTGCACCATGACCGGACGTTTGAATTCACTGAAGGCGGCGGCGCGATCTTTCGCGGCCGCCACAGTCGCCGGCCTGCGGCGCGCGGGCGCCGCGATCCGCCGCCATCCCATCATCAGCATCGCGGCCTTGCCGGCGCTGGCGCTGCTCTACGTGCTGGCGCTGATCCCGTTCACGCCGGCCATCGCCGACCTGAAGAAGATCAAGTCCGAGCAGCCGACCATCGTGCTGTCGGCCGACGGCAAGGAGCTGGCGAGCTTCAAGCGCGCCAACCGCGACTGGGTGAAGCTGGATGACATGTCGCCCAACGTGGTGGCGGCGCTGCTGTCCACCGAGGACAGGCGCTTCTACGAACACCACGGGCTCGATTTGCGCCGCACGGCGGGCGCGATCGTCAACACCGTGCGCGGCGACCGCCAGGGCGGCTCCACGCTCACGCAGCAGCTGGCGCGCAACCTCTACCCCGAGGACATCGGCCGCGCGCCGACCATCACGCGCAAGCTGAAGGAAGCGATCACGGCCATCAAGATCGAGGCGGTGTACTCCAAGAGGGAAATCCTGGAGACCTACCTCAACACCGTGCCCTTCCTCTACAACGCCTGGGGCATCGACATGGCGGCGCGCACCTATTTCGACAAGAACGCGCGCGAGCTCGACGTGCTGGAGGCGGCCACGCTGGTGGGCATGTTGAAGGGCACCAGCTACTACAACCCGGTGCTCAATCCCGAGCGCGCGGTGGAGCGGCGCAACATCGTGCTGGCACAGATGGTGCGTGCCGGCAAGCTCGAGCCGGCGAAGCTGGAGCAGCTGCGCGGCAAGCCGCTGAAGCTGGACTTCGAGCGCCAGCAGCCCGAAGCGCTGGGCCCGGCACCGCACCTGGCGCAGGCGGTGCGGCGCTGGCTGATCGACTGGGCCGACCGCAACGGCTACGACATCTACACCGACGGCCTGGTGGTGCGCACCACCATCGACTCGCGCCTGCAGGCCATGGCCGACCAGGCGGTCGAGCGGCAGGCCGACAAGATCCAGCAGCAGGCCACCGCATCCTACGGATCGTGGACCGCCAACCGGCGCATGGCCAACGTGTTCGTGCGCGAAACGGCCGACTACCGCGCCGCGCGCGACTCGGGCCTGGACGACGAAGACGCGCTGAAGAAGATCACCGCCGACGCCGCGTTCATGCAGGCGCTGTGGCGCACCAAGACGCAGGTGCAGGCCGGCTTCCTGGCGCTCGACCCCGGCACCGGCCAGGTGCGCGCCTGGGTCGGCAGCCGCGACTTCCAGCAGGACCAGTTCGACCACGTGCAGCAGGCGCGCCGCCAGCCGGGTTCGACCTTCAAGCCCTTCGTCTACGGCGCCGCGTTCGAGCAGGGCGTCAGCCCCGACCAGGTGTTCATGGACGCGCCGGTGGAAATCCGCCTCGACGCGAAAACCGTGTGGCGCCCGACCGACGTGCACGGGTCCACCAACCAGCCGATGTCGCTGCGCGACGGCCTGGCGTACTCCAAGAACACCATCACCGCGCAGGTGATGCAGCAGGTCGGCGCGGCGCGCGTGGCGCAGCTGGCCCACGCCATGGGCGTGCGCCAGAGCAAGCTGGATGCCGTGCCCTCGCTGGCGCTGGGTACCAGCCCGGTGACCTTGCGCGAGATGGTGAGCGCCTTCGGCACCATCGCCAACGGCGGCAGCTACATCGCGCCTTCGTTCGTGATGCGCGTGGAGGACCGCCAGCAGCGCGTGCTGGGCGAGTTCCAGCCAGGCGGCGGCGAGCGCGCGATCTCCAGCGAGGCCGCGCTGACGCTGGTGGACGCGCTGCGCGGGGTGGTGGACAAGGGCACCGGCGTCGGCCTGCGCAGCCGCTTCGGCATCAAGGCCGACATCGCGGGCAAGACCGGCACCACCCAGGACAACACCGACGGCTGGTTCATCGCCATGCACCCGCACCTGGTGACCGGCGCGTGGATGGGTTTCAACGACAACCGCGTGACCCTGCGCGAGCCTTGGGGCGAGGGTGCGCACAACGCGCTGAACGTCGTCGGCGACTTCCTGCAGCAATCCTTCAGCGCGAAGACGCTGGACGCGAACGCGCGCTTCGCCACGCCGGTGCGCGCGCAGCCGCAGCCCGGCGGCGACCTGTGGGGCCGCGTGGGCGACTGGTGGAACAACGTGACGCAGGGCGCGCCGCCGCCCTTGCCCGGGGAGCCGGTCACGGCCGGCATGCCGCAAGTGATCACCGTGCCCGATGTGCGGCAGCCGGAACCGATGCGCCTGCCCGAGCTCGATGCCGCGCAGCAGGCCGGGGGAACGGCCGTGGCGCCGGGCGGCAGCATCGTGGTGTCGGGCCCGAATGGCGGCGTCGGCAACAGCGTGGTGATGGGCGCGAGCCCGGTGCAGCCGCAGTGGCAGGCACAAGCTCAGCCGCAACCTCAGCCGCAGCGGTACAGCAATGCCCCGGTGATCGTGGTGCCGCCGCGCGCATCGTCCGGCACGACCGTGTCGGGCTCGGGGCCGCGCACCATCACCATCGAGTCCCCGCCGCGCTCGAGCTCGCCGCAGGCGCCGGCGCAAACGGAGAGCGTTGCGGCTCCGACGGCAGAGCCTCAGCCTCTGCAGCAGGCAACCGGTTCCGCGAGCGGTTCTCCTACAGCGGCGCAGGCTGAGCAGTAGGGGTATCGAGACGATTCGTTACGTTCGAGCATGCGCAGGCCTCACGCGGCCCGTGCAAGGATGAGGAGCGATTGATTCCGCGAGTGTGTATCCGCGGGTGAACTTTCCCCCTGTCCTACAGGTCCCTGGGAGACTTTCCTACAAAAGGGGACCCATGTTCAGCTTGAGCGATCGACTGTCGATCGGACCTGCCGCGCTGCTTGCCTGCCTGGCCGCCGCGGCCGGTTTGAAGAGTTCCATGCCCGACGTTTCCGCGTTCCATGCAGCCTCCCTGCGCGAGCAGGCCGGCCGGGTGACGCAGTTCGTGCCGGCAATGGCGCGACAGGCCCTCGCCATGAGCGCACCCGCCGTCGCCGCCAAAGCCGCGATGAGCTCCGGCACCAGCGCCGCCTCCAGCCTCAGCAGTACGGTCGACGCGATCGCGTCGGCCGGCAACACCTCCTACGACTGGCTGCGCGGGCAGATCCGCTGGAAGACCGTGAAGCACGGCAAGAACGAAGTGCAGACGCCCGACAAGGCCTCGCGCCTGCTGCTGGTGCAGGCGGCAGCCAAGAGCGTGGGCCTGAACGAAGTGGGCCTGGGCTTCGAGGACGTGTATGGCGTCATCAGCGCCGAAACCTCGTGGCTGCCGCGCACCGGCATGGGCAAGAACGGAAAGCCCAGCTACGGCCTGGCGCAGTTCGAGCCGGCCACGGCGCGCGCGCTGGGCCTGCAGGACCCCAACGATCCGGTGGAAGCCGTGCACGCCGCGGCGCTGCACCTGAAGCAGGCCGCCACCTGGAGCGCCAACCGTATCGAAGGCCTGAAGCTCACGCCGGAAGAGCGCGCCGAGAAGCTGCGCGAAGGCGTGTCGATCTACTACAACCTGTCCAGCAAGGGCCGCGCGAAGTGGAACGGCGAGAACACCCAGAAGATGCCGGTGGAAACGCTGCGCCACATCGCCAACAGCGAGCGCGGCGCGCGCGAGGCCACCTACCTGGCCGCACAGCTGCAGATCATGCGGCACTACGGCCCGGGTGCCGTGCTTGCCACGAAGGTGGCCGACACCAGGACCGCAGGCGTGACGAAATCGAACGGCGGCTCGTGATCAGGCTTGCGGCACGCGTCTGCGCCTGACCGCCTGGATGTTGTTGCGCAATGCATAGAGCTCGTCCGCATAGGACAAGGGCACGGCGATGTGCCCCGCCTTCGCGTCCAGCGCATCGAGCTCCTTGAGCAGCTCCTGCGTGTTCCCGGGCTCGGCTTCCAGCCGGTGCTCGATCTCGCGCAGCTGGCCGTACCAGCGGAACACGCGCGAGCGGATGCGGAACTCGTAGAGCGGCGGCACGATGCGCGACAGCGGCAGCAGCGCCGCCAGGATGATGCCCAGCGCCAGCCACATGCGCTCCACCAGGTTGGCGACCCAGAACGACAGCCAGCGCTGCAGGAACGGCGGGCCGTTGCGGATCACGCGCTCGGCCTCGCGCGACACCGGGTACTCGCTCTGCTCGATGGACGGAAAGGTGCCGGCGCGGTTGAACCAGCCGGCCGGCCCGTGCAGGTCGCGCGCCGCCTGCGCGAACAGTTGCAGCAGCGCCGGGTGCGTGCCCTGGCGCGCCAGCAGCGCGGTGGTCGTCGCCACCAGGTGCACGTCGGCCGGCGGCATGTCGCGCGCCAGGTCCACCACGCCGCGCGGCAATGTCACCGGCGTCAGGAACGGGAAGCGGCGCGAATAGGCCTCGCCCTGCGCCACGTCCATCAGCTTCACGCCCGGCGTCTGCAGCAGCATCTGCACCATCAGCGACTCGGGCGCCGAGGCGAACACCAGCGCGTCCAGCTCGCCGCCGAGAAAGGCCACGGTGGCCGGTGTCTGCTCCAGCCGCGACAGCCGCAGCTCGCCGCGCTCCACCTTGTTGGCCTCGAACAGCTTGTCCATCAGGAGCGGCACGCCGCTGCCGTCCGTGCCCACGTTCATGCGCAAGCCGCGCAGCTGCGCCAGCGAGGTGAGCGTGCCGCGCGGCGTGCCCTTCTTCACCGCGTCCTCGCGGTAGAACAGCCACACCGGCTCGACGAACAGGCTGCCCAGCGACTCGATGCCGCTCTCCTCGTTGGCGGCGCGGTCGCTGCTGCCGCCCTGCACGAAGCCGAGGTCGGCGCCGCCGTCGCGCAGCAGCTGCAGGTTGGCCGACGAGCCTTCGCTGGGCACCAGCACCACCTCGATGCCGTTGGCCGCCAGCGCCTTCTTGTAGCGGCGCCCGAACTCGTCGTAGGCGCTTTGCGCCGGGCCGGTGGCCAGGCGCACGCGCTTGGGCGGCGTCGGGTCCAGCCACAGGTAGGCCAGCACCAGCAGGCCCACGGCCAGCACGGCCACGGGGCCGGCGGAAATCAGCAGTTCCCGGATCGACAGCAGCGTGTGGCGCAGCGCTTTCGGCATGGCGTTCACGGCAGGTCGCGCGCGGCGGGAATGCGCAGGCCGCCGGCCACGATGGCCTGCGCCTGCAGCACCGCGCGCACGGTGGCCAACGCCACCACCTCGGCGGCCAGCGTGCACAGCGTCATCATGTCCATGGCGGCGCCGGCGCGACCGGTGGCCAGCGCGAACAGCGCGTCGCCGTCCAGCGGCGTGTGCGCCGGGTTGATGCTGCGGGCGAACCCGTCGTGGCCGACCGTGGCCAGCCGCGAAGCCTCGGCCTTGGTCAGTACCGCGTCGGTGGCGATCACGCCGATGCTGGTGTTGCCGCCGGGCGCGATCCGCTTGGGCAGCTCGCCATCCAGCAGCGCGCGGCGGGAGTCGAGCAGGGCGCTGCCGTCGGCGGTGCGCGCGCCGGCCAGCACGCGCCCGCTGGCCGGATCGATCACGTCGCCCAGCGCGTTGCAGGCGACCAGCGCGCCCACCGTGATGCCGCGCACCCGCAGCGAGGCCGTGCCGATGCCGCCTTTCATGGCGCGTTCCACGCCGAAGATCTTGCCGACGATGGCGCCGCTGCCGGCGCCGACATTGCCTTCGGCCGGCGCATCCGCCGAGGCCGCGGCACAGGCCGCGTAGCCGGCATCGGCATCCGGGCGCACCGACAGGTCGCCCATGTACAGGTCGAACAGCACGGCGGCGGGAACGATGGGCACGTGCGTGGGACCGACGGGCAGGCCGATGCCGCGTTCGCCCAGCCAGCGCATCGCGCCGCCTGCGGCGTCCAGGCCCCAGGCGCTGCCGCCGGCCAGCATCACCGCATGGACGCGGTCCACGGTGTTGGTGGGATCCAGCAGGTCGGTCTCGCGCGTGCCGGGCGCGGCGCCGCGCACGTCGACGCCGCCGACCGCGCCCTCGCGTGCCAGGATCACCGTGCAGCCGGTGTGCCGCCGCGTGTCGCTGAAGTGGCCGACCTCGATGCCGGCGACATCGGTGATGGAGGAGTGCATGGGCCGATTATGGAATGGCGCGCGAGGCCTGCGCATTCAGGCCAGGGCGTAGCTGCCGTCGCCCAGCAGGCACACGCGCCGCGCCGCGAGCAGCTCGTCCAGGTGCATGCGGATGGTGTTGCGCTCGACCCAGTCCACATAGGGCGCGGTGGTGCCTGCGGGATACAGCAGGTGCCGGCGCGCCAGCGCCTCCAGGGTGTGGGGCTTTTGCGCCAGCATGGCGCACAGCTGCTCGCTGCGCGCGTCGATGCTGTCGGCGAAGCGCGCCAGCTCGCGCAGGAACTCCGAGCGGTCGGTGACCACGCCCTTCTGGTGGGAGGTCACCCAGACCCTGGCGTCCAGCCGCGCCACCGTGGCGAGCGTGCGGCGGTACTGCGCCAGCGACGAGGTCGCGTCGCCGTAGTACGGGCCGAACCCGGTGAGGTCGATGTCGCCGATGAAGGCCACGCCCTCGTTCTCCACCAGCAGCACGCAATGGCCGGCGGTGTGGCCGGGCATGTGGTGCGCGCGCACCCGCACGCCGCCGCCCAGGTCCCAGCTGGCGCCATCGGCGTAGCCGGTCGCGTCGGGGCGCGGATGGTAGTGGAAGTCGGCCTCCAGCGTGGGCCGCAGGCGGGCCAGCACATCGGCGGGATAGCCGTAGTGGCGCCCCAGCCCCTCCCACGATTGGCAGGCCGCGAGGTCGGCCTCGTGCGCCTGCACCGGCGCGTGGGGTACGCGGTGCAGCCCCGCCATGTGGTCCTCGTGCACGTGGCCGAGGATGACCAGGTCCACCCCGTCGAAGTCCGGGCCGATCCGGTTGGACACCAGCGGCGTGTCGAAGGCGGCGCGCGTGTCGCCGCCCTGCACGATCACCTGGTTGCCGTCCGGGTACCGGCCCCGTTTGCCGCCGAAATGGACGGACACCGCACCGAAATGCACAAGCTCCTGCATGCCGTGGTTTCTCCTTGGACACGCAGGATAAAGCCTGCCGCGCTCAGCGCTGCGCCTCCAGCTGCGTCACCACATATTGCGCGCCTTCCTTCTCGGCATGGAACTTCACCTTGTCGCCGACCTGCACCTTGTCGAGCAGGGCGGGGTTCTTCGCGGTGAAGACCATGGTCATGGGCGGCATCTCCAGGTTCCTGATCTCGCCGTGCTTGAGCGTGATCTTGCCGGTGGACCTGTCGATCTTGCGCACCTCGCCCTCGGTCTGCACGCCGGACTGCGCCCAGGCGGTGGCGGTGAGCACGGCGGCGAGCAGGAAGGCGGACAAGCGTCGGGTGTTCATCGTTTCTTCTCCCCGGGCTGGACGCGCACCGTGCCCTTCATGCCGGCCTGGTGTTGCTGTTGCACGGGAAATTCCTTTCAGTGGTGGCCTTCATGGCCGGTGGGTTTGCGCACCTTCACGTCCACGCCGGCCTTGGCCGGCGCGGGTGCCGCGGCGCGGCTGGGGGCGGGCGGTTCGCCCGTGTATTCGTGCGCCACGGTGCCGGCGGGGTGCCTGAACCAGCCGGGGTCCTTGTAGTCGCCGGGCTGCTGGTTGCGCCGCACCTTCATCAGCGTGAACATGCCGCCCATCTCGGCGGCGCCGAACGGGCCCTGGCCGGTCATCATCGGCAGCGTGTTGTCGGGCAGCGGCATTTCCATCTCGCCCATGTCGGCCATGCCGCGCTCGCCCATCACCATGTAGTCGGGCACCAGCTGCTGGATCTTCTTCACCAGCCCGCGGTGGTCCACGCCGATCATGGTGGGCACGCCGTGGCCCATGGCATTCATGGTGTGGTGGCTCTTGTGGCAATGCAGCGCCCAGTCGCCTTCCTCGTCGGCGACCAGTTCCACCTGGCGCATCTGGCCGACGGCGACGTCGGTGGTCACTTCGGGCCAGCGCGCGGACGGCGGCACCGCGCCGCCGTCGGTGCCGGTCACGGTGAACTCGTGGCCGTGCAGGTGGATCGGGTGGTTGGTCATGGTGAGGTTGCCCACGCGGATGCGCACGCGGTCGCCCCGGCGCACGTTGAGCGTGTCGATGCCGGGGAACACGCGGCTGTTGAAGGTCCACAGGTTGAAGTCCAGCATGGTGTTCACGCGCGGTGTGCGGCTGCCGGGATCGATGTCGTAGGCAGCCAGCAGGAAGCAAAAGTCGCGGTCCACCCTGGCGATGTGCGGATGCGCCGCGCGCGGATGCGTGACCCACAGGCCCATCATTCCCATCGCCATTTGCGTCATCTCGTCGGCGTGCGGGTGGTACATGAAGGTGCCGGGCCGGCGCGCCGTGAACTCGTAGACGAAGGTCTTGCCCGGTGGGATCTGTGGCTGCGTGATGCCGCCCACGCCGTCCATGCCGTTGGGCAGGCGCTGGCCGTGCCAGTGCACTGCCGTGTGCTCGGGCAGCTTGTTGGTGACGAAGATGCGCACGCGGTCGCCTTCCACCACCTCGATGGTCGGGCCGGGGCTCTGGCCGTTGTAGCCCCACAGGTGGGCCTGCATGCCGGGCGCGAGCTCGCGCACGACCGGCTCGGCCACCAGGTGGAATTCCTTGACGTTGTTGTTCATGCGCCAGGGAAGGGTCCAGCCGTTGAGGGTGACGACGGGGTTGTAGGGGCGTCCTGTCGTCGGGTGCAGCGGTGCGGCGGTGGTGGGCTTGTCGGTGGTCGCGGGTTCGGGGAGGGCGGCCATGGCGACTTTGCTCACGGATGCGGCGGCGACGGCTGTGGCCGTTGCGCCGAAGAATGTTCTTCTATGCATGGTGTGGTTCTCTTGCGTTGTGTCGCGTGCCTGCTTGGGTGGCGGCAAAGCCGCGCGCGGGCGAGCCGTGTCGCGCGGCTTTGCAGGCACGAGGGTGGCGCACCACCGGTGGCGTGCCCCCATGGTGACCGTCGCGCCAGGCGGTGTCCGGCGGGGGCGATTTCTGCGGCGGCTGCGATGTCCGGTCCGCAGCCGGGCGCGCTTGCGCGCTTCGTTGACTGACTCGCGGGCACTGTTTGAGCGGAGCGTTTGCTTGCAAACGCGCAGCGAATTTGCCCGCGCCGGCTGCGGACCGGACATCGCAGCGGAGTCGGCGCATCAGCGCCGACCGCCGCAGTATGAGCCCCTGCCGGGCACCGCCTGGCGCGACGCGCGGTGCAACGAGCGAGCAGGGGAATTGGTGTCTGACCCCAATGAGCGGGTTCATCTCAATGCCTCCGCAGAGGTCCCGGTCAGCACCATGTTCAAGTCCGTATCCGCGATCCAGAAATCGCGCTGCGCTTCGATGGCGCCGTTGACCGCGGCGACGTGGTTGCGCGTCTCGGACAACAGGTCCCACACGCTCGCCAGCATGCCGTTGTAGCGCAGCACGGTTTCGTCGCTGATGAACTTGCGCAGCGGCACGATCTCGTCCTGGTAGTGACGCGCCAGGTCGTAGGCGGTGCGCCAGCCGTGCCACGCTTCGCGCGCTTCGCTGCGCGCCTGCACCGCGGCGCCGCGCACGCGCGCCACCGCCTGCATGTAGGTCGCCTGCGCCTGCGCGTTGCGGCCCTGGCCCCAGTCGAACACCGGCAACGGCAGCGAGATCTCCGCACCGCGGCCGGTCTCGCGCGTGCCGGCCGCGTCGTCGAAGGTGGTCTTGCGCACCACGCCGATCTCCAGCGCATCGATCACGCCAGTGGCGCGCACGAAGCCCAGCGAATCGGCCACGTAGCGCGCTTCGTCGCGCGCCGCGCGCACATCCAGCCGCTCGCGCAGGGCCTGCGCTTCGATGTCGCCGCGCTCGGGCAGCGCCTTGGGCAGCTCCGGCAGGCGCTCGGGCAGCGCGTAGTCCGCCTGCGCGCCCCACAGGCCCATCAAGCGCGTCAGCTTCTCGCGCTCGGCCAGCGCCTGCTGTTCGGCGCGCGCGAGCTGCGCCGTCAGCTCCGCCAGGGTCGACTGCTCGCGCGCCTGTTGCAGCCGGCTCCAGTTGCCCACGCGCGCCATGCGCCGCGCCAGTTCCGCGCCGGCTTCGGCGGCTTCCTTGGCGGTGCGCATGTAGGCGGCGGTCTGGCGCCCGGCGACCGCGCCGAACCAGGCCTTGCGCGTGTCGGCGGCCAGCCGGATCACCTCCTGCGCCGCCCGCAGCTTGGCAAGCTCCACCTTCTGGCCGGCGTACTTCGCGCGCCAGGGCAGGGTGACCAGCTGCAGCACGTTGAAGCTCAGCATGCGTTCGATTTCCAGCTGCCGGCCCTCGCGCAGCCTGCCCACCGTGAGGTGCGGATTGGGCAGGCTCGCGGCCTGCACCCGCTCGGCATCGGTGATCGACAGCGCCGCATAGCTGGCCTGCAAGCCGGGGTTGTTCAACAGCGCGATGCGCACAGCGGTGTCGGCATCCAGCGGGCGGCGCGCCAGCAGGGCCTGCACCGTGCCGCCGGCATCCGGCTGGGAGATGCCGGGCCGGTCGCGGGTGAGCTGCTGCACGCTGCTGCGCAGCGCGTCGGGTGAAGTGGCGGCGCAGCCGGCCAGCACCAGGGCGGCAGCAGCCGCGGCAATGCGACGGATGTTCATGTCCGCTCCTTGCTCACGGCTTGCCGGCGGCGGATGCGGGTGCGCGCGGGCCCTGCCCGTCCTGGTGCGCCTCTTCCCACTTCAGCAAGTCGGCATGTCCGCGCGGGAAGCGGCCGACCTCGGCATTGGCCTTCTTCCAGTCGTCCTGCTGTTCCTCCACGCCGCGCGGCGTGTCCTGGAACACCGAGCGGTAGGCCGGGCGCGGCGCGGCGTCAGCGGCGGCAGCGGCGGGGTCGGATGGCTGGGCCTGCGCCAGCGATGCGGCGGCCAGTGCCGCCATGGCAAGAATCTTCACAACGATCTCCGGAACACGAACAGGTCGGGACGCAATGCGGCGTTTGGGCCGATTGCGGACGCACTTCGGGTGGGGAGATCAGGAAATGGGCGGCTTGTGGCCCAGGCGCGGCTCGGCGCTGGCGAAATGCGCAAGCCGCGTGGACGGCGGCGCCTGGCCAAAGTCCATCACCGGCAACACGGGAACGGCGAAGCCGAGCGCGATCGAGGAGCAGGCCTGGCAGCTCGCGCAGGAGTTGCAGCCGGCGTCGGGCAACTGCGTCTGGGCATCGGCTTGGGTGGCGTCCGTGTGCGCGTGACCCGCGCAGTCGTGGTCCGGCGCCTGCCGGTGTTCGTGCCCATGCTCATGCGCGTGAGAGTCCGCTGCATGCTGCATGTGCCCTTCGCCCGTCGCGGCCGCCACGGCGATGTGCCGCGCCAGCATCTCGCCGGCCATGGCCTCGCCGACCCAGCCGCGCAGCGGCAGCAGGAGGATCAGGAGCAGCAGGAACCAGCGGGGCATGGAACGCAAATCATAGCTCGCGGGCAAGGGCCGGTCTTGAGGAAGGACAAGTCCTACGCTGCTGACGAGCCTTCACCGACACCCCGCCATCGCTGGGCTTTCTACAGTGGACTTTTCGCCGGCGCTTGTCCGGTGTGTCCGTGAAATCCACCCAAAAGAGGAACATCCATGAACGGTGAAACATCGCAGAGCCCCTTTCCCACCAGCGGCGAAGCCGGCAACGCTTCCGGCTTCAGCAATGGCGGCGCCGGCAGCGACGGCACCGTGCACCGCTTCGCGCAGAAGGTGCACGAAGCCGTCGACTCGCTGGAGCAGAAGCTGGGCACCGGCAGCGAAAAGGTGATGGGCCTGCAGCAGGAATACGGCGACATGGCGCGCGAGCAGGTGCGGGCCAATCCGCTGGCGGCGCTGGGCGCGGCCTTCGCGGTCGGCTTCATCTTCGCCAAGCTGTTCGGCGGCCGCTGAGTCCGGCCGGTTTCGTCAGCCGAGTTCGCGGCGCGCCTGGCGCCACACGGTCCAGCCGCCCGCGAACGCCAGGGCCGCCATCACGGCGGCCACTCCCAGGTCCGGCCAGGCCGTGCCGGTACCGAACACGCCCGCTGCGGCCAGCAGCACGGCCACGTTGCCGATCGCGTCGTTGCGCGAACACAGCCACACGCTGCGCATGTTGGCGTCACCTTCCCGGAATGCATACAGCAGCACCGCGACACCGGCGTTCGCGGCCAGCGCCAGCACGCCCACCACGCCCATGGTGAGCGGCTCGGGCGGGCCGCCGCCGGCCAGCGCCATCGCCGCGCGTGCCAGCACCAGCAGCGCGAACAGCATCATGCTGGCGGCCTTGAGCATTGCCGCGCGCGAGCGCCACACCGCCGCCATCGCCAGCACCGCGAGCGAAATCGCGTAGTTGGCTGCGTCCGCGAAGAAATCGATGGCGTCGGCCAGCAGCGACACCGAACCGGACGACAGGCCCGAGGCGATCTCGATGCCGAACATCGCCGCGTTCACGACCAGCGCGATCCACAGCACGCGGCGATAGCCGGGCGGAATCGGCTCGCCGTCGGCGGCAGGTCCGTGGTGATGGTGGTAGTGGCCGCCGTCGCCGGGGCCGTGGTGGTGCGGGAACGCCATGCTGCGAACAGGTCCGGCGGCCCGCCTCAGGCGCCGGGCGCCGCCACCGCCACCGGCGGGCGCCGGCCCATCCACAGCGTGGCCAGCGCCAGGCAGGCGAACGGCACGCCCACCCAGGACAGGCGCGCGAACCCCAGCGAGCCGATGAAGGCGCCGCTGATCGCCGCGCCCAGGGCCGTACCGACATAGAGCATCGAGCCGTTCAGGCTCATCAGCATCGGCGCCTGCTGCGGCGAGGCCGAGGCCAGCAGCACCTGCTGCGGCGCCATCATGCCGAAGCCGGCCACACCCCACACGATGAACACCAGCACGCTCAGCGCCAGGTGGCCCTGCGTGAACGGCACCGCCACCATGGTGGCGGTCAGCACCAGCAGCTGCATGCGCAGGCTGCCGATCGGCCCGAAGCGGTCGGCCGCCCAGCCGCCCACCATGGTGCCGGCCACGCCCGACAGGCCGAAGCTCACCAGCACCAGCGACAGCTGCGGCGGTGTCAGGTCGTTCAGCGCCTGCAGCACCGGGCCGCAGTAGGCGAACACGCTGAAGATGGCGATGAAGTACAGCAGGGTGCGCGCCCAGACGCGCTGCACCGCCGGCTGCGCCGCTGCCTGCCGCAGGCCGCGAAAGCCGATGCCCGGCGCGTCGATGCGCGCCGGCAGCAGGGCCACCAGCAGCAGCGCCATCGGCAGGCAGCAGGCGGCGACCAGCCAGACCGGCGTGCGCCAGCCGAAGCCGAAGCCCAGCCAGGTGCCCAGCGGCAGGCCGATGGCGTAGCTCAGGCTGATGCCCAGGAAGCTGATGGACAGTGCCCGGCCGCGCCGCGGCGCGTCGACGATGGCGACCACCACGCCCGAGGCCAGGGCGGAGAACACCGAACCGGCGCCCATCAGCACCCGGCCGGCCAGCAGCACGCCCAGCGAGGGCGCCAGCGCGCTCACCACGCAGCCGAGCGCGAACAGGGCCAGTGCGAACAGCAGGGCGCGCTTGCGCGGCCAGCGGCCGGTGGCCACCACCAGCAGCGGCGCGAGCAGGGCGGCCGACAGCGCATAGGCGGTCATGGCCTGGCCGGCGGCGGCGACGCTGATGCCGAGCGACTCGGACATCGGCGCCAGGACGCCGGTCAGCACGAAGGCACCGGTGCCGATCACGAGGTTGGTGAGCGCGAACAGGTAGAGCAAAGGCGGCATGCGCGCGATTGTGCCCGGGCGGCGCGGGGCTCGCGGCCGGGACTACACTTCGCCGCAGACCGCACAAGGAGACACGCCATGCCCAAGGGATACTGGATCGGCCGCATCGACGTCGGCGACGAAGACAAATACAAGGCCTACATCGCCGCCAACGCGAAGCCGTTCGCGGCGCACGGCGCCCGCTTCCTGGTGCGCGGCGGCAAGTTCCATTCCGGCGAAGGCACGGCCCGCCAGCGCAACGTGGTGATCGAGTTCCCGAGCTACCAGGCCGCGCTGGACTGCTGGAACAGTGACGACTACCAGGCCGCCCGCGCGCTGCGCCTGGGCGGCGCCGTCGCCGAGATCCTGGTCATCGAAGGCTACGAAGGCCCGCAGCCGTCCTGAGCACGGGCCGGCCGGCCGGCATCCAGGGCCGGCACGACAACAACGAGAGGAGCGCATCATGGCGACCACACCCGTGCCCAGCACCGCCTGGGCCGAACGCATTGCCGCCGGCGAGGAGGAGCGGTATGCGCGCCATGCGCGCCAGTTCGCCGAGATCCAGGCGCGCCGGGCCGAGCGCTGGGGCGCCGGCCGCGCCCTGCACCGCAAGCAGCTGGCGGCGGCGCAGGGCACGCTGGAGGTGCTGGACGGCCTGCCCGAGTGGGCCCGCCATGGCCTGTTCGAAAAGCCCGGCCAGTTCGAGGTGTGGGCGCGCCTGTCCAACGGCGGCCTGGACAGAAAGCCCGACCGCGCGCCCGACATCCGCGGCCTGGCGCTGCGCGTGCTCGGCGTGCAGGGCGATTCGGCGCTGGGGAATGGTCCGGCGCGAAGCCAGGACTTCACGCTGATCAACCAGGAGGTGTTCAGCTTCGCCGGCAGCGAGGAGTTCGTCGATTTCGTGGTGGCGGCCGCGCGCGGCGAAGGCCAGCTCATCAAATACCTGTTCAGGCGCTACGGCCTGCTGGGCGGCTTGCGCCGGATCGCGAGCACGCTGCGCACCGCCACCCGGCCGTTCACCGGCTTCGCCACCGAGCCGCTGCACAGCACCCTGCCGATGGCCTGCGGCCCCTACGCGGTGCGCGTGCGCCTGCTGCCGGCGCCCGCCAACGGCGCGCCCAAGCCCGGCGCGCGCGACGACTGGGGGCTCGACGTCGCCGAGCGGCTGCGCCGCGGCCCGCTGCACTGGGACTTGCAGCTGCAGTTCTTCGCCGACGAGGCGAGCACCCCGATCGAGGACGCGTCGGCCAGGTGGAACACGCCGTTCACCACCGTGGCGCGGCTGATGCTGCCGCAGCAGGACCTGGCGTCCGAGCAGGCGAAGGCGCTGGCCGCCCGGGTGGAAGGCTCGGTGTTCGATCCCTGGCAAGCGCTGGCCGCGCACCGGCCGCTGGGCGACGTGCAGCGCGCGCGCAAGGTGATTTATTTCCAGAGCCAGCAGGGGCGCGGCGCAATGTAGAACTTGTGTCGGTGCCCGCCTACACCCGAGCTGGGCGGGCGACGTTAGAGTCGGAAGGCCGCCCCTTCCATGTCGGGCGCGTGTTGCGCACTGGATGAAACCGACCACTGTCCCTTCGTTGCCTCCCGCCGTCCAAGAACGGATTTCCACCGGCGTCGCCGGACTCGATACCGTGCTGGGCGGCGGCCTTCCGGCCAGCCACCTGTACCTGGTCGAAGGCACTCCCGGCTCCGGCAAGACCACCCTGGGCCTGCAGTTCCTGCGCAATGGCGCCGACCAGGGCCAGGCCGGCCTGTACGTCACCCTGTCGGAAACCGCGGAAGAACTGCGCACCGTCGCCGGCTCGCACGGCTGGTCGCTGGACGGCATCGAGGTGTTCGAGCTGGTGAGCAGCGAGGGCCTGGGGCCCGAGGCCGAGCAGTCCATCCTGCATCCGTCGGAAATCGAGCTGGGCGAAACGGTGAACGGCGTCATGGCCGTGGTGGAGCGGCTGAAGCCGGCGCGCGTGGTGTTCGACAGCCTGTCGGAGATGCGCCTGCTGGCGCAGAACCCGCTGCGCTACCGGCGCCAGGTGCTGGCGCTGAAGAAATTCTTCGCCAACCACGCCTGCACCGTGCTGCTGCTGGACGACCGTTCGGCCGCCGAAAGCGAGCTGCAGCTGCGCAGCATCGCGCACGGCGTGATCGCGCTGGAGCAGGTCACCGACGAGTACGGGCCCGAGCGCCGGCGGCTGCGCCTGATCAAGATGCGCGGCATCAAGTACCGCGGCGGCGACCACGACTTCAGTCTCGACACCGGCGGCCTGTTCGTGTTCCCGCGGCTGGTCGCGTCGGAACACCGTGTCGCGCACGACAGCGCCACGGTCGGCACCGGCATACCCCAGCTCGACGCGCTGATGGGCGGCGGGCTCACGCGCGGCACCAACATGCTGCTGGTCGGGCCGTCCGGCGTCGGCAAGACCACCACCGCGATCGCCTGTGTGCGCGCCGCGCTGCTGCGCGGCGAGAAAGCCGCCTACTACCTGTTCGACGAGGGCATGTCCTCGCTGCTGCTGCGCGCCCGCGCGCTCGGCCTGGATGTGGAGCCCTTCGTGCGCGACGGCCAGCTGAAATTGGTCCAGCTCGACCCGGCCGAGGTGTCGCCCGGCGAATTCGCGCAGATGGTGCGCGGTGCCGTCGAGGAGGACGAGGCGCATCTGGTGGTGATCGACAGCCTGAACGCCTACCTGCATGCCATGCCCGGCAGCAAGTTCCTGCTGCTGCAGATGCACGAGCTGCTCACCTACCTGAACCACCGCAATGTGGTCACCCTGCTGATCCTCGGCCAGCACGGCCTGATGGGCGAATTGCGCACCGACGTCGACATGAGCTACCTGAGCGACGGCGTGCTGCTGTTCCGCTACTTCGAGGCGCGCGGCAGGCTGCTGAAGGCGGTTTCCATGGTGAAGAGCCGCGTCAACCCGCACGAACTCACCATCCGGGAGTTCCGCCTGGGCGCGAAGGGCATCGAGGTGGGCCAGGCGCTGACGGATTTCGAGGGCGTCCTGACGGGGGCCACGGTGTACCGCGGCGACCTGCCGCTGCTGGGCGACAGGGACAACCGCAAGGAGCGCGCCTAAATGGAGCTGCGCATCCTCATTTTCGCCCCGCGCGGGCGCGACGCGGCCGTGGTCCGCACCGTGCTGCAGGCGCAGGGCATCGATTCCCAGGTGTGCGAGACGCAGGCCGAACTGGTGGGCGCGCTGCACGCGGGCGCGGCCGGCGCCATCCTCACCGAGGAATGCCTGCCCGAGCTGCTGGCCAACGCGCAGCTGCTCGAGTGGCTGCGCCAGCAGCCGCCGTGGTCGGACTTTCCGTTCGTGGTGCTGGCGGCGCGGCGCGAGGGCCGGCGGCCGGCGAAGGATTTCGATTCGCTGCACAGCCTGGGCAACCTGATCCTGCTGGAGCGGCCGCTCAACGCCGAAACGCTGGCCAGCGCCGCCGAGTCGGCGGTGCGGGCGCGCAAGCGCCAGTACGTCACGCGCCAGCACCTGGAAGAGCTCGGGCGCACGCGCAGCGCGCTGGAGCGGCTGAACGGCGAGCTGGAGGGCCGCATCACCACGCGCACCCGCGAGCTGGCCTCGGCCAACGACCGGCTGATGAAGGAGATCGCCGAGCGCGAGCGCGCGCAGGCGGCGCTCACGCAGGTGCAGAAGATGGAAGCCATCGGCCGCCTGACCGGCGGCATCGCGCACGACTTCAACAACCTGCTGCACGTGGTCAACATGAACCTGGAGCTCGTTTCGCTGTACGCGAAGGACGAGAAGGTCAAGCCGGTGGTGGAACGCGCCAAGAGCGCGGCGCGGCGCGGCGCGCGGCTGACCGGCCAGCTGCTGTCGTTCGCGCGCAGCCAGTCGCTGGTGCCCAAGCCGACCAACGTGAACCAGCTGCTGCTGGGCATGAAGGACCTGCTGGAGATCTCGGTCGGCTCGGGCGTGGAAGTCGAGCTGGACCTGTGCGAGAACCCGGCGGCCGTGGTGCTGGACCCGAACCAGCTGGAAATGGCGGTGCTGAATCTCGCCGCCAACTCGCGCGACGCCATGCCCGAGGGCGGCAAGCTCACCATCTCCACCTGCGCCGAAGACCGCGAGGCCGAGCAGGAACTGCAGGCGGGCCACTGCGTGGTGGTGCGCGTGAGCGACACCGGCAAGGGCATTCCGCCGCAGCTGCTGCCCAAGGTGTTCGACCCCTTCTTCACCACGAAACCGATCGGCCAGGGCACCGGCCTGGGCCTGAGCCAGGTCTACGGCTTCGCGCGGCAGTCGGGCGGCGTGGCGCATGTGAAGAGCGAAGTGGGCAAGGGCACCACGGTGGAACTGGTGTTCCCGACCGTCAGCGACGATGCGGAAATACCGGCGCCCGAGGCGCAGGCACCGGCGGTGCCGGAGCCCGCCAAGGCCTGCCACATCCTGGTGGTGGAGGACGACCCCGACGTGCGGCGCGTGATCGTGGAATGCCTGAGCCTGATCGGCTACCGCGTGACCGAAGCGGCCAACGGCAGCGAAGGCCTGGAAGCGATCGCCAGCTCCAAGCCCGACCTGATGGTGGTGGACTACGCCATGCCCGACATGACCGGCGCCGAAGTGATCTCGCGCGCGCGCCAGCTGGTGGGCGAGCTGCCGGTGATCCTGGCCACCGGCTATGCCGACATGGCGGCGGTGGAGCGGCTGGCCGGCAAGCCCGCCATCCTGCGCAAGCCGTTCGACATCGCCGCACTGGGCGACGCCGTCAACGACGCGCTGGAAAGCTCGCGCGAGAAGCTCAGCGCCCTGACCAGCGGCTGACCGGCGCGAATAAGTGGCGACAAGCGGCAGGCCGCGTCCTATGCTGTGTTTGCCGGCCGGATCGGCCGCGAAGGAGCAGCCATGGACATCAGGGAGATGATCGAAGCCATCCAGAAAAAGCTGGGCATCGAAGTGGACGGGCGCGCGGGCACGCAGACCTGGGGCGCGATCTACGCCGCACTGGTCGACAACACGGTCGCGGGCGGGCCGCCCGAACAGGCGATCGACAAGGTGGACGAGCGCAGCGAGCGCAACATCGCCACGCTGCTGCCCGAGGTGCGCCCGCTGGCGCGCGCCCTGGTGCAGAAGGCCGCGCAGAACGGCATCCAGATCAAGGTGATCAGCGGCACCCGCACGTTCGCCGAGCAGGACGCGCTGTTCGCGCAGGGCCGCACGGCGCCCGGGCCCATCGTGACCAAGGCGCGCGGCGGCGAATCCAACCACAACTTCGGCATCGCCTTCGACGTCGGCGTGTTCGAAGGCACCAAGTACCTGGACGAGTCGCCGCGCTACATGGCGGTCGGCGCGCTCGGCACCGAGCTGGGGCTGGAATGGGGCGGCAACTGGGAGTCGTTCAAGGACCAGCCGCACTTCCAGCTGCGGCCCTCGTGGGCAGCCGAGCTGACCGAAAAGCAGATGCTGGCCAAGCTGCGCGACCGCATGGCGGCGGGCGCGCCGGCGTTTGCCTGACCTGCCGAAGGGGATTTTCTAGACGACTGGTCTAATGGGCTGCTAGAGTGCGGCCCATGCCCCCGAACGCTGCCATTCCCGACGTCCGCCAGCACATCCTGGACGTGGCGCGGCCGCTGCTGCTGCGCAAGGGCTTCACCGGCGTGGGCCTGGCCGAGGTGCTGGGTGCGGCGCGCGTGCCCAAGGGTTCGTTCTATCACTACTTCGGCTCCAAGGAAGCCTTCGGCGAGGCGGTGCTGGAAGCCTATTTCGCCGAGTACCTGGCGCGCATGGACGCACTGCTGGCCGAGCCGGGCAGCGCCGCCGGGCGGCTGGTCGCGTACTTCGAGGATTGGCTGCAATCGCAGACCGGCGACGACGCGCAGAGCCGCTGCTTCGTGGTGAAGCTGGGCGCCGAGGTCTGCGACCTGTCCGAGAGCATGCGCACGGCGCTGGAGCGCGGCACCGGCGGCATCGTCCAGCGGCTGGCGCGCTGCATCGAGGCGGGCGGCGCGGACGGCTCGCTGCCGGCCATGGCGGACGCACAGGCGGTGGCCGCCACGCTGTACCAGACCTGGCTGGGCGCCAGCCTGCTGGCCAAGATCGCCCGCGACCGCAAGGCGCTGGACACGGCGATGGCCGACACCCGGCAGGTGCTGGGCCTCGGCACACCGAAAGCCTGAGGCGGGACGCATGCCATGCCGTCCCGCCTTTCTTTTGCCTGATTTATAGACGACCGGTCTAATTCAATTACCCAACCTCAAGGAGCTCCTTTTGCCGCAAGACGCACCCATCAACCGCCGCATCGTCCTCGCCGCCCGGCCGCGCGGCCTGCCGGCGCCGCAGGATTTCCGCCTGGAAGAAGCGGCGGTGCCGGCACCCGGCGCAGGGCAGGTGCTGGTGCGCACCCTGGTCCTGTCGCTCGACCCCGGCCTGCGCAACCTGATGGACGAAGTGGGGCCGGTCTACGCGCCCTCGGTGCCGCTGGGCGCGCCCATGGCCGGCGGCACGGTCGGCCGTGTCGTCGCGTCCGCGCATCCGCGTTTTCGCAGCGGCGACCTGGTGCTGGGCCGGGGTGGCTGGCAGGAGTACGCGGTGCTGGAGGGCGACGGCCTCACCGCGCTTGGCGACATGCCGCAGCCCTCGCTGGCGCTGGGCGGGCTCGGCATGCCGGCGTTCACCGCCTACGTCGGCCTGCTCGACGTCGGGCAGCCGAAAGCCGGCGAGACGGTGGTGGTGGCCGCCGCGACCGGCGCGGTCGGCTCGGTGGCCGGGCAGATCGCCAAGCTGAAGGGCGCACGCGTGGTCGGCATCGCCGGCGGCGCCGACAAGTGCCGCCATGCGGTGGAAGAACTCGGCTTCGACGCCTGCATCGACCGCCACGGCCCGCATTTCGCCGAGCGCCTGGCGGCAGCCTGCCCGGGCGGCATCGACGTGTATTTCGAGAACGTCGGCGGGCCGGTGTTCGACGCGGTGCTGCCGCTGCTCACCATCGGCGCGCGGGTGCCGGTGTGCGGCTTCATCGCGCACTACAACGACGCCGCGCCGCCGCCCGGCCCCGACCGCCTGCCGGCGCTGCTGTCCACGCTGCTGCAAAAGCGCATCCGCATGCAGGGCTTCATCATCCTCGACCACTATGCCGATCGCTTCGATGCGTTCCGCCGCGACATGGAGCGTTGGCTCGCCGCCGGGCAGGTGAAGCTGCGCGAAGACGTCGTCGATGGCTTGGAGAACGCGCCGGCGGCCTTCATCGGCCTGCTGCAGGGGCGCAATTTCGGAAAGCTGGTGGTGCGCATCGCCGGCGCCTGAGACGCGGCGCTTGTGCCAAGATCGCGGCGCGGCGGGTGCCGCGATCTTGCAGGAGAGCGCCGTTGGAATCGACGACCGTGCCGGACCACGAACTGGGCCGCCCGCCCGCGGGCTGGCGGCGGCGGCTGTTCGAGATCATCTGGGAGTCCGACACGGTGGCCGGCCGCGCCTTCGACAAGCTGATCATCGCGGCCATCCTGCTCAGCGTGGCGGTGGTGGTCGCCGACAGCGTGCAGCCCTGGCACCAGCGCCACCGCATCGCCTTCGAAAGCGTCGAGTGGTTCTTCACCGTGCTGTTCACGCTGGAATACCTGGCGCGGCTGGCCTGCGTGGAGCGGCCGCTGCGCTACGCGCGCAGCTTCTTCGGCGTGGTCGACCTGCTGGCGGTGCTGCCGACCTACCTGGCGCTGTTCGTGCCGGAGCTGCATGCGCTGATCGACGTGCGCATCCTGCGGCTGCTGCGCATCTTCCGGATCTTCCGCCTCACGCAGTACGTGGCGGAGTACCAGATCCTGGGCGAGGCGCTGCTGGCCAGCCGCCGCAAGATCCTGGTGTTCCTGTCGGCGGTGCTGATGGTGGTGCTGGTGCTGGGCACGCTGCTGTACGTGGTGGAAGGGCCGGAGCACGGCTTCGTCAACATCCCGACCTCGGTGTACTGGGCGATCACCACCATCACCACGGTGGGTTTCGGCGACATCACGCCCAAGACCGACATCGGGCGGCTGATCGCCTCGGTGATGATGCTGGTGGGCTGGGGCACGCTGGCCGTGCCCACCGGCATCGTCACCGCCGAGATGACCGTGCGCCACCACGCGCGGCCGCCCGGCGTGCCGGGGCTGTGGCGCAGGTGCGCCGCCTGCGGCGCCTCGGGCTACGGCGCGGAAGCGAACTTCTGCCAGATCTGCGGAGCGCCGCTGGCCCCGCCTTGATTCAGTCCGCCGTGATCTCCGCCCCGCGCGCCGCCAGCAGCTCGCGCAGCACCGAACGGTGGCAGCGGCTTTCCTTCTCGCAATAGCAGCCGAGCGACAAGGCGGTCCGGTGCGACAGCGCGGCCAGCAGGTCCAGCACGCGCGCGGCCTGCGGCTGCTTCATCTCGGCTTCGAATTTCCTGCGGAAGCGCTGCCAGTCCTTCTCGTCCTCGGCTGCCAGCGCCTGGGCGACCAGCCCGGCGCTGGGCGACAGGTCCGGCATCCAGACGTCGTAGAAGTCGCGTGCCGCGAATTCGCTTTTCGGCACGCCGCGCGGCGGGCGCCGCACGGTGCCCAGGCGCAGCCCTTCTTCCGGTGCGCGCGGGGACCCGAGCTGGACGATGCGGATGGGCATGGGCCAAGCGTAACGCAAGCCCATGCCCGTGGCATCGTCAGTTCAGCGCCCGCTTGTACACGCGCTTGAAGGTGACGGGCGAGCCCGGCGTGCTCGGCGGGCTCGCGGTTTCGTTGATCTGCCGGCTCTGCGTGGTCTTGTCCGACAGGCGAAGCAGCGCGCGCGTGCCGGTGGCGGTGATGATCAGGACCGGCCGGCTGGACAGCGCGTCGGCCAGCAGGTCGCCGACGCCGTAGTAGGTGCTGCCGCCGGTGGTCTGCAGCACCGCGCCACCCGAGGTCGAGTCGAGCTGGAACAGGTAGCTGGTGCCGCCCGGGTTGCAGGTCTGGTTGGACGGCTTGTTGACGACGAACACCAGCGTGCCGCGTATGCTCAGCGCGCCTTCGGTGGTGACCCGGCCGCTGGTGATGGGAATGTCCATGTAGAAGCCGCGCTTGCTGCCGAGGTTGACGGAGTTGTGCGTGGCCGTGAAGCTCGTGCCGGATGCCGTGGCGGACTGGCACACCAGGGTCCCGTCGCCGCCGCCGGTGGGACAGGTGGCGCCGTTGGTGCCGCGAATGCTGGCCAGGACGGCGGGAGACGTCAGGACGGTGTCGTCGGTGATGCCGTAGAGCGTTTCCACCTGGGTGGCATACGTGTTGGGCGAGCTGGTGCCCGGCACGTCGTCGCTGGAGTAGTACTGGCCGGTGCCGAAGTAGATCCAGAACTTGGTCGAGCTGCCCGACACCAGGTTCACGGTCGGCGCGGAGGTGATGGGCTGTGCCACGCCGGTCGGCGAGGTGACGGCCGCCACGCGCACCGGTGCACTGCTGGTGGCGGCGTCGAGGTCGAAGCGCCAGACGTTGCCCAGCAGGTCGCCGGAATAGACGTAGCGCACCGCCGCGTCGGCGGCGATGTTGGCCTGCTTGCCCAGGTAGGCCAGGCCGATCGAGGCCGAGGTGCTGCCATAGCCGGACGGGGTGACGAATTCCTTGAGGACCGCGCCGTTGGCCGGGTTGAGCACCCACACGTGGCCGCGGCCGTCGCCGCCCAGGCCGCCGGACGCCGTGTCGTTGCGCAGGCCCGAGGACACCACCACCCGCCAGCCGGCGGCGGTGTTGACGAGCAGCGGCGTGCCGAAGGAGTAGCCCATGTTGGTGGGCTTGAACTCCCACATCACCTTGCTGGCGGCGGCGGCCTCGTTGGCTGCCGTGCCGGAAGTGATGTCCAGCGCGTAGTAGCCCGCGCCGCCCTTGCCCAGGCCACCCACCAGCATGCGGCCGACGGAGGCCGAGTTGAAGGTCACGCCGGTGACCGCGGCCGTGGCGGGCGTGCCGTCGACGATGTACTCGTGGTCGAACGTGAGGCTGGAGCGGTTGACCAGCTTGGTGTGGACCAGCCGCGGCACATAGGCCCACAGCTCCTGCCCGCGCGTGGTGGCGGCGGCCTCGATGCGGCCGTCGATGGCGTGCAGCATGCCGTCGTTGGCGGCCTGGTACACCACGGCGCCGCTGGCGTAGTTCACCACCACCGGTTCGGCGTTGATGATGTCACCCAGCAGGTAGTTGCGCAGCCGGTAGGTGGTGTCCTCGCCGGTGCGGTCGCCGCGCGTGTAGTTGATGATGCCGTCGGTCAGGCCCGCCGCGCCGGTGCGGAAATTGACGCCGTTGGCGGTGGTGAAGGGCACGCCCCCGGTGCCGCTGTACGAGGCGATCCTGCGGGTGCTCGCGCTTTGCACATTCAGCTTGTCGCGGAACGACCACTGGACCGCGCCGTTGCGCAGGCCGGTGGACAGGTCCAGCGAATACGCTTCCAGGTCGCCGTACCAGCTGCCGGAGTTGTAGCTGGATGCATAACCCACGCCGCCCGCGGTGATCTGCGCGTTGGTCACGGCCACGGCGGCGGCGGCGGCGTCCTTGGCCAGCGCGTCGGCGATCACCTGCTGGAAGGCGTCCACCAGTGTCGGGCCGTCGGTGGCCGCGATGAACTTGCCGCCGCCCTGCTCCGCCGTGTTGATCAGCAGCGGGTCGTTCTGCACCGTCGGGTCGGCGAAGCCGATCATGTAGGTGATGATGTTGTTCTTGGCCGCGGTCGCGCCCGCCGCCGGCGTCGGCTTGGTCAGGTCCGGGCGCAGGTCGACGTCGTACAGCAGCTTGGCGATGTCGTCCATGTAGTCGGAGCCCTCGCTTTCGTAGGTGCGTGCCGTCTTGCGGTCCCAGGACCCGGTGGCGCCGGACGAGACGCAGGTGGACGCGTTGGTGCCGGTGCAGTCGCGGTCGTAGTCGCGGATGTAGGTGTTGTTGTTGAAGCTGCGGTCGTGCTGCGGCCGGCCGTCGGTCATGGCGAACAGCGCCGTGCGCTGGCACCAGTACTGGACCGGCTTGACCGAGCTCGTGCTGCTGCACGACGGCGCACCCGACAGGCAGGCGTTGCGCGCCGTGTTGTCTGTGCCGTCGAGCCGCAGCAGGGTCTCGATGTTGACGCTGGCGGTGTTGGCGGTGGTCACCGTGCCGTTGTGGCCGGTGGAGATGTAGCGCCCGATGTCGGCGAAAGTGCTGGCCAGCGGTGTGTTGCCGCTGGGGTCCAGGCCGTCGATGCTGGTCTTGATGGTGGTGCGGGTCGTCGTGGTGAAGTCGCCCATGGCCACGCGAAGCGCGCCGCCGCCGGTGGTGTAGGTCGACAGGCCCACGCGCACGGCGGCGGAGGCGCCGGCCGACGGCGGCAGCGGCAGCGAATCGACCACGCTCTTGGCCGAGGTGCGCGCGATCTCGATGCGCGTCTCCACCGCTCCGCTGGACACCAGCTTGCGGTCGACCCAGCCCGTGAGGGCACCGCTGTAGTTGCCGAAGTACCAGTTGAGGTAATGGCCGGAATAGTCCGAATCGAGGTAACCGTTCGGCGCCTTGGGGGTGCCTGTGTCCGCCAGCAGGCGCGCGCCGTAGGTGGCGGCGTTGTCGAAGCACTTCTGGGTGCCGCTGCCGGCGGTCTGCGTGGTGTGGCGGTAGCTGGTGCCGCCGTAGACGATGCGCGGAGCGCCGCTGGTGATGTTCAGGTCGACCGAGGTGCCGGCCGGGATCTTGGCGGTGCCGGAGCAGCTGGACAGGTAGGTGGCGCTGGCCGAGTACGGCGCCGCCGGCACGATGTTGCTCATCGACCCCGAGTTGTCGATCATGAACATGAAGTTCGGCGCGACGTTGTTCTTCACCGCCGGCGGGATGTCGTCGATCTTCTGCGCGAGCGCCAGGCCGCAGGCGAGCGCGGCGGCGGCGAGCAGCGCGATGCGGGGGATGGCGTTGTAGGACTGCTGCTCGGGCATGGCTGTGTCTTTCTCGTCAGGTGGAGGCAGGGCCGCTCACCACGGCTTCGTACCAGTTCAGCGTGCCGCGCGGCCCGCGCACGCGGATCAGCACGCGGTAATGCACGCCGATGCTGTCGCCCGAGGTCGCCGTGGAGATGGCGTCGTATTCGCACTTCGCGCGGATGTCGTTGATGTCGCTGAGCGTCGGGGCCGACGAGCACAGGCGCTCGATCATGTACTGCACGCGGTAGTTGCCGGCGTCGACGGTGCAGTCGCTGACGGCCGCGCCCTTCTCGTTCACGCAGGACACGTTGCTCCAGTTGATGGAGGTGGGGATGCCCAGCGAGTCGACCGTGGTGTCCATCACCGCCAGGTACTGGTTGGTCACGGCGGTATTGCCGGCGCCGCCGGCGACCCGGTTGGCGATCACCGTCAGCGCGTCGGTGATGGCGCGGTCGGACGCCTGCGCGGCGGCCTGCTGGAAGGAAAAGTTGCCGGAGATGACGTTGCCGGTGTCGGCCGCGCGCATGGCACCCATGCCGGCGACCATGATGACCATCAGCACCACCAGCACGACGATGAGCACCATGCCGCGCTGGCCCTGGCGCCGGCCGTTGCGACGACGAATCAGGCTTTTCATCAGTTGTTCCAGATCACGTTGCGCAGGGGGATGACCGCCTTGTGCACCCGGTAGCGGTAGTTCTGCCAGGTCTTGCCGGTCGGCAGCGTCTGGCCGCTGAGGTCGATCACCGGGGCCGATGCGTCCTGGAAGGAGCAGGGGCCGACGTTGGCGACGCTGTTGGCGTTGGTGCACGCCACGCTGACCAGCGTGCCTTCCGGCTCCCTGGAGCGGGCCACCAGCACCAGGCGGATCGCCTTGATGAGCGCCGCGTTGCTCGCCGACGGCGAGCCCCAGGTGCCGCCGGAGGGTTCGACCCAGCTGGTGACGACGTCGCTGGCCGCGTTGGCGCTGATGCCGTACTGCGCGTGCATCAGCACGATGTCGGTGGCGATCGCGTCGACCCCGGTGCCGAAGCCGAGCGGGCTGGCCGTGCACGCCGGCAGCGACGTGGTGACGAAGGCGTTGTAGCGCACCAGCGAGTTGCACTGGATGGCGAAGCCTTCCTGGCGGAATCCCGTCGCCGAGGTGCCGACCCGGCTCACCACGGCCGGGCCGACCACCGAGCCCCCGGAGGTGTAGCCGTAGGTGGGCGCGGTGGAGAACGTGCCCGAAGAGGGATTGAGCCCGGTGCCCGCGGAGGGGGCCAGCGAGAGGCAGGCGGTCGCGTTGTTGCCGCAGGAGGCGGCAACGGACAGCAGCGTGGGTGTGCCGACCACCTGGAACAGCGTACAGGGCGTGCTGCCGCCGGGCACGCCGATCAGCGCGAGGTCGCCGGCGGCCAGGTTGCCGCCGTTCGGCACCTTGATCGCCGCCGTCGTCGTGGTGTCGAGCACCGGCAGCGACGACAGCGGCTTGGCGCCGCCTCCGCCGGTGAACACCAGCGTGTCCGACACGGTGTTGCTGCCGCCGCTGGTGATGCGCACCGGCATCATCACGGCGCCGTTGGAGACCGTGGCTGTCCCGTTGTACGCGTTCCAGGTGGGGCAGATCTGCAGGCTGTTGTTGTAGAACCCGGCGCCTGCGGAGCGGGCGGCGGCATCGATCAGCGACAAGCCGATCTGCGCGCTGGCCTGCGCGCCCGCGTTGGAGCCCAGCACCGAGAACTGGCGCCCCATGGTCATCACCGAACCGGTGACCGCAAGCGCGAGCAGCAGGCCGATGGCGCTGGCGATCATCAGCTCGATCAGCGACATGCCCCTGGCATGCCGGCGCGCGCCGAGCGAAACGGACCAGCGGGCGCGGTTCATTGCCATTGCACCCGGTTGCTGACTTCCAGCGTGTGCGGCGTGTCGCTGTCGCCGTTCTTCCAGCACAGCTTGATCGTCACCTCGTTGGCCGGCGAGCCGGTGACGACGATCTGCTGGTCGTCGGCCTGCGCGCGCGGCAGTGTCGCCGTCACGTCGGCCAGCCATTCGACGACCATGGCATTGGTCGAGGCCGAGCCGCCGGGCGCGCAGGTCGCGCCCGCGGTGGCGTAGTGGTTGAAGGCGGTGGCGCTCGCCGGGTCGGAGATCAGCATGCGCGCCAGCAGCTGGTCGGCCAGGAAGGCGGCTTCGGCGCGCATCTGCGCATCGGTGGACAGCCGGATCGAGCGGGCCTGCATGCCCACCGCGCCCAGGATGCCGATCGAGAACAGCAGGACGGAGACCAGCACCTCGATCAGCGTGAAGCCGCGCTGCATGGATGTCGATGTACGCGCGGCCATCAGCAGGTCCTGGGGTCGGAGGTGGTGGTCACGCCCGGATCGCACATGCGGATCAGGCCGCCGCCGAAGATGTTGATGCGCCGGCTCTGCGTGCTGCTCACCGCGCTGGACACGTTGACCTGCGTCATCTGCGTGCCCGACTGCACCAGCCCGGTGGCGATGAAGGTCACCGAGGTGGCCGCGCTGCTGGAGGCCACGGTGGTGCCGGCCAGGTCGGCCGCGGAGCGCGTGAGCAGCGTCGAGGAGGGCGACACCTGCTGCACCGTCCAGCCGCCGTCCGAGGCGAGGCCGAAGCTCACCGGCGTGTTGCGCCGCACGGCCTCGCCGCGCGCGAAGTTCAGGCCGGAAATGATCGCTTCGGCGGCGCCGCGCACCTTGTAGTTGGCCATCATCTGCGAGATGCCGGGCGCGGCCAGCTTGGCGCCGATGGCGGCGATGGCCATCACCACCATCAGCTCGACCAGTGTCACCCCGCGTGCGCGCGCCATCAGCATGCGTCGCCTTTCTTGCGCAGCCAGCAGCTGGACGTGGTGGTGTCGCCGTAGAACTGCGTGGTTTGCTGCGTGTTGGCGTCGTTCACGGTGTAGACGAAGCCGGTCATGCTGCCGGTGCCGGTGGCCGTCGCCACGAAGCTCTGGGAGCTGCTGGTCGAACCCCAGGCGCAGCTGAAGGTGAACGAGGTGGTGGCTGGCTGGGTGACGCCGCAGGTGCTGGCCGTGGAGCCGTAGTTGCGGTTGTCCTGGTAGTACTGCTCCAGCCGCACGCGCAGCGTGCTCAGCTCACCGAGGGCCTCGGCGATCTTGCCGCGGCGCACGTTGTCCGCGTAGGAGGGGTAGACCAGCGCCGCCAGGATGCCGACGACCGCCACGACGATCAACAGCTCGATCAGCGTGAAACCTTGCAACCTGGACCGCGAACATGCTCGAAACGGCATTCCAATCTTCCTTCATACCGCATTGATGCGGGCGGAGTTTGGAAGCGCGGTCGAGTCGCGTCAAATGGGAACTTAAACCATTGGAGGGATATTTCGCTGCACTTTAAGTGAAAATAAATTCAAATGGGAATTTAATCCATCACCGAGACTCTCGCTCTCAGCGCGGCTCGATATCGGACACCACGCGCGCATATCTTTGCTTGCTCCAATACGCCGAAGCCCAATCGATCAGGACCACGATTCTGTTGCGAAATCCGATCAGGAAATAGATATGCGCAAACAGCCAGAAAAGCCACGCGAGAAAGCCGGTAAAACGCACCGGGCCTAGAGGCGACGTGATATCCACCACAGCGCTGTTGCGCCCGATCGTTGCGAGGTTGCCGTAGTCGTGATAACGGAACGCCTCGGTGGGCCGTCCGGCGATGCGGCGCAATACCATCGCGGCGGCATGCCTGCCCATCTGCTTGGCCCCGGGCGAAACGCCCGGTACCGGCCGCGGTTCCTGGCCCGGCGCATGGCTTTTGGCGGCCGCCAGATCGCCGACGACGCTGATTTCCGGATGGCGGGGCAGGCTGAGGTCAGCCTCCACCAGCAGACGGCCGGCGCGGTCAAGCGGACAAGCGGTTGCCTGCGCCAGCTGCCGGCCCAGGGGGGAGGCAGCCACGCCGGCCGCCCAGACCACGCAATGCGTGGCGATGCGGTAGCTGCTGCCTTCGCCTGACCCGCCGTCGGGCGGCAGCACGGACACTTCCACGCCGGATTCGTCGATGCCGGTCACGCGCGCGCCGGTGCGCACCTCCACGCCCAGCTTCTCCAGCTGCCTGCGTGCGCTGGTGCTCAAGGATTCGGGCATGGCCGCCAGCACGCGCGGGCCACCCTCCACCAGCAGCACGCGCGCCTGGGCCGGATCGATGCGCCGGAACTCGCCGGGCAGGGTGTCGCGCGCGATCTCCGCCAGCGTGCCGGCCATCTCCACGCCGGTCGGGCCGCCGCCGATCACCACGAAGGTGAGGCAGGCGGCACGGCGCCCGGCGTCGGTTTCCTTTTCCGCCTGCTCGAAGGCCAGCAGGATGCGCCGGCGGATTTCGAAGGCGTCGTTCAGCGTCTTCAGGCCGGGCGCATGCGCCGCCCATTCGTCGTGGCCGAAATAGCTGTGGGTGGCGCCGGCCGCGACGACCAGGTGGTCGTAGGGCAGGGCATCGCCGTCCTTCAGCAGCACCTGCCTTGCCTGCACATCGATGGCGGTGACGTCGCCGAGCAGCGAAGTGACGTTGGCCTGCGTGCGGAACAGGTGGCGCACCGGCGCGGCGATGGCCGGCGCCGGGAGCCCCGCGGTGGCGACCTGGTAGAGCAGCGGCTGGAACAGGTGGTGGTTGGTCTTGTCGACCAGGGTGATTTCGACATCGGCGCCGCGCAGCGCGCGCGTGGCTTCGAGCCCGCCGAAGCCGCAGCCGACGATCACGACCCGGGCCTTGTTCTTGTCTTGTGTCGCCATGGCTGGGGATTATGCGAGGGCCCGCAGCGCGCCGGGCAGCGCTGTGACAAGCTTCGCCCCCATGGCATCGCAACCCCGCCTTTCCGTCCTCGACCAGTCAGTGGCCCGCGCCGGCCGCCCGCAGGACGAATCCATCCGCAACACCGTGGCGCTCGCCGAGCACTGCGAGGCGCTCGGCTACGAGCGCTTCTGGCTGAGCGAGCACCACAGCCTGCCGACCATCGTCGGCACCGCGCCCGAGGTGCTGATGGCCGCCATCGCGGCGCGCACCCGGCGCATCCGCATCGGCAGCGCCGGCGTGATGCTGCCGCACTACGCGCCGTTCAAGGTGGCCGAGCAGTTCCGCGTGCTGGACGCGCTGGCGCCCGGGCGCATCGACCTGGGCGTGGGCCGCGCGCCGGGCAGCGACCACCGCACGGCCAAGCTGCTGAACCCGGACCCGCGCGCCGCCGAGCACTTTCCGCGGCAGGTGATGGAGCTGCGCGCCTGGGTGGCGGGCGAGGAACTGCCCGAGGGCCATGCCGGCCACGGCATCCAGGCGCTGCCGCGCGGCGCCACCACGCCGCAGCTGTGGATGCTGGGCAGCTCGGGCTACGGCGCGCAACTGGCGGCGCACTTCGGCCTGCCGTATGCCTTCGCGCACTTCATCACCGACGGCGAGGGCTGCAGGGCCGCGTTGGACCTGTACCGGGACACCTTTCGCCCCGGGCTGATCGACGCACCCAAGGCCGCTGTCTGCGTGTGGGCGCTGGCGGCCGACACCGAAGAGGAAGCCTGGCGGCTGTTCACCAGCCGCGAGCGCGCGCGGATGGACCGCAACCTGGGCCGCTTCGGTGCACTGCTGCCGCCCGAAGAGGCGGTGCGGCCGTACACCGGCGTTGAACTTGGTGCGCGGGAGGAACTGCGGCGCAAGGCGATGGTCGGCAATCCGCAGCAGGTGCGTGAGAAGCTGGTCGCGCTGGCGGAAGAACTTGAGGTCGATGAACTGGCGGTCATTACCTGGACCTGGGATTTCGAGGCGCAGAAGCGTTCCTATGCGCTGCTGGCGGAGGCGTTTGGGATGGGGGGCTGAGACTTAATTTCGCGCTCGTTGCTTGGGTGGCAGCGGCCGGCGGCCGGGGTGGGCCAGGCTCCGGGGTCACGCTCGCGGGCGTCTGCCCTGTCGCTCATACATCACCTCGTCAAGGCCGCTGTGGCGCGCAGACTCTGTGGCGACCGCGAATGGACCCTGCGCCTGGCCCACCCCGACCGCCAGCCGCACGTGTCGTATCGGCGCTCCGCCGCCCCTCACCCCGGCCCTCTCCCCAGAGGGGAGAGGGAGGAAGAAGGGGAGCGAACGTCCTCACGCAACGTGGAGGGCAGTGGTTGGGGTACCCGGGCGTAGGGGCCATTCGCGGTCGCTACAGAGGATGCGTGGCACCACCTTGTTGACGACGGGCCGGTAGCGCGCCAGGGCAGACGCCCGCGAGCGTGATCCCGGAGCCCGGGTACCCCAGCCACTGCCCGATGCCACCCGAGCAGGCGCGCCTTCCCCCTCGGACATACACCTACGGCATACCCGGCAACACCTGCCGGATGTGCTCGGTCATCGCCTGCACCAGCGCGGAACTGCCGGATGCCTGCGCCTGCGCCACCGCGATGTAGACCTCGGGCAAGGCAGGCAAGGTCGACTCCGCCTCCAGGACCCGCAGGTCGGCCGGCACGGCCGTCTCGGTCAGCACCGCCACCGCGATGCCCGAACGCACGATGGCGATCAGCCCGTTCATGCTGTTGCTGGCGAAGGCGATGCGGTAGCGCCGGCCGGCGGCGGTGAGTGCTCCGATGGCGGCGCGGTGGTCCAGTGCGCCGGCTTCCGACAGCGCCACCGGCAGCACCTCGGCGGACGCCAGGTCGTGGTGCGGCGAGCCGACCCACACGAGCGGTTCCTTGCGCACCACTTCCTCGTCGCCCGCATCGGGCGTGGGCACCGACACCAATGCCATGTCCACGCGCTTCTCCGTCAGCATGTGCCGCAGCCGCGTGGTCGGCGCGCACACCACTTCCACCGACACCAGCGGATGCCGGCGCGAGAAGTCGCGCAGCAGCGGCGGCAGGAACATCACGGCGTAGTCCTCGGGGCAGCCCAGGCGCAGCACGCCCGAAACGCCGCGGCCGGTCAGGTCGGCCAGCGCCGCGTCGTGGTCCTGCAGCAGCCGGTGCGCGTGCGCCAGCAGGCGCTCGCCCAGCGCGGTCAGCTCCACGCCGCGGCTGGTGCGGTGCAGGACCGGGCCGGCGACGATGTCCTCCAGCCGCTTGACCTGCATGCTGATGGCCGACTGCGTGCGCCCGACCTCGCCGGCCGTGCGCGTGAGCGAGCGGGTGTCGGCGATGGTGACGAAGGTCCGCAGCAGGTCGAGATCGAGATGCACCATGCGGCCACTATGCCACCGCGTCGCGCGGGGCAGCCATCAGCCGGCCGAATCGCGGGCATCAAAAGGATTCGTTTGTGCGCGGCCGCTGTGCTTCCTACGATGGCTCCACTTCGATTGATGGGACCATGCGATGACGACCTCCAGGAATTCCGACCCCGCGTTCTGGGCCAAGGCCTCCAACCACCTGATCCGCTACGGCGGCAGCTTCTCGCCCGTGATCATCGAGCGGGCCCAGGGCGCGTACGTGTACGACGCCGACGGGCGCGGCATCCTGGACTTCACCTCGGGCCAGATGAGCGCGGTGCTGGGGCACTCGCACCCGGAGATCGCCGAGGTCATCACGCAGTCGGCGCGCAGCCTGACGCACCTGTTCAGCGGCATGCTCAGCCACCCGGTGGTGGACCTCGCCGAAAAACTGTCCGCCATCACGCCGGCCGGCCTGGACCGCAGCATGCTGCTGAGCACCGGCGGCGAGGCCAACGAGGCCGCGCTCAAGATGGCCAAGCTCGCCACCGGCGGCTGGGAGGTGGTCGGCTTCGCGGGCTCCTGGCACGGCATGACCGGCGCGGCGGCCTCGGCCACCTACAGCGCCGGCCGCAAGGGCTACGGGCCGCCGTCCATGGGCTCGTTCGCCATCCCCGTGCCGCATCCCTACCGGCCCGGCTTCGAGCGCAACGGCCGCGCCGACTGGCGCGCCGAACTCGACTACGCCTTCGAGCTGGTGGACTGCCAGTCCAGCGGCAAGCTGGCCGCCTTCATCGCCGAGCCGATCCTGAGCTCCGGCGGCATCATCGACCTGCCGCCCGGCTACCTGCGCGCGCTGAAGGCGAAATGCGAAGAGCGCGGCATGCTGCTGATCCTGGACGAGGCGCAGACCGGGCTGGGCCGCACCGGCGCGATGTTCGCCTTCGAGCGCGACGAGATCGTGCCGGACATCCTGACCCTGTCGAAGACGCTGGGTGCCGGGCTGCCGCTGTCCGCGGTGCTGGTGAGCGCGGAACTGGAGGAGCGCCTGCACGCGCGGGGCTACCTGTTCTACACCACGCACGTGTCGGACCCGCTGCCGGCCGCGGTCGGCCTGAAGGTGATCGAGATCGTGCAGCGCGACGGCCTGGTGGCGCGCGCGGCGCAAGCCGGCCAGCGGCTGCGCCGCGGGCTGGAGGCGATCCAGTCGCGCCACGAATGCGTGGGCGACGTGCGCGGCCGCGGGCTGCTGCTGGGCATGGAGGTCGTGCAGGACCGCCAAAGCAAGGCGCCCGCGCCGCAACTGGGCGCCGCCATCACCGCCAGGTGCCTGGAGCTGGGCCTGAGCATGAACATCGTCAACCTGCCGGGCATGGCGGGCGTGTTCCGCATCGCTCCGCCGCTGACGGTGAGCGACCCCGAGATCGACCTGGGCCTGGCGATCCTGGAGGACGCGATCGGGCAGTCGCTCGGCTGAGCGACCGCGATCAAGCCGCGTTCAGACGTGCCAGCGCCGCTGCACCACGCGGAAGCGGTTGGCGACGAAGGCGGCGTCGGTGTACGAGGCGTTGGAGGCTGGGTTGCCGCCGGTGGCGTGGAAGTCCGAGAAGGCGGACGACTGGTTGACGAACACGCCGCCGGTCAGGTTGATCGACAGCGCCACCTTGGCGTCCCACGAAGCTTCGACCATCGCATCGACGAACTCCGGCCGGGTGGAATACACGCCCGCCGTCAGCGCGCCATGTTCCAGCGCGATGCGCCGCGACAACGCGATGGCCGCGTCGGCATCGGCCGCGCGCACCATGAAGCTGATCGGGCCGAACCGCTCCTCCATGTAGGCGGCCTCGTCGGCCGCGTCGCAGGCCAGCAGCAGCGGCGTCTGCACGCGCGCGGCTTCGAACTCCGGGTGCGGCAGGCGCTGCGAGGGACGCACCACCGCACCCAGGCGCGGCGCTTCGGCGATGCGGCGCACCGTGTCTTCCGACTGGATCGCACCCAGCAGCGCGTGCGCCGTCTTGGCGTCGGCCAGCAGTGCGTCGATGGCCTGGGCGAAATCGGCGCAGACGGCGTCGTAGCTCTTGTGGCCTTCGTCCGTTTCGATGCCGCCGGCCGGCACGATGAAGGCCTGCGTGGTGGTGCACATCTGCCCCGAGTACAGCGACACGGTGAAGGCCATGTTCTTCAGCATGGCGCGGTAGGCGTCGGTGGATTCGATCACCACGTTGTTGACGCCGGCCAGCTCGGCGTACACCTGCGCCTGGCGCGCGTTGTCGACCAGCCACTGGCCGAAGGTGCTGCCGCCGGTGTAGTCGATCGACCTGACGCCGGGATGCGTCGCTAGCGTCTGCGTGGCGTTGCGCAGCGGCGCCACGGCCAGCATCACCACATTGGGGTCCACGCCCTGTTCGGCCAGCACCTCGCGCAGCACGGCCACGGTGATGGCGGCCGGCAGGATGGCGTCGCGGTGCGGCTTCAGCAGCACCGGGTTGCCGGTGGCCAGCGCGGCGAACAGGCCGGGGTAGGTGTTCCAGGTCGGGAAGGTGGCACAGCCGATCACCAGCGCCACGCCGCGGCCGACCGGCTCGAAGCGCTTGGCCATGCGCAGCGGCTCGCCCTTGCCCTGCGGTTTTTCCCACACGGCTTCGTGCTGCACCGCGGTCTGCGCGCGCCAGGCCGCGGCCAGCGCTTCCAGCCCGCGGTCCTGCGCGTGCGGGCCTCCCGCCTGGAAGGCCATCATCCAGGCCTGGCCGCTGGTCATCATCACCGCGTGCGCGATCTCGAAGCTGCGCTGGTTCAAGCGCTGCAGCGCCTCGGCCAGGATGCCGGCGCGGCCGTTCGGGCCCAGGCGCTGCCAGGCCGGCATGGCCGCCTGCGCGGCGGCCACCAGCTGCTCGGGGTCGCTCACCGGATAGCGCACGTCCAGCGGCACGCCCCAGGGCGAGCGCTCGCCGCCGTGCAGGCCGGTCTGGCCCGGCTGCTGCAACGGGAAGTCCTTGCCCAGATACGCCTGGAAGGCGCTGCGGCCCTGCGCCGCGGCTTCCTCGCCGTAGGCCTTGGGGCTGGGAGACTCCGGATAAGGGCTCCAGTGGCTGCGCGCGTCGAGCGCCTGCACGGCGCGCTCCAGCAATGCCCGGTGGCGGGCGAACAGATCGGTGGTCATGAAGTCCTCTGGAGTGATCAGGCGGCCGCCTTGCTGCGGTCGACGATGGCGATGCCGCGGATCTGGCCGGCCTTCTTCTGCTGGACCGGGCGCGGGTAGGTTTCGGGGTCGAAGCGGTGCAGCAGCTCGGCTTCGCGGGCGCGCGCCAGCGCCACGTTGGCCAGCTTCACGTGGCCGTAGCCGCGCATGGTGAGCGGCAGCGCGGCGATCTCGGTGGCCACCGGCAGGCGGCGCGCGTCGAGCGGCTCCAGCAGGCCGCGGATGCGTTCCATGTAGCCGTCGACCAGGGCGCGCTCCATGCGGCGCTCCTCGGTGCGGCCGAACGGGTCCAGCGGCGTGCCGCGCAGCGCGCGGCCGGCGGCCAGCACCTTCATCGCCTTGTGCATCCAGGAGCCGAAGCGGATCTTGCGCGGCGCGGCGCCGTCCTTCGATTTGCTCATCACCGGCGGCGCCAGGTAGAACTCCAGCGAGAAGTCGCCTTCGAACTGCTCGCGCAGCTGCTCGGTGAAGCGGCCGTCGGTGTACAGGCGCGCCACTTCGTATTCGTCCTTGTAGGCCATCAGCTTCAGCAGGGCCTGCGCCACGGTGCGGGTGAAGGGCAGCGGATCCCGCGCACCCTGAGCCTGTCGAAGGGTCAGCGCCGCTTCGCGCGCGCGCACCATCTCCACGAACTCCGTGTAGCGCTGCGCGTAACCGGCATTCTGGTAGGCCGTGAGGTGCGCGCGGCCGCGCGCCAGGATGGCATCCACCGCTTCGGACAGCGGCTCGGCCTGCTGCCACTTCAGCAGGTCGCGCAGCGCGTCGGGCGACTGGGCTTCCAGCCGGCCCAGGGAGAACGCCAGCTTGTTGGTGTCCACCGCCACGCCGTTCAGCTCGATGGCGCGGACCAGCGCCTCCAGGCTCACCGGGATCAGCCCGCGCTGCCACGCGTAGCCCATCATCAGGATGTTGGCCAGGATCGAGTCGCCCAGCCAGGCCTCGGCCAGCGCCTGCGCGTCCAGGCTTTCCACGCGGTCGGCGCCGGCGGCGAAGCGCAGCTTCTCCAGCAGCTGCGGCATCTTCAGGCTGGCGTCCGGGTTGTGCAGCGACTCGGCCACCGGGATCTCGTGCGTGTTGGCCAGGATGCGCGTACGGCCGTGGCGCACCGCCTGCAGCGCCTCGGGCGTGGCGCCGACCACGGCGTCGCAGGCCAGCACCACGTCGGCCTGCTGGGTGTCGATGCGCACCTGGTTCAGCAGCGCGGGCGTTTCGGCCATCCGCACGAAGGACAGCACGTTGCCGCCTTTCTGCGCGAAGCCCATGAAGTCCAGCGCGCTGGCCGATTTGCCTTCCAGGTGCGCGGCCATGGAGATCAGCGCACCGACCGTCACCACGCCGGTGCCGCCGACGCCGGACACCAGCAGGTCGTAGGGGCCGGTCCAGGCGTGCTGCGGCGGGCGCGGCAGCGCGTCCAGCAGGTGCGCAATCTCGCCGGCGCCGCCCGTCAGCGCGCCAGCCTTCTTGCGCGGCTTGCCGCCCACCACGCCGACGAAGCTGGGGCAGAAGCCCTTCACGCAGGAATAGTCCTTGTTGCAGGCGCTCTGGTCGATGCGGCGCTTGCGGCCCAGCGGCGTTTCGGTCGGCAGCACGGCCACGCAGTTGGACTGCACCGAGCAGTCGCCGCAGCCTTCGCAGACGCGCTCGTTGATGTAGAGCCGGCGCGACGGGTCGACCAGCTCGCCCTTCTTGCGGCGGCGGCGCTTTTCGGCGGCGCAGGTCTGCTCGTAGATCAGCACGGTGACGCCGGGCATTTCGCGTAGCCGCCGCTGCACCGCGTCGAGTTCGTCGCGGTCGTGGAACTCGGTGCCGGCCGGAAAGCGGTTCTTGATCGCGTTGTATTTCTCGATGGCGTCGGACACCACCACGACCTGCTTCACGCCTTCGGCTTCCACCTGGCGGGCGATGCCGTCCACCGTGATGATGCCGTCCACCGGCTGGCCGCCGGTCATGGCCACCGCGTCGTTGAACAGGATCTTGTAGGTGAGGGTGGCCTTGGCCGCCACCGCCTGGCGTATGGCGAGGTAGCCCGAGTGGTAGTAGGTGCCGTCGCCCAGGTTCTGGAACACGTGCGGCACTTCGGTGAACATGGCGTGCGAGACCCAGTCCACGCCTTCGCCGCCCATCTGGATGAGGCCGCCGGTGTCGCGGTCCATCCAGCTGGCCATGAAGTGGCAGCCGATGCCGGCCTGCGCGCTGGAGCCCTCGGGCACGCGCGTGCTGGTGTTGTGCGGGCAGCCCGCGCAGAACTGCGGCAGCCGCAGCACGCTGTCGGCCGCGTTGGACAGCAGCTCGGGCGGCGTGAAGTCGCGCACCAGGTGGCGGCGGTCCAGGTCGGGGAAGCGGCCGGCCAGCCAGTTCGCGACGATCTCGATCAGCCGCGAGGGCCGCAGCTCGCCCATGGCGGAGATCAGCGGCGCGCCGTTGGCGTCGGTCTTGCCGACGATCACCGGCCGCTCGGCCACGTTGTAGAACATGTCGCGCAGCTGGGTCTCGACGACCGCGCCCATTTCCTCGATCACCATCACCTCGCGCAGGCCGCGCGCGAACTCGCGCATGCGCGTGGGCTCCACCGGGTAGGTCAGGCCCAGCTTGTAGATGCGCACGCCGTGGCGCGCCAGCGCCTCGGTGGAGATGTCGAGCCGGCGCAGCACCTCCATGAAGTCCAGGTGCGCCTTGCCGGCGGTGAGGATGCCGACGGTGGCCTGCGGGCTGGTGGTGATGTCGCGGTCGATGCTGTTGACGCGGGCGAAGGCGCGCACCGCGTCCAGCTTGGCGTGCAGCCGCTGCTCGATGGTCAGCGAGGGCAGGTCGGGCCAGCGGTAGTGCAGGCCGCCGGGCGGGCGCTGCAGGCCGGTGATGGCGTCGATGGTCGGGCCGTCCTGCCAGGCGGCCATGCGCGCGGCGGTCAGGTCGAGGTCGACCGTGCTGCCGCTTTCCACGACTTCCGACAGCGCGGTGAAGCCGACCCAGTTGCCCGAGTAGCGCGACAGCGCCCAGCCGTACAGGCCGAACTCCAGGTACTCGGAAACCGAGGCCGGCGCCACGACGGGCGCATGCCAGGACTGGAAGGCCTGGTCGCTCTGGTGCGACATGGACGAGGAGACGCAGCCGTGGTCGTCGCCCGCGATCATCAGCACGCCGCCGTGCGGCGAGCTGCCGTAGGCGTTGCCGTGCTTGAGCGCGTCGCCCGCGCGGTCCACGCCCGGGCCCTTGCCGTACCACATGGCGAACACGCCGGCGCAGGTGCGCTGCGGATCGTCCTCCACCCGCTGCGTGCCGAGTACGGCGGTGGCGGCCAGTTCCTCGTTGATGGCCGGCAGGAAGCGCAGGCCCTGCTCGGTGAATTTCTTGCCGGCCTGCCACACGGCCTTGTCCACGTTGCCCAGCGGCGAGCCGCGGTAGCCGCTGATGAAACCGCGCGAATCCAGGCCGGCGGCGGCGTCGCGCTGGCGCTGCATCAGCATGAGACGGATCAGGGCCTGGGTGCCGGTGAGGTAGATCTGGCCGTCGCGCGCCCACAGGGCGTCGGACAGCTTGTAGTCGGGGCGCTTCAACGTGGCGGTCATGGCAGCGAGGGTACCGGGGCAGGGAGAGAATTTGCTTCTTCTTTTCTCCCAATCCACAATCACCGGAGAAAATCCTCCTACAGATTCAAGGAAACCAGAGAATGGATGGGATCGACAAGCAGGATGTGGTGCTGCTGATGGAGTTGCAGCGCGATTCCCACCAGACGGTGCAGCAGCTGGCCGAGCGGGTCGGCCTGTCGAGCACGCCCTGCTGGAAGCGCATCAAGGAACTGGAGAGCAGCGGCGTGATCCGCGGCTACACCGCGCTGATCGACCGCGAGAAGGTCGGGTTGGGGCTGTGCGTGATCGCCGAGGTCAACCTGACGCGGCACAACGGGGAGGAAGTGGCCGAGTTCGAGCGCGAGGTCGCCGGCTGCCCGCAGATCGTCAGCTGCTGGTCGACCACCGGCCAGGCCGACTACGTGCTGAAGGTGCTGATGCCCGACATCAAGAGCTACGAGCGCTTCCTGCACGACACCGTGTTCAAGATGCCGGGCGTGACGCACGTGCGTTCCAGCGTGGTGCTGAAAGAGGTGAAGTCCGAGGCGCGGCTGCCGATCGAGGCGCCGGGCAAGCCGGTGAAAACCAAGGCGCGGCGCGCCTGAAGTTCGGCCATCATCCACGTACCAAACAGGAGACGCGATGTTCCCCACCTCGATTGCCGGCAGCCTGCCCAAGCCGGGCTGGCTGGCCGAAACGCACAAGCTGTGGCCGCAGTGGAAAGCAACCGGCGACGCGCTGCGCGAAGCCAAGGCCGATGCCACCTTGCTGTGGATCAAGGCGCAGGAGGACGCCGGGCTGGACGTGGTGACCGACGGCGAGCAGTCGCGCCAGCATTTCGTGCACGGCTTCCTGGAGCAGGTCGAGGGCATCGACTTCGAGCACAAGGTG
>JAZKIV010000007.1:0-1471 GCA_040384685.1 Pseudomonadota bacterium | reverse complement strand
GCGGCGCGAGGCCGGGCTGGCCGACCGTGTACTTGAGCATGAGCGCGACAGCCTTAGCGCGGCGGTCGTAGTCCGGCACGAGCGCGGGCTCGCCGTTGAAGTCGAGCAGCGGCTGCCCCTCGTCGTTCCAGACGGGCGTCAGCGCGGTCAGATCGTCCTTGAGCGCGTCCTGCACCAGCGGCATAAGCCCCAGCATGTCGCCGATGCTGCTCAGCACCGCACCGCTCAGCGCCTCGCGCACGGCAGGCCGCAGCTCGTCGGCGACCAGCTCCCTGGCCACGGCGGGCAGGTCGGCGATGGCCTGCGACGTGGCGGCCTCCATGGCGGCAGTCGTGGCCGACACGTCCACGTCGAACTCCGTGAAGGCGGCGCCCTGGCGCTGCGCGCGGCGCGAGCGCCGCTTGCGGCACGCCTCGCGGCACGTCTTGGCGGCGTCGGTGGCAGCGAGGAACGGGTCGCCGCACTCCGAGCAGATCTTTTGCAGGCCCCGGCCAGCGCCGGACGGGCGCGAGGCCGTGGCGGCAGTCGTCACGCGGGCGCCGCGTGCGCCCTTGGTGCGGCGGATGGGGCCTTCGGGGGCGGCCACGGGGGTCGGACGTGTACTAGCGCGCCGCGACGATGGCGGCGGCGGAGACGGTCACGCTGGAGCCGGTCTGGTCCGCCAGGTGGGCGTTCAGGTCGGCAACGGCCTTGGTCTGCGCAGCGGTGATCTGGGCCGAGGTGCCCGGATGGGCGATGTTGCCCTTGGTCGCGTACGCGACCTCCTCGCTGATCTGGATAGGCATGCCCATTTCGGGTCGGCCCCTTTCAGTTGGTGGGTTCTAGAACACCCACAGCATAGCAGTTCAGCGCCACTAGCGGGGTTAGCGCGGCGGATCTGCTGCGCTACAGGCCCGGCGCCTCGAACCAGCACGGCTCGTCGGCCTTGCGCCCGCCCGCGTCGTCGTGGCGACAGCGGGCGCACAGCCAGTGCTCGAAGCCGGGGCACCAGTCCTGCCAGACCCAGGTGTAGCCCGCCATGAACGACTCCTGGTCGTCGATGTGGCCGGGCGGACGCTTGCAGCGGCCGCAGTGGTCGCCGCTGACCGGACGGGGCGGGACGTAGGCCACGGCTGCTAGGCCGTCACGGGCGTGCAGACGTAGCTGCCGTCGCCCTCGGGGTCCGAGCAGGCCAGCGTGGCTGTGGTGCCGTCGCTGCGCGGGAAGGACACCGTGAAATCGCGCTGCATGGCCGGTCCGGGCGGCCCCTGCGCGCCGGGAAAGCCCCGCTCGCCCTGCGGCCCTCGGCAGTTGCGCGTGGCGCAGAACGAGGTCAGCGCCGTCAGAAAGTCGGTTTGCGTGAGGGGCGCAGCGGGCGCCCCTGGCGCGCCCGCCAGCCCCGGCGGCCCCTGCGGCCCGCGCGGCCCCGCCGCGCCGCGCGGCCCCGTGCTGCCCTGGAGCCCGTTGCGGCCGTCCTTGACGATCTTCTTGG
>JAZKIV010000006.1:0-116938 GCA_040384685.1 Pseudomonadota bacterium | reverse complement strand
ACCAACGCCTTCATCAACACCGGCGACGGCCTGGGCATGGCGGCGCGCGCCGGCATCCCGCTGGAAGACATGGAGTTCTGGCAGTTCCACCCGACCGGCGTGGCCGGCGCGGGTGTGCTGCTGACCGAAGGCTGCCGCGGCGAAGGCGCGATCCTGCGCAACTCCAACGGCGAGCGCTTCATGGAGCGCTACGCGCCCACCCTGAAAGACCTGGCGCCGCGCGACTTCGTCTCGCGCTCGATGGACCAGGAGATCAAGGAAGGGCGCGGCTGCGGCCCCAACAAGGACTACATCCTGCTGGACATGACGCACATCGGCGTCAAGGACATCATGAAGCGGCTGCCCTCGGTGTACGAGATCGGCATCAACTTCGCCAACGTCGACATCACCAAGGAGCCGATTCCCGTGGTGCCGACCATCCACTACCAGATGGGCGGCGTGCCGACCAACATCCACGGCCAGGTGGTGATCCAGAAAGGCGGTGAGGACAACGCCGTGGTCAACGGCCTGTACGCGGTGGGCGAATGCTCCTGCGTCAGCGTGCACGGCGCCAACCGGCTGGGCACCAATTCGCTGCTGGACCTGCTGGTGTTCGGCAAGGCGGCGGGCAACCACATCGTGGAGTTCGCCAGCCGCACCAAGTCGCACAAGCCGCTGCCGGCCGACGCCGCCGAGCGCACGCTGGAGCGCCTGAACCGGCTGGAGGACACCACCTCGGGCGAATACGCGCAGGACGTGGCCAACGACATCCGCGCCAGCATGCAGCTGCACGCCGGCGTGTTCCGCACGCAGGCCAGCATGGACGAAGGCGTGCAGAAGATCGCCGCCATCCGCGAGCGCGTGAACGCGCTGGGCCTGAAGGACAAGTCGCGCGTGTTCAACACCGCCCGCGTGGAGGCGCTGGAAGTGGAGAACCTGATCGAGGCGGCGCAGGCCACCATCGTCTCGGCCGCCGCGCGCAAGGAATGCCGCGGCGCGCACACGGTCAGCGACTACGAGCACCCGGCCGACCACCCGAGCGCGCCGCTCGGCCGCGACGACGCCAACTGGATGAAGCACACGCTGTGGTACAGCGAAGGCAACCGCCTGGCCTACAAGCCGGTCAAGCTCAAGCCCTTGTCGGTGGATTCGGTGCCGCCCAAGGTGCGCACCTTCTGACGCGACCACGACCTCACACAGAACCGGACCAACACCCATGCAAACGCGCACGTTCCAGATCTACCGCTACGACCCGGACAAGGACGCCAAGCCCTACATGCAGACGGTGCAGATCGAGCTGGAGGGCAACGAGCGCATGCTGCTCGACGCCCTGATGAAGCTCAAGGCGCAGGACCCGACGCTGTCGTTCCGCCGCTCCTGCCGCGAAGGCGTGTGCGGCTCCGACGCGATGAACATCAACGGCAAGAACGGCCTGGCCTGCCTGACCAACCTGCGCCAGCTGGGCGAGAAGACCATCGTGCTGAAGCCGCTGCCCGGCCTGCCCGTGATCCGCGACCTGATCGTGGACATGACGCAGTTCTTCAAGCAGTACAACTCGATCAAGCCCTACCTCGTCAACGACGAGATCCCGCCCGAGAAGGAGCGGCTGCAGTCGCCCGAGGAGCGGGAAGAGCTCAACGGCCTGTACGAGTGCATCCTGTGCGCGAGCTGCTCGACCAGCTGCCCCAGCTTCTGGTGGAACCCCGACAAGTTCGTCGGCCCGGCCGGTCTGCTGCAGGCCTACCGCTTCATCGCCGACAGCCGCGACCAGGCCACCAACGAGCGCCTGGACAACCTGGAAGATCCCTACCGCCTGTTCCGCTGCCACACCATCATGAACTGCGTCGACGTGTGTCCGAAGGGGCTCAACCCGACCATGGCGATCGGCAAGATCAAGGAATTGATGGTCCGCCGCGCGGTCTAATCCCTTATGCCCGACGCCGACGCACCGCTGGACGAACGCGCGCTTTCCAAGCTGAAGTGGCGCTGCCGGCGCGGCCTGCTGGAGAACGACCTGCTCATCGAGCGCTTCTTCGACCGCTACGGCGGTGCGCTCACGGTCGGGCAGGGGCACGGCCTGGGCGAACTGATGGAATTGGCGGATAACGACCTGCTCGACCTGCTGCTGCGGCGCAAGGAAGAGGTCGACGTCCCGCTGAGCGATGGCACGCGCAAAGTGCTGGATCTGCTGCGCCCGCCTCCGCGGCCGCCGCTCGTAGGGCATTCAAACCCGTAGTAGGAACCCACCATGAAACTTGCCGACAACAAAGCCACCCTGTCGTTCAGCAACGGCAACCCCGGCGTCGAGCTGCCGATCTACCACGGCAGCATCGGACCGGACGTCATCGACATCCGCAAGCTGTATGCGCAGACCGGCATGTTCACCTACGACCCGGGCTTCCTGTCCACGGCCGCCTGCCAGTCGTCGATCACCTACATCGACGGCGACAAGGGCGAGCTGCTGTACCGCGGCTACCCGATCGAGCAGCTGGCCACGCAGTGCGACTTCCTGGAGACCTGCTACCTGCTGCTGTACGGCGAGCTGCCCGACGCCAACCAGAAAGAGGACTTCGTCGGCCGCGTGACCAACCACACCATGGTCCACGAGCAGATGCAGTTCTTCCTGCGCGGTTTCCGCCGCGACGCGCATCCGATGGCGGTGATGACCGGGCTGGTGGGCGCGCTGTCGGCCTTCTACCACGACAGCACCGACATCAACAATCCCGAGCACCGCGAGATCTCCGCGATCCGCCTGATCGCCAAGATGCCGACCCTGGTGGCCATGGCGTTCAAGTATTCCGCCGGCCAGCCCTTCATCTATCCGCAGAACTCGCTGTCCTACACCGCGAACTTCATGCGCATGATGTTCGCCACGCCGTGCGAGGAGTACAAGTCCAACGACGTGCTGGTGCGCGCCATGGACCGCATCTTCATCCTGCACGCCGACCACGAGCAGAACGCCTCCACCTCCACCGTGCGGCTGTGCGGCTCCTCGGGCACCAACCCGTTCGCCGCCATCGCCGCCGGCGTGGCCTGCCTGTGGGGCCCGGCCCACGGCGGCGCCAACGAGGCCGCGCTCAACATGCTGGAAGACATCCAGCGCATGGGCGGCGTGGCCAAGATCGGCGAGTTCGTGGCCAAGGTGAAGGACAAGAACTCCGGCATCAAGCTGATGGGCTTCGGCCACCGCGTCTACAAGAACTACGACCCACGCGCCAAGCTGATGCGCGAGACCTGCTACGAGGTGCTGGGCGAGCTGGGCCTGCAGAACGACCCGCTGTTCAAGCTGGCGATGGCGCTGGAAAAGGTGGCGCTGGAAGACGAGTACTTCGTCTCGCGCAAGCTCTACCCGAACGTGGACTTCTACTCGGGCATCGTGCAGCGCGCCATCGGCATCCCGGTGTCGCTGTTCACCGCCATCTTCGCGCTGGCCCGCACGGTCGGCTGGATCGCCCAGCTCAACGAGATGATCGGCGACCCCGAGTACAAGATCGGCCGGCCGCGCCAGCTGTTCACCGGCTCGCCGCGCCGCGAAGTGAAGGCGATCAACCTGCGCTGAACACCGCCCAGGCGACCACGGCAAGGCCCGCGCTGCGGGCCTTGTTTTTTGGGGGCGCTTACTTCTTCTGCGCCGGCTTGGCGACGGCGTAGCGCGGCGGCTGCTGGGTGCCGACGCTGAGCTCGTTGACCACGCCCATCACGTCGTCCACCGTGCCCACCGCCCGCTCGAGCGCCGCCGACTGCTCGGTGTTCTTCACGCAGCCCTTCAGGTAGACGTAGCGGCGCTCCACCAGGATCCACAGGCTGGTGTCCTCGTAGCGGCCGTCCTTCTGGATGAACTGCACCATGCGCGGCGCGATCTCCTTGTCGTACAGGTAGGAGTTGGCCAGCCGGCAGCGCCCGGAGGTGTGGCAGCTCACGCCGGCCTGCGCGCGCACGTGCGCGGCTTCGCGCAGCTCCTGTTCGGTCATGCCGGGCGGCTCAGGCGTGGGGCAGCTGGGAATGGCCGAGGTGACCTGGACGAACGGGTCCTGGAAATAGTTCTTCTTGTCCTGGGCGATGGCCCCTGCGCAGAAGGCAGCGGCCAGGCCGGCGATCAACATCACGCGCTTCATTGATTGCTCTCCCGATGGGCGGGCAGATTGCCGCCGCCGCGCAGGCTTGTCAACTGCGCAAGGCGAAGCTCAGGGGCTATAAGCAGCCCTACTGCCGACCGCTAAAATCGGCCGATCTCATCCGTTGTGGAGCCCGCATGAAAACGATCGCCATCCTGCTCGCCGCCGTCTTCACCGTCGCGCTGGCCGGCTGCAACACCGTCAAGGGCGTCGGCCAGGACATCCAGAAGGCCGGCGAGAAGATCGAGGACTCGGCCAAAAAGAAATAACAGCCGGGTTCAAGACTCCCCGGCGACGCCGAGGGCAGTCTTCTCGATTCGCGACGGTCGCTCCCGCAGCGCCACCGTACGCTAGCGCCTCTCTTCCAGGAAAAGCTCTCATGAAAATCGCAGTCATGCCCGGCGACGGCATCGGTCCCGAGATCGTCGCGGAGGCCGTCAAGGTGCTCCAGGCGCTCGACCTCCGCTTCGAGATGGAGCACGCGCTGGTCGGCGGCGCCGGCTACGACGCGCACGGCCATCCGCTGCCCGACGGCACGCTCGCGCTGGCCAAGGCATCCGACGCCATCCTGTTCGGCTCGGTCGGCGGCCCGAAGTACGACGCGCTGGAGCGCCACCTGCGTCCCGAGCAGGGCCTGCTGCAGCTGCGCAAGAAGATGGAGCTGTTCGCCAACCTGCGCCCGGCGATCTGCTATGAGCAGCTCACCCATGCCTCCAGCCTCAAGCCCGAGCTGGTGGCCGGGCTGGACATCCTCATCATCCGCGAGCTCACCGGCGACATCTATTTCGGCCAGCCGCGCGGCCGCCGAACCTCGCCCGACGGCAGCTTCGCCGGCGCCGACGAGGCGTTCGACACCATGCGCTACACCCGCCCGGAAATCGAGCGCATCGGCCACGTCGCCTTCCAGGCGGCGCGCAAGCGCGGCAAGCGCGTGACCAGTGTGGACAAGGCCAACGTGCTGGACACCTTCCACTTCTGGCGCGAAGTCATGACCGAGGTCGGCAAGCAGTACCCGGACGTGGCGCTCGAGCACATGTACGTGGACAACGCGGCCATGCAGCTGGCCAAGGCGCCCAAGCAGTTCGACGTGATCGTCACCGGCAACATGTTCGGCGACATCCTGTCGGACGAGGCGTCCATCCTCGCCGGCTCGATCGGGATGCTGCCCTCGGCCAGCCTGAACGGCGGCAATCAGGGCCTGTACGAACCTTCCCACGGCAGCGCTCCTGACATTGCCGGCAAAGGGGTCGCCAATCCTTTGGCTACAATCCTCTCAGCCGCCATGATGCTCCGTTACTCCCTCAACCAGCCCCAGGCCGCCGACCGGATCGAGTCGGCGGTGCAGCACGTGCTGGCGCAGGGCCTGCGCACGGCGGACATTCATTCCGAAGGCACCACGAAGGTCGGAACAGCCCAGATGGGCGACGCCGTCGTGGCCGCGCTCGCGAACATCACCAAGAAAACCACCAAGAGCTAGCAAGCTCCGGTTCGTCGCGCGCCCTCCCCGGCCTCAGACGAGCCGGGGACCCCAGGAATCCACACTGAAAGGGCGACGACGATGACACTCTCCAAGGCACAACAACCGCTGGTCGGCCTGGTCGGCTGGCGCGGCATGGTCGGCTCGGTCCTCATGGACCGCATGCAGGCCGAAGGCGACTTCGGCCTGATCGAGCCGATGTTCTTCTCCACCTCCAACGCCGGCGGCCAGGCCCCGGCGCAGGCGAAGAACGAAACCGTGCTGAAGGACGCCTTCGACATCGAGGCGCTGAAGAAGTGCGACATCGTCATCACGGCCCAGGGCGGCGACTACAGCACCGAGGTGTTCCCCAAGCTGCGCGCGGCGGGCTGGAACGGCCACTGGATCGACGCGGCGTCCACGCTGCGCATGAAGGATGACGCCATCATCATCCTCGACCCGGTGAACATGCCGGTGATCAAGAACGCGCTGGCCAAGGGCGGGCGCAACTGGATCGGCGGCAACTGCACCGTCAGCTGCATGCTGATGGGCGTGGGCGCGCTGTACAAGGCCGGGCTGGTCGAATGGATGAGCAGCATGACCTACCAGGCCGCCTCCGGCGGCGGCGCGCAGCACATGCGCGAACTGCTGACCCAGTTCGGCAGCATCAACGCCGAGGTGCGGCAGTTGCTGGACGACCCCAAGTCGGCCATCCTGGAAATCGACCGCAAGGTGCTGGCGCGCCAGCAGGGCATGGGCGCTTCGGAAACCGAGCACTTCGGCGTGCCGCTGGGCGGCTCGCTGATCCCGTGGATCGACAAGGACCTGGGCGGCGGCGTCAGCCGCGAGGAATGGAAGGCCGGCGCCGAAACCAACAAGATCCTGGGCCAGGGCCCCGGCTTCGAGGCGCCCGCGGTGCCGGTGGACGGCTTTTGCGTGCGCGTGGGCACCATGCGCTGCCACAGCCAGGCACTGACCTTCAAGCTCAAGAAGGACGTGCCGCTGGCCGACGTCGAAGCCCTGATCGCGGCCGACAGCGAATGGGTGCGGGTGGTCCCGAACACAAAGGAAGCCACCCTGCGCGAGCTGACGCCCGTCACCGTGACCGGCACGCTCGGCATTCCGGTCGGCCGCATCCGCAAGCTGGCCATGGGTCCCGAGTACCTGGGCGCGTTCACCATCGGCGACCAGTTGCTGTGGGGCGCGGCCGAGCCGCTGCGCCGCATGCTGCGCATCCTGCTGGACGCCTGAATGCGCGTTTGAGGCGCGTGCGCAAGGCCTGTAGCGACCCGTTACAGGCCGTTGTCGCACGGCAACGTGAAGCCCATCCATTGCATTGCAAAAGGCCGTGGCTGAACTTAAAAGCTGTCTCAGCTTGTCAGTCTAAGACATTGATGCTATGGTCCTTTTTCGCAATTTAGCCTTCAGGCGATGGGCTGCATGAACAGAAAGAAACTGCCTCTGGACCGAGCAGTGGGGGCGCCTCAGATGATGAGTAAACCGCACGGTCGCCTTTCCGCATTGGCTCTGGCGGCAGCCCTTGCATTCGGTTTCGCAAGCACCGATGCGCAGGCCCTTGCCATGGGCCGCGTCACGGTGCAATCGGCGCTTGGCGAGCCGCTTCGCGTCCAGATCGACATCCCCGACATCAATGCCGACGAAGTCGCGAGCCTTCGCGTCAACGTCGCATCGCCGGACGCTTTCCGCGCCGCCGGTGTCGAATACAACCCGGCGCTCAGCAACGCCACGATCACCCTGCAGCGGCGGCCCGACGGCCGCTACTTCCTGCAGCTGACGAGCGAACGGTCCATCAACGACCCGTTCGTCGACCTGATCCTGGAAACTACCTGGGCATCGGGGCGCATCGTGCGCGACTACACGATGCTGTTCGACCCGCCCAACCTGCGGCAGCCGCAGGCGCCGATCGCGGCGCAGGTCAGCCCGCCGCCGGCCTCTCAACAGGCGCAGCCGGCCGCGCAGGCCCAGCGCCCGGCAGCGGCCGAACCGCCGGCGGCACGCGCCCCGGCAGGACGTGCACCCACAACCACCGCCCGCGCCGCGCGCACGCCGACACCGTCAGCTGCGGCCCCGACTCCGGCCGCCCCTGGCGGTGACGGCAAGCAGGTCACGGTGCAGAACGGCGACACCGCCGGCAAGATCGCCGCCGCGAACAAGCCGGCCACCGTGTCGCTGGACCAGATGCTGCTCGCGCTGCTGCGCTCCAACCCGGATGCATTCGCCGGCGGCAACGTCAACCGCCTGCGCTCCGGCGCCGTGCTGCAGATTCCCTCGGCCGAGCAGGCCACCCAGGTGAATGCGGGCGAAGCTGGCCAGCAGATCGTGGTGCAGAGCCGCGACTTCAACGAATTCCGCCGCCGGCTGGCCGAAGGCCTGCCGACCAGCAACCTGGGCAGCTCGGACCGCAAGGCCAGCGGCAAGGTGCAGGCCCAGGTCGACGAGAAGAAGCCCACGGCCGGCACGCCCGACAAGCTGACCCTGTCCAAGAACGCGGTGCAGGGCAAGGCCGCCGAAGAGAAGATCGCGCGCGACCGCGCGGCGAAGGACGCCGCCACCCGCGTGGCCGAGCTGAACAAGAACCTGAGCGACCTCAACCGCCTCAACGGCACAACCGGCAGCGGTTCGACGGGCAGCGGTACCGGTGCCGCCGCGGGCAAGCCGGGCGTCAGCGTCCCGGTGGCCACCGCCGGTTCCACCGCCGCGAGCGCCGCCAAGCCGCCGGTGGCCGCGGGCGCCAGCGCACCCAAGCCGCAGGCCGCCGCGCCGGTGACGGCATCGCCGGCACCGGCCGCTGCGCCCACCGCGTCCGCCGCCTCGCCCATGGCCAATGTGGCAGCCACGCCGGCATCGGCGCCTGCTGCGCCTGCCGCCACCGGCGCTTCCGCCGTGCCGGCCATGGCCTCGGCATCGGCTCCCGATTCCACTGCGGGCCTGCCCGCCACCGGCGCGTCCGCCGCTGCGCTGCCCGCCAGTGCGCCGGCAGCAGCGGCCAGCACCACGGTTGCGACAGCCACCCCGAAACCCGCGGCCAAGCCGCCGTCGGAGCCCAGCCTGGTCGACGACCTGCTGGAGAACCCGCTGATCCCGGCCGCCGGCGTGGGCCTGCTGGCCCTGCTGCTGGGCGCGGGCTTCTACAAGCTGCGCCAGCGCCGCAAGGCCACGCAGATCGACAGCTCGTTCCTGGAAAGCCGGCTGCAGCCCGATTCCTTCTTCGGCGCCAGCGGCGGCCAGCGCATCGACACGGCCGAAGCCATGTCCAGCGCCAGCGGTTCCTCCATGGTGTACTCGCCCAGCCAGCTCGACGCGGCCGGCGACGTGGACCCGGTGGCCGAAGCCGACGTGTACCTGGCCTACGGCCGCGACCTGCAGGCCGAGGAAATCCTCAAGGAAGCCCTGCGCACCAATCCGCAGCGGGTGGCCATCCATGCCAAGCTGCTGGAGATCTACGCCAAGCGGCGCGACGGCAAGGCCTTCCAGTCGGTGGCCGTCGAGGCCTACAACCTGACCAACGGCCAGGGCCTGGAGTGGGAACACATCTGCGAACTGGGCCGGGAACTCGATCCCGGCAACACGCTGTACCGTCCCGGCGGCGAGCCCGATGCGGGCGTCGCGGCGGCAAGCGCGGCGACCAGCCCCGTCAACTTCGGCTCCACCACCGCCATCAGCCCGCCGCCGGCCGAGGCGCAGCATTCGATCCCGCCGGACATCGACCTGGACTTCTCGCTGGACGAGCAGGCGCCGGCGCCGCACCATGCGGCCGCGCCGCTGGAAGCCACGCAGAAATTCGAGCCCATCCCCTCGCTGGACATGGACTTCAACGCGCCGGCCGCACCCGGCCACGCCGCGCACGCGCCGGTCGACACCGGCCGGCCGTCGGAACTGCCTGACCTAGCGCTGGACGACAACAGCCTGGACTTCGACATGGACCCGGCGCCCGCGCCGGCTCCCGCCGCGGCGGCCAGGAAGGCCGACGACGGCATGATGGAGTTCGACCTGGGCGCGCTGTCGCTCGACCTGCCCTCCAGCACGCAGCAGCCCTCGTCGTCGGCGCTGAGCGCCGCCGACGAATCCATCAGCACTGGCGGCCTGGAACTCGACAGCGGCGACGGCAACCCGCTGGCCACCAAGCTGGCGCTGGCCGAGGAATTCAACGCCATCGGCGACCCGGACGGCGCACGCAGCCTGGCGCAGGAAGTGGTGGCCGAAGCCTCTGGCGAGCTCAAGACCCGCGCGCAGCGCCTGCTCGCGGAGATCGGCTAGCGTGGGCGCGCGGCCCACGCCCTGACGCGCTCGGCCACGCCCATGCGGCTGGCACTCGGCATCAGCTACAACGGACAGGCCTACGACGGCTGGCAAAGCCAGCCGTCGGGCCGCACCGTGCAGGACCACCTGCAAGCCGCGCTCACGCGCTTCGCCGCCCAGCCGGTGTCAGCCATGTGCGCCGGCCGCACCGACGCCGGCGTGCATGCGCTGATGCAGGTGGTGCACTTCGACACCGAACTGCGGCGCGAGAATTTCTCCTGGGTGCGTGGCACCAACACCTTTCTTCCGCCCGACATCGCCGTGCAATGGGCGCAGCCGGTGCCCGACGCCTTTCATTCGCGCGCCAGCGCGGTGGCGCGGCGCTATGCCTACGTGGTGCTGGAGTCGCCGGTGCGCCCGAGCGTGGAGGCCGGCCGGGTCGGCTGGGTGTTCCGCCCGCTCGACGCGGACGCGATGCGCGCCACGGCGCGGCACCTGGTCGGCGAGCACGACTTCACCTCCTTCCGCGCGTCGGCCTGCCAGGCGAAATCGCCAGTGAAGACCATGGCGCGCATCGACATCGCGCGGCGCGGTGCGTACTGGCGCATCGAGTTCGAGGCCAACGCCTTCCTGCACCACATGATCCGCAACATCATGGGCTGCCTGCTGCTGGTCGGCCAGGGGCTGCAGCCGCCGGACTGGATGCGCGAAGTGCTGGCCGCGCGCGACCGCGACGCCGCCGCACCGACTTTCATGCCCGATGGCCTGTATTTCCTGGGGCCGGTGTACGGCCCCGAGTGGCAATTGCCGAGCCGCACCGCTGCGTATGATTGGCTGCCATGAGCTTCACCCGCGCCGAGCCGCGCACCCGCATCAAGATCTGCGGCCTCACGCGCGAGCAGGACGTGGACGCGGCGGTGGAGGCGGGTGCCGACGCGGTCGGCTTCATCCAGTACGCGCCGAGCCCGCGCCACGTTGCGCCTGAACGCGCGGCCGAGCTTGCCAGGCGGCTGCCGCCCTTCGTCACGCCGGTGCTGCTGTTCGTCAACGCGGGCCCGGACGCCGTGCTCGCCGCGTGCGAACGCATCCCCAACGCCATGCTGCAGTTCCACGGCGACGAGACGCCAGCCGACTGCCTGGCCGCCAGCGACAACGGCGCGCGGCCGTACCTGCGCGCCGCCCGCATTCCGCTCGATCCGGCCCAGCCGTTCGACTTGCTAGAATTTGCTTCTCAATTTTCCCAAGCCCGGGCCATCCTGCTCGACGCGCATGTCGAGGGGTACGGCGGGGGCGGCAAGGCATTCGATTGGTCACGGCTTCCACCAAGCGTCAACTGTCATCTCGTTTTGTCTGGTGGACTCACTGCGGCAAACGTGACCGATGGCATTTTGCAAGTGCGCCAGCGTTGCACCACGCTGGCCGTTGATGTGAGTTCCGGCGTCGAGTCCTCCAAAGGAATCAAGGACGCCGGCAAGATCCATCGGTTCGTCGCGGCCGTGCGTGCCGCCGACGCGCTTCTTGCAAAGTCCACCCATGCCCTCCTATCAGCAACCTGATTCTTCCGGCCATTTCGGCCCCTATGGCGGCAGCTTCGTCAGCGAAACGCTGACCCACGCCATCAACGAGCTGCGTGCCGCCTACGCGAAATACCAGCACGACCCCGAGTTCCTGGCCGAGTTCGCCTACGAGCTCAAGCATTTCGTCGGCCGGCCCTCGCCCATCTACCACGCCCAGCGCATGAGCCGCGAACAGGGCGGCGCGCAGATCTTCCTGAAGCGGGAGGACCTCAACCACACCGGCGCGCACAAGATCAACAACGTGATCGGCCAGGCCATGCTGGCGCGCCGCATGGGCAAGCCGCGCGTGATCGCCGAAACCGGCGCCGGCCAGCACGGCGTGGCCACCGCCACCATCTGCGCGCGCTACGGCCTGGAATGCGTGGTCTACATGGGCAGCGAGGACGTCAGGCGCCAGAGCCCGAACGTCTACCGCATGAACCTGCTGGGCGCCACGGTGGTGCCGGTGGAGTCCGGCAGCCGCACCCTGAAGGACGCGCTGAACGAAGCCATGCGCGACTGGGTGACCAACGTGGAGAACACCTTCTACATCATCGGCACGGTGGCGGGCCCGCACCCTTACCCGATGATGGTGCGCGACTTCCAGAGCGTGATCGGCACCGAAAGCATCGAACAGATGCAGGCGCTGGCCGGCAGCCAGCCCGATGTGGTGGTGGCCTGCGTGGGCGGCGGCAGCAACGCCATGGGCATCTTCCATCCGTACATCGGCTACGAAAACACGCGACTGGTCGGCGTGGAGGCCGCCGGCGAGGGCCTGGACAGCGGCAAGCACTCGGCCTCGCTGCAGCGCGGCAGCCCCGGCGTGCTGCACGGCAACCGCACCTACATCCTGCAGGACGAGAACGGCCAGATCACCGAGACGCACAGCGTGAGCGCCGGGCTGGACTACCCCGGCGTCGGGCCCGAGCATGCGTGGCTGAAGGACAGCGGGCGCGCCGACTACGTCGGCGTGACGGATGCGCAAGCGCTGCAGGCCTTCCACTACCTGTGCCGCACCGAAGGCATCATCCCCGCGCTGGAGTCCAGCCACGCCATCGCCTATGCGATGCAGCTGGCCAAGACCATGCGGCCGGACCAGAAGATCCTGGTCAACCTGTCGGGGCGCGGCGACAAGGACATCGGCACCGTGGCCGACCTGGCCGGCGTGGATTTTTACGACCGCCCGTCGATGCGCGGCCTGAGCCTCAAGGGCCAGCCGAAGGGAGATGCGAAGTGAGCCGCATCGACGCCACCTTCGCCGCGCTGAAGGCGCAGGGCCGCAAGGCCCTGATCCCCTACATCACCGCCGGCTACCCGTATGCCGACATCACGCCCGAGCTGATGCACGCAATGCGCGCGGCCGGCGCCGATGTCATCGAGCTCGGCGTGCCCTTCTCCGACCCGATGGCCGACGGCCCGGTGATCCAGCGCGCCGGCGAACAGGCGCTGGCGCTTGGCATCGGCATGGCGCAGGTGCTGGAGATGGTGCGCAGCTTCCGCGAACGCGACGCCACCACGCCGGTGGTGCTGATGGGTTATGCGAACCCGGTCGAGCGCTATGACCTGAAGCACGGCAAGCACGCGTTCGCGCGCGACGCGGCCGTGGCCGGCGTCGACGGCGTGCTGATCGTCGACTACCCGCCCGAGGAGTGCGGGGAGTTCGCCGCCCAGCTGAAGTCGCACGGCCTGGACCTGATCTTCCTGCTGGCGCCGACCAGCACGGCCGAGCGCATGCGCGAGGTGGCGCGCATCGCCAGCGGCTACGTGTACTACGTGTCGCTCAAAGGCGTGACCGGCGCCGGCAATCTGGACACGGCCGCGGTCGAGCAGGCGCTGCCGCGCATCCGCGAGCACGTGAAGATCCCGGTGGGCGTGGGCTTCGGCATCCGCGATGCCGATTCGGCGCGTGCCGTCGGCCGCGTGGCCGACGCGGTGGTGATCGGCACCAAGGTCATCCAGGTGGTGGAAGGCCTGCCGCGTGCAGCGGCAGCCGCTGCGCTGGGTGACTTCCTGCGCGGGATTCGGACCGCGTTAGACTCGTGAATCGACCGCAAAGGAGCTCCACATGAGCTGGCTCGAAAAACTACTTCCGCCCAAAATCCAGCCGACCGACCCGAACGAGCGCCGCAGCGTGCCCGAGGGCCTGTGGGTCAAGTGCCCCAGCTGCGAAACCGTTCTGTACAAGACCGACCTGGAACAGAACCAGAACGTCTGTCCGCGCTGCAGCCACCACCACCGCATCGGCGCGCGCGCGCGGCTCAACGCCTTCCTGGACGCCGAAGGCCGCTACGAGCTCGGCCAGGAAGTGCTGCCGGTCGACGCGCTGAAGTTCAAGGACAGCCGCCGCTACCCGGAACGCCTGAAGGAAGCGCTGGAGAACACCGGCGAGACCGACGCCCTGATCGTCATGGGCGGCGCGGTGCACAGCATCAGCCTGGTGGCCGCGGCCTTCGAATTCGACTTCATGGGCGGCAGCATGGGCAGCGTGGTCGGCGAGCGCTTCGTGCGCGGCGTCGAGACCGCCGTCGAACAGAAAGTGCCGTTCCTGTGCTTCACCGCCACCGGCGGCGCGCGCATGCAGGAAGGCCTGCTGTCGCTGATGCAGATGGCCAAGACCAACGCCTCGCTCACGCGCCTGGCGAAGAAGGGCCTGCCCTACATCAGCGTGCTGACCGACCCGACCATGGGCGGCGTGAGCGCCGGCTTTGCCTTCGTCGGCGACGTGGTGATTGCCGAGCCCAAGGCGCTGATCGGCTTCGCCGGCCCGCGCGTGATCGAGTCCACCGTGCGCGTGACCCTGCCCGAAGGTTTCCAGCGCGCCGAATTCCTGCAGCAAAAAGGCGCCGTCGATTTCATCTGCGACCGGCGCGAGCTGCGCAAGACAGTGGCCAACGTGCTCGCGATGCTGCAGCGGCAACCCGCCGACGCAGTGAGCTGATCAGCGAAGCACCGCCGCCTGCAGTTCGCCGACGACGATCGAGGCGATCTGCAGGATCACCAATAGCGCCAGCGGCGACAGGTCGATCCCGCCCACCAGCGGGATCACGCGGCGCAGCGGCCGCAGCAGCGGCGCGCACAGGCGGTCGATCACGTCGACGATGGGCGAATCGGCGCGCACCCAGCTGAGGATGGCATAGACGATCACCAGGCCCATCAGGCCGGAAATCGCCAACCGCACCACGCCGAACAAGGCCAGCAGCGGCAGCACGCCCGCGCCGGCGGCACGGCCGGCCAGCAGCCACAAGATGCCGTACTGCGCCAGCTCGATCAGGTAGGCCGCCACCAGGCTGGCGGTGTCCCAGCGCCGCACGGAAGGAAGCACTCGCCTCAGCGGCAGCACCAGCCAGTCGGTGAGCGCGAACACGAAGCGGCCGACAGGATTGCCGAACGGAATTCTTTGGTACTGCATGTACAAACGCAGCAGGCAGGCACCGCCGAGCAGGCCGGCGACCACGTCGAGCAAAAGCGAAAGGATTTGATAGAGCATGGCGCGCGTTTGGCTGGGTCGTGGGATGATAGGGCCAGAAACTGGTCATTCCCCGTGACAACCGCTCTGACCCTGCAGTCCCTGCCGCTCTTTCCCCTCGGGGCGGTCCTCTTTCCCGATGGCGTGCTGCCCTTGCGCATCTTCGAAGTGCGCTACCTCGACATGGTCGGCAAGTGCCACAAGGCCGGCGCGCCCTTCGGCGTGGTGTCGCTCACGCAGGGCAACGAGGTGCGCCAGCCCGGCGTGCGCGAAGCCTTCGCCACCGTCGGCACGCTAGCCACCATCGTCGAGTTCGAAACCCCCAGCCCCGGCCTGATGCTGGTGCGCGCGCATGGCGCGCAGCGCTTCCGCATCAAGGCCAGCGACCAGCTCAAGCACGGCCTGTGGGTGGCCGATGTCGAGCGGCTCGAGCCCGACAAGACCGTGCTGATTCCCGATGACCTGAAGCCCGCCGCCACTGCGCTGGAAAAAGTCATCCTTTCGCTGCAGCTGCGCGCGCACGACCCCAATCAATTGCCCGTCGCGCAACCATGGCGGCTGGACGACAGCGGCTGGGTCGCCAACCGCTGGTGCGAGCTGCTGCCGCTGCCGGTGTCGCTCAAGCAGCGCCTGATGGAGCTGGACAACCCGCTGGTGCGCCTCGAATTGGTGAGCGACGTGCTGACGCGCACCGGCATCACATCCTGAGGCGCACCGCTCGCTTGCAGCCTAGAAACGCGGCTGGTACTCCGGCACCTGTGCCTTCAGCCACTGCCTGAGTTCCGCGCCCGCGGGCGCGGCGCCCACCTGCTCCACCCAGGCCACCACCGCCACCACGTCGGGCAGCGGTCCCCCCGTCTTCGCGACGCGCAGCTTCGGGTGCGGCGTCGGCACCGTCGTCTCGTCGTCGGCCAGCAGTTCCTCGAACAGCTTCTCGCCCGGCCGCAGCCCCGAGTAGACGATGGGAATCTCCTGCTCGGTCTTGCCCGACAGGCGGATCAGCATGCGCGCCAGTTCCACGATCTTCACCGGCTCGCCCATGTCCAGCACGAAGATCTGGCCCGAGCGCCCCATCAGCCCGGCCTGCAGCACCAGCTGCGCGGCTTCGGGGATGGTCATGAAGTAGCGCACGATGTCCGGGTGCGTCACCGTCACCGGCCCGCCGCGCGCGATCTGCGCGGTGAACAGGGGCACCACCGAGCCGCTGGAGCCCAGCACGTTGCCGAAGCGCACCGACACGTACTGCGTGTCGGCGAAGCGCGCCGCCGCGGCCTGCACCACCATTTCGGCCAGGCGCTTGCTCGCGCCCATCACGTTGGTGGGATTGACCGCCTTGTCGGTGGAGATCATCACGAAGCGGCGCACGCCGCATTCGCCGGCCGCGCGCGCGGCGTTCAGGGTGCCCAGCACGTTGGTGCGCAGGGCCTCGATCTCGTTGTGCTCCTCCATCAGCGGCACGTGCTTGTAGGCTGCCGCGTGAAACACGGCCACCGGCTGGTGCTGCGTGCAGATGGCGCGCAGCCGCTCGAACTCGCGCACGTTTGCGGTGTAGTACACGCCCTGCATCTGCGGATGCGCCTGGCGCAGCTCCTGCTCCAGCTGGTAGACGGCGTACTCCGACACGTCCACGCAGACCAGCCGGCCGACGCCGAAGCGCGCGATCTGGCGGCACAGCTCCGCACCGATCGAGCCGCCCGCGCCCGTGACCAGTACGGTCTGGCCGGAGAACAGCTCGGACAGCCCCGCCACGTCCATCTGCACCTGCGGCCGCCCCAGCAGGTCTTCCAGCTCGATCTTGCGCGGCCCGGCGCTCTCGGTTTTCAGCCACTGGTCCGGCCGCGGCAGCGTGAGCAGGGTCACGCCGGCATCGGCCGCGGCCAGCAGCGCGGCGCGGCGCTCGTCGGAGCCGGGCGGGCTGGCGACCAGCGCCACCTGCGCATCGGCATGCTTGCAGGCGTCGGCCAGCGAGGCGATGGTGCCCAGCACGCGCACGTTCTGCAGCGCGCGGCCGCGCTCCGAAGCGATCGGCGACAGGATGCCCACCGGCTCCCACTGGTGCGAGCCTTTGAGTGCGCGTAGCGCATCGGCCGCGTCGGTCAGCGACCCCACCACCAGCAGGCGCTGCCCGCCATGACCCGGTGCGCGCCGCTCGGCGAGCGTCCGCCAGGCGGCGCGCGCGGCGCCCAGCAGCACCAGCGCCACCAGTGGATGCATCAGCAGCACCGAGCGCGGGAAATTCGGCAGGCGCAGCATCAGCACGCCGGCCGCGGTGAACAGGCCGCCCAGCGCCACGCCCAGCACCAGCTGCCTGAGTTCCGGCAGGCCGATGAAACGCCACACATGCCGGTTGACGCGCGCGAAGCCCAGCCCAGCCGCATAGGCCAGCACCGCCCAGGGACTTGAGGCCCAGGCCAGCTGCGCGAACTCCTCCGGCACGTCGAGGTTGAAGCGCAGCCAGAACGCGGCGCACCAGGCCGCGAACACCAGGGCCAGGTCCAGCGCCAGCAGCGCCAGTCCGTCGCGGGACCAGCGCACCATCAGCCGGTGCGCCGCAGGACGCGCCGCAGCTGGTCGATCACGCGGTCGAGGTCGGCGTCGCTGAGGTTGGAGCCCGAAGGCAGGCAGATGCCGGTGTCGAACAGCCGGCCCGACACGTCGTCACCGTCCGCATGCGGGAAGTACGGCGCATCCGCATACAGCGGCTGGCGGTGCATCGGCTTCCACACCGGCCGCGCCTCGATGGAGTGGCGCTCCAGGCTGCACAGGATGTGGTCGCGCTCCGCGGCGCCGGCGCCCGCCAGCGCGAAGCAGCTGAGCCAGCGCGTGGAGCGGTAGCCCTCGGGCTCGGGCATCCATTCGATCTGCGGAATGTCGGCGAATGCTTCGCGGTAGATATTGAACACGCGGCGGCGGCTTTCCACGCGCTGCGGCAGCACGCGCAGCTGGCCGCGGCCGATGCCGGCCAGCACATTGCTCATGCGGTAGTTGAAGCCGATCTCGGTGTGCTCGTAATACGCGGCCGGCTCGCGCGCCTGGGTGGACAGCTTGCGCGCGCGCACCACGGTCGGCCCGTCGTTCGCCACCAGCATGCCGCCGCCCGAGGTGGTGATGATCTTGTTGCCGTTGAACGAGTACACGGCGATCTGGCCGAAGCCGCCGCTGGCGCGGCCCTTGTAGGTGGCGCCCAGCGACTCCGCGGCGTCCTCCAGCATCGGCACGCCGTAGCGCGCGCACAGCGGCACCAGCGCGTCCATGTCGGCACTCTGGCCGTAGAGGTTCACCACGATCACGCAGCGCGGCAGGCGGTTCTCGCGCGCGGCCCATTCGAACGCACGCTCCAGCGCGGCGGGCGACATGTTCCAGGTGCCGGGTTCGGAATCGATGAACACCGGCTGCGCGCCGCAGTACCGGATCGGGTTGCAGCTGGCCACGAAGGTCAGCGAGGAACAGAACACCGTGTCGCCGGGTTTCACGTCCAGCAGGATCAGGCCGAGGTGCATGGCCGCCGTGCCGGAGCTGAGCGCCGCCGCATGCGGCACGCCGACGTAGGCAGCCAGCTCGCGCTCGAAGCCGTCGACGTGCGGGCCCAGCGGCGCGATCCAGTTGGTGCGGAACGCTTCTTCGACGAACGCGGTTTCTTCTTCGCCCAGGTGCGGCGACGACAGCCAGATGCGCTGCGACAGTTCGCGCGCGGTGACGATGTCCACCGGCTTGCCGTCCGCATCCACCACCGGCACGTGCGAGATGCCGTGCTGCTGGATCAGCGCCTGCAGCTGCGCCAGCGTCGCGTTCTCGCCCACGGTGATGGGCGCGCGGCCCGGCAGCTGCGCCAGCGTCGCGCCCTCCGGCAGGTGCTGCAGCAGCGCGCGCCGCAGGTCGCCGTCAGTCACGGTGCGCAGCAGCCGGCCGGCGTCGTCGACAGCCAGCAGCACGCCTTGCGCCGCGGCGTCCATGCGCGCCGCCGCTTCCACCCAGGGCAGGGTCGCGGGGACTTTCAGCAGCTCGAAGGGATCGGGTGTCATGTCAGTAGGTGTTGACCTTGTCCAGCAGGTCCGGCGTCATCGGCAGCGTGGCCAGCAGTTCGACGATGCGCTCGCTGGCGTGCCCGTCGCCGTAGCGGTTGGCGCAAGGATAAGGCCCATGGGTCAGCGCCTGCCGCAGGGCGGCGGCGATGTCCTCGCGGCCGGTGCCACAGTCGATGGTGTTGAGGTTGCGTTCTCGGTCGCGCTGGCGCGTGCCGATATTGACCACCGGCGTGCCGAGCGAAGCCGTCTCGATGATGCCGGCCGAGGAATTGCCGACCAGCGCGCGCGCCTGCTTCACCGCGGCGATGAACATCGGGCGTGCCATGTGGGTGATGGGCGTGACCGGCAATGCGGGCGCGCCCTCTTGCAGCGCACCCAGGATCTCCGCCGAACCGGCATCGGCATTGGGGGCCAGCCAGACCACGTGCGTGCCCTGCCTCGCCAGCACGTCGCCCAGCGCCTGCGTGAGCTGCAGCGTCTGTGCGCGCATCTGCGCGATCTCCTGCACCACCGGGTGGAACAGCACCAGCACGTACTCGGCGCCGGCGGGCAGGCCGATCTGCTTCAGCACCTCTGCGCGCGGCGCCGTGGCCAACGCATCCAGGCCATCCAGTGAGGGCGCACCCGTCACCCACACACGGTCCTCGCGTTCACCCATGCGCACGACGCGCTGGCGCGACTCCTCGGTTGCGACGAAATGCCAATGGCTGATCTTGGTGATGGCGTGGCGCACCGGCTCGTCGATGGTGCCGGAGCGCTCGCCGCCGTGCAGGTGCACGGTGGGAATGCCCAGGTGCAGCGCGGCCAGCGCGCCGGCCAGCATCTCGCCGCGGTCGCCGATCACCAGCACCAGGTCGGGCCGGGCCTGCGCGATCGCGTCCGACAGCCCGATGACCGCCTGGCCCACGTTGCGCGCCATCGACAGCGGCGTGCGTCCTTCCACGTCGGTCGGCACGCGGGCCACGATAGGCAAGTTCAGCGCCTCGATGTCGCGCACGGTGTCGCCATAGGCCGGGCTCAGGTGCATGCCGGTCACGGCGATCTGCAGTTCGAGCGCCGGATGGGCCGCGATGCGCTGCAGCGTGGACGCCATCAGGCCGAAGTCCGCGCGCGTGCCGGTGACGTACAGGATCTTGCGCATGGCCGTCAGGGCTGCTGCTCCAGCATGGCCCATTCCAGCGTGGTGTGGGCCGGCAGGTCGCGTGCCAATGCGCGTCCGATCAGCGACTCTCCATGCTCCGGCGCGATGCCGGTGCCCGGACGGCGCAGGGCGAGATCGTCGGCAGTCAGCACATGCCCCTTCTCCAGCGCGCGCACCACCACGACGCTGCGCCGCGCCACGTCCAGCGTGTTGCGCTCGATCGGCTGCGGCTGCTTGATGCCATCGCCCAGCATAGCCGTCACGGCGCGGATGCCGTGCACCACGGCGGCGAAGTCGCGCGGCTCGGCGGAGGCACGATGGTCGGGGCCCGGCAGGTTGTTGTCCAGGGTCAGGTGCTTCTCGATCACCGTCGCACCGAGCGCCACCGCGGCGAGTGCCGCCTCCATGCCCTGGCTGTGGTCGGAATAGCCGACCGGCAGCCCGAGCGCCTGCGCCAGCGTGGCGATGGCACGCAGGTTCAATGCGTCGGCCGGCGCGGGATAGGCGGAGGTGCAATGCAGCAGCGACAGCTGTTCCGGCCCCGTGGCGCCGAAGCCGGCCGCGGCGCGGCGGTCCGCGATCCAGCCGACCGCGCGCCGCACCTCGTCCAGCGTCGACATGCCGGTGGACAGCAGCAGCGGCAGGCCGGTGGCCGCCGCGCGTTCCAGCAGCGGCTTGTTGGTGATCTCGCCCGAAGGCAGCTTGATGCGGCGCACACCCAGGCGCACCAGCATGTCCACCGCCTCAGGCGAGAACGGTGTTGAGAAAAACTCGATGCCGATGGCCTGCGCATGGTTCGCCAGCTGCCGGTGCGCGTCCTCGTCGAGTTCGAGCTTCTTGATCATCTCGAACTGGTTGGTTTCGCCCGTGTTGGAGCGCTGGTAGTCGGCGGTGACGGCGTCCGGCGTCACCACGTCTTCGGCGCGGAAGGTCTGGAACTTGACGGCGTCGGCGCCGGCGTCGTGCGCGGCGTCGACGAGTTGCAGCGCCAGGTCCAGGCTGCCGTTGTGGTTGACGCCGGCCTCGGCGATGATGAAAACGGGTTGCGCGCTCATGGTGTTTATTGCTCTCGAAGTTGCCGCTGCAGCAGCCATGCGGCCATGTCGAAATCGAAGGCATCGTCGATATCGATGGAACGCTCGCGCGGCATCGGGCTGGGCAGGATGGCAACGGTCCAGAAGCCGTCCTGCACCGCGCGCGCCAGGGCCGCGCGCTGCCAGACGTAGATGGAGCCGTTCAAGCCCCACACCTGGGGCACGTCCTGCCGGCGCAATGCGCCGGTGGCCTTGCTGACCTGCAGCGTGCCGTCGGCGCGCGCCTCGGCCAGCGAGTAGTAGGGGTTGTGGGAAGGTTCGGTGACGCTGACCACGAGATCGGCCTTCGGTGCCAGCGCCAGCGCGGCGTCGATGTCGGATGGCAGGCGCAGCGGCGAGGTCGGCTGCAGGTCGACGACCGTGTCGATGTGCTGGCCCTGCGCTTCCAGGTGCCGCACCAGGTGCTCGATGGCCGGCAGCTTGCCGGCGGTGTCGCTCGCCAGTTCGGCCGGGCGGCGGTACGGCACCGTCGCGCCGTACTGCTCGGCAACCTGCGCGATCTCGTCGTCGTCGGTGGACACGTAGACCTTGCCGATGGCGGCGCAGGCCAATGCGCGTTCGATGCTGTGCGCGATCAGCGGCTTGCCGGCCAGCGGCAGCACGTTCTTGCGCGGCAGGCCCTTGCTGCCGCCGCGCGCGCAGATGGTGGCGATGGTGGTGGCGGGCGTGCTCATGGCTTGATGCCGTGGACCAGCAGGTGGCTGATCTCGTGGCGCCCATTGTCCTCGGTGACGGCGGAGCGCTCGACCCGCTCGACCGACCAGCCCTGCACCAGCGCCGGGACGTCCTCGCGCGCGGTGAAGCGCGTGGCGCCGTAGCCCTTCAGGTGACCTTCGCCGCAGATCCACATGCCGGGTTCGACCTGCTCGCCCGTACCGTCCCCCCAGCAGCCCTGGGCGAAGGTGCGGGAGAACAGGCGACCACCGGGACGCGTGACGCGCGCGAGTTCGCGGTAGGCGGCCTGCGCCTGCGCGAGCGGGCTGTAGCAGATGGCCACCACGTCCAGCACCGCGTCGAAATAGCCGTCTCCATACGGCAGCGCGGCCAGGTCGCCCGCCTGCACCCGGCCGCCGTGCGTGCGCCACTCCGGGCAGTCGCGGTCCAGGCGCTCGTTGCACAGCCGTACCGCCGTTTCCGAGCCTTCGACCCCATGCGTGGAGAAGCCTTCACGCGCCATGAACCAGAGGTTCGCACCCGGGCCGCTGCCGACTTCCAGCAGGCGCACCTGCGCGCGGTCCGCCGAGCGGCCATGGTGGCTCATGACGAAGCGCACCACGTCCTCGCCCGGGTACTGGCCCCAGGCACGCGAACGGTAGACCTCTTCCCACACGGGATCCCAGCTCATCACACCTTCCTGTAGAAAATCGGCCGCTCCGGATGGGCCTGCCAGGCCGCCGGGAAGCGCTGCTTGAGTTCTTCGTATGCCGTGTCGTTGAAGACCGTCGCGCCGGTGCGATACATCAGCCGTTGGCCCGAGAACGCGGACTTGAAGAACAGCAGTGCATTGTCGGGCCTGCGGTCGGTGCCGCCGCCCAGATAGAAGGCACGGGCACCGCGCCGCTGCGCCGCCCGCGCCGCCTGGTCCAGCGCGAAGCTGGAGGCGCCCCAGGGCCGGCCCTGTGCGTTGGTGGCGGCCAGGTGGTATTCGCGCATGCCGGCGCCATCCAGCAGCAGGCAGGCGGCCAGCCAGTCGTCCGCGCTGCCGTGCTGCAGCGTGCAGATGCCGAGTGTGACCAGTCCGGTGGAAGCCAGCTGTTCGAAATACGCATCGTCGAACAGGTAGAACGGGTCGGCGCCGATCTCCTGCATGGCGGCGCGGTAGCAGCGGCCGAAGGCGGCGGCCAGCGGGCCGAGCGGCTCTTCGCGGTAGGCCAGCGGCGCGCGCGCGGCCTTCTTCAGCGTGGTGCGCAGGCGCGAGGCATAGCCCATCTCGACGGCATCGTTCGCCTGGAGGTCGATGCAGACAACCTCTCGGTTGGTTTCCACCGTGCCCCCGTAGTGACGCTCGTTGGCCAGTACCGGATGGAAGCGCACGTATTCCACAACGACGCGCTGCTCGCGCATCCATTGCGTGTAGGCAGCCCAGGCTTGTCCGATGAAACCGGGATCGTCGCTGCTGCTGAGCGGCCCGCCGTAGCCATAGGGCGAGCTGGCATCGAGCCAGTCGGTGCCGGGCACGCGCGTGAGGTGCAGCGCGTGCATCCAATGCTGGCCCTGGTGCGAATACGTGAGATAGGCCGGCTGCAACGCCGCGTCGCGCCGCGCATCGGCTTCCACATACAGCGGATGCAAGGTGCCCGGCCGCGGCGCCGCGAAGCTTGCGTGCAAGGCGATGGCCTCGTCCAGGGTAAGGTGCCTGATGCCGTCAGCCATGGCGCCTCCGGTCAACCTCCTGCAGCACGCGCACCACCTTGCCGGTGGCGTCGGGCGACACTTCCATCGCGGCGGTGGCTTTCTCCAGCAGCGGTGCACCGGGTGCGAACGCAGCGGGAATCGCATCCAGCGTCAGCTCGCGCGAAGCAATGCCCATGTCCAGGTACGGGCTGAGGTGGTCGAGGATGGAGCCGCGCAGCTGCGTCACCGGCTTGCCGGCGATGCCCGCCTCCACGCCGACGGTGGACACCGTCACCAGCACCTCGTCGCTGGCGTGGATGGCCGCGTGCAGCGGCATCTCGCGTCCGCTGGCGCGGATGCGCGGGTGTGCCGCTTCGATCACGTCTTGCGGCGCCGCTTCGCTGGGGTGGCGACGCACGCACAGCGCCAGACGCGGATTGCGCTCCGCGGCATCGCGCAACGCGCGTTCCAGCCGGCGCGGAAATTCCGGATCGCCCGTTCCTTCCACGCCCGCGATGCGCTGCGGCTCCGGCGAGGAGGCGTACAGGCAGACGTGCAGGTCCTGCCAGCCGGCTTCTTCGCGCCAGCGCCGGCCCTGTTCTTTCATCGCAGCGTCGTGCACCGAGTCGAACGCCGGATTGCCTGTGACATGCAGGTCCTGCGTCGGGCGGCCGGCACGCACCAGCATGTCGCGCACCGAGACGTTCAGCACGCAGACCGCGTCCGCATAGTCGGCGCGCGCCAGCAGCTCGCGTTCCCAGATACCCAGCAGGTCGACCAAGCAGACGCTGGGCACACCCATCGTGCGCGCCGTCTCGATGGCGGCGCGTTCGGCGCGCGGCGAATTCGTCGCGACGACGAGCGAGGGCGCGACCTTGCGGATCACGCGCTCGAGAATGCCCAGCGGCAGGAAGGCCTGGCGGCCGTACTCGGCGTACGCTCGCGCCGCCGCTTCGGCACCCAGCCGCTGCTCCAGGTCGATGTACGAGAGCCCAAGATACGCGATGGACTCTTCCCGGTCGGCCGCGTGCACCTGCAGCTGCGCCACCAGCTCCTCGCCCTTCGCACGCGCAGTGCCGTCGCCCTCGGTCAGCACATCGCGAAAGCCCAGCACCGGCAGCCCGGCGGCCCGGACTTCATCCGCGGCAGTCGTCAGCGCCAGGTACACCGGCCGCGCGATGCCGAGTTCGCGCACGCGCCGCGCCACCGGCAGCAAGGCCTTGACGTGGCCGCCGCCGTAGGAAACGAACAGCCAGGTGGGCAGGCCCGATTCGCTCATGCATGGTCCCGCACATGCCCGTCCCACAGCGCCAGCGCAGCCAGCGCGCGCAACTCGCGCGTGAAGTTGGCGCTGCCGTCGCGGTGCCGCGCCAGCATGGTGTCGATGGCCTCGGGCCGGAACAGCTGCCGCACCAGTTCGCTTCCGTGCAGCACATCCGTGAGCCACGCATGGCTCTCGCGCCGGAACCATTCGCCGACCGGCACGGTGAACATCTGTTTGGTTCGGTAGGCCAGGTCCTCGCCGATCAGCGGCACCACTGCCCGCTTGTACCAATGCTTCTTGTCGCCGTCGTGCAGCTTGGTGGCGCCGCGCGAGCGGAACGCGAATTCCATCATCCGCCAGTCGAGAAACGGCGTGCGCGCCTCGATCGACACTGCCATGCCCATGCGGTCGGGCTTGACCAGGTTGTTGCCGGACAGCAGCAGCTGCATGTCCAGGTACAGCGCCTGGTTGAGCCGGTCGAAATGCGCGGCCTCGTCGAACCACGGCCTGGCGGCGATGGAGAAGCTGTCGATGCCGGCCAACTGGCGCGCGATCTCCGGCCGGTACAGGTCCTGCTTGGCCTGCGGCGCGAACAGCGAAATGGAGTCGAAGTAGCCGCGCTGGAACGCATCGGACGAGAGCGCCTGCACGCCCGGCCTGGCGAAGAACTGCTCGTACTTCTCGTAGCCCGCGAACAGCTCGTCGCCACCATCGCCGGTCAGCACCACCTTCACATGCCTCGCCGCCAGTTCGCTCACGCGCAGGGTCGGCATGAAGGACGCGTCGCCGTGCGGCTGGTCCAGGTGGTACAGCACATGCGGCCAGCGGTCCAGCATGTTGAGCTCGGCGATCTCGCTGGTGTGCTCGCAGCCGAAGCGCAGCGCCGCCGCGGCGGCGAAGGCCGACTCGTCGAAGCGCGGATCGGCGAAGCCGATGCAGAAGGTCTTCACCGGCCGGTCCACGTGGCGCGCCATCAGGCCGACGATGGTGCTGGAATCGACGCCACCGGACAGGAACGCGCCCCAGGGCACGTCGGCGCGCAGCCGGATGCGCGTCGCGTCGTCCAGGATGGCGAGGAATTCCTCGGACCAGGCATCGAAGCCATGGTCCTGCTCGCGCTGGTCGGCCAGGTTCCACCAGCGCTGCGTTTCCACACCGCCGCGCGTGAACTTCACCCATGTGCCCGGCATCACGTGGCGGATGCCCTGCCAGATGGTCCAGGGCGCCGGAATGTAGTTGAAGCTCAGGTAATGGTGGACGGCTTCGATGTCGACGGCCGGCGCGGCACCAGCTTCGCGCAGCGCCGGCAGCATGGCCTTGATCTCGGAGGCGAACAGCACGCGCGTGCCGTCGTCGGCCACGTACAGCGGCTTGACGCCGATGCGGTCGCGCACCAGGTACATCGCGTCCTGCCGCAGGTCGTCGATGCCGATGGCGAACATGCCGTTCAGCTTGCTCACGAACGAGATGCCCTCGCGCTCGTACAGGCGCAGCAGCACTTCGGTGTCCGAGCCGGTGCGCAGCTCCACGCCCTGCGCGCGCAGCTCGGCGGCCAGCTCCACGTAGTTGAAGATCTCGCCGTTCTGCACCACGGCCACGCGGCCGTCGTCCGACACGAAGGGCTGGCGGCCGCCCGCGATGTCGATGATGGACAGCCGCTTGTTGCCCATGGCGATGCCGCGCTGCGGCTGGTGCCACAGGCCTTCGTCGTCCGGCCCGCGGTGGGCCAGCCTGTCCGCCATGATCGCGAGCTGGCCCTCGCGCATCGCGCGCTGCTTGCGGTCCCAGTAGCCGTAGATGCCGCACATGCTCAGTTGCTCCCGCGTCCGCCCAGCCGGCCCAGGGTCCAGCCGACGATCTTCATGTCCAGCCACAGTGTGTGCTCGCGCGCATAGCGCAGGTCCAGTTCGCGCCGCTGCTGTTCGGTGGCGGCCGAACGCAGCAGCGCCTGCGCCAGGCCGGTGATGCCCGGGCGCACGCTGCAGCGCAATGCCCATTCGCCGTCGGTGTAGAGCGTGCGCTGCGCCGGCACGTCGGGCCGCGGGCCGACCAGGCTCATGTCGCCGCGCAGCACGTTGAACAGCTGCGGCAGTTCGTCGATGCTGGTGCGGCGCAGGAACCGGCCCACGCGCGTGATGCGCGGGTCATCGGCCGACGTGAAGTAGGGCCCGATGGCCGCGGCGTTCTTCACCATGCTGCGGAACTTGTACATGCCGAATTCGTTGCCACCGCGGCCGATGCGCACTTGCCGGAACAGCACCGGCCAGCCGCTTTCCAGCAGCACGGCGGCCGCCGTGGCCAGCAGCAGCGGCGACAGGATGAGAACGGCAGCCAGCGCCACGAGCAGGTCCATCGCGCGCTTCATGCCGGCCGCGCCAGCCCGGCGGCGATCTCGCGGATGCGCGCGGCGATGCGCACCGCATCCGCCTGCACCTGCGCGGCACTGCGCTGCGCGAGTTCGTGCTCGGCCTGGCGCAGCACGGCGACCTCCTGCTCGAACACGTTTTCGGAATCCTCGCGGTGGAAAGTGCGCGAGAGGATCACCGCGCGCGAGCGCAGCCGCAGGTGCTCGGCCAGCACGTCGCGACCCGGCAGCAGGCCTTCGCCCAGGCGCGCGATGCCGCCGAAGCCGAAGCCCAGGCCTTGCGCGTGCGCGGCACGCGCCACGCGCTCCACCGTGCCGTCGGCCAGCGGCTCGAACATGAAGCGCTGGCCCAGCGACAGGTGCAGGTCGTTCAGGCCGACATAGACCTCTTCCAGGCCCGGCGTGCCGATCCAGTCGTCCAGCGAGGCCAGCGCGCCCGCCGTTTCCAGCAGCGCCACGATGGGTACGCGTTGCGCCACCAGCCCGGCGAAGGTGCGAAGTTCGCCCGCGCTGCGGAACACCGGCAGCATCACGCAGTCGGGCCGCTGCGCCAGCACGGCGTCGAGTTCCGCCGCCGTGCCGTCGTGCAAGGGGTTCACGCGCACCATCAGCCGCGGGTGCCGCAGCGCCTGCCTGACGCGGCCGACGTCGTCCAGCGTGTGGGTGCTGATGAAGGTGTTGCGGCCGGCCTGGCGTTCGGCCTTGCCGAGCCGCTCCAGGTCGACGAACAGGCGCATGCCGCCCAGCGCGTCGCAGCGGCGCGCCAGCGCGGGGTCGTTGGTGATCTGAATCAGCTCGAGCATCGAGGCGAATTATCGGCGCAGCGCGTTGCGAAGATCGGTGCTGGCCCAGGCGGTTGCGATGAGCACGCTGGCGGCGGCAAGCACGGCGGTTGCCAGTTGCCCCGGCAGGCTCAGCCTTGCGGAAAAGCCGGTGAGCATGTCGGCTGCGGCCCAGGCGGCCAGAACGAGCACGGCGGTGAACAGGGCCCGGGCGGGCAGCCAGGAACGCAGGTCGCGGCCCAGCGACAGCAGCGTCCAGGCGGCGACGCCGGCGATGACGGCATCGAGCAGCAGCATCAGGCTGGCGCCGTCGTGCATGCCCCGGGCGCCCAGGATTGCCAGGACGGCCAGTGCGGCGGCATAGGCGAACACGGCCGGCCGCATCCTGCGCCGCGCGGCGGCCGCGGCAAGCGCGACCGCGATCAGCGCCTGCGGCGGCAGGCTCCAGGCGCCGGCGCGGCCCCAGGCGGCGATGCGCTCCAGCGCAGCGGCATCCATGCGACCCCAGCCGAACAGCAGCTGCGCCAGCGCCGGCGCCGCCAGCAGCAGGCCGGCCGCGGCGGCGCAGGCCAGCGCCCAGGCCAGCGCGAAGGCGGCACGCACGGAGCGGGCGGCGGTGTCGCTGGCGGCGGCATCAGGCGCCGCGAGAGCGCGCGCGATGGTCGGCAGGGCCAGCGTGGCCACCAGCTGGATCGCCAGCAGCTGTGGCAGCTCGACCAGCTTCCAGGCGTAGTTGAAGGTCGCCAGTGCGCCCTCGCCGCCGCGCGAGGCGAGCGTGCGCGCGGCGAAGGGCAGCGCCAGCGGCAGGCCGGCACCCAGCGCGGCCCAGAGCCACACCGGCAGCGGCGGCAGGGAGACAGGCTGAGCAGCCACAGGCGCAGCGGTCCGGAACGGCCGTTGCCGCCAGCCGAGCCAGCCCAGGCGCAGCGCCATTGCCAGCAGCAGGCCCAGCCCCAGCAGGTGCACGGCTTGCGCGCCACCCTGCGCCACCAGCAGCAAGGTGCCGATCAGCACGCCGTTGACCACCAGGTTGGCGCCGTACATGCCGACGAATTCATGCTCGTGCTGCAGGCGCGTGGCCCCCAGCGCCGCCCACAGCGCGAGCGGCAGGGCCAGTGCGCTCCAGAGCATGGCCTGAGCCGCCGCGCCGCGCAGGTCCGCACCGACACCCGGTGCCAGCCATTGCGCGATCGGCACGCGCGCCACCGCCATCACCGCCGCCAGCACCACGCCCCCGATCAACAGCAGCCGCGTGAGCCGGCGCTGCGCCGCGCCGATGGCAGCCGCGTCGGCCTGCGCCCAGGCCGGCAGCAGCACGTAGCCGAGCGCGCCGGTGACCAGCACGCTGACGATCCAGTCCGGCAGGGCCAGCATCAGCACGGCGACGTCGCCCAGGCCGGAAGCGCCGAAGGCCGCGGCCAGCGCCGATTCGCGCAGCAGCCCCAGCAGGCGGCTGGCGAGCAGCAGGGCAAGCGAGACCGCGCCGGCTTTGAGGAACATGGCCGGGATTATCGAGGGCCGCCTGAGCAGGCCAGGCGCGATGGGCCGCGGCAACTAAAATCGACGGTTTCGCCCGCCCCTCACCCTATCCCCTCCTCCCGCATGTCCGACCCGACCAAGAACGCACCGCCGCCCGCCGCCGACGAGAACCAGCTGATCGCCGAGCGCCGCGAGAAACTGCGCGCGCTGCGCGAGGCGCAGGCCCAGGGCAAGGGCGTGGCGTTCCCCAACGACTTCAAGCCCACGCACAAGGCCGCCGCCCTGCACAGCCAGCACGGTGAAGCGACCGCGGAGCAGCTGGAGGCCGAAGGCCACGTGGCGCGCATCGCGGGCCGCATGATGCTCAAGCGGGTGATGGGCAAGGCCAGCTTCGCCACCATCCAGGACCAGGACGGCCGCATCCAGATCTACGTGACGCGCGACGCGGTGGGCGAGGAGGCCTATGCCGCCTTCAAGCACTGGGACCTGGGCGACATCGTCGGCGCCGAGGGAAAGATGTTCAAGACGCGCACCGGCGAGCTGTCGCTGCACGCCACCTCGATCCGCCTGTTGACCAAGAGCCTGCGGCCGATGCCCGACAAGTTCCACGGCGTGGCCGACCAGGAGGTGAAGTACCGCCAGCGCTACGTGGACCTGATGACCGACCAGGAAGCGCGCCTGCGCTTCATCGCGCGCAGCAAGGCGATTTCCGGCATCCGCGAGTACATGGTCGCCCACGGCTTCCTGGAAGTGGAAACGCCGATGCTGCACCCGATCCCCGGCGGCGCCAACGCGCGGCCCTTCGTCACGCACCACAACGCGCTGGACCAGGAGATGTACCTGCGCATCGCGCCCGAGCTGTACCTGAAGCGCCTGCTGGTGGGCGGCTTCGAGCGCGTGTTCGAGATCAACCGCAACTTCCGCAACGAAGGCATCTCGGTGCGCCACAATCCCGAGTTCACCATGATGGAGTACTACGCGGCGTACTGGAACTACCGCGACCAGATGGACTTCACCGAGGCGGTGGTGCGCGACGCGGCGCAGAAGGCGGTCGGCACGCTGCAGCTGTCCTACGGCGGCAAGCCGGTGGACATGGAGGCGCCGTTCGCCCGCATGACCATCCGAGAAGCCATCCTGAAGCACAGCGACGCCGGCGAGGGCGTGGACGACCGCGACTGGCTGGTCGGCGCGCTGAAGAAGCTGGGCATGAGCGAGGAGAAGGAACGCCTGTCCTCGCGCACGCTGGCCGGCCTGCAGGTGCTGTTCTTCGAGGAGACGGTGGAGGAGCAGCTGTGGCAGCCCACCTTCATCATGGAGCACCCGACCGAGATTTCGCCGCTGGCGCGCGCCAACGACGCGCGGCCCGAAGTGACCGAGCGCTTCGAGCTCTACATCACCGGCCGCGAGATGGCCAACGGCTTCTCCGAGCTGAACGACGCCGAGGACCAGGCCGCGCGCTTCGCGGCGCAGGTGAACGCCAAGGACGCGGGCGACGACGAGGCCATGTTCTTCGACCACGATTTCGTGCGGGCGCTGGAGTACGGCATGCCGCCGACCGGCGGCTGCGGCCTGGGGATCGACCGGCTGGTGATGCTCTTGACCGACAGCCCCAGCATCCGGGACGTGATCCTGTTCCCGGCGCTGCGCCGGGAATCCTAGCCTTCCCTTAAGGAATTCACTTAACGGCGGTAAGCCTCACGCTTGCGGCGACGGCCTGGAGAGCGCGCATAGTCAGGGCTCTCTCCCTGTAGTGACATTCAGCCCCGCTTCGGCGGGGCGTTTTTTTGGGGCGTTCGCGTCAGGGCAGCAGGTCCAGCGCCTGCATGTAGCGCGACTCGGCCATCAGCGCATCCCAGGACAAGGGCGCGGTGGACGGCAGCAGGGACAGCCGCCGCTGCTCGCTCGCCTCGCTGGGCCGCCACTTGCCGACCTTGCGGGCCTGCTCCAGGCTTTGCAGCATGGCATCGATGGCCCGGCCATCGCCGACGGCCGACTCGTTGCACAGCAGCACCAGGTCGCAGCCGGCGTTCAGCGCGACCATCGCGGCTTCGGCGTAGCTCACTTCACGGCCCTCGATCAGGCGCGCGCCGGCCATGCTCAGGTCGTCGCTGAAGATCGCGCCGTGGAAGCCCAGGCGGCGGCGCAGGATGTCCTCCAGCCAGCGGCGCGAAAAGCCCGCCGGGCGCGAATCCACCTTGGGATAGATCACGTGCGCCGGCATCACGCTGGTGAGTACCGTGTTCAGCCAGCCGTAGGGCAGCGCGTCGTCGCCCAGGATGGTCTCCAGGTCGCGCTCGTCCACCGGGATTTCGTGGTGCGAATCGGCCGCCACGAAACCGTGGCCGGGGAAATGCTTGCCGCAGTTGCCCATGCCGGCCTGCAGCAGGCCGTGCATCAGGCTCTTGGCCAGCACGCTCGCGATGCGCGCGTCGCGGTGGAAGGCGCGGTCACCGATCACCTGGCTGCCGCCGTAGTCCAGGTCGAGCACCGGCGTGAAGCTGAAATCCACGCCGCAGGCGCGCAGCTCGGCGCCCAGCACGTAGCCGGCCGCGGTGGCCGCGTTGCCGGCAGCCAGCGCACCGGCCCCGGCGACGCCGCCACCGTCGCGCATCCACAGTTCGCCGAAGGCGCGCATCGGCGGCAGCCGGGTGAAGCCGTCGGTGCGGAAGCGCTGCACGCGCCCGCCTTCATGGTCCACGCTGATCAGCAGGTCCTCGCGGACCTCCTTCACTTCCGCGCACAGCCGCACCAGCTGGTCGCGGCTGTCCCAGTTGCGGGCGAACAGGATGATGCCGCCGACCAGCGGATGCGCCAGGCGCTCGCGGTCGACGGCGGTCAGCGACAGGCCGGCCACGTCGATGATGACCGGTGCGTGTTGTTGTTGTTCGCTCATGAGGCGGTTTCTTTCTTTTCGACGACGACGAAGCTCGCCGCGTAGTCGGTTTCGTCGGTGACGGTGACGTGCGCGGCCAGGCCCTGCGCGTCGAACCAGTCTTTCAGGCCGCCGTGCAGCACGATGAAGGGCTTGCCGCCCGGCTGGTTGGCCACCTCGCACAGGCGCCAGGTCATGGGCATGCGCATGCCCAGGCCGACCGCCTTGCTGAAGGCTTCCTTGGCGGAAAAGCGCGTCGCCAGGTAGCGCACGCCGCGTTCCGGCCAGCGCGCGCCGCGCGCCTTCCACACCTTGAATTCGGCCTCGCTGAGCACCTTGCGCGCGAAGCGCTCGCCGTTGCGCTCCAGCGTGGCGCGGATGCGCCGCACGTCGCAGATGTCCGTGCCGATGCCGTAGACCATCAGGCGGGCTGCCCCGGGATCGCGGCGAGGTACTGCCGGATGGTTTCGGCGTAGCCGAGTTCGAGCGCATCGGCCACCAGCGCGTGGCCGATCGAGACCTCGCGCACGCCGGGCACGGCGCGCAGGAAGTCGCCCAGGTTGTCGCGGTTCAGGTCGTGGCCGGCGTTCACGCCCAGGCCCGCCGCTTGCGCGGCGCGCGCGGCGTCGGCGAAGCGCTGCAGCACCTCGGCCTGGCGCGGCGTTCCCCAGGCGGCCGCATAGGGCTCGGTGTACAGCTCCACGCGGTCGGCGCCGAGCGCCTTGGCGAGCGGCATCGCCTCGGGCACCGGGTCCATGAACAGGCTGACGCGCACGCCTAGCGCCCGGACTTCGGCGATCAGCGGCTTCACGCGCTCGCCGTCGGCCGCCAGGTCCCAGCCGTGGTCGCTGGTGAACTGCCCTTCGCTGTCGGGCACCAAGGTGCACTGGTGCGGCCGCAGCCCGCGCACGAAGTCCATCAGGTTGTGGAACGGGTTGCCCTCGATGTTGAACTCGACGGCCGGCCAGTCTTTCAGCAGCGCGGCCAGGTCGTGCACGTCGTGCGGGCGGATGTGCCGCTCGTCGGGACGCGGATGCACGGTGATGCCCTGCGCGCCGGCCTGCAGGCACAAGGTGGCCGCGCGCGTCACGCTGGGAATGCCCAGGTGGCGGGTGTTGCGCACCAGGGCCACCTTGTTGAGGTTGACCGACAGCGCTGTTCGTTGGGAAGGGTGGGTCATAGTGACTGCAGGTCCATCATCATCTGCCGCGTGCGCAGGGTGGAGACGCCGCAATGGTAGTGCAGCAGCGCGCGCAATTGGGTCTTGAGTTCCGGCATGCCGGCCGTGCGCGGCAGCAGGGCCGTGAAAGGCGCCGGATCGTCCAGCGCCTGCTGCAGCTCCTGCCACTGCCCGGCTTCCAGGCTGGCACGGGCGTCGCCGCCGTCGCGTGCCTCGACCAGGCCGGCTTCGGGCAGCAGGCTGTAGCGCGCGCCGGGCGCGAGCGGCGCCAGCGTGAGGGTCTGCATGTCCAGCGTGGGCAACAGGCCGATCTCGCGCAGCACCAGCAGCTCGAAGGAGCGCAGCGTCGGCTGCAGCGCAGCGCCCGGTTCGCCGCCGATCACCTGCACCGCGGCGGCATAGGCGTCGAACAGGCGCGGATGCGGGTCGTCGCGCGCCAGCAGGCGCAGCAGCAGCTCGTTGAGGTAGTAGCCCGACAGCAGCGCCTCGCCGCCCGGCATGGCCTGGCCGCCCACCCATTCGGCGGACTTCAGCGTGCGGATTTCCGCGTCGCCGCCGAAGGCCACGTGCAGCAGCTGCAGCGGCAGCAGCACCGGGCGGAAATTGGAGCTCGGCTTCTTCGCGCCCTTGGCCACCAGGGCGATGCGGCCATGGTGGCGCGTGAGGACTTCCAGGATCAGGCTGGACTCGCTCCAGTCGTAGCGGTGCAGCACGAAAGCCGGTTCGTCGGCGATGCGCTTCATGGGCGGATGACGGAATGAAGGATGACGTCGCCTGCGGCTTCAATGACGAAATGCGAATGGCACGGCTTGGTCATCGACGGCGAAGCCGAGGTCATTCTGTCATTTCGTCATTCGTACCCGAACGACCGCACGCGCGCCTCGTCGTCGGCCCAGCCGGAGCGCACCTTCACCCACAGTTCCAGGAAGACTTTCGCGCCCATCAGCTTTTCCAGCTCCTGGCGCGCCTCGGTGCCGATGCGCTTGAGCCGCTCGCCGCCTTCGCCGATCACCATGGCCTTGTGGCCGTCGCGCTCGACCACGATGGTGGCGGCGATCTTCACCATGCGCCCGTGCTTGGGGCTGGGTTCCTCGCCGAACTTGTCGATGATGACGGTGGAGGTGTAGGGCAGCTCGTCGCCGGTCAGGCGGAACAGTTTCTCGCGCACGATCTCGCTGGCCAGGAATTTCTCGCTGCGGTCGGTGAGCTCGTCCTCGGCATACCACCACGGCTGCTCGGGCAGGTACTTCCCGCAGATGGCGAACAGGCGTTCCACGTCCTTGGGGTTCTTGGCCGACATCGGCACGAACTCGGCGAAGTCGTGGCGCTGCTGCATGTCGCGCAGCCAGGGCGCCAGTTCGCCGCGGCGGTGCACCTGGTCGAGCTTGTTGGCCACCAGCAGGGCCGGGATGCCGGGTTTCAGCAGCGACAGCACCTTGGCGTCGGCCAGGGCGAAGCTGCCGGCCTCCACCACGAACAGCACCAGGTCGACGTCGCCCAGCACGCCGGTGACGGCCTTGTTGAGCGAGCGGTTGAGCGCCGAGCCGTGGCGCGTCTGGAAGCCGGGCGTGTCGACGAACACGAACTGCGCCGCGCCCACCGTGCGAATGCCGGTGATGCGGTGGCGCGTGGTCTGCGCCTTGCGCGAGGTGATGCTGATCTTCTGGCCGACCAGGGCGTTCAGCAGCGTGGACTTGCCGACGTTCGGCTTGCCGACGATGGCCACCATGCCGCAGCGCTGGCCGGGCACGCCGGGTGCCGCCGGTGCCGGGGCAGCAGCCTCGCCTTCGGGCACGGGAGGATCGATGGGATCGATGGGTTCGGTCGGTTCGCTCATTTGCCGCTCGCTTTCAGGGCTGCCAGCACCGCCGTCGCCGCGGCCTGCTCGCCGGCGCGGCGCGAGGTGCCGATGCCGCGTTCGATCACGCCGCGTTCGGGTACCTCGCACTCGATCTCGAAGGTCTGCTTGTGCGCGGCCCCCACCGTGCCCACCACGCGGTACACCGGCAGCTTCATGCGCCGGCCCTGCAGCCATTCCTGCAGCTCGGTCTTGGGGTCCTTGGCCACGGCGGGCATCCCGGGCGTGATGTCCACGTCCTGGAACAGCCGCCGCACCAGGGCCTCGGCGGCACCGTAGCCAGCGTCCAGGTAGACCGCGCCCAGCACCGCTTCCAGCGTATCGGCCAGGATGGACGGGCGGCGCTGGCCACCGGAGCGGGCCTCGCCCTCGCCCAGGCGCAGCACCTGCGGCAGGCCCAGGCCGGCCGCCAGGCCGTGCAGGGTGTCCTGCTTGACCAGGTTGGCGCGCACGCGGGAGAGGTCGCCTTCGGGCATGGCCTTCAGGCGGTCGTACAGCAGGGCCGCGACGGCCAGGTTGAGGACGGAGTCGCCCAGGAATTCCAGCCGCTCGTTGTGCTCGGCCGAGGCGCTGCGGTGCGTCAGCGCGCGCGCCAGCAGCCTGGGGTCGGTGAATTGATGCTGCAGGCGCGCCTGCAGCGCCGCGAGCGCCTCATCCACGTCGACCCTACTTGGACTGGCCGGTGTACTTGAGCAGCAGGTAGGCCGGGCCGAACATGTGGATTTCCTTGTTGTACGCGAAGGAAACCACGACCTTGTCGCCGTTCTTGGTGACTTCCAGGTCCTTGCCGGTGATCGCCTTGAAGTCGTCGATGTCGGCCTGCTTGTTGAAGATGGAGCGCACCTCACCCACGGTGCTGCCCCCCGCGGCAGCCTTGTTGGCAGCCTTGAGGATGGCCTGGTATTCGATGAAGGTGGGGAACACCTGGGCGGCCAGCACGCCGCCGCCGGCCAGCACGACCATCACGAACAGCAGGCCAAGAAAGGAAAGGCCGGCCTGCCGCTTCCTCGGGAGGTGTTGTTTCATGCGTGTCCCCGTCTAGTCGAATGCGCCGATGCGCTTGAAGTTGCCGAAGTTCATCCAGATCAGGAAGGCCTTGCCCACGATGTTGCGGTCCGGAACGAACCCCCAATAGCGCGAATCCAGCGAATTATCGCGATTGTCTCCCATCACGAAATAGTGCCCCGCCGGCACCTTGCAGGTCACGCCCTCGACACTGTAGCGGCAATTCTGCTTGAAGGGATAGTCCTCCACCCCGGGCACGAAGGCCGGGCGCTCATCGTCGTTGAGGATGCGGTGGCGCCTGGTGCCGAGCACTTCCTCGAAGTGCTTGAAGTAGCGCATCACGTCTTCCTCGAAGTAATCGGGCAGCTGCTGCTTGCCCACCGGCTGGCCGTTGATGGTCAGGCGCTTGTTCAGGTAGGCGACCTCGTCGCCCGGCAGGCCGACCACCCGCTTGATGTAGTCCAGGCTGGGTTTGGGCGGGTAGCGGAACACCATCACGTCGCCGCGCGCGGGCGGCGTGCCCTCGGTCAGCTTGGTGTTGATCACCGGCAGGCGCAGCCCGTAGGCGTACTTGTTCACCAGGATCAGGTCGCCCACCAGCAGTGTCGGGATCATCGAGCCCGAAGGGATCTTGAACGGCTCGAACAGGAAGGAGCGCAGCACGAACACCGCCACGATCACCGGGAACAGCCCGGCCGTCCAGTCCAGCCACCAGGGCTGCATCAGGATGCGCTGGCGCGCCTCGGCCAGGTCGGGTTCGTCCACCTTGGCGATGCCGCGCGAGGACAGCTGCGCCCGGCGCTGCGCCGCGTTCGCCTCCATCGCCGCGGCGGCCTGGCGGCGCCTGGGCAGGAAGTAGAGGCGCTCGGCCAGCCAGTACAGGCCGGTGACCACGGTGGCCATGAACAGCAGCAGCGCGAAGTTGCCTTCGAGCAGCTCGAAGTACCACGCGCCGGCGTAGCCGACGAAGGCCGCGAGCAGCGCGGCCGTTAAAAAGGGCATCATTCTTCGACCTGGAGGATGGCCAGGAACGCTTCCTGAGGCACCTCGACGGAGCCGATCTGCTTCATGCGTTTCTTTCCGGCTTTTTGTTTTTCGAGCAGCTTGCGCTTGCGGGTGATGTCGCCGCCGTAGCATTTTGCCAGCACGTTCTTGCGCAGCGCCTTGATGGTCTCGCGGGCGATGATGTTGGCGCCGATGGCCGCCTGGATCGCCACGTCGAACATCTGCCGGCTGATGATCTCGCGCATCTTGGCGACCACCGCGCGGCTGCGGTATTGCGCCTGCGTGCGGTGCACGATGATCGACAGCGCGTCCACCTTCTCGGCGTTCAGCAGGATGTCCACCTTGACCACGTCGGACGCGCGGTACTCCTTGAACTCGTAGTCCATGCTGGCGTAGCCGCGGCTGACCGACTTCAGCTTGTCGAAGAAGTCCAGCACGATCTCGCCCAGCGGCATCTCGTAGGTGAGCATCACCTGGCGGCCGTGGTAGGCCATGTTGATCTGCATGCCGCGCTTCTGGTTGGCCAGCGTCATCACCGGGCCCACGTACTCCTGCGGCATGTACAGGTGCACCGTCACGATGGGCTCGCGGATCTCCTGCATCTTGCCCTGCTCGGGCATCTTGGCCGGGTTCTCGACCATGATCAGCTCGCCGTCGTTCTTCAGCACCTGGTAGACCACGCTGGGCGCGGTGGTGATCAGGTCCTGGTCGAACTCGCGCTCCAGCCGCTCCTGCACGATCTCCATGTGCAAGAGGCCCAGGAAGCCGCAGCGGAAGCCGAAGCCCAGCGCCTGGCTGACCTCGGGCTCGTAGCGCAGCGAGGAATCGTTGAGCTTCAACTTCTCCAGGCTGTCGCGCAGCGAGTCGTACTGGTTGGCCTCGGTCGGGTACAGGCCCGCGAACACCTGCGGCTGGATCTCCTTGAAGCCGGGCAGCGCCTCGGTGGCGGTGAACGCGGCGCCGCCGGAGCCGGCCTTGATCAGCGTGACCGTGTCGCCCACCTTGGCGGCCTGCAGTTCCTTGATGCCGGCGATGATGTAGCCGACCTCGCCCGCCTCGAGCGATTCGCGCGAGACGTTGGCCGGCGTGAACACGCCCAGCTGGTTGGCTTCGTAGGTGGTCTCGGTCGCCATCAGCTTGATGCGGTCGCCCTTGGCCAGCCGCCCGTCCACCACGCGCACCAGCATCACCACGCCCACGTAGGTGTCGAACCAGCTGTCGACGATCATCGCGCGCAGCGGCCCGTCGGGATTGCCGCGCGGCGCCGGAATGCGCGCGACGATGGCTTCGAGGATCTCGTCGATGCCCATGCCGGTCTTGGCCGAGCACGGGATCGCTCCGCTCGCGTCGATGCCGATCACGTCCTCGATTTCTTCCTGCGCGCGCACGGGGTCGGCCTGCGGCAGGTCCATCTTGTTCAGCACCGGCACCACTTCCACGCCGAGGTCCAGCGCGGTGTAGCAGTTGGCAACCGTCTGCGCTTCCACACCCTGGCTCGCATCGACAACGAGCAGCGCGCCTTCGCACGCGGAGAGCGAGCGGCTGACCTCGTACGAGAAGTCGACGTGGCCCGGCGTGTCGATCAGATTGAGGTTGTAGGCCTGTCCATCGCGCGCCTTGTAGACCAGCGATGCGGTCTGCGCCTTGATGGTTATCCCACGCTCCTTTTCGAGGTCCATCGAGTCGAGCACTTGCTCTTCCATCTCGCGATCGGAGAGCCCGCCACAACGCTGGATCAAGCGATCGGCCAGCGTCGATTTGCCGTGGTCGATGTGCGCAATGATCGAAAAGTTTCTGATGTGATTCATCAAGGGGGACGCTTAAGTGATTGAATTCAAATGGCGAGCGCCCAGAAAAAAGGGCGCGCCCTCAATGTGACGCGCCCTAAACCAACAATCTATGGCAACTGCGATAGTTGGAACTTCATTGTAGGCAAAAAGCCCCGGACGTACAGACGACAGGGGTCCGGCCAGGGGCCGTTGCAGGGTCGCAACGAGGAAAGTATTCACAGCTTATTCACAAACTGTCAGAGGGCATGCTGGGACAACATGTGGGCGATCTGTGGATGCACCCTGGAGCGCCGCAACCCATCCCGCATCGTGGTGCTTCGTCTCCCCGATATGCGGCGAATGGAAAGACTGCTGGGTGGATTCTATCGAAAAATGTCGTTAGCCCGATTTGAAGTTAGTGGTTGCAAACAAATCTGGAACGGATGGGCTGCCGAAAAAAATGTACGGCCCTGTCTTTTTTTGATCACCGGGACGGCGGGAAAGCCCCAAACCCGAGTGCGGGCTGGGGCTTTCGGAGGGCCGGCGCGGCTCAGCGGGCCGGACGGATCAGCAGGTAGGTGGCCAGTTCGCCCCGGCGCAGCAGCACCGGAATGGGCTTGTTCTTGTCCACCTTGGCCACCACCGCGTCGAACTCGCGCACGCTGCCGATCTCGGTGTTGCCGATCGCCACGATGATGTCGCCCTCGCGGATGCCGGCGCGCGCGGCGGCGTCGGCCACCGTATCGACCTTCACGCCGCCCTTGATCTTCAGCTCCTTGCGTTGCGCGTCGGTGAGGTCGCTCACCGCCAGCCCGAGCGACTGCGCCGCCGGCGAGGCCTTGGATTTCTCCTCGGGCGCGGAGGCGCGCCGCGCCGGCTTGTCGGCCTCGAACTCGATCACGGTGACGCCCAGGTCGCGTGTTCCGCCGCGGCGGAACACCGTCATCGTCACGCGGCTGCCCGGCTTGGTGTTGCCCACCAGGCGCGGCAGGTCGGAAGCACGGTCGATCAGCTGGCCGTTGAATTTGGTGATGATGTCGCCTGCTTCCACGCCGGCCTTGTCGGCGGGCGAGCCGGACTCGACGCTGCGCACCAGCGCGCCCTGCGGCTTGCCCAGCCCGATGGATTCGGCCACATCCTTGGTCACCTGGTCGATCTGCACGCCGATGCGCCCGCGCGAGACGCGCCCACTGGCGCGCAGCTGGTCGGACACGCGGATCGCCTCGTCGATCGGGATGGCGAACGAGATGCCCATGAAGCCGCCCGAGCGCGAATAGATCTGACTGTTGATGCCGACCACCTCGCCGCGCATGTTGATCAGCGGGCCGCCCGAGTTGCCCGGATTGATGGCCACGTCGGTCTGGATGAAGGGCAGGTAGTCGCCGGTGTCGCGCTGCTTGGCGCTCACGATGCCGGCCGTCACGCTGTTGTCCAGCCCGAACGGCGAGCCGATGGCCATCACCCATTCGCCCACCTTCAGGCGGTTCACGTCGCCGACCTTCACGAACGGCAGGCCGGTGGCTTCGATCTTCACCACCGCCACGTCGCTGCGCTTGTCGGCGCCGATGATCTTGGCCTTGAACTCGCGCTTGTCGGTCAGGGTCACCAGCACCTCGTCGGCGCCCTCGACCACGTGCGCATTGGTCATCACGAAGCCGTCGGGTGTGAGCACGAAGCCGGAGCCCACGCCGCGCGGCTGCTGCTCTTCCTCGGGCGCCGGGCGGTTCGGCCGCTGCGGGCTGCGCGGCGACGGCGTCTGCGGCGCCGGCACGCCGAAGAAGCGGCGGAAGAACTCCTGCATCTCCTCGTCCATCTGGCCTTGCGAGGAGCCGCCGCGCGCGCGCTCGACGGTGCGGATGTTGACGACGGCCGGCCCGACCTGCTCGGCCAGCTCGGTGAAATCAGGAAGGGAGCGCGGCTGCGGAGCCGACTGCGCGATCACCGGACGCGCCGGCACCAGCGCCGCGGTGCCGGCGACGGCCAGCAGCGCCACCAGCGCGTAGGCACGCCAGGCTTTCCAATCGATGCGAGACATTTCGCGACCTTTCAACGGAGGACTTCGGATAAGGCTGAGAATACGGCCGCCGCGTTTGGTTCAGCGTCAGCCAAAAGCGCCACCGCCAGCGGCGCGGCCCGAACGGGCATGCCGCTTGCAGATGGGGATCTATTTCCTGCGCTCAAGGCTCTGCGCGAAGGCGCGCAGCGTCTGCGGCGGGACCTCGCCCACGGCCGTGAGCCACCAGTCCTGCATGCGGCGCATCAGCGTGTTGGTGGCGCCGCTGGCGAACAGCCCCTCCTGGACATGCCGCTGGGCGTCGTAGGCCTCCACGAACAGGGACACCGCGCCCAGCCCGTCGGAGAACACCCATTGCATCACGCCCTCGGCCGGCCGCTTGAAGCAGCTCATCGGCCTGAAGCCCGGCACCGCCGCCTTCAGGGTCCAACCCTCGTTGGCCGCCGTGGTCCGCACGGTTTCGTCGCGCTCCACGCGCCAGCCCTCGGGCGGCGTCATCATGCGCGCCAGCTTGTCGGCGCGCACCGGCGCGTCCAGCTGCAGTTCGGAGAATGCCGCCTGCTCGAGCACACGGCCATCGCCGTCGAGCGTCTGCACCTTCACCACCAGGCCGCTCTTGCGCTCGCTCCAGATGCGGTAGCCGAAGCGCAGGTTGTCCTTCGGGGTGAGCTGCACGACTTCAGCCTCGAAGCCGGCCACGCGGTCGGCGCCCAGGCGGCGGGCCGAATAGAAATCGGGGATGGAGGTTTCGCTGGATTTCAGCAGCTCCGGGAACATGCCCAGCAGCTCGCGCTTCTCGGTGCGCACCACCCGGCTTTCCGGCACGAAGATCACCACTTCGTCGTTGCGGCGGAAGGTGGAGCGCGGCGCGCCGGTCAGCGACTCCACCCGCTCGACCTGCAGCGGGCCGTCGCAGGCATGCCAGATGCGGCCGCTGGACATCGCGCCGCTGCTGGAGGACACGACGAAGGTGCCGATGTAGCTGCGCTGGCGCGACGCCTGCTGCATGCGCGCCAGCCAGTCGCCGACGCTGAGCTCGGCCGGCTTGGCGGCGTGCCCCGGCAGCACCGTCTGCGCCGATGCCAGCCCCAGGATGCCCCAGGCCCAGAGGGCGAGCAGGCCGCGTGTGGTGCGGGAAAAGGCGGGGGAGACGCTGCGCGAGAGGAGCATGGGGCTTGCGCTTAGCGGGCGGGCGCCTCGAAGGTCGCATTGCGCAGCGCGCCGGCCGGCGCCTGCAGCGCGATCGCGCCGCCGAACTGGCGGTGCGCGGCGAGCAGCTGGTCCAGCCGGGGATTGCGGATCATGGGGCCGCTCGCGCCGTCGCGCGAAACCGCGACCACGTCCCCGGATGCCGGCGGTGCGACGGCCAGCTGGCCTTGCGCCGGCGCGTTGCCCGGGCTGCCCGGGTTGCCGGCGATGTTCCAGCCGAACGCGGCCACCGCGGCCAGCGAAGCGACGCCGGCCGCCATCTTCCAGCGCACCGAAGCTTCGTTGGCCGGCGCGCGCCGCACGTCGAAGGCGAGCGGATGGTCCGCGGACGCATCGGCCGGCGCCGGGCGCGCGGGCTGCAGCGGCGCTTCGGACTGCAGCCGGGTCCGCAGGCGCGCCAGGAAGGCGTCGGGCGGCGTGGCCGCCGCCAGCTCGCTCGAGCGCAGCACGTCGCCGACCAGGTGGTAGTCCCGCCAGGCCGCCAGGGCCTGGGGGTCGGTGGCGGCGGCCTGGACACCCCGGGCGAAGTCCTCACCCTGGAGCTGCCCGTCGGCCAGCGCCGAAATCAGTTCGCGCGTGTGCATCGTATCCATCTCATCACCTTGCCGCATTGCCGTCACCAGCGCTTGCCCGACTGGTTTTCCAGCATGGGCTTGACCTTGGCCGAAATGGCCTCCCGGGCGCGGAAGATCCGCGACCGCACCGTTCCGATCGGGCAATTCATCATCTGCGCGATCTCTTCGTAACTCAGGCCTTCGATCTCGCGCAGCGTCACCGCCTGGCGCAATTCCTCGGGCAATGCCTCCATGGCCGAGTTGACCGTGGCGGCGATTTCCTTGGCGGCGAGCACCGTCTCCGGTGTTTCCGCGGTGGTTAGTTCGTTCTCCACGCCGGAAGTTTCGTCCTCATCCGCGTTGTTGCCGCGCAGCGCGGTTTCGGACACCAGCGGGTCGCGCTTGAGGTCGACCAGCGTCTTCTTGGCGGTGTTCACGGCGATGCGGTACAGCCAGGTGTAGAACTGCGCGTCGCCGCGGAACTGGGGCAGCGCCCGGTAGGCGCGGATGAAGGTCTCCTGCGCGATGTCCTCCACCAGGTCGGTGTCGCGCACCATGCGCCCGATCAGCCGCTCGATGCGGCGCTGGTACTTCACCACCAGCAGCTCGAACGCCTTCTGGTCGCCCGCCACCGTGCGCTGTACCAGCACCAGGTCGGTCGCGCCTGGCGATTCGGCGGCGGGGGCGGGAGGCGGCGTCTTTGTCATGGTTCGGCCGGCGGCTCTTCTCGCCCCTGCGGGCCTTCGGTCCTGGCGCGCGAATATACCGCACGGCGCAGCGCATCCCAGTGCAAGGGCGCACGTTCGCGTTCCAGCCAGAGCCAGTTGGGCCCCGGCGGCCCGCCGCGCCATGCCAGCAGCAGCCAGCGCTGCAGGTCCAGCCGCACGCGGATGTCTCCGCCCTGCTGCGGCGCGGGAGAACGCTGCCCGTGGCGTGCCGGCTCCCACCACCACTGGCCGCCGTCCCAGGCCAGAACGCCCCGCGCGCCGCGCAGCCATGCGGCCCAGGCGAGCGCCGCGCCCACCGCCAGTGCCGCCGCGGCCAGGCCGTGCCGCCATCCCGGCCCGGGCGTTTGCGCCAGCCAGGCCGCCAGCACCAGAGCGCCCGCGCACCACAAGGTCGCGGCCAGCACGGCCGCGAAGCGGCAGCGCCCCACCGGATAGGTCACCGATGGGGCGCCGTGCATGACAGGCAGTGGAGCGTCAGGCCCGCTTGAAGACCAGCGTGCCGTTGGTGCCGCCGAAGCCGAAGTTGTTCTTCAGCGCCACGTCGATCTTCATGTCCCGCGCGGTGTTGGCGCAGTAGTCGAGGTCGCACTCGGGGTCCTGCGCGAAGATGTTGATGGTCGGCGGGCTCTTCTGGTGGTGCAGGGCCAGCACCGCGAACACCGACTCGATCCCGCCCGCGCCGCCCAGCAGGTGGCCGGTCATGGACTTGGTGGAGTTCACCACGGTCTTCTTCGCATGGGCGCCCAACGCGAGCTTGATCGCGTTGCTCTCATTCACGTCGCCCAGCGGAGTGGAGGTGCCGTGCGCATTGATGTAGTCCACCTGGTCGGCGTTGATCCCCGCGTTGCGCAGCGCGGCCACCATGGCCCGGCGCGGGCCGTCGACGTTCGGCGCGGTCATGTGGTACGCGTCGCCGCTCATGCCGAAGCCGGCGACCTCGGCATAGATCCGCGCGCCGCGCGCGCGCGCATGCTCGTACTCTTCCAGCACCAGCACGCCGCCGCCCTCGCCCAGCACGAAGCCGTCGCGGTCCTTGTCCCATGGGCGCGACGCCGTCTTCGGGTCGTCGTTGCGGGTGGACAGCGCGCGCGCCGCGGCGAAGCCGCCCACGCCGAGCGCCGAGACGCAGGATTCGGCGCCGCCCGCGACCATCACGTCGGCGTCGCCGCACTCGATCAGCCGCGCCGACAGGCCCACCGCGTGCAGGCCCGTGGTGCAGGCGGTGACCACCGCGATGTTGGGACCCTTGAAGCCGAACTTAATCGACACGTGGCCGGAGATCATGTTGATGATCGAGGCCGGCACGAAGAACGGCGAAATGCGGCGCGGGCCGCGGTTCAGCATTTCGGAATGCGTCTCCTCGATCATCGGCAGCCCGCCGATGCCCGAGCCGATATTCACGCCGATGCGCTCGGCCTGCTCGTCGCCCAGTGCCTCGCCCGTCGGCAGGCCCGCGTCGGCGACGGCCTGGCAGGCCGCGGCCAACCCCAGGTGGATGAAGCGGTCCATGTGGCGGGCCTGCTTCTCGGCGACGTAATCGCCGATGTTGAAGCCCTTGACCTCACCGGCGAAGGTGCAGGCCAGGTTGGACGCGTCGAACGAGGCGATGCGATCGATGCCGGGCGTGCCGGCAAGCAGGTTGGACCAGGACTGCTCCACCGTGTTGCCCACGGGGCTGATGCAGCCCAGTCCGGTGACGACAACGCGGCGACGCATCAAGCCTTCTGGTGCTGCAGCGCGTAGTCGATGGCGTTCTGCACCGTGGTGATCTTCTCCGCGTCTTCGTCGGGGATCTCGATGCCGAACTCGTCCTCGAGCGCCATCACCAGTTCCACAGTGTCCAGCGAGTCGGCGCCCAGGTCGGCCACGAAGGCCTTGTCGTTGGTCACCTGCGACTCTTCCACGCCGAGCTGCTCGGCGATGATCTTCTTGACACGTGCTTCGATATCGCTCATGGGTTCCCTCAAAGGGTTGTGAATGAATCTGTAATTCTAGACCGGCCAGGGTGGCTGGCCGGCCTACCAAGTTTGTCGGTACTTACGCCCGCTCAGGCCATGTACATGCCGCCGTTGACGTGGATTTCCTGGCCGGTCACATAGGCCGCCTGCGGCGAGGCGAGCCAGGCCACGGCATGCGCAACGTCGGCCGGCTTGCCCAGGTGGCCGAGGGGAATCTGGGTCAGCAGCATCTTCTGCTGCTCTTCGGGCAGCCCCGCCGTCATGTCGGTTTCGATGAAGCCGGGTGCCACGCAATTGACCGTCACGCCGCGGCTGCCGAGCTCGCGCGCCAGGGCGCGCGTCATGCCGGCCACGCCGGCCTTGGCCGCCGCGTAGTTGGCCTGGCCCGGGTTGCCCGAGGCGCCGACCACGCTGGTGATGTTGACGATGCGGCCGTAGCGCTGCTTCATCATCGTGCGCATCACGGCACGGCTCATGCGGAACACGGCCTTGAGGTTGGTGTCCAGCACCGCGTCCCAGTCGTCGTCCTTCATGCGCATGGCCAGGGTGTCGCGCGTGATGCCGGCGTTGTTCACCAGCACGTGCAGCGCGCCGGCTTCCTTGACGATGGCGTCGACCAGCGCGTCGCCGGACGCCGCCTCGTTGACGTCGAGCCGGGCGCCGCGGCAGCCGGCGAAGGCGGACAGCGCCTGGCCGATCTTCGCCGCGCCGTCGTCGGTGGTGGCGGTGCCGATCACCTTCAGGCCGCGCTGCGCCAGCTCCAGCGCGATCGCCGCGCCGATGCCGCGCGAGGCGCCGGTCACCAGGGCCACCTGGCCTTCGAACTGGGGCGCCGTCATGCCAGCAGCTCCCTGGCGTGCGCCAGTGTCGCGGGGTCGTACAGCGGCGCGCCCACCATCTCGTGGTCGATGCGCTTGGTCAGGCCGGCCAGCACCTTGCCGGGTCCGCACTCGATCACCAGCGCCGGGCCGTGTGCCTTGATCGCGCGCACGCAGTCGACCCAGCGCACCGGGCCATAGGCCTGCTCGTAGAGCGCGGCGCGGATGCGGTCGGGCTCGCTCTCGGCCTTGGCTTCGATGTTGTTGACCACCGGGATGCGCGGCGACACCAGCGGCGTGGCCGCCAGGCGTTCCTTCAGCTTCTCGGCCGCCGGCTTCATCAGGCTGGAGTGGAACGGCGCCGACACCTGCAGCATCACCGTGCTCTTGGCGCCGCGCGCCTTCAGCACCTCGCAGGCGCGGTCGACCGCGGCCTTGCTGCCGGCGATCACGGTCTGCAGCGGGTTGTTGAAGTTGGCCGCCTCCACCACTTCGTCGGTGTTGGTGCCGAAGCTGCGCACGGTATCGGCGCAGCCGTCGATCACGTCCTGCGCCGTGAGGCCGAGGATCGCGGCCATCGCGCCCTGCCCCACCGGCACGGCATGCTGCATGGCCTCGGCGCGAAAGCGCACCAGCGGCATGGCGTCGGCCAGTGCCAGGGCGCCGGAGGCGACCAGCGCGGAGTACTCGCCCAGCGAATGGCCGGCCATCACGGCCGGCTCGGCGCCGCCTTCGGCCAGCCAGGCACGCCAGGCGGCGACACCCGCCACCAGCATCACCGGCTGCGCGTTGGCGGTGAGCGCCAGCGCTTCCTTCGGGCCTTCCTTGATCAGGCGCGCGACGTCCTCGCCCAGCGCATCGGAGGCCTCGCGCAGCGTCTCGGCCACGGCCGGATGGTCGCCCCAGACGTCGAGCATGCCGACCGACTGCGAGCCCTGGCCGGGAAAAACAAAAGCGAACGGTTTCATGTGTGTTCTCGAATGGAGCGGCGCGGCGCGCGGCTCAGAGATCCAGCAGCACGGCGCCCCAGGTGAAGCCGCCGCCCACGCCTTCCAGCATGAGCGTGTCGCCCTTCTTGATCTTGCCGCCGCGCACCGCGGCGTCCAGCGCCAGTGGGACCGAAGCGGCGGAGGTGTTGCCATGCTGGTCCACCGTCACCACCAGCTTGTCCATCGGCAGCTTCAGCCGCTTGGCGGTGCCCTGCATGATGCGGATGTTGGCCTGGTGCGGGATCAGCCAGTCGATGTCGGCCTCGGTGCGGCCGGCCTTGGCGAGCGTGGTGCGCGCCGCGCTTTCCAGCACGCCGACGGCCAGCTTGAACACCGCCTGGCCGTCCATCTTCAGGAACGGGTCGCCCAGCACCTGGCCGCCCGACACCGTGCCGGGCACGCACAGGATGCCGACATGGCCGCCGTCGGCGTGCAGGTCGCTCGCCAGGATGCCCGGGGTGTCGGAAGCTTCCAGCACCACCGCGCCGGCGCCGTCGCCGAACAGCACGCAGGTGGAACGGTCGTTGAAATCCAGGATGCGCGAAAACACCTCGGAGCCGACCACCAGCGCCCGCGTGGCGCTGCCGGCGCGGATCATGGCGTCGGCCACGGTGATGGCATAGACGAAGCCGGTGCACACCGCCTGCAGGTCGAACGCCGGGCAGCCGGCGATCCCGAGCTTGTGCTGCAGGATGCAGGCGCTGGAGGGAAACACCATGTCCGGCGTGGAGGTCGCCACGATGATCAGGTCGATGTCCTGGGGCGTGCGGCCGGCCGCTTCCAGCGCGTGGCGGCAGGCCTGCAGGGCCAGTTCGCTGCTGGTCACGTCCGGGGCGGCGAAATGGCGCGCACGGATGCCGGTGCGCTCGACGATCCAGTTGTCCGACGTTTCCACGCCCCGGCCGGCCAGTTCGGCGGCGAGTTCGGCATTGGTCACGCGGCGCGGCGGCAGGTAGCTGCCGGTGCCGGTGATGCGGGAATAGGGCTTCATCGTCAGGTCGATACGGGTTCGGGCGAGGATGCATCGTCGGGCGCACCCACCAGCAGCGGCCGGGCGTGGGCGATGCGCGCCTGGACGCGATCGAGCAAATTGTTACGGGCCGCATCATACGCGCGGTTGAGAGCCTGTTCGAACGCGAAGGCATCGGCCGAACCATGGCTTTTGAAGACGAGGCCGCGCAGGCCCATCAGTGCCGCGCCGTTGTAGCGGCGGTAGTCCACGCGCCTTTTGAATGCAGATAGCACCGGATAGACGGCCAATGCTGCAATTTTGGTCAGCGGATTGCGCGAAAACTCTTCCCGCAGGAAGCCGCCGATCATCTGCGCCAGGCCCTCGCTGGTCTTGAGCAGCACGTTGCCGACGAAACCGTCGCACACCACGATGTCGGTCGTGCCCTTGAAGATGTCGTTGCCTTCCACGTTGCCGTAGAAGTTCAGGTCGCCGGAGCCGGCGGCCGCCCGCAGCAACTCGCCGGCACGCTTGATCACCTCGCTGCCCTTGATCATTTCCTCGCCGATGTTCAGCAGCCCCACCGACGGCGCGTCGTCATTGGAGAGCGCGGCCACCAGGGCGGAGCCGAGCACGGCGAACTGCAGCAGGTGCTGCGCGCTGCAGTCGACGTTGGCGCCCAGGTCCAGCACCGTGGTGGCGCGGCCCTTGGCGTTGGGCATGGGATAGGCGATGGCGGGCCGGTCGATGCCGTCCACGGTCTTCAGCAGGTAGCGCGCCAGCGCCATCAGGGCACCGGTGTTGCCGGCCGAAATGGCCGCCTGCGCCCGGCCTTCCTTGACCTCGCGGATGGCCACGCGCATGGACGAATCCTTCTTCTTGCGCAGGGCGATTTCCACGGCGTCGTCCATCTCCACCACTTCGGTGGCGGGAACGGACTGGGCGCGCGGGTGCGAAAAACCGGCAAGCTCGGCGGGCAGGCCCACGAGCAGCAGTCGGGTATCAGGGTGGGCGTCGAGGAACTGGCGACAGGCCGGCAGTGTGACCTGCGGTCCGTGGTCCCCCCCCATGCAGTCGACGGCCAGGATGGTCATGGGCTCAAATGTAGGCCCGGTGCGACCCCATCAAGACAAAGGCCCGAACTGCGGGCGCAGCCGGGCCTGGGATCGCGAAGCACCGTTCAGGCTTCGTTCTTCGTCTTGAGCACCTTGCGGCCGCGGTAGAAACCGGTGGGGCTGATGTGGTGGCGCAGGTGCGTTTCGCCGGTGGTGGGCTCCACCGCGATGCCCGGCACGTTCAGGGCATTGTGGGAACGGTGCATGCCGCGCTTGGAAGGCGACTTCTTGTTTTGCTGGACGGCCATGGTGGGCTCCTGGATCAGGGGCTGCGCGGGATGCAGCCGGTCAATCGGTTGGTGAGAAGTCCGCGCCCGAATGGATGCCGCTCGGAAGCGTTCCGGCGCGAAGCCCGCAATTATAGCCCAAGCCGTTGATTCGCTTAGTGTTTGCCCGACTTGAGCCTGGCCAGGGCGGCGAACGGGCGCGGCTTGTCGGCCATGGCTTCCTCGAATTCGGCGTCGGCGCTGGCGAACGGCAAGGTCTCCGGGCAGACCTCGTGGCGCGGCGCCACCGGCAGGTCCATCAGCAGCTCGTCTTCCACCAGCTCCACCAGGTCGAAGTTGCGGCTGAGCGCCAGCACGTCCTCTTCGGCGGCATCGTCCTGGGCCGCCGCCGTGTCCTCGTCGTCGACGAAGCGAAACGACCGCTCGACCGCGGCCTCGATGTCGACCGGCGCCAGGCAGCGCTGGCAGACCAGCGGCAGCACCGCATGGGCCCGCAGGTGCATCCAGACGTCCGGCCGCAGGTGGCCCGGGTTGCCCAGTTCGCCGCGCGCGTCCCAGTGCACGGTATTTTCGGCGCCGCTGCCCTGGGTTTCGCCGAGCAGGCGCGCATAGCCGCCGAGCGGCGCATCGGACGCCAGCTGCGCGCCTTCCTCGGCGAGCCGCTTGACGTCGAGTCGCCGCGCGTCGAACTCTTTCTTCATGGAACCAGTGTAAGAGAATCACCCCATGCCGGAAGACCCCCACCTGTCAACTTTGCGAGGGCGCCCTGTCGTGCTGGGCTCCACTTCGCGCTACCGGCGCGAGCTGCTGACGCGCCTGCGCATCCCGTTCGACGTGGCGGCCCCCGAAGTCGACGAAACGCCGCTTCCCGGCGAAGCACCGGCCGAGCTCGCGCGGCGGCTGGCGCTGGCCAAGGCGCACGCGGTTGCCGTGCGGTACCCGCAGGCCGTCGTGATCGGCTCCGACCAGGTCGCGGACCTGGACGGCGAAGCCATCGGCAAGCCGGGAACGCACGACAAGGCCGTGGCCCAGCTGCGGCGCATGCGCGGCCAGGCGGTGATCTTCCAGACGGCGCTGGCGGTGGTCTGCCTGGACAGCGGTTTCGTCCAGCAGGACATCGCCGCCGTGCGGGTGCGCTTCCGGGAGCTGAGCGACCGGGAGATCGAGGCCTACCTGCAAGCCGAGCAGCCCTACGACTGCGCCGGCAGCGCCAAGAGCGAAGGCCTGGGCATCGCCCTGCTGGAGTCGATCGACAGCGACGACCCCACGGCCCTGGTCGGCCTGCCCCTGATCCGCACCTGCCGCATGCTGCGCGCCGCCGGCGTGGCCCTGCTCTGATGCAACAGCCCGGCAAGCTGCTGCTGGTGCCGGCGCCGCTGGACTTCGGCTGCGACACCGTCGTGCCGATCACCGAGGTGCTGCCCGAGGGCACGCTTGCGGCCGCGGCCCGGCTCGACCACTGGATCTGCGAAAACGCCAAGACGGCGCGCCACGTGCTCAAGCGCATCGGCGAGCTGCGTCCGCTGGCCGCGCCACTGCAGCAGCAGCACATCGTGGAACTGCCGCGCGAGGTCCACAAGAAAGGCGACCACGCGGGCGGCTTCGATGCGCGGCCCTTGCTCGCACCCGCACTGGAAGGCCACGACGTCGGCCTGCTGAGTGAAGCCGGCATGCCGGCCGTGGCCGACCCGGGCGCCTCGGTGGTGCGCGCAGCGCATGCGCTGGGACTGCAGGTGGTGCCGCTGGTGGGGCCGGTGTCGCTGCTGCTGGCACTGGCCGCCAGCGGGCTCAACGGGCAGAACTTCGCTTTCGTCGGCTACCTGCCGCAGGAGCCGGGCCCGCGCACGCAGCGCATCCGCGAGTTGGAGGCGCTGGCCCTTCGCACCGGCCAGACGCAGCTGTTCATCGAAACGCCCTACCGCAACCTGGCGCTGTGGGATGCCTTGCTGCAGGCGCTGCGCCCCGGCACGCGCGTCGCTGTGAGCAGCGGCCTCACCTTGCCGCAGGCCGCGAGCCGCTGCGACACGGTGCAGCGCTGGCGCGAACTGCCGCCGCCGGTGGGCGGCAAGACGCCGGCGGTGTTCGCGCTCGGCGCCTGAGAACGCAGCGCTTCAGCGCAGCGCCGGCATGGCCTTGAAGGCGCGCACCGCGCCTTCGCCGATGGAAGCGCCGAACTTCTTGGCCAGCTTCTCCGCCACGTTGGCGCGGCGGGTGTAGTCCACCAGGTCTTCCGCCTTGATCACGTCGCGCGCCACCATGTCCAGGCTGCCCAGCTGGTCGGCCAGGCCCATTTCCACCGCCTGCTGGCCGGTCCAGAACAGGCCGGTGAAGAGCTCCGGCGTTTCCTTCAGGCGCTTGCCGCGGCCGGCCTTCACCACGTCGATGAACTGCTTGTGCACCGCGTCCAGCATCACCTGGGCGTGCTGGCGGTGCTTCTCGGTCTGCGGGCTGAACGGGTCCAGGAAGCCCTTGTTCTCGCCGGCCGTCATCAGCCGGCGCTCGACGCCCAGCTTCTCCATCAGGCCGACGAAGCCGAAGCCGTCCATCAGCACGCCGATGCTGCCGACGATGCTGGCCTTGTCGACGAAGATGCGGTCGGCGCCGGCGGCGATGTAGTAGGCCGCCGAGGCGCAGGACTCCTCGACCACGGCGAACAGCGGCTTGTTGCTGTACTTGGCCTTCAGCCGGCGCATCTCGTCGTTGATGATGCCGGCCTGCACCGGGCTGCCGCCGGGCGAGTTGATCAGCAGCACCACGCCGCGCGAGCCCTCGTCCTCGAAGGCGGCGCGCATCGCCGCCACCACGAACTCGGCGCTGGCCTCTGAATCGGCAGAGATTTCGCCCTTGATCTCGATCACCGCGGTGTGCGGCAAGGTCTTGTCGGAGCTGGCCCCCCCGCGCGAGAACATCGCCCAGGCCAGGAACACGAAGAACGCCAGCCAGGCCAGCCGCACGAAGGTGCGCCAGCGGCGCGCCTGGCGCTGCTCGTGCAGGCCGGCCTGCAGCAGGCGCTCGAGCGTGGCGCGCTCCCAGCCGGGCGCTTCGCCCCGGACGGGCTGCGGCGAAGCGGCAGGTTGAGGGGATTCGTAGCCCGGGGTGCCGGGCGGCTGCGATTCGTTCATCTTTGTTCTAGAACTCGACAGGTTTGAGATTGAAATCAGTATGCCAGTGCACCACGCCGTCGCGCTCGCTCAGCGCGATCTTCACCAGCCCGCCGCGGCACGGGCCGCCGGCGCAGGCGCCGCTGTCCGGGCGGTACACGGCGCCGTGCGTGGCGCACAGCAGCCACTGACCGCTGTCGTCGAAGAAGCGGTTGGGCTGCCAATCCATTTCCATCGCCACGTGGGCGCAGCGGTTGAGGTAGGCGTGCACGCCGCCTTGCCAGCGGACCGCGAAGGCGCGGCAGGTCTGGCCGCCGTAGAGCACGTCGAACGGCACGGCCATGCCGCCGTCCGCCAGGTCGGCCGAATTGCACAGGGGAATAGCGACGGTGTCGTCCGTGCTCATGCGTTCTCCAGCAGCCAGTCATGCAACTGCCGGACCGAGTGCGCGATGAAGCGCGGCTTCAGCACGTGGAATTCCCGCGGCTCGTGCGCGCCATAGCTCACGCCCACGCTGGGGCAGCCGGCATTCACCGCCATCTGCAGGTCGTGCGTGGTGTCGCCCACCATCAGGGTGCGCTCGGGCTCCACGCCGAACTCGCGCATCAGCTCCTGCAGCATCCGCGGATGCGGCTTGCCGGCCGTCTCGTCGGCGGTGCGCGAGCCGTCGAACACGCCGTTCAGCTGCACCGTGCGCAAGGCGTCGTCCAGGCCGCGGCGCGACTTGCCGGTGGCCACCGCCAGCCAGTGGTGGCGCGCGCGCAGGTCGGCCAGCAGCGGCAGCACGCCGTCGAACAGGCTCAGGTCGTTCTGGTGCGCGATGTAGTGGTGGCGGTAGCGGGCGCCGAGCTGGGGATACAGGTCCCGCGGCACGTCGGGCGCGGCATGCGCCAGTGCCTCCATCAGGCCCATGCCGATGACGTAGGCGGCGGCCTTGTCGCTCGGCACGGTGCCGCCCACGTCGGCCACGGCGCGCTGGATGCAGCGCACGATGATCTGGGTGGAGTCGAACAGGGTGCCGTCCCAGTCGAAGGCGATCAGGTCAAACCGGCGGACGGACATGGTCCAGGAAATGGGTCAATTCGGGAGGAAGCGCGGCCTGCAACGCAAGCCGCTCGCCGGTGGCGGGATGCGTGAACTGTAACCGCCACGCATGCAGGAACATGCGCTTCAGCCCCGCCTTTTGCAGTGACTTGTTGCGCTCGAAGTCGCCGTACTTGTCGTCGCCGGCGATCGGGTGGCCCTGGGAGGCCAGGTGCACCCGGATCTGGTGCGTGCGGCCGGTCTTGATGGTGACTTCCAAAAGACTGCCCTCACCCCGGCCCTCTCCCGCAGGGAGAGAGAGAGGAATGCGCTGCGCGACCTTCACCAGGGTGACCGAGCGCATGCCGTCCGGGTCGTCCTTGGCCACCACCTTCACCCGGCGCTCGCCGTCGGCCAGCAGGTATTTGTGCAGCGGCTGGTCGATCACCTTCTTGTTGGCCGGCCAGGCGCCGAGCGCCAGCGCCAGGTAGGTCTTGCCGGTTTCGCGCTCGCGGAACTGGTCCTGCAGCGCCAGCAGGGCGGACCTGCGCTTGGCGACCAGCAGCAGGCCCGAGGTCTCGCGGTCCAGCCGGTGCACCAGTTCCAGGAATTTCGCCTGCGGCCGGGCTTGGCGCAGTTGCTCGATCACGCCGAAGCTGACCCCGCTGCCGCCATGCACCGCCACCCCGGCCGGCTTGTCCACGGCGATCAGGTGCTCGTCCTCGAACAGCACCGGGAATTCGCGCGCCGGCGCCGGGCGCGCCAGTTTCTGCTCGGCTCGCTCGGACACGCGCACCGGCGGGATCCGCACCACGTCGCCCACCGCCACCCGGCTGTCGGCACCGGCGCGGCCCTTGTTGAGCCGCACTTCGCCGCTGCGGATGATGCGGTAGACGTGTGTTTTCGGCACGCCCTTGAGCTCGCGCACGAGGAAGTTGTCCAGGCGCTGGCCGGCCGATTCTTCCCCCACGGTCAGATATTTGACAGCAGCGTTTGCAGGGGGCGTTTCGCCCCCTATAATCTGTTTCACTAGCGTTACGCTGTAAGTGGTTGATTTGGCTGGAGTTTAGTCCACCCCTCCACAAAGCCGCGCTGGAAGGTCGATGCCACGCTGCCGGTTGCAGCGGTGATGCGACTGTCTTGAAACACCGATACGGAATCAATGTCCGCCAGCGCCGAGCTGACGGGCGGATCTAAGCGAGAACAACGTGCTGTTGGCGATCATCCTGGCCTGCTGGCGGTGGCTCACAAGCCCCCTGCAAGCCACCGCATCGTCCCCGGCCTTCCCCCTGACGCGCCCCGCCATCGCCGCCCTACCCGCGGCGCGGCCGCGCTTCGTCCTTCTCGCCTCCATCCATGTGCCCTGGCCGCGCCTGCTGAGTTAGTCCTCAGCGCGCCTGCCCCCGGCAGTTCCCGTCGTTTCGAGCGTCCGTCGGCATCGTTGCTCCGTCATGGAGCGGTTGATGTTTGGGAAGCCAATGGCTTCCAGGGGACAATTCATGAAGCGAATGCTGATCAATGCCACGCAGGCCGAAGAACGCCGCCTGGCCATCGTCGACGGGCAGAAGCTCCTCGACTATGAAATCGAGATCGAGGGGCGCGAGCAGCGCAAGGGCAACATCTACAAGGCGGTGGTCACGCGGGTCGAGCCCAGCCTCGAAGCCTGTTTCGTCGACTACGGCGAGGACCGCCACGGCTTCCTGCCGTTCAAGGAAATCTCCAAGCAGTTCTTCCAGGGCAGCACGCCGCCCTCGCAGGCCCGCATCAACGACGTGATCCGCGAGGGCCAGGAACTGCTGGTCCAGGTGGAAAAGGAAGAGCGCGGCAACAAGGGCGCGGCGCTCACCACATTCATCTCGCTGGCCGGCCGCTACGTGGTGCTGATGCCCAACAACCCGCGCGGCGGCGGCGTCAGCCGGCGCATCGAGGGCGAGGACCGGGCCGAGCTCAAGGAGAACATGGACCAGTTGGAATACCCCAACGGCATGTCCATCATCGCGCGCACCGCCGGCATCGGCCGCAGCGCGCCCGAGCTGCAGTGGGACCTGAACTACCTGCTGAAGCTGTGGAACGCCGTCGAAGGCGCGTCCAAGGGCGGCAAGGGCGCCTTCCTGATCTACCAGGAATCGTCGCTGGTCATCCGCTGCATCCGCGACTACTTCAACAACGACATCGGCGACATCCTGATCGACACCGATGAGATCTACGAGCAGGCGCAGCAGTTCATGTCGCACGTCATGCCCGAGCATGCCGCGCGCGTGAAGCGCTACCGCGACGACGCGCCGCTGTTCAGCCGCTTCCAGATCGAGCACCAGATCGAATCGGCCTACGCCCGCGAGGTGAAGCTGCCCTCCGGCGGCGTGATCGTGATCGACCACACCGAGGCGCTGGTCTCCATCGACGTCAACTCGGCGCGCGCCATCAAGGGCGGCGACATCGAGGAAACCGCCACCCGCACCAACCTGGAAGCCGCCGACGAAGTGGCGCGCCAGATGCGCCTGCGCGACCTGGGCGGCCTGATCGTCATCGACTTCATCGACATGGAAGAGTCGAAGAACCGCCGCGAAGTGGAAAACCGCCTGCGCGACGCGCTGCGGCAGGACCGCGCGCGCGTGCAGTTCGGCTCGATCAGCAAGTTCGGCCTGATGGAAATGAGCCGCCAGCGGCTGCGACCGGCGCTGTCCGAAGGCGCGTCCATCCCCTGCCCGCGCTGCGGCGGCCACGGCCACATCCGCGACACGGAAAGCTCGGCGCTGCAGATCCTGCGCATCATCCAGGAAGAGTCCATGAAGGACAGCACGGCCGCGGTGCACGTGCAGGTGCCGGTGGAAGTCGCCTCGTTCCTGCTGAACGAGAAGCGCACCGAGATCGCCAAGATCGAGCTCAAGCAGCGCATCGGCGTGATCATGGTTCCCAACAAGACGCTGGAAACGCCGAACTACCGGCTGGAGCGCCTGAAGCACGACGACCCGCGCCTGGACAACCTGAAGGCCAGCTACCACATGGCCGAGGAAATCGAGGACCCGACCGAGGTGACGCGCCGCTCGCACGAGCGCTCGAACCGCCAGGAACCGATCATCAAGGGCGTGCTGCCCGACGCGCCGGCGCCGATGCCGGTGGCCAAGCCGGAGCCGGTGGCGCCGGTGGTGGCAGCCCCCGCGGCCAGGGCGCCCGCGCCTGTTGCGGCGACGGCGACGCCCGCGCCCGCGCCTGCACCGGCCGAAACCGGCTTCTTCGCCTGGGTGAAGAACCTGCTGGGCTTGTCGCCGGCCCCGGCGCCCACGGCCGCGCCGGTGGCCAGCGCCGCCGCGCAGGCCGAGGCACGCAAGGAAGAAGGCCGGCGCGAGCCGCGCGGTGAAGGCCGCCGCGACGGCCGCCGTGGTGAAGGACGTGGCGGACGCGGTGGACGCGGCCGCGACGGCGAAGCCCGCCGCGATGGCGAACCACGCCGCGACGGCGAGCCGCGCCGGGATGGTGAACCGCGCCGCGACCGCGTGGCCGCCGAAGGCGCCGAGGGCGCGCAGCGCGGCGGCGACGGCCGGCGTGAACGCGGCGACCGTGCCGACGGCCGCACCGAAGGCCGCGACACCCGCGAGCCGCGCGAGGCACGCCCGCCGCGCGAACCGCGCGAGAACCGCGAAGCACGCGACAGCCGCGAACCGCGTGAAAGCCGCGAGCGCCACGAGGCGCGCCAGCGCCGCGAGGCGGAAGCGCGCCTGCGCGAAGGCGGCGGGGGCGTCCCGGTGACGGACGGCGAAGCGGCGGCGGAGCAGCCGGCAGCACCGGTGGAACAGCGCGGCGATCGCCCGCCGCGCGGCGAAGGCCGGCGCGAACGCGGCGAGCGTGGCGGCGAGGGCCGGCGCGAACGTGGTGAGCGCGGCGAGCGCCGCAGCGACCGCGGCCCGCGCGACGGCGAGAGCGGCGGCGCCCAGGCCGAGGCGGAAGCGATGGCCGGCGCGGCCACGTCGATCGGCATGGTGACCGACGGCAGCCACCAGGGCGAGCCGCCGATGGCGAATGCGGTGCTGGAATCGCACACCCACCAGGACGGCCAGCGCGAGGAGTTCGACGGCGCGAATGGCGCGAATGGCGGCAACGGCGCCGAGGGCGAAGGCCGCCGCGGCGGACGCTCGCGCGACCGCTACGGCCGTGACCGCCGCGAGCGCGGCGACCGCGCACCGCGCGAAGAGGCTGGTGCCGCCGGCAACGGCACCGAAGGCGCCGACGGCATGAGCGGGGCGCAGCCGCAAGCCATCGCACCGCAAGCCGCGCAGCTGGCGTTCGACATGCAGGATGCGCCGGCCGCCGCGATGCAGCCCGCAGCCGTGCAGCCGATCGTCACTGCAGCCCCGGCTCCCGCCGCCGACACGCAGCGTGCCGCACCGCCCAAGGTGCAGAGCTACGAGCTGCCGCTGGCGCAGCTGGCCCAGGTTGCCGAAAGCTCGGGCCTGCAGTGGGTCAACTCGGATGCCGCGAAGATCGCCGCGGTGCAGGCGGCCATGGCCGCCGAGCCGAAGCCGGTGCACGTGCCGCGCGAGCGCCCGCCGGTGGTGGTGGCCGACGAGGGCCCGCTGGTGCTGGTGGAAACGAAGCGCGACCTGTCGTCGATGCAGTTCTAAGCAGCTCCGGCGAAACGAAAAGCGCGGCCTCGGCTGCGCTTTTTTTATTGACCGTTCAGGCCGGGCTCACTCCCCCGCCGCGTTCTTCCACGCCACCGCCGCCGCCTCCGCATCCCCGCGCTGCTCGGCCAGTTGTGCCAGCGCGCGCCAGGCATTGCGGTGCAGCTGCGCGTCCTGCAACCCGTACGCCGCCTGCGACAGCAGCTGCTGCGCCTTGCCCCACAGCTGGCGGTGCATGCAGGCCATGCCGGCCAGGTACTGCAGCAGCGCGTCGCGCGGGTCGGCGCGCTGGGCCGCTTCGATGCGCGCCAGCCAGGTGCCGTCCAGCGCGTCCATGCCCTGCTCCAAGGCCAGCACCAGCTTGACCTGGGCGCTGTCGGGCAACTGCGCATAGCGCTCCCACACCGGTAGCAGCCAGTCGCGCGCCTGCTGCGGCTCGCCGCCCAGGCGCACCAGCCGCTGCGCGGCGTGCGTGGCGACCTCCGGCATCTGGCGCTCCGCCGGCTCCAGCTGGGCCCAGGCACGCAGCAGCTGGGCCACGTCGTGCGCCTGGTTGACCAGGTCGATCGCCAGGCCGCGCACGATGCCCTGCGCCGCCTCGGGCGAGAAGGCATGGTGCTTGGCCAGCAGGCGGGCGGTGTCCAGCGCGTCGTCGGTCTGGCGCGACAGGCGCGAGGCGCGCAGCTTGATGCGCAGCGCCAGGGTGCGCCGCGCGGCGCCCTGCGGCAGGCCCTTCAGCCATTCGGTCGCGGCGCGCGGCTCGTGGTCCTCCAGCGACCAGCGCGCCGCGCGCATCAGGGCGCCCTCGCGCGTTTCCTGAGCGCCCGATTGCTCGATCGACTGCTTCAGGTGCGCTTCGCGCGCGGCGCGGTCCTGCAGCGAATGCGCACTCTCCGCCGCCAGCAGGTGCGCCAGCGTGCGCAGCTGCGCGCCGTGCGGCAGGCGCTCGCCGGACGCGCTGAGCGACTGCTCCTGCGCGAGCGAGGCCTCGGCCGACTTGCGCGCGCGGATGAAGCGGCCGGCCAGCAGGTGCGACAGCGCGTCCAGCAGGGCGCCGTGCATGGAGCGCTCCTTCTGCTGGTTGCGCCAGCGCAGCGCCTGGCGCGGCAGGTCGAACAGCGCGCCCAGGGCGCGCAGGGCGGCGTGCAGGAACAGGAAGGCCGCCACCAGCGCCAGCAGCACCAGGTTGAGCGACAGGTCGACCCGGTACGGCGGCCAGAACAGCGTGACCGTGCCCTGGTTGTTGCCGGCGAACAGCGCCACCGCGGCGGCGACGCCGAACAGGGCCAGGAACCAGAGGGCGGCGCGCATGCCTCAGCCCTAGCGACCCGCCGCGGCCGTGGTCAGCGCGGCCAGCGTTTCGTCGATGCGCGGCAGCTGCACGATGCGCAGCTGCGCCTGCACCTGCTGCAGCTGCGTGGCGGCCAGCTGGGTGCGGCGCGACGCCGGGTCGAAGTACTTGTTCAGCGCCGCGGTGGCGGCCGCCGCGTCGGCGCGCGCCGCCTCGCTCTGGCGCGCCAGCAGCGACAGGCGCGCGTTGAGCAGCTTGAGCTTGAGGTTCTCGCGCAGGAAGTAGGCCTGCTCGGGCGCCAGCAGCGCCGCTTCCGGCTGGTCGATGCGGCTCACGCGCACCAGCCCGCGCACCTCCTCCAGCGCCGCGTTCAGGCCGCGCTGCCACCATTGCGGCTCGGCGGGTGCCGGCACGGATGCGGACGCCGCGCCGGCCGGCCGGCGCGGCAGGTCCTGCCCGCCGCGCAGTGGCACGGCGTTGGCGACCGGCAGCTCGTCCACTTCGCGCACCAGTTCGTCCAGCCGCGCGAGCAGGCCCGGCACGTCGGTCACGCTGGCGGCGCGCACACGGTCGATGTCGCGGGCCATCGCCGCGCGCAGGCGCGCGAGGCGCGGCTCGGAGGCGCGCGCGAGGCGCTGGTCGGCGGTGCGCAGCGCGGCCAGCAGGGGCTCGGTGCTGCCGGTCAGCTGCATCTGCTGCTGCGCCAGGCGCAGCGACGATTCGATGTCCACCACCAGGTTCTCGTCGCGCGAGCGCGACAGGCTCTGGATCAGTTCCTCCAGCTGCGCGCGCTGCAGCGCGACTTCGCTCAGCCGGTTCTCCAGCACGGCCTGCCGTGCCGCGGTGTCGCGCGCCACGTCCTGCGCCTGGCGCGCCAGCGCGCGCGCTTCCATGGCACCGGCGCCAGCGTCGGCACTCTGCCGCGCCAGCTGCTCCTGGATGGTGGAGAGCTTCTGCCACAGCATGGCGCTGGAGAACAACGCCGCCGCCGCGACCAGGGCCAGCAAGCCCAGCAGGATGCGCGCGGCCCGGCTGGCGGGCGATGGGCCGGCCGGCGGCGCCATGGCCACCGGCGCCAGCGTGGCCACCTCGTCGGACGGCTGGGACGGAACGGCGGGCTCGGAACTCATCGCAGCGATTGTAGGGAGGCAAGCACGTCGTCGAAGGCCGGACGCGACGCATGCACAACACCGAAGCCGGCGTCGCGCGCCGCCCGGGCGATGCGCGGATGGGTGGCGAGCGCCTGCGCGGCCCCCCAGGACTGGCCCGGCAGCAGCCGGCGCAGGTTGGCCACGGCTTCCGAGCTGCTGAACAGCCAGATGCCGGTGTCGGCGCAGCGACGCGCCAGTTCCAGTTTGTCGGCTTGCCAGTGCGGCGGGCGGCGCACGTAGGCGGCCACGCTGTCCACGCGCGCGCCGGCCGCGTGCAACTGCCCGGCCAGCCAGTCCCGGCCGGCCGCCTGCCCTGCGGCGTCGGCGCCGCGCACCAGCAGCACGCGGTCGCCGCCCTGCACGCTGCCGCGGACCGCACTCCACAGCGCTTCGGAGTCGAACTGCGCCGCGTCGGCCGCGGGCGCGTCGATCCGCGCGGCGGCCACGCCGGCCTGCAGCAGCGCCTCGCGCGTGCCTGGGCCTGGCGCCCAGGCGCGGATTTCGAAGGATGCACCGGCGGGCCGGGCGGCGAAGAAGTGCCGGACCGCGTTGCCGCTCACGAACATCGCCGCGCGCGCCGTGCCCAGCGCCTGCCAGGCATGGACCAGCGGTGCGGGGTCGGCGGGCGGCGCGATCTCGATCAGCGGCAGCGCCAGCGCGTCGATGCCGGCGGCGGCCAGGCGCTCGGCCCAGCGCTGCGCCTCCGGTGCCGGCCGCGTGACGATCGCCGGCACCCCCGGCGCCTTCAGCGGGCGCCGCCGGCGCGCAGCCGCGCGGCGGCCTGCGTGCCCAGGGCCGCGGCCTGCCGCGCATCGGCCACCGCCTCGGCCACCTTGGCCTGCACCAGCGGCGCCGGCGCGTCCGGGTCGCCCCAGGCGGCGCGCAGCTCCAGCACGTCGCCGGCGAACACCGCGTGCGCCGCCAGCGGCATGGAGCAGCTGCCGCCCATGGCGCGGCTGACGGCACGTTCGGCGGCCGTGGCCAGCCAGGTGGCGCGGTGGCCCAGCGGCGCCAGCGCGTCCAGCAGGTCGGCGCGCGAGGCCAGCACCTCGATGCCGAGCGCGCCCTGGCCGGCGGACGGCAGCATGTCGTGGGGCTCGAAGACGCGGCCGATGCGCGCGGCCAGGCCCAGGCGCTTGAGGCCGGCGGCGGCCAGCACGATGGCGTCGTATTGCCCGTCGTCGAGCTTGCGCAGCCGGGTGTCGAGGTTGCCGCGCAGCGGCTCGATGCGCAGGTCGGGGCGCAGCGCGCGCAGCAGCACCACGCGGCGCAGGCTGGAGGTACCTACCAGGGCACCCTGCGGCAGGTCTTCCAGTCCGGCGTAGCGGTTGGAGACGAAGGCGTCGCGCGGGTCCTCGCGCTCCATCACGCAGGCCAGCGCGAAGCCTTCCGGCAGGTCCATCGGCACGTCTTTCAGCGAGTGCACCGCGAGGTCGGCCCGGCCTTCTTCCAGCGCGGTTTCCAGCTCCTTCACGAACAGGCCCTTGCCGCCGACCTTGCTGAGGGTGCGGTCCAGGATCTGGTCGCCTTTGGTGGTCATGCCCAGCAGGCTGACCGTGTGGCCGCGCTGCTCCAGCAGTGCCTTGACGTGTTCGGCCTGCCACAGGGCAAGCCGGCTTTCGCGGGTGGCGATGACGAGCGCGCTCAACTGCTTCCCTGCTGTAATGCCTTGGAGGTAGGCGATGCTAGCATGCGGTCTTGCTGCACTGCGGCAAGAACCACCACGCTCGAGGGAGAAGCATCCATGTCACCGCCATCGCTGCCGCCCGCGCGGCGCGCCAAGGACAACGAACGCCCGCTGCTGGACGACATCCGGCTGCTCGGGCGCATCCTGGGCGACGTGATCCGCGAGCAGGAGGGTGTGGAGGCGTACGAGCTGGTCGAGCGCATCCGCAAGCTCTCGGTGGCGTTCCGGCGCGACGCCGACCATGAGGCCGACCGCGCGCTCAAGACCTTGCTGAAGACCCTGTCGGGCGACCAGACGGTGAGCGTGATCCGCGCCTTCACCTATTTCAGCCACCTGGCCAACCTGGCCGAGGACCGCCACCACATCCGCCGCCGCGAGATCCACGAACGCGCCGGCGACACGCAGGAAGGCAGCATCGAGGTGGCGCTGGCGCGGCTGCGCTGGGGCGGCATCGGCGCCAAGGCGGTGGCGCAGACGCTGGCGCACAGCTACCTGTCGCCGGTGCTCACCGCGCACCCGACGGAAGTGCAGCGCAAGAGCATCCTGGATGCCGAGCGCGACATCGCGCGCCTCTTGAACGAGCGCGACGAGATCCGCGCCCGTGCGCTGCCGAAGGACGCGCTGGCGCCGCGCGAGCTGGCCGCCAACGAGAGCCAGATGCGCGCGCGCGTGATGCAGCTGTGGCAGACGCGCCTGCTGCGCTTCACCAAGCTGACCGTGGCCGACGAGATCGAGACCGCGCTGTCCTACTACGAAGCCACCTTCCTGCGCGAGATCCCCAAGCTGTACGCGCAGCTGGAACGCGAGCTGGGCAACCAGCCGGTGGCCAGCTTTCTGCGCATGGGCCACTGGATCGGCGGCGACCGCGACGGCAACCCGAACGTCAATGCCGGGACGCTGGAATACGCGCTGCGCCGGCAGTGCGAAGTGGCGCTGCGCTACTACCTGACCGAGGTGTTCTGGCTGGGCAGCGAACTGTCGCTGTCGGCCATGCTGGTGGGCGTGACGCCCGCGATGCGCGCGCTGGCGGACAGTTCGCCCGACCTGAGCGAGCACCGCATGGACGAGCCCTACCGCCGCGCGCTCACCGGCATGTATTCGCGGCTGGCCGCTTCCCTGAAGGAGTTCACCGGTGGCGAGGCGGCGCGCCACGCCGTGCCGCCGCAGAACGCCTACCTGCGCGCCGAAGATTTCCTGGCCGACCTGCGCACCATCCGCGACTCGCTGCTGGCGCACCACGGCGAAGCGCTGGTGCTGCAGCGCCTGCGGCCGCTGATGCGCGCGGTGGAGGTGTTCGGCTTCCACCTGGCGACGGTGGACCTGCGGCAAAGCTCCGACCAGCACGAAGCGGTTGTCGCCGAGCTGCTCGCCACCGCGCGGCTGGAGCCGGACTACCGCGCGCTGGCCGAGCCCGAGCGCCAGCAGCTGCTGCTGAAGCTGCTGTGCGACGCGCGGCCGCTGCGCGTGGTGGGCGCCGACTACAGCGAGCACACGCGCAAGGAACTGGCGATCTTCGAGATGGCGCGCACCATGCGCACGCGCTTCGGCGCGCAGGCGCTGCGCCACTACATCATCAGCCACACCGAGGCGGTGAGCGACCTGCTGGAGGTGCTGCTGCTGGAGAAGGAAGTAGGCCTGCTGCACGGCACGCTGGACGACGGCGCCGTGAACGAACTGATCGTGGTGCCGCTGTTCGAGACCATCGAGGACCTGCGCAATGCCGCGCCCATCATGCGGGCGTTCTACGCGCTGCCGGGGGTGGCCAAGCTGGTCCAGCGCTCGGGCGCCGAGCAGGACATCATGCTGGGCTACAGCGACAGCAACAAGGACGGCGGCATCTTCACCAGCAACTGGGAGCTGTACCGCGCCGAGATCGCGCTGGTGGAACTGTTCGGGCAGTTCGCCCAGACGCACAACATCCAGCTGCGCCTGTTCCACGGCCGCGGCGGCACCGTGGGCCGCGGCGGCGGCCCGAGCTACCAGGCCATCCTGGCGCAGCCGCCCGGCACCGTGCGCGGGCAGCTGCGCCTCACCGAGCAGGGCGAGGTGATCGCCTCCAAGTACGCCAACCCGGAAATCGGCCGGCGCAACCTGGAAACGCTGGTGGCGGCCACGCTGGAAGCGACGCTGCTGCAGCCGACCAAGCCGGCGCCGAAATCGTTCCTGCAGGCCGCCGAGGCGCTGTCGAAGGACAGCATGGCGGCCTACCGTGCGCTGGTATACGAGACGCCGGGCTTCGTCGACTACTTCTTCGGCGCCACGCCGATCCGCGAGATCACCGAGCTCAACATCGGCTCGCGGCCGGCCTCGCGCAAGGCCTCGCAGCGCATCGAGGACCTGCGCGCGATTCCCTGGAGCTTCAGCTGGGGCCAGTGCCGGCTCACGCTGCCGGGCTGGTACGGCTTCGGCAGCGCGGTGCAGCGCTTTCTCAACCACACCGAGGGCCGGCCGCGCAAGGATGGCTTGGCGCTGCTGCAGAAGATGTACCGGCAATGGCCGTTCTTCCGCACGCTGCTGTCGAACATGGACATGGTGATGGCCAAGAGCGACCTGGCGCTGGCTTCGCGCTACGCCGAACTGGTGACCGACGGGCGCCTGCGCCGCCGCATCTTCGGCGCCATCGAGGAGGAGTGGCACCGCACGGCCGACGCGCTGTCGCTGATCAGCGGAGAGCGTCAGCGGCTGGCCGGCAACGCGGCGCTGGCCCGCTCGATCCGGCATCGCTTTCCGTACATCGACCCGCTGCACCACCTGCAGGTGGAGCTGATGCGCCGCTGGCGCCAAGGCGAAACCGACGAGCGCGAGCGGCGCGGCATCCACCTGTCGATCAACGGGATCGCGGCGGGGCTGCGCAATACCGGCTGATCACTTCTTCGCCGACGCGCGCCGGGCCGGCAGCAGGCCGGCGGAGAACCGGGCCGTGCCCGTGATGTGTTCCAGCATCGCGGCGCGCGCCCCCTGCGCGTCCTTGCCGGCCAGGCACTTGAGCAGTTTCGCGTGCTGCCGGTTGGAGTGCAGCAAGGCGGCGCGGCTGGGCGGCAGCAGCGCGATCGCCCGGCCCAGGTCGGCCTGGATCTCCGTCACCGCCCGCACCATGCGCGCATTGCCGGTGGCTTCGGCGATGGCGATGTGCAGGCGCGCGTCTTCGGCGCGGTAGCGCGGCAGGTCGTCCACCAGCTGGTCCAGCCGCTGCAGGCGGGCGCGCAGGTCCTGCAGCAGCTCGGGCGTCATGCGCATCGCGGCCAGTTCGCACACTGCCGGTTCCACCAGCGCGCGCCAGGCGGCGAAGCCTTCGTTGTCGGGAGGTGCTTCATCGCGACCGGTCGGCTCCGGTTCCCACTGGGGCGGCGCCTCGGCCACAAAAGTGCCACCGGCGCGCCCGCGCCGCGCGGTGATGAAGCCGCCATCCTGCAGCGCGCGCAGCGCCGAACGCAAGGTGACGCGGCTCACGCCGACCAGCTGCGCCAGTTCGCGCTCGGGCGGCAACTGCTGCCCTGGCTCGAGCAGCCGCAGCTTGATCGCCGTGCCCAGCCGCTCGACCGTCGCTTCCATCAGGTTGGCCCCGGGCAGCGGCGCCTGCAGCAGCGCCTGCGCCGACGGCGCGAGCGGCTGCGGCGTGGGGCTGGTGGCGGGCGGCGCGGATCGTGTCATGGGTGCGGCAGCATATCGGACGATAAGGTATTATTTAATACCTTTTAAGCGGAACCCGGAAATGCAAGCTTTCGCCAGCCACGAACTCGGCCCGCTCGGCGCGCAGCTGGTCGCGCAGATCGAGCAGGCCTATCGCGCCGTGCGCCCGTTTCCGCCCGAAGAGGCCGGCGCCCTGCCCGCGATCCCGCGGCAGGGCCTGGGCATGGACGCCCTGCCCGCGCTCTGGCGCGCGATGGTGGAGCGCTCCGCGCACCTTGGCTCGCCCTGGATGAGCGGGCACATGGACACCGCGCCGCATCCGGCCGCGGCACTGACGCAGGCGCTGCTGGCGGCGCTGAACAACAACCTGCTGTTCCGCGAACTGTCGCCGATGGCCAGCGCGGCCGAGGAGCAGCTGATCGGCTTCTTCCGCGACGCGCTCGGCCTCGGTGCCGACTGGAACGGGCTGTTCGCGAGCGGCGGCTCGCTGGCCAACATGAACTGCCTGTTCGCGGCCACCGGCGGCTTCGCGGGCGTGGAGCGCCGCGCGCAGCAGCACATCCTGGCGCCCGAGTCGGCGCATGTGTCGGTCGCGAAGTCAGCCGCCGTGCTGGGGATTCCGGCAGCCCGCGTGCACCGCATCGCCTGCGACGCCGGCGGCCACGCCGAACTCCCGGCGCTGGAGGACACGCTGCGCTCGCTGCCGGCGGCCGCCATTCCCATCGTCGTCAGCATGCTGGGCACCGTCATCCACGGCGCGGTGGACCGCATCGATGCGGTGGCGGACATCTGCGAGCGCCACCGTGCGTGGCACCACGTGGACGCCGTCTACGGTGCGGGACTGTGCGCCAGCACGCAGCACCGCGCGCTGCTGCGCGGGCTGGACCGGGCCGATTCCATCGCGCTCGGGCCGCAGAAGTGGATGTACGTGCCGCGCCTGTGCGCGGTGGCGATGGTGCGCGGCCGGCAGCGTTTCGACGGCGCGCTCGGCACCGCGCTGCCCTATTCGCTGGGCCAGTCGCAGCATCGCGGCCAATGGGGCTTGCAGGGCTCGCGCCCGGCCGACGCGCTGCTGCTGTGGACCGTGCTGCAGGTGGTCGGCACCGAGGCGCTGGGGGCGCAGGTGGACCGTTCGATCGGACTTGCGGGGACGCTGCACACGCGGTTGGCCGGGAGCGCGCGCCTCGAACCGGCGCACGCACCCGACCTCAACATCCAGACGCTGCGCCTGCGCGGCGGCGACCCGGACGGCAGCCGGACGCTGCGTGTGCAGCAGCTGCTAGCCGAGCGCGGCAAGACCTGGCTGAGCGTGTCGCGCTGGAAAGACGAAAGCCTGCTGCGCGCGGTGCTGCTGTCGCCGGCGCTGACGCCGCAGCACCTGGAGGCGATGGTCGCCGAGGTCGAACAGGCCTGCGCCGATGCGCCCGCCTAATCGCCCAGCAACTCACCGATCGGTTTCAGGTGGTCCACCCGGTCGCAGACCGCTTTCACGGCCATCAGGATGGGGATACCCAGCAGCAGGCCCCACACGCCCCACAGCCAGCCCCAGGCCAGCACGCCCACGAACACCGCCACGGCGTTCATGCGGCTGGCGCGGCTGGTGGCCCAGGGCACCAGCAGGTAGCCCTCGATGGTGTTGATGAGCAGCGATACCGCGCCCACGGCCAGCGCCGGGTTCAGCTGGCCGAATTGCACGAAGGCCACCAGCATGGCCCCGATGGTGACCACGATGGAGCCGACGTAGGGCACGAGGTTCAGCACACCGGCGGCCACGCCCCACACGGCCGCATGGTTCACGCCGATCAGGGCGAAGGCGATGCCGGTGGACAGGCCCACGCCCAGGCTGGCGAGCAGCTGCACCAGCAGGTAGCGCTGCATCTGCGCGTTGATCTCGTCCAGCGCCTGCACCACCAGCCTTTTCTCGGCCAGCCCCGGGCCGGCGATCTTCACCACCTTGCGGCGGAAGGTGTCGCCCGACAGCAGCAGGAAATAGGTGAGGAAGGTGACCACCACCGCCTGCCCCGCCACGTTGGCCAGGCCCAGCGTGCCGGTCCAGAGATGGTCGCGCAGGTTGAAGCCGGGCTTTTCCACGACGACGCGCTGCACGCCGCGCGGCGTGGTCGCCGGTCCGTTGCTGTCGTCGGCCGCCTTCTGCAGCTCGGCCGCGGCCTTCTGCACCGCGTCCACTGGCGTTTGGGGGCCGCCGGTGCGTTTGCGCACCGCGTCGCGCAGCTTGCTGGCTGCCTGCGGCAGGCTGGCGATCAGCTGGTTGGCATCGTCCGCCATGGAGTACACGGCCGCGCCGCTGCCCCCCAGCACGCCCAGGATGAGCACCGCCGCGCTGAGCGCGCGCGGCACGCGCAGGCGTGCCAGCCCATCGACCACCGGCGACAGCGCGTAGGTGAGGACCAGCCCGACCATGAGCGGGATGAAGAAGCCGCTGGCCAGCTTGAGCACGCCCAGCACCGCGAGCACCGCCAGGATGCCCAGGCCGACGCTGCGCAGATTCACCTCCGGCATGTGCAGGGTGACCTGCGGCGGCAGCCTGGGGTCGACCTTGGCGCGCGGCGGTACTTCCGGAGGTTCTTCGAGTGTCGGGTCCACGTTCGGCGTCTTTCGGTCGGGCTCGTTGTCAGCCTGCGAGCGCTTCCCGGACGGCCGTGAGCTGGCGGCGCGACACCGCCAGCGCTTCGTCGACACCGTTGAGGCGCACCGCCCAGCCTTCTCCCTCTTCGGGGTCGTAATGCTTCTCGAGCGCCCGCACGGCCCGCCGCGCCACCAGCGCATTGCGGTGGACACGCAGGAACTGCGCGCCGTAGCGCTCTTCCAGCTCGCTGAGCGAACCGTCCAGAATATAGCTTCTGGACGCGGTGCGAACGGTCACGTATTTGAGTTCGGCCTTGAAATAGAGCACTTCCGGCAATGGAACACGCTCGGTGCGTCCGCGGTCCTGGATCACCAGCACCTCTTCGCGCTCGGTCTGCGTGCCCTGCCGCGCCAGGCGGTGGCGCTCCACTTTCTGCAGCGCGGCCTGCAGCCGCTCCAGCCGCACCGGCTTGGTCAGGTAGTCCAGCGCCTCCAGCTCGAAGGCGGCGACCGCGTGTTCGGCATGCGCCGTGACGAACACCACGGCCGGCGGCTCGGGCAGGTCGCGCATAGCCTGGGCCAGCGCCACGCCGTCGGCGCCCGGCATCTGCACGTCCAGCAGCGCGGCGTCGAACGGACGGCGCCGCAGGTGCTCCATGGCCTGGGCCGCATTGGCTGCCTCGGCCGCGACCACCGCCGCCGGCGCCGTGCAGTCGCCCAGCAGGGTGCGCAGGCGCGAGCGCGCGAGCAATTCGTCGTCCACGATGAGGATCTGCAAGGGAAAGCTCATGCAGGCACCTCCAGCCGCACCTGGTACAGCCCGTCGCGCAGGAGGGTCTGGAACTGCGCCTGCACGTCGTGCAGCAGGCGCAGCCGCGCGCGCACGTTGTCCTGCGCCACGCCGTGGCCGGGGCGGCCCTGGCCGGCGGGCACGGTGTTGGTGACCTTCACCACCACGCTGCCGCCGCGCCGCTGGGTGCTGATCTTCACGTCGGCGCCGTTCGGGCTGGGTTCCACGCCGTGCTTGACGGCGTTCTCCACCAGCGGCTGCAGCACCAGCGGCGGCACGCGCGCGCTGCCGGCGCGCGGATCGATCGCCCACTCCACCCGCAGCCGCTCGCCGAAGCGCACCTGCTCGATGGCCAGGTAGCGGCGCGCGACCGCGACTTCTTCCGACAAGGTGACCGATTCGCCCCGGTCCACCAGCGCATGCTGGAACAGCTCGCCCAGGTCTTCCAGCAGCGCCTCGGCCTTGCGGGGCTCGTCGCGCACCAGGGCGATGGCGCTGTTGAGGCTGTTGAACAAAAAGTGCGGCCGGATGCGTGCCTGCAGCTCGGCCAGCTGCGCCGCCGTGTCGGCCGGCATGCGGCCCTTGGCGCGCAGCACCAGCGCCGCCACCAGCACCGCCGACAGCAAGGCACCGGCAAACGCCGAGGCAACCCAGGGCGCGCGCTCCTGGAAACCCACCCAGGCCAGCAGCCCGCAGCCGTACACGCCGGCCAGGGCGCCCAGCAGCACGCCACAGGCCTGCTGCGCCGCGGGATGCAGGCGCGCCAGGAGGTTTTTCAGGCTGCAGGCGACGATCAGCCAGGCCAGGGTGGCCGGCAGGGCGGCGCCGCTGGCCACCGAGAGGCGGATCGCCCAGTCGGTGATGTTGGCCGCACCGAACATGGCGCCCACCGCGATGGCGGCTTCGACGAACAGGACGGCGCGCAGCACCACGCCGACGTGGCAGGCGTCGAACAGCAGCGCCGGCGCCGGCCGCGAAGGCGGCCGGGTGGGCTCGTGGAAGGTCGATAAAATTTGCGAATCGTTCATCGGGGACGGAAGAACACCTTCATTATTGGTGAATCCCCCCCAAAAAAGGAATCCAGGTCGCCGCATGAGCCAGTTAGACAAAAAGTCAGAAGCATGGTCCGCGCTGTTCAGCGAGCCTATGAGCGATCTGGTGAAGCGCTACACCGCCAGCGTGTTTTTCGACAAGCGGCTGTGGCGCGCCGACATCCGGGGCTCGCTGGCGCACGCCGCGATGCTCGCGCGCCAGGGGATCATCGCCGATGCCGACCGCGATGCCATCCAGACCGGCCTGGGGCTGATCGCCAGCGAGATCGAGTCCGGCGCCTTCGACTGGAAACTCGACCTGGAAGACGTGCACCTGAACATCGAGGCGCGCCTGACGCAGATGATCGGCGACGCCGGCAAGCGCCTGCACACCGGTCGCAGCCGCAACGACCAGGTGGCCACCGACATCCGCCTGTGGCTGCGCGACGAGATCGACGCGATTGCGCAACTGCTGGTTGCGCTGCAGAAAGCGCTGGTCGAGGTGGCGGACAAGCATGTCGACGTGGTGCTGCCCGGCTTCACCCACCTGCAGGTGGCGCAACCGGTGAGTTTCGGCCACCACATGCTGGCGTACGTGGAGATGTTCTCGCGCGACCATGAACGCATGCTGGAGGTGCGCGCCCGGGTGAACCGCCTGCCGCTGGGCGCGGCGGCGCTGGCCGGCACCAGCTATCCGCTGGACCGCGAGTTCGTGGCGAAGGAACTGGAGATGGACGGCGTCTGCCAGAACTCACTGGACGCGGTGAGCGACCGCGATTTCGCCATCGAGTTCACGGCCGCCGCCAGCATCGCGATGGTGCACGTGAGCCGGCTGTCGGAGGAGCTGGTGCTGTGGATGAGCCAGAACTTCGGCTTTATCCGTATTGCCGACCGCTTCACCACCGGCTCGTCGATCATGCCGCAGAAGAAAAATCCGGACGTCGCCGAACTGGCGCGCGGCAAGAGCGGCCGCGTGGTTGGCCACCTGATGGGCCTGCTGACCCTGATGAAGGGCCAGCCGCTGGCCTACAACAAGGACAACCAGGAAGACAAGGAGCCGCTGTTCGACACGGTGGACACGCTGAAGGACACGCTGCGGATCTTTGCGGAGATGGTGGTTGGCATCACGGTGGTTCCCGAGGCAATGGAGCAGGCGGCGCTGCGTGGGTATGCCACTGCCACCGACCTGGCCGATTACCTGGTGAAGAAGGGCCTGCCGTTCCGCGACGCACACGAGACGGTGGCGCACGCGGTGAAGGCGGCGATGTCGCACAACTGCGATTTGTCGGAGCTGCCGCTCACGGTGCTGCAGCAGTTCAATGCTGCCATCGAGAAGGACGTGTACGACGCGATGTCGTTGCGTGGTTCTCTGGAGGCGCGCAACACGCTGGGGGGGACTGCGCCGGTGCAGGTGCGGGCGCAGATTGCTCGGCATCGGGGGCGGTTGGTTTAACAGGCAGTTGTGGCACCGCGCGTCGCGGCAGGCGGTGCCCGGCATGGGCTCATACTGCGGCGGTCGGCGCTGCGCGCCGACTTCGCTGTGCTGATCGGGCTGGAGCCGGCGCGGGCAACTCGCTGCGCGTTTGCAAGCAAACGCTCCGCTCAAACAAGGCCCGCGAAGTCAGTTCACGATAAAAATTCGGTGCCCGAATTTTTCCGGCTCCAGCCCGATCAGCACAGCCACCGCAGAAATCGCCCACGCCGGGCACCGCCTGCCGCGACGTTCACCAGAAGTGGGGCGCCACCGGTGGCGCGCCAACAGCATCTCTGCAAAGGCGCACGCGGGCGAGCCGTTGATCAGGACAATTGTTCCCGGAGACAAACAATCAGTCCCGGAGGACACGTTGGCTGCGGGTTTGCATGGCTGCCTTATACCTGTATAAATAGGCAGCCCAACGCGCAGGTGATGTGCACCAGCGGGTGTCGGCGGCCGGTTCCGGCTCCAGGATATCCGCCGCCGCAAAGCGAAACCCCGCAGTGTTATCCGGCACTCGTCAGTTTGCGGGTTTTCAGGGATGATTTATGCCCAACACGGGAGGGACCAGCACGATGAAAGTAGAAAACCGGCAAGGTCTTACGACGACTTCCATGAGTTTGCTTCACCAAGCGCACGGTGTTATCCGGCGCGAGATGCGGTCTACATTACGTTAGGCATCACAATTTAGGCCCTCTCTTCCCCACCTCCTCAACACAGAACCAAGATGGACAAGTGCTTCGTCATGCAACCATTTGATGGTGCGGTTTTCGACAAGAGATTCGAGGACGTGTTCTCGCCCGCGATACTCGATGCGGGATTAGTCGCATATCGGGTGGATCAAGATCCACGCGTTGCCGTTCCAATTGAAGACATCGAGAACGGAATCCGGGAGGCTCGGGTCTGTCTCGCGGACATCACTTTGGACAACCCAAACGTCTGGTTTGAGCTTGGATTTGCATACTCAGCTGGCAAGAACGTTGTGCTGGTTTGTTCTAATGAGCGGACGACCAAGTTCCCGTTCGACGTGCAGCACCGGTCAATCATTAAGTACACCTCAGAATCGCCGCGCGACTTTGAAGCGCTAAAGAAGTCAATCACTACGAAGCTCAAGGCATTCCTTCACCGAGAAGAATCCCTTCCGAAGGTCTCCGAAATGGCGCGACTCACTCCGGTCGATGGCCTCAGTCAGCACGAGATCGTTGCTATTGCAGCAGTTGCTGAGAATTTGGAGCATCCAGAAGATTACGCGACGACGTATCAAATCAAAAGAGACATGGATAGCAGCGGCTTTACAAAGATCGCCACTACTTTGGCTATTCGCGGATTAATTGATAAGGAATACTTGAGTTTCGAGAATCATACAGACCAAGACGGCGACCCATACACGGCCTATTACTTCACAAAGAAGGGGTGGGCCTGGGTCACAAGCAATCAAGACAGGTTCCTTATGCGGAAGCCAGCACCTGAAAAATACTAATTCAGCCGAGAGCCCTGCCAGTGATGCCTAACCCCTCGCTCAAGCGGAGCGCCAACGGCAGGCCACCAGGGCCCGGCCTGGGGTACGCGGTACATTTTCCCAGCCCGGGCCCTGGCGTCCTGCCGCTGTCGCCCGCTTAGCTCGAACGTTAGACGGCAGTGGAACAGCTGAGAGATTTCGCCGACAGCCGCCTCATCGACGGCTGCATCTACTGTGGCGGAGTGCCAGATACCCGCGACCACGTGCCGTCTCGGTCATTGCTCAATGCGCCGTTACCTGAGAATCTCCCCGTTGTCGGCGCCTGCAGGAAGTGCAACAACGCCTTCTCCGCAGATGAAGAGTACTTTGTCTGCCTGCTCGAAACTGTTCTGCGCGGTTCAACCGATGCAGTTCAACGACCGCTGGTCAAAGATATTTTCGGTCGAAGTCCCGCATTGCGGGCTCGAATTGAAGCCGCGCGGCACGAGCAAGACGGGCAAGTCATATTCTCGATCGAGGTCGATCGGGTCAAGGGTGTTCTTCTTAAACTTGCGCGGGGGCACGCAGCATTCGGACTCAGTGCAGTGCGTCGCCGAGAGCCGTCTACCTTTGCTTGGGGGCCGCTTGCTCTCTTATCGGATGAGCAGCGCGAGTGGTTTGAAGATGTCCAAGTCCCTGAGCTCTACCCAGAGATCGGGTCGCGTGCCATGCAGCGTATGGTCGTCGCACAGTTCACTTTTGCTGGTCCTGACGGGGTCGAACAGCGGCATGATGCGCTCCTCGTCAATGACTGGTTGGAAGTGCAGGAGGGACGGTACAGATATTTGACGTACGAGGACCCCTCGGGAGTTCATGTAAAGATCGTGATCGACGAATACCTGTATTGCTATGCATGCTGGAATTAAGCGTGAAGCCGTCTAACTTGTGCGTCAACACGGACGCCTTACGGCGTCCGCTCGCTGCGCGAGTTCCTGGCGCAAGTCACCGGTTACGTCAACGTTAGACCGCATGGAAGGCGTGAGTCATCTCTCGAACCGCTGGAGCTACGCAGCACCATTCTTGGTGATGCGTTTCGGTGACATTCAGCTTTCGACCGGAAGCAGTTTTCTGTGGCTGCGCCGAGACCGTACGTTTCTTGTCACCAACTGGCATAACCTAGCGGGTCGAAATCCACTGACCGGGCAGCCGATGTCGCGAACTGGCGGTATTCCTGACGGCATCACGATTCATACCTTCCGCCAAGCAGGGCCGGAAGACGAGCACGGCCTTTTTGAGCTGGAGCCTACGACCGTCGATATACCACTCAATTCAACAGTCCTTGGTCAGGCGAAGTGGGTTGAACACCCTTCTTTGGGGAGAAGCGTTGACGTAGCAGCCATCGACGTGACTGAACGGATCCAAGGCCATTTGATTGAACACGTCAATGTTCTTGAGGCCAATGCCGTTCTTTCTGCGGCAGCGTCGCAGGACGTATTCATCATCGGATATCCCTTCGGGCAAATCACCGGCGCACCTGCTCCCGTCTGGAAACGAGGCACCATTGCACTCGATCCAACATTTGATCCAGACGGGTTGCCAAAGATGTTCGTAGACACCGCAAGCCGCGAGGGAATGTCAGGCTCGGTCGTCGTTGGCAGGCAGGTTCTCATAAATCAACAGTACAAAAGGAAGGACGGAACTCAATCGGCGCAAGTGCTGCTCGCAAGAATTGATACAGTCATTGGAATCTACTCAGGACGACACTATCCCGACCTGGAGAAAGCACAGCTGGGTGTGGTTTGGAAGCGCCGTGTGATCGAAGAGACGGTGTACGCGGGAAGGAGTCCGACGTTGTGAAGCTGCGGTCTAACAAGTCCGTCAACACGGACGCCCACGGGCGTCCGCTCCCTCCGGTTGCACCTGGCCGTGTGCGCCGGTTGCGTTCACGTTAAAGGGCATGAGGCAGATGGACGATCTCACGAAGATTCTGTTGACCTCCTCTCTCACGGCGATCGGTGCGGTGATGGTTTTCGTCGCAAGTCAAGTTCTTGGGAAATTGGTGATTGAGCCAATCCAGGAGGTGAAGAAGCTCTTGGGTGAGATACGACATGCGTTGGTGTTTCATGCACCAGCAATACTCACGCCGGTTGACGACCGTGCGGGCGAAGACAGGGCAGCCGAGGCGCTGCGAAAGCTATCGTGCGATTTGCGCTCCAAGATCGGCTCAGTGCCGTTTTATGATAACTGGGCTCGGGTGTCGAAGGGCTTCTTGCCACGCCGGTCAGATGCGCGTGAAGCCGCAAAGCAGCTGTTGGGCCTCTCGAACTCAGTGCATCCCTCGCCACGACCGGATACCAACGGCGCACGCATCGCAAAGATTGAACGGTTGCTCGGCTTCGAGTCAATGGACGAGTAAATGGCGCTGCCCCTTAACATGTCAATCGACACGGACCCACAACAGCAAGAGGCGGCTTTGCCGCAAGTGTTGGTAGTCCGGTCATTTTTACGTTAGGCCTCTCGTGGACGACCGCTTCTACTCTCTGCCCTGGTACACAAGCTATTGGTGGGTATTGGGCGTCTTTGCCGTCCTGTCCGTGCTGTTTCATGTTGTCCTCGTTCGCCTCCCCTTGTCCTCAATTGCCTGGAAGAGAGTTGACTACATCTGGCTCGCGATGGCGTTTACCGGCATCCTCGCGAGCGTCGGTGGCGTCCGCACGCTGGTAGCCAAGAATCTGCTCGCGGCCGCAGAGAGCCGCGTGATCTTTGAACTTGACCAGGTTGAGCGAGCAGCTGTCTTCGGCACCAGCATCGCCGTTTGCCGAGTCTTTACTCGCAGCGCAGCATCTCTGCCGCCTGAGCAAATGGAGCAACTCCAACGAGACTTTGATGCTCAGTGTGCGTGGTTCAAGGCGCTAACACCGAAGCTCCAAGCGTTTTCTACAACGCACTCAGTGCCGATCGATCTTGAGAAGCTTGTAGGTCCGCCACCCAGCGGCGGTGACCGGTGGGCAGTCGAGACCGTGATCGGCGCAGTCGCCGCATACAACGCGGCTCTAGTGAGGGTCGAGTCACTCAAACATGAATCCAAATCCAACCTGCTAGAGCTGCTTCAGGTTCTTGGTCCGTCGCTACTCGCGGCAGCGTTGGCGCTCCGGATCACCAAAGTGACAGGGGAAATCCGACTAGAACGGAGCAAAGCATCGAGAGAGGCCTAACCCCTCGGTCGAGGCGAGGTCCAACGGCCGGTCTTGAGGCAAATCAACCCGATGGGATTCGCGCCCGGCCCGGCCGCCAATTTGTCACGGACAGCAGGCCTGTGGATCAGCTACGCTCCGCCGCGGAGGAGAGCCCCCCGTGAAACAGAAGACACTCCAGGCCGCCGCGGCCCTCATCGCCATGCTGCTGGCCCCCGCCGGCGCCTTCGCGCTCGGCATCACCAGCCTGACGCCCCAGGGCGAGGTGGCGAAGGTGCGCCAGGTCGTCGCCAAGTTCGACGAGAGCGCCGTCGCCTTCGGCGATCCCAAGGCGCCGGCGCCGCTGTCGCTGTCCTGCAGCGACGCCCAGGCCACGCGCGGCACCGCCCGCTGGATCAGCGACCGCGAATGGGCCTTCGATTTCGAGAACGACCTGCCGCCCGGCGTCAGCTGCCAGCTGCAGGTGCGCTCCGGCTTCAAGTCACCCAAAGGGGCGGAACTGGCCGCCGGCAACTGGCGCTTCAACACCGGCGGGCCGTTCGTGCAAACCATCCAGCCGGGCACCTACCAGCGCATCGACGAGGAACAGTTCTTCGCGCTGAAACTCAATGGCGACGCCACGCTGGCCAGCGTGCGCGAGAACCTGTGGTGCTCCATCGAAGGCCTGGGCGAGCGCGTGCCGGTGCGGCTGCTGGAAGCCGCGCCGCGCGACGCCCTGTTGAAGTCGCTGCACTGGGAAAAAGCCGCCAAGGACCAACCGCTGCGCCACGTCACCTTCGCCTGCAACCGCCGCTTTGCCGCCAACGCGCGGGTGCAGATCGTCTACGGCAAGGGCATCGCCACGCCCAGCGGCGTGGCCAACGCGGTCGAAAAGCGCTTCAACTACCAGGTGCGCGAGCCCTTCGCCGCCAGCTTCAGCTGCGAGCGCGAGAACGCCCAGGCACCCTGCCTGCCGATCCGGCCGATGGCGCTGGCGTTCAACGCGCCGGTGGCGCGCAAGCTGGCCGAACAGATCGTGCTGAAGTCGGACAAGGAACGCTTCAAGCCGGAGTTCGAAGCTGCCGAGGGCGACGCCGACAGCCTAGTCAACGGGGTGCGCTTCAAGCCGCTATTTCCCGAGCAGGCCGCGCTGGTGCTGGAACTGCCCAAAGACTTCAAGGACGCGGCCGGCCGGCCGCTGCGCAACGCCGACAACTTTCCGCTGAAGCTCGCCACCGGGCCGATGCCGCCGCTGGCCAAGTTCGCCGCCGCGCCGTTCGGCATCGTCGAGCGCTTCGCCGAACCGAAGGGTGAGCCGCTGCTGCCGATCACGCTGCGCAACGTGGAGCCGGCGCTGCGCGCCCAGGCCGCCACACCGGGGCGCATCAGCGACATGCAGCCCAAGACCGACGCGGACATCATCGCCTGGTTCCGCAAGGTGCAGCGCTACAACGAGTGGCAGGTGGACCGCGCCGCCGCGCGCGCCGACGTCAAGGGCCCGCTGCCCAAGGCGCTGGACGACAACGAGAAAGACTTCGTGCAGGCACGCATGGTGTCGCTGCTGGCCGGCCAGCCGAACGTGCGCACCTTGCAGGTGCCGCAGCCGGCCGGCAACGACCCGCGGCCGTTCGAGGTGGTGGGCATTCCGCTCGCGCCGGGCTTCCACGTGGTGGAGATCGCCTCGCCGATGCTGGGCAAGTCGCTGCTGGACGCGCGCCACGGCGAGCCGCGCACGATGTACGTGCGCACCTCGGCCCTGGTCACCAACCTGGGCGTGCACTTCAAGCTGGGCCGCGAGAACGCGCTGGCCTGGGTGACCACCCTGGACAAGGGCCAGGTGGTGTCGGGCGCGGCGGTGCGCGTGTCGGACTGCAACGGGCGCGAGCTCGCCACCGCCACCACCAACGCGCAAGGCATCGCCGAGTTCAAGGGACTGAACCCGCAGGCGCCGGCCTGCGGCGGCGGCGGCGGCAGCGCCGGGGGCGAGGACGAGGAAGGCCGCCGGGCCTACTTCGTCAGCGCGCGCGCCAAGGACGCGGGCGGCGTGGAAGACATGGCCTTCAGCTGGAGCGACTGGTACCGCGGCATCGAGCCCTGGCGCTTCAACGTGCCGACCAGCCGCGAGGCCCTGCCCGACGTGCGCTTGCACACGGTGATGGACCGCACGCTGCTGCGCGCCGGCGAAACCGTCTCGATGAAACACCTGATCCGCAGCGAGACGCGCCGCGGCTTCGACGTTCCCGGCGAGTTGCCCAAGGAGCTCGCGATCACCCACACCGGCAGCGGCCAGCAGTTCACGCAGCCGATCGCCTGGCGCAAGACGGCCACCGGCGGCATGAGCGCGGAAAACCAGTTCCAGATTCCGCCGGCCGCCAAGCTGGGCGAGTACCAGGTCGAACTGCGCGGCGGCCGTGGCGGCGGCTCGGGCAGTTTCCGCGTCGAGGAATTCCGCCTGCCGGTGCTGGAAGGCCGCATCGCGCCCAGCGACAAGAAGGCGCTGGTGCAGCCGAAGTCCGTGCCCGCCGACCTGCAGATCAACTACGTGTCGGGTGGCGGCGCGGCCAACCTGCCGGTGCGCGTGTCGGCGCTGGTGCGGCGCAAGCCCCTGGTCTACGCCGACTACGGCGAGTTCAGCTTCGAGCCGCCGCGCGGCGCGCGCGAAGGCTCCAGCGAAGGCGAAGAGGAAGCCAAGGCCTCGCAGGACGCGCGCGTGATCGCCGACAAGCTGCCCGTCACGCTGGACCGCAACGGCACCGGCAAGCTGACCATTCCCGAGGTGCCTGTCGCCACGCAGGCGCAGGAGCTGCTGCTGGAGGCCAGCTACGCCGACCCCAACGGCGAGGTACAGACCTTGCGCCACACGGCCACCCTGTGGCCGGCCGGCGTGGTGGCCGGCATCAAGACCGAGGGCTGGGTCTCGGCCAAGCAGCAGATCGGTTTCCAGGCGCTGGCGCTGCAGCTCGACGGCAAGCCGGCCGCCGGCGTGCCGCTGGAAGTGAAGGCGGTGGCGCGCGTGGTCACCACCAGCCGCAAGCGCATGGTCGGCGGCTTCTACACCTACGACAACAAGACCGAAGTCAAGGACCTGGGCAAGGTCTGCAGCGGCAAGAGCGACGCGCGCGGCCTGCTGCTGTGCGAGGCCAAGCTGGGCGAGCCGGGCGAGGTGGAGCTGGTCGTCACCGCCACCGACGCCGAAGGCAAGACGGCGATTGCCGCCAGCTCGGTCTGGGTCACGCGCCAGGGCGAGCTGTGGTTCGGCGGCGAGAACCACGACCGCATCGACGTGCTGCCGGAGAAAAAGGCCTACCAGCCCGGCGACACCGCACGGTTGCAGGTGCGCATGCCGTTCCGCTTCGCCACCGCGCTGGTCACGGTGGAGCGCGAAGGCATCGTGCAGTCGCAGGTGGTGCAGCTCAATGGCGAGGACCCGACCGTCAACCTGAAGGTGCAGGACAACTGGGGACCGAACGTCTACGTCAGCGTGCTGGCGCTGCGCGGGCGGCTGCGCGAAGTGCCGTGGTATAGCTTCTTCACCTGGGGCTACAAAGCGCCGCGCGAATGGTGGACGGCGTTCTGGTTCGAGGGCCGCGAATACGTGGCGCCGACCGCGCTGGTGGACCTGAGCAAGCCGGCCTTCCGGCTCGGCCTGGCGGAAATCCGCGTCGGCACCAAGGCGCACGAGCTCGCGGTGGCGGTGAAGGCCGACAAGGAAAGCTACCCGGTGCGCGGCCAGGCCAAAGTCACGATCAGCGTGAAGCAGCCGAACGGCCAGCCCGCGGCCGGCGCCGAGGTGGCGTTGGCCGCCGTCGACCAGGCGCTGCTGGAACTGATGCCCAACGACAGCTGGAACCTCCTGGAAGCCATGCTGCAGCGGCGCGCCTGGGGCGTGGAGACGTCGACCGCGCAGATGGAGATCATCGGCCGGCGCCACTACGGCCGCAAAGCCGTGCCGGCCGGCGGCGGCGGCGGCAAGGCGCCTGCGCGCGAATTGCTGGAGACACTGCTGCTGTGGAATCCGCGCGTGGTGCTGGATGCGCAGGGCCAGGCGGTGGTCACCGTGCCGCTGAACGACGCGCTCACCACCTTCAAGATCGTCGCCGTGGCCGACATGGGCACCGGCCTGTTCGGCACCGGCCAGACCGCCATCCGCGCCACGCAGGACCTGCAGATCATCAGCGGCCTGCCGCCGCTGGTGCGCGAAGACGACCAGTACCGCGCGCAGCTCACGGTGCGCAACACCACGGCCAAGCCGATGACGGTGGAGGTCATCGCGCGCGCCACCTTGCTGGATCTCAAGCCGCAGACGGTGGAGATCCCCGCCGGCGATGCGCGCGAGGTCGCCTGGATGGTGACGGCGCCGCCGCAGCTGGGGCAGGTCCGCTCCGAGGCCATCCTGTGGGAGATCGAGGCGCGCGACACCGTGGGCGGCGCGCGCGACGCACTGAAGGCACGGCAACGCATCGTGCCGGCCGTGCCGCTGACGGTGCAGCAGGCCACGCTGGTGCAGCTGGACGGGCCCTTGACGCTCGACGTCGCACCGCCGGCCGATGCGCTGCCGGACCGCGGCGGCCTCAAGATCGCCCTGCAGCCGAAACTGGCCGAAGGCCTGCCGGGCGTGCGGGACTGGTTCGCGCGCTACCCCTTCATCTGCCTGGAGCAGAAGACCAGCAAGTCGGTCGGCCTGCGCGACGCGAAGCTGTGGCAGACGGTGGTGGCGCAGCTGCCGACGTATCTCGACAAGGACGGCCTGGCCAGCTACTTCCCGCCGCGCGACGGCGAAGCCGACCGCGGCAGCGACGCGCTGACGGCCTACGTGCTGGCAGCGACGCACGAAGCCGCCGGCGTCGACCCCGGCTTCGCACTGCCCGACGAGGTGCGCGCGCCGATGGAGCGCGGGCTGGTCGCCTTCGTCGAAGGCCGCATCCAGCGCGAGTTCTGGTCGCCGCGCAAGGACCTGGACGTGCGCAAGCTGGCCGCGCTGGAAGCGCTCTCGCGCTACGGCAAGGCGCAGGGCCGCATGCTGGGCAGCATCACCATCGCGCCCAACCAGTGGCCCACGCACGCGGTGATCGACTGGCTGAACATCCTCAAGCGCGTGCAGGACGTGCCGCAGCGCGAACAGCGCATGGCCGAGGCCACGCAGGTGCTGAAGTCGCGCCTGTCCTACCAGGGCACCAAGCTGATCTTCAGCACCGAGCGCGACGACTACTGGTGGTGGCTGATGACCAACGGCGACGTCAACACCGCGCGGCTGATCCTGGCGGTGCTGGACGACCCGGCCTGGAAGGACGACATGGGCCGGCTCGCCAACGGCTTCATCGGCCGGCAGCAGCGCGGCGCCTGGCACACCACCACGGCCAACCTGTGGGGCGGGCTGGCGCTGGAGAAGTTCTCCGCGAAGTTCGAGGCGCAGCCGGTGGCGGGCAGCACGCGCGCTTCGCTGGGCGCTGCGAGCGGCGCCGTCGACTGGGCCAAGGTCGACCGCGTGAAGACCACCGACGCCGGGGGCGCACCCAACCAGACCACCTGGTTCGGCGCGCCGGCTTCGCCCGGCAACCTGCGCAACAACACCATGTTCCTGCCCTGGGCCAGGGAGCCCGGCAAGCAGGCGCTGAGCGCCGCGCACGCGGGCACCGGCAAACCCTGGCTCACCTTGCAGTCGGTGGCCGCCATCGAGCTGAAGGCGCCGTTCAGTGCCGGCTACCAGCTGAAGAAGACCATCACTGCGGTGGAACAGGCGGTGGCCGGCAAGTACAGCCGCGGCGACGTGGTGCGCGTGACCCTGGAGGTGACGGCCTCGGCCGACATGACCTGGGTGGTGGTGAGCGACCCGATTCCCGGCGGCGCCACCCTGCTGGGCGGCGGCCTGGGCCGCGATTCGCAGATCGCGACGCAGGGCGAGAAGCGCTCCACCGGCTCGGCCTGGCCGGCCTTCGAGGAGCGCAGCTTCGAGGCCTTCCGCGGCTACTACGAATACGTGCCCAAGGGCAGCTTCAAGCTGGAATACACCATGCGGCTGAACAACGTCGGCGAGTTCGCGCTGCCGCCCACGCGGGTGGAGGCGATGTACGCGCCCGAGATGTTCGCCGAGTCGCCGAATCCGCGCATGAAGGTGGAGGCGGGGCGGTGAAGGCGGGGTCATTCACCGCAGAGGCACAGAGGGCGCAGAGAAAACGCAGAGGAACAGCCATCAAAAAATGAATTCCTCTGCGGCCCTCTGCGCCCTCCGCGTCTCTGCGGTGAAGGCTGTTCTGCCCCTGGCGCTTGCCTGCGCAGCCGGCGCCAGCCACGCCCTGCCCTCGTTCGACGAGGTGAAGGCGGCGCACCACTCGTCCGACACGCTGGTGCTGGACCGTCGCGGCGAAGTGATCCAGCGGCTGCGCACCGACGACAGCGCGCGGCGCGGCACATGGATCGCGCTGGAGGACATGTCGCCTGCCCTGCGCATTGCCCTCGTGCTGTCGGAGGACAAGCGCTTCTGGGAACACAGCGGCGTCGACTGGCGCGCCGCCTCGGCCGCTGCCTGGGGCAACCTGTGGAACCAGCGCACGCGCGGCGCGTCCACGCTCACCATGCAGCTGGCCGGCCTGCTGGACGACGACTGGAAGCACGGCCCCGGTGGGCGGCGCGTGACGCAGAAACTGGGCCAGGTGGTCGCGGCGCAGGTGCTGGACCGGCGCTGGCGCAAGGACCAGGTGCTGGAGGCCTACCTCAACCTGGTGCCGTTCCGCGCCGAGCTGGTCGGCATCGACGCGCTCTCTCGCACCTTGTTCGGCAAGGCGCCGCACGGCATCGACGAGGGCGAAGCGGCCATCGCCGCGGCGCTGGTGCGCGCGCCCAACGCCAAGCCGGCGCAGGTCAGCGCACGCGCCTGCGGCGTGCTGAAAGCCATGCAGCCGCGCGGCGTGAAGGCCGACTGCGAGGGGCTGGATCTGCGCGTGGCCGGCGCGCTGCAGCGGCGCGCCTACGCGGCCGCCGACGGCATCGCGCCGCACTTCGCGCGCCAGGTGCTGCGCCGCGCGCCAGCCGCGCCGGGCGAGCCGCGTATCGCCACCAGCGTGCGCGCCGACCTGCAGCGCTTCGCGGTGCAGACCCTGCAGCGGCACATCCGCGAGCTGCACGGGCGCAACGTGGAAGACGGCGCCGTGGTGGTGCTGGACAACGCCAGCGGCGAGGTGCTGGCCTGGGTCGGCTCCTCCGGCGAGCTGAGCGCGGCAGCCGAGGTCGACGGCGTGCTGGCGCCGCGCCAGCCCGGCTCCACCCTGAAGCCGCTGCTGTACGCGCAGGCCATCGCCGAGCGGCGCGTCACGGCGGCCTCGCTGCTGGAGGATTCGCCGGCGGCCATCCCCACCGCTGGCGGCCTCTACATCCCGCAGAACTACGACCGGCAGTTCAAGGGCTGGGTGTCGGTGCGCACCGCGCTCGGCGCCTCGCTCAACGTGCCGGCCGTGCGCACGCTGGTGATGGTCGGCCCCGACGCTTTCCACAAGCAGTTGCGCACTGCCGGGCTGCCGCTGCGCGAATCGGGCGACTACTTCGGCTACAGCCTGGCGCTGGGCAGCGCCGAGGTGCCACTGCTGGGCCTGGCGAACGCGTTCCGCACGCTGGCGAACCAGGGGCGTGCGGGCGAGGTACGGTACGCGCCGGCGCCCATCCCCACGAAGCCGGCTGCCAAGAAACCCGCAACACCGGTGCTCGATCCGCGCGCTGCCTTCATCGTCGGCGACATCCTGTCCGACGGCAACGCCCGCGCCCGCACCTTCGGCACCGACAGCGTGCTGGCCACGCGTTTCTGGACCGCGGTGAAGACCGGCACCAGCAAGGACATGCGCGACAACTGGGCGGTCGGCTGGTCGGCGCGCTACACCGTCGGCGTGTGGGTCGGCAACGCCAGCGGTGCGGCCATGCACGACGTGAGCGGCACCAGCGGCGCCGCGCCGGTGTGGGCCGCCGTGATGCAGTACCTGCATGCGCGCGAACCCTCGCGCGCACCGGCGCCGCCGGCCGGCCTGGTGCGCGGCCGCGTGCAATTCGGCGAGCGGCTGGAAGCTTCTCGCGAGGAATGGTTCATCGCCGGCACCGAACAGGCCCAGCTGGCGCTGGAAGGCGCCGGCCGCACGCAGAAAGCCCAGGCGGCGGCCCACATCCTGGCGCCGGCCGACGGCACCATCCTCGCGCTGGACCCGGACATTCCGCCGAAGCGCCAGCGCCTGCGCTTCGCCGCCGCGGGAACCGGTTTGCGCTGGGTGATGGACGGAAAGGAATTCGCGCGCGGCGCGCAGGCGCAGTGGCTGCCCTGGCCGGGCCGGCACAGGGTCGAGCTGACCGACGAGCGCGGCAAAGTGCTGGATACCGTGCGCATCGAGGTGCGCGGCGCCGGCGTGCGACAGCCGGGCTGACGCGGCCCGGCCCGCGTGCCGTCAGAAAAGCGACTGGCGCGAGGCGCTACCATTCCGCAAACGAGGAGACACCCGTGGCCGTGATCACCAACATCGAAGACCTGCGCCTGCTGGCGCAGCGGCGGGTTCCCCGCATGTTCTACGACTACGCCGACAGTGGCTCGTGGACCGAGTCCACCTACCGGGCCAACCAGGCGGACTTCGACAAGATCCTGTTTCGCCAGCGGGTGGCGGTGAACATCGACGACCGCAGCACCCGCGCAACCATGGTCGGCCAGGAGGTCGCCATGCCGGTGGCCATCGCCCCCACCGGCCTCACCGGCATGCAGCACGCCGACGGCGAGATCCTGGCGGCGCGCGCGGCGAAAAAGTTCGGCATCCCGTTCACCCTCTCGACCATGAGCATCTGCTCGATCGAGGACGTGGCCAAGGGCACCGACGGCCACCCGTTCTGGTTCCAGCTGTACGTGATGCGCGACCGCGCCTTCATCGAAAGCCTGATCGAGCGCGCCAAGGCGGCCAACTGCTCGGCCCTGGTGCTCACCCTGGACCTGCAGATCCTGGGCCAGCGCCACAAGGATCTGAGGAACGGCCTGTCGGCGCCGCCGAAGATGACCATCCCGAACATCATCAACCTGATGACCAAGCCACGCTGGTGCCTGGCCATGCTGGGCACGCCGCGGCGCCAGTTCGGCAACATCGTGGGCCATGTCAAGGGCGTGGAGAACATGGGTTCGCTGTCGGAGTGGACCGCCAGGCAATTCGACCCGCGGCTCAGCTGGGACGACGTGGAGTGGATCAAGAAGCGCTGGGGCGGCAAGCTGATCCTGAAGGGCGTGCAGGACCTCGAGGATGCGCAGCACGCCGTGAACAGCGGCGCGGACGCGGTGATCGTGTCCAACCACGGCGGCCGCCAGCTCGATGGCGCGCCCTCCTCGATCTCCGCGCTGCCGGCGATTGCCGACGCGGTGGGCAGCCGCATCGAGGTGCACATGGACGGCGGCATCCGCTCGGGCCAGCACGTGCTGAAGGCCGTGGCGCTGGGCGCCAAAGGCACCTACATCGGCCGCGCCTTCCTGTACGGGCTGGGCGCCATGGGCGAAGCAGGCGTGACGCGCGCGCTGGAGATCATCAGGAAGGAACTCGACCTGTCGATGGCGTTCTGCGGGCGCACCGACATCCGCAGCGTCGACCGCGGCATCCTGCTGCCGGGGACGTACTGAGGCCGTGCACCGCCGCCGTCAGGGCGCCTCCTGCCAGGCCGGCCGCGCCAGCGCCGCGGCCAGGCAATCCACCAGTGCGCGCACCTTGGCGGGCACCCGCCGCCCGCCGGGGAACACCGCGTAAATGCCCGTGGTGCGCGGGCGGTAGCGCGGCATCAGCGGCAGCAGCTGGCCGCTGGCGAGCAGCGGCGCGGCGATGAACGCGGGCGCGTAGGCAATGCCGTGCCCGGCGATGGCGGCGGCCATGAGCATCAGGCCGTTGTTGGCATGCAGCCGGCCTTCCACCCGCACCGCCTCCAGGCCGGCGGGACCCTCGAACAGCCAGTCCGCCGGCGCGCCGTCGTACACCAGGCAATCGTGGCGCGACAGGTCGGCAGGCACCTGCGGCGGTTCGTGCGCCTGCAGGTAGGCAGGCGCCGCGCAGAGCACGAAGCTGTCCTGCGCCAGCTTGCGCGCGTGCAGGCTGGAGTCGGGCAGCTCGCCGATGCGGACCGCCAGGTCGTAGCCCTCCTCGATCAGGTCCACCTTGCGGTCGGTGAGTTCGATGCTGGCGCTGACGTTCGGGTGCGCCTGCAGGAAGTCCGCGAACAGCCGGCCGAGGTGCAGCACCCCGAACGACAGCGGTGCGCTGATGCGCAGGTGGCCGCGCGGCGCCTGCTGCAGCGCGCCCGCTTCGGCCCTGGCTTCCTCCACCGCCTCGGCGATGTGCACCACCCGCGCATGGAAGGCGGTGCCGGCCTCGGTCAGGCGCAGCCGCCGCGTGGTGCGCGCGAACAGCCTGACCCCCAGCCACGCTTCCAGGCCCGCGATCTGCTTGCTCACGGCCGCCGGCGTCAGCCGCAGCTCGCGCGCGGCGGCGGAGAAGCCGCCGGTGGCGACCACGCGGGCAAACACGTTCATGCTGGACAAGCGGTCCATGGCGGTCTCCGATTCGTTCCATCTGGTTGAAGATCTTCTGTCCATGCATGGTATTGCCAACCGAAAGTGGCAAAGGCCCAATGGCGGAATGAAACATCTCCAGGGAAAACTCGCAATCGTCACCGGCGCGGCGCGCGGCATCGGCGCGGCGGTCGCCAGGCGGCTGGGCGCCGAGGGCGCGCAGGTGGTGGTCAACTACAGCCGCAGCCAGGACGCGGCGGACGCGGTGGTGCGGGACATCGGGGCCGCGGGCGGCCGCGCCGTGGCGATCCAGGCAGACCTTGCCGAGCCCGGCGCGGTCGAACGGCTGTTCGCACAGGTGGACGCGCGCTTCGGCCGCCTGGACATCCTGGTGAACAACGCCGGGCGCTTCGAACGCAAGCTGCTGCCCGACTGCAGCGAGGCCGACTTCGACGCCATGTTCGGCCTGAACGTGCGCGCCGTGTTCCTGGCGTCGCGCGAAGCGGCGCGGCGCATGGGCGCGGGCGGGCGGATCGTGACCATCGGCAGCAACAACGCAGACCACGTGCCCTACGACGGCGGCGGGCTCTACGTGGCCGGCAAGGCCGCGGTCGCCGGCTTCACGCGCGCCTGGGCGCGCGACCTCGGCCCGCGCGGCATCACCGTCAACTGCGTGCAGCCGGGCTCCACCGACACCGACATGAACCCGGCAAACGGCGAGCGCGCGGCGCTGCGCAAGCAGATGTCGGCGCTCGGGCGCTACGGCGAGCCGCACGAGGTCGCGGCGCTGGTGGCTTTCCTGGCCGGCCCCGAGTCCGGCAACATCACCGGCGCCTGTTTCGACATCGACGGCGGCACCAACGCCTGACAGTGGAGGCCGCGCGGCGGCGGCTGCAAAATGGCGGCTTCATGCAGTCCTCGCCGCGCCGCATCGCCCACCTGGACATGGACGCCTTCTTCGCGTCGGTGGAGCTGCTGCGCTACCCGCAGCTCAAGGGCCTGCCGGTGGTGATCGGCGGCGGCCACGGCGAGGCCGACGCGGCGATGCGCAAGCGCTACGCCGGCCTGCCGCTGTCGCAGATCCCGGTGGAGGCCTTCCCGCTGCTGAAGGACTACGTGGGCCGCGGCGTCATCACCACCGCCACCTATCCGGCTCGCCAGTTCGGCATCGGCTCCGCCATGGGCATGATGAAGGCGGCAAAACTGTGTCCGCAGGCGCTGGTGCTGCCGGTGGACGGCGACGAGGTCAGGCGCTATTCGCGCGCCTTCAAGGCGGTGATCCGCGAGATTGCGCCGGTGATGGAGGACCGCGGCGTCGACGAGGTCTACATCGACTTCACCGAGGTGCCGGGCGGCCAGCGCGAAGGCGGCCGCGTGCTGGCGCGGCTGATCCAGAAGGCGATCTTCGACAAGACCGGCCTCACCTGCTCGATCGGCGTGGCGCCGAACAAGCTGATCGCCAAGATGGCCAGCGAGTTCGACAAGCCCAACGGCATCTCCATCCTGTTCGAGGACGACGTGCAGGCGCGCATCTGGCCGCTGCCGGTGCGCAAGATCAACGGCATCGGCCCGAAGTCGGAAATCAAGCTGCACAAGCTGCACCTGCACACCATCGGCGACATCGCGCAGCAATCGCGCGAATGGCTGATCGACAACTTCGGAAAATCCTACGGCGCCTGGATGCACGACGCCGCCTGGGGCCGCGACGACCGGCCGGTGGTGACCGAAAGCGAGCCGGTGTCGATCAGCCGCGAAACCACCTTCGACCGCGACCTGCACGCGGTGCGCGACCGCGCCGAACTCGGTGCCATCTTCACCGACCTGTGCGAGCGGCTGGCCGGCGACCTGCAGCGCAAGGGCTACGTCGGCCGCACCATCGGCATCAAGCTGCGCTACGATGACTTCCGCACCGCCACGCGCGACCTCACCATCGACCACTACACGGCCGACCCCAAGGCCATCCGCCGCGCCGCCGGCCAGTGCCTGAAGCGGGTCGACCTCACGCGCCGGCTGCGTCTGCTGGGGGTGCGGGTGGGCAAGCTGGCGAAGGCGGGTTCGCCGGAAACGCAGCCGGCCGAGGCCGCCGCGAGCGCGCAGGCCGCGGGCCAGCGCGCGGCGGAGCCGATCGCCGACCTGTTCGGCCCCGGCTGAAACAAACCGAAAAGAACCGAAACCGCGCCGCGATGACGCGGCGCTGTCGCGGCCCGACCATCGGTGCCTGTTCAACACCTTGAGGAGCACCGCATGAAACCCTGGATCCGCCGCAGCCTGTTCGGCATCTTCGGCGCCTCGCTGGCGCTGGGCGCGCTCACCGCCTGCGGCCACCGCTACGGCCATCACGGCTGGAGCAGCGACCCGGCCGCGCAGGCCGAATTCCGCGGCAAGATGATCGAGCGCGTCGCCCGCCGCCTGGACCTGAACGAGGACCAGAAGAAGCGCCTGGGTGTGCTGGCCGACAAGCTGCAGGCGCAGCGCACCGCCCTGCGCGGCAGCGGCGGCGATCCGCGCGAGGAGGTGCGCAAGCTGGTGGCCGGCGACAAGTTCGACCGCGCGCGGGCGCAGGCCCTGGTCGGCGAGAAGACCGCCGCCGTGCAGACCGGAAGCCCCGAGGTGATCGCGGCGCTCGGCGACTTCTACGACAGCCTGGATGCGAAGCAGCAGGCGCAGGTGCGCGAGTTCATGCAGCACCGCCGCGGCGGCTGGTGGCACCGCGGCTGAGCGCGCGGCGCCGCATGGGTGTCGTGGACAATGCCGCATGGCCAGGGTCCTGCTGATCGACGACGACGCGCAACTGGGCGAGCCGCTGGCCGCCTACTTCGCGCGTTTCGACGACCGGCTGGAACAGGCCCAGCGGCCCAGCGAAGGGCTGGCGCGCCTGCGCCAGGGCGGCTTCGATGCCGTGATCCTGGACGTGATGCTGCCCGAGCAGGACGGCTTCGCGGTGTGCCGCGCGATCCGCCGCGACAGCGACATCCCGGTGCTGATGCTCACCGCGCGCGGCGAGGTGATGGACCGCGTGGTGGGCCTGGAACTCGGCGCCGACGACTACCTGCCCAAGCCGTTCGAGCCGCGCGAGCTGGTGGCGCGCCTGCACACCGTTCTGCGGCGCCGCCGCGCCGACGACACCGGCGGGCGCCTGCGCTTCGACGGGCTGGTGATCGACCCGGTGACGCGCGGCGTGCTGCGCAACGGCGAACCGGTGGAACTCACCGGCAGCGAGTTCGACACGCTGCTGCTGCTGGCGCGCGAGCCGGGCAAGGTGTTCAGCCGCGACGACATCCTCAACCACTTGCGCGGCCATGACGCCGAGCTGTACACGCGCGCCGTGGACATCGTGGTGAGCCGCCTGCGCAGGAAGCTGGAGCCGCTGGCCGCGGTGAAGACGCTGCGCAACGCGGGTTACGCCTTCGCGCTGCGCGCGGACGGCGCGCGTGGCGATGCCTCCCATGCCTGACCGCTGGCACCGTAGAGCGCACCGGCGGCTGCGCCATTCGCTGCGCTGGCGGCTGGTGGCGCTGTTCCTGCTGCTGGCGCTGGCGCTGGCCGGCTCCTTCATCTTCGGCATGCAGAAGGCGCTGGGCACCGGCTGGCGCGAGGCCGCGCGGCCGCTGCTCACCGATTACGTGGACCGGCTGGCGGCGGAGATCGGCGACCCGCCCGACGTGGCGAAGGCGCAGGCGCTGGCCGCGCGGCTGCCGGTCACGGTGCGCATCAGCGGGCCGCGCGTGCAGTGGCGCAGCGGCGATGCGCAGGACGAGCGCGCCGCCCCCTGGAACCACTACGAGCGCTGGCATGGCGACGACGAGCCGCGCCTGCTGGCGCGCAGCACGGCGGACGGCCACCGCATCGAGTTCGGCCTGAACCTGCGGCCCTGGCGCGACCGGCCGCGCCTGTGGGGCTGGGCCACGCTGGCGGTGCTGCTGGCGCTGACCGCGCTGGCCTACCGCTACGTGCGGCGCCTGCTGCGCCCGCTGGACGACATCCGGGCCGGCGCCGGGCGTTTCGGCCGCGGCGATTTCCTGCAGCCGATCCCGGTGCGGCGGCGCGACGAACTGGGCGACCTGGCGCAGGATGTGAACGCCATGGCCGAGAGCATCCACCGCATGCTGGACGCCAAGCGCGCGCTGCTGCTGGCCATCAGCCACGAGCTGCGCAGCCCGATCACGCGGGCGCGGCTGAACGCCGAGCTGCTGCCCGAATCCGGCGACGCCGGCATGCGCCGCGGCGCCCTGCTGCGCGACCTGCAGGAAATGACCACGCTGGTGGCCGGCCTGCTGGAAAGCGAGCGCCTGGGCCAGGGCCATGCGGCGCTGCAGCGCGAGCCGACCGACCTGGCGGCGCTGGTGCGCGAGGTGGCGGCGTCGTTCGATGGCGCGCAGGGCTTCGACCTGGTACTCGCCGACGATCTGCCCCTGCTGCAGCTGGACCGCGTGCGCATGCGCCTGCTGCTGCGCAACCTGCTGGACAACGCGCTGCGGCATGGCGGCGATGCGCCGCAGGTGCCGCTGGTGCGCCTGGAGGCGCAGGACGCGAACATCGTGCTCACCGTACGCGACCATGGCGCCGGTGTCGACGACGCCGTGCTGCCGCAGCTGGCCGAGCCGTTCTACCGCCCCGACAGCGCGCGCGAGCGCGCCAGCGGCGGTGTCGGCCTGGGCCTGTACCTCAGCCGGCTGGTGGCGCAGGCGCATGGCGGCACGTTCGGCATCGCGCATGCCAAGCCAGGCCTGCAAGTGACAGTCGCGCTGCCCACCTGAATCCGACCGGTCCTACCGGCGCTCCCCGACGCCGCCTACAACGCGCGCAGCAGCACGGCCATAAGGTCGCTCCATCTCGATCCATTGCCGAGAGGTGGAAACATGAAACGACAACTACGCAACCATGCGGCGGCCCTGTTCCTGCTGGCACCGGTGGCCGCGGCCCTGGTCGCGCCGGGCGCCGAAGCCGCCACCGCGCAGCGCGCGACGCCGGCCGCCCCGCAGGTCTATTCGCTGGCGCTCAACGCCGACAACGGCATCTCGCCGGGTTCGCACCTCGACATCACGGTGGAAGGCTCGCCCGGCGCCCAGGCCAGCGTGCGCCTGGCCAGCACCGGCATCACGGTGCCGCTGCGCCAGGTGCGCGGCGGCGTCTACCGCGGCGGCTACACCGTGCGCAGCGCCGACCGCATCGACCCGACGGCGATGCTGCAGGCGCGGCTGACGCGCGGCAACCAGACCACGCTGCGCAACTTCAGCTACCCGGCGTCGTTCCAGGCGCTGGCCATGGGGAATGCGCCGCAAGCGAATGCGCCCCAGCCCGCCCCCGTGCAGCCGCAGGTGGTGACGCTGCGCATCGAGCGCTTCGCCATGCTGCCGGCCGGCAACATCGAGCCGGGCCGCGAGCTGCGCTTCCGCCTGCGGGGCGCGCCCGGCGCCAACGCCACGCTGGAAATCCCGGGCGTGGTGTCCGGCATCGCCATGCAGGAGGTGAACCCGGGCGTGTACGAAGCCAGCTACACGGTGCGCCAGCGCGACAACCCGGAGGCGCTGACCACCGCGGTGGCCACCTTGCGCGCCGGCAACCAGTGGGTCACTTCGCGCATCTCGCAGCCGGTCGCGCGCGACCGCCAGGCGCCGACCATCTCCAACCTGCTGCCGGCCAACGGCGACCGCGTTGCCGCATCCGGCCTGACCACCGTGTCCGGCACCTTCGACGACGAAGGCAGCCGCGGCATCGACCCCGACTCGGTGCGGCTGCGCATCGGCGGGCGCGACGTGACCGACGCGGCGCAGATTTCGCCGCACCGCTTCAGCTACCGCAGCGACCTGCCTCCGGGCCGCTACACGGCCGAAATCAGCGCACGCGACGTCTCGGGCAACGCCGTGACCAAGACCTGGACCTTCGACGTGGTGGGCGGCGCCGTCGGCGCGGGCCCCAGCGGCCCGCTGCCGCTGCACCTGAGCAGCCCGGCCAACAACGCCACGGTCGACCCGAACGGCGGCGTCTACGTGCAGGGCCGCACCGTGCCCTGGGCGACGGTGCGGGTGAAGGTCGACGCGGTGCCGCCGGTGATCGGCAGCCGCCTGGGCGTGGCGCTGCAGCTGGCCGACCAGACCGTGCAGGCCGACCGCGACGGCTATTTCAGCGTCAACGTGGCACCGCGCGCGGCGGGCATCCCGGGCTCGCGCTACGAAGTCTCGGTGACGGCCAACCAGGGGCCGCAGACCGCGGAGTCGCACGTCACCCTGTACCAGCGCGGCTAGGTGCCGGAACGAACGCGGGCCCTGGAGCCCGCGTTTTTTTACGCCGAATGCAGCCTGCTTACGTGAAACTTGCTTTATTCTGACTTCAAACTGACACGCAACAAGCATCGCCGGAGTCGCAGCCATGACGCTCACCGAACTGCACCGCATCAAGCTTTGGCACGTCGCCCACCGCCGCGAGCGGCCGCTGGAATACCACTTGTGGGACGCGATGCTCACGCTGTGGCTGATGGGCTGGGTGGGCTGGCTGCCGGCATTCGCGTTCGACGCCGTGTGGGCCACGCCGCTGTGCTTGGTGGGCACGCTGGCACCCAGCCTGTACGTGGCCTGGCGCATGAAGGCGCACCGCGAGCGGCGGCTGCGCTGCGACTGGGCCGCGGTGCTGGTGCCGGTGCCGGCATCGCCTTCCTCCACCAACTGAGGGATTCGCGCCCTGGAGGCACCGTGCTCTAATGCCCCCGCAAAGGGAGCTGAGCATGGCCATCCACCGATTACGTTTCCGTTTCGCCGCGTTGCTGCTGGGCGCGCTTCTCACGGGTTGCGCCGCCTTGCCGGACGCCCAGCCCTTCGCCGACACCTCGGCGCAGCTGGCCGGCAGCACCCGGGCCGCCGGCACGGCGCTGACCCAGTCGCTGCAGGCCGCGAAGTTCGACGCGGCGGCCACGCAGGTCGACCAGGCCTGGAAGGCGCGCGTGCAGGCCGCAGACGCCATGGCCGGCTACGGCGAAAGGGTGGCCGCGCTGGCGGCGGCCGGCAACCAGGGCCGCGACAGCGCCGGCAAGCTGGCCGGCGCCCTGACCGACCTGGTGAAGATCACGGTCACGGCCCAGGTCACCGCGGTGGTGGACATCGCCAAGGCGCTGTACGAGCAGGCCGCGCGCGCAGCCGCCGCGCAGCAGCTGGACCAGGCGTTCCAGCTGGCCCAGCCGGTGATCGACCAGTTCGCCGACGCGCTGGAGGAGGACTTGAACAAGCGCGTTGTGCCGCTGCTGCGCAACGCGCAGCGACAGCAGCTGTCCGACATCGACAGCGCGGACGGCGGGGACGACAAGCGCAAGCTGCTCAAGCAGTACGACGACCGGATCACGCTGCTGCGGCGCACCTCGCTGGACAGCACGCTGGCGCCGCAGGCGCGCCAGGACGCGACCGCCGAGGGCACGCGGCTGGAGGCGCTGTTCACCGGGCTGCAAACCGACATGGCGGCGCGGCAGAAGGCCAAGGACGACGTGCAGGCCGCGTACGCGACCCGGCTTGCCCTGGTCAACCAGCTTTCCCTGTCGGTGCAGGCCTGGGCCCAGGCGCACCGCGACCTGGCGCAGGCGGTGCGCGACAAGCGCAAGGTGGACGTGACCACCCTGCTGAACACCGTGCAGGAACTGCGCGACCTGATCCGCAAAGTGAGGACGACATGAACATCGGCGACCTGAACTCCATCGACTGGAACCGCGCCGGCCTGGCGAACTGGAAGCCGCTGCTGGACGACCTGATGGCGCTGGCCGGGCAGGCCGCGCAGTTCAACCCCACGCAGCAAAGCGCATTGGCCGACGCGCTCGACCGCTTCGCCACAGATTCGTTCGACCCGAAAGAGTCCGACGCGATTTCGCAGCTGTCCCGCTCGGCACGCGCCATGGCGCGCACCATGCGCGAAGGCTCCAGCGACCAGCTGGCGGCGCAACTCGCCGCGGGCTCGGCCGCCTACACCGCCATGGCGCAGCAGATGCAGGCGCAGAACGCCACGCTCAAGCAGCAGGCCAGCATCCTGAAGCTGGAGCAGCTGACGGCCGCCACCAATGCGCTGGGCCAGGCGGTGGCCGCGCTCGACAAGCTCAAGGACGTCGTCAAGGGCACCGACGACGCGAACCTGGCCGCCACCCTGGCCAGCGCGGTCGACACCATCAAGAAGCTGCGCGACACGCTGAACAGCAGCAACACGGCCTGAGCCGCACGCCGGCTACTGGCGCGCGGTGCGCACGCTGCGCGGCAGCCCCTGCGGGTGGCTGGTGCGCAGCGGGTTGATGTCCAGGCCGCCGCGGCGCGTGTAGCGCGCGTAGACCGCGAGCTTCACCGGCTTGCAGCGCCGCCACACGTCCATGAAGATGCGTTCCACGCACTGCTCGTGGAATTCGTTGTGGTTGCGAAAACTCACCAGGTAGCGCAGCAGGCCGCCCTGGTCGATCTGCGGGCCGCTGTAGCGGATCTGCACGCTGCCCCAGTCCGGCTGGCCGGTCACCAGGCAGTTGCTCTTCAGCAGGTTGCTGGTCAGCGTTTCTTCCACCGGCTTCTCGCCGAAGGCGGCGCCCAGCAACTGCGGCGCGGGGCTGTAGTCGGTGCATTCGATGTCCAGCCGGTCCAGGCTCAGGCCGTCCATCTCGTGCAGCGGCTCCTGGTCGAACAGGTCCGGCAGGATCAGCCGGACACCCACCGAAGCCTGCGTGCCGGCGCCGCGCCACACCGCTTCGCTGACGTCGGCGCGGATGCGCTCGCGCACCTCGTCGGGCGAAGCGAACGGCGTGTTGCTGAAGCTGCCCAGGTAGAGCTTGAACGACTTGCTCTCCACGATGTTGGGCGTCTCGCACGGCACGGTGACGTGGGCGATGGCGATCTGCGGCTTGCCGCGCGGGTTCAGCCAGCTGAGCTCGTAGGCGGTCCACAGGTCGGCGCCGAAGAAGGGAACCTGCTCGGGCAGGCCGATTTCGTCGCGCTTGGGCCGGCGCGAGATCGGGTACAGCAGCGCCGCGTCGTAGCGGTCGGTCAGCGGCGCCGCCCTGCCCAGCGGCGACTGCTCGGGCAGGCCGGTCATTCGAAGCGCCGCTCGCGCAGCCACTTGGTGGCGATCCACTTGTCGCCGGCCAGCACCGGGGAGCCGCCGTGCAGGGTCTTGGTGGAAGGATGCGCGCGGTCGTAGCTGAAGAACACCGCGTTGCCGCGCTTGGGTGCGACTTCCAGGCTGACGTCGGGGAACACGGTGCCGCCGCCTTTTTCCGGCTCGCCCAGGTACATCACCAGCGTGCCCACGCGCTGGCCGCCGCGCTTGAGGATGGTCGGCGTGCCCGGTTCGGCGGGATCGAAATAGTCGTAATGCGGCTTGTATTCGGTGCCGGGCCGGTAGTGCAGGATCTGCAGGCCCTCGCCGTTTTCCATCGGCCAGTTGACCAGCCGCGCGATGCGCTCCTCGAGCGTGCGCACCAGTTCGTTTTCGCCGCGCTGGAAGAACATGCCGTTGCTGGTGCGGTCGGCATTCACCTCCTCGCCGCCGGTCTTGGTGGCCACGGTGAGCGAGCGCGCCATGCGCGGCTTGGCCAGTCCGATCAGCGCCTCGCACTCCTCGTCGGACAGCAGCCCGCCGAACACGATGACGCGCGGATTCACCATCACCTGCAGCACGTAAACCTTGCGGTCGCCGGCATCCAGGTACAGCGGCGACTCCTCCAGGCGCGGCTCGGGCACCGGCACGCCGGCCGGCAGGCCCTGCTGCACCGCCTGGCGCTCCAGGTGGTCGCGCAACGTGCTTTCCATGGCGTCGACCGCCACGTCCTCGTTCCAGCCCGAGGCGATCATGGATTTCAGCACCGCGTCGGCGGCATGGCCGGCTTCGGCCTGCGCCACGATCCACTGGCGCAGCTCGGGCGTGATCTGTTGCGTGGCCTGCGTACTGCTCATGTCGTGCTTTCCATCGTCTTGCGGCGAAACACCAGCCGGTCCGGCTGCGATGCCGCCTTGTCGAAGGCATAGCCTTCGAGCTTGAAGCTCTCCAGCTTGCGCGGCGTGTCGATGCGTTTCATGATGGCGTGGCGCGCCATCAGCCCGCGCGCCTTCTTGGCGTTGAAACTGATGATCTTCCAGGTGCCGCTCTTCCACTCCTCGAACACGCAGTCGATCACCCGCGCCTTCAAGGCCTTGCGGTCCACCACCTTCGCGTATTCCTGCGACGCCAGGTTGATGACCACCGGCGTCTTGTCGGCCGCCAGCTGGCTGTTCAGGTTCTCGGCGACGGTGGTGCCCCAGAACTGGTACAGGTTGCGGGCCTTGCCGACGGCCAGCTGCGTGCCCATCTCCAGCCGGTAGGGCTGCATCCAGTCCAGCGGCCGCAGCACGCCGTACAGGCCGCTCAGGATGCGCACATGGTCCTGCGCCCACTGCAGGTCGTCCGGCTTCAGGCTGCGCGCCTGCAGGCCGCCGTAGACGTCGCCGTCGAAGGCCAGCACCGCCTGCCTGGCGTTGCGCGGCGTGAACTTCTTCGTCCAGGCCTGGTAGCGCGCCACGTTGAGCGCGGCCAGCGGGTCGCTGATGTCCATCAGCCGCGACACCTGCGGCGGCGACTTGCGCTTCAGCACCTCGATCAGTTCGGCCGAGCGGTCCAGGAACTGCGGCAGCGTGTGCGGCAATTCGCCCGCCGGGGTCTCGTAGTCCAGCGACTTGGCGGGAGACAGCAGGAAGAGCATGGCCGCGATTATCCGCGCCAGCCGCGGCCCGCCAGCCATTGCACGCTGGCCACGGCAACGACCAGCGCGGTATAGGTGGCCATTTTTCCGTCGTTCCCGAAAAACCACAGTCCGGCCAGCAGCACCGCCACCCCGGCCAGGAAGTTGAGCGCCACAGGTGTCCACCAGCGCCCCGCCCCCCTGCCAAGCCCCATCAGGCGGGCGGCAAAGGCGACGCCCAGCGCCACGCCAAAGGCGGGTGCCACGAAGCTCAGCAGGTGGAGAACAAGGTCGATCGGGCCCATGTGGGAGGGACTTGATCCAGGCCAGGTGCCCGGAATGTCACCGAATTTTATAATTGTGCAAATGGCAGTCTGGGCATTGGGCATCAACCACACGACGGCACCGCTGGATTTGCGGGGCCGCTTCGCCTTCGCCCTCGACCAGATCGGGCCCACGCTGCAGTCCTTGCGCGGCGCCGTGAGCCGCTCGCCCGAGGCGGCGATCCTGTCCACCTGCAACCGCACCGAGATCTATTGCGCGGGCGCCCAGCCCGACATCGAGCCCACCATCGAATGGCTGGCGCAGTCCGGCGGCGTCGCCCCGGGCCTGCTGCGCGCCCATGCCTACACCCTGCAGGACGGACAGGCGGCCCGCCACGCCTTCCGGGTGGCCAGCGGCCTGGATTCCATGGTGCTGGGCGAAGCGCAGATCCTCGGCCAGCTGAAGGACGCGGTGCGCGCGGCCGAGGACGCCGGCGCGCTCGGCACCACGCTCAACCAGCTGTTCCAGCGCTCGTTCGCGGTCGCCAAGGAAGTGCGCAGCTCCACCGAGATCGGCGCCCACTCCATCAGCATGGCGGCCGCGTCGGTGCGCCTGGCCGGCCAGCTGTTCGAGGACCTGGGCAAGGTGCGCGTGCTGTTCGTCGGCGCGGGCGAGATGATCGAGCTGGCGGCGACCCACTTTGCCGCCAGGAACCCGAAGAACATCACCATCGCCAACCGCACCCTGGAGCGCGGCGAAAAGCTGGCCAGCCGCTTCGGCGGCGAAACCATGAAGCTGCTGGACCTGCCGGCGCGGCTGCACGAATTCGACGTGGTGGTGAGCTCCACCGCCAGCCAGCTGCCGATCATCGGCCTGGGCGCGGTGGAGCGGGCGCTGAAGGCGCGCAAGCACCGCCCGATGTTCATGGTCGACCTGGCCGTGCCGCGCGACATCGAGCCCGAGGTCAAGGCGCTGGAAGACGTGTACCTCTACACCGTGGACGACCTGGCCCACGTGGTGCAGACCGGCCATGCCAACCGCCAGGCAGCGGTGGCGCAGGCCGAGGCCATCATCGACGCCGGCGTGCAGAGCTTCCTGCACTGGATGGACCAGCGCCGCGCCGTGCCGCTGATCCAGCAGCTCAACGCCCAGGCCGACGAGTGGCGCGCGCTGGAGATGGCGCGCGCGCGCAAGCTGCTGGCCAAGGGCGAAGATGTCGAAGCCGTGCTGGAAGCGCTGTCGCGCGGCCTCACGCAGAAGATGCTGCACGGCGCGCTGGCCGAGCTGCATGCCGGCGACACCGAAGCACGCCAGCGCGCCAGCGCGGCCATCGAGCATTTCTTCCTGCGCAAAGAGCGTTAGCGGCGCTCGCATGACGCGCCCGCGCGGGCGCATGACCTCGCTGCGCTTGATGACGCGCTGCGCGCATGACCGGGGTCATTTCGTCATTGAGCGCAGCGAAGTCATTCCGTCATTGCTCCATGAAACCCTTCCTCCGCCAGCAGCTAGACCGCTTTCCCATCCGCCTGAAGGAGCTCGACTTTTTCCTGTCGCAGCCCGAGGTGGTGAACGACATGGAGCGCTACCGCGCGCTCACGCGCGAGCACGCCGAAGTCAGCGAGGTGGCGGGCGTGTTCGAGCGCTTCCTGTCGCGCGAACGCGACCTCGGGCAGGCGCGCGAGATGCTGGACGACCCCGAGATGGCCGACATGGCCAAGGAGGAGCTCGCCGTGCTGGACGCCGAGCTGCCCGCGCTGGAGAACCAGCTGCAGACACTGCTGCTGCCCAAGGACCCGGACGACGTGCGCAACACCTTCCTGGAAATCCGAGCCGGCACCGGCGGCGACGAATCGGCGCTGTTCGCGGGCGACCTGCTGCGCATGTACACGCGCTACGCCGAGCGCCAGGGCTGGCGCACCGAAATCGTGAGCGAAAGCCCGGGCGAGGTCGGCGGCTACAAGGAAATCGTGGTGCGCATGGTGGGCGAAGGCTGCTACGGCAGGCTGAAGTTCGAGTCCGGCGGCCACCGCGTGCAGCGCGTGCCGGCCACCGAGACGCAGGGCCGCATCCACACCAGCGCCTGCACGGTCGCCGCCCTGCCCGAGCCCGACGAGGCGCAGGCGGTGCAGATCAACCCGGCCGACCTGCGCATCGACACCTACCGCGCCTCCGGCGCGGGCGGCCAGCACGTGAACAAGACCGATTCGGCGGTGCGCATCACGCACATCCCGACCGGCATCGTCGCCGAGTGCCAGGACGACCGCTCGCAGCACCGCAACAAGGCCAAGGCGCTGCAGGTGCTGGCCGCGCGCATCCAGGAGAAGGAGCGCGCCGAGCGCGCCGCCAGGGAAGCCGCCACGCGCAAGGGACTGATCGGCAGCGGCGACCGCTCGGACCGCATCCGCACCTACAACTTCCCGCAGGGCCGGGTGACCGACCACCGCATCAACCTCACCCTGTACAAGCTGGGCTTCGTGATGGAAGGCGACCTCGACGAACTGGTCGAGGCGCTGCTGCTGGCGCGCAAGGCGGAGCAGCTGGAAGAGCTCGAGGTCGGCTTTTCTCCCTCTTCCTCCGGGAGAGGGCTGGGGTGAGGGCAGCCGCGTGACGCTCGCCGAAGCCCTGCGCGCTGCAGCCTCGCAAGGCGTACCCCGCCTGGACGCCCAGTTGCTCCTGCTGCACGCCCTGGGCCGCCGGCAGGACGAACGCGCCTGGCTGATCGCGCACGATGGCGACGACCTGCCGCCCGCCCTCGCGCGAACCTATGCCCAGCTGTGCGAACGCCGCGCCGCCGGCGAACCGCTGGCCTACCTGGTCGGCCACAAGGAATTCTTCGGCCTGGAATTGCGGGTCGACCGGCGCGTGCTGGTGCCGCGGCCGGACACCGAAACTTTGGTCGAATGGGCGCTGGCGGTGCTCGGCGACGGCGCCGGCAAGTCCGTCGTCGACCTGGGCACCGGCAGCGGCGCCATCGCGCTGGCGATCAGGAAGCACTGCCGGGCCGCGCGCGTGGAGGCGGTCGACGTGAGCAAGGACGCACTGGCAGTCGCACAGGCCAACGCGCGCGCACTGTCGCTGGATGTCGCCTTCCGGCAGGCCTGCTGGCTGGACGGAGCCACCCGCTACGACCTGATCGTCAGCAATCCGCCTTACATCGCCGCCGCCGATCCGCACCTGGCCGGGCTGCGGCACGAGCCCCTGGGCGCCCTGGCGGCCGGCACGGACGGCCTGGACGACCTCCGCGCCATCGCCGCCCAGGCGCCGCGGCACCTCCAGCCCGGCGGCTGGCTGCTGCTGGAGCATGGCTGGGACCAGGCCGCCGCCGTGCGGGAACTGCTTGGTGCCGCCGGCCTGCGCAACGTCCACAGCCGGGCGGATCTGGCGGGCATTGACCGCTGCACCGGCGGCCAAAACCTTGAACTGGGATAATCGGCCCCAATGTGGCAGCAAAGTCAGACTGCCGGCCCCAGGAGTGAACATGAGCGACGCCCAGCAACGCATCGACCAGCTCGTCAAGAACAACGACATCCTGTTGTTCATGAAGGGCTCCGCAAGTTTCCCGATGTGCGGCTTTTCCGGCCGCGCGATCCAGATCCTCAAGGCCTGCGGCGTGGACCCGCGCCAGGTGGCAACCGTCAACGTCCTCGAAGACGACGGCATCCGCCAGGGCATCAAGGAATACAGCAACTGGCCCACCATCCCGCAGCTCTATGTGAAGGGCGAGTTCGTCGGCGGCTCGGACATCATGATGGAGATGTACCAGAGCGGCGAACTGCACCAGGTGCTGGGCACCGGCACTGCCTCCCAGAATTGACCCAGGGCTGAACGCCCTCGTCGTTGTGCGATTGATAGCAGTAGCAGCCGTGCAATGCGGCTGCTAAAACTGTCGGCTTCTTGCTGACAACTGGACGCGACCTCCATCCCATCGATTGCCGCGTGGCACGGCTTATGCTGGAATCACAGCAGAGATTCGTCGTCACGTCGTTGAAGGAGTGGATTCATGGAATCGCGCAGCCTCGTTCCCCATTCGCCCGGTCTCCAGTTGCCCATCGCCAGTTTGCGCAACGTATTCCACCTGCACGAGGTCGAACGCAAGCTGGCCAAGCTGTCGGGGCGTGACCACGAGACGCTGCGCTCCACCTACGAACGCATGCTGGAACGCGGTCCCGAGCGCTTCCAGGTGAAGCCGAGCGGCATTCCTGAAATGGCGGCGCTGTACGACCAGCTCCCCAACTTCTCCGATGCGCTCGACGACGTGAAGCGCCACGTGGCGCTGTCGCAGGATTCGGGCGACGGCATCGAGATCACGCCGATGCTGCTGCTCGGCCCGCCCGGCATCGGCAAGACACATTTCGCGCGCAAGATCGCCGACCTGCTGGGCACGGGCATGAGCCTGGTTCCCATGAGCTCCATGACGGCCGGCTGGCTGCTGTCGGGCGCGTCCTCGCAATGGAAAGGCGCCAAGCCGGGCAAGGTGTTCGAAGCGCTGGTGGACGGCCAGTACGCCAACCCTGTGATCGTGGTGGACGAGATCGACAAGGCCAGCGCCGACGCGCAGTACGACCCGCTGGGCGCGCTGTACAGCCTGCTGGAGCACGACACGGCCGAGGCCTTCACCGACGAATTCGCCGAGGTCGCCATCGACGCCAGCCAGGTGATCTGGGTGATGACGGCCAACGACGAGCGCTGCATTCCCGAACCCATCCTCAACCGCATGAACGTGTTCGCGATCGAGGCGCCAAGCTTCGAGGCGGCACGCCAGATCGCGCGCAATCTCTATGTGGCGATCCGCGGCGAGCACGGCTGGGGCAGCCGTTTCGATCCGGAACCGGCGGACGACCTGCTGGACCAGCTGGCCGAACTCGCGCCGCGCGACATGCGCCGCGCGCTGATGACCGGCTTCGGCAATGCGCGGCTCGCGCAGCGCAGCGAAATCGCCAGCGAGGACCTGCCGAAGGCCGGCAGCGCGAAGAGCAGGATCGGCTTCGTGCAGTAGCCGCTCAGGACGGGCCGCCGGGGACGCGCTCGGCGGGCTTGGTGGGGTCCGGCGATGCGGAAGGCAGCGTGGGCACGTCCTTCCATTCCCACTGCTTGCCGGCGCCGAACACCGCGTTGGGATACTGCGGCTGGCCGCGGCTGCCGTTGTAGCGGCCCAGCGCCATGTACAGGTCGCCGCGCTCGCGGTCCACGTAGTGGCGCAGGATCACGCAGCCGAAGCGCAGGTTGGTCTGCATGTGGAACAGCTTGGCGGCGTCGCCGTCGCCGATCACGCGCGTCCAGAACGGCATCACCTGCATGTAGCCGCGCGCGCCGACGCGGCTCACGGCGAACTTGCGGAAGTTGCTTTCCACCTGGATCAGGCCCAGCACCAGGCCGGCATCCAGGCCCGCGCGCTTGCTTTCGTACCAGACCGTCTGCAGGAAGTCCTTGCGCTCCTGCCAGTCCGGCGTGCGGCGCGCCAGGCGCCGGCTCATCGCCCCCAGCCAGCGCAGATAGGCCAGGCGCGATTCGGTGTCGCGGAACTCGGGCACCGGCGGCGCCGCGTTGGCGATGGCAGAACTGAGCGCGGTGCGCACCGAGTCGATCAGGGGCTCCTCGATCTGGGCGCCGGCCATGGCGCGACCGATCCAGCCGAGCGAACCCAGCCCGCCCAGCAGAGGCAGCAGGCAAGCGCGCCGGGCGATCACACCTGCAACCGGCCCTTCACGAAGGCGAACACCTCGGCCGCCGGCACCTTGGTCGCCGCGGCGTCGCGGCGGTGCTGGTATTCCAGCTGGCCTTCCTTCAGCCCGCGGTCGGAGATGACGACGCGGTGCGGCACGCCGATCAATTCCCAGTCGGCGAACATGGCGCCGGGGCGCTCGCCGCGGTCGTCCAGGATCACGTCGATGCCGGCCGCGGCCAGTTCGTCGTGCAGCTTTTCGGCGGCGGCCTTCACCTCGGCGCTGCGGTCCATGCCGATCGGGCAGACCACCACGGTGAACGGCGCGATCGCGTCGGGCCAGATGATGCCGCGCTCGTCGTGGTTCTGTTCGATGGCCGCCGCCGGCAGGCGCGTGATGCCGATGCCGTAGCAGCCCATCTCGAACGGCTTGGGCTTGCCGTCCTCGTCGAGGAAGGTGGCGTTCATCGGCACGCTGTACTTGGTGCCCAGCACGAAGATGTGGCCGATCTCGATGCCGCGCTCGATGGCGAGTTCGCCCTTGCCGTCGGGCGACGGGTCGCCGGCCACCACGTTGCGGATGTCGGCCACCATGTCGGGCTCGGGCAGGTCGCGCGCCCAGTTGACGCCGGTGAGGTGGAAGTCTTCTTCGTTGGCACCGCAGACCCAGTCGGCCATCAGCGCGACTTCGCGGTCGGCGACGATCTTCACCGGCTTCTTCAGGCCGATCGGCCCCAGGTAGCCGGGCTTGGTGCCGAAGTGCTCCAGGATCTCGGGCACGGTGGCGAAGCGGAAGCCGGTGTCCAGGCCGGGCAGCTTGCGCACCTTCACTTCGTTCATGTCGTGGTCGCCACGCACCAGCAGCAGCCACAGCTGCACCTTGGCGATCTCGCCGCGCTCGTTCAGTTCTTCGGTGGCCAGCACCAGCGACTTCACCGTGGCCTGCAGCGGCAGCTCGAGCAGCTCCGCCACGTCGGCGCAGGTGCTCTTGCCGGGCGTGGGGGTCTTGGCCATCGCCTGGGCCGGCGCGGCGCGCGGGCCCTTCGGCGCGAGCGCCTCGGCTTTTTCCATGTTGGCGGCGTAGTCGCTGCCCGGGCAGTAGACGATGGCGTCCTCGCCGGTGGCGGCGATCACCTGGAACTCCTGGCTCACGTCGCCGCCGATGGCGCCGCTGTCGGCGGCCACGGCGCGGTAGCGCAGGCCGAAGCGGTCGAAGATGGCGCGGTAGGCTTTGCCCATGGCCTGGTAGCTGCGCTTGGCGGCTTCCAGGTCGCGGTCGAAGCTGTAGGCGTCCTTCATGATGAATTCGCGCCCGCGCATCAGGCCGAAGCGCGGGCGGCGCTCGTCGCGGAACTTGGTCTGGATCTGGTAGAGGTTGCGCGGCAGCTGCCGGTAGCTGCGCAGCTCCTGGCGGGCGATGTCGGTGACCGCTTCCTCACTGGTCGGCTGCACGATGAAGTCGCGCTCGTGGCGGTCCTTGATGCGCAGCAGCTCGGGGCCGTAGGCCTGGAAGCGCCCGCTTTCCTGCCAGAGCTCGGCCGGCTGCACCACCGGCATGGCCAGCTCCACCGCGCCCGCGCGGTCCATCTCCTCGCGCACGATGGCTTCGACCTTGCGGATCACGCGCAGGCCCATCGGCATGTAGGTGTAGATGCCCGCGCCCAGCTTCTTGATCATGCCGGCGCGCATCATCAGGCGGTGGCTGGCCACCTCCGCGTCGGCGGGCGCTTCCTTCAAGGTGGAAATCAGGAACTGCGAAGCTTTCATCGAGGAGTGCGGATCGTGGGTTGGCCCGAGCTCTTCCGGCGCTGCGGGGCGCCGTGCATAATGAACTCAGTTCAAAGATTTGGGGTTTGATTATGCTTGACCGGGACGGCTTCAGGCCCAACGTCGGCATCATCCTGCTCAACCAGAAAAACCAGGTGTTCTGGGGCAAACGCATCCGGACACACAGTTGGCAGTTCCCGCAAGGCGGCATCGACCGCGGCGAGAGTCCGGAGCAAGCGATGTTCCGCGAACTGCACGAGGAAGTCGGGTTGATGCCGGAGCACGTGCGCATCATCGCGCGCACACGCGACTGGCTGCGCTATGAAGTGCCGGAGCGCTACATCCGGCGCGACGCGCGCGGCCACTACAAGGGCCAGAAGCAGATCTGGTTCCTGCTGCAGCTGATGGGCCACGACTGGAACCTGAACCTGCGCGCCACCAACCACCCCGAGTTCGACGCCTGGCGCTGGAACGACTACTGGGTGCCGCTGGACGTGGTGGTGGAGTTCAAGCGCGGCGTCTATGAAATGGCGCTTCGCGAACTGGCGCGCTACCTGCCGCGCTACGACCACCGCAACCGCTACCTGCGCAGCGGCATGCGCGCGCGCGAGCAGGAGCACCATATGCACGAGCATGCGCCGCACGATGCGCATCCGACGTCGCCGGCCGGCCTGGAACTGCCGCCCGGCGCCACCTTCGAACCCGATCCGCAGGCGCTGCAGCAGCCTGCACCCGATGTGAAAGGCAAGCATGCGCCGTGAATTGCGCGCCGCCGCCGCCGTCTTCGCGCTTGTCGCGGCCGGCACCTGTTTCGCGCAGTTGACGGATGCGGATCCGGACTGGAAGGAGCAGGAGGCCCCGCCGCCGCCGGCGCTGAAAACCGAGCGCCTGATCGGCCTGGAGGTGCCGGGCTCGCTGCTGAACTTCGGCGTCGACCCGGATTCGGTCGCGGTCGGCAGCGACGGGGTCGTGCGCTACGTGGTGGTGGCGCGCAGCAGCAGCGGCGTGACGAACGCGATGTACGAGGGCCTGCGCTGCAGCACCGGCGAGTGGAAGGTCTATGCCCGCCACAACCCCGACGCCGGCTGGAAGCAGGTGAAAGAATCGGAGTGGAAGCCGATCTCCGGCAATTCGCAGGCCCGCCACAGCCTGGTGATCGCGCGCACCGGCGCTTGCGTGGGGCGCGGTGCGAACGGCACGGCCACGCAGATCGTGCGCGACCTGCGCGCGCCGGTGGACCGGCGCTTCTACCGGCAGTGAACGTTGTTGACTGTGAAATCGCTGCGCAGCGATTTCACAGCTTCAAGACCAGGTTGGTCCGATGGATCATCTCCGGCTCGGCGACGTAGCCGAGCAGCTTCTCGATCTCGCCGGAGGGCTTGCGGCACAGCATGCGCGCCTCGGCCGCCGCGTAGTTCGCCAGGCCGCGCGCGACTTCCATGCCGGCCTCGTCGCGCACCGCGATCACGTCGCCGCGCGCGAAGTCGCCCTCCACCGCCGTCATGCCGATCGGCAGCAGGCTCTTGCCGTCGTCGCGCAGCTTGCGCGCCGCGCCGGCATCGACCGTCACCGCGCCGCGCAGCTGCAGGTGGTCGGCCATCCAGCGCTTGCGTGCCTGGTTCTTCTGGGTGGGCGCGACCAGCAGCGTGCCGACCACCTCGCCGCGCGCCACGCGCAGCAGGCAGTCGGGCTCGCGGCCCCAGGCGATGGCGGTGGACGCGCCGGAGCCGGCCGCGCGCTTGGCCGCCAGCACCTTGGTGATCATGCCGCCCTTGCCGATGCCCGAGCCGGCGCCGCCGGCCATGGCTTCCAGCGCGGGGTCGCCGGCGCGTGCCTCGCGGATGAACTGCGCGGCGGGGTCCTTGCGCGGGTCGGCGCTGTACAGGCCCTTCTGGTCGGTGAGGATCACCAGCAGGTCGGCTTCGACCAGGTTGGCGACCAGCGCGCCCAGCGTGTCGTTGTCGCCGAACTTGATCTCGTCGTTGACCACCGTGTCGTTTTCGTTGATGACCGGCAACACCTTGAGCGACAGCAGCGTGAGCAGGGTCGAGCGCGCGTTCAGATAGCGCTCGCGGTCGGCCAGGTCGGCGTGCGTGAGCAGCACCTGGGCGGAGCGCAAGCCGTTCTCGCGCAGCTTGGTTTCGTACATCTGCGCCAGGCCCATCTGGCCGACGGCCGCGGCCGCCTGCAGCTCGTGCAGCTGGTGCGGCCGTGTGGTCCAGCCCAGGCGCTTCATGCCTTCGGCGATGGCGCCGCTGGACACCATGATGACCTCGCGGCCCTCGTGCGCCAGGGCGGCCAGCTGGCGCGACCACTCGCCGATGGCGCGCTCGTCCAGGCCCCGGCCTTCGTTGGTCACCAGGCTGGAGCCCACCTTGACGACGATGCGCCGCGCCTCGCGCAGCGTGGAGGACAGGCCGTTGTTGTCGCTCATTCGGAGGCTGTGAAGCGCGGGTCGACCTCGGCCGACGGCTGCTCGGCAACCTGCTGCGCCTTGATGTGCTGGTAGATGGCTTTCACCAGGTGTTCGCAGCCTTCGCGCGTGAGCGCCGAGATCTCGAACACCGGGCCCTTGTAGCGCATGCGCCTGACGAAGTCCTTCACGCGCGCCTCGCGCTCGTCCGCCGGCACCATGTCCAGCTTGTTGAGCACCAGCCAGCGCGGCTTCTTGTAGAGCGCCTGGTCGTACTTCTTCAGCTCGGCGGCGATGGCCTTGGCCTGCGCCACCGGGTCGACGTTGTCGTCGAACGGGGCGATGTCCACCATGTGCAGCAGCAGCCGCGTGCGCTGCAGGTGGCGCAGGAACTGGTGGCCCAGGCCGGCACCTTCGGACGCGCCTTCGATCAGGCCCGGCACGTCGGCCACGACGAAACTCTGCTCCGGACCGACGCGCACCACGCCCAGGTTGGGGTGCAAGGTGGTGAAGGGATAGTCGGCGATCTTGGGACGCGCGTTGGAGATCGCCGAGATCAGGGTGGACTTGCCGGCATTCGGCATGCCCAGCAGGCCGACGTCGGCCAGCACCTTGAGCTCCAGCTTCAGGTTCTTCTTCTCGCCCGGCCAGCCCGGCGTCTTCTGGCGCGGCGCCCGGTTGATCGAGCTCTTGAAGCGCATGTTGCCGAAGCCGCCGTCGCCGCCCTTGGCGATCAGGATCGTTTCGCCGGGCACCAGCAGCTCATACAGCACCTCGCCGGTTTCGGCATCGGTGACGATGGTGCCCACCGGCATCTTCAGCGTGATGTCGTGGCCGGCCGCGCCGAACATGTCGGATCCCATGCCGTGCTCGCCGCGCCCGGCATCGTGCCGGCGCGAGTAGCGGTAATCCACCAGGGTGTTGAGGTTGGGGTCGGCCACCGCCCACACGTGGCCGCCGCGGCCGCCGTCGCCGCCGTTGGGGCCGCCGAATTCCTTGTACTTCTCGTGGCGGAACGAGACGCAGCCGTTGCCGCCATCGCCGGCGGCGATGTCGATGAAGGCTTCGTCAACGAATTTCATGGGAGTGGGCCAGTATAAAAAACAAAGCCCCGACGAGTCGGGGCTTCGATGGCGAGATCGAAGTGATCAGGCAGCCGGGACGATGCTCACCGTATGCTTGTTCATCGAACCCTTGATCGCGAACTTCACGTGGCCGTCCACCAGGGCGAACAGCGTGTGGTCACGGCCCAGGCCGACGTTGGTGCCGGGATGGAACTTGGTGCCGCGCTGGCGCACGATGATGGAGCCGGCGCTGATGAGCTCGCCGCCGAAGGTTTTCACACCCAGCATCTTGGGCTGGGAATCACGCCCGTTTCGCGTCGAGCCGCCGCCTTTTTTCTGTGCCATGTCGTCTAGCTCCGGTTAAACGGCGATCGCGCCGATTTCCAGCTCGGTGTACTGCTGGCGATGACCCTGGTGCTTCTGGTAGTGCTTGCGGCGGCGCATCTTGAAGATGCGCACTTTTTCGTGCTTGCCGTGCGCCACGACCGTGGCCTTGACTGTCGCACCGGACACCAGGGGAGCGCCGACCTTGAGGTCGCTGCCGTTGCCGACGGCGAGCACTTGGTCGATCACGATTTCCTGGCCGATGTCCGCAGTAATCTGTTCTACTTTGATCTTTTCGCCGGAGGCAACGCGATACTGCTTGCCGCCGGTTTTTATGACCGCGTACATAGAGGAACCTCTCAAATGGAAAAGCCTCGCGGACGAATTCCGCGAAGCCCAAGACTATAGCATAGGTTTGTGGACGCTCACAAGCTTGGCGGCCCGCCAAGGCCCGCGCCCAGGCCGCTTTCTATAATCTGATACTTTTGGGCGCGCCCCCTTGACCGATTCCTCCAGCACAGCCGCAGTCCTGTCCCTCGTCGCCGACGACATGCGGCAAGTGGACGCCGTCATCGGCCGGCGGCTCGCGTCCGGCGTGCCGCTGGTCGGCCAGGTCAGCCGGTACATCATCTCCGCGGGCGGCAAGCGGCTGCGCCCCGCCCTCTTGCTGCTGGTCTGCGGCGCGCTGGGCTTTCGCGGCGAGCAGCGCTTCAACCTCGCGGCCGTCGTCGAATTCATCCATACCGCCACCCTGCTGCACGACGACGTGGTGGACGAGTCCACCTTGCGGCGCGGCCGCGCCACCGCCAACGAGCGCTTCGGCAACCCGGCCAGCGTGCTGGTGGGCGACTTCCTCTACTCGCGCGCCTTCCAGATGATGCTGGATGCGCACGACACGCGCGTGATGGAAATCCTGGCCGACGCCACCAACGTCATCGCCGAGGGCGAGGTGCTGCAGCTGATGAACATGCACGACGCCGGGCTGGACGAGGACGGCTACCTGCAGGTGATCCGCTCCAAGACCGCCAAGCTGTTCGAGGCCAGCGCGCGCCTGGGCGCGGTGCTGGCCGGCGCGCCGGCCGCGCTGGAGGAGGCCTGCGCCGAGTACGGCCAGGCGCTGGGCACCGCGTTCCAGGTGATCGACGACGTGCTCGATTACGACGGCGACGTGGCGGAACTGGGCAAGAACCTGGGCGACGACCTGCGCGAGGGAAAAGCCACGCTGCCGCTGATCGCAGCCATGCGCCGCGGCACGGCCGAACAGCGCGCGGTGGTGCGCCACGCCATCGAGACCGGCGCGCTGGGCGAGCTCGAACACATCGTGCGCATCGTGCGCGAAACAGGGGCGCTGGACGTGGCGCGCGACGCCGCCGCCACGGAGGCGCAACGCGCGATGCAAGCGGCCCGCGCACTGCCCGCGAATTCGCACACGGAGGGTTTGCTACAATTGGCGGCTCAATTGCTGCAGCGGCGCAACTGATCCCCGATCAGACCCACTGTGCCGCAGACATCGGGGTGTAGCTTAGCCTGGTAGAGCGCTACGTTCGGGACGTAGAGGCCGGAGGTTCGAATCCTCTCACCCCGACCAGTTTTCCTTCTCGCGTGACTTCGTACCAACTTCGCGCCGCGCAAGTGGCCGCGAAGATTTACAGCGGCCAGACTTTTCGGCGATGATCCACGGATGACCTTCGCTGCCGTCTGTGCCGGCGCTTGCACGTAGTTACATTCAATGGCCGCAGTCGACCCCGTCACCCCCGTCGAAGCACCGTCGCTGGCCTTGCCTGGCCTGGCGCGCACGCTGGTTACCGCCGGCAAGCTGGGCCAGCGGGCCGCGGAGGACATCTACCGCAAGGCGCAGGCCAACCGCACCAGCTTCATTGCCGAGCTGACCGGCTCAGGCGCCGTGTCGGCGTCCGACCTCGCGCACACCATGTCGGTGGCGTTCGGCGCGCCGCTGCTGGACATCGACGCGGTCGACCTCCATCGGCTGCCCAAGAACCTGCTGGACGGCAAGATCTGCCTGGCCTACCGGGTGCTGGTGCTGTCCAAGCGCAACAACCGGCTGACGGTGGCCACCGCCGACCCGTCGGACCAGCAGGCCGCCGAGAAGATCAAATTCGCCACCCAGATGGGCGTGGACTGGGTGATCGCCGAGTACGACAAGCTGTCGAAGACGGTGGAGGCGCTGGCGATCAGCGCCACCGAGGCGATGGACAGCATCATCGGCGACGACTTCGACTTCGACGAGTCGTCGGTGCAGTCGGTCAACGAGGAAGAGATCGGCAACGCCGAGGTCGACGACGCGCCGGTCGTCAAGTTCCTGCAGAAGATGCTGCTGGACGCCATCGGCGCGCGCGCCTCCGACCTGCACTTCGAACCCTACGAGCACACCTACCGGGTGCGCTTTCGCATCGACGGCGAGCTGCGCGAGATCGCCTCGCCGCCGGTCGCCATCAAGGACAAGCTGGCCTCGCGGATCAAGGTGATCTCGCGCATGGACATCTCGGAAAAGCGGGTGCCGCAGGACGGCCGCATGAAGCTCAAGGTCGGCCCGGAAAAGGTGATCGACTTCCGGGTGAGCACGCTGCCCACGCTGTTCGGCGAAAAGATCGTGATCCGTATCCTGGACCCGGCCGCGGCCAAGGTGGGCATCGACGCCCTCGGCTACGAGCCCGAGGAGAAGGCGCGGCTGATGCAGGCCATCGGCCGGCCTTACGGGATGATCCTGGTCACCGGGCCCACGGGTTCCGGCAAGACGGTGTCGCTCTACACCTGCCTGAACCTGCTGAACAAGCCCGGCGTGAACATCTCCACCGCCGAGGACCCGGCGGAAATCAACCTGCCGGGCGTGAACCAGGTCAACGTCAACGACAAGGCGGGGCTGACCTTCGCCGCCGCGCTCAAGTCGTTCCTGCGGCAGGACCCGGACGTGATCATGGTCGGCGAAATCCGCGACATCGAAACCGCCGACATCGCGATCAAGGCGGCGCAGACCGGCCACATGGTGATGTCCACGCTGCACACCAACGACGCGCCGACCACGCTCACGCGCATGCGCAACATGGGCATCGCGCCGTTCAACATCGCCTCCAGCGTGATTCTCATCACCGCGCAGCGGCTGGCACGCAAACTGTGCCCGAACTGCAAGCAGCCGATCGACATTCCGCACGAAACGCTGCTGGAAGCCGGCTTCCAGGAGGAAGACATCGACGGCAGCTGGACGCCCTACCGGGCGGTCGGCTGCTCCGCGTGCAACAACGGCTACAAGGGCCGCATCGGCATCTACCAGGTGATGCCGGTCGGCGAAGACATGCAGCGCATCATCCTGGCCGACGGCAGTGCACTGGAGATCGCCGAGCAGGCCGCGCGCGAAGGCGTGCGCAACTTGCGGCAGTCCGGCCTGAACAAGGTCAAGCAGGGCGTCACCTCTCTCGAAGAGGTGCTGGCCTGCACCAACGAGTCATAAGGCCGAAAGGCCGCATCAGGAGCCGGGGGACATGGCCACCGCAGCAGCAAACAAGATCACCGAGTTCGTCTACGAATGGGAAGGACGCGACCGCAACGGCAAGCCGGTGCGCGGCGAAACGCGCGCGGGCGGCGAGAACCAGGTGTCGGCGGCCCTGCGCCGCCAGGGCATCACGCCGGGCAAGATCAAGAAGCGGCGCATGCGCTCGGGCCAGAGGATCAAGCCCAAGGATATCGCCATCTTCACGCGCCAGCTCGCCACCATGATGAAGGCCGGCGTGCCGCTGCTGCAGGCCTTCGACATCGTGGGCCGCGGCAACGCCAACGCCAGCGTGACCAAGCTGCTCAACGACGTGCGCACCGACGTGGAGACCGGCACCTCGCTGTCGGCGGCGTTCCGCAAGTACCCGCTGTATTTCGACAGCCTCTACTGCAATCTGGTGGAGGCCGGCGAGGCCGCCGGTATCCTGGAAGCCCTGCTGGACCGCCTGGCCACCTACATGGAGAAGACCGAGGCGATCAAGTCCAAGATCAAGTCGGCGCTGATGTACCCGGCGTCGGTGGTGGTGGTGGCCTTCGTGGTGGTCACGGTCATCATGATCTTCGTGATCCCGGCCTTCAAGGAGGTATTCGCCTCCTTCGGCGCGGACCTGCCCGCGCCCACGCTGTTCGTGATCGGCATGAGCGAGTTCTTCGTCAAGTACTGGTGGCTGATCTTCAGCTCGATCGGCGGCGGCCTGTACTTCTTCTTCCAGGCCTGGAAGCGCAACGAGCGCATGCAGCAGTTCATGGACCGGCTGCTGCTCAAGGTGCCGATCTTCGGCAACCTGATCTACAAGTCGGTGCTGGCGCGCTGGACCCGCACGCTGTCCACCATGTTCGCCGCCGGCGTGCCGCTGGTGGAAGCGCTCGATTCCGTGGGCGGCGCCTCCGGCAACTCGGTCTACGCCAAGGCCACGATCAAGATCCAGCAGGAAGTCTCCACCGGCACCAGCCTGACGGCGGCCATGGCCAACGTCAACGTGTTCCCGTCGATGATCCTGCAGATGTGCGCCATCGGCGAGGAGTCCGGCTCCATCGACCACATGCTGGGCAAGGCGGCCGACTTCTACGAGGCCGAGGTCGACGACATGGTGGCCGGCCTGTCCAGCCTGATGGAGCCGATCATCATCGTGTTCCTGGGCGGGCTGATCGGCGGCATCGTGGTGTCGATGTACCTGCCCATCTTCAAGCTGGGCCAGGTGGTTTGACGGCGGTGCTGGGACTGGGCCCGGACATCGACGCCGCGCTGGCCGGCGTGCTGGGGCTGCTGGTGGGCAGCTTCCTGAACGTGGTGGTCTACCGCCTGCCCAAGATGCTGGAGCGCCAGTGGGCGGCGGAATGCGCCGACCTGGCCGGCGCGCCCGCGCCGGCCGAGCAGGAGCCGTTCGACCTCGCGCGTCCGCGCTCGCGCTGCCCCTCGTGCGGCCATGCGATCCGCTGGTACGAGAACATCCCGGTGCTCAGCTGGCTGGCGCTGAGAGGCAAGTGTTCGGCCTGCAAGGCGCGCATCGGCATGCGCTATCCGCTGGTGGAACTGGCGACCGGGGGCGTCTTCGCCTATTGCGCCTGGCGCTGGGGCATCAGCTGGGCCGGCGCCGCCTGGGCCGGTTTCGGTGCCGCCATCCTCGCACTGGCCCTGATCGACTGGGACACCACGCTGCTGCCCGACGACATCACCCTGCCGCTGGTGTGGGCCGGCATGATCGCCGCCGCGCTGGGCCTGTCCGGCCCCACGCTGGCGCAGGCGCTGTGGGGCGCGGTGGCCGGCTACCTGTCGCTGTGGCTGGTGTTCCAGGCCTTCAAGTTCTTCACCGGCAAGGAGGGCATGGGCTACGGCGACTTCAAGCTGTTCGCGGCGCTGGGCGCCTGGTTCGGCTGGCAGGCGCTGGTGCCGATCATCCTCATGGCCTCGGTGATCGGCACCGTGGTGGGCATCGCGCTGAAGCTGTCTTCCCGTTTGCGCGAAGGCCGCTACGTGCCGTTCGGCCCCTTCCTCGCGCTGGGCGGCCTGGCGGCCATGGTGTTCGGCCCGGCCGAGATCCTGCGGACCGTCGGCCTGTAGTCCCTGGAACGTCCATGGCGTCGCGCATCGGGCTGACCGGCGGCATCGGCAGCGGCAAGAGCACCGTGCTGCAGATGCTGGCCGGCCACGGCGCCGCGGCCATCGACGCCGACGCCATTTCGCGCGCCACCACCGCGGCCGGCGGCGCCGCGATCCCCGACATCGCGCGCGTGTTCGGTCCGCAGTTCGTGGCGGCCGACGGCGCGCTGGACCGTGCCCGCATGCGCGAGCGCGCCTATGCCGATCCCGGCGCGCGCCAGCAGCTGGAAGCCATCGTGCATCCGCTGGTCGGCCGCGAGATCGCGCGCCAGACCGAGGCGGCGCTGGCGGCCGGACACCGCTGCATCGTCTACGACATCCCGCTGCTGGTCGAATCCGGCCGCTGGCGCAGCCAGTTGGACCGCGTGCTGGTGATCGACTGCACGCCCGACACGCAGGTGCGGCGGGTGGCGGCGCGCAGCGCGCTGTCCGGGCCCGAGGTGCGCGCCATCATCGCGGCGCAGGCACCGCGCGGGCTGCGGCTGGCCGCCGCCGATCTCGTGATTTGCAACGAAGCTTGCACCTTGCAGGAATTGGCCTCGGAGGTGGCCGAGGCGGCGCGAAGCTTCGGGCTATGATGGCGGCCTTCCTGAAGCTGCGAGCCGCGTGATCCTTTACGAGTACCCGTTCAACGAGCGCATCCGGACCTACCTGCGCCTGGAGCACCTGTTTCGGCGCCTCGGGCAGCTCGTGCCGCGCAGCCACGCGGTGGACCACCACTACGCGCTCGCCACCATCTTCGAGGTGATGGACGTTTCCGCGCGTGCCGACCTCAAGTCGGACGCGATGAAGGACCTGGAAAAGCAGAAGCAGCTCCTCAACAGCTACCGCGGCAATCCGGCGATCTCCGAACAGGTGCTGGACGACGTGATCCGCCAGCTCGATGGCTGCTTCAACGGCCTGAACAGGCTGCCCGGCAAGGCCGGCCAGCCGCTCACCGAGAACGAGTGGCTGATGAGCATCCGCAGCCGCGTCGGCATTCCGGGCGGCACCTGCGAATTCGACCTGCCCGGCTACTACGCCTGGCAGCATCGCGAGACCCACGAGCGCCAGGCCGACCTGGAGCGCTGGGCCTCCACGCTGGCGCCGCTGGCCGAATCGGTGCACCTGCTGCTCAAGCTGCTGCGCGATTCCGGCACGCCCCAGAAGGTGATTTCCGGCAACGGCCAGTTCCAGCAGACGCTGCCGTCCGGGCGCACCTTCCAGCTGCTGCGCCTGCGCATCGACCAGCACCTGGGCGTGGTGCCGGAGATCAGCGGCAACCGGCTGATGATCTCGGTGCGCCTGATGCGCCAGGACAGCGAGCGCATGCAGCCCAGCACCGACAGCGTGCCGTTCGAGCTGACCCTCTGTTCCTGAAGAAGGCGAAAGCCGATGGCGAGTTCCAGACCTGCTTCAGCCAAGCCGCGCGTGGTGCGCTGCCCTTCCTGCGGCGGCGACAGCATCTACGCGCCAACCAATCCTTACCGTCCGTTCTGCAGCGAGCGCTGCAAAGGCATCGACTTGGGCGCCTGGGCCAGCGAAAGCTTCCGCGTACCCGACGAATCGCCGCCGGATGATCAGCCGTTCGGGGATCCGAAGGTTCAGTAGCTTCTCTCTCGTGGCTTGGGTGGCGGTGCCGCGCCAGCCGGTACCCGCCGCGGGCTCATACTGTGGCGGTCGACGCTGCGCGCCGACTCCGCTGGTCTGTTCGGTCCGGAGCCGGCGCGGGCAAACTCGCTGCGCGCTTGCAAGCAAGCGCTCCGCTCAAACAGTGCCCGCGAGTCAGTCAACGAAGCGCGCAAGCGCGCCCGGCTCCGAACCGAACAGACCAGCCGCCCCAGAAATCGCCCCCGCCGGGCACCGGCTGGCGCGGCGCGTGGCATTGGGGCTTTCCACCGCAGGCGCGCCAACCTCAGTTCTGCAAGTCGCGCGCGGGCGGGCCGTGGCGCGCAGTTGGGCATGGCGCCTGCGGTGGTTGCAAGCGAGGCTGAGCGCGCGCCTTGTGGCGCGCGCATCGTGAACTGACCTGCGGCACCTTGTCTGAACGGAGCGCTCGCTTGCGAGCGCGAAGTGAGATGGTATGGACGCCTCCCACCCACCGCTTCGGCGCCGGTGGCCGGGGCGGGG
>JAZKIV010000005.1:0-52631 GCA_040384685.1 Pseudomonadota bacterium | reverse complement strand
TCATGGGCGTGGTGAACCTGGCGCACGGCAGCTTCTACATGCTGGGCGCCTACCTTGCCTGGTCGCTGTCCACGCTGACCGGCAGCCTGACCGTGGCCATCATCGGCGGTGCCGTGCTCTCGGTGGTGTTCGGCCTGGCGCTGGAGAAGCTGCTGTTTCGCCACTTCTACCGGCGCGACCACCTCGACCAGGTGCTGCTGACTTTCGGGCTGATCTACATCTTCGAGGAGCTGCGCTCCATCCTTTGGGGCGACGACGTGCACGGCGTGCAGATTCCCGACCTGCTGTCCGCCTCGATCCCGCTGACGGACAACCTCTCCTACCCGGTCTACCGCCTGTTCATGTCGGGCGTGTGCGTGGCGCTGGCCATCGGCCTGTACCTGCTGATCTCCAGGACACGGCTGGGCATGAAGATCCGCGCCGGCGCCTTCAACCACGACATGACGGAAGCGCTGGGTGTGAACATCAAGCGCATCCACGCCATCGTGTTCGCGCTCGGCGTCGGCCTGGCGGCGATCGCCGGCATGATTGCCGCGCCGATCGCCAGCGTGTATCCGAACATGGGCTCGCAGGTGCTGATCATGTGCTTCGTGGTGGTGGTGATCGGCGGCATCGGCTCGGTGCGCGGCGCGCTCATCTCCGCGCTGCTGGTCGGCTTCGTCGACACCTTCGGCAAGGTGCTGCTGCCGCAGGTGGCCGGCATGCTGGTCTACATGCTGATGGCGGCCGTGCTGCTGTGGAAACCCGAAGGGCTGTTCAAGCAATGAGCGCCGCCAAAGCCAATCTGGAAACCCTGCCGCGCGGCCTGCAGGCCGTGCTGGCGCTGGCCTTCATCGCGCTGCTGCTGTTCCCCTTCGTCGCCACCGACTTCTACGCGCAGATGGTGGCGCGCATGATGATCCTGGCCATCTTCGCCATGAGCCTGGACCTGCTGCAGGGCGTCACCGGCCTGGTGTCGCTGGGGCATGCGGCCTTCTTCGGCCTGGCGGGCTACGCGCTCGCCTTCCTCACGCCGGCCGGCGAGCCGGTCAGCCTGTGGTGGACCCTGCCGGCATCCATGGCGGCCGCGGGACTCGCTGCCCTGGTGATCGGCTTCTTCGTGGTGCGCACCCACGGCATCTACTTCATCATGGTCACCATGGCGTTCGCGCAGATGGTGTTCTACCTGTTCTTCGACAACAAGGTGCTGGGCGGCTCCGACGGCCTGTACATCAACTTCAAGCCGAACGCAGGGCTGTTCGACCTGGAGAACAAGCGCGTCTTCTATTACTTCACGCTGGCCATGCTGCTCGCGACCTACCTGTTCCTGCGCCGCCTGCTGTTCAGCCCGTTCGGCCGCGTGCTGGCCGGCATCCGCGTGAACGAGCACCGCATGCGCGCCTTGGGCTTCGGCACCTTCGGCTACAAGCTCGCGGCCTTCACGCTGGCCGGCGCGCTGGCGGGACTCGCGGGCTATCTGTGGGGCGCGCAGACCGGCTTCATCAATCCCGAGCTGATGGGGTTCCAGATGAGCGCGCACGCGATCATGATGGTGATCCTGGGCGGCATGGGCAACTTCGCGGGCGCGATCTTCGGCGCTTTCGCTTTCGAGTACCTGCTGCACCTGTTCAAGGACCTGCCGGAGATCGGCCGCTTCAACACCGGCAAGCACTGGCAGCTGTGGATGGGCATCTTCATCGTGGCCGTGGTGGTGTTCGCACCGCGCGGTTTGCTGGGTTGGGTGGAGCGCATTGCGCGGCGCAAGGAATCCTCCGGTGAGTGAAGTCCTGCTCTCCGCGCGCAAGCTGGTCAAGCGCTTCGGCGGCCTGGCTGCCGTCAACGACGTGTCGCTGGACCTCTGGCGCGACCGCATCCACGCGGTGATCGGTCCCAACGGCGCCGGCAAATCGACCCTGACCAACCTGCTGTCCGGCGACATCGTGCCGACCTCAGGCGAGGTACGCCTGGGCGGCACCGACATCACCGGCGCCAAGCCCGAGCGCATCTCGCGCGCCGGCCTGGGCCGCAGCTACCAGAAGACCAACATCTTCCTGCCCTTCAGCGTGTGGGAAAACGTGCGGCTGGCCGCGCAGTCGCGCACGCCGCACCCAGCGCGCTGGCTGGGGCTGGCGGCGAACATCCAGCCGGCCAATGAGCGCGCCGAACGCGCCATCGAACTGGCCGGCCTGGCGCCGCGCCGTGATGCCATCGCCGGCACCATCAGCCACGGCGAGCAGCGCCAGCTGGAAATCGCGATGACCCTGGCCACCGAGCCGCAGGTGCTGCTGCTGGACGAGCCGCTGGCCGGCATGGGCACGGCCGAGGCCGAGCGCATGGTGGCGCTGCTGCTGAAGCTGAAGACCGACCACGCGATCATGCTGGTGGAGCACGACATGGACGCCGTGTTCGCGCTGGCCGACCACCTGACAGTGATGGTCAACGGCCAGGTGATCGCCAGCGGCACGCCCGCCGAAATCCGCGCCGATGCGAACGTGCAGGCGGCCTACCTCGGAGAAGAACATTGATCTTTTTCTTCATTCCCTCTCCCCTCTGGGGAGAGGGCTAGGGTGAGGGGCACGCACGCATGGACCTCCTGATCGAAGCCACCGACCTCCACACCTACTACGGCCCCAGCCACACCCTGCGCGGCATCGACTTCCAGGTCGCGCGCGGCGAAACCCTGGGCCTGATGGGCCGCAACGGCATGGGCAAGAGCACCTTGCTGAAAAGCCTGATGGGCCTGGTGAAACCGCGCGGCGGCACGGTGAAGGTGATGGGCCGCGACATGACCGGCCGTGCGCCGTTCGAGATCGCGCAGCTGGGCATCGCCTACGTGCCCGAAGGCCGCGGCATCTTCGGCAACCTGAGCGTGAAGGAAAACCTGGTGATGGCCGCGCGTGCGGGCACCAGGGGTCAGCGCGACTGGACCTACGAGCGCGTGCTGGAAACCTTCCCGCGCCTGCAGGAGCGCATCGGCCACGGCGGCCAGCAGTTGTCCGGCGGCGAACAGCAGATGCTGACCATCGGCCGCGCGCTGATGACGAATCCCGACGTGTTGATCCTCGACGAAGCGACCGAAGGGCTGGCCCCGCTGATCGCGCGCGAGATCTGGCGCATCTGCGGCGTGATCCGGGAGTCGGGGATTTCCAGCGTGATCGTGGACAAGAACTGGAAGCACGTCACGCAGATCACGGACCGGAACGTGATCCTCGTCAAAGGCGAGGTGGCGTTCGCGGGCACGTCGGGGGAGTTGCGGGACAAGCCGGAAATGCTGGAGAAGCTGCTCGGAGTTTGACGCCGCCGGCAAGGCAAGGCGCTGTCGAGCACGCGTCGGGGGCTTGCCCCGGGATTGGGCCGCCCGCCACAATGCACGATGGAACTGCCCACCGCGCGACGACACGAACCCGGGCTGTTCGGGCTCGTCGCGCTGATCATCGCCATCATCCTGGGAACCGGCTGGTGGGACACGAAGACCGACCGGGAGGTGACGCTGCTGGAGGCAGGGCAGCTCGGCATGTCGGTTGCTTCCGCCGTGACCGGGCGCTTCGAGGCGACCTTCCGCGATGCGGCAAACGCCGCCGTGTCCGCGGCGCTCCGGGTCGAAGCGTGGCGGGAAGAAGGCGGACTCGGCACCCAGGCACAACTGCAGCGCGAACTCAAGCGGCAACTCTGGGATGAAACCTCGACGGCCCGGCTCGTCGCCGTGGCGCCCGATGGGCGGGTGGTCGCGTCTTCGACGGGCAGCGGCAGCGGCACGATCCGCTTCGATCCCCCGCGCTCCGATTGGCAAATCCCCGCCGAAGGGCGCGCACCGCTGCGGCTCGGGCTGCCGCAACGAAGCCCTTTCGACAACACCTGGGTTGTCCCGCTGTGGGTCCCCGTCCAAGGCACACCCGGGATCGCGTGGATCCGCGCGGAAATTCGCAGCAACTACATGGAGCGCTTCCTGGAGCGGCTGCCCGGCTCCTATCTGGGCTCGATGGTGATCATGACCACCGACGGAATCGCCCTCATCCGCATGCCGCACGACGAATCGGTGCTCGGCGTCAGGCGCCCCGGGGTCGTCGATTTCCTGCGGTTGGCGCAGGGCGAACAGGGCACCGTCGAATTCGCGCCGCGCATCGACAACCGCCTGCGCGTGTATGCGTGGAAGCGGCTGCCGGGCTATCCGGTCGTCGTCGCCGTCGGCTTCGACAAGGAAAAGGTGCTCGCGGCATGGCGGCAGCGCATGCACGCGCGCATTTTTGCCTCGGTGGTGTTCAGCGGCGTGATCGCCGGCCTGTCGCTGGTGCTCGTCCTGTACTTGCGGCGACTCGGCTCCGCCCGCGAAGCAGGGGCCGAGCTGGAGCATCGCTACTGGGAGGCGATGCGGTCCTCGTCCAACGGGATCGCCATTGCCGACCTGCAGGGCCGGTGGCTCCAGGTCAACCCCGCGCTTTGCCTGATGCTGGGTTACCCGGAACAGGAATTGCTCGCGCTGCAGCCTTCGGCCATCGCCTGCGGCACGCCCGCGACCGGCTTCGATGCGCTGGCCGCGCAGGCGGCGGCCGGCGCGGCGGACGCCAGCGAGGAGAATCGCTGCCTGCTGCATCGGTCGGGCAGGCAGGTGTGGGTCGACGCGCAGGCGAGCGTGCTGCGCGACCGCCAAGGCCATCCGCGCAACCTCGCTTTTCACTTCCAGGACGCCACCGAGCGCAAGCAGGCGCAGGATGCGCTGGAACAGCTCAATCGCGAGCTGGAGCAGCGGATCACCGAGCGCACGACGGCGCTTCACCTGGCCAACGAGGATCTCGAAGCCTTCACCTACTCGGTCGCACACGATCTGCGCGGCCCGATCGCGCGGCTCGGCTCCTTCGTGGACGTTCTCGAAAGGGAGCTGGAGACGCCGACCGAACTCGCCCTGAGACGGCTGGCCGCGCTGCGCCGCCAGGTACGCGACATGAGCGCGCTGGTGGACGATCTGCTGGCCTTCGCACGGGCAGGCAAGCAGGAGATGCGCAGCGAACTGGTCGACATGGACCAGCTGGTGCAGTCAGTGCGACAGGAGCTCGAATCGATGCACCCGGACCGCCGGATCGAGTGGCGGCTGGAAGCGCTGCCGGCCGTCCAGGGCGACCGCGCACTGCTGTACGAGGTATGGCGCAACCTGATGGACAACGCGGTGAAGTACACGAAAGGACGGGCGCCCGCGTGCATCGTGGTCGAGCCCTTTTCACCCTCCGCGAACGAAGCGGGGTTCCGCATCAGCGACAACGGGGCCGGCTTCGACGAGGCCTATGCGGACAACCTGTTCGCTCCGTTCAAGCGGCTGCACACGGCGTCGGAGTTCGAAGGCACCGGCGTGGGCCTGGCGATCGTCCACCGCATCCTGGTTCGGCACGGCGGCCGGATCTGGGGACACGGCAGTCCGGGCGACGGAGCATCGTTTTTCCTGGCATTGCCGAAGTAAGGCTGGACGCGGATGGTGTTCGCGGGCACCTCGAACGAACTGCGTGCAACCAGAGCTGCTGGAAAAGCTGCTCGGCGTGGAATGCCCTAGGCCGGCGAGATCCCGAACAGCCGCCTCAGCCCCACAGGCATCCACAGCAGGAGCAGGCCGAGCCCCACCCACATCGGAATGATGAACAGCGAGCCGGCGTTGCGCGAGTTGAATGCCGCTCCCATCAGGATCATGAGCACCGCGGGAACGCACGCGAACAGCCAGAGAATGCTGAGGCTTCTGGCAACGCCGGTCACGCTGCGCCGCGCCACGGCGCAATAGATCCAGAACACCAGCGCCACGAAAAGCAGCGGCGCGAAAAAGATCAGGACGAAGGCGAGGCTGATGCCCGGCACCACGAGGGTGTCGAGTGCCTCGTTGGAGAGGAATTTCGACAGGACGTCCATCTACGGCCTCTTTCGGTGCGCAGCTCGGCAATGAGCCAAGCATACAGCCGGCGCCGCAGCCGCACGCCCTACCCCGCCTGCAGCACCCGGATCAGCGCATCGATCACATCCTCGCCATCCGGCGACTTCAGCCGGTGCTGCCGCAGCGACTGCGCCAGATCCGGCTGCCCCAGCAGCCGATGGTCCGCGCGGATCAAAACACCCGCGATTGCGCGCTGCACCTGCAGCGACCTGGCCCGCGGGAACAGGCGCACCACTTCGCGCAGGCTGTCCGCGTCCGCCACACGCTGCTGCGCCAGCGTCTCCAGCGCGCGCACCTGCGCGTCGCCCGTGGGCATGCGGCCGATCGCCAAAGCCGCCGCGCGCAACTCACCCACGTCGGCCAGCGGCCGGTGCCGCAGATACGCCTGCGCAACGGCCACGTCCTCTGCCTTCGCACTCGTCAACGCGCGCAGCACGCGCGCATGTGCATCGGTGCTGCCCAGGCAGGCCGCCGCTGCGGCCGACGTCACCTTGCCGGACTTCAGCGCGGCGTCGGCCAGCGGCCGCAGCGCGGGATCGTTGTCCGCGCGCCCACGCGCGCAGGCAAGGTCCACTTCGTCCGTGCCGACCGCATCGCGCCTGATCCGGTCGCCCAGCATGCGCATGAACTCGGCATGTTCCTGGCCCGGCGTCAGCCAGCCGATGCCGCGCGCCAGCGCCATCATGCGCACGCTCGCGGCGGCTTCCTCGGCGTCGCGCGCGACGATCATGTAGCGGTCCCGCGCCGTCGCATCCGCAGCGATAGCCGCGAACGCCGCGGCCGTCTCGGGCTTCGTGCGCTGCACCGGGCCGATGGACGCCATGTAGCGTTCCAGGTGGCCCATGAACATCCGCACCTCGGCCATGTTGCGCCGCAGCACCTGGTGCATGAACTCGACCTTCTGCAGGTCGGTCAGGCGGGTGTCCAGGAAGCGGCAGGCGTCGGCGCGCAGCCTGGCCTGCGGCTCCGCAGCCGTCAGGCCGTTGGTCACGGTCATCGAGCTCGGCGCGAACAGGGCCAGCAGCTTGGAGCTGGTGCGGCCGCTGCCGATCTCGCCGGCCGGCGCCGTTTCGAAGTAACGGTCCAGCAGCGGGCCCGCATAGCGCCCCAGCGGCGCCTTGGACGAGAACCCGTAGATGACGGGCACGTCCTTGAAGATGTGCCGCATGCGGTCGCGGTTGCTTTCGGCGTGCTGTTCGCCCAGCAGCCCGGCCAGGCGCATCGCCTCGGCCGGCTGGTTGCCCGCGCGCAGCAGGCTGCGCAGCACTTCGGCCGCGGGCGTCTGCCCGGGCTCCGGCTTCAGCGTGTTGCAGCCGAACAGGTACACCTCCTTCAGCTGCGCGAACACACCGGGGCAGGAGTCGCTGCACGACGCGCGCTCCATCTCTTCCACCGTGAGGTATTCGCTCTGGTCGAGCCGGTCCGTGTAGAACTCGGTGCCGCCGTCGAAGTGGCCGGAGACGATGAGCGAGTCGCAGGCTACGCGCTGCTGGCATGCCGAGGCCAGCCAGTCCGGACGGCCGCGCTCGACCAGTTCCACGAAGTTGTACTCACCGGGCGGCAGGAAACGCCGGAAGGTGTCCTTCTCGTCCGGCGAATTGATGGTGATCGTGCACACCGTCTTGGGCGCGGCGATGGCGGGCAAGGCCATGGCAGCGGCCAGGCACGCGGCGGCGAGCCTGCTGAGGTTGAGCTTGGAAAGCTTGGAAGGCTTGGAAATGGGCATGGAGCGGTACTGCGGCTCTGCGGGTCGCCGCAGTATTCCACAGCCACGCGCCGCGGTCTGCTCTGTTACGTCGTCGCGTCCGGGCCCGCCGCCCGGGACAGCTGCAGGCGCTGGATCAGTGCGTCCACCATGTTGTCGCCCGGCGACGCCTTCAGGCGGTATTCACGCAACGTGCGCACCAGGTCGCGTCCTGCCAGAGAGCCGGCATCGGCGCGGATCAGCACGCCCGCGATCGCGTTCTGCACCTGCCACGAGCGGGTGCTGGCGAACAGCTGCTTGAGCATGTCCAGGCTCTCGCGGTCGGCCAGGTAGTGGCGCGCCAGGGTGTCCAGCGCGCGCGCCTGCACCTCGGAGCCGTTCATCGCGGCGATCGCGCGCGTCACCGTGCGCAGCTCCTGCGCGTCCGCGATCGGGCGGTGCCCCAGGTAAGTCTGCGCGATGCGCACGTCCGCGTCCGCCGGGCTGACCAGCCCCTTGAGCATGCGCGCATGCGCGTCGGCGCTGCCCATGCAGGCCAGGATGCCGGAGTGGCCGACGTCCTCGCGCTGCGGCGCCGCCACGGCGATGCCGTCCAGCAAACCGTCGAGCTCGCGCTTCTTGTTCAGGGTGCAGGCCAGGTCCACGTCGGTGCCGCTGCTGGATTTGCGCGCCAGCAACCCGCCGAACATGGCCGCCAGCTCGGCGCGGCGCTCGTCTTGCGAGAGCCAGCCCAGCGCGTGCGCAACGTCGACCATGCGCGCCCGCGTCCTGGGCTCGTCCGCGTCGCGGGCGAATGCGAGATAGCGCTCGCGGGTCGGCGCGTCAGCGGCGATGCGCGAGAGCTCCTGCGCGACCTCGGGCTGCTGCCGCGTGTTGCGGTCGAGCGCCGTCGTGTAGCGCTCCATGCGGTCGAGCAGCAGGCGCGATTCCGCCGCCGGCCTGCGCAGCAGTTCGTGCACCGATTCGAGCCGCTTCGCGTCCGACAGCCGGGTGTCGGCGAACATGCACACGTCCTGGCGCAAGGGCGAGAGGGCGTCGCCGGCGGACATGCCGCGTGCTGCCACCAGGCCCTGCTGTGAGAACTGCTGCAGCAGGCGGCCGCTGGGGCGGCCCTTGCCGATGTCGGCCCTGCCCGCCGACTGGAAGTAGCGGTGCAGTGAAGACGCCGCCACCGGGCCGAGCGGCGCCGCCGAGGAGAAGCCGTAGATCACCGGGACGTCCTTGAACACCAGCCGCATCCGGTCGCGGCTGCTCTCGCCGCGCTGCGCCTCCAGCGAGCGCGCGAGCTGGGCGGCCTCGGCGGGCGAGCGGCCCTCGCGCACGAAGCTGCGCGCGATCTCGGGCGAGACGGTGTGCTGGGCGTGCGGGTTCATCGTGTCGCAACCGAAGAGGTAGACCTCCTTCAGGTTGGCGAACAGGCTCGGGCACGAGCCCGAGCAGGAGACGCGTTCGAGCTCGCCGATGGAGAGCGAATCGCGCACGTCCAGCGCTTCAGAGAAGAACTCGTTGCCCTCGCCGTAGTGGCCCGAGACGATGAGCACGTCGCAGGACACCTTGGCCTGGCAGGCCGAAGCCAGCCATTCGGTGCGGTTGCGCTCGACCAGCTCGACGAACTGGTACTTGTCTTCCGGCAGGAAGCGCCGGAACACCTTCTGCTCGTCGGCCGAATTGATGGTGATGGTGCAGACGGTCTGCTTCTCGGCCGCGGCAAGCTGCGGCGCGAGGCCGGCAGCCGACAGGCTGAGCAGGACCAATAGCCGGGTTGCCAAGCGCATGATGTTCGCCTCGTGCCACAACAGTGAAGCACCCATGCTCCGCGTGCACTCGGGACAAGTTTGTAGGAGAAGCAGGGGTGCCGCAGTCGGTGCGCAGCACCAGGGCGCGCAGGTGTTTTCCAGCTGGCGGTGGAGGCGGCATCAAGGCTGTGACACAGCAGCAGCACGCTGACCGCAGCAATTGATTCCAGATGTAGGCCACTGCCTACGCGGTGTGATCGGACCTTCCTTCACGTTCCAGATACACGCGCAAACACAATGGCCGACTCATAACGAGTCCCGGCCATGATGCCCTCTTTCTCGCAGACGGAGCCACCTGACCCGCAAGCCGCGAAGCCGCGCAATGGCAGCTCTGCCGTCGCCCGCGCGGCCAGCCACCACCACCGCCAGTTCGAGGTGATGGGCGCGCATTGCACGCCCGGCGGCACCTGGTTCACCGTGTGGGCGCCCAATGCGCGCAGCGTCGGCATCATCGGCAGCTTCAACGGCTGGAACTGCGAACCGCTGGAACGCCTGCCCGACGGCAGCGGCCGCTTCAGCGGCTTCGTCGCCAACGCGCGGCCGGGCCATTTCTACAAGTACCGCATCCAGGACGCGCAGGGCCACTGGTTCGACAAGGCGGACCCGTACGCCTTCCGCATGGAGCACCCGCCCGGCACCGCCTCGCAGGTCTGGGACCTGGGTTACGACTGGGGCGACCAGGAGTGGATGGCCACGCGCGCGCAGCGCCAGTCGCACACCGCGCCGATGTCCATCTACGAGGTGCACCTGGGCTCCTGGCAGCGCGAGGAGGACGGCCGCTTCCTCAACTACCGCGACATCGCGCTGCGCCTCGCCGCGCATTGCGAAGCCATGGGCTTCACGCACGTGGAACTGCTGCCGGTCGCCGAGCATCCGTTCTACGGCTCCTGGGGCTACCAGTGCACCGGCTACTTCGCGCCGACCGCGCGCTACGGCACGCCGCAGGACCTGATGGCGCTGGTCGACACGCTGCACCAGCGCGGCATCGGCGTCATCCTGGACTGGGTCGGCTCGCATTTCCCGGCCGATGCGCACGCGCTGGCGCGCTTCGACGGCACGGCCTTGTACGAGCACGCCGACCCCCGCCTGGGCTTCCATCCGCAGTGGAACAGCCTGATCTTCAACTACGGCCGCTACGAGGTGCGCGACTTCCTGGTCAGCAACGCCCTGTTCTGGCTGGAGGCTTACCACTTCGACGGGCTGCGCGTCGACGCCGTGGCCTCCATGCTGTACCTGGACTTCGCGCGGGCGCCCGGTGAATGGCTGCCCAACGAACAGGGCGGCAACCAGAACCACGAAGCGGTGCGCTTCCTGCAGGACCTCAACAGCGCGGTGTACGCGCGATTCCCCGATGTGCAGATGATCGCCGAAGAGTCCACCGCCTGGCCCGGCGTCAGCCGGCCGGTGCACAACGGCGGCCTGGGCTTCGGCATGAAGTGGAACATGGGCTGGATGAACGACACGCTGCGCTACGTGTCGCGCCCGCACTTCTTTCGCCACTGGCACGGCGACGACATCCGCTTTTCCGCCGTCTACGTCTTCGACGAGAACTTCGTGCTGCCGCTGTCGCACGACGAGGTGGTGTACGGCAAGGGCAGCCTGCTGGGCCGACAGCCGGGCGACGAGTGGCAGCGCTTCGCCGGCCTGCGCGCGCTGTACGGCCTGATGTGGGCGCACCCCGGCAAGAAGCTGCTGTTCATGGGCGGTGAGTTCGGCCAGATCGAGGAATGGCACCACGAGCGCACGCTCGACTGGTACCTGTGGGCGCGGCCGCTGCATGCCGGCGTGGCGCGCTGGCTGGCCGACCTCAACGCGCTGTACCGCCGCCTGCCGGCGCTGCACGCCAGCGATTTCGACGGCCGCGGCTTCGCCTGGCTGTCGTTCGAGCGGCACGAGCCCACCGTGCTGGCCTTCGTGCGCCGCTGCGCGCAGGGCGACGCCATGGTGGTCGCCGTGTGCAACCTCACGGCCGAGCCGCGGCACGGGCTGCGCCTGGCCTTTCCGGAAGCCGGCACCTGGTGGGAGCTGCTCAACAGCGACGCCGGCACCTACGGCGGCAGCGGCGTCGGCAACCTGGGCCGCATCGAAGCCGCACCCCGGGCGCTGGGCGGCTGGCCCGCCAGCGCCACGCTCACCGTGCCCCCGCTGGGCACGCTGTTCCTGTCGAACCGTCCACCTTCACAACAAGACAACATCGCCTCGGGAGAATTCCATGCCCGCCAATAAGAACGTGCTGGCCTTCATCATGGCCGGCGGCGAAGGCTCGCGCCTGCACCCGCTGACCGCCGACCGCTGCAAGCCGGCGGTGCCCTTCAACGGCAAGCATCGCATCGTCGACTTCGTGCTGTCCAACCTGGTCAACAGCGAGATCTATTCCATCTACCTGCTGGTGCAGTACAAATCGCAGTCGCTGATCGAGCACGTGCGCCAGACCTGGACCATGGCGCGCTTCATGCCGCAGCACTTCATCACCGTGGTGCCGCCGCAGATGCGCCACGGTCCGGCCTGGTTCCAGGGCACGGCCGACGCGGTGTACCAGAACATCCACCTGATCGAGAGCGTGCAGCCCGACATCGTGGCGGTGTTCGGCGCCGACCACATCTACCGCATGGACGTGCGGCAGATGATCGACTTCCACATCGCGAGCAACGCGCACGCCAGCGTCGCCACCCTGCCCGTGCCGCTGGCCGAGTGCAACCAGTTCGGCATCGTGGAAATCGACAACGATCACCGCATCGTCGACTTCAAGGAAAAGCCTGCCAGCGCCGACCCGATGCCCGGCAGCAAAACGCACGCCCTGGCCTCGATGGGCAACTACATCTTCAACGCCGACGTGCTGCTGGCGCAGCTGCGCAGGATGCACGAAAGCGGCGACAGCGATTTCGGCAAGCACATCCTGCCGTCCATGGTGAAGAGCCACAAGCTGGTGGCGTACGATTTCGCCACCAACACCATCCCCGGCACCGAGCCCTACGAAGAGAAGGCCTACTGGCGCGACGTCGGCACCATCGACGCGTATTTCCAGGCGCACTTCGACACGCTGGGCGCGGCGCCGAAATTCCGCATGAGCAACAAGCACTGGCCGATCTATGCCAGCCCGGACCAGGCCGAATCGGCGCAGATCGAGAACGGCGTCATCCACCGCTCCATCGTCGGCTCGGGCAGCATCGTCGACGGCGCCACGCTGGACCACGCCATGCTGCGCCGCTCGGTGCTGGTGGAGCCCAACGCGCGGCTGGAGCAGTGCATCGTGATGGAGCGCTCGCGCATCGGCCGCGGCGCCCAGGTGCGCCGCGCCATCATCGACCAGGACAACGACGTGCCGGCCGGCGAGCGCATCGGCCACGACCTGGAGCGCGACAGCCGGCGCTTCCACGTCACCGACAGCGGCATCGTGGTGGTGCCGGCCGGCTACTTCCCGCAGCGCGAGACGATCAGTTCGCCCTACCTCGCGACCGCCCGCCGCGCGCCGGCCGGCCAGCGGCCGCCGCTGGAGGTGCTTGCATGACGGCCGAGGCCGTCGCCGAACACCGCGAACCGCCCGCCACCACCGGCCCCGCAACCGCCAGCCCCGCCATCCCCGGCGAGGCGCTGCCCGAACGCTGCGAGCCCGGGCAGGCCTGGCCGCTGGGCGCGACCCTGCGCGAGGGCGGCGTGAACTTCGCGGTGCACTCCGCCATCGCCGACCGCGTGGAGCTGTGCCTGTTCGACCACACCGGCACGCGCGAGCTGCGCCGGCTGCCGCTGGCGGCGCGCACCGACGACGTGTGGCATGGCTTCGTGCCCGGCCTGGGCGCGGGCGCGCTGTACGGCCTGCGGGTGCACGGGCCGTACGAGCCGGACGCCGGCCTGCGCTGCAACCCGCACAAGCTGCTGCTGGACCCGTACGCCCGCGCCATCGACCGGCCGCTGCGCGGCGCGGCCTGGCAGTACGCCTACCCGCTCGGCCACGAGGACCGCGACCTGCACATGGACACCATGGACAACGGCGCCGGCGCGGCCAAGTGCGTGGTGGTCGATCCGGCGTTCGACTGGGAAGGCGACACGCACCCGGCCATCCCGCTGGAGCACAGCGTGTTCTACGAAGTGCACGTGCGCGGCTTCACCAGGCAGATGGAGGAAGTGCCCGAAGCGCAGCGCGGCACCTTCGCCGGCCTGGCGTCGGAGCCGGCCATCGCGCACCTGAAGAAGCTGGGCGTGACGGCGGTGGAGCTGCTGCCGGTGCACGCCTTCAACGACGAGCGGCGCCTGATCGACCTCGGCATGGGCAACTACTGGGGCTACAACTCCATCGGCTTTTTCGCGCCCGAGCCGCGCTACGTCGGCAGCAACGGCGGCATCGACGAATTCCGCCGCATGGTGAAGGCGCTGCACGCGGCCGGCATCGAGGTGATCCTGGACGTGGTCTACAACCACACTTGCGAGGGCAACCACCTGGGCCCCACCCTGTGCTTCAAAGGCATCGACAACCCCGGCTACTACCGCCTGACCGAGGACAACCGGCACTACCTGGACTACACCGGCACCGGCAACACGCTGGACAGCAGCAGCCCGGCGATGCTGCGCCTCATCATGGACAGCCTGCGCTACTGGGTGGAAGAGATGCACGTGGACGGCTTCCGCTTCGACCTGGCGCCGGCCATCTCGCGCAGCGGCTCCGGCGCCTACGAGCACCGCAGCCCCTTCCTCTCCGCCGTGGCGCAGGACCCGGTGCTCAAGCGCGTGAAGCTGATCGCCGAGCCCTGGGACCTGGGCGACTACGGCTACCAGGTCGGCGGCTTCCCGTCCGGCTGGGCCGAGTGGAACGGCCACTACCGCGACCGCGTGCGCGACTATTGGCGCGGCACCGAAGGCAGCCTGCCGGACTTCGCGGCGGCCCTGTGCGGCTCGGCCGACGTGTACGGCCCGTCGCGCCGCAAGCCATCGGCCAGCGTCAACATCATCACCGTGCACGACGGCTTCACCCTGCACGACCTGGTGAGCTACAACGACAAGCACAACGAAGCCAACGCCGAAGAAAACCGCGACGGCGAAAGCCACAACCGCAGCTGGAACTGCGGCGCCGAAGGCCCGAGCGCCGATGAAGCCATCAACGCGTTGCGCGAGCGGCAGAAGCGCAACTTCCTCACCACCCTCTTTTCGTCGCGCGGCGTGCCGCTGCTGCTGGGCGGCGACGAGATGGGCCGCACGCAGGGCGGCAACAACAACGCCTATTGCCAGGACAACCCGGTCAGCTGGTTCGACTGGAGCGAGGCGCGGCGCAACGATCCGCTGGTCGGCTTCACCGCGGCCTTGATGCAGCTGCGGCGCGAGTTGCCGGTGCTGCGGCGCAACGACTGGCTGAGCGGCCAGCCGGACGAACAGGAGCGCCGCGACATTGCCTGGTACAGCGTCTGGGGCCTTCCGATGACGGAAGAGGAATGGACCAACCCCGCCGTGCGCTGCGTGGCCGCGGTGCTGGATGCGAAGTTCGCGCCCGACGGCGGAGATGGCGTTGCCAGCCGCTCGGTGCTGCTGGTGTTCAACGCCACCGCCGAGGACGTGTCCTTCACCGTGCCCGAGCTGCCCTGCCACACTGGCGAATGGAAGCTGCGCGTGCTGACCAGCGAAGGCCATTTCGCCGAAGAAGAAGCGCGCGGCCACGGACCCAAGAGCACCTTGCAGCTGCCGTCGCACTCCATGGCGCTGCTCACGCAAGTTCCCCAGGAGTGAAGCGATGCGCTGTGCGCACGACATGCCTTTCGGCGCCCGGCTGCATGCCGGCGGCGGCGCCACGTTTCGGCTGTGGGCGCCGGCCGCCGAGCAGGCCGAGCTGGCCCTGCACACCACCGCGGGCGGCGAACCGCGCCTGATCTCCGCCGGCCGCGACGCGCAGGGCTGGTGGGAGTGCACCGCGTCCGAAGCCGCCGCCGGCACGCTGTACCAGTGGCGCATCAACGGCAAGCTGCTGGTGCCCGACCCGGCCTCGCGCCACAACCCCGAGGGCCCGCACCAGCCCAGCCGACTGGTCGATCCGCTGGCCTTCGAATGGGACGACGGCTGGCGCGGCCGGCCCTGGCACCAGGTCGTGCTGTACGAGCTGCACGTCGGCGCCTTCACGCCGGAAGGAACCTTCGATGCAGCGGCGCGCCGCCTCGAAGGGCTGAAGACGCTGGGCGTCACGGCCATCGAGCTGATGCCGCTGTCGGATTTCCCCGGCCGCTTCGGCTGGGGCTACGACGGCGTGCTGCCGTTCGCGCCGCATGCCCCCTACGGCACGCCGGAGCAGTTGAAGAACTTCATCCGGCAGGCGCACCGCCTGGGCCTGATGGTGTTCCTGGACGTGGTCTACAACCACTTCGGGCCGGACGGCAATTACCTCGCCGGCTACGCGCCGCCGTTTTTCTCCAGGACGCACGACAGCCCCTGGGGCGCCGCCATCAACTACGACGGCGAGGACAGCCGCACCGTGCGCGACTTCTTCCTCCACAACGCGCTGTACTGGGTGAACGAGTTCCAGGTCGACGGCCTGCGGCTGGACGCGGTGCACGCCATCATCGACGACGGCCAGCCGCACATTCTGGAAGAGATCTCGCGCACCGTGCGCGAGGCCACGCAGGGACGGCACGTCCACCTGGTGCTGGAGAACGAGCGCAACGGCCACCAGTGGCTGGCGCCGCGGCCCGAGCCCGGCCGCTACGACGCGCAGTGGAACGACGATTTCCACCACGCGCTGCACGTGGCGCTGACCGGCGAGACTTCTGGCTATTACCACGACTACGGCAATGGACCGCTGGACCTGCTGGCGCGCGCTCTCAGCCACGGCATGCTGTTCGAGCATGCGCCGCGCAAGCCCGGCGGCGCGCGCGCGCGGATCGTCGCGGCGCAGCCGCAGCCGCTGACCGCACTGGTCAACTACGCGCACAACCACGACCAGGTCGGCAACCGCGCCAGAGGCGAACGTCTGTCGCAATTGGTGCCGCAGGAGGCCGCGCCGCTGGCGACGCTGCTGGCCCTGCTCACGCCGGCGATCCCGATGCTGTTCTTCGGCGAGGAGTTCGGCGCGCCCGAGCCCTTCCTGTATTTCGCCGATTGGCAGGGCAGCCTGCGCGAGGCCGTGCGCGAAGGCCGCAAGCGCGAGTTCGGCCATGCCGCCGAAGACGGTCCGCCCCTGCCCGATCCCTGCAGCGGCGACACCTTCGATGCGAGCCGGCCCGATGCGCACCGTGCGGATACCGAAGATGGGCGCCGCTGGCTCAACCTGGTGCGCGGCGCGCTGGCCGCGCGCGCGCAATGGATCACACCGCGCCAGGCGCTGCTGGCGCACGGCCAGCACACCGCCCAGCGCATCGGCGACGGCGGCATCGCGGCGCAGTGGCGCTACACCGACGGCCGCATGTTGAGCCTGGAACTCAACCTGTCGGCGCAGCCGCTGCAGGTACCCGACAAGCACCTCGGCCCGGTCGAGGCGCAAACCGTGTTCAGCCACAACTGGCCGGCCGATGCGCCCGCCGGCCAATGGCCTGCAAGGTCCGCGCGCTGGACGCTGGGCGAGGAGATCACGCTGTGAGCGACCCATCGCAGGCCATGGCGGATCGCGCGGCGCGCCATGGCGTGGCCGACCGCTACACCAGCTTCTGGGGGCGCGAGGAGCGCGTGGCCGACCACGTGCTGCGCCAGGCGCTCGAAGCCATGGGCGTGCATGAGGACGATGCGCCGCCGGCGGACGGCCTGCCGCCGGTGCACGTGGCACGCCGGGGCGAGGACATCGCCCTGCGCTGGAGCGGCCACCTGGGCGGCGGCTGGGAGCTGCGCGCCGAAGAGGCGACGGCCGGCACTGCGCCGCTGCATTCCGGCGAGATCCGCGGCGAGCACGGCCAGAGCGTCATCACCGTGCCCGGCACGCTGGCCGAGGGCTACTACCGACTGTCCATCGCGGGCACGGCCGACTGGTGCCGGCTGGTGGTCGCACCGCGCCGTTGCTGGGTGGCTCCCGCACTGGACGAAGGCGAGCGCTGGTGGGGCTGCACCATCCAGCTGTATGCGCTGCGGTCGTCCCGCAACTGGGGCGTCGGCGATTTCGGCGACCTGCGCCGGCTGGTCGACACCGCCGCGCAGCAGGGCGCGTCTTTCATCGGCCTGAGCCCGCTGCACGCCCTCTTCCCGCACAACCCGGGCAGCGCCAGCCCGTACAGCCCGTCCAGCCGCAACGCGCTGAACCCGATCTACCTGGACGTGCAGAGCCTGGTGGAACTGGGCGGCAGCGAGGAAGCACAGCGCAAGCTGCAGTCCGAGGAGTTCCAGGAGCGGCTACGCGCGCTGCGCGACACCGAACTGGTGGACTACGAAGGCGTGGCCGCCGCCAAGAACGAGATCCTGGCGCTGCTGTGGCGGCACTTCGAACAGCACGAGTGGCGCGCCGAGCAGTCGCGCGGCGCGCACTTCCAGGCCTTCATGCGCGAGCGCGCGGGCACGCTGGGCCGGCATGCGGTGTTCGAGGCGCTGCAGGCGCACCTGCATGCGGCCGATCCGGCCGTGTGGGGCTGGCCCGCCTGGCCCGAGGCCTACCGCGATCCGGAGAGCGATGCGGTTCGCCTGTTCGAGCGCGAGCATGCTTCCGCCATCGCCTACCGCTTCTGGCTGCAGTGGCTGGCCGAACTGCAGCTCGAATCGGCGCAGCGCTACGCCCGCAGCCGCGGCATGGGCATCGGCCTGTACTGCGACCTGGCCGTGGGCGTGAACGGCGGCGGCGCCGAGACCTGGATGCAGCCCGCTTTGTTCGCGCACGGCATGCGCGCCGGCGCGCCGCCCGACGCGCTGAACGCGCTGGGGCAGGACTGGGGCCTGCCGCCGTGGAACCCGCGCCGGCTGCGCGCGGCGCGGCTGCAGCCCTTCATCGACACGGTGCGCGCCAACATGCGCCACTGCGGCGCGCTGCGGCTGGACCACGTGATGGCGCTGATGCGCCTGTTCTGGACCGGCGGCAACGGCGGCACCTACGTGAGCTATCCGCTGGAGGACCTGCTGGGCGTGCTGGCGCTGGAAAGCCACCGCCACCAGTGCATGGTGATCGGCGAGGACCTGGGCGTGGTGGCGCCGCGCATGCGCGACGCCATGCGCGAAGGCCGTCTGCTGTCGTACCGGCCGCTCCTGTTCGAGCGCGCCGAGGACGGTTCCTTCCGCCCGCCCGCGCAATGGCTGCCGCAGGCGCTGGCGGTGGTCAGCACGCACGACCTGCCGACCCTGCGCGGCTTCTGGCTGGGCGAGGACATCGAGCTGTCGGCCCGCCTCGCGCTCTACCCCGACCAGGCGGCGCATGAAGAACAGGTGCTGTCGCGCGCGCAAGACCGCGCGCGCCTGCTGCTCGCGCTGCAGTACGAGGGCCTGCTGCCCGAAGGCGTCAATGTGCAGCCGACCTCGCTGCCCGACGCCACGCAGGCCTTCGTCGACGCGGTGTATGCCTACCTCGCGCGCACGCCCTGCTGGCTGGTCGGCGTGCAACTGGAGGACGTGACCGGCCAGGTGCTGCAGGTCAACGTGCCCGGCACCACCGAAGACCGCTTCCCGAACTGGCGGCGCAAGCTGAGCGTGGGCGTGGAGGAGCTGGCCAGCGACGCGCGCTGGGCGTCGCTGGCGGCCGTGCTGCGCGCCGAGCGCAGCGGGCCGGCGCCGGGCGACATCGCGCAGGCCGGCGTTCCGCCGCTGGACTCGGCGGCAGTGCCCGGCAGCACCTACCGCGTGCAGTTCCACAAGGACTTCGGCTTCGAGCATCTGGCCCGCGCCCTGCCCTACCTGCACGCGCTGGGCATCAGCCACCTGTACAGCTCGCCCTACCTGCGGGCGCGCCCCGGCAGCACGCACGGCTACGACATCGTCGACCACAGCGCGGTGAATCCGGAAGTCGGCGACGCGGCGGCGCACGCCAAGCTGTGCCAGGCGCTCAAGCGTTACGGCATGGGCCAGATCCTGGACGTGGTGCCCAACCACATGGGTGTGCTGGAGGCGGACAACGGCTGGTGGCTGGACGTGCTGGAACACGGCCGCGCCTCGGCCCATGCGCAGACCTTCGACATCGAATGGGAGCCGGCCGCGCCGGAGATGGCCGGCCGCGTGCTGCTGCCGGTGCTGGGCGACCACTACGGCCGCGTGCTGGAAGCCGGCGAGATCCAGCTGCATTTCAACGCCGAGAGCGGCGAGTTCGGCCTGCGCTACTGGAACCACCGCTTCCCGATCGATCCCAGCCACTACCCGGACATCTTCGCCGCGCTGCCGGTGCCGCCGGCGCGCGACGACAGCGAGGGCGACAGCCACGCGGTGGTGGCCGCGCTGCTGGATGCGCTGTCGCGCCTGCCCGGGCGCGACGAACCGGACGACGCCGCCCAGCGCGGCCGCGTGCGCGACAGCGGCGTGTACAAGCGCCAGCTCGCGCGGCTGGCGGCGCGGCACGACTGGCTGGCGCAGTGGATCGACGGCTGCGTCAAGCGCCTGAACGGCCAGCCCGGCGACTCCTCCAGCTTCGACGCGCTGGACCGCCTGATCTCGGCGCAGGCCTACCGCCTGGCCGACTGGCGCGTGGCCAGCGACGACGTGAACTACCGCCGCTTCTTCGACGTCAACACGCTGGCCGCGCTGCGCATGGAGCGCGCCGAGGTGTTCGAGGCCACGCACCGCAAGATCCTGCACTGGCTGCAGGACGGCTGGATCACCGGCCTACGCATCGACCACCCGGACGGCCTGAGCGATCCGCAGGCCTACTTCGCGCAGCTGCAGGCGCGCCACGCGCAGCAGGCCGTCGTGGCCGGGCAGCAGCCGCGCGCGCTGTACCTGCTGGTGGAGAAGATCCTGGCCGAGCACGAGCAGCTGCCCGAAGGCTGGGCGGTGCACGGCGACACCGGCTACCGCTTCGGCGCGCTGGTCAACGGCCTGTTCGTGGACGCGCGCAACGACGAACCGCTGACGCAGGCCTGGTGCGACTTCACCGGCGAGTCCGCGGACATCGACGAAGTGGTGCACCGCTGCAAGAAGCTGATCATCGAAACCTCGCTGTTCAGCGACCTGAACTGGCTGACGCAGGCGCTGCACCAGCTCACGCGCGCCAACCGGCGCCGCTGCGACTTCACGCGCAACCGGCTGCGGGTGGCGCTGGCCGAGGTCGCCGCCTGCTTCCCGGTCTACCGCACCTACCTGCGTGCCGGCGAGCCGGCCAGCGGCATGGACCGCCAGCACGTGGACTGGGCCATCGCCGCCGCCAAGCGCCGCCTGGGCGGGGCTGAAGCCACGGTGCTGGACCACCTGCGCGAGGTGCTGCTGGGCGAAGGCGAAGCCGCGGACATGCCCACCGAGGCGCGCCTGCGCTTCGTCACGCGCTGGCAGCAGTTCACCGCGCCGGTGATGGCCAAGGCGGTGGAGGACACCGCCTTCTACCGCTACGTGCCGCTGCTGTCGCTCAACGAGGTCGGCGCCGACCCGAGCAGCTTCGGCGTTTCCACCGCCGCTTTCCATGCCGCCAACAACGGGCGGCAGCGCCATCGGCCACACTGCATGCTGGGCACCTCCACGCACGACAGCAAGCGCTCCGAGGACCTGCGCGCGCGGCTGAACGTGCTGTCCGAAGACCCCGGCCTGTGGCAGGACTGCCTGCAGCGCTGGGCCGGCTGGGGCGAGCTGTACCTGACGCAATCCGACAAGGGCGAGATGCCGTCGCGCAACGACATCTGGCTGCTGTTCCAGACACTGGTGGGCGTGTGGCCCGCCGCGCCGGCGGATGAAGCTGAACGCGAGACCCTGCGCCAGCGCGTGCAGGCCTGCATGCTGAAGGCGGTGCGCGAAGCCAAGCGGCACACGCAGTGGACCTGCCCCGCCACCGACTACGAGGAGGCGCTGGCGCGCTACGTCGACGGCGTGCTGCGCGCCGGGCCGACCCAGCCCTTCGCCGACGAGCTGCAGAAATTCACCGCACGCATCGCGCCCTTCGGTTTTCGCAACAGCCTGGCGCAACTGGCGCTCAAGCTCACCGCGCCGGGTGTGCCCGACATCTACCAGGGCTGCGAGCAATGGAACTTCAGCCTGGTCGACCCGGACAACCGGCGGCCGGTGGATTTCGAACGGCTGGCGCACGGGCTGGAGGAACTGCAGGCCCTGTACCGCGGCGGCTGGCCGCGCGACGCCGCCTGGCACGCGCTGTGGGACGGCGTGGCCGACGGCCGCATCAAGCAGCTGGCGACCTGGCGGCTGCTGCAATTGCGGCGCGAATGCGCGGCGCTGTTCCGCGACGGCGGCTATGCGGCGGTCGGCGTCGAAGGCCCGGCCGCGGACCACGCCGTGGCCTATGCGCGACATGACGACGATCACACGGTGCTGGTGGTGGCGGCGCGCCTGACGTACACCCTGTGCCAGGGCAACGACACGCGCTGGGACGCGGCGCTGTGGGAAGGCACGCGGCTGCACTGGAACCCCGACAACGCGGGCCCGCGCCGCGCCCTGCGCTGGCGCAACTGGCTCACCGGCAAGCCGGTGCGCACCGAGCTGGCGCAGGGCGACGGCTGGCTGGACCTGGCGCGGCTGTTCGAGGGCGCCGGCGGCCTGCCGTTCGCCGTGCTGGTGCCCGAGGAAGGTGAGGCGAACGCATGAACATCCTGTTCGCCACGCCCGAGTGCGCGCCCTATGTGAAGACCGGCGGGCTCGGCGACGTCAGCGCCGCCCTGCCCGCCACGCTGGCGGCGCTGGGCCACGACGTGCGCGTTCTGATGCCGGCCTACCGCGGCATGAAGGTGAGCGGCGAAGTCGGCGACGCGGCGGACATCCCTGCGTATGGCCCGTGGCCGGCGGCGCAATTGCTGCCGGTGCGCACGGACAACGGCGTCACCCTGCTGCTGCTCGCCTGCCCCGCCCTCTACCAGCGCCCCGGCGGCCCGTATGTCGACGGCGGCGGGCGCGACTACCACGACAACCTCATGCGCTTCGGTTTCCTGAGCCGCATCGCCGCGCTGCTGGGCACCGAACATTCGCCCATCGCCGACTGGCGCGCCGACGTCGTGCATGCCAACGACTGGCCCTGCGGCCTGGCGCCGCTGTACCTGGCGCAGGCGCGCGCGTTCGGCAACAGCGGGCAGCCGGTGGCCGCCTCGGTGATGACCATCCACAACATGGCGTTCCAGGGTGTGTTCGGTATGGACAGTGCCGACATGCTGGGCATTCCGCAGGCCTGGCGCGGCATGGACGGCGTGGAGTTCTGGGGGCATCTGTCGATGCTCAAGGCCGGCCTGCAGTTCGCCGACGCGATCACCACGGTCAGCCCGAGCTATGCGCGGGAGATCCAGACCGAGGCCTTCGGCGTCGGCCTGGACGGCGTGCTGCGCGCGCGCGCCGGGCAGCTCACCGGCATCCTGAACGGCATCGACACGCGCATCTGGAACCCCGCAGAGGACAAGCTGATCGCGCAGCCCTATGGCCCGGGCACGCTCGACGCCAAGGCGCGCAACAAGGCGGCGCTGCAGGCGCGCTGCGGGCTCGCCGCCAATCCGAAAGCCATGCTGTTCGGCGTGGTGAGCCGGCTGACCGCGCAGAAGGGCATCGACCTGGTGCTGGGCGGATTGCAGGCGCTGCTGGCGCAAGGCGGCCAGCTTGCGGTGCTGGGCCAGGGCGATCCCGGGCTGCAGCAGGCGCTGCAGGACGCGGCGAAGCAGTCGCCGCGCCAGGTGGCGGTGACGGTGAGCTTCAGCGAGGAGGTGGCGCACGGCATCGAAGCCGGCGCCGACTGCTTCCTGATGCCTTCGCGTTTCGAGCCCTGTGGCCTCAACCAGATGTACAGCCAGGCCTACGGCACGCCGCCGCTGGTGGCGCCGGTGGGCGGCCTGCGCGATTCGGTGGTGGATGCGGCGCAGGACCCTGCGGGCGGCACCGGTTTCGTGATGGAGCGCATCGACGCGATCGGCTTCGAGGATGCGCTCGGCCGCGCGTTCGCCGCCTTCCGCGATCCGCGGCGCTGGAGAAGCATCCAGGCGAACGGGATGGCACGGCACTTCGGCTGGGAAGAAAGCGCTCAGCAGTACCTGGGGCTGTACCGGCGGGCGATGGAAGAGCGGTAGGGGCGGCGCTGCCGCCTACGCAGTTTTACCATCCAAGTGGATGGTCAACAGGTGCTACCATGGCCCCATGCCGAAGCCGAGCACCAAGTCCCTGAGCACCGCCCCCAAGCCACAGGACGAGAAGATCACCATCAACCTGGGCTGTGTCGACCTGGGGCAGATCGACCTGCTGGTGCAGGAGGGCTTCTATGCCAACCGCACCGACCTCATCCGCACGGCAGTGCGTAACCAGCTCGCCGTGCATGGCGACGCGGTGCGGCAGGCCGTGGCCCGCAAGACGCTGACGCTGGGCGTGCTGCACTTGGCCCACGCGGATTTGCAGGCGCTGAAAGCCAAGGGCGAACAGCTCGACATCCGGGTGCTCGGCCTCGCCACCATCGCCCCGGACGTCACACCCGAGCTGGCGCTGGCCACCATCTCTTCCCTCACCGTCCTGGGTGCCCTGCACGCCAGCCCCGCCGTGAAGGCTGCGTTGAGCAAACGCATCCGCTGAACCGAACAAGACACCTGACCCATGCGCCCCGACTTTCAACGCCTCATGCAGAACGCCACCGCGCTCGTGCGCACCGGCAAGCTGCGCGACGCAACCGCCGCCATCCAGGCGGCCTTGCGCAAACCCACCGCCGGCACCGCCTCCGCGGAAGAACCGCTGCGCCCCGCCCTGAACGACATCGTGCTCGACGTCGAAGCGCGCGAAGTCCCGTCGCCACAGCCGCGAGAAGCGCCCGCGCCATCGGCACCACCGGCCGGCGAAGGGACGTTCGTGTCCGGCCGCTACGCCGACGGACGCACCGCGCGCGAGTACAAGCTCTACGTTCCGCCCCAGGCGGGCGACCAGCCGCTGCCGCTCATCGTGATGCTGCACGGCTGCACGCAGGACCCCGACGATTTCGCGGCCGGCACGCGCATGAACGATGCGGCCCGCGCCGCCGGCTGCTTTGTCCTTTATCCCGCGCAGTCAGCACAGGCGAACCCGCACCGCTGCTGGAACTGGTTCAAGCACAGCCACCAGCAGCGCGGGCGCGGCGAACCGGCATTGCTGGCCGGCATGACCCGGCAGGTGATGACGCAGCACCGCATCGATGCGGCCCGCGTGTACGTGGCTGGCCTGTCCGCCGGCGGCGCCATGGCGGCCATCCTGGGCGACGCCTACCCTGACCTGTACGCAGCCGTCGGCGTGCACTCCGGCCTGGCCTCAGGCGCCGCGAAGGACCTGCCCTCCGCACTGGCGGCCATGCGCAACGGCGCCGCCGCGGCCACCTCTACGTCCACCTCCACGCCACCGAACATGCCGACCATCGTGTTCCATGGCGACGCGGACACCACCGTGCACCCCGACAACGGGCGGCACGTGCTGAGCGCCAGCGCCGGCGCCACCGGCGGCGCCCCGCAGGTCGACCGGCAGCGCGCCGCGAGCGGGCGCAGCTACACGCGCAGCGTGCACCGCGCGTCCGACGGCGCGGTGCTGGCCGAGCACTGGGTGGTGCACGGCAGCGGCCATGCGTGGTCGGGCGGCAGCAGCAAGGGCACCTACACCGACCCGGCCGGGCCGGACGCAAGCGCGCAGATGCTGCGCTTCTTCCTGGAGCACCCCAGGCGCTAAGCGTGCCACGCTCCGAGCGGCACGAGGATCTGCGCTTCCCTCGGGCGTTGCAGCAGCCGTTCGAGCTTGGCGTCGTAGGCGACGCGGTAGGGCTTCATCTGGTGGGCCAGGAAGGCCTCGACGCTCGGCTCGGTCCATCGCTCGTACAGCGTGAAGAGCGTCGGGTCGTGCGCATCCCGGTGCAGGTGGCAGGAGACGAAGGACTCCTCCTTCGACATCGCTTCGATGATCTCCCGGACCGCGGCCAGCCACTCCTGCTCGCATCCGGGTTTGACGAAGAGCTTGACGTAGAAAACAAGATGGTCGTTCGGCATCGCCCGACTCTAGGGGCGATACCGGGCAGATTCGGCCCTGTTTGCCGTGCCAGGCGGATGTCAGGCCGGATGCCCCGCCATCAGCTCCGTCTTGCGCGCCTCCAGCTGCTGCGCCAGCTGCATGAGGTCGAGGTTCTTCGCCTTGCGGGCTTCGGGGAACATCTTCTCGCGCTCGTCGTTCACGTGGTGCAGGATGGCGTGCTCCAGCTCCAGCATCAGGTGCGCGTCAGTCGGCGTGTCCTGCAGCCTGGCGATCAGCTCGCGGGCTTCGGCGTGCTCGTGCGTCGCGTCCCTCATCAGCGCTTCGTCGCGGGTGGCGCGGCGGAATTCCGGATAGAAGATCTCGTCCTCGATCTGCATGTGCACGAGAAGCTCCTGGCAGATCTGCTGCGCGAGCATGCGTTTGCGGTTGTCGTCGTGTGCCGCCTTGTACTGCTCGAACAGCCGCACCACGGCGTTGTGGTCGTCATCGAGCAGCACGGTCGCGTCCTGCTGGGTCTGGGCCATGGGTGTTCTCCTTGAATGGTGGGATGCATTCAAGATACGCGCCTGCCGCGCGCACCGGGCCCCGAACGCGGGCAGTCCGCGCGTAGTCCGCTGCCGACGACCCCTCAGCCGGGCCCGTCCAGCGACAGCACCGAAGCGATCGCCGCCAGGTGCTCGTCCTTCAGCGGCTGAGGCTTGACCTCGTCCTCGGCAGCCGTTTCGTTCTCGTGCTTCTGCAGAGCCTTGCGGATGGCCTCCTTGCTGTCCCACACGATCTCGTGGCCGCGCGGGCACATGTGCCGCATGGTGTGGTACCAGTAGTAGCCGTCGGCGCCACCGAAGAGCCGGTCGATTCCCGCCAGGTCATTGGACTTGATGCCGCGCTTCTTCAGCACATTGTCGAGCACTTGGTGGGAGAGGAGGAATGTCATGGCGCTGGCGGCGCGTGGTTCGCGCCATTGGTCTCATACGGGCCGGCGATTGTACCGGCCGCCATCGTGCGCACTGCCCAGTTCATCGGGGCACATCCGCAGCCGAAAGCGCGAATATGCCCGTGCAGAGCTTAGAACTTCGCTGGCTCCTACCTGTCTACCAGAGCCCTCCTACACACTCGTCAACACGGGCCTACATCACGATGCAGAGCTTCACCCAGACCGTCCTCGCCAGTTCCGTTGCATGCGTTGCCGTCATCGGCAGCGTCGCACCCACGTCGAGGCAGGTCCCGGTGCCTGCAGTGCCCGCGGCGCACGCGTCCGTGCTGTCGAGGCAGGTTGCCATGCCGCCGGTGGCGGCTGCGAAGGACGCCGTTGCCGCCATCGCGAAGAAGTCCGTCTTCAGGTCGGCATCCGAAGACAAGGTGCGTTCGCGCCTGAAATTCAGCACCGTGCGCTGGGGCGGCAAGCCGGTGGAAACGCTGGACGAGCCCTCGCGCATCCTGCTGGCGCGCGCCGCGGCCGAGAAAGCCGGCTTGGGCGACGTCGGGCTGAGCTACCACGACCTGTACGGTGTGATCGAGGCGGAGACCTCCTGGATCCCGCGCTCGGGCGCCAGCAAGGACGGCACGCCCAACCTCGGCCTGGCGCAGTTCGAGCCCGCCACCGCCAGGGGGCTGGGCCTCGACGATCCCGAGGACCCGGTGCAGGCGGTGTTCGCCGCGGCGCTGTACATGAAGCACGGCGCCAAGTGGGCCATCGGCAAGATCGGCCACCTGAAGCTCGACCCCGAGCAGCGCGCCGCCAAGCTGCGCGAAGGCGTGTCGGTCTACTACAACCTGTCGGTCAAGGGCCGAAACAAGTGGGACGGCCTGAACACGGCGGAGCTGCCGACCGAGACGCAGCGCCACATCCGCAACGCGGCGGCGGGCGCGATGGAAGCCGTGCAGCTCGCGCGGCAGATGAAGGCCTGACGACGGACGCGCCGGCGCGGCGCCGGGGCCGCCCTACAATCGCCGGCACTTCCGTCGCCGCATGGCAGCTCCCCTCAACTTCCACCACCTCTACTACTTCTGGGTCGTCGCCAAGGAAGGCGGCATGGCGCGCGGCGCGGAGCGCCTGGGTATGGCGGTGCAGACGGTGAGCGCGCAGGTGCGCGTGCTGGAGCAGTCGTTCGGCCATGCGCTGTTCAAGCCGGCCGGCCGGGCGCTCGCCCTCACCGACGCGGGCGAGGCGGCGATGGCCTACGCGGAACAGATTTTCCAGTTGGGCGAGGAGCTTCCCGGCGCGGTGCGCGACGCAGCCACCGGCCAGGGCCTGCGGCTGCGCGTCGGCATGTCCGACGGCCTGCCCAAGCTGGTGGTGCGGCACCTGCTGCTGCCGGTGGTGGCCGACGGCGCGGCGCGGCTGCTGTGCCACGAGGACGAGTTCGACCGGCTGCTGGCCGACCTGGCGCTGCATCGGCTGGACGCGGTGCTGTCGGACCGTGCCGCGCCGTCCAACCCGAACCTGCGCCTGTACAGCCACCGGCTGGGCGAAGCGCCGCTGGCATGGTTCGCGCCGGCCAGCATGGTCAGCCGCAAGCCGCGGCCGTTTCCGGCCTGCCTGGGCGACATGCCGCTGCTGCTGCCGACCAGCCACACGGCGGTGCGCCCGCGCATCGACCAATGGCTGGACCGCAACGGACTGCGCCCGCGCGTGGCGGGCGAGTTCGAAGATAGTGCGCTGCTGGCCGCGTTCGGCCGCAGCGGCATGGGCGCCTTCCCGGCTTCGGACTGGTCGCGCCAGGAGCTGCTGGCGGACCGCGGGATCGTGCTGCTGGGCGACAGCCCCGAGCTGGTCGAGACCTTCTATCTCATCTCCGCCGAGCGCCGCATCCAGCACCCGCTGGTGCAGCGGATGCTGGAAGCTGTGCCCGGCTGAGAGTGCGTTACGCGGCGGGCGCGACCTGTTGGATGCCGGCGATCAGCCAGCCGCCGAAGCCGGTGCGCGGCTTGGTCAGGTGCCACACCTCGTCCAGGTCCTCGGGCACCGCGCCCGGCTGCTCGCGCACGCTGCCGGTGAAACGCACGCTGACGATGTAGCGGTCGGCCTCTTCCGCCACTTCCAGCACCTGCGCCTCCAGCCCGAACACCTCGGTGCGCTGCGCCGCGTCGCCGCGCGCCTCGACCTCGGCGCGGGCTTCCTCGAACATCTCCGGCGTCAGGTAGTCGCGCAGGCGCTGCACGTCGCGCGCGTCGTTGGCCGCCTGCAGCGCCATGAACTGCTCCTTGGCGTTGCGCGAGAACGCGGCGGTGTCGAAGCCGGCCGGAATGGCCGTGGCCTGCGTGCTGGCCGCCGGCATGCCGCCGCCCAGCGCCGAGCCGATGCGGGTGCCGCTGCCGCCCAGCACCGGCTCGCGGCGCATCGGGTCGCCGGCACCGGCGCCCGCGCCTGCCAGCGACGGATTCGCCGCGGCGGCGCGCTTGCGCATCACCATGCCGATCACCGCCATCACGGCGACGCCGATCAGCACCATCATCATGATGTTGGCCAGCCCGGCACCGAAGCCGAAGTGCGAGGCCAGCGCCGCCAGGCCGAGGCCGGCGGCCAGGCCGGCGAGCGGTCCCATCCAGCTGCGCTTGGGTGCCGCGGCGGCGGCGCCGGCCGCCGTGCCTGCCGCTGCCGGTGCCGCCTGCGCCGGTGCGCCGGGGGCGTTCTGCGGCGTAGCCGGCTGCGTGGTCTGCTGGCGCTGCATGCCGCTGGAGCGTGCGCCGCCCAGCCGTTTCGCTTCCGCGTCCATCGTGGCCACCGTCAGGCCGAGCGACAGCACGACGGCGACAAGAGCCAATGCCTTCTTCATGAGAGTCTCCTTGGAAAATCGAGTGCAGCGCACAGGGTAGCCGCAAATCCCCCAAGAGAAAAGCAGAGTTAATCTGCGGAAAACTCAGGAAAAGACGAAGTCAGCCGGACCCTTCGCCGTGCGCCTGGTAGATCTGGATCAGGTTGCCGCAGGTGTCGGCGAACACCGCGATGGTGACCGGGCCGCTGCGCTTGGGGTCCACGGTGAAGCTCACGCCGTGCACGCGCAGGCGCTTCACCTCGGCCTCGATGTCGTCGCTCTGGAACGCGGTGATCGGGATGCCCGCCGCCATCAGCGCTTCCTGGTAGGTGCGCGCGATCGGGTTGGCGTTCGGCTCGAGCGAGAGTTCGGTGTCGCCGCCCTGCGGCGAGCGCAGCGTGAGCCACCTGAATTCGCCGACCGGGATCTCGCGGCTCTTCACGAAGCCGAGCACTCCGGTGTAGAAGGCCAGCGCCTTGTCCTGGTCGTCGACGTAGATGCTGTTGATGTTGATGCGCATGGGGTCCTCTTCGATGTGCCGTCAATCGCGCCCATGGTGCCCTGGTTCGGCGACAGCGACTTCGCCAAAATTTCGCTGCCCCGCCAATGCCGCGTTCATCAGGCCGATGCAGTCGGGGACCGCGGCCGGCATGGCCGTCTTGCGGTACACGCGCGGCGCCGTGCCGAAACGCCGCCGGAACAGCCGCGAGAAGCTGCCCATGTTGGCGAAGCCCAGCGCCAGGCAGACCTGGGTGACGGGCTGGTCGCCGCACGCGAGCAGGTCGCGCGCCAGGTCCAGCCGGGCGCGGGTGCGGCACTGCAGCGGCGTCTCGCCGAACACGGCCGCGAACTGCGTGATGAAGTGCGCCGTGGACAGGCCCGCGTCGCCCGCGATCCGCGCGACCGGGGACGGCGGTTCCAGCTCCGTGCGCAGGCGCGCGCGGGCATGGCACAGGCGGGTGAGGAGGTCGTGCGTCAGCATGCGGATGGACGTGGGCCGGCCCATTCTTGCAGATGCGCATGTGGTCCCGGCACGGCCCGCCACGGCCGAGCCGCGACAATCGCGGCCATGCCCGCCCTGCGCCTGTACGCTGGCCCCGCCGCCAAACGCCACATCGAACGCAACGGCCTCAAGCCCGAGGACGTCGGCATCGTGCCCGCCGCCGCCGGCGGCCCGAAGGGGCTGGTGCTCGGTCCGCTGGACCGCTTCCTGTTCGGCGAATGGCTGGCCGCCACCACGCACCCGGTGCAGCTGGTGGGCGCCTCGATCGGCGCATGGCGCATGGCCACCGCCTGCCTGCGCGACCCGGTGCCGGCCTTCGAGCGGCTGGAGCGCGACTACATCGCGCAGGAGTACGAGTTGGAGCCCGGGCGCAAGGCGCCGACGGCGCGGCACGTCAGCGAACGCTTCAGCCTGAACCTGGAATCGTTCTACGGCGGGCGCATCGGCGAAGTGCTGTCGCACCCGCGCTACCGGCTGCACATCGTCACCTCGCGCGGCCGCCACGTGCTGGGGCGCGAGCACCGGCTGGGCACGCCGCTGGGCTACCTCGGCGCCTTCCTCGCCAACGGTATCCGCCGCAAGGCCATGGGCGCCTGGCTGGAGCGGGTGGTGTTCTCCTCGCCGCAGGACGGCGGCGCCACGGCATTGCCGTTCGACACCGCCGACTACCGCACGCGGCAGGTGCCGCTGACCGAGGCCAATTTCCGGCCGGCGCTGCAGGCGAGCTGCTCGATCCCCTTCGTGCTGAACGCGGTGCACGACATCCCTGGCGCGCCGCCGGGCGCCTACTGGGACGGCGGCATCACCGACTACCACCTGCACTTGGCCTACCGTGCGCCGGGCGAGGCCGGCATCGTGCTGTACCCGCACTTCCAGAAGGCGGTGGTACCCGGCTGGCTGGACAAGCCGTGGAAGAAGCGCCACCTCGCCACTCCGGCGCTGGACGCCATGCTGGTGCTCGCGCCCGACCTGGAATGGGTGGCGCGGCTGCCGAACGCCAAGCTGCCGGACCGCACCGACTTCACGCGCTACGGCACCGACCTGCAGGCACGGGTGAAGGCCTGGAGCGCGGCGGTGGCGATGAGCCGGGAACTGGCGGATGAATTCGCGGAATGGCTGCGCGATCCGGATCCCGGGCGCATCGAGGCGCTGTAGCGGGGGCTTTTCGCCTGCAGGCCGCAAGCGCCGTGCCCAGGCACTAGACTGCCTGCCCATGAAAGCCGCTTTCTACGAACGCACCGGCCCCGCGCGCGAGGTCCTGCAGGTCGCCGACATGGCGATGCCCGAGCCGGCCGCCGGCGAAGTCCGCGTGCGCATCCAGTGGTCCGGCGTCAATCCGTCGGACGTGAAATCGCGCGGCGGCCTGCGCAGCACCACCCTGCCGTTCCCGCGCATCATTCCGCACAGCGACGGCATGGGCACGATCGATGCGGTCGGCGATGGCGTGCCACGCGCGCGCATCGGGCAACGCGTGTGGACCTGGAACGCCGCCTGGGGCCGGCCGCACGGCACCGCCTGCGAAGCGGTCTGCCTGCCGCAGGCGCAGGCCGTGCACCTGCCCGACAACACCAGCGGCGAAGCCGGCGCCTGCCTGGGCATTCCGGCGCTGACCGCCCTGCATGCCGTGCTGATGGATGGCGGCGTGGCCGGCAAGACGGTACTGGTCGCGGGCGGCGCCGGCGCGGTCGGCCACTACGCGGTGCAGATGGCCAGCCAGCTGGGCGCGGCGCGCGTCATCACGTCCGTCAGCACGCCGCAAAAGGCCGAGCTGGCGCGCGCGGCCGGCGCCGACGACGTGGTGCTCTACAAGGACGAGCCGCTGGCCGAGCGCGTGGCCGCGCTGACCGGCGGGCGCGGCGTGGACCGCATCATCGAGCTGGACTTCGGCGTCAACGCCGCCGCCGACCTGGAGATGCTGCGCAGCGGCGGCGAGTGCGTGGTCTACGGCAGCAGCGCCACGCCGCTGCAGCTGCCCTTCTTCCCGCTGCTGGCCAAGAACCTGCAGCTGAAGTTCTTCATCGTCTACCACCTGGGTGCCGCCGACCGCGAGCGCGCAACCGGCACGCTCACCCGCATGCTGGCGCGCGGCACGCTTGCGCACAGCATCGCGGCGCGGCTGCCGCTCGCCGAGATCGCCGCGGCGCACGAGATGGTGGAGCGCGGTGCGGCCACCGGCAACGTCGTCCTGCAGGCCGGCTGAGCAGCACACCTTCTGCGCAAGAATCGCGGTTTGTCCCTCTACCGACTCATCGGCCAATTCGTCCTGCGCCATCGGCTGGCCTACGGCTCGTCGGCGGTGATGCTGGCCGTCATCGCCCTGCTGCTGGTCTGGGTTCCACGCCAGATCGGCCACGTGGTGGACGCGCTGGTGGCCGGCCGGCTTGCGCGCGAGGCGCTGCTGCACGAACTCGGCCTGCTGATCGCCGCCGGCGCGGCCGTGTACTTCATGCGCGTGGTCTGGCGGCTGCAGCTCTACGCGGCGTCCTTCCGCCTCGGCGTGGAGCTGCGCGAGCGGCTGTACGCGCGCCTGAGCCTGCAGGGCGCGGCGTTCTACCAGGACCAGCGCACCGGCAACCTGATGGCGCTGGCCACCAACGACATCGAGGCGGTGGAGTTCGCCGCGGGCGACGCGCTGCTCGCCGGCTTCGACGGCTCCCAGACCTTCGTGATCGTGGTGGCCATGATGTCGCTCGGCGTGGACTGGCGGCTGGCCGCCGTCGCCATCCTGCCCTTCCCCGCCATGGCCATCGCCTTCCGCCGCATTTCGCGCCGCGTGCACGAGGCCTCGCACCAGTCGCTGAAGCGCTTCGGCGCGCTCAACGACCACGCGCAGGAGACGCTTTCGGGCGTGCGCACCGTGCGCGCCCTCGGCCTGCAGGCGCGCAGCGAAGCCCAGTTCGCCCGGCTGGCGGGCGCCGCCGCCGACGCCGGCTTCGACGCGCAGCGCTGGGAGGCTGCCTACGAGCCGGCGGTCGGCGCCACTTTCGCCGCCGCCACCGCGCTGGTGCTGGGCGCGGGCAGCTGGCTGGTGTGGCACGGCGAGCTGACGCTGGGCCAGCTCACCAGCTTCAGCATCTACCTGGGCCACCTGGTGTGGCCGATGTTCGCGGCCGGCTGGGTGCTGTCGCTGCTGGAGCGCGGCAAGGCGGCCTGGGCGCGGCTGCAGCCGATGCTGGACGCGCCGCTGTCCATCGAGGACCACGGCACCGTGCCGAAGGTGCAGCCCGGGCCGATCGCGGTGGAGGGCGTGCGCTTCGCCTACGCCGCCGACGCCAAGCCGGCACTGGACGATGTCTCGCTCGTGCTGGCGCCCGGGCAGACACTGGGCCTGGTCGGCCCCACCGGCGCCGGCAAGTCCACGCTGCTGCGGCTCATGATGCACCAGCGCGCGCCCGATGCCGGCCGGCTGCGCTGGAACGGCACCGACCTGCGCGACTACACGCTGGACGCGCTGCGCTCGGCCATCGCCTGGGTGCCGCAGGAGCCGTTCCTGTTCTCCGCGACGGTGGCCGAGAACATCGCGCTGGCAAAACCCGGCGCGTCGCGCGACGAGGTGGAGCGCGCGGCACGGCTGGCCGCCGTGCACGACGACGTCCAGCGGCTGCCCAGGGGCTACGACACGCCGGTCGGCGAACGCGGCGTCACGCTGTCGGGCGGGCAGCGCCAGCGCGTGGCCATCGCGCGCGCGCTCTTGGCCGACGCGCCGCTGCTGCTGCTGGACGACGCGCTGTCGGCGGTGGACACGCAGACCGAAGCGCGCATCCTGGCGCACCTGCGGCAGGCGCGCGTCGGCCGCACGGTGGTCATCGTCAGCCACCGGCTGAGCGCCGTGGCCGACGCCGACCGCATCGTGGCGCTGCAGCACGGCCACGTGGCCGAGCAGGGAACCCATGCCGCGCTGGTGGCGGCCGGCGGCTGGTATGCCCGCCAGTGGCGCTACCAGCAACTCGAGGCGAGCCTGGATGCAGACTGACGCCGCCAGCACCGCGGAAGCGTTCGACACGCCCGCCTCGCGGCGGCGCATGGCGCGCGCCGCCGCCACGCTGCTGGCGCGCGCGGCCGTGCCGGAGCGCGGCCTCGTCCTGCGGGCCATGGCCTGGCTGGTGCTGGCCGCCGGCCTGGAAGCTCTGGCGCCGATGGCCGGCAAGCTGCTGATCGACAACTACCTGCTGCCGCGCAACGCCGCGCTGCCGGAGATGGCCGGCCTGCTGCTGGGCGCCCTGTTCGCCGGCTGCCTGTCCAGCTGGCTGCGCTATGGGCAGCTGGTGCGGCTGTCCGGCGTGGCGATGCGCTCGGTGCAGCGCATCCGCGAATCGGTGTACCGGCACGTGCTGCGCCTGCCCATGGCGTTTTTCGACCACGCCATCATCGGCCAGCTGGTCAGCCGCGTGACCAACGACACCGAGGCGGTGAAGACGCTGTACGTGCAGGTGCTGTTCGTCGTCCTGGACAGCCTGATCATCCTGGTGGGCGCAATGGCCGCCATGCTGCTGCTCGACTGGCGGCTGATGCTGGTGGTGGCGACGCTGCTGCCGGCGGTGGCGCTGCTGATCGCGGTGTACCAGCGCCTGTCGGGCCCGGCGGTGGCGCGCGCGCGCCACCTGCGCGGCGAGCTCAACGCGCAGATGGCCGAGTCCATCGCCGGCATGACGGTGCTGCAGGCAGCCAATGCGACGGCGCGCTTTCGCGAACGCTTCACCGCGCTGAACCAGGGGCACTACCAGTCGCGCCGCATCTCGCTGCGCATCAACGCCTGGCTGCTGCGCCCGGTGCTGGACCTGCTGAACGTCGTGATCCTGGCCGCCGTGCTGTGGGTGGTCGGAACGCGCGGCGGCGGCGGTGCCTTCGGTGCGCTGGAGGTCGGCGTGCTGTACGCCTTCATCAGCTACATCGCGCGCGTGGTGGAGCCGCTGACGCAGATCACCACCCAGTTCTCGCAGCTCCAGCAGGCGCTGGTGGGCGCCTCGCGGGTGCAGGCGCTGCTGGCCGAGGCCGAGGCGCCGCCGGCCGGCGAGCAAGGCGAAGTGCAGCGCGGCGACGTCGCCATCGAGCACCTGACCTTCGCCTACCAGCCGGGCCGGCCGGTGCTGCACGACGTGTCGCTGCACATTCCCGCCGGCAGCTTCTACGGCATCGTCGGCCATACCGGCAGCGGCAAGACCACCCTGCTGTCGCTGCTGCTGCGCTTCTACGGCACCGACAGCGGCCGCATCCGCATCGACGGCATTCCGCTGGAGTCCATCGGCGAAGACAGCTTCCGCGCCAGCGTGGGCCTGGTGCCGCAGGAGCCGTTCCTGCTGGCCGCCACGGTGCGCGAGAACATCGCGGTCGGCCGCGCGCTGAGCGACGCCCAGGTGGAAGCCGCGGCGCACGCCGCGCATGCGCACGGCTTCATCGCGGCACTGGAGAGCGGCTACGACACGCCGCTGGGCGAAGGCGGCGCGCGGCTGTCGGTCGGGCAGAAGCAGCTGATCGCGATCGCCCGCGCGCTGGCCGGCGCGCCGCGCATCCTGCTGCTGGACGAGGCCACGGCCCACATCGATTCGGAAACCGAGCAGATCGTGCAGCGCGCCCTGGCGCAGCTGCGCGGCAAGGTCACCATCGTCGCCATCGCGCACCGTTTGTCGACCGTGCGCGACGCCGACCGCATCGTGGTGCTGCACCACGGCCGCGTGGCGGAGCTGGGCACGCATGCGCAGCTGATGGGAATCGACGAAGGCCTGTACCAGCGGCTGTACCAGCTGCAGCAGCTGGAAGACGACAGCTGACGCGCTCCGGAATCCGTCACAGCCCTTCCGTCGCATACCGCGCGTGGTGGAAATCGCGGATCGCCTGGATGCTGCCGTCGAGCACCTCGAAGACGATGCCGTAGGGGCACTGCGGCTGGCCGGCTTCGTCCATGTACTCCACCCAGACGGCGGGCCGGCCTTGCAGCGGGCGCGGCGTCGCGCGCACCTCGCGCAGGCCGCGGTAATTGCCGAAGTAGCTGCCGACCGCCGCATGGCCGCGCGCGCTGCCGCGCCCGACCATGTCCAGCCGCACGTCCGCCGCCATGAGTTCCAACAGGCCGTCGAAGTCGCGCGCGTTGAAGCGCGCCGTGTAGAGCGCCAGCAGCGCCTGCTGGTCCGGCGAGAGGCGCTCCTCGGCCACGTCAGCTTCCGCGCGCTGGCGCTGCAGGCTGACGCGGCCCCGGTGCAGGCTGGCCTTGAAGGCCGGCAGGCTGGCCTGCACGATGTCCGCCGCCTCCTGCAGCGGATGCTCCAGCACGTCGGCCAGCAGCACGGCGCTGCGCTGCGACGCCGGCAGGCGCATGAAGCTGCGCAGCGCCAGCCCGGCGACCTCGCGCCGCTCGATCTCGGGCGCCTCCCCTGCATCGGCGGCATCCACGGCTTGCGCGGCGAACACGCCCTGCTCGCGCGCCCGGCTCCGCAGGAAGTCCATCGCGGCGTTGTGCGCGATGGCGAACAGCCAGCTCGCGGTGTTGCGCACCGGCGTCGTGCCTGCCGCCGACAGCGCCTTCAGGCAGACCTCCTGCACCAGGTCCTCGCCGTCGAGGAAGGAGCCTGTCATGCGCGCGAGGTAGCGGTGCAGGCGGGGCCGCAGCTGTGCGAGCAGCTCGGGCAGCGGAGGATCGGTGGCGACGGCGGTGACGGTGGTGGCATCCATGTGGCCTGAATTCTGGCGGCGGCGCGCCCTTCGCGCACGGCGCGGGGCATTGGAACGCGGCGACGTTCGGCGAGGCCGAAACGGTGCGGCCGTCATGAATATTTTCGGGGCCGCACCGTTTCGCACCACCGCCACCGTCTTTGGCAGTGTTCGCGCCGCGTGCGCGCAAAAGCTGAAGGACAACATGAGCTCACAAGGATTCACGACGGCACAGCGCTGGGTGCTGGGCCTGGCGGCGGGAAGTTCGTTCATCGCCGCGCTCGACGGCATGGTGGTGACCACCGCGTTCGAGGCCATGCGGCAGGACCTGGGCGCGCCGATCTCTCTCCTGCACTGGACTATGACCGGCTACAGCCTCGCCTTCGCGGCGCTGCTGATGGCCGGCGCGGCGCTGGGCGACCGGTTCGGGCGGCGCCGCATGTTCATCGCCGGGCTGCTGCTGTTCGCCCTCACCTCCGCCGCCTGCGCCCTGGCGCCGACGGCGCAATGGCTGATCGCCGCGCGCGTGGTGCAGGGCGCGGCTTCGGCGCTGGTGATGCCGCTGGCCATGGCGCTGCTGGGCGCCGCGGTCACGCCGGCCCAACGGCCGCGCGCGCTCGGCCTGTTCACCGCCATCACCGGGCTGGCCGTGCTGTCCGGCCCGGTGATCGGCGGCGTGCTGGTCGACGGGCTCGGCTGGCGCTGGGTGTTCTGGGTCAACGTGCCGCTGTGCACCGCCGCGGCCTGGCTGGCCGCGCGCAGGATGCCGGCCAGCGCCGGCTCGCCGGTGCCGCTGGACTTCGCCGGCACCCTGCTGCTGACGCTGGCCACCGGCACCCTGGTGTGGGGCGTGTCGCAGGGGCCGGCGCTCGGCTGGGCCAGCACGGCGGTCGCGGGCGCGATCGCGCTGGCGGTCGTCGCGTTCGCGGCCTTCCTGGCCTGGCAGCACCGCAGCCCGCACGCGCTGGTGCCGCCGCGGCTGCTGCATTCCTGGGCCTTCCTGCGCGGCAACCTGGTCTGCCTGCTGATGTACATGAGCCTGATGGGCACGCTGCTGTTCATGGCGCAGTTCTTCCAGGCGGTGCACCACGCCAGCCCCAGCGGCGCCGGCTGGCGCCTGCTGCCGTGGACCGCCACGCTGTTCTTCGTGGCCCCGTTCGCCGGCACCCTGGCCGGGCGCATCGGCGAGCGCCTGCCCACCGTCATCGGGCTGCTGCTGCAGGCGGTCGGCCTGGTCTGGATGTCGACGCTGGCGCCCTCGGTCCATGAACCTTCCGCCTGGATCGGGCCGATGCTGCTGGCCGGCGCCAGCCTGTCGCTGGCGATGCCGGCAGTGCAGAGCGCGGTGCTGGGCTCGGTGGCGCCGCCCGACATGGGCAAGGCCGCCGGCGTGTTCAACACCATGCGGCAGCTGGGCTGGGCCTTCGGCGCGGCGGCGGCGGTGGTGGTGTTCGCAAGCGGCGGCGACACCGCCACGCCGGCGGCCTTCGCCGGCGGCTTCAGCCGGGTGCTGGTGCTGACGGCCGTGCTGTCGGCGGCGGCCGGCCTGGTGTCGCTGGGATTCCAGCGGCGCCCGGCGCCGGCCGCGCCTCAGGCCTCGGGCCCCGTCGGTTCGATGATCACCGGGGCCACCCTGCCCGGCACGAAGTCGCCCGCCCAGTCGAAATAGCCGTACTTGGCGTCGCGCTTCTGCACCTCGTCGCGCATCTCGAAGAAGCCGAGGTCCTTCGTCGTGCCCTGCAGCGGGCCGTTGATGTAGGTCTTGGTGTAGTCGTTGACGAACAGGCCGTACTTGACCGTGATGGTGTATTCGCCGCCGGCGTCCTCCAGCACGGCCGGGCCGATGCGCGTGCCGCCCTGCTCGGCGATGCGCTTCTCGCGCGCCATCTTCATCGCGTCGACCACCACCAGCGCGCCGCCGGCCGCGTTCAGCGTGGTGCCCATCTTGGGCACGCGCAGCCCCGGAGTGCCGGGCGTCAGTTCCGTGGCGGCCACGCCGGCGGCGGCCTTGAAGCCCGGCTTGTTGGCCACCTTGCCGCCGCCGAGCTTCATGTCGGCGGCGCCCTCGAACACGGCGGCGCCCTTCTGGCCCTTGAGCGCGCCGTACTGCGACGGCGGTGTCGGCTCCTTGGCGATGCCGATGTCCGCGGTGCGCGCGCCCTTGGGTTCGCCGCCCGGGTTCTTGTTGGCCGAGAGCACCTTGCCCTTGTGGAAGGCGACCTCGGGCACCAGCTTCTGGCTGGCCTTGCCGAAGTGCGGCACGTCCTTCTTCCCGGCCGCAGCGGCCTCCGACCGCGCCTCGATATTGGCCTTCAGCGCCTTGCCCGCCTCGACCCCTTGCTTGGTCGCGTACTTCAGGCGCAGCCGCTTCGCCGCCTTCGAATTGCCGGTCAACTTGTCCAGCTGCTGGCCGGTGGGCGGCGGCAGCTCCTTGCCGCCGGCGGTTGCCTTCACCTCGCCGGTCTGCATTTTCTTGCCGGCCTCGAAGGCGGCCTCGCGCGCCTCGAACTGGGCCACGTCGGCGGGCGTGTTCTGGCCGGTCGGAGAGGCTACCTTCGCGGCCGCCACCGCGGCTTTCTTCGGCGGCTCGCCGCCGAGCCCCGAGGGATCCACCAGCCCGGCGGGCTGGCCATGCACGTAGCAGTACAGGTTCAGGTCGTCCTCGGTGCCCGCGGGGTCGCAGCTGGTCCAGCGCCCCAGCCAGCAGGCGTAGAAGCGTGCGCCGCTGTGCAGCAGCCCGGTCTCGTCGTCGCGCTCCCGGCCGGTGAAGCGGTAGCGCTTGGGCGTCTCGGTCGCGCTGCGCACCGCCTGGTAAGTGGAGCTGCCGTAGGGCGAGTACTCCTCGTAGGAGATGATCTGCGCAGCTTCGTCGAGCTCCAGGCTGGCCGAGCCCAGGTGGTTGCCGAACTGGTAGCGCAGCATCCACGCGGGCGCCTTGTCGGTGCCGGCCGCATCCAGCGTGCGCGTCTCCACCAGCGCGATGCGCTCGCGGTCGTCCATCACGTGCAGCGTCTGCCGCTCCAGCGTGGCCGTGCCCGCGCCGATGGGCCCGTCGTGCCGGCGGAACAGCTCGAAGCCGCCCAGGTAGATGCGTTCCTCCACCAGGCCCGGCGCCTTCTCCCAGACCTTGCGCACGCGCTCGCCCCCGGCGTCGTGCACGTAGAACGCCCGGCCGCCGCCGCCCAGCTCGCTGGCGCGCAGCCGGTTCTTGAAGTCCCAGTGCAGGTTGGGCCCCGGCGCGCCGCCGCCCAGGTGCGGCATGCGCACCATGTTGCCGTGCGCATCGTGCGCGTACGGCTCCACCACCGGCGCCATGCCGTCCGGGTTGAGCGTGGTGCGCGTGAGGCGGTTGCCGGTCTTGGCGGGGCCGGCCGAGCCGTCCTCCGTCAGGCTGGTTTCCAGGTAGGCGTAGGCGCGGCTCCAGCCCGGGTTCGCCGGGTCGTCGCCGCGGTGCTGCATGCGCGTGAAGTTGCCGGCCGCGTCGTACACGTAGCGCTCGGTGTAGCTGCCCATGGCGTTGCCGTCGTTCGGGCTGAAGCGCCCGGTCAGGTCGGCGCTCACCAGTCCGGTGCGCCCGGCGTCGCCGGAGGCGTGCGGCAGCGGCGCCGCGCCCGCCAGCTGCTCGCGGCCGGTGGCCTGCAGCAGCCGGTACAGCGCGTCGTAGGTGTAGTCGTTGTCCGGGTCGATGCGCTTGTTGCGGAAGTAGATCGCCTGCTGCGCCGCGTCGTGCACGTGCACCATGTTGCCGGCCGCGTCGTAGGTGTAGCGCAGGTTCTGCAGCCCGCAGGGCACGTCCGGAATCGGCGGTTCGGGCGCGGCGATGGTGGCCGGCGGCGGCGCCGGGTTGTCGCAGTCGCCGGTGAAGGCGGCGCCGCGCCGGGTGTACAGCCGCGCGAGGCGGAAGGTCTCGGGGTCGTGGGCGTAGAAGGTGCTCGCGCCGTTGCGGTAGTCGATGCGCGTGCGCTGGCCCTTGGCGTCGTGGTCGATGTTGGACACGCCGGCCGCCGACGGCGCTTGCGCCGCCGGATCGATCAGCGCGCCGGGTTCAGCCGCACGCTGCAGCCACACGTCCATTCGCTCCAGCAGGTTGGCCGCGTTGTAGAACGGCTGGAACACGTCGAACTTCGCGCCCGGCGCGTCACTGTGCGGCGCCACCGTCTGGATGGCGCGGTTCAGCGCGTCGTAGCGCGCCGAGCCTTCGAAGGTTTCCGCCTCCAGCGCCGGCGCCGCGGCCCAGTCCGGCAGGCCGGCGTAATCGCTCGCCAGCCGGCGCGTGGTGCGCAGCTGGTTGCCCTTGAAGTCGTAGGCCTCCACCGGGTTGCCGCCCGCGTCCAGCCGCGCGTGCACCGCGATGCCGGCGCCGTCGCGCTGGCGGAACACGCGGGTGCGCAGGTTGCAGGCCTCGGGCGCGGCCAGCGATTCGCCGTATTCCGTGGTTTCCGTCAGCACGTCCTTCTGGAAGGTGCGCGGGTCCGACACCGCCGTGTCGCCGCGCACCACCTGCGCCACCGGCCGGCGCAGCGCATCGTAGCGGGTGGTGAAGGTGTGGCCGCGGTCGTCCCAGGCGCGGATGGTCTTGCCGGTGGCGTCCGGCAGCACCCAGCGCGCGCCGGCTTCCATGCCGGTCTCGCGGATGCCGCGGCCGGTCATGTCGTGGTCGTGCCGCACCACGACGCGCCCGAGCGCGTCGCCGCCTTGCACCACGGCGTCGCGCAGCGCGCGTGCGTTGCCTTCGATGTCGAGTTCGACGCGCGATGCCAGGGTCTCCTCGGTGCCGTCGAGGTCGTGCCCGGCGCACATCACGCGGTTGGCCTCCACCGTGAGGAAGGCGCGGCCCAGCACGTCGACGTGGTGCGTGGACGGCGTGTCGGCATGCGCCGCCGCCTTGGCCGCGGCCGCCGTTTCCCGCGCTCCCAGCGCGCCCCCGCTGCGCCGCGCATACCAGGTCGTCCAGCCCGGCGGCTGCGCCGCGAAATAGGCCGCCACGTAGCCGGCGATGTCGGGGTCGGTGCGCGGGTCGCCGGTCTGCGCGTTCAGCGGCGCGCAGGCGTCGTTGGCGTCCCAGCGCGTTTCCTTCCAGGCGTCGAACACCACCTTCTCGTAGACATGGTTCGGCTGCAGCGTGGCGACCACGCGGCCCAGCGGGTCGTAGAACAGCACCGGGCTGACACCCACCGCCACGCCGAACTCGAACGCGTGCGTCGCACTGAAGAACGGCTCGTACTTGCGCACGGCGTGGCCCTTGTTGTCGAACACGGTCCAGCCGCTGGCCACCCAGCGGGGCGCGACGACCGGGCCGCCGGCCACCACCGGCCCGGGCTCGGCCTGCCCCTTCTTCTGCACCTCGCGGCCCAGGCCGTCGGAGTGCGAGATGGCGACGTGAATGCGCAGGCCCTGCGGCGGCAGCGGCGCGCCGGCATGCGTCTCGCGCGTGAGCGCCGCGGTGCAGGCGGGCTCCCATTTCGCCGGCTCGGCGGGGTGCGCCGCGCGCGTGCGGCGGAACCGGTGCACGTCGTGCACGAAGCGCGTGGTGGCATCCGCCAGCAGGGGCGCCGCCGCGGCCACCGGGTCGGCCGCGTCGAAGAAGGCGGCGGCCTGCACCGGCGCCAGGTCGGCCGCGAAGCCCGCCAGCGAGTCGCCCTGCGCCGTCGCGGGCGCGGCCTTGCCCATCACCGCGATGCCGGACACCTGGCCCAGCGCGTCGAACGCCAGCGCGCTGCGGTTGCCGTTGGGGTCGGTCAGCAGCGCAGGCAGCAGCACGCGGTAGTCGTTGGCCGCGGCGCTGGTGTTGCCCAGCGCGTCGCGCGTGCCGGCGATCAGCAGGTCGGCGGCATCGAAAGTCGTGACGGTGTCCTGCCCGAACACGTCGCGGTAGCGCCGCGGCTGGAAGAAGTGCTGCCGCGCCTGCACCAGCTCCGCGGCCGGCGCGTCGCCCGGCGACGCCGAAAAGAACGCCCGGCCGGAAGGAATCCACCAGTGGCCGCCGGCGTCGGCCGCGGGGAACAGCCCGGCCGCCTTCAGCGTGTCGGTGGACACGTAGCCGCCGTCGCTGCCGCCGGTTCCGCCCAGCAGCGCCGCGGCGGTGGGCAGCAGGTCCTCGGGCGGGTCGCCCGGGCTCGCGCGCCGGTACACCTGCGCCAGCAGGCCGGGCGTGAAGGCCAGCTTGTAGCTTTCGCCGGGCAGCGCCCGCGCCTGCAGCTGGCCCAGCGGCAGCAGGCCGGCCATGTCGTCGCCGCGGTAGAGCGTGCGCACCTGCTCGATCGGCCGGCGGCGGCGCGTGCCCGACGCCGTGGCTTCGTAGGCAACTTCCGGGCCGTCGAAGCGATGCCGCAGCTGCCCCGGCGCGCCCGGGTCGGGCTCGACCAGGTCGGCCGGCCGGAACCGGCCAGCGGGGCCGCTGGGCGTGTAGCCGGTGAGTTCGTAGCTGACCGTTTCGCAGGCCAGCGGCGTGCGGTGCGCGAGCAGCGTGTCGACCGCGCCGGTTACGCGGTGCTCGGCGTAGGTGACCAGTGTCGTGAGCTGGCGCGCGCGGTCGGCCGGCAGCAGCGCGGCCAGCGCCGGGTTGGCCACCAGCTGCAGCTGGCCCATGCCGTCTTCGCGCCGCACCTGGGTGCGCCGGCCGTAGGCGGCGTTGGCCTCCTTCAGCGTGTGGCCCCAGGCGTCGACCTCCAGCACCAGCGCGTGCTCGATGCGTGGGTCGGCCGCGTCGCGCTCGTAGTGGAAGGTGATGCTTTCGGCGGGATGCGCAAGGAACACCGCATGCCGGTTGGGCCCGCGCAGCTGCACCAGCCGCACCGCGTAGGCCTGCTCGCTCACCAGGTACGGTGTGAGCGAACGCCGCACCTGTTGCGGCGTGGCATTGGCCGGCGCGTCGGCGGCGTACACCTCCTGGCGCAGCATGCTGCCGCGCAGCGCGCGGCTGGCCTCGCGCGCCTCATCGACATCCAGCCCGTCGGGCAGCACCGTGCCGGGCAGCAGCAACTCGCGCGCCTGCGCCTGCGACAGGCCCGGCTCGCGGAAGTAGTCGCCGGACAGCACGGCGTCGCCGGCATCCATGCCGGTGTGGAACCAGGTCCGCGTGTGCACCGGCGGCAGGTGCGAGGCGGCGTCCTGGTTGGCCGCCGGAAACGCGCCGCCGGCCAGCACCGCGAATTCCTCGGTGTCCCACTGCTCCACCATGCCGAAGCCGCGGAACTCGCGCTCCTCGCCGTCGTAGCAGCCGTGGTGGTAGGCATAGCGGGTGACGAAGCGGTTGCGGCTCACGTGGTCCAGCACCTCGACCCGGTGCACCACGTGGACCGGGAACGCCAGCCGGGTGGCCCAGGGCGTGCCGTTCAGGCGGTCCTCGACGTAGAAGCGCGTCGACGGCGCGTAGTCGATGCGCGTCTCGGCGCCCAGGTTGTCGTCCATGCGCACCAGCAGGTGCGGCTTGCGCGCGCCGACCAGGTTGACGTAGCGCATCGGCTCGCGGCTGTCGCCGGCCAGCGGCGACGACCACACCAGGCAGGCCGTGCCGTTGCCCAGCAGGTCCAGCGCCTGCACCTCGGCCAGCCGGTCGGCCGGCGGCAGGGACCGCAGCACCTCGGGCGCGCTCCAGCCGTTGCCCGACTGGTTGAAGTACAGCCGCGCGCTGCCCTGGTGCAGGTAGATCAGGTCCGCCGTGCCGCTGCCGTCGATGTCGGCCAGGCGCAGCCGCTTCGGGTCGAACTGCTCGGGCGCGTCGAACCACGGCGCGCTGTCCATCGTCACCTTGGCGCCGAAGCGGCCGTAGCCGAGGTTGGGCCAGTAGCAGACGTCGCCGTTGCGCACGCGCACGATGTCGGCCAGCCCGTCGCCGCTCATGTCGGCCAGGTGGATCGACTGCCGCGGGTCGGCGAACACCACGCGCGGGCCCTTCTCCTCGTCCAGCGGCACGGCCTGCCGCAGCGGCGGCCCGAAGCCGGCCTCGCCGAGCGAGGGATGCCACACCAGCGCGTCCTCCTCGGTGACCAGCAGGTCCGCATGGCCGTCGCCGTCCAGATCGATGAAGTGGACGTCGGCGCCCTTGGTGCTTCGCACCGGGCGCGAGGCGAACGGGCGGAACGCCTGCCAGCCTTCGGCTTCGTCGTGCTCGTAGAAGCCGGCGCCGGGGCCGTCCATCACCACCAGGTCCGGCAGGCCGTCGCCGGCCAGGTCCATGATCTGCGCGCCGCGCGCCAGCGACAGGTTCGGCACCTGGCGCACGGACTCCAGCGGCGCGAAGCGCGCGCGCACCGTTTCCGGCATGCCGGGCGCGGCCTGCGGCAGCGGACTGAGGTTGCGCTTGTAGAACCAGGCGCCGCCCTGCTCCATCAGCAGGCCGGGCACGCCTTCGCCGTGCAGGTCGACCCAGCGCACGGTGGGCGTCGCCAGCCCGGCGGGCAGGTTCTCCATGCTGCGCGCGTCGATGGTTTCCACACGGTCCTGCACCTGCGCGCGGCTGTAGCCGAACTCCACCGGCGGCAGCGTGCCGCGCACATAGCCGAGCCCGTCGCGCCGCCAGCCGGCCTGGACCGCCGACACCAGGAATGCGTAGACCGGGTTCTTCGCATCGGCCGGGTCCAGGTCCTGCGAAAAGGTGAATTCGGTGGAACGCACCACGCAGTCGGCGCCGACCTCCGGCTCGCCGGGGAAGTGGTGGAACATCAGTGCGCGGCGGCACAGCCGCAGCGTGCGCACCTCGAAGCCGGCGCGGTAGGACGAGAACATGTCCGCCCTGCACGGCCATGGGTATTGCGGCACGCCGGGCGCGGACTCGGACGCGTCGTCGCGCGGCAGCGGCGCGGCGGCATCGTGGTCGCCGTAGTCGAACACCAGCTCGAACATCCAGTCCGCATCGATCGCCGGAAACATGGCCGGCCGCTCGCCGTCCACCAGCAGCGGCTGCCGATTGCCGTAGCGCACGCGCTTCAAGTAGCGGTTGGCGCCGCGCGCCGGGTCGGCCAGCGGCCCGCGGTTGCGCTCCTGCGGCGCCAGCGGGTCCAGGCCGCGCCCGTCCTCCTTGCGGTAGCCGTAGGCGATGCCGTTGCCGCGGTCGTCGCGCGACTCGCAGATCAGCCAGGCGAAGATGCGCTGCGGATCGGCCGGGTCGGCGATGCGCGACGCCGCGTCGATGCCGTAGACCGAGAGCACGTTGGCGCTGGTGATCGAGCGCCAGTGCACGTCGCCGGGCACGCCCACCCGGGTCCAGCGTTCGATGCGGGCGAACAGCCCTTCGACGCGCGGCCGGTAGCGGTCGATGGCCCAGCCGGGCGCGGTGGCGAAGTCGGTATGGCGCAGGCCGCCGGCGCCGAGCACCGGCACCAGGTCCTCGGCGCCGGACAGCACGAACACGTCGGACTCGCTGGCGTCGTCGTAGCGCGGCAGGCCCTTGTCGGTCTTGCGCCGTACTTCGGGCAGCGACAGCGACCAGCCGAAGCCGAACGGCCCGTTGCCGGCACCGGAGTCGTAGGCCAGGGCCAGCTGCGGCCCGAAGCCCGCGCGGCCCACGCTGGCGGCGATGGGGATGCTGAACGAGGCGCCGCCGGTGACCGGGTTGGCGGCGAACTTCTCGCCGATGCCGCGGATGGCGCCGCCGCCCTTGGGCAATGCGAGGGAAGGCGCGGAAACCGCGAACGGCTTGTCGTCGGGTGCCTTGGCCGCGTCGGCGTGCGCCGTGCGGGCCCCGGGCGCTGTCTGGCGCTCCATGCTGTCCTCCCCTGTCTGGCGAGGTGCAGGGTTCCCTGCGGCGCCGCGCCTGTCAAGCGCGTGCTTGCAAGAAACGGTAACCCGCCGGCCGCCGGCGGCTTCAGCGCTGCATGTGCGGATGCCGCCCGAGCAGCTCCGCCACCCACTCGACGAAGGCGCGCACCTTGGCGCTGAGATGGCGGTTGGGCGGGTACACCACGTGCAGCGCGATCGGCGGGCGCGTCCACCCGGGCAGCAGCGGCACCAGCTCGCCGCGCTCCAGGTGCCCGGCCGCCGCGAACAGGCCGATCTGCCCGATGCCCAGGCCGGCCAGCACCGCCGCCAGGTGCGCGTTGCTCTCGTTCACCGACACCTTGTAGCGCCCGCCGATCTCCAGCGTGGCGCCGTCGCGCGCGAAGACGTGCGGATAGGGCTTGCCGCTGCGCGAGGAGAAGTAGTTGACCGTCGTGTGGCCGTCTTCCAGGTCGTCCGGATGGTTCGGCGCGCCGTGCGCGGCGAGGTAGGCCGGCGAGGCCACCGTCACCAGCTGCACGTTGCCGACGCGGCGCGCCACCAGCGAGGGCTCGGTCAGCTCGCCGCCGCGGATCACGCAGTCGACGTTGTCGCCGATCAGGTCCACCGGGCGGTCGCTCACGCCCAGGTCGAGCTGGATGTCGGGATAGCGGCGGTGGAACTCCGGCAGCGCCGGAATGATGACCAGCCGCGCCACCGCCGCGCCGACGTCGACCCGCAGCCGCCCGCTCGGGCTGGCCTGCGCGTTGGTCATGCTGGCCTCGATGTCGTCCAGGTCGTTCAGCAGGCGCGCGGTGCGCTCGTAGTACGCGGCGCCGTCGGCCGTGACGGTCACGCGCCGCGTGGTGCGGTTCAGCAGCTTGACCTTCAGGCGGCCTTCCAGCTGCTGCACCATCTTGGAGACCGTGCCCTTGGGCAGGTTGAGCGACTCGGCCGCGCGCGTGAACGTGCCGGCTTCCACCACGCGGTTGAAGACCCTCATTGCGTGAAGTTGGTCCATGGCTTGTTGTTCCGTGCTGCTTGCGGTGGCGAATTCAAGGGGCGCATTGTTCCCGTGTTGGAAACAGAGAACTGGCGGTGCCCCGCTTTATCCGCAGAAGCCGTACGCCTATGCTGCGCAACATGACTGCCGATGCGTCCACCGCCGACCGCGCTTCCTCCGGTGCCCCCGAACCGCGCGTGCTCACCCTGCCGGGCCTGGAGCTGCCGGTGCACGTGCGCGGCAGGAAGCCGCGCGGCAAGACCGTGCCGCTGGTGCTGCACCTGCACGGCGGCGCCTTCGTCTGCGCCGACGCGCTGGCCCGCGCCTGCCTGGCCCAGCTGGCGGCCGATGCCGGCTGCGTGGTGGCGTCGCTGCATTACCCGCTGGCACCCGAGCACCGCTTTCCCGAAGCCGTGGAAGCCGGCTACGCCGCGCTGGAGTGGCTGCACCGCCAGCGCACGCGCATGGCCGGCGCCGGCGCGCCGCTGGTGATCGCGGGCGAGGAAGCCGGCGGCAACCTGGCGGCCGCCATCGCGATGATGGCGCGCGACCGCGGCGGCCCGCCGGTGGCCGCGCAGGTGCTGGTCGCGCCGATGCTCGACCCCTGCGCCGCCACCGCCTCGCTGCGCCAGACGCTGGGCACCGCCACCTGCTGCAAGTGGGCCGACGGCTGGCAGAGCTACCTGCGCGGCCCGATGGACGCCGAACATCCCTATGCCGTGCCCGGCCGCGCGCAGCGCCTGGCCGGCCTGGCGCCCGCGCTGGTGCTCACCGGCCGCGACGACCCGATGCGCGATGAAGCGCTGGCCTATGCGCAACGCCTGCGCGCGGCCGGCGTCGCGGTCGACGAAGGCGTGCTGCCCTCCACCACCGGCTGGCCCGACACGCTGCTGCAGCCGCACACGCCCTGTCCCTACGGCGAGACGGTGACGCGGCACCTGCGCGATTTCCTGCACCGCGCCATGCCGCCGCCCTGACGGGCGTCCGCGCCCCCATTCCACGTTCGCCACGCAACCCGGTGCAGCCACCGGGGCGGCGGCGCTCACCCTGAATCAACCGAAAACAAGCAGAAAAGAAGCAAGCCATGACAGAAGAAACCAAGCAACCCCGCTCACGCTTCCTGCAACCCGGCTGGTGGCCCACCGCCGGCGCGCTGGCCGCCGTGGCCGCTGCCGCGGCCGTGGTGTTCGGCCAGGGCGCCACCATGGCGCAGGCCGGCGCGCCGCAGAGCGCGCCGCCAGCCACGCCGGTGGCCGTGGCGCCGGTGGACGAGCGCGAGATCACCACCTGGGACGAATTCTCCGGCCGGCTCGAAGCGGTCGAGCGGGTCGACGTGCGCCCGCGCGTGGCCGGCGCCGTGCTGGCCGCGCATTTCCGCGAAGGCGCGCTGGTCAACAAGGGCGACCTGCTGATCACCATCGACCCGGCGCCGTACGCGGCCGAAGTCGAACGTGCCGAGGCGCAGGCCGGCGCCGCCCAGGCGCGGCTCGCGCATGCCACCACCGAGAACGCGCGCGCCAGGCGGCTGTGGGAAGAAAGCGCGATCGCGCAGCGCGAACTCGACGAGCGGCTGAACGCGCAGCGCGAGGCCGAGGCCAACCTGCGCGCCGCGCAGGCGCAGCTGCAGTCGGCACGCCTGAGCCTGGGCTACACGCAGGTGCGCGCGCCGGTGTCGGGCCGCATCGGCAAGCTGGAGATCACCGCCGGCAACCTGGTGGCCGCCGGTCCCGGTGCGCCGGTGCTGACCACGCTGGTCTCGGTGAGCCCGATCTACGCCAGCTTCGACGCCGACGAGCAGACCATCGTGCGCGCGCTGAAGGACCTGCCCAGCGGCGCCAGCGCGCGCCAGCTGATCGAGCGCATCCCGGTGCGCATGGGCACCTCGCTCACCGGCGAGGCCGACCACGCCGGCCGGCTGCAGCTGATCGACAACCAGGTCGACGCCAAGAGCGGCACGGTGCGCGTGCGCGCCGCCTTCGACAACAAGGACGGCGCGCTGATCCCCGGCCAGTTCGCCCGCATCCGCATGGGCCAGCCGCAGGCCGGGCGCGTGCTGCTGGTGAGCGAGCGCGCCATCGGCACCGACCAGGACAAGAAGTACGTGCTGGTGGTAGGTGCCGGCAACAAGGCGGAATACCGCGAGGTGACGCTGGGCGCGTCTGTGGAAGGCCAGCGCGTGGTGCGCAGCGGCCTGAAGCCCGGCGAGCGCGTGGTGGTCAACGGCCTGCAGCGCGTGCGCCCCGGCGCACTGCTGCAGCCGCAGCCGGTGGTGGCCGGAGCCTGATGTGAATTTCTCGAAATTCTTCATCGACCGGCCGATCTTCGCCGGCGTGCTCTCGCTCTTGATCTTCCTGGCGGGGCTGATCGCGCTGCGCGGCCTGCCCATCTCGGAATACCCCGACGTCGTGCCGCCCACCGTGGTGGTGCGGGCCAACTACCCCGGCGCCAACCCGAAGGTGATCGCCGAGACCGTGGCGACGCCGCTGGAGGAAGCCATCAACGGTGTGGAAGGCATGCTCTACATGAGCAGCCAGGCCACCACCGACGGCCTGCTCACGCTCAACGTGACCTTCAAGCTGGGCACCGACGCCGACAAGGCGCAGCAGCTGGTGCAGAACCGCGTGGCGCAGGCCGAGCCGCGCCTGCCGGAGGAAGTGCGGCGCCTGGGCCTGACCACCGTGAAGAGCTCGCCCGACCTCACGATGGTGGTGCACCTGGTGTCGCCCAACGGCCGCTACGGCATGGACTACCTGCGCAACTACGCGGTGCTCAACGTCAAGGACCGCCTCGCGCGCATCCCGGGCGCGGGCCAGGTCATCATCTGGGGCGGCGGCGAGTACGCCATGCGCATCTGGCTGGACCCGCAGAAGGTGGCGCAGCGCGGCCTGTCGGCCGGCGACGTGGTGCGCGCCGTGCGCGGCGAGAACGTGCAGGCCGCCGCCGGCGTGGTCGGCGGCTCGCCGGGCCTGCCGGGCGTGGACACGCAGCTGTCGATCAACGCGCAGGGCCGCCTTTCGAACGAGGCCGAGTTCGGCGACATCATCGTCAAGGCCGCCGGCGAAGGCGCCATCACGCGGCTGCGCGACGTGGCACGGCTGGAGCTGGGCGCGGCGGACTATTCGCTGCGCTCGCTGCTGAACAACAGCCCTGCGGTCGGCGTCGGCGTGTTCCAGGCACCGGGCTCCAACGCGCTGGAGATCTCCGCGCAGGTGCGCGCCACCATGCAGGAGCTGGCCAAGAGCATGCCCGAGGGCGTGGAGTACCGCATCGCCTACGACCCGACGCAGTTCGTGCGCGCCTCCATCGAATCGGTGGTGCACACGCTGCTGGAAGCCATCGCCCTGGTGGTGCTGGTGGTGATCCTGTTCCTGCAGACCTGGCGCGCCTCCATCATCCCGCTGCTGGCGGTGCCGGTGTCGGTGATCGGCACCTTCGCCGTGCTGCACCTGCTGGGCTTCTCGATCAACGCGCTGAGTCTGTTCGGGCTGGTGCTGGCCATCGGCATCGTGGTGGACGACGCCATCGTGGTGGTGGAGAACGTCGAGCGCAACATCGAGGCCGGCCTGAGTCCATTGGAAGCCACCTACCAGGCCATGCGCGAGGTGTCCGGGCCGATCGTCGCCATCGCGCTGGTGCTGGTGGCGGTGTTCGTGCCGCTGGCCTTCATCAGCGGACTGACCGGCCAGTTCTACCGCCAGTTCGCGGTGACCATCGCGATCTCCACCGTGATCTCGGCGATCAACTCGCTGACGCTCTCGCCGGCGCTGGCCGCACTGCTGCTGCGCAGCCATGACGCACCGAAGGACGCGCTGACCCGCTTCATGGACCGCAGCTTCGGCTGGCTGTTCCGCGGCTTCAACAAGGTGTTCGGCCGCGGCGCCGAGGCCTACAGCGGCGGCGTGCGCAAGGTGCTGGGCCGCAAGGCCGTGATGCTGGGCGTCTACCTGGCGCTGGCCGTGGCCACGCTGGGCCTGTTCAAGGCCGTGCCCTCGGGCTTCGTGCCGGGCCAGGACAAGCAGTACCTGATCGGCTTCGCGCAACTGCCCGACGGCGCCACGCTGGACCGCACCGAGGCTGTCATCCGCCGCATGGGCGAGATCGCGCAGAAGAACCCCAACGTGGAAGGCACGCTGGCGTTCCCGGGCCTGTCGATCAACGGCTTCACCAACAGCTCGAACTCGGGGATCGTGTTCGCCATGCTCAAGCCGTTCGAGGAGCGCAAGCGCGCCGACCAGAGCGGCGGCGCGGTGGCGGGCCAGCTGAACCAGGCCTTCTCCGGCATCCAGGACGCGTTCATCGTGATGTTCCCGCCGCCGCCGGTGGCCGGCATCGGCACCACCGGCGGCTTCAAGCTGGAGCTGGAAGACCGCGGCTCGCTCGGCTACGAAGCCATGGACGCGGCGGTGAAGGCCTTCATGGCCAAGGCCTCGAAGGCGCCCGAACTGGCAGGTCTCTTCACCAGCTGGCAGGTCAACGTGCCGCAGCTTTGGGCCGACATCGACCGCACCAAGGCGCGCCAGCTGGGCGTGCCGGTGACCGACATCTTCGACACCCTGCAGATCTACCTGGGCAGCCTCTACATCAACGACTTCAACAAGTTCGGCCGCACCTACTCGGTCCGCGCCCAGGCCGACGCGCCCTACCGCGCCCGCGCCGAGGACATCGGCCAGCTGAAGGTGCGCTCGGCCACCGGCGAGATGGTGCCGCTGGCGGCGCTGATGAAGGTGAAGGACAGCCACGGCCCCGAGCGCGCCATGCGCTACAACGGCTACCTGGCCGCCGACATCAACGGCGGCGCCGCGCCCGGCTATTCGTCGGGCCAGGCGCAGGCCGCCATCGAGCGCATCGCCGCCGAGACGCTGCCGCCCGGCATCGCCTTCGAGTGGACCGACCTGACCTACCAGGAAATCCTGGCCGGCAACTCCGCCGTGTGGGTGTTCCCGCTGGCCATCCTGCTGGTGTTCCTGGTGCTGGCCGCGCAGTACGAGAGCCTGACCCTGCCGCTGTCCATCATCCTGACCGTGCCCATGGGCCTGCTGGCCGCGATGACCGGCGTGTGGCTGTCGGGCGGGGACAGCAACGTGTTCACGCAGATCGGGCTGATGGTGCTGGTCGGGTTATCGGCGAAGAACGCGATCCTGATCGTGGAGTTCGCGCGCGAGCTGGAGTTCGCCG
>JAZKIV010000004.1:0-198630 GCA_040384685.1 Pseudomonadota bacterium | reverse complement strand
AGGCGGTTGGACGGACGGCAGGCGCGCGCAGCGCGCTTCGTGAACTGACTCGCGGAGGCTGTTTGACCGGAGCGTTTGCTTGCAAACGCGCAGGGAGTTCCTCCGCGCTGCCGTCCGTCCAACCGCCTCAGGTCTGCCCGCGCGTAGCGCGGGACGCCCTGTCCGCGCGCCACGGCCCGCCCGCGTGCGGCTTTGCCGCGTGGTCTCACGCACATTACTTCTTGGCGCTGGCCGGCACCGACGCATTGGAAGCAGCAGCCTGCCGCGCCACAGCCTTCAGTTCGCCGGACAGCTTGGCGGCGCGCCGCTCCTGCTCGACCAGCTGCGCCGCGATGCGCTCCTCGGTCTTCACGCTGCCGACAGCGGGGTTGGCCAATGTCAGGCGGTTCGGCGGGGGCGGCGCCTTCTTCTCGGTGACGTTCGCTTCCAGCTTGCCGGTGGCAAGGCGCGCCGGCGGAATCGCCTGCGCCTGCATCTGCGCGGCCAGCTTGCGGCGGAACTCGTCGAAGTTCCGGCTTTGCAGCGACAGCGTCTCGCCCGCTTCTTCCTGCGGCACGGCGGCGGCCTGCGCGGCATCCGGCATGCGCAGCACGGCACCCGCCTTCAGCCGGTTGACGTTGCCGTCGACGAATGCATCGGGGTTGGCGCGCAGCAGCGCGACCAGCATCTGGTCCAGCGACACCTCGGACGGCTTGTTGGCCAGCGCGATGCGCGTGGCCGTGTCGCCGCTGCGCACCTTCACCTGGCGCGCCGGCGCGGGCGCGGGTGTGATGGCCGGTGGCGTGATGACCGCTGCGGGAGCGGGCGTGGGTGCCGCCGCAACCGGTGCGGGCGCCGGCGCGGGCACGGGCACGGGCACGGGCACGGGCACGGGCACGGGCACGGGCACGGGCACGGCTGCCACCTGGACCGGTGCGGGTGCGGGCGCGGGCGGCGGAACCGGGACCGGGGAAGGAGGCGGAGGAGCCACGACGGCAGGAGCCGGCGCGGGAGGAGGTGGAGGCACAGGCGGAGGAGGCGGTGCCACCGGTGCAGCCGCCACGGGCGCGGGCGCAGGAGGAGGCGCCACGGCCGGCCGCTGCGCGGGCGGTGGTGGGGCGGCGGCAACGGGCGCAGCCGCCGGCGGCGCCACGGGAGCGGGAATGGGCGCGGCAGGTGCCGGTGCAGGCACAGGCGCCGCCGCGGCAGTGACCGTGCCCGTGGCCACGCGCGATGGTGCGGGCGCAGCGGCTGGCGGCATCGCCGCGGCAGCCGGAGGCGCGGCGGGTGGCGGGGGCGCAGCGGACGCGGGGCCGCCGACCGGCAGCTTGTAGTCGCGCACGATGCGGCCCGATGGCCAGCTCGCTTCCAGCATCAGGTCGACCGAGGCCTCGGTCACCGGCTGGCTGCCGGTGATGCTGAGGTAGGGCCGGCCGTCCACGCGGCGGCCCAGGCTCAGCTGGGCGCCCTGCAGCGCGGGCGAATAGGCCAGCCCGGCGGCCTGGAAATCGGCCGGCGACGACAGGGTGGCGCGCATGCCGGGCGCGCGCTCCGGCGCGAACAGCGGCAGCTCGACCTCGACGCGCAGCGGCTCGCCGCGCGCGGACAGCACGCGGGCCTGGCCGAGCGCGATGGCCGGGCCGTTGGCCGCGCTGTCGCGCGGCTTGGGCGGATCGAACAGCAGCGTGTAGTCGCGCCAGATCGAGCGGCTGCCGCCCTGCGCCTGCAGCATGATTTCCATGGACGGATCGTTGACCGGCCGCGTGCCGGTCAGCCGCAGCACCATGCGGCCGTCGGCGCGGCGCTGCAGGCTGGGCGTGACGCCCTGCAGGCTGGGGTTGTAGGTGAGCCCCGCCGCCGCGAAATCGGCCGGCGAGGCGATGCCGGCCTGCAGGTTGGCAAGTTCTTCGGGCGTGATCTGCGGCACGTCGATCTCGGCCACCAGCGGCTCGCCCAGCGCGGACAGCACGCGCAGCTGGCCCAGCGCCAATGCGTGGGAAGCGGTGGTGTGCAGCGCCAGGCAGGCGAACGCGGCGGCCGCCAGCAGGTGGGGGCGCGGCAGGAAGGCGGTGGTACGGCGCATGCGGGTCTCCGGGGGCAGCCGGCCGGAAATACGTGGCCGAGCTGGACCGCAGGATTATGGCCCGCGCGCCGCGCGGGTTCGCCGCTTACGCGAGCAGCAGCAGCGCCAGCCCGATGGCAGCCGGCACGGCCTGGATCAGCAGGATGCGCTTGTTGGCGGTCATGCCGCCGTACAGGCCGGCGACCAGCACGCACAGCAGGAAGAACACCTTGACCTGCAGGCCGCCCGCACCCAGCGCCACGCCCCAGAACAGGCCGGCCGCCAGGAAGCCGTTGTACAGGCCCTGGTTGGCGGCCAGCACCTTCGACTCGGCGGCGAAGGCCTCGGTCGTGCCGAAGGCCTTGCGTCCGCGCGGCGTGGTCCACAGGAACATCTCCAGCACCAGGATGTAGACGTGCAGCAGGGCGACCAGCAGGACGACGGCGTTGGCGGCGGTGGACATGGGAACCCCTCGGTGGTTGTTGTGATGGCGGATGCTACGCCTCGAACAGCCGGCCGGGCGCCAGCATGCGCTCGGTGAGGCCGAAGGCGGCCACGTGCGGCGGCACCGGCTGGCCGCGCACCAGCGCGGCGCAGGTCTCGCCCATGGCCGGCGCGGTCTGGATGCCGTAGCCGCCCTGCGCCGCGACCCAGAAGAAGCCGGGCGCCTGGGGGTCCCAGCCGCCGACCAGGTCGCCGTCGGCGACGAAGGAGCGCAGTCCGGCCCACACGCGCGTGGGGCGCCGGATCGTCAATGTCGTCATCTGCTGGATGCGGTCGATGGCGATGGCAATGTCCAGTTCCTCGGCCTGCACGTCGTGCGGCGCCACCGGGTCGGCATTGGCCGGCGAGCCGAGCAGCATGCCGGCATCGGGCTTGATGTACCAGTCTTCGGAGACGCCCAGCGTCAGCGGCCAGCGCGCGGCGTCGATGCCCTCGGGCGGCGCGAAGACGAAGGCCGAGCGGCGCTTGGGCTGCAGGCCGATGGCGCGCGCGCCGGCCAGCTGCCCCACCACGTCGGCCCAGGCGCCGGCGGCATTGAGCACCACCGGGGCTTCGTAGGTTTCGTTGCCGGCGCGCACCTGCCAGCGGCCGTCGGCGTGCTCCATCGCCGTCACTTGCGCATCGGTGACGATGCGCCCGCCGGCGCGCCGGATGCCGCGCAGGAAGCCCTGGTGGATGGCGTGCACGTCCATGTCGGCGGCGTCGGGTTCGTACACCGCGCCCAGCACCCTGTCCGGGCGCAGCACCGGCGTCAACGCCAACGCGTCGGCCGCGTCCAGCAGGCGGCCGGCCGGCGAGATCGGCTGCAGGATCTCCCAGTGCCGCAGCAGGTCCTGGTCCTGCCCCGGCTCGGCGACCACCAGCGCGCCGCGCGGGCCGAGCAGCGGATGCTCGGCGAAGCCGGGCGGCGGCGCATCGAAGAAGGCGCGGCTGGCGCAGGTGAGGGCGCGCACCTGCGCCGTGCCGTAGCTCTCGAAGAACAGCGCCGCCGAGCGGCCGGTGGAGTGGTAGCCCGGCTGTGCCTCGCGCTCCAGCAGCAGCACGCGGCCGTGCGGCGCGAGGAAGAAGCCGGCGGAGGCCGCGGCGATGCCGCCGCCGACGATCAGGTAGTCCGCATCGATGCCCATGCGGCCATGGTAGCGCCAGCGACAGGACGCCCGCGCACCATCGCGCACAATTGGTGCATGACCGTTTCCACCACCGCTTCCGCCCCCGTCTTCGAAGTCCTGCCGCGCGACCTGTCCGCCTACCGCAAGGGCAACACCGGCATCGACTACGTGCACCGCTTCTCCTGCGGCAAGCCGGGGCCGCACGTGCTGGTGAACGCGCTCACGCACGGCAACGAGTTCTGCGGCATGGTCGCCGCCACGTACCTGCTGGACAACGAGGTGCGCCCGAAGGCCGGCACGCTGACGGTGAGCTTCGCCAACGTGGCGGCCTACGAATCGTTCGACCCGGCCCAGCCGTTCGAGAGCCGCCAGCTGGTGCACAACCTCAACCGCATCTGGTCGCCCGAGCTGCTCGAGGGCGGCGAGGACAGCCCCGAGCTGCGCCGCGCGCGCGAACTGCGCCCGGTGGTGGCCGCGGCCGACCACATCCTGGACATCCACTCCACCTCGCAGGACGTGCAGCCGTTCTGGGTCTATCCGGCCTTCGCGCGCAACACCGAAGCGGCACTGGCCATCGGCCTGCCGTCGGTGCACCTGGTCATGCCCGACGGCCTGGGCTCGGGCACGCCGCTGGTGCAGCACGGCCGCCACGGCGACGCGTCCGGCACCGCCGGCGCGGCCATGGTGGTGGAATGCGGCCAGCACTTCAAGCGCAACGCCGGCGAGCTGGCGACCCGGGTGGCGCTGGATTTCATCGCGCATTTCGGCCTGCTCGCGCCGCGCGCCGACCGCGCGCCGCGGGCGACCCAGCGGCGCTTCCAGCTGCTGCGCACCTGCATGGTCCACACGCCGGAGTTCCGCTTCACCCGCCCGCTGGTCGGCTACGAGACCTTCGCCGCCGGCGAGCTGATCGCCACCGACGGCGCCGAGGAGATCCGCGCGCCGGAGAACTGCACCGTGTTCATGCCGACCCGCGCGCCGATCGTCGGGCGCGAGGCGGTGTACCTGACGCGCGCGCTCTGAGCACGCGCGCGCCGTGCCGTCAGGGCGCGGCGAGCTGCACGCCGCGCACCATGCCCGGCTCGGGCGGCACTTCCACCGCCTGGCGCGTTTCGCCGCGCTCGTTCGTCACCACCAGCGTCAGCCTGCCGGCCGGCACGGCGCGCAGCACGAAGCGGCCCTGCGCGTCGGTGGTGACGGCGCGGCTGGTCTTGCCCACCAGCAGCAGCACCTGCACCGGCTTGCCGCCGGTGCCGGCGACCATGCCCTCGATGCCGCGTTGCGCGCGCACGGCGAAGTCCATCGACACCGGCGCGCCGCTTTCCAGCCGCGTGTCGCGCGGCGCCAGGTCGCCCAGTTCGTAGCCGGGCGGCAGCGACTCGGCCACCACCGTCACGCGTGCCTCGCCGTCCGGCCCGGCGAAGCTGTAGGCGCCGGCCGAGTCGGTGACCACGGTGGCGGGCGCCTTGCCCTCCAGCCGCAGCACCACGCCCATCAGCGGCAGGCCGCTGTCGCTGCGCACCGTGCCGGTCAGGCGCGCGCCCGAGAACGCCAGCGCGAAGCGCGCGTCGCCGCCCGGCTCGATGTTCACCGACGAGGGCGTCTTGAAGTACACGCCGGGCGTGCGCGGCAGCACCGCGTCCACGCGGTGCGCGCCGGCGCCGGGCCGCTCGAACGTGAAGCGGCCGTCGCGGTCGGTCATGGTGCGGCGGCTGCGGTCCAGCACCACTTCCACGCCGGCCAGCGGCTTGCCGGCCTCGGGCGTGCCGTCGTCGTCGCGCAGCACCTGCCCGGCGATGGCGCGGCCGCCCTCGCCGGGCAGGCCCACGGTGGAGAAGCTGGTGCGCAGCGCCAGCTGGAACGAGCCGCGCCCGTCGTCGCCCTGCAGCTCGCGCCGCAGCGCCCAGCGCGTGTAGCTGAGCGACAGGTCGGTGTCGCCGAACAGGCGCATGTTGGCGTACACGCTCGCCGCGTAGTTGCGCCGCGTGCTGGCGATGGCCTGCGCGCTGTCGGCCACGACGCGCACGCCGACCTCCGGACGGTGCTGGCCGCTGCCGCGCCACGACAGGTCCAGCCCGGCCTGCACGCGCAGCGGGTCGGTGCGCAGCGTGCCCAGGCTGACGCCGTGCGCCGCCAGCAGCGCGGCGTTGTCGCGCAGCTGGCGCACCACGTCTTCCGGGTTGCCGGCGGCGATGCCGAGCTCGGCCAGCGCATGCGCGATGTCCGAACGATCCCGCACCACCAGGTCCAGCGTGGGCGCCTGCTGCTGCGCGTCGACGAACAGGTTGCCGCGCCAGCCGGCGCCGCTGCCGCGCAAGGCCAGCCGCCCGCCATGGCCGCCGTGGCTGGCCTCGGACGTCGCCTGGTAGCGGTAGGTGGCGGCGACGCCGACGTTGGGCGCTTCGTAGGCGGTGCCGAACGACACGGTGCCGCGGCTCAGGCGCTCGGTGGCGGTGCGGAAGCTGCCGCCGCCGATGCCGCCGGTGACGCTCCAGCGCTGGTCCAGCTGGTGGCGCAGTTCCGCCCGTGCCGACGCGGCCTGCGGGTAGTCGCGTTCCAGGTCGAGCCGGCTGGCCGACACGCTCAGGCTGGCGTCGCTGTGTTCGCCGACGTGTTCCGACCAGGCGCCGTCCACGTAGCTGCCGGCCGGCCGCGCCATGCGCAGCGCGGCGAAGCCCGAGGGCCGCGCGACGCCTTTCAGCCACAGCTGGCGCTGGGTGTCGTGGTAGCTGGCCTCGAACGACGCGCCGGGCCGGTCGCTCCAGCCGAGTTCGCCTTTCAGCTGCAGCGCGTCCTGCGCGGTGCCGCGCTCGACGCCGAGCGCCACCACGCCGGGCACGGCGGTGCCGCTGTCGGGCAGCAGCAGCACCGAGGGCGTCCAGCGCAGGCCGCCTTCGCCTTCCAGCCGGTACGAAGCGCCGAACGCGCGGTCGCCGCTGCCGGGGAACAGGAAGCCGTCCAGCGGCGTGGCCGAGGCCTTGCCCGCGTGCACTTCCAGCGGGCCTTCGCGCAGGTGCGCACCGCGCACCACGACGCCGTCGATGGTCAGCGGCGAGGCCTGCACCAGCTTGTCCAGCAGCACGATGCTGCGCCTGGGCGTTTCGATCTCGATGCTGGCGATGGGCAGCGCGGTGACCGCCGGCGCGCCCAGCTGGCCGCCTTCGCGCACGCCCTCGAAGCGCAGCCGCACGGTGCGGTCGCCGCGCGCGTACTCGGCGCCCAGCGAGGTGCTGAAGCGCCGCGTGCCGCTGTCGTAGCGCGCCTCCACGAAGCCGCCCGGGCGGCGGTTGGCCGCCTCGAAAGCCATCACCAGCGCGGCCGGCGGGTCCACGTGGACCTGCAGCGTCTGCGTCGACGCCGCGCGCACCACCGTCACCAGGGTGTCGCCGGCGCGCCGGCCCAGCAGCAGCACCTGGCCGCCGGCCAGCGAGACTTCCACCGTCGACGGGTCCACCGCGAACACGGCGATGGCGGTGGGTTCGTCCAGCGACACCGACTCGCGCGCCATCAGGCGCAGCGGGTCGGCCGCCGCGGCCGGCAGCGCCAGCCCGGCGCATGCCGCGGCCAGCAGCAACGCGAACCGCCGCCTCATTGCACGTTCAGCGGGGACGACAGCGTGAGCGGGCGGCCGCCGATGTCGAAGGTGGCGATGGCGCGGTAGGTGCCGGCGCCCAGCTCGCCCGGGTACTCCGCCACCAGCGTGGCGGCTTCGCCGGGCAGCAGGCGGTGCTGCTTGAACGGCGCCTTGCCGACCATGCGGCCCTGCGCGTCCAGGATCACCGCCATGCCCGAGGGCACGACCGGCTCGCTGCCGTCGTTGACCAGCCGGCTGCGCAGCTGCGCGTTGGCGCTGCCCGAGGGCGGCTCGGCCTGCAGGGTGCCGGCCGCCACCGAGATGCGGTCGGAAATGGTGAAGGTGAACAGCGTGCCGAGCGACATGAAGGCGGTACGGTTGCCGCTGCGCACCGGCGTCGTGCCGCGGAAGTACGCCGCCACCGCGCGGTGCCGCATGGCCGCGGGCAGGGTGAACATGGCCTGCACCGAAGCCGACGCGTGCGGCGGCACGGTGACGCGCGCGGGCGTGAAGACGGCGCTGGCGGCGATGCTGTCGGCCAGCTTGCCGGCGTCGACGAACACGCGCTTGCCGTCCTGCACCACCACGTCCTTGGCTTCCAGCACGAAGTCGAGCGGCTGGTCGGAATCGTTCTGCAGGGTCAGTGCCTGCGAGACGCTCTGGCCGGTCTGGCCGGCCAGCGGCACCACGGCGGGCCGCAGGATCAGGGATTGGGCGGCGGCGGGTCCGGCGGCGGCAAGGCCGCACAGGACGAAGGCGAGCGCGCGGAAGGCGGGGCGAAAGCGCATGGTGCGAAAAGCGGAAGCGGTTGCGTGGAGCGAAGGAGGCGTCAGTCGCTCTCGGCGAACCACTGCAGGTTGCTGAGGAAGGGCCCGGCCGCGACGCTGGCCGGGATGCTCATTTCAATGTCGTGGACCACCGGGCTGCCGACCTGGTGCACCGGGTTGACGATGCGCGGAATGCTGGAGACGGCCAGGCCGTCGACGCGCACGGTGCAGCCCGGGATGTCGGCGGCCAGGGCGACCGACAGGCGGGCGCTGGCGTACGGGCCGTCCAGGCGCAGCGCCACGCGGCGGCGCACCACGATCGGCCCGCCTCGGCCCGGCGCGGGGTGCGCGGCCACGGCGCCGATGTCGACGAAGGCGTTGCCGCCGCCGTCGGCGCGCACCGCGTCGCCGACCGAAACGAAGCGCAGGCTGAGCCCGCCGGCAGGTGCCGACGCCACCGGCGCGGCCAGCGGGCCGGCGGCGAACGCGGGCATGTCACAGGCGAACAGGCACAGGCAGGCCCACAGCGCGCGGCGCATCGCCTTAGTTGGAGGTGGCGGTGAAGCTGATGGCGTTGTCGACCGCCGCGGCAGCGGCGGAGTCGGCGACCACGACGTCCCAGGAATAGGAGCCGGTGGAGCCATAGGTGCCGGTGGAGGTCAGCGTGGTTTCGGCGGAGTCGCTCAGGGTGCTGCCGTTGAGCTTCCACGCCACGCCGCTGGCAGGGGCCGAGCCCAGCTGCGCCGTCAGGGTGTAGTCGGTGCTGGTCAGGTTGGCCTTGTCGACCTTCACGCCCAGGGTGGACGACAGCGTCCAGTCCGACGCGCCGCGCGCCAGCGTGAAGCCGGTGGGCGCGGAGCCGTACTTGCTGATGCTGCCCAGCGCCGAGGTGGCGGCGGCGGTGCCGGTGCCGGAGGTGGTGCCGCCGGCCGACTCGATGGTCAGGTTGATCGAGCTTTCGATCGTGCCGGTGACGGTCAGGGTGCCGGACGAAGTGGCGGCGTGGGCGCCCGATGCGGCTGCCATGCAGGCGAGGATGGCGCTGGCCAGTGCGGCGAATGTCTTCATGGGGGGAGAGTCCTTCCTCAAAAGCTGCGGGAGCCGGCGACATGCCGTTGCCTCCCGTCGTTGGTCCCGGAGCGGTTCATTGCTTCCGTGCGGATGAGTAGACCAAGGACGCGCAGCAGGCCGTTAGGGCAATGCCCTAACGGCCTTAGGAAAGATGGCGGCCGTGCGGCCGCGCGCTCACTCTCCGTGCACGTGCAGCTCGCGGTGCTCGCCCATTTCCGGCGGCTTGCCGGACACCGCGGCGGCGGCCATCTTCAGCACCTGGGTGGCCTTGCTTTCCTTCACGTTCCAGTACTCGGCGTGCCGGATCTCGATTTCCACCAGTTCCAGGTCGGGGTCCTCGGCGCCGCCGGGGAACCAGGCCTTGGCCAGGGCGTTGAACAGCTTCTTCTTCATCGCCATGTCCTCGCTAATGCGGGCCTGGCCGGAGATGCTGACGTAGACGTCCTTGTCGGGGTCGGCGTAGTTCACGCACACGTTGCCGTCGGCAAGCAGGCGCTGGCCGAGCTCGGTCTTCTTCGAGACGAAGAAGTACAGCGGGTCGCCGGGTTCCAGGTCGCGGTTCTGCGTGGTCAGCGGATGCGCGTGCAGGCCGCCTTCGGGATGGCGGTGCACCAGCATCGCGAAGCGGATGTCCTTGATCAGGGCCCACAGGTCGTGTTGGAACGAATGGTCTTTGCTCATGCGTGTTCTCCTTCGGGTGTTGCCAGCCATCTTGGGCGAAGGCGCGGCCGCGCCGTGTCGTCGGGGGTCATGCCCGCCCGTGCGGCACGGCTGACAGCGCGGCGCGGCTCAGCCGCGCGTGCCGGAGCCTGGCTCAACCGGCGCGTTGCGCCCGGCCACGCTGGCCACCGTGGCCAGGATCTCGGTCGGCTCGACCGGCTTGGTCACGTGCACGGTGAAGCCGGCGCGCAGCGCGCGCACCCGGTCCTCGGAGCGCGCGAACGCGGTGAGCGCGATGGCGGGCAGGGCGCCGCCGGCGGCCGGGCCGAGCGCGCGCACGCGCCGCAGCAGCTCGTAGCCGTCGACCTCGGGCATGCCGATGTCCGACACCAGCACGTCCGGGCGGTGCGCCTGCACCGCCGCCACCGCGCCCACCGCGCCGTCGGCCGCCAGCACCTCGGCGCCGCAGTCGCGCAGCAGCCGCGTGAGCAGGTCGCGCGCGTCGGCCTCGTCGTCCACCACCAGCACCTTCAGCCCGCCCAGGTCGACCGCGTCGAACAGGGGCGCGTGGTTCAGGCCCGCGTCGGGCGCGGCGCGCGGTGTGCCGCCGCGCTCGTGCACCGCCTTCACCGGCAGTTCCACCACGAAGCTGGCGCCGCGGCCCTCGCCGTCGCTGTGGGCGCGCACCCGCCCGCCGTGCAGCTCGACCAGGCGCTTGACGATCGACAGGCCCAGCCCCAGGCCGCCGTAGCGCCGCGTGGTCGAGCCGTCGGCCTGGCGGAAGCGGTCGAAGATGTGCGGCAGGAATTCCGGCTTGACGCCGATGCCGGTGTCGGACACGGTGATCTCCACGTGCGACGCCACCCGCGCCAGCAGCACCTGCACCCGGCCGCCGCGCGGCGTGAACTTGACCGCGTTGGCTAGCAGGTTCCATACCACCTGCTGCAGCCGCGCCGGGTCACCCGCCACCGGGCCGGCCGCCGGGTCGAGCAGCGCCTCGATGCGCACGCCGCCGGCGTCGGCCGCGGGCCGCACGGTCTCGATGGCCGGCTCGATGAAAGCGGCGGGCACCACCGCCTGCACGTCCAGCCGCATCTTGCCGGAGGTGATGCGGCTCATGTCCAGCAGGTCGTCGATCAGCTGGGTCTGCGCGCGCGTGCTGCGCTCGATCACGTCCACGCCCTTGCGCAGCTCGGCCAGGTCCGGCGGCAGCTTGTGGCGCAGGATGTGCACCCAGCCCAGGATGGCCGACAGCGGCGTGCGCAGCTCGTGCGACAGCGTGGCCAGGAATTCGTCCTTCAGCGTGTTGGCGCGCTCGGCCTCCTGGCGCGCCGCGCGCTCGCTGTCCAGCAGCATGCGCCGCTCCTCGGCGGCCTGCTGCGACTGCGCGTACAGCATGGCGTTGTCGACGGCGATGGCGGCCTGCGCGGCCACGCCCATGGCCAGCCGCTGGCTGCGCTCGGTGAACACGCCAGGCTCGGGGTGGCCGAAGAACAGGCCGCCGATCACCCGCTGGTCGCGCCCGGTCACCGGCACCGCCAGGTAGCTGCGCACCGGCAGGTGGCCCGGCGGCATGCCGTGGAACGGCGCCCACTTGCCGTAGCGCGGGTCCTGCAGGATGTCGTCGCTGCGGATCGACGGCTCGCCGCGGAAGGTCGGGCCGAACAGGTCGGTCGGGCGCGGATGGCCGAAGTTCTCGAACGCCGAGCGCGGCGCGCCCGACAGCGTGTACAGCAGGTAGGCCTCGCCCTGCGCATCGGTGCCGTTGTAGAAGAAGGCGCCGAAGCGCGCGCCGGTCAGCTGGGTGGCCGCGTCGGTGGCCTGCTGCAGCAGCGCCTGCAGGTCGAGCTGCGCCGCCAGTGCGGCGCCGGTGCGGTTGAGCAGCTCCAGCACCTGGGCCTCGTCGCGCACCGCTTCCTCGGCCTGGCGGCTGGCGGTCACGTCCTGCACGATGCCGATCATGCGGTGCACCGTGCCGTCGGGCCAGTAGGTGGCCTTGCCCTGGGCCGACAGCCAGCGCTGCGGCTGGCCGGGCGTGGGCAGCAGGCGGTACTGCAGGCTGTAGACGGTGCGATCGCGCGCCGCCTGCTCCACCCCCAGCCGCGCCGTTTCGCGGTCGTCCGGATGCAGCCGGTCGCGCAGCATCGACCAGGTGGTCGACGTGCTGCGCGGCAGGCCGAAGATCTCGCAGCTGCGCTCGCCCAGGGTCAGCGCGTCGCTGGCTGCGTCCCAGCTCCAGTCGCCCAGGTTGCCGGCCGCCAGCGCCAGGCTCAGCCGCTGGTTGGCGTCGCGCAGGGCCTGCTCGCCGCGGATGCGGTCCAGCGTCTCCCAGCAGCGCGACACCACTTCGCGCACCAGCCCGATCTCTTCGGTCTCCCAGCGGCGCGGCGTGTTCTGATGCACCGCCATGGCGGCGACGAAGCGGCCGTGCTTGTGCAGCGGCACGCAGATCACCGCCTGGATCTCGGTCAGCCGGTAGGCCGACAGGTCGGTGCCCGCGGTCTGCGGGTCGGTGTCGACGTCGGCGTTCACGTAGGGCAGGTCGGCCTGCATCAGCCGCAGCACCTCGGCGCCGAAGTCGGAGAAAGCGTAGCGCCCGACGATGCTGTGCACGCCGTCGTTGTAGTCGCCGATCAGCTCGAAGTGGTCTTGGTCTTCCTCGACCCAGGCATAGGCGCAGCGGTTGGCGCCCAGGTGCAGGCCCAGCATGCGCGCCGCGACCTGCATGATCTGCGCGGGCTCGGTGAGCGCGCGCGTGGCCTGCGACAGCTCGTCCAGGAATTGGAAGCTCTGCAGGGCCGGCATTCTCCGCCGCTCAGTGGCGGCGGTCGCCGGAGCGCGGCTGCGGCGTGGTTTGCGCCTCGCGGCGGGGCGCGGCGGCGGCCGGCGTGGCAGCGGCCTCGCGCGGGGCCGGGTGGCCGGTGCGCTGCGGTGCCTGGGCGCGCACGCCCTGGCGTTCCGGGTCGACGGTGCTAAAGCCGCGCGTCGACCAGACGTCGCGTTCGCTGTGGATGGTGGACTGCATTGGACGGCTCCCGCGAAAAAAGCGGAAAACGGATGGTGGCGCGAAACACTGTGTGCGCCGCTGCCGACTTCCAAAAATGGATGCCGTCCTACAGGCCGCGCGGTGCCGGCGCCACAGGGGTGCCCAGCATGTCCGCGGCGGGCACGCGGCTTGCAAGGTTTTACGCATCGGACGCATTCCAACGCTGTGTTTATGAAACACTGGCGTACGCCGGGAGGCTCGCATGACATCGACGTTCTGGACCCCTTTTCTCGGTTGGATGGCCGCCGGCGGCGGCGCGCTCGCCATGGCCTTCGCGGCGCCCACCGAGGACACCATGCTGGGGCGCATGCCCCAGATCGCCGCGCACCGCCTCGACCAGCGGCCGCTGGCGCTGCCGCAGGGCCTGCCCGCCGAGCGCACGCTGGCCATCATCGTGTTCGGCCGGGGCCAGCACGGCGAAGTGCAAAGCTGGGTCGAGGGCATGCAGCTCAGGCAGGACCCGGCCATCTCCTGGATCAAGATCCCGGTGCTCGACGACAAGCGCGACGAACAGGGCAGGCGCGACATCGTGCAGGGCCTGCTGGCGCGCCACGCCAGCCAGTCCGACCGCGCGCTGCTGGTGCCGGTGTTCACCGACCGCGACGGCTTCATCCGCGCCGCCAAGCTGTCGGGGATCGAGCACGCTTCGGTGCTGGTGCTCGACCGCAGCGGCACGGTGCTGGCCAAGGCCGAAGGACATTTCGACGAGGCCAAGGGCCAGGCCCTGCGCGCCACCCTGCTCGCGCAGGGCGAGCGCTCGCCTTTCTAGGCGCTCTCAGCGCCTGAGCGCCAGCAACACCTGCTCGGCCGTGGCCGGCGCGTCCAGGCGCACCGGCGCGCCGCCGCTTGCCGCGGACACCGCGTCGCGCAGCGCTTCCCACACACTGATGGCCAGCATGAAGGGCGGCTCGCCCACCGCCTTGCTGCCGCCCACGTTGTCCTCGCGGTTGGCGTCGGGCCAGAGTTCGATGTTCAAGTGCGCCGGCACGTCGCCGGTGGCCGGAATCTTGTAGGTGCTGGGCGCGTGGGTGGCGAGGCGGCCCTTGTCGTTCCACACCAGTTGCTCGGTGGTGAGCCAGCCCATGCCCTGGATGAAGCCGCCCTCGATCTGGCCGATGTCGATGGCCGGGTTGATGGACGTGCCGACGTCGTGCAGGATGTCGACCTTCAGCACCCGGCTCTCGCCGGTCAGCGTGTCGATCGCCACTTCCGTGCAGGCCGCGCCGTAGGAGAAGTAGTAGAACGGCCGGCCGGTCAGCGTGTGCTTGTCGTAGTGGATCTTGGGCGTCTTGTAGAAGCCGTCGCTCCACAGCTGCACGCGCGCATGGAAAGCGTCGTCCACGAGCTGCGCGAACGTCATGTGCGCGGTGGGCGTGCTGACCTGTCCGTGCGCGAAGATCACCTGTTCGGGCCGGCAGCCGGCTTTCTCCGCCGCGTACTGCGCGAGGCGCTCGCGCACCTGGCGCGCGGCGAACTGGGCGGCGCGGCCGTTCAGGTCGGTGCCGGCGGAAGCGGCGGTGGCGCTGGCGTTGGGCACCTTGCCGGTGTCGGTGGCGGTGATGCGCACGCGCTCGAACGCAATGCCCAGTTCATCCGCCACCAGCTGCGCCACCTTGGTGTGCAGGCCCTGGCCCATTTCCGTGCCGCCGTGGTTCACCTGCACGCTGCCATCGGTGTAGACATGCACCAGCGCGCCGGCCTGGTTGAAGAAGGTGGCGGTGAACGAGATGCCGAACTTCACCGGCGTGATGGCGATGCCGCGCTGGATGACGGGACTCTGCGCATTCCAGCGCGCGATGGCGGCGCGGCGTTCGCGGTAGTTGCTGGTCTGTTCCAGGCGGGAGAGGAGGGGGTCGAGGATGTTGTCCTCCACCGTCATCTGGTAATGCGTGACGTTGCGGTTTTCCACGCCGTACAGGTTGCGCTTGCGCACGTCCAGCGGATCCAGCCCCAGATGCCGCGCGATGTCGGACAGGATCGCCTCGGTCACGATCATCCCCTGCGGGCCGCCGAAGCCGCGGAAGGCGGTCTGGCTCTGCAGGTTCGTCCTGCAGCGGTACGACACGATCTCCACGTCGCTGAGGAAGTACGCGTTGTCGGCGTGGAACACCGCGCGGTCCGCCACCGGGCCGCTCAGGTCGGCGCTGAAGCCGCAGTTGGCGGCCAGCATCAGCTTCAGGCCGGTGATGAGGCCGGTGTCGTCGAAGCCGGCCTCGTAGTCGTACGAGAACGGATGCCGCTTGCCGGTGACCATGAAGTCGTCGTCGCGGTCCAGCCGCAGCTTCACGGGCCGCCCGAACTTGCGCGCAGCGAGGGCCGCCCACACGGCGATGTGGCCGGCCTGGGTTTCCTTGCCGCCGAAGCCGCCGCCCATGCGCCGGCATTCCACGGTGACCTCGCTGTTCGCGAGGCCCAGCGCGTGCGCCACCCAGTGCTGCACCTCGCCCGGGTGCTGGGTGCTGGAGTGGATGCGCCACTGGTCCTGCTCCAGCGGAATGGCATAGCCCACCTGGCCTTCCAGGTAGAAGTGCTCCTGGCCACCGACTTCCAGCGATCCCTGCAAGCGGTGCGGCGCGCGGGCGATGCCTCGCTCCGGCTCGCCGCGACGCACCGTGACCGGGGGCAGCACGAAGCTCTGCGCCGCCAGCGCCTCGCGCGGCGTGAGGATGGCCGGCAGCGGCTCGATGTCGAGTTGCACCTTGCGCGCGGCGCGGCGCGCCTGCATCACCGTGTCGGCCACCACCAGGCCGACCACCTGGCCGACGTGTTCCACCGTGTCCTGTGCGAACACCGGCTCGTCGTGCACGAAGGTGGCCAGCAGCGGGTCGCCCGGAATGTCCTCTGCCAGCACGACGCCGCGCACGCCCGGCATGGCCTCGGCGTCGCGCGTGTTCACGCCGCGCAGCTTGCCGTGCGCCACCGGCGACAGGATCGGCGCCGCGTGCAGCGTGCCCTTGATCTCGGGGATGTCGTCGACATAGGTGGCGCGGCCTGCCACCTGTGCCCGCGCGCTTTCGTGCGGGTGCGAGGCACCGACCGCGGGCGCATCGGCCTGCTGCGGCTTGCCGAGGAAGGTCTCGGGCGCGTTCATGCCGCGGCCTCCACCAGCTGGAAGTTCTCCAGGTTGATCTGCTGCAGCCCCTGCTGCTCCAGCCAGAAGCGCCGCAGCAGGTTGCCCAGCACTTCGCTGCGGTACGCCGACGAGGCGCGCATGTCGGAGATCGGCTGGAACTCGGCGTGCAGTGCATCGATGGCACGCTGCACCGCCTCTTCGTTCCAAGGCTGGCCTCGCAGTGTGGCTTCGGTCCGCACCGCGCGCGCTGGCGTCACCGCCACGCCGCCGGCGCCGATGGAGACGTGGCGCACCGTGCCGTCCTCTACCGCCAGACTGACGGCCAAGCAGACGGCGGAGATGTCGTCGTCGTAGCGCTTGGAGATCTTGTAGGCGCGCAGGAATTCACCAGAGGGCCGCGGCACCTTGATCCAGGCCAGGATCTCGTCGGCCGCCAGCACGTTCTTGCGGTAGCCGGTGTAGAAGTATTCCAGCGGCATGGCGCGGTGGCCGCGCTCGCTCATGAGCACCACGTGCGCGCCCAGCGCGATCAGGAGCGGCATGGAGTCGCCGATCGGCGAGCCGTTGGCGACGTTGCCGCCCAGCGTGCCCGAGTTGCGCACCGGCAGGCCGGCGAAGCGGGCGGCGAAGGTCTTCAGTTGCGGCCGCTCGGCCACCAGCGCATCGAAGGCGTCGGCCAGCTGCACAGCGGCGCCGATGGCGATGTGGCGGTCGTAGGTCTCGATGCGGCGCAGCTCCGCCGCCCGCGTGACATCCAGCACCTGGGCGAACTGTTTGTGCATCTTGGTGACCCACAGGCCGGCGTCGGTGCAGCCGGCCACGATCTGCGCGTCCCGATGTTGCGCACGCGCCGCGAGTAGGACGGATAGCGTGGTGGGCGCGAGGTAGGCGCCAGTGTCGGGCAACTGCTCGCGCTGCAGCCGCAGTTCGTTCAGCCGCCGTGCAATGCCGGCCTCATCGACCCGCGCCGCCGGCAGCCGCGCCATCTGCTGCGCCGCGTCCAGGATCGGCCGGTAGCCGGTGCAGCGGCACAGGTTGCCCGACAGCTCCTCCTGCGCCAGTTCGCGCGTCACGCTGCCGCCCTTGCACACATGGTTCTGGTACATGCCGAACAGGCTCATCACGAAGCCCGGCGTGCAGAAGCCGCATTGCGAGCCGTGGCACTGCACCATCGCTTCCTGCGCCGGGTGCAGCGCACCGTCGGCGCCGGCGATGTCCTCCACCGTCCACAGCGCCAGGCCGTCGACGGAATGGGCCAGCCGGATGCAGCTGTTGATGGCGCGGTAACGCAGGCCGTCGCCTTCGGGTTCGCCCAGCACCACGGTGCAGGCGCCGCAGTCGCCTTCGCCGCAGCCTTCCTTGGTGCCGGTGGCGCCCAGGTCCTCGCGCAGCACTTCCAGCAGCGTCCGCTCGGGTGGTACATTGCCCAAGCTGACGAGCTCGCCGCGGCGGATGAATCGGATCGTCCTGGCTTCCATGCGATTTTCAGTATGGGTGATTCTGGGGAGTTCGTGCGAGGTTAGGGATCCGCGCCGCCGTCGGCATATGGTGCCCCGTATGAACCGGATGCAGCCGAAGGTATGAGCAAGCAGGCGCTTTTCGACAAGATAGACCTCCACCTCATCAGGGTCTTGCATACCGTGTTGACCGAACGCAGCGTTTCCCGGGCCGCGCTCCGGCTGGGCATGTACCAGCCGGCCGTGTCGGCGTCGCTCAAGCGCCTGCGCGAATTGTCCGGCGATCCGCTGCTGGTGCGCTCGGGCTCCGGTATGGTGCCCACCGACACCGCGCTGCGCATGATCGAGCCCAGCGCAAGCATCCTGCGTGCCGCCGAGATGATGTTCACCGACGCGCGCGGCTTCGACCCGCGGGCCGACGGCGGCACCTTCCGCGTGGCGGCCAGCGACTACCTCGACCCCCTGTTCCTGCCCCAGCTGGTGGCGCGCATCAAGAGCGAGGCGCCGCGCTGCCACATCGAAATCCAGCCGCTGTCGCGCGACAGCGACTACCGCGCCAACTTGGCGCAGGGCGCGGTCGACGTGGTGGTCGGCAACTGGCTCAAGCCACCCGACGACCTGCACATCGGCCAGCTGCTCAGCGACGAGGTGGTGTGCCTGGCGGCGCGCGACCACCCGGCCGCCAAGCGCGGCTGGAACCAGGCCGACTGGCTGGATGCCGAGCACATCGCGCCCACGCCGACCCACCCCGGCGCGCGCGGCGTGATCGACGACCACCTGGAAAGCCTGGGGCTGGCGCGCAACATCACGGCGCGCTGCCCGCACTTCGGGCTGATCCCGCGCATGGTGGCATCGAGCTTGCTGGTGCTGACCACCGGCCGGCAGTTCTGCGAGCGTTTCGTGGGCCAGTTGCCTGTGACAATCCTGCCATGCCCGATCGAATTCCCACCCCTGGCCTACTACCAGCTGTGGCACGAACGCAGCCACGGCTCGGCCTCGTCGCGCTGGCTGCGCGAGCGCATCAAGTCGGTGGCGTCGTCGCTGAAGCCGCAATGAGGCCCCGGCGCGCCATCGCGGAGACCGCCCGGTGAGCGCCTTGCGCCTGCAGCTGGCCGGCATCACCAAGCGCTATCCGGCGGTGGTGGCCAACGACGGCGTCTCGCTGGCCGTGCGGCCCGGTGCCATCCACGCCGTGCTGGGCGAGAACGGCGCCGGCAAGTCCACGCTGATGAAGATCATCTACGGCGCGGTCAAGCCCGACGAGGGCGGCATGCTGTTCGACGGCCAGCCGGTCCACATCCACAACCCGCAGGAAGCCAGGCAGCTGGGCATCGCCATGGTGTTCCAGCACTTCAGCCTGTTCGACACGCTGACCGTGGCGCAGAACGTGTGGCTGGGCCTGGACAGGAGCATGAGCCTGCAGCAGGTGACGCAAAGCATCACTGCCAAGGCCGGCGAATACGGGCTGGACGTCGACCCCACGCGGCCGGTGCACACGCTGTCGGTCGGCGAGATGCAGCGGGTGGAGATCATCCGCGCGCTGCTCGCCAACCCCAGGCTGCTGATCCTGGACGAGCCGACCTCGGTGCTGACGCCGCAGGCGGTGGACAAGCTGTTCGCGGTGCTGCGCAAGCTGGCCGCCGAGGGCTGCAGCATCCTCTACATCAGCCACAAGCTGCACGAGATCCGTGCGCTGTGCGACGCCTGCACGGTGATGCGCGCGGGCAAGGTCACCGGCGAATGCGACCCGCGGCAGGAGAGCAATGCCTCGCTGTCGCGCCTGATGATCGGCGCCGAGCCGCCGGCGCTGGAGCACCATGCGCGCCAGCCGGGCGGCGCCGTGCTGCGCGTGCAGGACCTGCGCCTGGCGCGCGAGGACCAGTTCGGCATCGACCTGGACGGCGTGTCGCTGGAGGTGCGCGCCGGCGAGGTGGTCGGCATCGCCGGCGTTTCGGGCAACGGCCAGCGCGAGCTGCTGTACGCGCTGTCGGGCGAGGACCGGCGCGCCGCGCCGCAGGCGATCCAGCTGCTGGGCCAGCCGGTCGGCCGCTTCGGGCCGGCGCAGCGGCGCCGGCTGGGCCTGCACTTCGTGCCGGAAGAGCGCCTGGGGCGCGGCGCCGTGCCGATGCTGGGCCTGGCGCACAACCTGCTGCTCACGCGCACCGATGCCGTCGGCCGCGGCGGCTGGATCGGCGTGAACCAGCTGCGCCGGCAGGCGGCGGACATCATCGCGCGCTTCAACGTGAAGGCGGGCGGGCCGCACGCGCTGGCCAAGTCGCTGTCGGGCGGCAACCTGCAGAAATTCATCGTCGGCCGCGAGATCGATGCCAACCCGAAGCTGCTGATCGTGTCGCAGCCGACCTGGGGCGTGGACGTCGGCGCGGCGGCGCAGATCCGCGCCGAGATCCTGGCGCTGCGCGATGCCGGCTGCGCCGTGCTGGTGCTGAGCGAGGAGCTGGAGGAACTGTTCGAGATCAGCGACCGCCTGCACGTGATCGCCAAGGGGCGGCTGTCGCCTTCGGTGTCCCGCGCGGATGCCACGGTGGCCCAGATCGGCGAGTGGATGAGCGGGCTGTGGGGAGGCGTCCATGCTGAAGCTTGAAGCGCGCCCGCAGCCGTCGCGCTTCTGGAGCCTGGCCTCGCCGCTGCTGGCGCTGGCCATCACCGTGGTCCTCGGCATGCTGCTGTTCGTGGCGCTCGGCAAGGACCCGGTGCGCGGGCTGCAGGTGTTCTTCTGGGAGCCCATCAGCTCGGGCTACCGCATCGGCGAGCTGATGGTGAAGGCCACGCCGCTGCTGCTGATCGCACTGGGCCTGGCGGTGTGCTTCCGCTCCAACGTCTGGAACATCGGCGCCGAGGGCCAGTACATCATCGGCGCGGTGGCCGCGGGCGGCATCGCGCTGCTGGCGGACAAGGAGACCGGCCGCTGGATCGTGCTGGCCATCATGCTGGCCGGCGTGCTGGGCGGCATGGCCTGGGCCGCGCTCACGGCGCTGCTGCGCGACCGCTTCAACGCCAACGAAATCCTGGTCAGCCTGATGCTGGTGTACGTGGCCAACCTGGTGCTGAGCTACCTGGTGTTCGGCCCCTGGAAAGACCCGGCCGGCTACAACTTCCCGCAGACCAAGAGCTTCGAGGCGGTGGCGCAGATCCCGCGCCTGATGGCCGGCTCGCGCGTGAGCATCGGCCTGCCGATCGCGCTGGCCGCTGCGGCGGCGCTGTGGGTGTTCCTGTTCCGCACGCGCGCCGGCTTCGCGCAGCAGGTCGGCGGGCTGGCGCCGGCAGCGGCGCGCTACGCCGGCTTCTCGTCGCGCCGCGCGCTGTGGCTGGCGATGGCGGTGTCGGGCGGCGCCGCCGGCCTGGCCGGCGCGCTGGAGGTGGCCGGCCCGATCGGCCAGCTCACGCCCTACGTGCCCGCGGGCTACGGCTTCGCGGCGATCATCGTCGCCTTCGTCGGGCGGCTGCACCCGGTGGGCATGGTGTTCTCGGCCGTGCTCATGAGCATGTTCTACATCGGCGGCGAACTGGCGCAGTCGCGCCTGGGCCTGCCCAAGTCGCTGACCGGCGTGTTCCAGGGCCTGCTGCTGTTCACGCTGCTGGCCTGCGACACGCTGATGGCCTACCGCATCCGCTGGGCGCCGGCCCTCAAGGAAGCCTGAGATGGAGACCTACGCGCTCTTGCTCGCCGCGACGCTCAACGCCGGCACCGTGCTGGCGCTGGCCGCGCTGGGCCTGTTGATCAACGAGAAGGCCGGCATCGTCAACCTGGGCGCCGAAGGCATGATGCTGTGCGCCGCCATCGCCGGCTTCGCCGCGGTGGCGCACACCGGCAGCGAGTGGCTGGGCTTTGCCGCCGGCGCCGGCGCCGGCGCGCTGCTGGCCGCGGTGTTCGGCCTGCTGGTGATCTGGCTCAACACCAACCAGTACGCCACCGGCCTGGCGCTCAGCCTGTTCGGCACCGGCTTTTCCGCGTTCGCCGGCATCAACTACGTGCAGGCCAGGCTGCCGGAGCGCACGCACTTCTCGGTGCCGGGGCTCAGCGACATCCCGCTGCTCGGCCCGGCGCTGTTCCGCCAGCACCCGATGGTGTACCTCGTCATCGCGCTGGTCGCCTGGCTGGTGTGGTTTCTCTACCGCTCGCGCGCCGGGCTGGTGCTGCGCTCGGTCGGCGAATCGCCCGAGGCGGCGCACGCGCTGGGCTACCCGGTGCGGCGCATCCGCCTGCTGGCGGTGGTCGCGGGCGGCGCGCTGTGCGGGCTGGCGGGCGCCTACATCTCGGTGATCTACACCGCGCTGTGGGTCGAGGGCATGGTGGCCGGCAAGGGCTGGATCGCGCTCGCGCTCACCACCTTCGCCACCTGGCGGCCGGCGCGGGTGCTGCTGGGGGCCTACCTGTTCGGCGGCGTGACCATGCTGCAGTTCCACCTGCAAGGCAGCGGCGTCGAGGTGCCCAGCCAGTTCCTGAACATGCTGCCCTACCTGGCCACCATCGTGGTGCTGGCGCTGATCTCGCGCAACCCGGCCTGGATCCGCGCCAACATGCCGGCCTCGCTTGGTAAACCGTTTTATCCGGGCACATAATTCGCGCTTTCCTAACCCCCCGACTCAGAGAAGAGAGAAGGATCCGATGACCGACCTGAAGAAACGATCGCTGCTGCGCGCGGGCGCGCTGGCCGCCCTGGCCGCCGCCACGCTGGCCGCCTGCGGCAAGAAGGAAGAAGCCCCGGCACCCGCGGCCGCCCCGGCGCCCGTGGCCGCCGCTTCCGCCCCGGCGCCGGCGCCCCAGGCGCCGCCGCTGAAGGTGGCGTTCGCCTACATCGGCCCGGTCGGCGACGGCGGCTGGAACTTCGCGCACGACAACGCGCGCAAGGCGGTGGAAAAGGAGTTCGGCGACAAGGTCGCCACCAGCTTCGTGGAGAACGTGCCCGAATCGGCCGACGCCGAGCGCGTGATGCGCGACATGGTCGGCCAGGGCAACAAGCTGGTCTTCGGCACCACCTTCGGCTACATGGAATCCATGCTGAAGGTCGCCAACGACAGCAAGGACGTGAAGTTCGAGCACGCCACCGGCTACAAGACCGCCGAGAACCTGCGCACCTACGACAGCCGCACCTACGAAGGCGCCTACATGGCCGGCATCGTGGCCGGCAAGATGACCAAGACCAACACGCTGGGCGTGGTCGGCTCGGTGCCGATCCCCGAGGTCGTGCGCAACATCAACAGCTTCGCGCTGGGCGCGCAGACCACCAACCCCAAGATCAAGGTGAAGGTGGTGTGGATCAATTCCTGGGGCGACCCGCCCAAGGAAACCGAAGCCGCCACCTCGCTGATCAACGGCGGCGCCGACGTGCTGATGCAGAACACCGACACCTCCGCCGTGCTGAAGACGGCCGAGAAGATGGGCAAGCGCGCCTTCGGCTGGGACAGCGACATGAGCGCCTACGGCCCGAAGGCGCACCTGGGCTCGGCCATCATCAACTGGTCGCCCTACTACATCAAGACCGTGCGCGACGTGCTGGACAACAAGTGGGCCACCGGCCAGGCCTGGTGGGGCGTGAAGGAAGGCGCGATCGACTTCGTCTCGGTCGCCGCCGACGTGCCGGACGAGACCAAGCAGCAGCTGGACAAGGTGAAGGCCGGCCTGAAGGACGGCAGCTTCACGATCTGGAAAGGCCCGATCGTGGACAACGCGGGCAAGGAAGTGCTGGCCAAGGACGCTGTCGCCGACGACAAGTTCCTGGGCGGTGTCAACTTCTACGTCAAGGGCGTGGAAGGCAAGGTGCCGGGCGAGAAGAAGTAAGCGCCTCACTCGCCAACGACAAGGGCTGCAGCGATGCAGCCCTTTTTCGTTGGCGCGCCGGCGCGGCTTACTACAGCAGCGGGTCGATGGCGTGCCGCTGCAGGTCGCCGTAATACGCCTTGGCGCGCCGCACGCGCTCCAGGTCCTGCATGAGCTGGTCCAGCGCCGACGTGGCGCCGACGCCGCTGCGCCCGCGCGGCACGCGGTACTCGGGCGGCTTGACGTCGGGGTCGGGCTGCAGCCGCAGCTGCGCTTGCGCGGAGATGGGGGACGGATCGACCATGGTCACTGCTTGGAGGAGTCGCTGTGCGGGTGCTGCTGCCCCGCGTTCGCCGGCCACACCAGCGCGGCGAAATGGTTGGGCGTGAACACCGGGTTGCGGGTCCGCGCGGACCAGGCCTGGCGCAGGTACGGCGTCAGGGATTCCACACCGGTTCCCCAGCGGCGGCCCGCGGGCAGCAGTGGCTGCTGGCTGCGTTGCGGGGGTTGCTGCTGGCCCATGGGCATGCATCATAGTCCGGCACGCGGCACTTTTGACGGATGAGCTCGCGGCTGCCGAGCCCGTGTTATGTTCTTTCGATGACCGAGCCCATGCAGCCGGATGTGCCAACGCCCTGGGCAACGGATGCGAAGTACAAGACCCTGTTCGACCTGATCGACGAGGGCTTCTGCGTAGTGCGCATCCTGCGGGATGCGCAGGGTGCGGGCAGCGACTACGTGTTCGTCGAGGCGAACCCGAGCTTCGAGCGGCAGACCGGCCTGAAGGATGCGGTCGGCCGATCGATGCGCAGCCTGGCGCCGGCGCACGAGGAACATTGGTTCCGCACCTATGCGCAGATCGCCGCGACCGGCAAGGCGCTGCGCTTCGAGGCGCCCGCCGATGCGCTCGGGCGCTGGTACGACGTGTATGCCTTCCGGCTCGGCGAACCCGGCGACGACCTGGTCGGCATCCTCTTCAACGACATCACGCCGCGCAAGGAACTGGAGCGCGAGAACGCGGCGCGGCTGGCGGCCATCCGCCAGGCGCAGGCCACGATCGAGCGGCAGAACGCCGCGCTGCGCGAAGCCGATGCGCGCAAGGACCGCTTCCTGGCGACGCTGTCGCACGAACTGCGCAACCCGCTGGCGCCGCTGAAGATGGCGGCCGACCTGCTGGGGCGGGGCGACCTGACGGACGAACAGGTGCTGCAGACCCGCGGCATCGTCCAGCGGCAGGTGGGGCAGATGGCATTGCTGCTGGACGACCTGCTGGACGTCGCCCGCATCACGCAAGGCAAGCTGGTCCTACGCAGGCAGCCCACGTGGCTGGCGGACGTCGTCGACAGCGCGGTGGAAACCGTGGGCCCGCTGGTCGGGCGCAAGCGCCACGCGCTGGACATCGCGCTCGAGGAGCCGGCCGCGCTGCTCGACGGCGACCCGCTGCGGCTGGCGCAGATCCTGGTCAACCTGCTGACCAACGCGGCCAAGTACACGGACGACGGCGGGCGCATCGCGCTGGAGGCGCGGGTGCGGGACGGCTGGGTCGTCATCGATGTGCGGGACGACGGCATCGGCATCGCGCCCGAAGCGCTGCCCACGGTGTTCGAGATGTTCTCCCAGCAGCAGGCCGCGGCCGCGCGCTCCGAAGGCGGCCTCGGCATCGGCCTGGCGCTGGTGCGCGGCCTGGCCGAGCTGCACGGCGGCACGGTCGAGGCCGCGAGCGAAGGGCTTGGCCGGGGCAGCCGCTTCACCGTGCGGCTGCCGGCCGGCCCGGCGTCCGCATCCGCACTGCCGTCCGAGGCCGGGACGGCCGGGAACTGCGGAATGCGCATCCTGGTGGCCGACGACAACCGCGATGCCGCCGACACCCTGTCCCTGCTGCTGGGCCTGATGGGCCACGAGGTCCGCACGGCGTACGACGGAACGGACGCCCTGGCCGCGGGCCAGGACTTCCGGCCGGCCATCGCCATCCTCGACATCGGCATGCCGGGCATGAACGGCTACGAGGTGGCCCGCGCGCTGCGCGCGCAACCCTGGGCGGCGTCGCTGCTGCTGGTTGCCGCGACCGGCTGGGGCGACGAGGCCGCGCGGCGCAAGGCGCTGGAGGCCGGTTTCGACCGGCACCTGGTGAAGCCGGTCAGCGTGGACGCGTTCGAGGAATTGCTGCGGCTCAGACCGTGAGGTCCGCGATCACGCGGCGCACCGTGTCCAGCGCGTCGCCCAGCGCGTCCGGCGCCACCGACCCCAAGGCCACGCGGATCGCGTGCGGCGTCTGCGGCGCCGTCGAGAACGGCTCGGCCGTGGCAACCGAGATGCGCTCGCGCAGGAGCGCGGCGGCGACGGCGTCCGCGCGCACTTCTTCGGCCAGCGGAAGCCAGACGAAATAGGACGCGGGATGGCCGACGCGCTTCAGCCGCCCCAGGTGCTCGGCGGCGATGGCCTGGCGCAACGCCGCGTCCTTGCGCTTGTGCGCCTCCAGGCGGGCGACGGTGCCGTCCTCCAGCCAGCCGCAGGCGATGGAGGTCATCACGCCCGGCGTGTTCCAGGTGGTGGCGCGGATCGCGCGCTCGATGCGCGGCACCCAGGACGGCGGCGCGGCGACGAAGCCGACGCGCAAGCCGGTGGCCACGCTTTTGGAGAAGCACGAGATGTACACCGTCGTCTCGGGCGCGAGCGCGGCCAGCGGTGGCGGCGGGTCCGCGGCGAGGAAGGCATAGGCCGCGTCCTCGATGAGGAGCAGGCCGTGCCGGCGCGCCAGCGCCACCAGTTCGCGCCGCCGGCCCGCGCCCATCACCCAGCCCAGCGGGTTGTGCAGCGTCGGCATGGCGTAGACGGCACGCACCTTGCGGCGCCGGCACAGCGCGGCCAGCGCGTCCAGGTCGGGTCCCGCGCCGGCGGCCGGGAGCGGTGCCAGTTCCAGGCGCAGCGACTGCGCCAGCACCTTGAATCCCGGATAGGTCAGCGCGTCCACCGCCACCACGTCGCCCGGCTTCAGCAGCGCCATGGCGGTGGTCGCCAGGCCATGCTGGGCGCCGTCGACCAGCATCACCTGGGCCCCCGGCACCGCCAGGCCGCGCGCCGCGAGGTGGCGCGCCACGGCCGCGCGCTCGTGCGGACGGCCGCCGTGCGGCTGGTAGCGCAGCAGGGCCTCGATGTCGCCGGTGGATGCCAGCTGCCGCAAGGCCGCGCGCAGCATGTCGGCCTGGCCGGGCAGGGACGGGTAGTTGAAGCTCAGGTCCACCATGTCCGCCGCCACCGACTGCTGGTCGACGCCGTGGCCGGGCGGCAGCGAGGTCTCCTTGACGAAGGTGCCGCGGCCGGTCTCGCCGCTGACCAGGCCCATGGCGTCGAGCTCGGCGTAGACGCGCGTGGCCGTGGCGAGCGCCAGGCCTTCCCGCGTGGCGAGTTGCCGGTGGGTGGGCAGGCGCGTGCCGGGCGCGAGGCGGCCGGTGCGGATGTCGGCGGCGAGCCGGTCGACCAGTTGTTTGTAGCGGGCGTGGGCCATGCGCCAGTGTATCCATGACAATTCTTTGATTGTCTTGAGGGTTGTCCGTACCATCGCGGCATGCACATCGCCATCCTCACCTTCGACGGCTTCAACGAACTCGACTCGCTGATCGCGCTCGGCATCCTCAACCGCGTCCAGACGCCGGGCTGGCGCGTCTCCATCGCCAGCCCCACGGCCAAAGTGCGCTCGATGAACGGCGTGGTGCTGGAGGCGCAGGCCTCGCTGCAGGACGCCTGCGAGGCCGACGCGGTGATCGTCGGCAGCGGCATGCAGACCCGCAGCGTGGTGGCCGACCCCGCGCTGATGGCGCAGCTGCGGCTGGACCCCGAACGCCAGCTGCTGGGCGCGCAGTGCTCCGGTACGCTGGTGCTGGCCAGGCTGGGGCTGCTGCGCGACGTTCCCGCCTGCACCGACCTGACGACCAAGCCCTGGGTCCAGGAGGCCGGCGTCGCGATCCTCGACCAGCCGTTCTTCGCCAGGGACAACGTCGCCACCGCGGGCGGCTGCCTGGCGTCGCAATACCTGGCGGCGTGGATCATCGCGCGGCTGGAAGGCGTCGAGGCGGCCGTGAGCGCGATGCACTACGTGGCGCCGGTGGGGGAGAAGGAGGAGTACGTGGCGCGGATGCTGGCGAACATCTCGCCGTATGTGGAGGGGGTGTTCGCGCAGGCGTGAGGCGGCCGGCGGCCGGGCGACAATGGCGCGATGAACACACACCCGACCGATGATTCATCACGCCCACCCGAAGGCCTGCCAGTCTATCGGGTGCTGACCGGGCCGGACGACGCCGCGTTCTGCCACCGTGTCAGTGAGGCCATCGCGCTGGGCTACATGCTGTACGGCTCGCCCGCGGCAACGTTCAATGGGAAAACCGTCGTCGTTGCGCAGGCGCTTGTCTGGCCGTCCGCCCGGGCATCGATCGCGCAGCCGCAGCCGTAAGCGTCGATGAAGGCCGCGAAGCCACGACTCCTCTCTGGCGGCAATCCCCAGATCGCGAAGGGCGACGGAGACGCGCCCGTGCAGGCCTACATCGCGGCGATTCCCGGGTGGAAGCGCGAGGTCGGGCGTCGCCTCGACGCGCTCGTTGCGCGCAACGTCCCCGGCGTGCGCAAGGCGGTCAAGTGGAACTCGCCCTTCTACGGCGTGGAAGGCCAGGGCTGGTTCCTGAGCTTTCATTGCTTCACGAACTACGTGAAAGTGACTTTCTTCCGAGGTGCGTCGCTGCATCCGCTTCCTCCCGACGAGTCCAAGCAACCGGAAGTCCGGTACCTTGACATCCACGAGGACGATTTGTTCGACGAAGTCCAGCTCGCCGACTGGATTACGCAGGCGAGCCGGTTGCCCGGTTGGGGCAAGGCCTGACGTGGCAGCCGGCGTGTCCGATCTCACCGTGCTCCTGCGCACCCTGGAGCCCGTGCTGCACGAAGGGGTCTACGTGTATTCGATGGTTCCCGCCGGTGCGGACCTGGGTGCCATTGCGGCCATCGCGACGTTTCGCGAAGCCGAAGGCACGACGGTCATCCTGCCGGAACCAGAAGCGCTCAAGGCCAGGCTGCCCGTGCTGTTCCGCGCGGCCTGGATCACGCTCAAGGTGCATTCCGATCTCCAGGCCGTCGGCCTGACGGCAGCCTTCTCGCGGGCGCTGAGCGAGGCGGGCATCAGCTGCAACGTCGTCGCGGCGGCTTGCCATGACCATATCTTCGTTCCGATCGAGCGCGCGGGCGAGGCGATGCAGCGGCTCGAGGCGTTGCAGAAGGCGGCGTCCTGATGAGGGGCGGCGCATTGATGCAAAGCTGTCCTGTAAGTCCCAAGAGTTCAAGCCACTGTCTGGGAGACTCCATGGAAATGATTCGGGTTAGTTCTTCGGCTAACTCCGCGGTTGGCTACGACTTGCAAAGCCGCCGCATGAGGATTACCTTCACGCAGGGCTACACCTACGATTTCTGTCGAGTTCCAGATCACGTGCATGCGGGCTTGATGCGTTCTTCATCCAAAGGAACGTACTACAACGAGAACATCAAGGACCGATATCCGTGCTGAGACGATCGCAGGAGCGGCGGCAGTGAATGCATCCTGAATCGAAGTCTCTGTTGGTCGCTCATCTGTCCGCACTCTTGGAGCACGGGACATCGGGCAGCATTCTGTTCATGACGGTAGAAGGTTGTTCAGACGGTTTGCTCGCGGGCGTTGCGGATCGCGCGCTGCAGCTTGATTACGTGCGAGCTGGGCTCTTCGATATCAGGCGTTCGGCACGGTTCAAGACACACTGTTCCGGCCGCGGATACCTTCTGCGGAATGAGCGATGGGGCAAAAAGCGCATTTATCGAGCAACCATCGGCTCCGCACCCATCGAAGCCGCCGATGCAATCGACGCCTGCTTTGCGGCTGTATACGGACATGGCGGATCCTTCCGCCTGAACTTTCTCCCGGTAGGCTGGCACTAGGCTTTCCGCACATGTTTTACTCAGTCGTGGTCCACGGTAGCGGAATCGACGTTCCGGCAGGAGATGAAGGGCCTGCGGCGATCGGCTTCTACACCACACGTACCGTATGTTCCTGGTCCCAACAGGAGGCGTGCAGTCGTGCCTTGCGTTCGGTTCAGTCGGCTTGGGCGAGCAGGCCTCTGTCAGCACTGAACCGCGGTACACCGCCGCATCTGACTGTGGAATCCATTCGCCGAACCGGCTTCGGCCAATGGCTCCGGGGCCCGAACAAGGGACATTCGTTCTATTCAGCGGACGAGGATGCCGCCTGAATAGGAGGCGACTACGCTCTTAGAGCATCGCCAGCGGCCGCGCCTCCCGCGGCGGCGGAAAAATCCCATCCAGCGCTTCCAGCTCCTGCGCCGACAACGCCCGCTCCATTGCCGCCGCATGCTCCCGCAGCCGCTCCGGATGCCCCGACTTCGGAATTGCGATCACGCCCTCCTGCGCCAGCAGCCACGCCATCGCCACCTGCGCGGGCGCCATGCCGCTCTCCTTCGCGAATGCCTTCAGGGCGGCATTGCGCAGCAGCCGCCCCTGGTCGAACGGCGAGTACGCCATCACCGGCACGCCGCGCGCGTGCAACCACGGCTGCAGGTCCCATTCGGTGCCGCGCTCGCCAAGGTTGTAGAGCACCTGGTTGGCCTGCGCCGCGTCGCCGCCCGGCGTGCGCAAGAGCGCCTGCATCGCCGCCGTGTCGAAGTTGCTCACGCCCCAGTGCCGGATCTTGCCGGCGCGCCGCAGCGCCTCGAAAGCTTCCACCGTTTCCGCCAGCGGCACCGATCCCTGCCAGTGCAGCAGGTACAGGTCGATCGTCTCCACGCCGAGGCGCCGCAGGCTAGCCTCGCAGGACTTCGGCATCGCGCGGTGCGACGCGTTGTGCGGGTACACCTTGCTGACCAGGAACACGTCGCCGCGCCGCCCCGCGATGGCCTCGCCGACCAGCTGTTCCGCGCGGCCATCGCCGTACATCTCGGCCGTGTCCACCAGAGTCAGGCCCAGCTCGATGCCGCGGCGCAAGGTCGCGATCTCGTCGGCCCGGCTGCGCGGGTCGTCGCCCATGGCCCAGGTGCCCTGGCCCAGCGCGGACACGCGTTCGCCGCAGGGAAGAAGAACTGTTTTCACCGGACCGCCCCGTTCAGAGAGTCATCGCCGGCCGCTGCGCCAGCGTGGCGCGCCAGCGCTGCAGGTGCGGATGCTGCTCGGTGACCTTCACCTTCACCACGCGCGCGAAGTCCACCGCCACCACGGCGGTGATGTCGGCGATGCTGAAACGCTGCGTCGCGATGAACTCCCGGTCGACCAGCCGCGCGTCGAGCGTGGCGAAGAAGTCCTGCACGCGCGCCAGCCCGCGCTGCGCCAGCTCGGGAATCTGCGCATGGTCGCGCGGCCCCGGCAGCGCGCGGTTGGCCATGGCCGGCGAGCTGTTGCGCATGGCTTCCGCAATCGCCAGCAGCCCATCGAATTCGATGCGCCAGTTCCAGCTGGCGATCTCGGCTTTCTCCAGCGGCGTACGGCCCAGCAGCGGCGGCTCGGGGCGCAGCGCTTCCAGGTAAGCGGCAATCGCCGCGTTGTCCGTCAGCACCGGGCCTTCCTCGGTGCGCAGCGCCGGCACGGTGCACTGCGGGTTGATGCGGCGGAACGCCTCGCCCAGCTGTTCGTTGCTGCGCAGGTCGACCTGCACCGTCTCGTGGGCGATGCCCTTCTCGGCCAGCAAGATGCGGGCGCGGCGCGGACTGGGCGCGGTCGCGCAGTCGTACAAAGCGATGGTCGTCATGCGGCGGGGTCCAGCTTGTCCTGCGTCTTCGTCTCGAAGTCGCTCGCGTCGTGCCGCTCGTGCAGCTGGCTGGCCGGTTCGCCCCACGTGCGGTTGACCATGCGGCCGCGGCGCACCGCCGGGCGCTGCGCGATCTCGTTGGTCCAGCGCACCACGTTCGTGTACGTCTGCACCTGCAGGAATTCGCCCGCACCGTACATCTGGCCCTTGGCCAGCGCGCCGTACCAGGGCCAGGTGGCGATGTCGGCAATGGTGTAGTCGTCGCCCGCCAGGTAGCGCGTCTCGGCCAAGCGGCGGTCCAGCACGTCCATCTGGCGCTTGACCTCCATCGCGTAGCGGTCGATGGCGTATTCGATCTTGAACGGCGCATAGGCGTAGAAATGCCCGAAGCCGCCGCCGAGAAATGGCGCGCTGCCCATCTGCCAGAACAGCCAGGCCATGCATTCGGCCCGCTGCGCCGTCTCGGTTGGCAGCAGGGCGCCGAACTTCTCGGCCAGGTAGACCAGGATGGCACCCGACTCGAACACCCGCACCGGCTGCGGCCCGCTGCGGTCCAGCAGCGCGGGGATCTTGGAATTGGGATTGACGGCGACGAAGCCGCTGCCGAACTGGTCGCCCTGGTTGATATCGACCAGCCACGCGTCGTACTCGGCGCCCGCGTGGCCGAGCGCCAGCAGCTCTTCCAGCATCACCGTGACCTTCACGCCGTTCGGCGTGCCCAGCGAATACAGCTGCAGCGGATGCCGGCCCACCGGCAGTTCCCGCTCGTGCGTGGCGCCGGCCACCGGCCGGTTGATGTTGGCGAACTTGCCGCCGTTGGCCTGGTTCCAGGCCCAGACGGCCGGCGGGGTGTAGTCCTTGGAATCACTCATGCGAACCAGTATAGGGACGCGCCGCAAACCGCACGGGCCGTGCGCCCTTGCAACTCGGCAGCAGTTACAGGAAGCAAAGTCGTGCCGCAAAGCCCGCTTCTCCTCCAATTGGAGGATGACCCTGCGGACCCCCGCTTCTAGGATGGACAGCTCGCATCCGAGTGCTTCGTTCCAGGGAGGAATGGGTGGATCTGGCTGCATCGCCGCGCCATGGAGGCGCGCTGTATTACTTCGCCTACGGTTCCAACATGAACGCGACGCGGCTGGCCGAGCGCCTGGCGCGTTGCGGCGAGCGCCTGCTGGAGCGGCGCTGCAGCACGCTGGAGGGCTACCGCCTGGCGTTCGACAAGGTGTCGTCGCAACAGGACTGGGTGGGCTACGCCAACGTGGTGCCGGCTACCGGCTGCCGCGTGGAAGGCACGCTCAACGCGATGAGCCCCAAGGCCATCGAGACGCTGGACGCCATCGAGCTGGTGCCGCACCACTACCACCGCGTGCGCGTTCTGGTGCGCGACGCGGCCACCGGCACGCGGCTGGCCGCCTTCACCTACGTCGCCAACCCGGGCATGGTGCGGCCCAACCTCAAGCCCACGCGCGACTACATCGAGCACCTGCTGGCCGGGGCCGACGTGCTGCCCGGCAGCTACCTCGACGCACTGAGGTCGGTGGAATGCTGGAGCTGAACGCTCCACCCTACCAGCCGGCCGTGCTCGAGCCGCGCTGGCAGCGCGCGTGGCAGGAGCACAAGGTGTTCGAGGTGCCGGACCGGCCCGCGCGGCCCAAGTGGTTCGTGATGGAACTGCCGCCGTTCGCCACCGGCCAGCTGCACATGGGCCACGCGCGCAACTACGTGCTGGCCGATGCCAATGCGCGCTTTCGCCGCATGCTGGGCCACGACGTGCTCTACACCAGCGGCTTCGACACCTTCGGGCTGCCGACCGAGCTGGCCGCGCGCGCCGCCGGCTGCGCGCCGCAGGAGCTGGCCAGCCGCTGCAGCGAAGCCATGGGCGCGCAGTTCGTGCGGCTGGGCCTGGGGCACGACCGCCGGCGCATCACCGAATACCACGTGCCGGCCTATTACCGCTGGGTGCAGTGGGTGTTCGTCAAGCTGTTCGAGGCCGGCCACTGCTTTCGGCGCGAGGCGCCGGCGCAGTGGTGCCCGCAGTGCGAGATCGCGCTGGCCGCCAGCCTGGTGGAGGACGGCTGCTGCTGGCGCTGCCGCAGCGCCGTGCAGGAGCGCATGCTGCCGCAGTGGTTCGTGCGCGAATCGGCCTTTGCCGATGCCATGCTGGAAGGCCTGGACCGGCTGCCCGGCTGGCCCGACACGGTGAAGAAGATCCATCGCGACTGGATCGGCCGGCGCTCGCCGGAGGATGACGAAGCCGGCTGCGGCGTGCACTACCGCCTGCAGGACTGGAACATCGCGCGCGACCGCTACTGGGGCCCGCCGGTGCCCATCGTCCACTGCACGCACTGCGGCCCGGTCGCGGTGCCCGAGGCGCAGCTGCCGGTGCTGCTGCCGCAGGACGTGGACCTGGCCCAGCCCGGCAATCCGCTGCAGGCGCACCGCGCGTTCCGCGCCGTCGCCTGCCCGCGCTGCGGCGCGCCGGCCGAGCGCGACGCGGAAACGCTGGAGGCGTATTCCAGCCCATGGTGGTACCACTGGCTGTGCAGGAGCCTGGACGCCGAGGGCAGCTTCGACCGCGAGGACGCGCGCACCTGGCTGCCGGTGGACCTGATGGTCGGCGGCTCCGACCAGATCCGCAGCTGCTTCTTCCACGTGCGCATGATCGCCCGCGCGCTGCGCAGCATGGACGTCGCCGAGATCGAGGAGCCGGTCGACACGCTGCTGGCGCTCGGCATGGTCAAGCAGGACAACCGCAAGATGAGCAAGAGCGCGGGCAACGCGGTCGACCTGGACGCGACCATCGCGCGCTACGGCGCCGACGCGCTGCGCCTGGCGATCCTCGGCGCCGCCGCGCCGGAGCGCGACTTCAACTGGTCGGAGGCGCTGGTGCGCCGCCAGCATGCGCACCTCAACGCCGTCTGGGCCTTCATGCACCGGCTGGCCGGCACGGCGCGGCAGCTGCAGGTCCGGATCGGCACGCTGCCCGATGCGGACGGCCGCAGCGCGCTCGGCCAGCGCATGCAGACCTGGCTGGCCAGCGCCGACCGCCGCCTCGGCGCCAACCTGCGCCGCAACGACAGCCACCTGGCGGTGAAGAACACCGAGTTCCTGTTCGAGCGGCTGCAGGCGTTCGACGCCGCCATGCGCAAGCCCGGCGACCCGCAGCCGCGCGACGTGGCGGTGCTGGCGGATGCCGCGCGCCGGTTCGTGCTGTACCTGGCGCCGCTTGCGCCGCACATTGCCGAGGAACTGTGGCAATTGCTCGGCGGCACCGGCCTGGTGGCCGCGGCGGCCTGGCCTGGCGATGCGGCCGGCGAGGCGGATACCGAGGATGCGATGGAGGCCACTGCATGAGCGCTGCACTGAGTTTCAGCGGGCCGGTGTTCGAGCGCGTGGACGAGATCCTGCGCGACATGCCGGAGTACCTGGGGTTTCGCGACGGGCGGCGCACGCGCGCCGAGTTCTCGGCGTTCCTGGAGCGCATGCGCCACCAGCTGGTCGGCCATGGCGTGCCGCCGAACGACGTGCACTTCGCCAAGCGCTTTCCCGCGTCGGCGTCGGCGGTGGTGGAAGAGGCCTTCGCCGAGCTCGCGCCGCTGGGCCTGGCGCTGCCGGCGGGCTTCCGCCGCACCGGCGCGCGCGTGGCGACCGGCATTGCCGGCGGCTTCGACCACCACGGCTTCGGCACCTACATCTACCCCGAGGAAGGCCTGCTGCTGCTGGCCATCGCGCTGGCCTTCCGGCCGCGCCGCACCATCTTCCTGGGCAGCTACTACGGCTACTGGGCGGCCTGGGCCATGCCGGCCATCGCCGGCGAGGGCGGCAGCGCGGTGCTGGTCGACCCCGACCCGCGCGCCATCTCGGTGGCGCGCGCCAGCCTGCGCCGGCTGCATCCGGGCGTGGAGATCGAGGCGGTGTGCAGCACCGGCGAGGACTACCTGGCCGGCAGCGACACCGGCCAATTTGACATGGTGGTGCTCGACGCCGAGCTGCCGCGCACCGACCCCGACCCGACGCGCCGCGGCAAGGGCGTGTACGCGCACCTGCTGCGCGCCGTGCTGCCGCGCCTGGCGCCGCGCTCGCTGCTGGTGTGCCACAACATCCTGCTGCAGGACCACGCGCGCTGCGCCTTCTTCGACGAGGTGATCGCGCGCAACCGCGAGGAGCTGGGGCCGTTCCTGGACGTGGTGACGCGCGAGTACGGCCGCTGGGTGGAACTGCCGACCACCGAGGGCGTGGGCGTGGGCCTGCGCGGCTGAGGGCACCCGGATGCACATGGACTACCGCTCGCCGTTCTCCGACTGGCACCAGGCCGCCTCGGTGCGCGCCATGCCGGCGGCGGGCTGGCTCACGGGCGGCGAGGGCGCGTGGATGCCCGAGGAGGCCGGCAGCCTGCTGGCGCATCCAGAGGTGCGGCCGCATGCCCGGCCCGTCGCGGCCGGCCTGCTGCTGGCCAGCCTGGGCTTCACCGTGTCGCTGGAAAGCCGGCTGATCTCGCCGGTGGCGCTGGACATCGCGGCTGGCGCCTTGCGCGCCAGCTACGGCGCGTGCCGCGACGCGGTGGTCGCCGACGCGCTGCGCGTGCAGTGCGACGAGGCCTACCACGCGGTGCTGGCGCAGGAACTCATCGGCCAGGTGCGGCGCATGAGCGGTGTGCGGCCGCCCGAAGGCGAGCATCCGTTCCTGGTCCACGTGGACCAGCTGGCGCTGACCTTCCCCGCCGAAGACGCGCCGCTGGTGCGCTTCTGCGCGGCCGTGGTGTCCGAAACGCTGATCACCAAGACCTTGCGCGACGACTGGCTGGACGGCGGCCTGCAGCAGGACCTGCGCAGCTTCCTGCGGCACCACTACCAGGACGAGGTGCGCCACAGCGCCTACTTCGCGCAGCTGCTGCAGCTGGTCTGGCCGCAGTGGACAGCGTCGCTGCGCGCCGCGTTGCGGCCGATCTGGCCCGGCCTGGTCGACGCGTTCCTGGACGCCGACGACGCGGTCGCGGTGCGGGTGCTGCGCGGCGCCGGCTTCGCCACGCCGCGCGCCTGCGAGATCGTCGCCGGCTGCGCGCGCGGCCAGGGCAGCCGCCGCAATGCATCGACCCAGCTCACCTTCCATGCGCTGCGCCGCGCCGGCGCCGTGCAGGACGGCGACACGGCCTGGGCGCCCGCCAGAGGCGTCGCGCGATGACGCACACGCCGCTGCTGCCGCCATGCTTTGCCTTCGGCCGCGGGCAGCTGCCGCTGGCGTTGATGGGCGGCGGCCTGATCCTCGACAGCGGCGAAGCCGAGAACACCTTCGCCTTCCGCTGCCAGGACCGTTTTCTCGCCTACAACGCGCTGCTCGGCCTGCGCAGCGTGCTGCTGGTGCTGGACGACGCGCACGAGGCGCGCTATCGCGTGCTGCTGGCGAACCTGAACGCGCGCTTGCGCATGCTGTCGGAGTGGCAGGGCCTGCCGCCGCCGCACGCGCCCGCGCCGCTGTACGTACGCTGCGACCTCGCCGGCCTGCGCCTGTCGGCCGGCGGCTCGTTCGACGCCGAAGCGGCCGCGCTCGCGCAAGCCGGGCAGAGCGTCGGCTTCATCGCCAACCAGGTGTCGCCCACGGCGTCGCGCCTGCTGGGCGAGCTGGCCGGGCTGCTTCGCGAGCGCGGCGCCCGGGTGGAGTTCGACGCCGGCGCCTGCACGCGCGTGGGCGAGCTCGCGCTCGACTGGCACAACAAGGCGCGCTTCCTGGCGCAGCGGCCCGCACTGCAGGCACGCGACGGCCCGCCCTGGGCCGACAGCATGGTGATCCCGGCGCGCGAGCTGCTGGTACAGCCGCACTGGCAGGCGCTTGCCGCGCGCGCAATGCGCGAATGGAACCTGGCCGGGCCACCGACGGAGCTGTTCCTCAAATCGGCGCAGGACTCCAGCGGCAACGTGTCGGCCGTCGTGGCACCCGACGCGGATGCGGCGTCCAACCCGGCCTTCCTGGCCGAGGTGCGGCGCTGGCTTTTGGCCGAGGACTTCGCCGCGCCCGCGCACCTGCACGAGCTGCGCACGGAATGCAGGCTGGCGCCATCGCTGGAAGGCGTGCCCTTCGGCGACGCGCTGCTGGCGGCGCTGCGCGCGCGGCAGGCACAGCGCCGCGGCGGCATCGCGCTCATCGCGCAGCCGGTGCTGCGCCCGCCGGCGGACACGTCCGGGCAGCACCCAGGCATCGGCATCAGCCTGCTCGTCGAGGACCGCGGCGCGCGCCTGGTGGCCGCCAATGCACAGCTGTACCGCGACGCGCAGCGCCGGCAGTTCCTGGGCATCCTGCTGGACGACGGCCTGCTGCACGACGAGGCCGTCGCCCGCTTCGCGCGGCAATGCACGGCGGCCGCGTCGGTGCTGGCCGAGCAGGGCTTTCGCGGCCCGGTCAATTTCGACGGCTGCCTGGCGCGGGACGGCAGCTACTGGTTCACCGGCGACTGCAACCCGCGGCTGACGGCGCTGTACGTTCCGCTGGCCGTGCGCATGCGCCTGGCCGCCTGCGGCGTGGAGGCGAAGCGCGTCATCAGCTTCGGCTACCGCGGCGAGGTCGCCATCGCCGACCCGCCGGCGACGCTGAGCACCTGGGCCGATGCCGGGCTGCTGTTCGGCGCGCGCACCCAGCGCGGCATGCTGGTGCTGCCCAACCTGGCGCGCCGCGCCGGCCACGACCTGCTGGCCGTCAACCTGGACCGCGCGCAGGCCGGCGATGCCTTGCGCCGCATGCGCCTGCTGGCGCCCGGCAGCGTGCCGCCGCAGCTGGAGGCCATCCATGGTTGAAACCGACCTGCCGCCGCTGCCGGCCTTGCAGCTTCGCGTGCTGAGCCCGGCGCTGGGCGCGGAAGTGGCGGGCCTGGACCTGCGCGAGGAACTCTCCGACGCGACCGTGCGGGCGCTGCGCACCGCCTGGCTGCGCCACGGCGTGCTGCTGCTGCGCGGCCAGCGGCTCGACCCGGTCTCGCTGGTGGCGTTCACCCGCCGCTTCGGCGAGCCGGTGGTCTACACCCGCAGCGAGAACGCCTGCGCCGGTCACCCGGAGGTGCTGGTGCTGTCGAACGCGAAGGTGGAGGGCAAGCCGATCGGCGCGGCCATCAGCGGACGCTACTGGCACACCGACGGGCACTTCCTCGAATGCCCGCCGGCCGGCACCGTGCTGTTCGGCAAGGAGGTGCCGCCCGAGCGCGGCGACACGGTGTTCGTCAACATGGCGGCGGCCTACGCGGCGCTGCCCGATGACCTGCGCGACGCAATCGACGGGCGCGGCTTCGTCATGGACCGCGTGCAGTCGCTGGCTTACCACTATCCCGAGCGGCCCACGCCCGGCCCCGGGCAGAAGCTGCTGTGGCCCGACCGGGTGCAGCCGCTGGTGCGCACGCACCCGGAAACCGGTGCGCGCTCGCTCTACATCGGCGGCATCGTGCCGTGGCGCATTGTCGGCATGGAGGCGGGCGACAGCGACGCGCTGATGGCGCGGCTGCACGCCCATGCCTTCCAGCCGCGCTTTCGTTTCCGGCACCGCTGGCAGCCGGGCGACCTGGTGATGTGGGACAACCGCTGCACGGCGCACAAGGCCACCGGCTACGACATGCAGCGCCACACGCGCACCATGCTGCGCACCACCATCGCGGGCGACGCCCCGTTCTATGCCGCCGCGGCGGGCAGCGCGGCGGCATCCGCCTCGTAGACGACGATGGAATACTCGAACCGGTACTCCATGCGCACCCGCAGCCACGGGTACTGCGCCTCGACCTGGCGGAAGTGCGACGGGTTGTTGAACACCACGCGCAGCCGGCGCGGGCGCGCGCGCAGCGAACGCGCGATGTCGGCGAACACCGCGGCGAGGATCTCGCCATGAAACGGGTTGTAGAAGTACAGCACCGTGGCCGCCTCGGGCAGGCGGAAGGCGCGGGCGTCGCAGTGCAGCACGGCGATGCGCTCGCGCCGCGCGGTGGGCACGGCGCGCCGCAGGTTCTCGCGCGCCACGGCCAGCAGCTGCTCGGACACGTCGAAACCGACCAGCGCGCCGAACGGCGCGCGCGCCGCCAGCACCAGCGCGCGGCCCATGCCGCAGCCGTAGTCGACGAACACGTCGTCTTCGCGCACCTGCAGGTCGCGCAGCACGCGGTTGAAGGCGCGGATCGAGCTCGGGAAATAGTCGTGGCAGCCGTTCCACTGCGCCACCAGCGACTCGATGGCGACCAGCCCGCCGCTATGGATGCCCAGCCGCCATTCGAGAACGGCGTCGGCCAGCCGGTCCAGCGCCACCCGCGCGGCCAGCGGCGCGCCGCCGCGGCGCCAGGCTTTCACCAGCCGGCCGAAGGGTGCCGCCATCGTCGTGTCCTCGCCTTTCCCTGTTGCCTTTTTGGGAGTGCGCAATGATAGAACCCCTGCGCGAGCTGTTCCTCCTCGACCCGGAGGTCACCTACCTGAACCACGGCGCCTACGGCGCGACGCCGCGCCCGGTGTTCGAGCGCCACATCCAGTGGCAGTACGAACTGGAGCGCGAGCCGGTGGACTTCCTCTCGCGCCGCGGCACCGAGCGCCTGGCGCACGCGCGCAGCGTGCTGGCGCAGTTCGTCGACACCGAGCGCGACAACCTGGTGTACGTGAGCAACGGCACCACCGGCATCAACATCATCGCGCGCAGCATTCCGCTGGGCCCCGGCGACGAGCTGCTGACCACCGACCACGAGCACGGCGGCGTCGAGCGGCTGTGGCGCTACACGGCGGGCAAGAAGGGCTTTTCCATCGTCACCCACAAGGTGCCGATGCCGGTGACCACGCACGCGCAGTTCGTCGAGGACTTCTGGGCCAAGGTGACGCCGCGCACGCGCGCCATCCTGATCAGCCATCTCACTTCGCCCACCGCGCTGGTGTTCCCGGTGGCCGAGATCTGCGCGCGGGCGCGCGCCGCCGGCATCCTGACCGTCATCGACGGCTCGCACGTGCCGGGGCAGCTGCCGCTGTCGCTGCGCGCGATGGACCCCGACTACTACGTCGGCATCCTGCACAAATGGGTCTGCGCGCCCAAGGGCAGCGCTTTCCTGTACGTGCGCCCCGACGTGCAGCCCACCGTGGAGCCGCTGGTGGTGAGCTGGGGCTGGGAGCCGAAGAATCCCGGTCCGTCGAGGTTCGTGGAGTTCCACGAGTGGCAGGGCAGCCGCGACATCTCGGCCTTCCTGAGCGTGCCGGCGGCGCTGGACTTCCAGCGCCAGTACGGCTGGGACGCGGTGCGCGTGCGCTGCATCGCGCTGGCCGGCGAAGCGCAGAAGGAGGTGGCGGCGATGACGCGCCAGCCGCTGTACCACCCGGCGGGTGCGCGCGAGTGGCACGGGCAGGTGGTGTGCGCGCAGCTGCCGCCGGACACCGACGACGTGTGGCTGCTCAACGCCTTGCGCCACGAACACAACATCGACGTGTCGGTGGACCGCTTCGGCGGCCGGCCGCGCGTGCGGATTTCGATCCAGGGCTACAACGGCCCGGACGATGTGGACCGGCTGATCACCAGCCTGAAAAGACTTTTGAGGTTGTGAACGAGAACAGGTTTCAGGAATTGCACTTGTAGCTTAACCGGATCATGGGACCGAGTTGAACGGAAGTAGGCGCTGAGCGTCGCCCCTGCAGCTTTCCAGGGCATCAATGCAGGGGCGACGGGCCGCGCCGAGGGCCTGGAGGCAAAGGTTTCAAAAGTACCAGTTTTGGGTGCTGGGGGATGCGGGTTCGAGTCCCGTCAGGTGCGCCACTATTCGCAACCAGCGATAGAAAGGAGGTGATAAGCAATGGACGAAAAACTCAACAGTGAGCCAGTTGCAACAGTCCACGCGTCTTTGGCGCTGGCTGCTGCGCGACTGAGTGAAGTGGCGGCCAGCCTGGCCGACAGCGCGGTTCCAATGCTGGGTGTTCCACCCGCAACGGGTCCACCGGCTGCGATGCCACCGGCTGCCATGCCAGTGGCGCAACTGCTGGCCGCGCAAGCGGCCCCAGTCGCGCTGTCGGCGCCAATGGTCTCGCGTTCGATTCCAACCCTGTCGATCCCAACACTGTCGGCCCCAATCTGAGGATTGGCAAGACGGTGTGATCCCGGATCGCAGCACATGGAGTCAATGCTGATGTGATGCCCTGGAAGTGATGCCCTGGACTGATGCCCTGGAACTGATGCCCTGGACCGGCGGCGGCTGCGCGAGCAGCCGCCGTTTCACATGGGGCGCTCAGGGCACGGTGAGCGAGCGCAACGCCTGCTGCGCATCCCGGGTCTCGAAATGCGGTGTATCGACGATGGGGTGCCAATCGCCGCCCCAGATCAGGCCCAGCTCCTTCCCGAGGGCGCCGAGCGTTTCGTAGTCACGGGAATTGCCGCTGAGCCTGCCTTGCTGGAATATTCCGACGTCGAATGCCAGGCCCGTGTTGTGGACGGAACGCCGCGCATTCGTCACGATCTGCCCGGGCTGGGTGCGGCCCTGCGCGTACAGCCGTTCCTGGTCCGCTTCGCTGCGATAGCCCGAGAGGAGGCGAGCATCGAGGCCGCGCTCCTTCGCCCGCTGCAGCAATTTCTCCGCCAGCTTCGCGGCGGAATCCTTCAGGCCGAGAAGGACCTGCTTTTGCAGGCCCTCGCGCGCGACCTGCGACGCCTGCAGGCGGCTTTCCGCCTGCACCAGCTCCGACTTCAGCCCCGCGATCCGGCTTTCGATCTCGGTGCGGTCCTGCACGGCCCGGGCGAGCTGCGCGCTCGCGGCCTGCGTGGCTGCTTCCGCCTTCATGCGCACCTGCAGCGCGGACTCGGTATCGCTGCGGGCCTTGGCTGCCTGTGCTTCCGCCTCCTTCTTCGCGCGGTCCGCCACGGCCAGTTCATGCTGCGCATTCCTGGCCTTCAGTTCCGCCACCTCGTACTGGGTGAACGCCGCGATAACGCCGCCCGCGCCCAGGATGACCGCGCCGAACACCTTCAGGGGCTCCGCCCAGGTCGTCGCACGCAACTGCCGCCGCGACGCCGCCGCTTCGGCGCGTGTCTTCGTGGCCTCCGCGAGTACTTTCCTGATCTGCGCCCTTTTCAGCTGGTCGTCCAGCAGCGCGCCGGCGTTGTCCGCCTGCGTTGCGGACTGCCCGGCCTGTGGCGCCGGCGGGTGTTCCATGTCCCTCTCCTCCATGTCGATGTGCAGGCACGGCATCCCCGCCGCGGCCCGGCACTTGTCCCTTCCTCGGGCACTGCACTATCCTCCGTTTAACTGCTCCCCGCCACCATGACATCACGAATTCCCCCCGTCGCCCCCGAACACCTGCCCGCACTGCTGCGCCGCATGCCCAAGGCCGAGCTGCACATCCACATCGAGGGCTCGCTCGAGCCTGAACTGATCTTCGCGCTGGCCCGGCGCAACGGCGTGGCGATTCCCTATGCCGACGTCGAATCGCTGCGCCGCGCCTATGCCTTCACCAACCTGCAAAGCTTCCTGGACATCTACTACGCCGGCGCCAGCGTGCTGCTGGCCGAGCAGGACTTCTACGACATGGCCTGGGCCTACCTGCAGCGCGCCGCCGCCGACAACGTGGTGCGCGCCGAGATCTTCTTCGACCCGCAAACGCACACCGCGCGCGGCGTGGCGATGGAGACGGTGGTCGAGGGCCTGCACCGCGCCTGCCGCGACGCACGCACGCAACTCGGTGTAGATGCGGAACTAATCCTGTGCTTCCTGCGCCACCTGAGCGAGGAGGAGGCCTTCGCCACGCTGGAGCAGGCGCTGCCGCTGCGTGACCGCTTCATCGGCGTGGGGCTGGACTCCAGCGAGCTCGGCCACCCGCCGGAGAAGTTCGCGCGGGTGTTCGCGCGCTGCCGCGAACTGGGGCTGCACCTGGTGGCGCACGCCGGCGAGGAGGGCCCGCCCGCCTACATCTGGTCGGCGCTGGACGTGCTGAAGGTCGAGCGCATCGACCACGGCGTGCAGTCCCTGAAGGACCCGGCGCTGGTGCGGCGGCTGGCCGAGGAGCGCATCCCGCTGACCGTCTGCCCGCTGTCCAACCTCAAGCTGTGCGTGTTCCCCACGCTGGCCGAGCACAACCTCGCGCGGCTGCTCGACGCCGGGTTGGCGGCCACGGTGAATTCCGACGACCCGGCCTACTTCGGCGGCTACATGAACGACAACTTCCTGCAGACCTTCGCCGCCACCGGCATGGATTCGGCGCAGGCCTACCGGCTCGCGCGCAACAGCTTCGAAGGCAGCTTCGCCGACGAGAGCGCGCGCCGGCGCTACATCGACCGGCTCGACGCCGCGTTCGCCGAGGCGGCCTGAGGCGTTTCGGCGCGCGGCGGAAAGATCGCGCTGAAGGTCGTGCCTTCGGCCGCGGTCGACTTCAGTTCCACCCGGCCGCGGTGCGCCCGCGCGATCTCGCGCACGATGTACAGCCCCAGGCCGACGCCGCGGCCGCCCTGCGTCTTGTTGTCGCCGCGCACCATCGGCTCGAACAGCGTCTGCTGCAAGGCGGGCGGAATCGGCTCGCCATGGTTGTGGACCGACAGCGCGAAGCGGTCCGGCCCGATGTCCGAGGTCACCGTGACGGTGCGGCCCGGCGCGCCGTAGGTGCCGGCATTGCCCACCAGGTTGCCCAGCAGCTGGACCAGCCGGTCGGGATCGGCCTGGCACGGCCCGCTGCCGCTGCGCACGTGCTCGATCGGCCGGCCCTTCACGGTGAGCGCCAGCTCCGCCACCGCGTCGGCCACCACGGCGTGCAGGTCGAGCGGCACGGGCTGCACCGACAGCCCATTGCCCAGCCGTGCCTGGGTGAAGTCGAGCAGGTCGGTGATCAGGCGCTGGGCGCGGTTGACCGAGCTGTCGATGCGGCCGATGACGGTGCGCTGCTGCTGCGACAGCTCGCCCCGGCCGAGCAGGTAGCCCGCCATCTGGATCGCCGACAGCGGGTTGCGCAGGTCGTGGCTGACGATGCCCACCATCTGCTCGGCGAACAGCGCCCGGTCTTCCGCGTCGGCGCGCTGCCGGTTGGCGGCCGTGGCGTCCTGCAGGAGGCCGACGAACTGGCTGACCGCGCCGTGCTCGTCGAAGAAACCCATGCCGGAGGACACCACGTCGCGCACCTGCCCGTCGCGGCCCTGCAGGCGGTACTCGCAGCGGTAGAAACCTCCCTGGGCAACGGCCTGGGCGAAGGCCCGGGCCTCGCGCTCGCGGTCCTCGGGCGCGATCGCCTGCGCGTACGTGTCCGCGCTCACCGGCGCCGGGCCGGGCAGGCCCAGCAGCCGCGCCACGCCTTCGTCGTAGCGGCGCTCGCGGCTGTCCATGTCGTAGTCCCAGACGAACAGGTCGGCCGACTCCAGCGCCAGGCGCAGGCGGGTGCGCGCCAGCACCAGTTCGTGCTGCGCCTGCGCGTGCTGCTCGGCCAGTTGCTGGGCGCGGCGGCGCTCCTGCAGCAGTTCGTGCTCGTAGCGGTGCCGGTCCTGCGCGATGAAGAAGGCCGCGTCCAGCCAGGTTTCGCCTTCGGCCTGCCGCTCGGCGATGTTCACCATCATCGGCAGGCTGTGCCCGTCCCGGTGCCGCAGCTCCAGCTTCACCTCGGCCACCGAGCCCTGCATGCGCAGCAGCGGCGCCAGGTGCGTCTGGTGGAAGATGCGCCCTCCTATGGTGAACAGGTCCTGCAGCCGGCGCGGCTCCAGCAGCTCTTCGCGCGGCTGGCCGAGCCAGCGGCACAGCGTGGCGTTGACGTCGACGATGCGGCCGTCGTGCCGCGCGACCAGCAGGCCGCACGGCGCCGCGTCGAACAGGGCCCGCGCGGCGGGTGGCGGGCTCGCCTGCATGCGCGGCCTACAGCGTCCCCAGGAATTCTTCGATGGCGGCGACGCTGGCGCTCGGCGAGCTCAGGTGCGGGCAATGCCCCACGTTGTCGATCACGCGCAGCACGCTGTTCGCAAGCGTGCGGTGCAGGTACTCGCCCACCGCCAGCGGGGCCAGCATGTCGTCGCTGCACTGCAGGATCAGCGTGCGCGTTTTCAGCAGCGGCAGGTCGGCGCGGTGGTCCGATAGGAAGGTGGCGCGCGCGAACTGCTTGGCGATCTCGGGGTCGGTGCGGCAAAAGCTGTTGGTGAGCTCCGCACCGAGCTCCGGCTGGTCGGGCGCGCCCATGATGGCCGGCGCCATGTTGCTGGACCAGCCGAGGTAGTTGCTTTCCAGCGCCTCCAGCAGGCCTTCGATGTCCGAGCGCTCGAAGCCGCCGATGTAGTCGCCGTCGTTGATGTAGGAAGGCGAAGGCCCGATCATGGCGTGGGCGGCGAAGCGCCCGGGCGCCGAGATGTCCGCCAGCATGCCGATCATGGCGCTGACCGAGTGGCCGACCAGGATGGCCGGCTCGCCCGCGCAGGTGGCGTCCACCACTTCCAGCACGTCGGCGGCATAGCCGTGCAGCGTGGCATATTTCTTCGGGTCGTAGGCCGACAGGTCGGACTGGCCCAGGCCGACCAGGTCGAGCAGGACCACCTTGTGGTTCTCGGCGAAATGCGGGGCCAGCAGGCGCCACATGTTCTGGTCGCAGCCGAACCCGTGGACGAACACCATGGGCCGCCCGGACCCCTGGACATGGACGTTATTGCGTTTCAGGACGGACATGCTATTGCCGAGGAAAAGGGGAAATTCTCCGCTGGCCCGGCCCATGTGCGGGCGTTCCGCCGCGAACTGGCGGCCTTGTCCTACAGCGGTGCCGTTTGCGTGGGCGGGACCTGGTAGGCGCGGCTGTAGGCGCGGCTGAACGCCGCCGTGCTGCCGAAGCCGGCGCGCCGCGCCACTGCCTTCACCTTGTCGCCGCCCTGCAGCTGCCGTTGCGCGAGCGTGAGCCGCCAGCTTGAAAGAAAGGCGCCCGGCGTGGTGCCCAGGCATTGCCGGAACTCCAGCATGAAGCGGCTGCGCGACATGCCGGCGGCTTCGGCGAGGTCTTCCATGGGCCAGCGCCGTCCGGGCGCGTCCAGCATGGCCAGTACGGCGCGGCGCAGCAGCGGGTGCCCCAACCCGGCCAGCAGGCCCGGCTGCGCGGCCTGCGCATCCACCGCCTGGCGCAGCACCAGCAGCACCAGCAGTTCGCCGATGCGGGCCAACGCCGCCGGGCCGCCGCAGCGCGGCGCCGTGGCCTCGGCGATGAAGAAGTCGGCCAGCGCCGCGGCGCGCGCGTCCTGCGCAGCATCCAGCACAAGCTCGTCGGGCAGCGCGCGCAGCAGCGGGTTGTCGGCGCCGCCGAAATCCACCACTGCGGCGGCGAGCACCTTGCCCGCCGCGCGCGGGCGCGGCGCGGCCTGGCTGCGCAACACGATGCGCATGTGCCCATCGCGCGAGGCCAGCACGAACAGGTGGGCCGGCGCGGCGCGCGCTGCCGGCGGCACGACGCGCACGCTGAGCGAGAACGCGGCAAGAAAGGCACTCAGGCGGTCGCGCGGCGGATGACAGGCGGGGTTCGCGTGCATCGGCTCCGTGGGACTCTCGATCAATGCTTTCGGACTTTTCATGACTGTGAATCTGGCACTCTCCAGAGGTGCTGTCAACCAACGAAGGAGTCTCCCCATGCCGATCCCCCGCCAGCCCGCGCCCGCGCTGCAAGTCCCGCTGCTCTCCGGCGGCGAATTCCGCCTTGCCGACGAAACGCCCGCGCGCTTCACCCTGGTGTGCTTCTACCGCGGCCTGCACTGCCCGATCTGTGCCAGCTACCTGAAGGAACTGGAGCGGCAGGTGCCGGCTTTCTCCGAGCGCGGCGTCGGCGTCATCGCCATCAGCAGCGACACCGCGGAGCGCGCGCGGGCGATGGCCGACAGGATCGGCGCGCAGCAGCTGCGCATCGGCTACGGCTTGCCGATGGAGGCGGCGCGGCAATGGGGCCTGCCGATTTCCGCGTCGCGCGGCAAGACGTCCGTCGGCATCGAGGAGCCGGCGCTGTTCTCCGAGCCCGGCGTGTTCCTGCTGCGGCCGGACCAGACCGTCTACTGGTTCTCGGTGCAGTCGATGCCGTTCGTGCGGCCGAACTTCGCGGAGATGGTGCAGGCGCTGGATTTCGTCATCAAGAACGACTACCCGGCGCGCGGCGAGTACACCGGCCCGCTGGGCTGAGCCGTTCGGCCGCGAGGCCCCCCGGTAGAATCCGGCGCAAGAGGCTGCGCTCCGGCGGCCTCTTGCCTTTTGTACCCCGGAGCCATGTCGAGGAACACCATGTACAAAAACCTCGCCGCCGCGGCATGGCTCGCGGCAGCCGGTCTCTTTTCCCTTTCGCCCCTTTTCTCCTCCCCCGCCGCCGCGCAGCCCAAGCCGGCCGAACCGCTCAAGGTCGGCTTCGTTTATGTCACGCCGGTCACCGACGCCGGCTGGGTGCACCAGCACGACGAAGCCCGCAAGGCGGTGCAGGCGGCGTTCGGCGCGAAGGTGAAGACCAGCTTCGTCGAGAACGTGGCCGAGGGCCCGGATGCCGAGCGCGTGATCCGCGACCTGGCCGCGACCGGCCACAAGCTGATCTTCACGCCCAGCTTCGGCTACATGGAACCGACGCTGAAGGTGGCCAGGGAATTTCCGGACGTGAAGTTCGAGTCCGTCACCGGCTACAAGTCCGCGGCCAACGTGTCGGTGGCGAACGCGCGCTATTACGAAGGGCGCTACCTGGCAGGCATCGTGGCCGGCCGCATGAGCAAGGCCGAGACGGCCGGCTACGTGGCGGGCTTCCCGATTCCCGAAGTGCTGCAGGGCATCAACGCCTTCACCCTGGGCATGCGCTCGGTGAACCCGGACGCGCAGGTGAAAGTGATCTGGCTCAACACCTGGTTCGACCCGGCCAAGGAGCGCGAGGCGGCGATGACACTGTTCAACCAGGGCGTGGACGTGATCGCCTTTCACACCGGCTCCAACGCGGTGATGGCGGCGGCGCAGGAGCGCGGCAAGATGGCGGTGGCCTACCACTCCGACATGCGCAAGGTGGCGCCGGCGGCGCAGATCGCCGCCGTCACCCACGTCTGGGACAGCTACTACAAGGCGCGCACCCAGGCGGTGCTGGACGGCAGCTGGAAGCCGGGCCGTGTGTGGGGCGGCGTGAAGGAGGGCATGGTGCGCGTCGGCGACTTCGGCCCGCAGGTGCCCAGGGCGGTGCGCGACGAGGTGGCCGCGCGGCAGAAGGACATTGCCGCCGGCCGCGTGCACCCGTTTCGTGCCGGCAAGACCGGCATCGACGACAACGTGGGCCGCGAGATGATCGCGCCCGGCAAGACGCTGACCGACGAGGACATCCTCAACATGAACTGGCTGGTCGACGGCGTGGTCGGCAGCGCGTCGGGCAAGTAGCGCGGACCTCTGCAGCGGCATATGGGCCGCATACGCCGGGCGGCATTGGGAACCGGCGAAGCCTGCGTTAACCTCGCCGCATGAAAGCCTGGCGCGCCGCCTTGTTGCGATTCGACGAAGACAGCCGATCGGCCCTGTACGAGGAAAACGGCCTGCTGGTCGTGGGGCCCGATGCGCAGGGCCGGCCGGTGGTGCGCGCCGCCGGCGCATACGCCGCGCTGGCCGACCGCTTCCCGGGTGTGGCGGTGGAGCACCTGCCGGGCCGCATCCTGGCGCCGGGCTTCATCGACCTGCACGTGCATTTCCCGCAGACCGACGTGATCGGCTCGCCGGCCGACGGCCTGCTGCCCTGGCTGGAGAACTACACCTTCCCGCACGAGGCGCGTTTTGCCGATGCCGCGTACGCACAAGGCGTGGCCACGGTGTTCCTCGACGAGCTGCTGCGCAACGGCGTCACCACGCCGCTGGCCTTCGCCACCTCGCATCCGCATTCGGTGGATGCGCTGATGCTGGAAGCACAGCGGCGCGGCCTGCGGTTGATCGCCGGCAAGGTGCTGCAGGACCGCCATTCGCCCGACGGCGTGCGCGACGAGACCGAACAATCGCTGATCGACACCGAAGCGCTGATCCGCCGCTGGCACGGCGTCGACCGGCTGGGCTACGCCATCACGCCGCGCTTCGCGCCCAGCTGCAGCGAAGCGCAGCTGCGTGGCGCGGGCGAGCTGGCGGCGACATATCCGGATGTTTGGATCCAGTCGCACGTGGCCGAGAACAAGGACGAGATCCGCTGGGCGCGCGAACTGTTCCCGGCGTCGCGCAGCTACCTGTCGATCTACGACGACTTCGGGCTGATGCGCGCGCGCGCCATCTATGCGCATTGCATCCACTTCGACGACGACGACCGTGCGCTGATGCGCGACACCGGCGCGGCGGCGGCGGTGAGCCCGACCAGCAACCTGTTCCTGGGCAGCGGGTTCTTCGACTACGAGGGCGCGCAGCGGGTCGGGTTCCGCTACGGGCTGGCGTCGGACGTGGGCGGCGGGACCTCGTTCAATCCGTTCCACACGATGCTGGCTGCGTATTACGTGGGGAGGGAAGGGCAGACCAAGCCTGGGCTGAGTTTGCGTCCGCAGCATCTTTGGTGGCAGCACACGGCTGGGGCTGCTGAGGCGCTGGGCCTTGGTGGCGTGATCGGCAATCTGGTACCTGGGTGCGAAGCAGACTTTGTTGTGCTGAATCCGCAGGCAACGCCGCTTCTTGCGCGCAAGGTGTCGCATGCACGGGACCTGGATGAATTGCTGTTCTCGTTGATCGTGCTGGGGGACGATCGTGTGATCGATCGCGTTTATGTTGAAGGGCGGCCTGTCGTTCCGCTTGACGCATAGGCCTCGCGTCGCGGCTGGCGGCGCCCGGTGCGGCCCCGCGGAGCGGCGCCCGCTGGCCCAAGGGCCAGCGGGTAAAGCTGCGAGGCTCGGACCGGGGACGGCGCGGTGCAACTCACTACGCGCCGTGAACGGCGCTCCGTTCGAACAGGCACCGCGAGTCAGTTCACGAGGCGCGCCTGAAGGCGCGCTCCGTCCCCGGTCCGAGCCTCGCAGCCGCTCGCTCCTGACTGCGGGTCCGCACCGGGCGCCGCCAGCCGCGAGGAGACGTGGTGGCGCGCCGCCGGTGGTGCGCCACCTTCGTCTCAGAGCCGCGTGCGGGTGGGCTGCGGCTCGCGTTACAAGGCGCCTGTGCTGGGCGGGACGGTGGCCGGCGCGCTTCAGCGCGCTTCGTTGTCATGCTCGCGGCGCCTGTCTGAGCGGAGCGTCCGCTTGCGGGCGCGCAGCGAGTTGCGCCGCTCGGCCGCCGGCCCGTCCAGCACAGGTTTGCCCGCGCCCTTGGGCGCGGGACGCCTTGTCCGCGGGACGCAGCCCGCCCGCACGCGGCTCCGCGAGGTAGCTCCGCAGGGCGGGACCCTACAATTCCCGCAACAGAGGGCAGAAGCAATGACGATCAAGAGCGACAAGTGGATCCGCAGGATGGCCGAGCAGCATGGCCTGATCGAGCCGTTCGAGCCGGGGCAGGTCCGGCAGGTGAACGGCCAGCGCGTCATCAGCTACGGCACCTCCAGCTACGGCTACGACATCCGCTGCGCGCCGGAATTCAAGGTCTTCACCAACATCCACAGCACGGTGGTGGACCCGAAGAACTTCGACGAGAAGAGCTTCGTCGATTTCCACGACGACGTCTGCATCATCCCGCCCAACAGCTTCGCGCTGGCGCGCACGCTGGAGTATTTCCGCATCCCGCGCAACGTGCTGACCATCTGCCTGGGCAAGAGCACCTACGCGCGCTGCGGCATCATCGTCAACGTCACGCCGTTCGAACCCGAGTGGGAAGGCTACGTGACCCTGGAATTCAGCAACACCACGCCGCTGCCCGCCAAGATCTACGCCGGCGAGGGCTGCGCCCAGGTGCTGTTCTTCGAAAGCGACGAGGTTTGCGAGACCAGCTACAAGGACCGCGGCGGCAAGTACCAGGGGCAGCGCGGGGTAACGCTGCCGAAGGCCTGAGCGCCGGCTGAGCCCTCACGCCGCCGCCCGCCCCGGCAGCCGCGGCGCCGCGTGCAGCAGCGCCGCCCGCAGCTGCCGCGCCGCCGCCTCGGCCTGCGGCCGCCAGAAGATGCGCCAGGGCCGCAGCAGCGGGCCCGACTTGAGCCGGCGGGCGACCAGCTCGCCGCGGCGCAGGTAGGGCAGGGCGATCCACTCCGACAGCACCGCGATCCCCATGTCGGCCCGCGCCAGGTCGACGATGGCCTCGGTCAGGGGCACCTGCTGGTAGTGCAGCGGCTTGCCGCCCTTGCTGGCGACCGCCTTGTTGAACCAGGTCATCGACGGCGTCGGCAGGTGGCCGGTGAGCAGCGGCCGCGCGAGCAGGTCGTCGCGCTCCAGGCTGGGCTTGGCGGCCAGCGGGCTGTTGCGGTTGACCACGAACACGACCTCGTCGGAGAACAGCGCGGCGCTGCGGATGCCGGCCATGCTCGCCGGTTTGCTGGTGCCCAGCGCGATGTCGATCTCGCCGGTGCGCAGCGCGGCGAACGGGTCGGGCGTGTGCTCCACGGCGATGGTCAGCTCGGCGCCGGGCACGGCCTGCTGCAGCTGCTGCAGCACGCTGGGCACCCAGTGGTAGGCGGTGTAGCACTCGCACACCATGCGCACGGCGGGCAGCGCCGGCGCGGGCGTCGCGACCTGCTGCTCCAGCGCGCGCAGGCCCGCGATCAGCGGCGCGGCGCCTTCCAGCAGCACCTGGCCGGCCCGGGTCGGCTCCAGGCCCCGCGGCGTGCGCTCGAACAGCCGCACGCCCAGCCGCCCCTCCACCGCCTGCAGCGCGCGGCTGACCGCGGGCTGGGTCAGGTGCAGCAGCGACGCGCCGGCCGCGGTGGTGCGCGCGGCGGCCAGGGCGACGACCAGGCGCAGGTCGCGCGCGTCGAGCCGCGGGGAGGGCAAGGCAATGCTTTTCATGCATTGAGTCTATTCTACAAATGCGTTGGACGCATCGGCATCGCGTCGCCACACTGCGGGCTCGAACCAAGGAAACCGCAATGGACAGCAACGACCCGCAGGACACACGCCGCGTCATCGACCGCTTCAACGAAGCATTCCAGCGCCACGATCCGGCGCTGCTGGACGCACTGGTCGCCGAGGACTGCGTGCTGGAGAACACGGTGGCCGCGCCCGACGGCGACCGCCACGTCGGCCGCGCCGCCTGCCTGGCCGTGTGGCATGGCATCGCCGGCAACCGCGAAGGCGCGTTCGAACTGGAGGACACCCGCGTGTTCGGCGAGGAAGCGCTGATCTTCTGGCGCTACCGCTGGGGACCGGGGCAAGCGGACTCGGTGCGTGGCATCAACGTCATGCGGGTGCGCGGCGGCCAGATCGTCGAGGGGCGCGGCTACGTGAAGGCCGCGGGCGCGGCGGGGGATGCGCAATGAAGCGCTACACCATGAACATGGGTGCCGGGCTGGGCGGCCTGCGGCGCGAGGAAGCGCAGCGTCCGCGGCCCGGGCCCGGTGAGGTGCTGGTCGCCGTGCGCGCGGTCTCGCTCAACTACCGCGAGATCGCGATCCTGGTACACGGGCGCTACCCGCTGCCGGTGAAGCCGGACGTGGTGGCGGTGTCCGACGGCGCGGGCGAGGTGGTCGAGCTGGGCCAGGGCGTCGACCGCGTGCGCGCCGGCGACCGTGTGATGGCCTCGATCTTCCCGCAATGGGCCGACGGACCGTTCCGCATGGCCGTCATTGCGCAGCTGGGCGGCAGCCTGGACGGGATGCTGTCGGAGTACGTCTGCCTGCCGCAGGAGGCGCTGGTGCGCGTGCCGGCGCACCTGGGCTGGGAGGAGGCCGCCACGCTGCCCTGCGCGGCGCTCACCGCGTGGCATGCGCTCACCGTGGCCGGGCCGCTCGGCGCGGGGCAGACCGTGCTCACGCTCGGCTCGGGCAGCGTCTCGCTGTTCGCGCTGCAGCTGGCCAGGTCGATCGGCGCGGAGGTGATCGCGACCACCTCCGACGAACACAAGGCGCAGCGGCTGCGCGCGCTCGGCGCCGGCCAGGTGGTGAACTACCGCACGCATGCGCAATGGGGCGCCGAGGTGCGGCGACTGACCGAAGGCGCGGGCGTGGACCGGGTCGTCGAGGTCGCGGGCGGAACCTTGCCCGAGTCGCTGCAGGCCACGCGGCTGGGCGGTGACATCGCGCTGGTCGGCACGCGCGCAGGCGCGGCCAGCGTCGACGTGTCCGCGCTGTTCGCGGCCGGTGTGACGGTGCGGCCGATCGCGGTGGGCAGCCGCGCGCAGTTCGAGGCCATGGCGGCCCACATCGAACGCAATGAGCTGCGGCCGGTGATCGACAGGACCTATGGCTTCGACGAGGCGCCCGACGCCTTCGCGTATGCCGCCGCCGGCCAGGCATTCGGCAAGATCGCCATCCGCGTCGGCGGGTGAGTCAGCGACAAGGAACCATCCACATGCATCGCACCGCACAAGCCATCTGGCGCAACAGCCTGCGCGAAGGGCAGGGCCAGCTCACGACCGAAAGCCGCGGCCTTCAGGACGCCCGGTTCTCCTTTCCGACGCGCTTCGGCAGCGAACCCGGCACCAATCCGGAGGAGCTGATCGCCGCCGCGCATGCGGCCTGCTTCTCGATGGCGTTCGCCTTCTTCGCCGAGGCGGCGGGGCACGTGCCGCAGCGCATCGAGACCACGGCCGAACTGCATTTCGACCTGGGCGCGGCGGGGCCGAGCGTCACCGGCGTGCAGCTGCGGCTGGTCGCCGCCGTGCCGGGGCTGGAGGCCGAGGCGTTCCAGGCCGTCTCGCTGCGCGCCAAGGAGGGCTGCCTGGTGTCGCGGCTGCTGAACACGGCGGTGTCGCTGGAAGCGATGCAAGCCTGAGCGGCCGGCTCAGCGCCAGGCGCGCAGCCGTTCGCTTTCCGAGCGCTCGTGCGCCACGCATTGCGGTGCGTGGTCGTTCACCAGCCCGACCGACTGCATGAAGGCATACACGGTGGCCGGCCCGACGAAGTTCCAGCCGCGGGCCTTCAGGTCCTTCGACAGCGGCTTGGCGAGCGCGTCGCCGGCGTCCTTCGGCATGTCCAGCACGGCAAAGCGCTTGAAGTAGTCGCGCAGCGCGCCGAACTCCTGGCGCAGCTCCACCGCGCGCCTGGCGTTGTTCAGCGTCGCCTCGATCTTGCCGCGGTGCCGGATGATGCCGTCGTCGGCCAGCAGCCGCGCGACCTCGCGCTCGCCATAGGCGCTCACCCGGTCGGGGTCGAAGCCGGCGAAGCCCTTGCGGAACGCATCGCGCTTGCGCAGCACGGTCAGCCAGCTCAGGCCCGACTGGTAGGTCTCGAGCGACAGCGCTTCGAACAGTTCCACATCGGTCTTCGCGGGGCGACCCCATTCCTCGTCGTGGTACGCCGTCAGCAGGTCCGATCCCTGGCACCAGGCGCAGCGCGTCGTTTCCGTCATCCAGTCCTCTTCGTCCTAATTGCACACGCCGTAGACATAGTACTGGCTGCCGGTGCGCACCAGCGAGGCGCTGTCGTACAGGTTGTAGAAGCCGATCCAGCTGCCGCCGCCGCGCGAGTACGCGTAGCAGTTCAGGCAGACCGCGTTGGCACGGTACTCGCCGGTGTAGCCCTCGTAGTCGACGTGCGTGTAGTTGTTGCTGCGGTAGGGATCGCAGGACGGCGGCGTGGCCGCGGTGGCCTTGCTGACGGCGGCCGACTGCGCGCTTTCGACGCTGCCCGCATTCACCGCCGACACCTTGTAGTAGTAGGTGGTGCTTGCACCGAGCCCGCTGCTGGCGAAGCTGGGGCCGGCAACCGGCGTGCCGGTGAGCTTGCTGTACGTGCAACCCGAGCAGGTCGCGCGGTACACGTTGTAGCCGGTGGCGCCGTTGACCGGCGTCCACACCAGGTCCACGCGGTTGTGCGTGCTGTCCTGCGCCGCCAGGCCCGCGGGCGCGCCGAAGCTGCCGGGGGGCGTGGGCGTCCAGCCGGTGTAGCCGCCCGACAGGCGCGCCAGCATGGCGCGGATCGCCTTGATCTGCGCGCCCTTCTGGGTGGCGTAGTTCTGGTTGCCGCTGGTGTTCTGGTCGTGGTCGACGTTGTAGCCCCACCAGTCCCAGCAGGCCTCCGGGTTGTTGCGGTCCTGGAACACGCCGTTGAAGTCGTAGCTGCGGCTCGCCGCCTGCGGGTAAAGCACGATCAGGTTGTTGGTGTCGGCCCATTCGTTGTAGCCGGCTTCGGCCACGTACTGCGTGCCCAGCGTGTCGTGCGACTGCGCGCAGCCGTGCAGCGCCACGTGCACGCGGCAGGGCTGGCCGGCCGCGCAGGAGGCCGGCACGTACACGCGCCCGGTGGACGACATGCTGACCGACGCCGTGGTCGCGAATTCGCCCTGGTTGAATTCCAGCAGTTGGCCGCCCGGCGTGGCGGCGCGCGCGTTCAGCTTGCCGTACACGTGGTTCAGGATCTCGCCGGCCACGTCGGTGCCGCAGTTGTTGAGGTAGGGCGACGCGGTGTTGGCGCAGCCCTGGTGCGTGGCGCGGTCGGTCACCATCGCGTGGCCGGCGCGCTGGTTGTTCTTGTAGTAGATGTTGGCCGGCGCGATGTAGTTGGCGTAGTAGTTGAACAGTGGGTCCACCGCGGTGCGCTGCTTCACCATGCCGTCGTTGTAGCCGCTGTAGATGTAGATCTTCTGCCGCGCCATGTTCGCCACCGGGTCGATGCGGCCGTCGGCGGCGAAGGTGGTCGTCAGCGTGAACAGCGGCGCGATGTCCGGCGCCGTGATCCGGTTCATGCAGTAGTAGTAGCCGGTGAACAGGTTGTTGGTGTAGGCCGAACCCGGTTTCGGGATCTGCGCACAGCCGTAGGGCCCGCCCGCGACGATGCCCACGCCCTTGACGATGGACGACCACGACACGCCGAACTGCGCCGCCATGAAGGCGCCCGACGAGATGCCCGAGACCGAGGTTTCGTCCAGCTTGACGTTGTACGCGCCGAGATTGACGGCGGCCCCGGCCCCGGCGCCGGCCGCCGCGAGCAGGATGGCGGCCGCGGCCGGCCGCAGCGCGGCCCACAGCTTGTCTTGGCGCATGGGTGTCTCCCTGGATCTGTCAGCGCGTTGTACCGCGCCGCGCCCGTGGGTGGACCGGTACAGCTTACGCGCGACTACCTAGGGACGAATGCGCTTGTGAATGCGCCTGTTGTTGCACCGCGCAACGCGCCGCGGCCAGGTCCCAGCCGCCCCAGCCGCAGCTCTTGAACAGCACCGGGCCGCCGCCGGCCGGTGCCATGCCGCCGGCCAGCACCTCGCGCAGGCTGGGCAGGGCGGCGACGTCCAGGCCGGCCTGCAGCAGGTCGCCCGCTTCGTGCAGCGCGTCGGGCGTGTCCACCGCGATGAAGCCGTGCTCGGCGCAGGCGCGGCACAGCGCGGCGCCGAGCTCCGCCATCTGCGGCGTGTAGGCGCCCACGGCGGCGATGAACGCGTCGTCGCGCGGCGTGGCCGACAGCGCGATCGCGCGCGCCGGCGTGCAGGCGGCGACCAGCGGGCAGTCGCGCAGCGCCGCATCGGCGTCGGCGACCACTTCGGCGTCGAGCCCGAGCGTGCGTGCATGCGCGGCCAGCGCCTGGGCGCTCGCGGTGCTGCGCGAGGCGATGCGCACCTGCTTCACGCCCAGCCCTTCGGCGAACGCCTCGACGTGGGCGCGCCCCTGCACGCCGGCGCCCACCACCAGCAGCGGCCCGTCGCGGTTCGGCGCCAGCAGCTGCGCCGCCAGCAGCGACACCGCCGCGGTGCGGCGCGCCGTCACCGCCGGGCCGTCGAGGATCAGGCGTCGCTCGCCGCTCGCGATGTCGTACACCGCCACGTCGCCCTGGATGGTGGGGCGCGCCGTGCCGGCATTGCCGGGCGTGTAGGTGAGCAGCTTGGTGATCGCCAGCTGCGCATCGAAGCCCGGCATGAGGAACAGCGCGCCGCCGCCGGGCAGCACCTGCACCATGCGCTGCGGCACCCGCACGGCGGGGTCGGCGAGCACGGCGCGCAGCTGCTCGACCAGTGGCGCGTAAGGCAGGCTGCGGGTGGTGGCCTGCGCGTCGAGAACGGATGGCGTCATGGTGGGCATTGTTCCAACTCTGCCATGGATGGGTTGTCCTACAGCGGCACGCGGCAATCGCGGCTGGGCGGAATGCGGACGGCGGCCTAAAGTGAATCCATCACATCAGACCGCTCCAGGGAGCCCGCCATGTTGCCAGCACTTGCCTCCGCCAACCACCCGGCCCGCCGCCGGCTGTTTTGGGCCACGCTCGCGGCACTGGCTTTCGCGCAGCTGTCGGCGCTGTGGCTGCTGTGCAACCACCAGGTGCAGGCCGCCGAGGCGCGGCACAGCGTCACGCGCATGGAACGCATGGTGCTGGCCGACTGCCTGCGCTACGTGCCGGGTGCCACGCTGGCCACCTGCAGCGGACAGCTCGCGGATGCCAGCCGGGGCGCGACCGTGCCGGTCGGCTACACCTACCATTGACCGGGAGCCGCCATGCACTCGCCCACCGCCACTGCCCACGCCGGCGCATCGATCGCGGCACCGGAGTCGCCGCTGGAGGCCTGCGACGATTTCGACGAGGCGCAGCACACGCCGCGCTACTGTCCCACCGACCTGCTGGCCGCCTTCGCGCTGCTGATGGCCGGCCACGGCCGCTGCGTCAACACCTCGATGATGCTGGGCGACCGGGAATATGCGATGTGGCAACTGGCGTGTGCCAGCACGCTGGGCGATGACGATCTGAGGGACGCGGCGGCGCGGCTGTTTTCGTATTTCGACGACGCGGCCTAGAGCTCCGCGCCCTCGACGAGAAACCGCACCCGCCGCACTCCCTGCCATTCATCGGCGTCCAGCCGGAACGCGATCTTCACCCGCGTGGGCAGCGGCTCCGTGTGCCCGAACCAGATGCCGTCGACCGGCTGGCCCTGGTGCTTCAGCTTCAGCGCCATGTGCTTCTCGCCCACCAGCCGCTGCGACACGACTTCCACTTCCTCGCTGAACACCGGCGGCGCGAAGCCCTGGCCCCACACCACGTGGTGCAGCGTGTCCACCAGGTCGGGCCGGCGGTATTCGGGCGCCAGCGGGCCGTCGGTGTGCAGCCGGCGCAGCAGGGTGGCCGCGTCCAGCCACTCCTGCGCCACCAGGCCCAGCGCCTGCTCGAAGGTGTCCAGCTGCTCCTCGGCGATGGTGCAGCCGGCCGCCATGGCGTGGCCGCCGAAGCGCAGCAGCACGCCCGGGTGGCGCTTGGCCACCAGGTCCAGCGCGTCGCGCAGGTGGAAGCCGGGAATCGAGCGGCCCGAGCCCTTGAGTTCATGCTCCTTGCCCGGCGCCTGGCTGGCGGCGAACACGAAGGTCGGCCGGTGCAGCTTGTCCTTGATGCGCGCCGCCACGATGCCGACCACGCCCTCGTGGAAGTCGGGGTCGAACACGCAGATGGCCGGCGGCGGTTCGTCGCCTTCATCGAACAGCGATTCGGCGATCGAGAGTGCCTGCTCGCGCATGTCGCCCTCGATCTCGCGCCGCTCGCGGTTGATGCCGTCGAGCGTGCGGGCCAGCTCATCGCCGCGCGCTGCGTCGTCGGTCAGCAGGCATTCGATGCCCAGGGTCATGTCGGCCAGCCGGCCGGCGGCGTTGATGCGCGGCCCCAGCGCGAAGCCCAGGTCGAAGGTGGTGGCCACCTGCGCCTTGCGCGCCGCCACCCCGAACAGCGCGGCCAGCCCGCAGGGCAGGGCGCCGGCGCGGATGCGCTTCAGGCCCTGCGCCACCAGCCGGCGGTTGTTGGCGTCCAGCTTCACCACGTCGGCCACGGTGCCCAGCGCCACAAGCGGGAGCAGCGCATCGAGCTTGGGCTGATTGCCCGCATCGAACGCGCCGCGCGCGCGCAGCTCGGCGCGCAGCGCCAGCAGCACGTAGAACATCACGCCGACGCCGGAGATCGATTTGCTTTCGAACTCGCAGCCCGGCTGGTTCGGGTTGACGATGACGGCCGCGTCCGGCAGTTCGGCGCCGGGCAGGTGGTGGTCGGTCACCAGCACCTGCAGGCCCAGCGCATTGGCCGCGGCCACGCCGTCCACGCTGGCGATGCCGTTGTCCACGGTGATCAGCAGGTCGGAGCCCTTGTCCTTCACGCGCCGCGCGATCGGCGGCGTCAGGCCGTAGCCGTCGGCTACGCGGTCGGGCACCAGGTAGCCGACCTGGCGCGCGCCCAGCAGGCGCAGGCCGCGCACCGCCACCGCGCAGGCGGTGGCGCCGTCGCAGTCGTAGTCGGCCACGATGCACAGGCGCTTGTCCGCGGCGATGGCGTCGGCCAGCAGCACGGCGGCTTCGCGCGCGCCCTTCAGCAGGGTGGGCGGCAGCAGGCGCGGCAGGCCGTCGTCCAGCTCGTCGCTGGTGGCGACGCCGCGCGAGGCGTACAGGCGCGCCAGCAGCGGATGTACGCCGGCCTGTTCCAGCGCCCACACGGCGCGCGGCGGAACGTCGCGGGTCAGGATTTTCAAAGCGGCTCCAGGAGTTGGGCGAGGCGCTGGCGCCCCAGCAGGGCGGCGGCGCGGCGCAGCCAGCCGCCGCCCTGCGATGCCCAGGTGCGGGCGCTGCGCTCGCCGCACAAGGTCACGCTGACCGGCTGGCCGCCGTCCAGCGCCTTCAGCAGGCGCGCGCATTCGGTGGCGTCCAGCTGCACCCAGGCGGCGGCCCAGGCCGGCCAGTCCTCGCGCAGCGCGGCGTCGCGCAGGTAATGGGTGATTTCCATGCCCAGGGGGGCGGGCTTGCGGTGCGGCGGCAGGGCGCCGGTGCCGCTCACCCAGAACGAGTTGACCGGCAGCAGGCCGCCGCGCACCCGCTCGTCGTTGACCGGGTGCGTGTACAGCAGCATCTGCATTTCCTGCTGCAGCCGGCGCAGCGGCCGGCCGGTGTCGCCCGGCGGCATCCAGTCGTCCACCATGCGCCCGACCACCCGGTCGAGCGAGGCGGTGGGCAGGTTGCGGAAGATCTCGCCGCGCGCCAGCCACAGGGTGGGCGCGTCGTACTCCAGCCGGATGCCGTCCTGCTCGAAGTAGGGCTGCATGGCCGCCATCAGCTTCTGCGCGTCGCGCGGGTCGAGCTGCAGCGCCTGCGGGTGGCCCATCACCACGTTGTCGCGGCCGACCTGCCAGTGGCAGGGCGTGATCCAGGCCCAGGCGGCGAAATAGGTGTCGCGGCCGCTTTGCTCCAGCTGCCAAGCGGCCCAGGGAATGCAGCCGTCGGGCGAGGCCAGGCCGTAGGCGCGCGCCAGCACGCGCTCGTGCGGGGCGCAGAAGCTGTTCTCGTCGCCCTGCTCCAGCGCGCCGGGCGACAGGCGCGCCAGCAGCCGCTCGAGGTGGGGCAATTGCAGGCCGGCCAGCGCCTGCTGGCAACCCGGCGAACGGCTGGCGGCGAAAGGGATGAGCAAGTGGACGCCGTCTGACACGGGCGTATTGTCGGGGATGCCACAATGCCCCCGGACCAAAAAACCCGCCTGATGCGAATTCCTTACGAACTGACGCTGGGCTGGCGCTACACACGCGCCGGCCGCGCCACCCGCCGCAACGGCTTCATCTCCTTCATCTCCATGGTGTCGATGCTGGGGATTTCGCTGGGCGTGGCGGCGCTGATCATCGTGCTGTCGGTGATGAACGGCTTCCAGAAGGAGGTGCGCGACCGCATGCTGGGGGTGGTGGCGCACATCGAGATCTACGGCCCGGGCGGCGGCGTGCTGCCGGACGTGGCCCGCACCATCGCCGAATCGCGCAAGAACCCGGAGGTAGTGGGCGCCGCCCCCTTCGTGGCGACGCAGTCGCTGCTGGCGCACGGCGAGGACATGCGCGGCGCCATCGTGCGCGGCATCGACCCGGCGCAGGAGCCGCAGGTGACCGACATCGCTGCCGCGGCGCGCGCCACACTGGCCAAGCTGCAGCCGGGCAGCTTCGGCGTGGTGCTGGGGGCCGAGCTGGCGCGCAGCCTGGGCGTGCGCGAAGGCGACCCGGTGACCCTGATCGCGCCGGGCGGCCAGGTGACGCCAGCCGGCGTGGTGCCGCGCCTGAAGCAGATGACGGTGGTGGGCACTTTCGATTCCGGCCACTTCGAGTACGACAGCGGCCTCCTGATGCTCAACATCGAGGACGCGCAGCGCATCTTCCGCCTGGAAGGCCCGACCGGCGTGCGCCTGAAGCTGAAAGACCTGAACCGCGCGCGCGAGGTCGGCGCCGAGCTGCAGGGCCAGCTGTCGGGCGAGTTCCTGGTCCGCGACTGGACGCGCCAGAACCGCACCTGGTTCGCCGCGGTGCAGCTGGAAAAACGCATGATGTTCATCATTCTCACGCTGATCGTGGCGGTGGCCGCGTTCAACCTGGTCAGCACGCTGGTGATGACGGTGACCGACAAACGCGCCGACATCGCCATCCTGCGCACCCTGGGCGCCAGCCCGCGCAGCATCATGGGGATCTTCGTGGTGCAGGGCGCGGCGGTGGGCGTGATCGGCACCCTGGCCGGGCTGCTGCTGGGCCTGCTGGTGGCGCTGAACATCGACGTGATCGTGCCGGCGCTGGAGCACCTGCTGAACGCCAGCTTCCTGCCGCGCGACATCTACCTGATCAGCCGCATGCCCAGCGATCCGCAGAGCAGCGACATCATGCCGATCGCACTGATCTCGCTGGCACTGGCCTTCGTCGCCACGCTGTACCCGAGCTGGCGCGCCAGCCGCGTGAATCCGGCGGAGGCGCTGCGGTATGAGTGAGGTGGTGCTCTCCTGCCGCAACCTCTCCAAGCGCTTCCGCGAAGGCCCGCTGGACGTCGAGGTGCTGCGCGGCGTGGACCTCGACGTGCATGCCGGCGACACGCTGGCCATCGTCGGCGCATCGGGCTCCGGCAAGAGCACGCTGCTGCACCTGCTGGGCGGATTGGATGCGCCCACCACCGGCGAGGTGGCGCTGATGGGCCGGCAGTTGTCGAAACTCTCGCCCACGCAGCAGGGCGAGCTGCGCAACCGGCACCTGGGCTTCGTCTACCAGTTTCACCACCTGCTGCCCGAGTTCAGCGCGCTGGACAACGTGGGCATGCCGCTGCGCATCCGGCGCGAATCGCCCGAGCGCTGCGCCGAAGCCGCCACCGAGATCCTCACGGCCGTGGGCCTGGGCCACCGCCTGCACCATCGCCCGGCCGAGCTGTCGGGCGGCGAGCGCCAGCGTGTGGCCATCGCCCGCGCATTGGTCACGCACCCGGCCTGCGTGCTGGCCGACGAGCCCACCGGCAACCTCGACCGCAGCACCGCCGACAGCGTGTTCGAGCTGATGCTGACACTCGCGCGCGAGCGCGGCACCGCCTTCGTGCTGGTGACGCACGACGAGACGCTGGCCGCGCGCTGCGGCCGCGTACTGCACCTGGTGCTGGGCCAACTGGACTGAGTTCCAGGCCACCAAGGGAATCCACCAGGGGCGTTCTGTCGCCCAGGTGATTGAGCGCTGGCCGGGAGCATTCCTAGGATGGACGCCGTCGCGGAGCGTCCGCTTCTGCCGTATTTCACCAAGGACCTCATGTCGGACCTGCACATGGCGCACTGGCCGCGCTTCGCGCCCAGGCACCTCTGGATTCCCGAGACCAGCCTCTACACCAACGTGGAAGTCTCGGCCGCCCGCTTTCCCAAGAAGCCCTTCATCGCCTTCTACGGCACCGAGATCAGCTACGGCCGCTTCCGGGACGAGACCGAGCGCATCGCCGGCTGGCTGCAGCAGGACTGCGGCGTGAAGAAGGGCGACCGCGTGCTGCTGTACATGCAGAACAGCCCGCAGTTCATCGCCGCCTACTACGCCATCCTGCGCGCCGACGCGGTGGTGGTGCCGGTCAACCCGATGAACCTTACCGAGGAGCTGCGCCACTACGTGGAGGACGCCGGCGCCAAGGTGGCCTTTGCCGCGCAGGAACTGCTGGCGCGCATGCAGCCTCTGCTGGGCCAGGGTGGGCTGGAGAAGATCGTGGTCGCCACCTACAGCGACTACGTCGAACCCGATTGCGGCTGGCAGCTGCCCGACTTCGTCGCCGCGCCGCGCGCGGCCTTGGGCGACGCACGCACCGTGGCCTGGGCCGACGTGCTGGCCGCGGCGCGCAAGCCCGCGCCGATGCAGACCGGTGCGGACGACCTGGCGGTGATGCCCTACACCTCGGGCACCACCGGCCAGCCCAAGGGCTGCATGCACACCCACCGCAGCACCATGTACAACACGGTGAGCAACGGCATCTGGCACCGGGGCAACCAGGGCGCCGTGGTGCTGGGCGTGCTGCCGTTCTTCCACGTCACCGGCATGCAGTCCAACATGAACACCGTGGTGTTCTTCGGCGGAACGGTGGTGGTGCTGCCGCGCTGGGACCGCGACGCCGCCGCGCTGTGCGTGCAGCGCCATGGCGTGACCTCGATGACGCTGATCACGGCGATGGTGATCGACTTCATGTCCAACCCGCGGCTGGACGAATACGACCTGTCCAGCCTGCAGCGCCTGAACGGCGGCGGCGCGGCCATGCCCAAGGCGGTGGCGCTGGCCATGGAGCAGAAGGTCGGCCTGAAGTACGTGGAGGGCTACGGCCTGTCCGAGACCATGGCGGCCAGCCACACCAACCCGCTGGAGCGGCCCAAGGAACAGTGCCTGGGCATTCCGCTGGCCGACGTGGACTCGCGCGTGGTCGACCCCGCCACCCTGCGCGAGCTTGCGCCCGGCGAAGTCGGCGAGATCATCACGCACGGCCCGCAGGTGATGCTGGGCTACTGGAACCAGCCGGAGGCGACGGCGCAGGCCTTCGTCGAAATCGACGGCAAGCGCTTCCTGCGCACCGGCGACCTGGCCTACGTGGACGAGGAGGGCTACTTCTTCTTCGTCGACAGGCTGAAGCGCATGATCAATGCGGCCGGCTTCAAGGTCTGGCCGGCCGAGGTGGAGGCGCTGCTGTACAAACACCCGGCGATCCAGGAGGCCTGCGTCATCGCGGCGCAGGACCCGCGCCGCGGCGAGACCGTGAAGGCGGTGGTGGTGCTCAAGCCGGCCTCGGTCGGCCAGGTGACCGAGCAGCAGATCGCCGACTGGGCGCACGAGAACATGGCGGCCTACAAGGCGCCGCGCATCGTGCAATTCGCGCAGTCGCTGCCCAAGTCGGGCACCGGCAAGGTGATGTGGCGGGCGCTGCAGGAAGCGGAGAAGAAAGCCTTCTAGCCCCGGCCGCGCGGCGCCGTCAGATGGTGGCGCCGCCGTCGCACACGACGGCCTGGCCGGTCATGAAGCTGGAGGCGCGCGAGGCCAGGAACACGGCGGCGCCGGCGATCTCGTCGGGCTCGCCGATGCGGCGCAGCGGCACGTCGCGCGTGGCGCGCTCCAGCACGGCGGGGTCTTCCCACAGGGCGCGGGCGAACTCGGTGCGCACCAGGCCCGGCGCGATGCAGTTCACGCGCACGCCGTGCGGCCCGTACTCGTGCGCCAGGTTGCGCGCCAGCTGGAAGTCCGCCGCCTTGGACACGTTGTAGGCGCCGATGATGGTGCTGCCGCGCAGGCCGCCGATCGACGACACGATGATGATCGAACCCTCCTTGCGTTCGGCCATCTGCGGCGCGCACATGCCGACCAGCCAGTGGGTGCTCAGCACGTTGTTGTCCAGCACCTTGCGGAACTGCTCGTCGGTAACGCCCGCCATCGGGCCGAAGTACGGGTTGCTGGCGGCGTTGCAGACCAGCACGTCGATGCGGCCGAAGGCGGCGTTGGCGCGGTCCACCAGCTGCCGCAGCGCTTCCTTCGACGAGATGCTGGCCGCCACGGCGATCGCGCGGCCGTCTCCGTGGCGCGCGTTGATGTCGGCCGCCACGGCCTCGCAGGCATCCTGGTTGCGCGACGAGATGACGACGCGCGCGCCGTGCTCGGCCAGCCGTTCGGCGATGGCGCGGCCGATGCCGCGCGACGAGCCGGTGACGATGGCGGCCTTGCCGTCGAGATCGAACAGGGACATGGGTGGTATCAGAGGATGCGGTTGAACCACAGCATCGACAGGCCGGCCGACAGCAGCGCCAGCGCGGCGGCCGCCATCGCCAGCAGTGCGGAGACTTCGGTTTCCTTCTTCTCCACCGTGAGCTTGGAGCTGAGCGCCTCGTAGACCTTCTTCAGGTCCTGCGCGGTGCCGGCGTAGAAGTACTCGGCATTGGTCTTCTGCGCGATCGACTTCAGCGTTTCCTCGTCCAGCCGCACCCGCATCGACCAGCCCTCGAAGCCGATGGTCTCGCCGTCCACCGTGCCGATGCCCACGGTGTAGACGCGCACGCCGCGGTCGGCCGCCAGCTTGGCCGCCTCGACCGGGTCGACGCCGGTGGTGCGCTGGCCGTCGGTCAGCATGATGATGGCGGCGGAGTTGTAGGAGCCGGGCGCCACCGGCGGGCGCTCCTTCTTCTCCTTCTTCTCGCCGTCGATGGCGAAGCCCTTCTGGCGGTCGCGCCCGGTCTGCAGCGACTGCAGGTCGATGCCGTCGTCCGGGAACAGCGTGGCCAGCGAGATCACGATGGCGTTGCCGGTGGCGGTGGCGCGCTGCAGCTGGAAGCGGTCGATGGCGGTGACCAGGTCCTCGCGGTTCACCGTGGGCAGTTGCGCCACCTGGGCCGAGCCGGCGAAGGCGACGATGCCGACCTTGACGTTGCGCGGCAGCTCGGTGAGGAAGGACTTGGCGGCGTTCTGCGCCGCCACCAGGCGGCTGGGCTGCACGTCGGTGGCGCGCATGCTGCCCGACACGTCCATCGCCAGGATGATGGTCTGCTGGTTCGACGGCAGGGTGACCACCGCCACCGGCCGCGACGCGGCCACCAGCATGGCGGCCATGGCCAGCAGGAACAGCGCGGGCGGGATGTGGCGGCGCAGCTGCGGCCCGGCGCCCATCGCTTCCTTGATGATGGACAGCGAGGCGTAGCGCACCGCCAGCTTCTTCTTGCGCCGCAGCAGCCACAGGTACAGCCCCACCAGCACCGGCAGGGACAGCAGCAGCCAGAGGTTTTGGGGCCAGAGGAAATGCATCTCGAAATCTCCTTCAGGCGGCGTGCTTCAGGTGGGTGGGCAGGCCGCCGCCGGCGGCAAGGCGGGTGCGGCGCTTGCGCATGTCGACGAAGCGCACGATGGCATCGACCAGGTCGCCGTCGGTGGCGAGCTCCAGCGCGTCGACGCCGGCGCGCACCAGCGCCTCGCGCAGCTCGGCTTCGCGCTGCGCCGCGATGCGGGCGAAGCGCTTGCGGAATCCCTTGTCGTGCGTGTCCACCACCACGTGCTCGCCGGTCTCGGCGTCGCGCAGGGTGAGCAGGCCCAGGTCGGGCAGCTCCAGCTCCAGCGGGTCCAGCACGCGCACCGCCACCACCTCGTGGCGCTGCGCCAGCTGCGCCAGCGCGCGCTCCCAGCCGGGTTCGCTGATGAAGTCGGACACCACGAACACGGTGGAGCGGCGCCGGATGAAGCCGGCCGCGTGGTTCAGCAGGTCCTGCAGGCGGGTGGTGTTGCCGGCCTCGGCCGGCGCCGGCCGGGTGCGCATGCTGTGCAGCAGGTGCAGCACGTGGCGCCGTCCGCTGCGCGTGGGGATCACGTCGTCGACGCCGGCACCGTACAGCATGGCGCCCACCCGGTTGCCATGGCGCGTGAGCAGGCGCGCCAGCACCGCGACGAACTCGGCCGAGACGTTGCGCTTGCGCTGCTCGCCCGAGCCGAAGTCCACCGAGGGGCTCAGGTCCAGCAGGAACCAGGCCGACATCTCGCGGTCTTCGGTGAACACCCGCACGTGCGGCGTGTCCAGCCGGGCCGTGACGTTCCAGTCGATGTGGCGCACGTCGTCGTGGTGCTGGTATTCGCGCAGGTCGGCCAGGTCCAGGCCGGCGCCGCGCAAGAGCGTGCGGTAGTCGCCCTGCAGCAGGCCGTCGAGCCGGCGGATCACGGTCCACTCGAGGCGGCGCAGGATGGTTTCTGCGGTGTCCGCGGCACCCCGTTCGCCCTGAGCCCCACCCCGTTCGGGCTGAGCTTGTCGAAGCCCTGCCGGCCCTTCGACAGGCTCAGGGCGAACGGGGGTTGCGTCCTTACGCCACCAGTTTTTCATGTTCCAGCGGCTTGGCCGGCGGCGGGATCTTGGCCATGATCTTCCCGACCAGTGCATCGGCCGACAGCCCTTCGGACAGCGCCTCGTAGGACAGCACCACGCGGTGGCGCAGCACGTCGGGCACCAGGTCGATCATGTCCTCCGGCAGCGCATAGGTGCGCCCGCGCAGCATGGCCAGCGCACGCGCGCCTTCGGTCAGGTTGATGGTGGCGCGCGGGCTGGCGCCGTAGGTGATGTACTTGCCCAGGTCCTTCAGGCCGTGGCGATCCGGCGTGCGCGTGGCCGACACCAGCTTCACCGCGTACTGCACCAGCGACGGATCGACGTAGACCTGGCGGCATTCGTGCTGCAGCACGGCCAGCTGTTCGGTGGACGCCACCGCCGACACCTCCACCGCCGGCCCGGTGACGCGCTGCACGATGACGAATTCCTCCTCGTCGGTCGGGTAGTCGACCAGCACCTTCATCATGAAGCGGTCGACCTGCGCCTCGGGCAGCGGGTAGGTGCCCTCGGTCTCGATCGGGTTCTGCGTGGCCATCACCAGGAACGGGCTGGGCACCTTGTGCGTTTCGCCGGCGATGGTGACCTGCCGCTCCTGCATGACTTCCAGCAGCGCGCTCTGCACCTTGGCGGGCGCGCGGTTGATTTCGTCGGCCAGCAGCAGGTTGGCGAACACCGGGCCCAGCGAGGTGGTGAACTCGCCGCTGCGCTGGTTGTACATGCGCGTGCCCACCAGGTCGGCCGGCACCAGGTCGGGCGTGAACTGGATGCGCTTGAACTGGCCGCGCATGGTGTGCGCCAGCGTCTTCACGGTCAGCGTCTTGGCCAGGCCGGGCACGCCCTCGACCAGCAGGTGGCCCTGCGCCAGCATGGCCACCATCACGCGTTCCAGGAAGCGGTCCTGGCCGACCACGACACGCTTGACCTCGTAAAGAATCTGCTCCATCAACTGGGCGGTGGCGCTGTCGGTTCGGGTCGAGGATTCCATAAGGCTGCTGTGGGAGGAAAAGGGCGGCGCGCCGTCAGAACGGCGGCAGGCCGGCGGCGGAGGCGGCGTTCTCGATCGGCACGGCGAAGCCGATGCCGATGAAGGTGCGCGCCGGGGTCGGGTTGAGGATGGCGGTGACGATGCCGACCACTTCGCCGTCCATGGTGACCAGCGGCCCGCCGGAGTTGCCCGGGTTGGCGGCGGCGTCGAACTGGATCAGGTTGGTCATTTCCTGCTTGCCCTCGGGCGAGCGGAAGGCGCGGCCCAGGCCGGAGATGATGCCACCCGAGGACGAGGGGCCGATGCCGAACGGAAAGCCGACCGCCAGCACCTTGTCGCCGGGCGCCAGGTCATTGGTGGAGCGCATGGTGGCGGCGATCAGGTCGTCGGGGATCTTGCTGGCCTGCAGCACCGCCAGGTCGTTCTCTGGCTGCACGCCGGTGACGGTGGCCGACGCCTCCAGGCCGTCGCTGAAGGTGACCTTGATGCGGTCGGCGCCCGACACCACGTGCAGGTTGGTGAGGATCACGCCCTTGTCGATGATGACCACGCCGGTGCCCACGCCATGCTCGACCTCATCGGCGGCGACGTCGCCTTCGCCCGGCGCGGGGCCGAGTGGCTTGGGCAGCGCGCGCTTGCCGCCGGACGGCTTGGCGTCGGGGTCTTCCTTCAGCCGGCTTTTCTTGACGTAGCTCACCACCCGCACCACGGCCGGCCGGATGTTCTCGTAGGCGCGCGCGTACTCCGAGGGCATGACCTGGGTTTCCATGGTCTTGAGCACGGCGGCGTTGATGTCCTCCTGCGTCAGCTTGCGCTGCATCGGCCGCAGCGCCAGCGAGCTGCCCAGCGCGATGGCCAGCAGCAGGATGGCGGCCCACATCAGGCGCGGGCTGGAGAGCGCGGCACCGAAGCGGTGGAAGCGGGAAGGCGGGGAAGAGGCGGAGGTGCCGGAGGCTGTCGCCGCATCGGCTTGGGGTGAAGCGGACGCGGCATCGGATGCGCGTCCGGGAGTGGCCCGGGTCGGCCGGCTGGAGCTGTAGAGGGCGGGCCTGCGCATCCGTTCACCTTGAAAAACTTGCCTGAGGCTTGTCGCACGGTATCACGCTTTGCGGCGCTGTGCACGGGTTGCGGCATGATCGGCGCATGAGCCTTCGCGCCGCGTGGATTGATACGCACTGCCACCTGGATGCGCCCGAATTCGCGGCCGACAGCGCGGCTGTTCGCGCCCGCGCGCGGGCCGCCGGAGTGGTGCACTGCATCATCCCGGCGGTGCAGGCCGGCAACTTCGACGCGGTGGCGCAGCTCGCGCACCAGCATGGGGACAGCTACGCCCTGGGCATCCATCCGCTGGCGACACCGCGCGCCGCGCTAGAAGACCTCGAGGTGCTGGACCAGGCCCTGGCCGCACGGCGCGACGACCCGCGGCTGGTGGCGGTCGGCGAGATCGGCCTGGACTACTTCGTGCCGGGCCTCGATGCGCAGCGCCAGGAACTTTTTTTCCGCGAGCAGCTCGTGCTGGCGCGCCGCCACGGGCTGCCGGTGATCCTGCACGTGCGGCGTTCGGCCGACCGCCTGCTGAAGCACCTGCGCCAGCTGCCGGTGGGCGGCCTCGCGCATGCCTTCAACGGCAGCCTGCAGCAGGCGCGCGAATTCCTGCGGCTGGGCTTCAGCCTGGGCTTCGGCGGCGCGGCCACCTACGAGCGCGCGCTGCAGCTGCGCCGGCTTGCTGTCGAGCTTCCGCTGGAAGGCATCGTGGCGGAGACCGATGCGCCGGATATCCCGCCGCACTGGCTCTACCGGACGGCGGAGCAGCGCGCGGCGGGGGAGCCGCAAGGACGCAACGAACCGGCGGAGCTGCCGCGCATCGGCGCGGTGCTGGCCGCCTTGCGCGGCATCGCACCCGAGGAACTGGCGCGGGCCACCACCGCCAACGCCGCGGCGGCACTGCCGCGCCTGCAGCCCATAATCGGCGCCCTGTGAAAGCCTCCGTCCCCACGCTGCCCGAAGTCAATTTCTCCGACCACGGCGACATCCGCTACCTGCACCTGGGCACCGAATGGGTCCAGGGGTCGATGCGGCTGGACGCGCCGTACGAGATCGACCTGGAGTACGTGCAGCGCATGATGGCCTGGCTGCTGTTCGTCGACCCCGCCACCGTGGCGCGGCGCCACGCCATGCAGCTGGGGCTGGGTGCGGCTGCGCTCACCAAGTTCTGCTGGAAGAAGCTGCGCATGACCACCACGGCCATCGAGCTGAACCCGCAGGTGGTGGCGGCCTGCCGCATCTGGTTCAAGCTGCCGGCCGACGACGCGCGGCTGTCGGTTGTTTTGGGCGACGCCGCGCAAGTGGTGATGCACGAGCACTGGCGCGGCAAGGTCGACGCGCTGCAGGTGGACCTGTACGACCACGAGGCGGCCGCGCCGGTGCTGGACAGCGAGGCGTTCTACCGCGGCTGCCGCACGCTGCTGACCGAGGACGGCTGCATGGCGGTCAACCTGTTCGGCCGCTCCTCCAGCTACGACACGAGCCTGGCGCGCATCCGGGCGGCGTTCGGCGACGATGCGGTCTGGGCGTTCCGGCCGACGCGCGAGGGCAACACCATCGTGCTGGCGCTGCGCACGCCGGTGCGTCCGCTGCCGGGCGAGCTTGCCGCCCGCGCCGAAACCATCCAAACTCGTTGGGGCTTGCCGGCCAAGAAGTGGCTGCGCGTGTTCAAGCCCGCCACGTGAACAGGCCCTGATCCTCCATGACCGCTGCCGCCAAGTCCAAGTCCACCACCGCCGTGCCGCGCGGCCCCCTGCACTGGCGCCAGCTGGTCGAGTGGCTGAGCGAGGACGGCGTCATCAGCGCCGACGAGGCGCGCCGCACCACCGCGCGCTGCGCCCAGGCCGAGAGCGCGCAGCACCCGCTGGTGCGCCTGGCCGCGGTGGCGATGGCGCGCATGAGCGACGGCAAGCCGCTGGACATCGAGGCGCTCACCCAGTATCTGGCGCAGCGCGCGCAGCTGGACTACCTGCGCATCGACCCGCTGCGGGTCGACGTGGGCAAGGTGTCGGACATGATGAGCGCCGCCTACGCCGAGCGCCACAAGGTGCTGCCGGTGCAGGTGACCGCCAGCGAGGTGGTGGTGGCGACCGCCGAACCCTTCCTCGCCGACTGGGTGGGCGAGGTGGAGCGCCAGTCCAAGCGCAGCGTGCGCCGGGTGGTGGCCAACCCGCAGGACATCCACCGCTTCACCGCGGAATTCTTCGCGCTCGCCAAATCGGTGCGCGCGGCGCAGAAGGCCGGCGGCAACGCCGGCGCGGCCAGCTTCGAGCAGCTGGTGGAGCTGGGCAAGACCAACAAGCAGCTCGACGCCAACGACCAGGGCGTGGTGCAGGTGGTGGACTGGCTGTGGACCTACGCCTTCGACCAGCGCGCGAGCGACATCCACCTGGAGCCGCGGCGCGAGCAGGGCGTGATCCGCTTTCGCATCGACGGCCTGCTGCACCCGGTCTACCAGATGCCGCTGGGCGTGCTGAACGCGATGATCGCGCGCATCAAGCTGCTGGGCCGCATGGACGTGGTGGAGAAGCGCCGCCCGCTGGACGGCCGCATCAAGACCCGCAACCCGCGCGGCGACGAGGTGGAGATGCGTTTGTCCACCCTGCCCACCGCCTTCGGCGAGAAGATGGTGATGCGCATCTTCGACCCGGACACGGCGGTGAAGGACCTGGACGCGCTGGGCTTCGCGCAGCACGACGCGCAGCGCTGGGAGTCGCTGGTGAAGCGGCCGCACGGCATCATCCTGGTGACCGGGCCGACCGGCTCGGGCAAGACCACCACGCTGTACTCCACGCTCAAGCGGGTGGCGACCGAGGAGGTGAACGTCAGCACGGTGGAGGACCCGATCGAGATGATCGAGCCCTCGTTCAACCAGACCCAGGTGCAGCCGCAGCTGGATTTCGGCTTCACCGAAGGCCTGCGCGCTCTGATGCGGCAGGACCCGGACATCATCATGGTGGGCGAGATCCGCGACCTGGCGACCGCCGAAATGGCGGTGCAGGCGGCGCTGACCGGCCACCTGGTGTTCTCCACCCTGCACACCAACGACGCGCCCTCGGCCGTTACGCGGATGATGGAGCTGGGCGTGCCGGCCTACCTGATCAACGCCACCTTGCTGGGCGTGCTGGCCCAGCGCCTGGTGCGCACCCTGTGCAAGCAGTGCCGCGAGCGCGACCCCGAGTTCCCGCGCGAAACCATCGACGAAATCATCAAGCCCTGGCGCGTCACCGGCGGCTGGAAGCCGTACAAGCCGGTCGGCTGCGTCGACTGCCGCATGACCGGCTTCCTCGGCCGCATGGGCCTGTACGAGCTGCTGTCGGTGACCGAGGCGTTCAAGGAGAAGGTCACGCGCGAGCCGAGCATCCCGGCGCTGCGCCGCCAGGCCATCGCCGACGGCATGCGGCCCTTGCGGCTGGCGGGCGCGCTGCGCGTGGCCGAGGGCCTCACCACGCTGGAAGAAGTCCTCACGGCGACCCCGCCGCTGGAGTAGTTCACTTTGAAAACGCTGCGCGTTTCCAAAGTGGCCTGATCAGATGGCGGACGCCGGGCCGAGCCCGTCGACCGCCATGGACAGGCCGCGCTGCATGTTATTCCGCGCGGCCGGTGCCCCTGCGGGAATCTTCCTCCGCGCAGCGGCACCGGCAAGTCCCGGAACAACGTGCAGGGGCGCCCTCCATGGGCGTGGCGCGGCTTTGCCGTGCCACGCCCATCCGATCAGGCCACTTCAAAAACGCGCAGCGTTTTTGAAGTGAAACCCCCCGGTAGGTGGAACCCACATCGGCCAGCGCTGCCTTTTGCCTGACAATCCGCCGGTTCGCATCCTTCCAAAACGAGGAGACACATCTTGAGAATCAAGAGCCAGAAGGACTTTTTCGCCGGGCTCATGTTCATGGTCGTGGGCATCGCCTTCGCGTGGGGCGCCACCACCTACAACGTGGGCGAAGCGGCCCGCATGGGCCCGGGCTACTTCCCCCTGGTGCTCGGCATCCTGCTGGCCTGCCTGGGCGCCTTCATCGTGTTCGAGGCGCTGGTGGTGGAAACCGAGGACGGCGAGAAGATCGGCAGCTGGGCCTGGCGGCCCCTGGGGTTCGTGCTCGGCGCCAACATCCTGTTCGGCATCCTGCTGGGCGGGCTGCCTTCGGTTCGCGTCCCGGCCCTGGGCATGGTCATCGCCATCTACGGCCTGACCTTCGTCGCCAGCCTGGCGGGCGACGAATTCAACTGGAAGGAGATCGCCATCCTCGCGACCATCCTGGCCATCGGCAGCTATTTCGCGTTCGTCTGGTTGCTCAAGCTGCAGTTCCCGGTGTGGCCCAGCTTCATCACCGGCTGAGAGGGCAACGACCATGGACCTGATTACCAATCTCGCCACCGGCTTCGGCGTGGCCATCACGCCGATCAACCTGCTGTACTGCTTCATCGGCTGCCTGCTGGGCACGCTGATCGGCGTGCTGCCCGGCATCGGCCCGGTGGCCACCATCGCCATGCTGCTGCCCGCCACCTACGCGCTGCCGCCGGTGTCCGCGCTGATCATGCTGGCCGGCATCTACTACGGCGCGCAGTACGGCGGCTCGACCACCGCCATCCTGGTCAACCTGCCGGGCGAATCGTCCTCGGTGGTCACAACCATCGACGGCTACCAGATGGCGCGCCAGGGCCGCGCCGGCCCGGCGCTCGCCGCCGCCGGCCTGGGCTCGTTCTTCGCGGGCTGCGTGGGCACGCTGATCCTGGCCGCGTTCGCCGCGCCGCTGACCGAGGTCGCGTTCAAGTTCGGCCCCGCGGAGTATTTCTCGCTGATGGTGCTGGGCCTGATCGGCGCGGTGGTGCTGGCCTCGGGCTCGCTGATCAAGGCCATCGCCATGATCGTGCTGGGCCTGCTGCTGGGCCTCATCGGCACCGACGTGAACTCGGGGGTGGCGCGCTACTCGTTCGACATCCCTGAACTCACCGACGGCATCGGCTTCGTCACCATCGCCATGGGCGTGTTCGGCTACGGGGAAATCATCAGCAACCTGTCGAAATCGGCCGAACACCGCGAGGTGTTCACCGGCAAGGTGAGCGGCCTGTTCCCGACCAAGGAAGACTTCAAGCGCATGATCCCGGCCGTGCTGCGCGGCACGGCGCTCGGCTCGGCGCTGGGCATCCTGCCCGGCGGCGGCGCGCTGCTGGCCGCCTTCGCCGCCTACACGGTGGAGAAGAAGACCAAGCTGCAGCCTGGCGAAGTGCCGTTCGGCAAGGGCAACATCCGCGGCGTGGCGGCGCCGGAATCGGCCAACAACGCCGGCTCGCAGACCTCCTTCATCCCGCTGCTGACGCTGGGCATCCCGCCCAACGCGGTGATGGCGCTGATGGTGGGCGCGATGACCATCCACAACATCCAGCCGGGCCCGCAGGTGATGACCAGCAACCCGCAGCTGTTCTGGGGCCTGATCGCCTCGATGTGGGTGGGCAACCTGATGCTGATCGTGCTGAACCTGCCGCTGATCGGCATGTGGATCAAGCTGCTGACCGTGCCCTACCGCTGGCTGTTCCCGGCCATCGTGCTGTTCTGCGCGATCGGTGTCTACTCCACCAACAACAACACCTTCGACGTCTGGATGGTGGCCATCTTCGGCTTCGTCGGCTACCTGTTCATCAAGCTCGGGTGCGAACCGGCGCCGCTGCTGCTCGGCTTCATCCTCGGGCCGATGATGGAAGAGAACCTGCGGCGCGCGCTGCTGCTGTCGCGCGGCGACTGGAGCGTGCTGGTCACGCGGCCGCTGTCGGCCAGCCTGCTGGCCGCCGCCGTGGCGATGATCGTGGTGGTGGCGCTGCCGTCGATCAAGGCCAAGCGCGAAGAGGCTTTCGTCGAGGAATGACGCGGCGGGGCGCGACAATAGCCGCTTCCGCGGCTGTCCCGACCCCATGATCCAACTCCAGGCGCACGTGCAGCGCGTCGCGCTGCACAACGAGATCCACGCCCGCCCGCCCGAGGCCATGCATGCGCCGCTGGCGATCTCGCACGTCGTCATGGTGTGCGACGCGGCCGGCCGCGAAGCCAGCCGCGCGCACCTGGCGGCGCTGCTGCGCGACCACCACCTGCCGCTGCCGGACGCGCAGTCCACCCACCTGCGCATGGATGTCGGCGCGTTCCGCCTGCGCTGGGAGCTGCACACCGAATTCGTGAGCTGGAGCTTCTCGCGCGCGTTCGAGGCGGCGGGCTTCGGCGAGCGCGAGCCGCCGACCGCGGCCGATGCCGTGCCGCGCGACTGGCTGGCCGGGCTGCCGGGCGAGTGCCTGGCGGCGCTGCACCTGTGGACGCTGCCCGCGCGCGGCAGCGACGGCGCGGCGCTGGTGCGCCACGTGCTGCACGAGGACACGCTGGTCGGCAGCACGGTGGCCGACGGCATGGGCGAGGTCTACACCGACTTCGCGCTGCACCCGGACGGCTTCTCGCGCATGGTGCTGCTGGCCGGCAGCATGGCGCCCCGCCGGCTGGGCCGGCTGGTGCAGCAGCTGCTGGAAATCGACGCCTACCGCATGGCGGCGCTGCTGGGCCTGCCGGCGGCGCGCGATGCCTCCGAGCTGCTTGGCCACGCCGAGCGCGAGCTGGCCTCGCTGGCCGAATCGATCCGCCTGGCCGGGCGCGACGAGGAGCCGCAGCTGCTGGACCGGCTCACGCGGCTGGCCGGCCAGGTGGAAAGCCACTACGCGGCGACGCACTCGCGTTTTTCGGCCAGCGCCGCCTACTTCGAGCTGGTGGACCGGCGCATCGCCGACATCGGCGAATCGCGCGTGGCCGGCCTGCAGACCCTGGGCGAATTCATCGCGCGCCGCATCTCGCCGGCGCGCGCCACCTGCGCCTGGTCGGTGCGGCGGCAGGACGCGCTGTCGCAGCGCGTCTCGCGCATCAGCAACCTGCTGCGCACGCGCGTGGAGATCGAGCAGCAGCAAAGCAGCAAGGACCTGCTGGCGGCGATGAACACGCGCCAGGGCCTGCAGCTGCGCCTGCAGGCGACGGTGGAGGGGCTGTCGGTGGCGGCGATCACCTACTACATCGTCGGCCTGGTGAGCTACCTGGCCAAGGGCGCGCACGCCATCGGCTGGCCCTGGAGCCCGGAGAGCACGGCGGCCTGCGCGATCCCGGTGGTGGCGCTGGGCGTGTGGTGGTCGCTGCGCAGCCTGCACCACCGGGTGATGGGGGCGGCTTGAGCGGCAACCGAGTGCCGGCGTCCGGCATGGGGCCGGGCCTGGCGATGGCGGCCGGCGGCGCCATCGCCTTCAGCGGCAAGGCCATCATCGTGAAGCTGGCCTACCGGTATGGCGTGGACGCCGTCACGCTGCTGATGTACCGCATGCTGTTCGCGCTGCCGATCTTCGCGGCGATGGCCTGGTGGGCCGGCCGCGGCCAGGCGCCGCTGGCGCCGCGCGACTGGGCCGGCCTGGTGGGGCTGGGCGTCAGCGGCTACTACCTCTCCAGCTTCCTGGACTTCGCCGGGCTGCAGTACATCACCGCGTCGCTGGAGCGGCTGATCGTGTATCTCACGCCCACGCTGGTGCTGCTGCTGGGCTGGGTGCTGTACCGCAAGCCGGTGCGCCGCATGCAGGTGGCGGGCGTGGCGATCAGCTATGCCGGCGTGGTGCTGGTGTTCGGCCACGAGGCGCGGCTGGACGGCGAGAACGTGGCGCTGGGCGTCGCGCTGGTGTTCGCCAGCACCGTGACCTACGCGGTGTACATGGTCTACGGCGGGCACCTGGTGCAGCGCATCGGCTCGCTGCGGCTGGCCGCGTGGGCGACGCTGGTGGCCTGCATCTGCTGCATCGCGCAGTTCCTGCTGCTGCGGCCGGTGAGCGCGGCGGCCAGCGTGGCGCCGGAGGTACTCTGGCTGTCGGTGCTGAACGCGACGCTGTGCACGGCGCTGCCGGTGGTGCTGGTGATGATGGCCATCGAGCGCATCGGCCCGGCGCTGTCGGCGCAAACGGGAATGGTCGGGCCGGTGTCGACCATCCTCATGGGCATCGTGATCCTGGGCGAGCCGTTCACGGGATGGATCGTGGCGGGGACGGTGCTGGTGATGGTGGGGATTTATGTGGTGACGCGGGGGGCGCAGAGGTGAGGGCTGTTGGACCGGGTGCGATCACGGACATGTGCGCAACGGACGATGGCGTGATCGACAGAATTGCGCGCAAGCTTGACGAACAGTGGCGCAAAGAGTTTCTCTCCAGGATGTGGGCAACGATGAGGAGCTACCGGGCCTGCAACAAATAGCGCCGCGATCCTTGAGAACTCATGCGTTGCGCAGCGGATGGCGGCATCTGCGCCGAACAGGCGAGAAGAAAGCAGGGCCATGGGCAGCTTCGTATGATCCCTGCCAAACCTTCTTTCCCAAAGGCACTTTCATGGATCTCGGCATCTCCAACAAATGGGCACTCGTCTGCGGCGCCAGCAAGGGCCTCGGCTTCGGCTGCGCGCAGGCGCTGGTGCGTGAAGGCGTCAACGTCGTCGTCGTCGCCCGCGGCGAAGAGGCGCTGACCGCCGCAGCCGCCGCACTGACCGCCGACCCTGCCCGCCCCACGGCCGCGCAAATCCTCCCCATCGCCGCCGACATCACCACAGTCCAAGGCCGCGAGCGCGTCTTCGCCACCCGCCGCGATTTCGACATCGTCATCACCAATGCCGGCGGCCCGCCCCCTGGCGACTTCCGCGACTGGGACCGCGAGGCCTGGATCAAAGCGGTGGACGCCAACATGCTGACGCCCATCGAGCTCATCAAGGCGACGGTGGACGGCATGGCGGCGCGCGGCTTCGGGCGCATCGTCAACATCACGTCGAGTGCGGTGAAGGCGCCGATCGACGTCCTGGGCCTGTCCAACGGCGCGCGCAGCGGCCTGACCGGCTTCGTCGCCGGCGCGGCGCGCACCGCCCGGCTGGCGGGTGCCAACGTCACCATCAACAACCTGCTGCCCGGCTCGTTCGACACCGACCGCCTGCGCACCACCCTGCAGGCCGGCGCGACCAAGGCCGGACAGGCGGTGGATGCGTTCGCCGAAACGCGCCGCAAGAACATTCCGGCCCAGCGCTTCGGCACGGCCGCCGAGTTCGGCGCCGCCTGCGCCTTCCTGTGCAGCGCGCATGCCGCCTACATCACCGGCCAGAACGTGCTGATCGACGGCGGCTCCTACCCGGGCACGTACTGATCCGGGCGCAGGCCCGCCGTCGCGCGCTGTGCTCAGCGGCGCGACGAGACCACGATCCCGCCGACGATCAGCACGAAGGCGATGGCGTGGTACGGGCGCGGCATCTCGCCGAGCAGCGCGGCCGACAGCACCGCCGCGAACAGCGGCGTCAGGTTGGAGAAGAAGCCGGCGATGCTGGGCCCGACGCGCTGCACGCCCAGCCCCCAGGCGCGGTACGCCAGGATGGCTGGGCAGATGGCCACGTAAGCCAGCGCACACACCAGCGGCCAGCCCCATTCGATGTGGTGCGTGCCGGTGCTCCATTCGGCCGCCGCGAACAGCGCCGACCAGGCCACGCCCGGCACCATCTGCGCCATCAAAAAGGCCGCCCAGTCGCCGCGCAGTTCCGGCGCGTCGCCCGGCCGCGTGAGGAGCCAGCTATACCAGGCCCAGGCCAGCGTGGCCAGCAGGATGTACAGGTCGCCCGGCACCAGCCGCACCTGCGCCAGCAGCGCCGGGTCGCCACGGCCCAGCACCACCAGCACGCCCACGATGGACATGAGCGCGCCGGCCATCTGGCGCCCGGAAATCCGCTGGCCGAAGAAGAGGGCGCCCAGCGCCAGCATCCACACCGGCATGCTTGCCGCCACCAGTGTGACGTTCAGCGGCGTCGACGTGGTGAGCGCCAAGTATTGCAAGGCGTTGTAACACCCTACACCCAGCAGGCCGAGCAGGGTGTAGCGGCGCCAGTGCGTCCACAGCGCGCTGCCCGGCCGCAGTACCTGGGCCGCAAGAGGGAGCAGCAGCACGAAGGCCAAGGCCCAGCGCAGGAAGTTCAGCGTGATCGGCGGCACCATGCCGTTCACAAGGCGCCCCACCACCGCGTTGCCAGCCCACAGCAGAGGCGGTACCGTCAGCAGGGCCGCGGTTGCGGGGGTGAGTCGCTGGTTCATCGGCGCGCACTTTAATGCACGCGTCGCTGCTGACGGAACCGGGCCGACCCCAACGGACAAGGCGGTTCGATCGTGGCACGATGCATCAAAAAAAGGAAAGGGATCTGAGATGACCAAAGCGGTACGCATTCGCCAGCCCGGCGGCCCCGAAGTGCTGGAGATCATGGACGTGGAGGTCGGCCAGCCCGGCCCCGGCGAGATTCGCATCCGCCACCACGCGCTGGGCCTGAATTTCATCGACGTCTACCACCGCACCGGCCTGTACCCGCTGCCCATGCCGGCCACGCTGGGCATGGAAGCCGCGGGCGTGGTGGAGGCGGTGGGCGAGGGCGTCACGCACCTCAAGGCCGGCGACCGCGCGGCCTATGCCAGCCAGCCGCCGGGCGCCTACTGCGAAGTGCGCGTGATGCCCGCCAAGTGCGTGTGCAAGCTGCCCGACGCGATCGATTTCGACACCGGCGCGGCGATGATGCTCAAGGGCCTGACGGCGCAGTACCTGCTCAAACGCACGCTGCCGCAGGGCGGCCTGCACCCGGGCGATTTCGTGCTGTTCCACGCCGTGGCCGGCGGCGTCGGGCTGATCGCCTGCCAGTGGGCGCGTGCGCTCGGCCTGCAGCTGATCGGAACCGCGGGCTCCGACGAGAAGTGCGCGCTCGCGCGCGCCAACGGTGCCGCCCACGTCGTCAACTACAACACCGAGGACTTCCTCGCACGGGTGAAGGACATCACCGGCGGCAAGGGCGTGAAGGCGGTGTACGACTCGGTCGGCAAGGACACGTGGGAGAAGTCTCTGGACTGCCTGCAGCCGTTCGGCCTGATGGCGACCTTCGGCAATTCGTCCGGCCCGGTGCCGCCGTTCGCGCCCAGCCTGCTGGCGAGCAAGGGCTCGCTGTACGTCACGCGCCAGACGCTGTTCACCCACATCACCACGCGCGAGACCACGCAGTCGATGGCCGACGACCTGTTCGACGTGGTGGGCAGCGGCAAGGTGAAGATCCACATCGCCCAGCGCTACCCCCTCGAACAGGTCCAGCAGGCGCACCGCGACCTGGAGGCGCGCAAGACGACCGGCTCCACGGTCCTGGGCCTGTGACGCGCCCGCAGCCCAGCGCCGCCTGGTTGCAGCGGCTGCGCGCCCGCGCCGACGAGCCGCCGGCCAAGCCGCGCGCCGGCCTGTGGTGGGACGCGGTGGCCATCGGCTCGCTGGAGACCGACCTGCTGGAAGACCTGCTGCTGGACCTGCCGCCCACGCTGATGCAGCGGCGCGACGGCGCCACCGGCCCCGGCTGGCAGTTGCGCGGCGAGCTCACCTCCAGCATCGGGCGGCTGGCCGCCGCCATCCGCCAGGCCGGCTTGGCGCCGATGTGGCGCAACGAGCAGCTGGCGGTGCGCGGCGCACGCGGCGAGACCCTGGGCACGGTGGAGCGCGGCGTGACCCGCATCCTGGGCCTCGCCACCCACGCGGTGCACCTGGCGGGCTTTTTGCCCGACGGGCGCCACTGGGTGCAGCAGCGCGCCTTCGACAAGCCCAACGACCCCGGCATGTGGGACACCATGGTGGGCGGCATGGTGCCGGCCGGCGAGGCGCCCGAGCGCACGCTGGAGCGCGAGACCTGGGAAGAGGCGGGGCTGAAGCTGTCGGAGCTGCAGCGCCTGCGCCACGGCGGTCGCCTGGCCATCCGCCGGCCCGGCGGCGGGCGCGGCGGCTACATCATCGAGGACGTCGACTGGTACACCGCCACCGTGCCCGAGGGCGTGGTGCCGGTCAACCAGGACGGCGAGGTGGTGCAGTTCCGCCGCATGGACCCGGCCGAGATCTGCGCGCGGCTCGAGCAGGAGGAGTTCACGCTCGAAGCGGCGCTGGTGCTCAGCCGCGAAGGCATCTGACGCACCAGGCCTGCCCGTAGCTTCCTACAGCTGCTCGGCCTTCGGCCTTGCAGCCCGGCAGATCGCGCGGCCATAGAGTTGCGCAAACGCCGGAGAAATCACAATGAAGTTCAGAACGTTCATCGTCGAGGACAGCGCGACGATCCGTCAGAACCTTGCCGAAACCCTGCAGGAACTCGCGCTGGTGGAGCAGGTCGGCACCGCCGAGACGGAACACGAGGCCAAGCGCTGGCTGGCGCGCAATCCCGATGCATGGGACCTGCTCATCGTCGACCTGTTCCTGCGCGAAGGCAGCGGCCTGAACATCCTGGAAGCGGCGGCCCGGCGCAAGCCGCGCCAGTTCGCCATCGTCCTGAGCAACCACGCCACGCGCGACGTGCGCTGGCGCTGCATGCAGCTCGGCGCCGACGCCGTGTTCGACAAGTCGACCGAGATCGACGAGCTGATCGAGTTCTGCAAGAAGCGCCTGGGGCACGAACTAGAAGCGCACTAACCCACCGGCGGCACCTCGCGCGGCAGCGCGGGTTGCCGCAGCCGGTTCGGCGCGAGCGCGCCGGCCGAGTCGAGGATCGGGTAGGCGATCGAGCAGATGTGCGAGTTGATGCGCTTCAGGTCGCTGATCAGGTCCAGGTGCAGCGAGCTGGTCTCGATGCTCTGCACCGTGTTGTCTGTCAAGCGCGTCAGGTGGGTGCCGGCATAGGCGCGCTCCAGGTCGCGGAAGCGCGCCTTCTCCTCCAGCAGCTTCTGCGCGTCGCGCACCGAGCCGTTGAGGAACACGCTCATGCCCAGGCGCAGGTTGTCCACCAGGCGCGCATGCAGCTCGCAGATCTCGGCCATGCCGGCATCCGAGAAACTGCGGCCCTTCTTGATCTTCTTGTCCTCGATGTCGATCAGCACGCGCTCGACGATGTCGCCGATCTGCTCCATGTTGATGGTGAAGCTGATGATGTCGGTCCAGCGCCGGCTTTCCTCTTCGCCCAGCGCCTCGCGCGAGATCTTGGTCAGGTAGTACTTGATCGCCGAATAGAGCTGGTCGACCGTGTCGTCGAGCTTGCGCAGCTCCTGCGCCAGGCGCAGGTCGTTGTCCCTGATGACGCGCAGCATGCCCAGCAGCATGGTCTCCACCACGTCGGCCTGGTGCAGCGCCTCGCGTGCGGCGCAGGAGATGGCCAGCGAAGGCGTGGCCAGCGCCGAGGGGTCGAGGTGGTGCGGCCGGCCGGCCACCACGTGCTGCTCGGCCGGCGGCAGCCAGCGCTCGACCCAGCGCGCCACCACCTGCGTGAAGGCCAGCAGCAGCACCGCCAGCGCGGCGTTGAAGCACAGGTGGAACAGCACCACCACGGCGGCCGGGTCGGCCATCGACTGCACGTAGCGCGGCCACAGGCCGACGAAGGGCGCGGCCGCCAGCACGCCCAGTGCCTTGAACACCAGGTTGCCCATCGGCACCTGCCGCACCTCGGCGGCGGAGCGGGCCGTGGCCAGCACGCCCAGCAGGCCGCTGCCCAGGTTGGCGCCCAGCACCAGGCCCATGGCCACTTCCAGCGGCACCGCGCCGGAGGCGGCCAGGGTGGCAGTCAACAGCACGATGGCCAGGCTGGAATAGGCGATGACGGACAGCGCGGCGCCGACCGTGATTTCCAGCAGCATGTCGCTGGACAGCGAGGCGAGCAGGGCCTTGATGGCTGGCGAGCGCACCATGATGGCGGTGGATTCGCCGATCAGACGCAGCGCGAGCAGCATCAGCCCCAGGCCGATCAGCACCCGGCCGAAGCGGCCGAGCGGCGTGGCCTGGCGCGAGATGAACAGCACCACGCCGACGAAGATGAACAGCGGCGACAGCCACGACAGGTCGAACGAGAACACCACCGTCATCAGGCTGCTGCCGACGTCGGCCCCCAGCATCGCGGCCAGCGCGATGGGCAGGCGCATCAGCCCCTGGCCGACGAAGGCGGCGACGATCAGCGCGGTGGCCGTGCTGGACTGCACCAGCGCGGTGACGCCCAGGCCGGCCAGCGCGGCGGCCGGCCGCCGGTCGATGCTGCGCGCCAGCACGTGCCGCAGATTGGCGCCGAAGACCCGGAGGATGCCGGTGCGAACGAGATATGTGCCCCACACCAGCAGCGCCACGGCTGCCAGCAGGTTGAGCAGATGCTTCATGTTTGAAGCAATGATACGCCCGGCTCAATCGCGCGGCACCGGGATTTGCCCGGCCTTCACACAGCTGGTGTCAGCGGCTGCGCCGCACCCGCAGCAGCTCGTCCAGGATCATGCAGGCCGCGCCGATGGTGATGGCCGCATCGGCCACGTTGAACGCCGGGAAGTACCACTGGTTCTTCCAGTGGACCTGCAGGAAGTCCACCACGTAGCCGTGCAGCAGCCGGTCCACCAGGTTGCCGATGGCGCCGCCGAGGATGCAGGCCAGGGCGAAGCAGAACAGCCGCTGGCCCGCGTGCGAACGCAGCAGCCACAGGATGAAGACGATCGCGGCGATGGCGATGCCGGTGAAGAGCCACCGCTGCCAGCCCGAGGCCGCCGCCAGGAACGAGAACGCGGCGCCCGTGTTGTGGGCGCGCACGATGTTGAAGAAGCTGGTGATGGTGGTGGAGTCGCCCAGGCGGTAGTAGCCCAGGATCAGCACCTTGGTGAACTGGTCGGCGATCAGGATGATCAGCGCCAGGCCCAGCCAGGGCAGCATGCCGCCGGCCGCGGAGGAGGAGGGGGCGCGGCGGGCCATCAGGCGTGCACCCGGGGCTCGCCCGCGCCGAACAGGTTGGCCGTGCAGCGCCCGCACAGTGTGGGATGCGCGGCGTCGGTGCCGATGTCGGCGCGCCAGTGCCAGCAGCGTTCGCACTTGGTGTCCGCCGAGGGCTGGGCCTGCACCGCCAGCGCGTCGCCGGCATGCAGCGCGATCGCCGAGGCGATGAACACGAACTTCAGGTCCTCGCCCAGGCTGGCCAGCAGCGCGTGGTCTTCGGCCGGCGCGGCCACCACCAGGTTGGCCTGCAGCGAGGAGCCGACCTGGCCCTTCTCGCGCAGCGCCTCGATCTCCTTGTTGGCCAGCTCGCGGATCTCGCGGATGCGGCCCCATTTGGCCAGCAGCACCTCGTCGGGCGCGCCGATCTCGGCGTATTCCTCCATGAAGATCGATTGCGAATCGCCGAACACCTTCCAGGCCTCCTCGGCGGTGAAGCTGAGGAACGGCGCCATCCAGCGCAGCATGGCGTGCGTGATGTTCCACAGCGCGGTCTGCGCGCTGCGCCGCGCCAGCGACTTCGGCGCCGTGGTGTAGAGCCGGTCCTTCAGGATGTCGAGGTAGAACGCGCCCAGGTCTTCCGAGCAGTAGACCTGCAGCTTGGCCACCACCGGGTGGAACTCGTAGACCTCGTAGTGGGCCAGCACCTCGGCCTGGAACTGCGCGGCGCGCGACAGCGCGTAGCGGTCGATCTCCAGCATCTCGGCCAGCGGCACCGCGTCCTTGGCCGGGTCGAAGTCGCTGACGTTGGCCAGCAGGAAGCGCAGCGTGTTGCGGATGCGGCGGTAGGCGTCCACCACGCGCGCCAGGATCTTGTCGTCGCCGGCGATGTCGCCGGAATAGTCGGAGGCAGCCACCCACAGGCGGATGATCTCGGCGCCCAGCTTCTTGCTGGTCTCCTGCGGATCGACGCCGTTGCCCATGGACTTGCTCATCTTGCGGCCCTGGCTGTCCACCGTGAAGCCGTGCGTCAGCAGGCCGCGGTAGGGCGCGCGGCCGTACATCGCGCAGGCGGTGAGCAGCGAGGAGTGGAACCAGCCGCGGTGCTGGTCGTGGCCTTCCAGGTACAGGTCGGCCTCGGGCCCGTTCTCGTGGCCAGAGCCGGGGTGCGAACCCTTGAGCACCGTGGTGTGCGTGGTGCCGGAGTCGAACCACACCTCCAGGATGTCGGTGCTCTTGGTGTAGAGCGGCGCGTCGCCCGCGGCACCGACCCTGGCCAGCACCTCCTCGGTGGTCGCCTTGCTCCAGGCCTCGATGCCGCCGGCCTCCACCATGTCGGCCGCCAGGTCCAGGATCTCCATGGTCTTCGGGTGCAGTTCGTGCGTGTCCTTGTGCAGGAAGAAGGGCAGCGGCACGCCCCAGCTGCGCTGGCGGCTGATGCACCAGTCGGGCCGGCCGGCGATCATGTCGCGCAGCCGCGCCTGGCCGTTCTGCGGGTAGAAGCTGGTGTCTTCGATGGCTTCCAGCGCCATCTGCCGCAGCGTCTTGGGCGCCTTGTCCTTGGTGAACACGCCTTCCCCTTCGTCCATGCGGATGAACCACTGGGCCGCGGCGCGGTAGATCACCGGCGTCTTGTGGCGCCAGCAGTGCGGGTAGCTGTGCACCAGCGGTTCGTTGCCGAACAGGCGGCCGGCCTTGTCCAGCACGTCGAGGATGTGCGGCACGGCCTTCCAGATGCTCTCGCCGCCGAACAGGGCCAGGTCCGGCGCGTAGCTGCCGTTGCCCTGCACCGGGTTGAGGATGTCGTCGTACTTCAGGCCGTGGCTCACGCAGCTGTTGAAGTCCTCCAGGCCGTAGGCAGGCGAGGAGTGCACGATGCCGGTGCCGTCGTCCGCGGTGGCGTAATCGGCCAGGTACACCGGCGCGAGCCGCCGGTAGGCTGCATCGACCTCGAACAGCGGATGGCGGAACCACATGCCGCCCAGCTTCTCGCCCTTGGTGGTGGCAACCACCGTGCCGGTGAGCTTGTAGCGCGCCAGGCATTTCTCGACCAGCGCTTCGGCCAGCACGAGGTAGCCGCGCGGCGTGTCGACCAGCGCGTAGACCAGCTCGGGGTTGAGGTTCAGCGCCTGGTTGGCCGGGATGGTCCAGGCGGTGGTGGTCCAGATCACGACGAACACCGGCTTCGCCTGTGGCCCTTCGACAAGCTCAGGGCGAACGGAGAAAGCCTCGGCCACCGCGCCCGGGTTGTCGGCCTGGAAGCCCACGTCCACCGTCTGCGATTTCTTGTCCGCGTACTCGATCTCGAATTCGGCCAGCGAGGAGCCGCAGTCGAAGCACCAGTACACCGGCTTCAGGCCGCGGTAGACGAAGCCGCGCTCGATCACGCGCTTGAAGGCGCGGATCTCCTCGGCCTCGTTCTTGAAGTCCATGGTGCGGTAGGGATGGTCCCACTCGCCCAGCACGCCCAGGCGCTTGAAGTCGCCGCGCTGGATGTCGATCTGCTCGGTGGCGAAGGCGCGGCTCTTGGCCTGCATCTCGTCGCGCGGCAGGTTGCGCCCGTGCTTCTTCTCGATCGCGTTCTCGATCGGCAGGCCGTGGCAGTCCCAGCCCGGGATGTAGGCCGCGTCCAGGCCCTTGAGCTGGCGCGACTTGACGATCATGTCCTTCAGGATCTTGTTGACCGCGTGGCCCATGTGGATCTGGCCGTTGGCGTACGGCGGGCCGTCGTGCAGCACGAATTTCTGGCGGCCGCAGCGGGCTTCCCGCAGGCGCTTGTACAGGCCCTGGTCCTCCCACTCCTTGACCCAGCCCGGCTCGCGCTTGGGCAGGTCGCCGCGCATCGGAAAAGCGGTGTCCGGCAGGTTGAGGGTGGCGCGGTAATCGGTTTTGGTGTCGCTCATGGTCAGTCGCTGGGGGCTTCGACAGGCTCAGCCCGAACGGGAGCGGTCGGAACGAGGGGGAGATGCCGTTCGCCCCGAGCCTGTCGAAGGGCGGCAGCCGCAGTGTCTGCGGGCTTTAAATTCGGTCGCGCGTGGTCTGGCGACGGGTCTCGGCGTGGGTGGACGCGAAGAAGGCGCGCGCCGCGTCGCAGTCGCGCGCGATGCCGGTCTTCAGGGCATCGAGACTGTCGTAGCGCAGCTCGTCATGCAGTTTGTGCAGCAGTTCCACGCGGATGATTTTACCGTAGGCCCCTTCGCTGCCCAGATGGGCGGGCCATTGCAGGCAATAGGTCTCCAGCAGCACCCGCCCGCCGTTGACGTCGGCCGGGTTCATCGAGGGCCGCACGCCCAGGTTGGCCACGCCGTCCAGCGGCCCGGTGTCCAGCCCGTGGACGCGCACCGCGAAGATGCCGCCGGCGGCCGGTTTCCAATGGGCAAAGCGCAGGTTCAGCGTGCGAAAACCGATCTCGCGGCCGAGCTTGCGGCCGTGCACCACGTGGCCGCTGATGCTGTAGGGGCGCCCGAGCAGGGCGGTCGCGCCGGCCATGTCGCCGCGCGCCAGGGCTTCGCGCACGGCCGAGCTCGACACGCGCAGGCCGTGCACCTCGTAGCTGTTCATGCGCGCCACGTCGAAGCCGCGCCGGTTGCCGGCGGAGTCCAGCATCGCGTAGTCGCCCGAGCGGCGCACGCCGAAGCGGAAGTCGTCGCCCACCAGCACGTAGCGCGTGCCCAGGCCGCGCACCAGCACGTCCTCGATGAAGGCCTCGGGAACCTGGCTGGACAAGCCGGCATCGAATTTCAGGATGACGCACTGGTCGATGCCGCAGCGGGCCAGCTCGCCCAGCTTGTCGCGCAGGGTGGCGACGCGCGCCGGCGCCAGCTGCGGCTTGCTGTGCAGGGCGGCGAAGTAGTCGCGCGGATGCGGCTCGAAGGTGAGCACGCAGCTGGGCACGCCGCGGTGGCGCGCCTCGCTGTTCAGCAGCGCCAGCATGGCCTGGTGGCCGCGGTGCACGCCGTCGAAGTTGCCGATGGTCAGGGCGCACGCGGGCGCGATGCCGGGGTGATGAAAGCCTCTGAAGATCTGCATCGATATCTTTTTGATAGCAGCGCATGGCGCCGCGACAGGCCGAATGGGCTGACGCGCTGCCGCCGGAGCGTCACGAAAACAGGTTATATTGTGCTTGACGGCGCTGCCGTGTGCGCCGCCGGGCCTTTCGTGGTGTGTTCATCTCGATGGATGGAGGCGCGTTTTGAAGGTTTTGAAGCTGTCTGCCCAGGGGCTGCCCCAGTCCTGGATTTCGCTGGAACAGGCCGTGCTGCATTACGCGGCCGACCAGGTGCGTTGGGAAGCGGGCGCCGAAGTGGCGGTGTTCCGCGGCGGCCACAACGCGGCGACGGGCGCGCAGTCCATCATCACGGTCAACAGCATCATCGGCACCAAGGGCGTGCCGAACATCAACCCGTTCGAGCTCAAGCCCGGCCTCACCAACGGCAAGCTGTTCGCGCGCGACCGCAATGTCTGCGCCTACTGCGGCGGCGAATTCCACGAGGAAGAGCTGACCCGCGAGCACATCATCCCGTTCGCGCAGAACGGCAAGGACCACTGGATGAACGTGGTGACCTCCTGCCGCGCCTGCAACCACCGCAAGGGCAGCCGCACGCCCGAGCAGGCCGGCATGCACCTGCTGTACACGCCCTACGTGCCCAGCCTGTGGGAAGACTTCATCCTGCGCAACCGCCGCATCCTGGCCGACCAGATGGAGTTCCTGATGGCGCACCTGCCGAAGAACTCGCGGCTGCACAGCTAGCGCGCTAGTACGTCAGCTCCAGCACCGAGACGTGATTCTCGGCCAGCGGCCAGCTGCGGCCGACCACGCGTTCGCCGTTGAATTCGGCGACGACCGCGCGCGGCAGGCCTGCCGGCTTGATGCGCGAGCTCGACACGCCCGCGCCCAGCACCGCTCCCGGCGGCGGGTTCTGCCCGTCGAACGCCATCTTGTCGCGGCCCGGGTCCAGGTAGCCGCGCGGGCGGTTCATGACGACCAGTGCCGGCGCGTTCTTGTCCGCGTCGGGAATGCGCTCGGGCCGCATGGTCACGATGTCGCTGGAGCGGGAGAACGGGCTGCGGTAGAAGTGCGTGGTCGCATAGCCGGGCGCCGCCACCACGAACTCGTAGCGCGCATCGGGCTGTGCGGCGAACGGGCCCCAGGCACCGTCGGCGGCGATCTGCTTGGTGTACACCGCATTGCCGCGCCGCTCGCCGGTGACCGGGTCGATGGCGAACACCTGCAGCGACGCGCTGTCCAGGCCGACGTTGCTGCCGGCGCCGCTCACCTTGCCGGCCAGCGTCACCTTCGGCTCGGGCAGCACGTCCAGCGTGGCGGGCGCGCGGCCGGTGATGAAACGGTACGTGGCCGCGAACGCGGCCGGCGACAACGCGGTCTCCCGATGGTCGACGCGCGGCAGCACGATGTTGGTGGCGCCCTTGAGCTCCGGGCCGGCAGGGGTGACGCCGGTGGCGACGCCGCGCTTGCCCACCCACAGCCCGTCGGGCTGCGCGTACTTGTCGTTGCTGTCGGAGCGCAGGGTGAGCCACTTCACCGGCCCGTCGACCTCGTCGCCGGCGGCATTGCGCGGCCGGTTCAAGGCTTTCAGGAACGGCCCGTGGCCGGCGAACTCGCTGTTGTCCGACAGGCCCGCGATCGGCACCGCCCAGACGCCGTGGTTGGGCGTCCCGCCCAGGATGGCGTGGCTCACCGTCCGCGCGCCGCCGCCGTTGGCGATGTAGTCGCGCACCGCGTAGCCGCCGCGCGAGAGGCCGACCAGCACCACCTGTTTCGCGCCGGTGCGCGCCAGCACCTTGTCGACCTCCGCCTTGAGCCAGGCCGTGTGCTCGGCCGCCGAACTGCGGCCGGCCTGCGGCTGGCTGTCGTCGTCGCGCGACTGCGGGTAGGGCACGTCGACGGCGTGCAGGCGCTCGCGCGGCCAGCCGTTCGATTCGAAGCGCCAGACCAGGGACTGCCAGATCGAGGCGCTGTCGCCGTTACCGGCAACGAAGACGATGGGTGGGGTGTCCTGCATGGAAGGTGTGCTCGCGCAGCCGGCCGCCGTTGCCGAGGCGGCGGCCAGCACGCGCAGGGCATCGCGGCGCGTGACCCTCAAGCGAACACCCCGGCGGTGTCCTGCATGCGCTCGGACACCTCGCCCAGGTGGTGCAGGGTGTCGCCGAACACCAGTTCCAGCTGCGTGAGCTTCTTGAAGTAGTGGCTGCCGATGTATTCGTCGGTGACGCCGATGCCGCCGTGCAACTGCACCGAGTTCTGGCCGATGAAGCGCATCGACACGCCCAGCTGGTACTTGGCGCGCGACAGCGCGCGGCGGCGCTCTTCCGGCGGCGCGTTCAGCTTGAGCGAGGCGTAATAGCTCATCGAGCGCGCCAGCTCCAGCTGCATCTTCATGTCGGCCACGCGGTGGCGCAGCGCCTGGAAGCTGGCCAGCGTGGTGCCGAACTGCTTGCGCGTGTTCAGGTACTCCACCGTCACCTGCATGGTCTTGTCCATCACGCCCACGGCTTCGGCGCAGGTGGCGGCGATGCCGACGTCCACCGCGTGCTCGAGTGCCGGCAGGCCGTCCTGCGCGACGAGCGCGGCCGGCGCCTTGTTGAAGCTCACCTCGGCGGCGCGGCCGCCCTCCTGGGTGAGGTAGCCGCGCGCGGCGACGCCGGCCGCCGCGCGTTCGACCAGGAACAGCGCGATCTTGCCGCCCGCCACCGCGGGCACGATGAAGGCATCGGCCTGGTCGCCCGCCGGCACGATGCTCTTGGTGCCGGTGATGTTCCAGCCGTCGCCGGCCTGCGTGGCCTGCGTTTCGCACAGGTCCAGGCGCCAGCGCGACTTGCGCTCCTGCTGGGCCAGCACCACCAGCGCCTCGCCGGCGGCGATCTTCGGCAGCCACTGCGCCTTCAGGCCTTCCGGCGCGTACGCGCCCAGCAAGCCGCTGGCCACCAGGGTCTGGCCCAGCGGCTCCAGCACGATGCCGCGGCCCAGTTCCTCCATCGCCACCATGGCTTCCACCGGGCCCATGCCCATGCCGCCATGGTCCTCGGCCACGTAGAGGCCGGCCAGGCCGAGTTCGGCCATCTCGCCGTAGACGGCGCGGTCGAAGCCGCCCGCCTTGACGATGCCGCGGCGGCGCTCGAAGGTGTAGCTGCGGTCCACCCACTTGCGCACCGCGTCGCGCAGATGTTCCTGGTCGTCGGAAAAATCGAAATCCATATTTATCTCCATGGCCGTTCGCCCTGAGCTTGTCGAAGGGCTTCGACAGGCTCAGCCCGAACGGTGTTAGCCGAGAACGACCTGCGCGACGATGTTGCGTTGCACTTCATTGCTGCCGCCGTAGATCGTCGTCTTGCGGTAGTTGAAATAGGTGGAGGCCAGCGGCGCGCAGTAGGCGGCACCGACGTACTCGCCCTGCCAGCCGGCTTCCATCGCGTCGTGCAGGTAGGGCAGTGCGTAGGGACCGGCGGCCAGCATCATCAGCTCGGAATAACGCTGCTGGATCTCGCTGCCCTTGATCTTCAGCAGGCCGGCGATGTCCAGCGGGTTCTTGCCCGATTTCTCGGCCGACAGCACGCGCAGCACCATCATTTCCAGCGCCACGACGTCCACTTCCAGCCTGGCGATCTCGTCGCGGAAACGCCGGTCTTCCCACGCGCCTTCGCCCTTGGCGATGCGCTTCAGGCGTTCCAGTTCGCGCTTGGAGCGGTTGACGTCGGCGATGTTGGTGCGCTCGTGCGACAGCAGGTGCTTGGCGTAGGTCCAGCCCTTGTTCTCCTCGCCGATCAGGTTGGCCGCGGGCACTTCGACGTTGTCGAAGAACACCTCGTTCACCTCGTGTTCGCCGTCCAGCATGATGATGGGGCGCACCGTCACGCCGGGCGACTTCATGTCGATCAGCAGGAACGAGATGCCGGTCTGCGGCTTGCCTTCGGTGCTGGTGCGCACCAGGCAGAAGATCCAGTCGCCGAACTGCGCCAGCGTGGTCCAGGTCTTCTGGCCGTTGACGACGTATTTGTCGCCCTTGCGCTCGGCGCGGGTCTTCAGCGAAGCCAGGTCGGAGCCGGAGCCGGGTTCGCTGTAGCCCTGGCTCCACCACACCTCGCCGCTGGCGATGCCGGGCAAAAAGCGCTGCTGCTGCTCGGGCGAGCCGAACGCCATGATGACGGGCGCCACCATGACCGGCCCGAACGGGATGATGCGCGGCGCGCCGGCCAGCGCGCATTCTTCCTCGAACAGGTGCTTCTGCACCGCGTTCCAGCCGGGGCCGCCGAACTGCTTGGGCCAGCCGTAGCCCAGCCAGCCCCTGCTGCCCAGGATCTTGGCCCAGCGCTGCAGGTCGTCGCGCGACAGCCGCAAGGCGTTGTGGACCTTGTGCGCGATGTCGTGCGGCAGGTTCTCGCGCACCCAGGCGCGGATGTCTTCGCGAAAGCGCTGTTCTTCAGGCGTGAAAGCTAAGTCCATGGAATCTCCAGTCGACGCGATGTTTTAGCACGGTCGTTCGTTTATGGGTGTCCGGGCTGCGACATTCCGAGCTGCTCGCGCATGTCCTGCACGGCCGCCCGCAGCGCCGCCACCTCGGCTTCCAGCGCGGCCACGCGCTCCTGCAGCGCGGAACCACCGGCTTCGCCAGCGGGCGCTTCCGCGAACGCCGCCGCATCCACCGGGCCGCACAGCAGGTGCGCCCAGCGCGGTTCGCGCGCGCCCGCGGCGCGGGCCAGCTTCAGCACCAGCGGGCCACCTTTCTCCTCGGAGCGCTCCTGCAGCTCGTCGAGAAAGGCCTCCACCGAGGAGATGTCGGCGAAGCGGTACCAGCGCTCGCTGTTGATGCGCAGTTCGCCCGCGGTCTGTGGGCCGCGCAGCACCAGCAGGCCCAGCAGCACGGCCGACTGTTCCGGCACGCCGTAGACACGCTGGAAGTTGTGCTCCCAGCGGGCGACGCGGCTGCCGCTGGTCTGGAACACCAGGCTCAGCTGCTTCAGGCTGTCGAGCGCTTCCTGCGCCTGCGCCTCGCTGACGTTCATCGCCGGCTCGCGGCTGCTCTTCTGGTTGCAGCCGGCCACCACCGCGTTGAGCGACAGCGGATAGCTGTCCGGCACGGTGCGCGCCTTTTCCATCAGGGTGCCCAGCACGCGGGCTTCGATCGGGGAGAGAGGTCTCAAAGGCATAAGAAGTCCGGCAGGGATAATCGCAGGCAAATGAAGAACATCGTGATTCTGATCTCCGGCGGGGGCTCGAACATGGCGGCCATCGTGAAAGCCGCGCAGCGCGACGACTGGCGCAAGGTGCACGGCGCGCAGGTCGCCGCCGTCATCGGCAACCGGCCGGATGCCGGCGGGTTGAGCCTGGCGCGCGAGCACGGCATCGCGACGGACGTGGTGGACCACAAGCGTTTCGACAGCCGCGAGGCGTTCGATGCCGAACTGATGCGCGCGATCGACGCGCACCGGCCGGCGCTGGTGGTGCTGGCCGGCTTCATGCGCATTCTGACTCCCGGCTTCGTCGCGCACTACCAGGGGCGGCTGCTCAACATCCATCCCTCGCTGCTGCCGGCCTTCCCCGGCCTGCACACGCACCAGCGCGCGCTGGACGCCGGCTGCAGGTTCGCCGGTGCCACCGTGCACCAGGTGACGGCGGAGCTGGACTACGGCCCCATCCTCGAACAGGCGGCGGTGCCCATCCTGCCCGGCGACACCGCGCAGGCGCTGGCCGCGCGCGTGCTGACGCAGGAGCACCTGATCTACCCGCGCGCCATTGCCGCGCTGTTGCGCACGCTGTAACCCCAATGCATCCCAAAGCCCTGCTGGACGCCTGCACCGAACTGGTCCGCGCCACCCTGAAGTTCGAACACCCCGCCGACGCCGTGGTGTCGCGCCATTTCCGCGAGCACCGTGCGCTTGGGCCGCGCGAACGTGCGACCCTGGCCGAAACCGTCTACGCGGTGCTGCGCAAGAAGCTGCTGTTCGAACATTTCGCACTGTCGGGCAGCGGCCCCCGGGAGCGGCGCCTGGCGATCCTGGGGTTTGCCGGCCCGCGCGACTTTCTCAAGAGCGCGCTGTCCGAGCAGGAGAAGGCCTGGCTGGACGCCTGCGGCGCGGCCGACCCCAAGGACCTGCTGGAGCGGCACCGCCACAACCTGCCCGAATGGCTGGCCGAGCGGCTGAAAGCCCAGCTGGGCGACGATTTCTGGCCGCTGGTGGACAGCCTGAACCAGCCGGCGCCGCTGGACTTGCGCGTCAATGCGCTGGTTGCCAAGCGCGAGGACGTGCAGCGCGAGCTGCGCCAGGCCAGTATCGACAGCGAGCCCACGCCGTACTCGCCCTGGGGATTGCGGCTGGCGGACAAGCCGGCGTTGACGAAGCTGGACGCCTTCACCCGCGGCGCGATCGAGGTGCAGGACGAGGGCTCGCAGCTGCTGGCCCTGCTGCTGGACGCCCGGCGTGGCCAGATGGTGGTGGACTTCTGCGCCGGCGCCGGCGGCAAGACGCTGGCGCTGGGCGCGGCGATGCGCAACACCGGCCGGCTGTATGCCTTCGACGTGTCGGCCCACCGGCTGGACGCGCTCAAGCCGCGGCTGGCGCGCAGCGGCTTGTCCAACGTGCACCCGGCCGCGATCTCGCACGAGCGCGACGAGCGCATCAAGCGCCTGGCCGGCAAGATCGACCGGGTGCTGGTCGACGCGCCGTGTTCCGGCCTGGGCACGCTGCGCCGCAACCCGGACCTGAAATGGCGCCAGTCGCCGCAGGCCGTGGAAGAGCTGAAAGCCAAGCAGGCCGCCATTTTGGCCAGCGCGGCGCGGCTGCTGAAGCCGGGCGGGCGCATCGTGTATGCCACCTGCAGCCTGCTGGCCGAGGAAAACGAGGACATCGCGCAGGCCTTCGGCGCGGCGCATCCGGAGTTCCGGCCGGTGCCGGCGGCCGGCCTGCTGGAGCAGCTGAAGGTGCCCCAGCACAGCGAGTTGTGCAGCGCCGACGGGCAGTTCCTGCGCTTGTGGCCGCACCGGCACCGCACCGACGGTTTCTTCGCCGCAACCTGGGAAAAGTCCTAATTTCACACGCCTGGGGAAATAACCAGCCCCCTGGCGGAACCCCCCACCGTAAAATCGCTCTGACCAAGCGCGACGCGGCAGCCCGCCCGTCCATTGAGAGAGAGATACGCACCGTATGTTGCTTCCCGACTGGGCCGTGTTGAACGCGGCGATCGACTGGCTGGCCAATGGCGCACTGAACCTGTCCTGGTGGCAGGTCGTGCTCTACACCTTGGTCACCACCCACATCACCATCGTCAGCGTGACCCTGTTCCTGCACCGCGCCCAGGCCCACCGGGCGCTGGACCTGCACGGCATTCCCTCGCACTTCTTCCGCTTCTGGCTGTGGCTGGCGACCGGCATGGTGACCAAGGAATGGGTGGCGATCCACCGCAAGCACCACGCCAAGTGCGAAACGCCCGACGATCCGCACAGCCCGCAGACGCGCGGCATCGACACCGTGCTGTGGCGCGGCGCCGAGCTCTACCGCGAGGAAGCCAAGAACCAGGAAACGATGGCCAAGTTCGGCCACGGCACGCCGGACGACTGGATCGAGCGCAACCTGTACACGCGCTTCAGCTGGCAGGGCGTGGGCCTGATGCTCATCATCAACGTGGCGCTGTTCGGCGCGGTCGGCGCGGCGGTCTGGGCGGTCCAGATGCTGTGGATCCCGATCACCGCGGCCGGCATCATCAACGGCATCGGCCACTACTGGGGCTACCGCAACTTCGAGGCGCCGGACGCCAGCACCAACATCTCGCCGTGGGGCATCATCATCGGCGGCGAAGAGCTGCACAACAACCACCACACCTATCCCACCTCGGCCAAGTTCTCGGTGAAGAGCTACGAGTTCGACATCGGCTGGCTCTACATCCGCATGTTCGAGAAGCTGGGCTGGGCCACGGTCAAGAAGGTGCCGCCCAAGCTGCGCCTGGGTGCCGTCAAGCCCGTGGCCGACGAGAAGACCCTGGAAGCGCTGATCGCCAACCGCTACGAGGTGATGGCGCGCTACGGCCGCGAAATGCGCCGCGCCTGCTCGGACGAGATCGCCGCGCTGAAGACGCGCGGCCAGGACCTGTCCATGCTCAAGTCGGCCAAGCGCTGGCTGCACCGCGACGAGGACCGCCTGCCGGCGGCTGCCCGCACGCAGCTGGCCCAGGCGCGCGCCGCCCATCCGGCGCTCGACAAGATGGTCACCATGCGCGAAGAGCTGCGCCAGATGTGGCTCAACACCTCGCAGTCGCGCGAGCAGCTGGCGGTCGACCTGCAGGCCTGGTGCCGCCGGGCCGAGGAAAGCGGCATCGACGCGCTGCGCCAGTTCTCGCTGAAACTGAGGTCGGCGCACGCCTGAGCTGCAGGTGCGTCGCGGGGTGCCTAGGAGGGCACCCGCCTTACGCTTGGTCACCGTCCGACAACGAAACGCTGCGGTGGCGACACCCCGCCGATACCGGCAGGGTGTCGAATGAAGGCATGCGGATGTTCATATCCGCCAAGGAGTGCCTCATGAAAAAGACCCTGATCGTTTCCGCGCTGGCCCTGGCCGCCCTGGGGGGCACCGGCGCGGCATTTGCCGATGCGGAATGCCAGGCCGGCTCGGCCTACGGCTACAAGCCGGGATGCGGCGGACCGTCGGATTCCTACGGCAGCATCCCCGATCCGCGCTACGGCGATCCCCATGCGCCCCAACACGACAACAGCCGCTATCCGTGGAGGAATGGGCGGTATGACCGCGATGGCCGGTACTACGGGCCGCAGGCCGCCGTGGTGACGCCGCGTTATGCGCCGACCCGGCGCGACCGCGACGGCGACGGCGTGCCGAACGCGCGTGACCGCTGGCCGGACAACTCCCGCCGCTGGTAAGGCCTCGTGCCTTCCGAAGCCCCGCGCCGCGGGGCTTTTGTTTTCAGGCCGCGGCGGCGCGGACCACCCGCATGCTGGAACGCACCCTGGCGGTCAACGCGACACGCGTGCGCTCGCCGGCGCGCCAGGTCTGCCCGGTGCGCAGCAGCTGGGTGAGCGCAAGCTCGCCGATCCAGGGATGCAGCGCGGTCAGCTCCAGCGTCCCGGCCGCACAGAACACCTCGGTGCCTTGCTCGACGGCCAGGTTGAGCTGCGCGCCGGCATGCAGTTGCTGGAACGGGGATGGGGAATCTTGCATCGCGCACTCCTTGATGGACCTGGGGTGAGCGTAGAAACACAGGGCCGGCCGCAACAGGCATAGAGGGGCCGCACCGTGTGCGGATCAGGGCGGCTTGTGCGGCCCTGTTATGGTTGTGCGCACCGCTCGCTGTATCTGTTGCGAAACAGCGCGCCGGTGCAAGATCGAACCCCATGGACACCGCCGTTTCCGGCCCGGCCGACGCACCGCTCTACCAGCGTGTGGCAGCGCATTACCGCGAGGCCATCGGCAAGGGGGCTTTAAGCGCCGGCGCCCGCATGCCGTCGGTGCGCGAGCTGATGCGGCGGCATGCCGTCAGCCTGTCCACCGCGCTGCAGGCGCTGCGCCTGCTGGAGGACGACGGCTGGCTGCAGGCGCGGGCGCGGGTCGGTTATTTCGTGCGCGATGCCGCCACCGCCGCGCTGGAGGAGGTGCCCGACCCCGACCTGCGCTCGCCGCTGCCGCAGGACGCGCCGGACGGGCGCTACGTCGGCATCAACGAACGCATCTCGCTGCTGCTGGAGGCGGGCCACCGTACCGCCCTGCGGGTGGACCTCGGCGGCGCGACGCCCGGGCCGGAACTGTTCGATGCTGCGTTCATGAACCGCGGCGTGGCGGCCGTGCTGCGCGAGCACCCGCTGGTGCTGGCCGAGGGCCGCGCCCTGATGGCCGCGCAGGCCGAATTCCAGTCCGCGATGGCGCGCCGCGCCCTGGACGCCGGGCTGCGCCTGAGCCCGCACGAGGTGCTCGGCACCACCGGCAACACCGAGGCGGTGCACCTGGCCCTGAGCGCCGTGGCGCAGCCGGGCGACGTGGTCGCCGTGGAGTCGCCCACCTACTACGGGCTGCTGCAGGTCATCGAATCGCAGGGCCTGCGCACGCTGGAGATCCCGTGCAGCCAGCGCAACGGCATCTCGCTGGAGGCGCTGCAGCTGGCGATCCGCACCGAGCCGCGGCTGCGCGCGGTTGTGGTGATGCCGCACCTGCAGATGCCGCTGGGCACGGTGATGCCCGATGCGAACAAGGCCGCCATGGTGGCGCTGTGCGCGCAGCACGGCCTGGCCCTGATCGAGGACGACTCCTACCGCTGGCTGCTGGAAATGCCCGGGCCGCCGCGCCCGGCCAAGGCCTGGGACGCCACCGGCCACGTGATCTATTGCGAGTCGTTCAACAAGATCCTGGCGCCCGGCCTGCGCCAGGGCTGGATGAGCGCGGGCCGCTGGCACGAGCGGGTGCAGATGCTGAAGATCGCGCAAAGCCGCAGCACGCCGCCGCTCGGCCAGCTGCTGGTGGCGCGCTGGGCGACCGCACCGTCGTTCGGGCGGCACCTGCAGCGGCTGCGCACCAGCCTGCGCGGCCAGCGCGAGCAGACGGCGCGGGCCATCGCGCGGCATTTCCCGCCGGGGACCCGGCTGCGGCTGCCGCCGGGCGGGCTGAACCTGTGGGTGGAATTGCCGGCCGGCGCCTGCTCCTCGGTGCTGTACGGGCAGGCGCTGCGCGAGGGCATCCGCATCGCACCAGGCTCGATGTTCTCCAACACCGGCCTGTACGACCGCTTCGTGCGCTTCGGCTGCACCCTGGCCTTTACCGACGAGGTGGAGCAGGCCTATGCGGTGCTCGGCCGGCTGGTGGGCGAGGCCGTGCGGCCGTAGCGGCGCACCAAGGAAAAAGCCCCGCGATGCGGGGCTTCGTTCCGGAGAAAAAGCTGATTACTTCAGCTTCATTTCCTTGTATTCCACGTGCTTGCGTGCCTTGGGGTCGAACTTCATGATCGACATCTTTTCGGGCATCGTCTTCTTGTTCTTGCTCGTGGTGTAGAAGTGACCGGTGCCGGCAGTGGATTCCAGCTTGATCTTCTCGCGTCCGCCTTTGCTTGCCATGATCGTGTTCCTTCAGGGGTTAGGCTTGGCCGCGGGCGCGCAGGTCGGCCAGCACGGTGTCGATGCCCTTCTTGTCGATCAGGCGAAGGCCGGCGTTGGAAATGCGCAGACGCACCCAGCGGTTTTCGCTCTCGACCCAGAAACGGCGGTATTGCAGGTTCGGCAGGAACCGGCGCTTGGTTTTGTTGTTGGCGTGGGAAACGTTGTTCCCGACCATCGGGCCTTTGCCCGTGACTTCGCAGACGCGTGCCATTGCAGCACTCTCCTTAACCGCCCGGCACGACCGCGAACGCTGGCGTTCGCTTCGAGGACTGGGCTCACCTCGCCCTGACGGGGGCGGTAACCGGCTCAATTCCGGGAGCCGGAATTCAGCAAAGCCTCGGATTATAAGCCGGTTCAGGCCTCGTTCTGTTCCAGGAAGCGCTGGGCGTCCAGCGCGGCCATGCAGCCGGTGCCGGCGCTGGTGATGGCCTGGCGGTAGATGTGGTCCTGCACGTCGCCGGCGGCGAACACGCCCGCCACGCTGGTCATGGTGGCCAGGCCCTGCAGGCCGGCGCGCGTGAGGATGTAGCCGTCCTTCATCTCCAGCTGGCCCTTGAAGATGTCGGTGTTGGGCTTGTGGCCGATGGCGATGAAGCAGCCCTGCAGGTTCAGGTCTTCGGTCTCGCCGGTGTGCGCGTCCTTCAGCCTGACCCCGGTCACGCCGGTGGCGTCGCCCAGCACCTCGTCCAGGGTCTTGAAGAGCTTGAGCTCGATCTTGCCGGCCGCGACCTTCTCCATCACCTTGTCGACCAGGATGGGCTCGGCGCGGAACTTGTCGCGCCGATGCACCAGATAAACCTTGCTGGCGATGTTGGACAGGTAGAGCGCCTCTTCCACGGCCGTGTTGCCGCCGCCGATCACGCAGGTGGTCTGGCCGCGGTAGAAGAAGCCGTCGCAGGTGGCGCAGGCGCTCACGCCCTTGCCCATGAAGGCTTCCTCCGAAGGCAGGCCCAGGTACTGGGCCGATGCGCCGGTGGCAATGATGAGCGAGTCGCAGGTGTACTCGCCGCTGTCGCCTTTCAGCACGAACGGCCTGCTCTGCAGGTTCACTTCGCTGATGTGGTCGAACACGATCTCGGTGTTGAAGCGCTCGGCGTGCTCCAGGAAGCGCTGCATCAGGTCGGGGCCCTGCACGCCGTGCACGTCGGCCGGCCAGTTGTCGACCTCGGTGGTGGTCATCAATTGGCCGCCTTGCGCGATGCCGGTGATCAGCAGCGGCTTGAGGTTGGCGCGCGCGGCGTAGACGGCGGCCGTGTAGCCGGCGGGGCCGGAACCGAGGATCAGGACTTTGGCGTGTTTGCTGCTCATGTGGGGAAACCTGTGTGAGAAACACAACAGGCCGGTGTACAGTTCGGGCCGAGGCTGCAAGTATCAAGCGCAACGAGGGCCCGGTCCATTGCGGCCTGTCAATCGACGTGATTGTAAGAACGCATTGCAAAGGCGGCCCGGCCGCTTCGAATGAGCCCCCGTTGTTGAAGGGATCCAAAGACGATGTCGATGCTGTCCAATCTCGAACTGATCCGTCGGGTGCCGCTGTTCGCGTTGCTCACCGCATCGCAGGCCGAAGCGGTGGCCGACGCGGTCATCAAGCGCCGCTGCAAGCGCGGCGAAGTCATCGTCGAGCAGGGCGAGAAGTCCAACACCCTGTTCATCATCCTTACCGGCCGGGTGCGCGTGGTCACGTCCGACAAGCGCGGCCGTGAAGTGATCCTGGCGACCTTGCAGCCGGGCGACTACATCGGCGAGATGAGCCTGATCGACAACGAGCCGCATTCGGCCACCTGCCGCGCCGAGGTGCAGACCGACATGCTGACGCTCGGCCGCGCCGAGTTCGCGCGCTGCCTGCCCGAGAACAGCTCGATGGCCTACGCCATCATGAAGGGCCTGGTGCAGCGGCTGCGCCAGGCCGACCGCAAGATCGAATCGCTGGCGCTGATGGACGTCTACGGCCGCGTGGCGCGTGCCCTGCTGGAGTTCGCCCAGCCCGACCGCGAAGGGCAGATGACGATCCGCGAGCGCATCTCGCGCCAGGACATCGCCAAGATGGTCGGCGCCTCGCGCGAAATGGTCAGCCGCGTCATGAAAGACCTGGAAGACCGCGGCTTCATCGAAACCCGCGAGGACGGCTCGATGCTGGTGAAGGACCGGCTGACCACGCTGGGCTGAACCGGCGCCTTGTAACTGCCGTGCTGCGCGCCGTCCTTGCGCTAAGCTTGCCCGCGCAATGACGTACTCGCTGCACACGCTGACCCAATCCGCTGCCGCCTTGCCCGGACCGCGCGCCGGCACCGTCCGCTTCCTGCATGAACTCGCCCTGGTGGCCGGCCTGGCCGCCATGGTGTTCTGGCTGCTCGCCATGCTGAGCTATTCGCCGCAGGACGCCGCGTTCTCCACCTCGGGCACCGGTGCGCCGCTGCGCAACTGGGGCGGGCGCTTCGGCGCCTGGCTGGCCGACGGTAGCTACTTCCTGCTGGGCTATTCGGTGTGGTGGTGTTTCGCGGCCGGGCTGCGCTCCTGGATGGAGGTGCTGGCGCGCTGGCTGCGCGGCGAGCCGCGGGCGGTCGCGGGCCTGCTGCGCGGGCGCCTCGCGTTCTGGGCGGCGCTGGCGGTGCTGCTGGTTGCCAGCACCGCGCTGGAGTGGTCGCGCCTGTACCGCTTGGAGCCGCGCCTGCCCGACCATGCCGGCGGCGCGCTGGGCGGCCTGGTGGGTCCGTCCGCCGTGAAATGGCTGGGCTTCACCGGCTCGGGCCTGGTCGCCGTCACCTTGCTGGTGCTGGCTGCGGCGGTGGTGTTCCGTTTTTCCTGGAGCCACGTGGCCGAGCGCCTGGGCGGCGCCATCGAAGGTTTCATCGCCGCGCGCCGCGAGAAGCGCGAGATCGCCGAGGATGTGGCCCTGGGCCAGCGGGCAGCGCGCGAGCGCGAGGAGACCGTGCTGGAAGAGCGCGAGGAGGCCGAGGAGATGCATCCCCCGCCGGTGCTGATCGAGCCCGAGGTGATCGACGTCCCCAAGAGCACGCGCGTGGCCAAGGAGCGGCAGAAGCCGCTGTTCGTGGAACTGCCCGACAGCAAGCTGCCGCAGGTGGACCTGCTGGACGGCTCCACCGGCCGGCAGGAGACCGTGTCGTCCGAAACGCTGGAGATGACCTCGCGGCTGATCGAGAAGAAGCTCAAGGACTTCGGCGTCGACGTGCGCGTGGTCGCCGCGGCGCCGGGCCCGGTGATCACCCGCTACGAGATCGAGCCGGCCACGGGTGTGAAGGGTTCGCAGATCGTCAACCTCGCCAAGGACCTGGCGCGGTCCTTGAGCCTGGTGTCGATCCGCGTGATCGAGACCATTCCCGGCAAGAACTTCATGGCGCTGGAGCTGCCCAACGCCAAGCGGCAATCGATCAAGCTGTCGGAAATCCTGGGTTCGCAGGCCTACAACGAGGCCAAGTCGCTGCTGACCATCGGCCTGGGCAAGGACATCACCGGCAACCCGATCGTCGCGGACCTGGCGAAGATGCCGCACGTGCTGGTGGCCGGCACCACCGGCTCGGGCAAGTCGGTCGGCATCAACGCCATGATCCTGAGCCTGCTGTACAAGGCCGAGGCGCGCGACGTGCGCCTTTTGATGATCGACCCCAAGATGCTGGAGATGTCGGTCTACGAAGGCATCCCGCACCTGCTGGCGCCGGTGGTGACCGACATGCGCCAGGCCGCCAACGGCCTGAACTGGTGCGTGATGGAGATGGAGCGGCGCTACAAGCTGATGAGCAAACTGGGCGTGCGCAACCTGGCCGGCTACAACGTGAAGATCGAGGAAGCCAAGGGCCGGGGCGAGTTCCTCTACAACCCGTTCTCGCTCACGCCCGACGCGCCCGAGCCGCTGGAGAAGCTGCCCTACATCGTGGTGGTGATCGACGAGCTGGCCGACCTGATGATGGTGGTCGGCAAGAAGATCGAGGAACTGATCGCGCGCCTGGCGCAGAAGGCCCGTGCCGCCGGCATCCACCTGGTGCTGGCGACGCAGCGGCCCAGCGTGGACGTGATCACCGGCCTGATCAAGGCCAACATCCCGACCCGCATCGCCTTCCAGGTGTCCAGCAAGATCGACAGCCGCACCATCCTCGACCAGATGGGCGCCGAGGCGCTGCTCGGCATGGGCGACATGCTCTACATGCCCAGCGGCACCGGCTTCCCGGTGCGGGTGCACGGCGCCTTCGTGAGCGACGAGGAAGTGCACCGCGTCGTCGCCTACCTGAAGCAGCAGGGCGGCGAGCCGAACTACATCGAAGGCTTGCTGGAAGGCGGCACGGTCGACGGCGAGGATGGCCTGCCGGGCAGCGTCGGCGGCGAAGGCGGCGGCGAGGGCGACCCGATGTACGACCGGGCAGTCGAGGTCGTGCTGAAGAACAACAAGGCCAGCATCTCGCTGGTGCAGCGCCACTTGTCGATCGGCTACAACAAGGCGGCCAATCTGCTGGAAGCGATGGAAAAGGCCGGGCTGGTCAGCGCGATGAATGCGCGCGGCCAGCGCGAGATCCTCGTCCCCGGCCGCAACGAGTGAAGACTACGTTCGGTAACGAACTTCGCCGCTGGAGCCCGACCGAACGGACAATGAGCCTCATGAAAAAGATCATTGCCGCTGTCGCGCTGGCAGCCATGGGAGTGTCCGCCGCCTGGGCGGACGGCCTGTCCAGCCTGGAAAACTTCATCCGCAACGCCAAGAGCGGCCGCTCCGAGTTCACGCAGGTCGTCACCCGGCCCGCCAAGGACGGGCAGGTGCGCACCAAGACGTCCTCCGGCACCTTCGAGTTCGCGCGGCCGGACCGCTTCCGCTTCACCTACAAGAAGCCGTTCGAGCAGACCATCGTGGCCGACGGCCAGACCTTGTGGTTGCACGACGTCGACCTGAACCAGGTGACGCAGCGCAAGCAGTCCAAGGTGCTGGGCTCCACGCCCGCGGCCCTGCTGGCCTCCTCGCCCGACCTGGATACGCTGCGGCGCGACTTCGACCTGCAGGCGCAGCCGGAGAAGGACGGCCTGCAATGGGTGCAGGCCACGCCCAAGAACAAGGACGGCCAGCTGCGCAGCATGAAGGCGGGCTTCCGCGGCAACGACCTGGCCGCGCTGGAAATCCTCGATGGCTTCGGCCAGCGCTCGCTGATCACCTTCACCGGCATGCAGATCAACGGCACGGTGAGCGCCGACGCCTTCCGCTTCCAGCCGCCCAAGGGGGCGGACGTGGTGCAGGGTCCGAACTGAACGGCGGGTGTTGCGGCCGTCAGCCCAGCTCGAAGCTCGTGATGCCGTACAGCCGGTCCATCGGCACCGGCGGCGCGTTCCCGGTGTACATGCGCGCCGTTTCGAACACGGGGCGCATGCCATGCCGGCGCGCCAGCGCCACGGCGGCGCCGTTCGGCTCGGGCAGGTCCAGGTAGACCGGATCGCCGATGGCGGCACGGCCGGCGAGCGCGACGAACAACGCCTCGGCGACGCTCTCGCTGTTGGCCACCAGCGGGCCGATTTTCCAGCCGCTGCGGCAAGGACGGATCACGCCGTAGCCTTGCAGGCGCCCTTGCGCGACATGGCCGAAGGCGGCCGCGCCGGGCTGGGCCAGCCAGGCCGCGAGGAAGGGCGCGCGCCCGGCGGGAAAGAACGGCCGGTCGTAAGCGGCGACGGCGTCGAACGGAACGGCCGCCAGCGGCACCACGCACGGATCGGCCGGTGCGCATGCGAGCCCGAGGCCTTCATGGCGCACGTTGCGCCATGCGAGCGCGAAGCCGGATTTGCGGTAGTTCTCCTGCTGTGCGGGAACGCCGTCCAGCCCGACCTGCCGCCCGGCGGCCGCCGCCATGCCGTGTTGCCACAGCGCCCAGCCGAAGCCGCGCCCGCGGAATTCCGGCAGCACGATGTAGAGCCCCAGGAACGCGAAACCGGCACCGTACTTCACCACCGAGATGGAAGCGACCGGCTGGCCGTCGAGCAGCCCGACGAAGAAGCCTTCCGGATCGGCGGCGTGGAAACTGCCGGCGTCGTGCAGCCCGGGATTCCAGCCCTCCTGCGCCGCCCAGTCCACGGCCAGCGCGACTTCTGTGCGCGTCATCGTGCGGCAACGGTAGCGGGGGTCCATGCCGCGATCCTAACGCTGGTGAACAGGCCCTAAACTCGGCGCCATGAGCAGCAAGCCCGCACTCTCCACCGGAGCGCCGCTGGCCGAGCGTCTGCGGCCCAAGACGCTGGGGGAAGTGATCGGCCAGCAGCAGCTGCTGGGCGAAGGCATGCCGCTGCGCATCGCGTTCGAGTCCGGCCAGCCGCACAGCTGCATCCTGTGGGGCCCGCCCGGCACCGGCAAGACCACCATCGCGCGGCTGATGGCCGATGCCTTCGACGCGCAGTTCATCACCATCAGCGCGGTCCTGGGTGGCGTGAAGGACATCCGCGAGGCGGTGGAGCAGGCGCTGATCGCGCAGGCGCACGGCCGCCGCACCATCGTCTTCGTCGACGAGGTGCACCGCTTCAACAAGTCGCAGCAGGACGCCTTCCTGCCGCACGTGGAGTCGGGCCTGTTCACCTTCATCGGCGCGACCACCGAGAACCCCTCGTTCGAAGTCAATTCGGCGCTGCTGTCGCGCGCGGCGGTGTATGTGCTGCAGCCGCTGGGCGAAGCCGACCTGCAGCAGATCGTGGCGCGGGCGCAGGCGATCGGCGCCGTGCCGCCGCTGGAGAAGGCCGCGCTCGACCGGCTGGTCGCCTATGCCGACGGCGACGCGCGGCGGCTGCTCAACACGCTGGAGACGCTGGCCGTCGCGGCGGCCAGCGAAAAGCGCGGGGAGATCACCGACGACTGGCTGCTCAAGGTGCTGGGCGAGCGCATGCGCCGCTACGACAAGGGCGGCGAGCAGTTCTACGACACCATCAGCGCGCTGCACAAGTCGGTGCGCGGCTCCGACCCCGACGCCGCGCTGTACTGGCTGGTGCGCATGCTCGACGGCGGCGCCGACCCGCGCTACATGGCGCGCCGCATGGTCCGCATGGCGGCCGAGGACATCGGCCTGGCCGACCCGCGCGCGCTGCGCCTGGCGCTGGACGCCGCCGAAACCTACGAGCGCCTGGGCACGCCGGAAGGCGAGCTGGCGCTGGCCGAGTGCGTGCTCTACCTGGCGGTCGCGCCCAAATCCAATGCCGTCTATGCCGCGTACAACGAGGTGCGCGCCTTCGTGCGCAAGGACGGCACCCGGCCGGTGCCGATGCACCTTCGCAATGCGCCGACGCGGCTGATGAAGGACCTGGAATACGGCAAAGGCTACCGCTATGCGCACGACGAGCCCGGCGGGTACGCGGCGGGCGAAAGCTACCTGCCCGAGGGCATGGCGCCGCAGAACTGGTACCGGCCGGCGCCGCGCGGGCTGGAAATCAAGATTTCGGAGAAGCTCGCCGCGCTGCGCGCGCAGGACGCCGCACAGCGCGATCCGGGCAAGGAATGACTCTTGCTTGAGGCAGCACCACCCTGTCAGTTGAATCAGGTGGGGCGATTCAGATGCCAAAACTATCAGAATTACTAATGCATATCGACGCAAGCTGAAAGCACTCATTCGCTCGGGAAAACCCGGGCGTCATGGCGGTGGAGCTGTCAGGAGGCACCGCTACAATCCCGTGCCACAAACCCGCCCACGAAGCAGCTCGGCGGGTTTTTTGCTAGATGGCGAAACGCCTCATGAGGGTGTGAACGTCGACACAAGAAGCAGGATCGCTGCCGGCCGGCCGGCCAAGATAACGGAGAACTTCAGTATGGAAATTCTGCTGCAACAGATCATCAACGGTCTGGTCCTCGGCAGCATGTATGCCTTGATAGCCCTCGGCTATACCATGGTGTACGGCATCATCAACTTGATCAATTTCGCCCATGGCGAAGTGCTCATGGTCGGCGCGCTGACCAGCTGGTCCTTGATCACCATCATGCAGGAAGGCATGCCCTGGGCACCCGGCTGGCTGCTGCTGCTGATCGCGCTGATCCTGTCCTGCGTGGTCGCCTCGATCCTGAACTACATCATCGAGAAGGTGGCCTACCGGCCGCTGCGCAACAGCCCGAAGCTGGCGCCGCTGATCACCGCCATCGGCATGTCGCTGCTGCTGCAGACGCTGGCGATGATCATCTGGAAGCCGAACTACAAGCCGTATCCCACGCTGCTGCCGCCCAAGCCGTTCGAAATCGGCGGCGCTGTGATCACCACCACACAGATCATGATCCTGGGCCTGACGGCCATTTCGCTGGCGATCCTGACCTACACGGTGAACTACACCCGCCTGGGCCGCGCCATGCGAGCCACCGCCGAGAACCCGAAGGTGGCCGCGCTGATGGGCGTGAAGCCCGACACCGTGATCTCCGCCACCTTCATCATCGGCGCGATCCTGGCCGCCGTGGCGGGCGTCATGTACGCGTCCAACTACGGCACGGTGCAGCACACCATGGGCTTCCTGCCCGGGCTGAAAGCCTTCACGGCGGCCGTGTTCGGCGGCATCGGCAACCTGCCGGGCGCCGTGGTCGGGGGCATCCTGCTGGGGCTGATCGAAGCCATCGGCTCGGGCTACATCGGCGTCGTCACCGGCGGCGTGCTGGGCAGCCACTACGCGGACATCTTCGCCTTCATCGTGCTGATCATCATGCTCACGCTGCGGCCCTCCGGCCTGCTGGGCGAGCGCGTGGCCGACCGCGCCTGAAGGGAACATCGCCATGACCCTGATCACCAAAGAAAACAAGGTCCCCACCTACATCGTCTGGGGGATGGTGCTGCTGCTGCTGCCGCTGGTGCTGCAGAGCGCCGGCAACTTCTGGGTGCGCATCGCCGACATGGCGCTGCTGTACGTGCTGCTGGCGCTGGGCCTGAACATCGTGGTCGGCTACGCCGGCCTGCTGGACCTGGGCTTCGTCGCCTTCTTCGCCATCGGCGCCTACATGTACGGCCTGCTCGCCTCGCCGCACCTGTCCGAGAACTTCGCCTGGCTCCACCAGATGTTCCCGGCGGGGCTGCACATGCCCTTGTGGGTCTGCATACCAGCCGGTGCCGCGCTGGCGGGCGCGTTCGGCGTCCTGCTGGGCGCGCCTACGCTGAAGCTGCGCGGCGACTACCTGGCCATCGTGACGCTCGGCTTCGGCGAGATCATCCGGGTGTTCATGAACAACCTGGACCATCCGGTGAACGTCACCAACGGTCCCAAGGGGCTGAGCCAGATCGACCCGATCACCTTCTTCAGGTTCGAATTCCTGGGCATCCCCGGCATCAACCTGGGCAAGCCGCACGAGGTCTTCGGCTTCACCATCAGCAGCGTCACCAACTACTACTACCTGTTCCTGGTGCTGGTGCTGTTCAGCCTGGTGATCTGCCACCGGCTGGAGCTGTCGCGCATCGGCCGCGCCTGGATGGCCATCCGCGAGGACGAGATCGCCGCCAAGGCCATGGGCATCAACACCCGCAACATGAAGCTGCTGGCGTTCGGCATGGGCGCCACCTTCGGCGGCGTGTCGGGCTCGATGTTCGCGGCGTTCCAGCAATTCGTCTCGCCCGAGTCGTTCAGCCTGATGGAATCGGTGATGATCGTCGCCATGGTGGTGCTGGGCGGCATCGGCCACCTGCCGGGCGTCGTGCTGGGCGCTGTGCTGCTGTCGGCCCTGCCCGAGGTGCTGCGCTGGGTCTCCGGCGTGATGGACCTGCAGCAGGTCACCGGCGGGCGCCTCGACGCGTCCATCCTGCGCCAGCTGCTGATCGCGCTGGCCATGATCATCGTGATGCTGATGCGACCGCGCGGCTTGTGGCCCACGCCCGAGCACGGCAAGTCGCTGGCGAAGTAAGGGAGCGACCATGGCAGAAACAGTCCTTCGCGTCGGCGCGGTGTCCAAGCGTTTCGGCGGCCTTCAGGCCTTGTCCGAAGTCGGCCTCACCATCGAGCGCGGCCAGGTCTACGGACTGATCGGCCCGAACGGTGCCGGCAAGACCACTTTCTTCAACGTGATCACCGGCCTGTACGCGGCCGACAGCGGCAGCTTCGAGCTGGCCGGCGCGCCCTACGTGCCGTCGGCGGTGCACGAGGTGGCCAAGGCGGGCATCGCCCGCACCTTCCAGAACATCCGCCTGTTCCCCGAAATGACGGCGCTGGAGAACGTGATGGTCGGGCGCCACGTGCGCACGCATTCAGGCCTGCTGGGCGCGATGTTCCGCACCAAGGGCTTCAAGCGCGAGGAGGCGGAAATCGCCAAGCGCGCCCAGGAACTGCTGGACTACGTGGGCATCGGCCGCTACGCCGACTACCGCGCCCGCACCCTGTCCTATGGCGACCAGCGCCGGCTGGAGATCGCGCGCGCGCTGGCCACCGACCCGCAGCTGATCGCGCTGGACGAGCCGGCCGCCGGCATGAACTCCACCGAGAAGGTGGTGCTGCGCGAGCTGATCGACCGCATCCGCAACGACGGCCGCACCATCCTGCTGATCGAGCACGACGTGAAGCTGGTGATGGGCCTGTGCGACCGGGTGACGGTGCTGGACTACGGCAAGGCGATCGCCGAAGGCACGCCGGCCGACGTGCAGCGCAACGAGAAGGTGATCGAGGCCTATCTGGGCCATAGCCACACCACGGTGAAATCGGCCGCGGCCACGGCGAGCGGAGCGGACGAATGAGCGAAACACTGCTGAAAGTCACGGGACTGAAGGTCTCCTACGGCGGTATCCAGGCCGTCAAGGGCGTGGACTTCGAGGTGCGCGAGGGCGAGCTGGTCAGCCTGATCGGCTCCAACGGCGCCGGCAAGACCACCACCATGAAGGCCATCACGGGGCTCTTGCCCCTCAACGACGGCGACATCCAGTACATGGGCCGCAGCATCCGCGGCCAGGGTCCCTGGAACCTGGTGAAACAGGGGCTGGCCATGGTGCCGGAGGGCCGCGGCATCTTCACGCGCATGTCGATCGCCGAGAACCTGCAGATGGGCGCGCACATCCGCTCCGACAAGCCAGCCATCGTCGAGGACATGGAAAAGATCTTCGGCATCTTCCCGCGCCTGAAAGAGCGCAGGGACCAGCTGGCCGGCACGCTGTCAGGCGGCGAGCAGCAGATGCTGGCCATGGGCCGTGCGCTCATGAGCCGCCCGAAGGTGCTGCTGATGGACGAACCGTCGATGGGCCTGTCGCCGATCATGGTCGACAAGATCTTCGAGGTGGTGCGCGACGTGCACGCCCGCGGCGTGACGGTGCTGCTGGTCGAGCAGAACGCCAGCCGCGCGCTGGACATCGCCGATCGCGGCTACGTGATGGAGTCGGGCCTGATCACCATGAGCGGTGAAGCCAAGGCGATGCTCAACGACCCGAAGGTCCGCGCCGCCTACCTGGGCGAGTGAACCCCGCGTCCGGTCAATAGCGCCACTGCAGCCCCAGGCTGGTGGCGCGGACCGGATCGCGGCCGCCCGCGAAGCGGAAGTCGTAGCTTTCCCAGCCCAGCGTGGCCGTCGTGCGCGGCGAGAGCGCCCAGCTCACGCCCGCGCCGTACGAAAAGCCGAAGCCGCTCTCGCTGCCCGGTGTCGCCGCGCCGGCCGCCAGGGCCGTGGTGTCGGTGCGGCCCCAGGTGGTGCCGAGCTTGCCGAACACGCCCCAAGAAGCACTGACCGGCGCCTTGCCGACCAGGCTGACGTTCAAGCCCTCGGCGCGCGCAGCGTTGCCGTTGCGTTCCAGCTTGCCGAGCTGCACGTAGCCCATTTCCACCGCCCAGCGGTCGGAGTGCGCGGCGTTGCCCAGCAGCGTGGGGCTGCGTGCATCGGCGGAACACAGGAAGCTGCCCAGGCTGCAGGGCAGCGGGACACGGATGCGTGCGAGATTGAGCCCGAGCGAGCCCTGCGTTCGGTCCGGCCAGGCGCCGATCACCGATCCCTGCGCCGTTTGCGCAGCGGCCATGGCGGGCAAACAAGCCGCGGCCGCAATGCCGATCCAGGACACCAGGGTACGCAACTGCTGCACCATGACGGGCTCCTCGTTGTCGAGGTTCCAATCTACGCCGCGGCTGAGCCAAACCGTGTCAGACGGTTCGTACACGCGGCGTAGGAATGCAACAGAGCGCTACCGCATGTAGCTGAGCCGCAACAGCGCCGGCTCAGTCGACCTTCGCGCCCGAGGCCTTGACGACTTTTTCGTACTTGGCGAGTTCGGTCCGCATGAACTGGCCGAACTCCTCCGGCGTGGTGGCAACGGGTTCGGCCATCAGCGCGGCAAAGCGGGTGCGGGATTCGGGCGACTGCAGCGCGGCGACGAAGGCCTGGTTGAGTTTCTGCACGGTGTCGCGCGGCATGCCGGCCGGGCCCACCAGGCCCCACCAGGTGTCGATGGCGAAACCCTTCAGCACGTCGGCCACCGGCGGCACGTCCGGCAGGCTGGGGGAGCGCTGCAAGGTGGTGACGCCCAGCGCCTTGAGCTTGCCGGCGCGGATGTTGGGCGCGGCGGTGGCGAGGTTGTCGAAGTTGAAATCGACCTGCCCGGACAGCAGCGCGAGTTGCGCCGGGTTGCCGCCGTTGTAGGGGATGTGCACCGCGAAGATGCCGGCGTCGCGCTTGAACATCTCGCCGGCCAGATGGCCGGCGCTGCCGTTGCCGCCGCTGCCGTAGTTGAGCCGTCCCGGGTTGCGCCTGGCGTAGGCGATCAGGTCGGCCACGCTGTTGATCTTCAGGCGCACCGCGGTGTCGGCGTTCATGACCAGCACGTTGGGCACGCGCACCATCTGCGTGATGGGCGAGAAGTCCTTCGCCGCGTCGTACGGCATCCTGGAGAACAGCCACGGGTTGATGGCGTGCGTGGCGACCGCGGAGATGCCGATGGTCAGGCCGTCGGGCGCTGCCTTGGCGATGGCGTCCGCGCCGATGTTGCCGCCGCCGCCCGGCCGGTTCTCGATGATCACCGGCCCCAGCGTGTCCTTGACGCGCTCGGCCAGCGAGCGTGCCGTCGCGTCGATCGGGCCGCCGGCCGCGTAAGGAACGATCAGGCGGATGGGTTTGGCCTGGGCCCAGGCGCCGGCGGACCAGGCGGCCGCAGCGGTGAGGAGGAGGGATCTGCGCTTCATGCGCCTATTGTCGTCAACCCGCACCGATACCTGCCTTCCGTTATCCCTGACGCCGCGCTGGCCTGCCGTCCGACAGGCCTGGCCTTGCCCGGCGCGTTTTGATGAGGCGTGTATTCCGATTCAGTACAACAAGGAGTTTGACCATGAAGATCCAGTCCCTGATGCTCGCCGTCGCGCTCACAGCCGGCGGCACCGCTTTTGCCGCCGCACCGAACGCCACCGGCACGGCGCCCGCGTATCCCGGCACCACCACCAGCACGACCACCACCACCTCGTCCACGGACACCACGCTGGGCGACAAGGTCCAGGCGGGTGCCCACAAGACCAAGCGTGCCGCCCAGAAGATGCACGCCAAGGCCCGGCACGGCGCCCACCACATGCACGCCGGCGCGAAGCACCATAGGCATCATGCGCATGCCAAGGCGCATCACGGGACGCACGCCATGGGCGCGGGCGCGCCGACCGCGCCGGCGACCAATGTGGAAGCTTCCTCGCGCCAGGGGCGCATCGACCAGGCCTACGCCAACTGGAAGGCCAAGTCCGGGGCCTGACGCGGTCCGGCGGACAAGCACCGCGCTACGCGCGGTGCTTGTCCGCCTCTGTGGTGAAGGAGTCTGCGTAAAACTCGTCGGGTGGCAGTTTGCAGGCTGCGCTGTACTCGTCCCGTGCCGAATCGACCACGATGGGCGCGCCGCAGGCATACACCTGGTAGCCCGACAGGTCGGGGAAGTCCTCCATCACCGCCTTGTGGACGAAGCCGGTGCGCCCGGTCCAGTTGTCCTCGGGCAGGGCATTGGAGACCACCGGCACGTAAGTCAGGTTGGGCATCTCCGCCGCGCGCTCGCGCACCCAGGCATCCATGTACAGGTCGCTGGGGCGTCGGCCGCCCCAGTAGAGCGTGGCCGGCCGCGCGATGCCCTTCATCTGCATGTGCTCGACCAGCGCCTTGATCGGCGCGAAGCCGGTACCGGAGGCCAGCAGCACCATCGGCTTGTCCGAGTCCTCCCGCAGGTAGAAGCTGCCGAACGGCCCCTCCACGCGCAGGATTTCCTTTTCCTTCATGGCGGTGAAGACGTGGTCGGTGAACTTGCCGCCCGGCATGTGGCGGATGTGCAGCTCCACGCCGGGGCCGTTGTGCGGCGCGTTGGCCATGGAGTAGCTGCGGCGCGCGCCGTCGCGCAGGATGAATTCGACGTACTGCCCGGCGTGGTAGCGCAGCGTGTCGTTGGCCGGCAGCTGCAGCTTCAGCAGCATCACGTCGTGCGAAACCTTCTCCAGGCTGCTGACGCGCGAGGGCATCTTGCGCACCGGGAACGCGCTTTCGTCGGTGACGTTGCGCGACTCGACGACGATGTCGGCCTGCGGCACGGCGCAGCAGGGCAGGATGAAGCCGGCGGCTTCCTCTTCCTCCGACAAGGCCTTGGTCTGGTGCGGCCCGTGGACCACGCGGCCGTCGAGCATCCTGCATTTGCACGAGCCGCAGGCGCCGTCCTTGCAGCCGTACGGAAGGCCGATGCCCTGGCGGATGGCCGCGGCCAGGATGGCTTCGCCGTCCTGCACGCCGAAGGACCGGCCGCTGGGTTGCGCCGTGACGGTGAAGGCGTTGCCCGTCGAGGTGGCGGATGTCATGTTTGGGTATCCTCGGGCTCTAGCTGCGCTCGTTGCGATTGTGCCTTCAAACCAAAACCCCCTCGGTGCCCTGCCCAGCCGCTTCCGCCGGCAGCGCGTGCTCATTGTCGGCTGCGGCGACGTGGGCCTGCGCGCTGCGCGCGCGCTGCGCGGGCGCGTGCGGCTGCTGGCGCTGACCTCCACGCCGGCACGCACGGCAGAGCTGCGCGCGCAGGGCATCCTGCCGCTGGCCGGCAACCTGGACCAGCCCGCCTCGCTCGGGCGCATCGCCGGCCTCGCCACGCGGGTCATCCACCTGGCGCCGCCGCCGGCCGATCCGCAGCCGCAGTGGTGGCGCGATGCGCGCACCCTGGCGCTGACACGCGTGCTGCGCCGGCGTTCGCTGCCGGCAGCGCTGGTCTATGCGTCCACCAGCGGCGTGTACGGCGACTGCGCGGGCGAGAGGGTCGACGAGGCACGCGTTGCTGCGCCGAGCACCCCGCGCGCGCAGCGCCGTGCGGATGCCGAGCGCGTGGTGCGCCACTGGGGCCGCGCCACCGGCGCGCGCGCCAGCATCCTGCGCGTGCCGGGCATCTACGCGGCCGACCGCGAAGGCGGTACGCCGCTCGAGCGGCTGAAGAAGGGCACGCCGGTGCTGCACGCCGGCGACGACGTCTACACCAACCACATCCATGCCGACGACCTGGCGCGCGCCGTGGTCGCGGCCCTGTGGCGCGGCCGGCCGCAGCGCATCTACAACGCGAGCGACGACAGCGAGCTGAAGATGGGCGACTACTTCGACCTGGCGGCCGACCTGTACGGCATGCCGCGGCCGCCGCGCGTGGCGCGCGACGCGGCGCAGGAACAGCTGCCGCTGATGCTGCTGAGTTTCATGGGGGAATCGCGCCGGCTGGACAACGCACGGCTGAAGCGCGAGCTTCGGCTGGCCTTGCGTTACCCCACTGTGCGTGAGGGATTGGCGAGCGCGCCAAACTCCTGAGCCCCTGGTGCCGGAGGCCGGAATCGAACCGGCACGGTGTTGCCACCGGCAGATTTTGAGTCTGCTGCGTCTACCGATTTCGCCACTCCGGCAGGGGAAAGAGCGAAGCCGGAAATTATGGCACAGTGCCACCATGCATCCTTCTGACAGCTACCCGACCCTCGAAGACGCCATCGGCAGGACACCGCTGGTCGCGCTGCAGCGCATCGGCGCGGCGGAGAACAAGCTGCGCAACAACGTGATCCTCGGCAAGCTCGAGGGCAACAACCCGGCCGGCTCGGTGAAGGACCGGCCCGCGCTGTCGATGATCCAGCGCGCCGAGGAGCGCGGCGAGGTCAAGCCCGGCGACACGCTGATCGAGGCGACTTCCGGCAACACCGGCATCGCGCTGGCCATGGCGGCGGCGATCAAGGGCTACCGCATGCTGCTGATCATGCCGGAGGACCTGTCGATCGAACGCGCGCAGACCATGAAGGCATTCGGCGCCGAGCTGGTGCTCACGCCCAAGAGCGGCGGCATGGAATACGCGCGCGACCTGGCCGAGAACATGCAGCGCGAAGGCAAGGGCCGCGTGCTCGACCAGTTCGCCAACCCGGACAACCCGCGCATCCACTACGAAACCACCGGCCCCGAGCTGTGGGAGCAGACGCACGGGCGCATCACCCACTTCGTGAGCGCCATGGGCACCACCGGCACCATCACCGGCGTGTCGAGGTTCCTGAAGGAAAAGAATCCCGCGGTGCGCATCGTCGGTGCGCAGCCGAACGAGGGCTCGCGCATTCCCGGCATCCGCAAGTGGCCGCAGGAATACCTGCCCAAGATCTACGAACCGAGCCGCGTCGACGAGATGGTCTACGTGGGCCAGGAAGAGGCCGAGGAAATGTGCCGCCGGCTCGCCCGCGAGGAGGGCATCTTCGCCGGCATCTCCGCCGCGGGCGCGCTGTGGGTCGCGCTGGAAGTGGCGAAGACCGTGGAGAACGCGACCATCGTGTTCGTGGTGTGCGACCGGGGGGACCGCTACCTGTCCACCGGCGTGTTTCCCGCGTGACCGAAGCCGCCTACACCTACTGCCCGGCGTGCGCCACGCCGCTGCGGCAGATCGCGCAGGTGGAGGACGGCGGACCCAAGGAGCGGCTGCGCTGCCCGGCCTGCGGCTGGACCCACTGGAACAACCCGACGCCGGTGCTGGCGGCGGTGATCCAGTACCGCGACCGCATCCTGCTCGCGCGCAACGCCGCCTGGACGCACAAGATGTACGCCCTCATCACCGGCTTCATGGAGGCCGGCGAGACGCCCGAGGACGGCATCCGGCGCGAGATCAAGGAGGAAACCAACCTCGAGACGGTGGAGCTCAACCTGATCGGCGTCTGGGATTTCCAGCGCATGAACCAGGTCATCATCGCCTACCATGCGCTGGCCCGCGGCGAGGTGATGCTCTCGCCCGAGCTGGTCGATTACAAGCTGCTGCAGTACGACGAGATCAAGTGCTGGCCTTCGGGCACCGGCCATGCGCTGGCCAAGTGGCTGCGCAGCCGCGGCTACGAGCCGGAGATCCTGGAATTCCCGCGGCCCGACGGAGACCGGAAGCAATGAACATCGACATGGAAATCGACACGCGCGGGCTGAACTGCCCGCTGCCCATCCTGAAGGCGAAGAAGGCGCTGACGCAGATGCAGAGCGGCCAGCTGCTGAAGGTGGTGTCCACCGACGCCGGCTCGATGCGCGATTTCCAGGCCTTCGCCAAGCAGACCGGCAACGAGCTGGTCGAACAGCAGACCGCCGGGCAGGAGTTCGTGCACGTGCTGCGCCGGCGCTGAGGCGCTGCCCGGCTCAGTGGCGCAGCTGGCGCAGGTATTCCTGGAAGCCGGGCCCGATTTCCGGGTGCTTCAGCGCGAATTCCACCGAAGCCTGCAGGAAGCCTTCCTTGCTGCCGCAGTCGTAGCGCTTGCCTTCGTACAGGTAGGCGTGCACGCCCTCGGTGCCGATCAGGCCGGCGATGCCGTCGGTCAGCTGGATTTCGCCACCCGCGCCGCGCGGCTGGTTGCGGATCTGCTCCAGCACGGCGGGCGTCAGGATGTAGCGGCCGGCCACGCCCATGCGCGAGGGCGCCTGTTCGGGTGAAGGCTTTTCGACCATGCGCTCGACCCGGGTGAGGCGGTCGCCGGCCGGCTGCCCGGCCACGATGCCGTAGCGCTTCACGTGCTCCAGCGGCACCTCCTGCACCGCCAGCAGCGAGGTCTGCACCTGCAGGAACACTTCGACCATCTGCTTGAGGACGCCAGGACCGCTTTCGGGGCCGCACATTAGGTCGTCGGCCAGCAGCACGGCGAACGGGTCGTCGCCGATCAGCGGCTGCGCGCACAGCACCGCGTGGCCCAGGCCGAGCGAGCGCGGCTGGCGCACGAACGAGCAGGCCATGTCGGCCGGCTGCAGCGAGCGCACCAGTTCCAGCAGGTCGGCCTTGCCCGTCGCCTCAAGTTCGTTCTCGAGTTCGTAGGCCGTGTCGAAGTGGTCTTCGATGGCACGTTTGTTGCGTCCCGTCACAAAAATCATGTGACGAATGCCCGCCTCGTAGGCCTCCTCGACTGCGTATTGGATCAAGGGTTTGTCGACAATCGGCAACATTTCCTTCGGCTGCGCCTTGGTGGCTGGCAGGAAACGTGTTCCCAGACCAGCGACCGGAAAGACCGCCTTGTGAATTTTTGTGACTTTTTTCATCGACGAGGCAACCCTTTTTAATTAAAGTCTGGGCAGTTTTAACGAACCCAGCCCGCAATGTCATCAATTTTGCGGGGCCGCGATGTCGGACAAGGACGCAAGCAGGGTGGACATCTTACTTCTCGAACGCCTGGTACCCGAGGCCCTTGCCTGGCTCGAGTCGCGGCATTCGGTTGAGTGCCGCCCCGAGCTGGCCACCGACCCGGGCGCGCTGCGCCGGGCCGTCTACAACGCCCAGGCCGTGGTGCTGCCGCGCAAGGTGGTGGTCACGCAGGAATTCCTGGATTTCGCCCCGCTGCTCAAGGCCGTCGCCCGGCTGCACGTGAGCACCGACAACACCGACCTCGAAGCCTGCCGCGACCGCAAGGTGCGCGTGATCCAGGCCACCACCGCCAACGTGCGCTCCAACGCCGAATACCTGCTGGCAGCCCTGCTGATGCTGTTTCGCCGCGGCATGAGCGCCTCCTTGAACGGCGACCGCCATGCCGACATCCGCATCGGCCGCGAACTCAATGGCAGTGTGGTCGGCATCTTCGGGCTCGGCCCCACCGCGCACACCCTGGCACTGATGCTGCATTCGCTGGGCGCCAAGCTGATCGGCTACGACCCGGCGGTGCACTACACGGCGCCGCTGTGGAGCCGGCTGCGCATCCAGGCGGTCAGCCTGCCGGAGCTGATGGCGCAGTCGGATGCGGTGTCGGTGCAGATGATGTATGCCTCGCGCTACCGCGGCTTCGTCAACGACAAGGTGCTGGCGTACTGCAAGCCGTCCCAGGTGTGGGTGGGCATCAGCCGCTCGCACGTGTTCGACCCGGGCGCGCTGGCGCGGGCGCTGACCGACGGCCGCATCGAATCGGCCATGCTGGACGGGGCCGAGGCGGGCTTCGCCTCGCGCGGCACGCCGCTGCACGAGCTGACCAACCTGCACCTCACGCCCCGGCTGGGCTCCCATACACGCGAGGCGCGGCTGCGCGCCAGCTGGTACGTGGCGCACCGCATCCACGACACGCTGGCGAACCCGCGCGCCACGGGCTTCGACCATCTGGCGAGCGCTCCGATGGAGTTCGACGCGGTCGGCGCCGGCGGGGCCAGCGTCGGCGTGTCCAACGGCGCCCAATTCATCATTCGCTGAGCGCCTGCGGGGTCAGCCCAGGCGCGTGAGCTGCGCGCGGATCTTTTCCAGCGCGGCACCGAATTCCGCCACGCGCTTGCGCTTTTCCTCGATCACGGCCGGTGGCGCCTTGCTGACGAAGGCCTCGTTGGACAGACTGCCATTGGCCTTGGCGATCTCGGTTTCCAGCCGCGTGGCTTCCTTGCCCAGGCGCGCCTTCTCGGCGTCGACGTCGATCTCCATGTACAGGCACAGGCGCGCATCGCCCACCACGGCCACCGGCGCGGACTGCGCGGCGGCCGCCCAGGCGGCTTCGTCGTCGAACACCTTCACTTCGCTCAGCTTGGCCAGCGCCTGCAGCACCGGCGCCGCCTCGCGCATGAAGGCGGCGTCGCCCAGCACGTAGGCGGGCAGGCGCGTGCCGGGCGACACGTTCATCTCGCCGCGCAGGTTGCGGCAGGCATCCACCACCGTCTTCAGCCGCGCGGCCCAGGCCTCGGCTTCGGGGTTCATGTTGGCGGCCTGCGATTGCGGGTACGGCGCGACGCTGACGGAGTCGCCGGTCTTGCCGGCCACCGGCGCCACCGTCTGCCACAGCTCCTCGGTGATGAACGGGATCACCGGGTGCGCCAGGCGCAGGATGGCTTCCAGCACGCGGATCAGCGTGCGGCGCGTGCCGCGCTGCTGCGCAGCGTCGCCAGTCTGGATCTGCACCTTGGCGATTTCCAAATACCAGTCGCAGTACTCGTCCCAGACGAATTGGTAAATCGTGTTGGCAACGTTGTCCAGCCGGTACTCGGCGAAGCCCTTGGCCACCTCGGCCTCCACCCGCTGCAGCAGCGAGACGATCCAGCGGTCCGCCTGGGTCAGCGTCGCATCCCGCTCGGCGAGATCCTGGCCTTCGCAGTTCATCAGCACGAAGCGGGTGGCGTTCCAGAGCTTGTTGCAGAAGTTGCGGTAGCCCTCGCAGCGCTTGGCGTCGAAGTTGATGTTGCGGCCCAGTGACGCCAGCGAGGCGAAGGTGAAGCGCAGCGCGTCGGCGCCGAAGGCCGGAATGCCTTCCGGGAATTCCTTCTCGGTGTTCTTGCGCACCTGCGGCGCCGTTTCCGGCTTGCGCAGGCCGGTGGTGCGCTTGTCCAGCAGCGGCGCGAGCGCGATGCCGTCGATCAGGTCCACCGGGTCGAGCACGTTGCCTTCCGACTTGCTCATCTTCTTGCCGTGCGAATCGCGCACCAGGCCGTGGATGTAGACGTGGCGGAACGGCACCTGGCCGGTGAAGTGGGTGGTCATCATGATCATCCGGGCGACCCAGAAGAAGATGATGTCGTAGCCCGTCACCAGCACGCTGGAGGGCATGTACAGCTCCAGGTCCCTGGTCTTCTCCGGCCAGCCGAGCGTGGAGAACGGCACCAGCGCCGAGGAGTACCAGGTGTCCAGCACGTCGGGGTCGCGCGTGAGCGTCTTGCCCGGCGCCTGGGCCTGCGCCGCGGCTTCGCTCTCGGCCACGTAGACGGTGCCGTCCTCGTCGTACCAGGCCGGGATCTGGTGGCCCCACCAGAGCTGGCGCGAGATGCACCAGTCCTGGATGTTGTTCATCCACTGGTTGTAGGTGTTGACCCAGTTCTCCGGATAGAAGCGGATCGCGCCGGTCTGCACCGCGTCGATGGCCTTCTGCGCGATCGACTTTCCGCTCGGGTCCTTGTCGCTCACCTTGCTCATGGCCACGAACCACTGGTCGGTGAGCATGGGCTCGATCACCTGGCCGGTGCGCGCGCAGCGCGGCACCATCAGCTTGTGCTTCTTGGTTTCTTCCAGCAGGCCCTGCGCCTCCAGGTCGGCCACCACCTGCTTGCGCGCGACGAAGCGGTCCAGGCCGCGGTACTTGGCCGGCGCGTTGTCGTTGAGCTTGGCGTCCAGGGTCAGCACGCCGATCATCGGCAGCCCGTGCCGCTGGCCGACCGCGTAGTCGTTGGCGTCGTGCGCCGGCGTGACCTTCACCACGCCGGTGCCGAAGGCGCGGTCGACGTAGTCGTCGGCGATCACCGGGATCTCGCGGTCGCACAGCGGCAACTTCGCCATCTTGCCGACCAGGTGCTTGTAGCGCTCGTCCTCGGGGTGGACCATCAGCGCCACGTCGCCCAGCATGGTTTCGGGGCGGGTGGTGGCAACCGTCAGGTGGCCGCTGCCATCCACCAGCGGATAGCGGATGTGCCACAGGAAACCGTCCTCCTCCTCGCTCTCCACTTCCAGGTCGCTCACCGCCGTCTTCAGCTCGGGGTCCCAGTTGACCAGGCGCTTGCCGCGGTAGATCAGGCCCTGCTGGTACAGCTGCACGAAGGTCTGGGTCACGATGGCCGAGAGGTTCTCGTCCATGGTGAAGTACTCGCGTGACCAGTCCACGCTGTCGCCCATGCGGCGCATCTGCGTGGTGATGGTGTTGCCGGACTTCTGCTTCCACTCCCAGACCTTGCGCACGAATTCGGCGCGGCCCAGGTCGTGGCGGCTCTGGCCCTGTTCCTGCAGCTGGCGCTCCACCACGATCTGGGTGGCGATGCCGGCGTGGTCGGTGCCCGGCACCCACAGCGTGTTGAAGCCGCACATCCGGTGGTAGCGCGCCAGGCTGTCCATGATGGTCTGGTTGAATGCGTGCCCCATGTGCAGCGTGCCCGTGACGTTGGGCGGCGGCAGCTGGATGGCGAACGCGGGCTGGCCGTCCTGCGGCTGGCTGGTGCCGCGCCAGCCGGCATGCGCATAGCCGCGCTGCTCCCACAGGGGCTCCCACCTGGCCTCGATCGGGGCGGGCTCGAAGGACTTGGACAGGCTGTTCAGGCCCGGCTGCGGGGGAGAGGAACTCATGGCGGCTTCGTTGTGTCTGGCGGAAAGAACAACGGCATCCGTCGGGATGCCGTTGCACCACGTGGCGTGGCATGTGAGAGTGCCTCGATTTTAAGCGATCCCCGTCAGGCGGAGCCCGTGTAGCGCCGCAGCACGGGCAGGCCGAGCGCCGCGGTGCCGGCCAGGGCTGCCAGCGCGAGCCCGCAGGCGGTGATCGCCGTCGCCACGTCGGCGTGGCCGAGCAGGGCGCCAGCGGCCATGCCGGACAGCGCCGGCAGCACCTGCGACACGATCGAGTACATCGCCATCACCCGCCCGCGCGCGGCCGGCGGCGCCTGGGCCTGGATGCCGGAGACCACCAGGCTGATCACCATGCCTCCCAGCAGGCCGACGCAGGCCAGCAGCAATGCCGATGCGGCCGGGCTGCGCACCGAGGCGAGCGCCGCGAACAGCAGGCCGCCAGCGCCGATGCCGCCCAGGATCACGCGGCCGTGCGGCAGGCGCCGCGCCAGCGCCAGGGCGAGCACGCCGCCGGCGATCAGGCTCAAGGCCAGCAGGCCGAGGTAGGCGCCGCGCTGCGCCTCCGTCAGCCCGAGCGGCCCGCGTGCCAGGCGCGGCAGCAGGATCTGCAGCGGCCCGGTGAGGGCGTAGGCGATCACCGCCGCCAGCATCAGCTGGCGCAGCAGCGGCCGCGCGCCGACGGCGGCGAAGCCTTCGGCGATGTCGGCCCGCACGCCAGTGCCCGCGGAGGCGGTGGCGTATGTGCGCAGGCCCAGCAGCAGCGCGGACGCCGCCACGAACAGCGCGGCTGCCACAGCCTCGACGGCGGCCCAGCCGCTGCGGCTGCGGATCAGCCCGATGACGAGCGGCGCCAGCCCGAAGCCCACCAGCACCTGCAGGTTGAACAGGATGGTCAGCGGCCGCAGTTCCGCTGTCGCGGCGATCTGGCCCAGCGTGGCGAGCCGCGCGGGGCCGGCGAACGACCAAGCCAGCCCGCCCGCAAACGCGCCCAGCAAAGCGAACGCGATGCGCAGCGACGGCACGCCCCCGTGCTCGGCCCACCACAGGCAACCCAGCCCGACCAGGAACAAGGCCTGCGCGCCGTGGATCACGCGGCCGGGTGCCACGCGGTCGCACAGCGCGCCGGCGAACCAGCCGAACACGATGGAGCTGCCGAACGCCAGGCCGAAGCCCAGGCCCGACAGCAACTCGGAGCCCACGGTTTCCTGCAGGTACAGGATGACGGTGTAGTTGAACATGTGCCCGCCGGTGAACGCCAGCAGGCACGACAGCAGGAACAGCCCGTGGCGGCGGATCATGGGGCCGCGGCGGGGACCAGGCGGATCAGCGTGGGCTGCGCGTCCTCGATGTGCCAGGACGGAAAACTCGCGCTGGACAGGAACACCTCGCCGCGCGGGCCGAACTCCACGTCGCGCGTGAAGGTGGCCTTGCGCGGCAGCGGATAGAACTGCCAGCGGCCGGTGGCGATGTCCAGCCGCTGCGCCGAATCCGAGTTGGTGCCGGTCACCCACACCTGGTGGCGCTGGCGGTCGACGTTCAGCGCGTACGGCGTGTCGCTGCCCTTGGGCGCCACCGGCATCTCGAAGGTGGTGAAGCGTCCTGTCGCCGGCTCGTAGCGCAGCACGGCCGACTCGCTGAACATCGAGATCCACAGGTTGCCGTCGCGGTCGCTGCGCAGGCGCCGCGGCGCGCGCAGCGGTGTCGCGACCATGGTCACCGCGCCGCTGTCGGGATCGATGCGGCCGATCTCGTCGGTGTGCAGCCGCGCGAACCAGACCTTGCCGTCGGGCGTGATGTCGATGCCGTAGGGCAGCGGCACGCCGGTGGAGGCGTGGTCCACCTTCACCCAGTTGGCGATCGGGATGCCCCAGCCGATCAGCTTGAAGAAGAACGGCGTGAGCCGGGTCGTGAGCTTCTCCATCCAGCTGCGGAATGGCAGGTCATAGAGGCGGAAGCTCGCCGTGGTGCGGTCGAACATCGCCACCTGGTTCGACAGCGCCAGCGTGAACCAGACGCGGTCTTTCGCGTCCACGCGCACCGTGTGCGGGTAGAAGCCGCCGGGCATGGCGTGGCTGGTGAAGCGTTTGGTCTTCGGGTCGAACTCCAGCAGGCGCCGCTGGGAGGAAGGTGTGAGGAAGATGTGGCCGTCCTTGCGCGACTCGGCCAGCGAATGCAGGCCCTGGTAGGCCTCGTGCTTCGGGAAATCGCGCAGCCGCCCAGCCACCAGCCCGCCCGGCACGTCGTCTGGCGCGTGCGGGAGGCGGTGGACCGTGTAGGCGCCGGTGGCGGGATCGACCTCGTACAGCCGGTCCTGCAGGTTGTCGCCCACGTAGACCATGCCGTTGCTGTGCGCGAGCAGGTCGTGCATCTGCGAGAACCGGTCGCCCAGCGGCAATTCGTCGACCTGGGCGCGCGGCAGGTATTCGCCCCAGGGCGTGCCGGCGGGCACCCGCTCGGGATGCGCGGAGATCTCCTTCCAGTGCGCTTCCAGCACCGCCGGCAGCGACTTGCGCGCCTCGCTGGACAGGCGCGAGCCGTAACCCACCATGCGGCGGATGGTGCCGTCCCATTCGGCGGCGCCACGTTCGCGCCGCAGGAAGGCCGAGCCCTGCTGGTGGCAGAAGCCGCACTGCAGCATGAATTCCTTGCGCAGGGCCGGGTCGGGCATGGCGGTGGACAGCGTGGCGGTCCAGGCATTGGATGGCCGCTGCTCGGCGAGCGCGCGCACGGATGTCTCGGCCACCAGCGTGACAGTGTCCTTGCCGGCCAGGTCCTTGGAGGCGAGCACCAGGTCGCGGAAACCCGGCCTGCGCAGCCGCAGCGTGAACGCGCCCGCGGCATCGGGCATCTCCACGCGGCCCTGGGCGTCGCTGAAGCGCGTCGTCTCCCACGCGCCCTGCTGCGGCTTGCCCGAGGGCGCATAGCCGTTGTCGGATGTGTCGGCCGCGGGCCGCGGCTGCGGCGCTCGCGTGACCATGACCAGCGGCAGCGGCTTGCCGTCCTCGCTGCGCACCTGCAGCGGGAAGGCGTGGGCGGCCGCCGCCACGGTGCCGGCCAGCAGCACACAGGCGCGGAAGATCGGGTGCAAGAGCGCCATCGCGAAACTCTCCTCAGTGTGAAGGCAGTGCGTCCCACTCGCCGCGCAGGCGGCGGCGCATCAGGGCGGCGTACAGGCCGGGCGCCAGGCGGCTGATCCACCACGCCAGGTACGCGGTGGCGCCGAACAGCAGCAGGCGCTGTCGCCGCGACGCTGCCTCGAACACCGCGTCGGCAACGTCGCCGGGACTCGCCTGCGCACCGGTGGTGGCGCGCGCATGGCGCGCCGGCCGGCCGTCGCCGCCCAGGGCCGCGCGGTCGATGCCGGTGGCGATGAAGGACGGGCAGACCAGCAGCACGTCCACGCCGTCATCGGCCAGCTCGGTCCGCAGGCTGTCGAAGAAGCCATGCAGCGCGTGCTTGCTGGCGGCATAGCCGGTGCGCGCGACCAGCGGCGAGAACCCGGCCACGCTGGAGACCGCCACCACCATGCCGCGCGACGCCCGCAGCGATCCCAGGGCCGCCTGCGTGCAGTGCACCGCGCCGAAGAAGTTCACGGCCATCACGCGGCGGATCACTTCGCAGCGCGTCGCCGCGAAGGCGCTGCGGTGCGCGATGCCGGCGTTGTTCACCAGCAGGTCGATGCCGCCGAAGCCCTCCACGACCTGGCGCATGGCGTCGGCGCAGGCCTGCTCGTCGGCCACGTCGCAGGGGATGCACAGCGACTCGCAACCCACGGCCTGCAGCTCGGCCGCCAGGCAGCGCAGCGCCGCGTCGTCGCGGTCCAGCGCGGCGATGCGTGCGCCGTCCCGGGCGAAGCGCAGGCACAGGCTGCGTCCCAGGCCGCCGGCGGCACCGGTGACCACCACCACCGCGTTGCCGAAGCGCCGCCGCCTCATGCGCCCGCCTGGCGCGACGCGCGGTACAGCTCGAACACCTCCGCCGAGCTGTAGCGTGGCGTGTAGCCGAACCCGGTTTTCAGCCGCGTGTTGAGCAGCACCGGCCGGTAGCGCAGGAAGTCGAGCTGCTCGGGCCCGTACTGCGTGAGGCCCAGCGGTTTCAACGCTGCCAGCGCGCTGCGCAGCAGCCAGGCCGGCAGCACCAGGCAGCGCTTGCCCAGACGCGCGGCGATCTCGTGGATCGTCAGCGCACCATCGCCCGCCACGTTGTAGATGCCGGCCGGCGCGCCGTCGACCGCGCGCACGACGATGGAGACGACGTCCTGGTCCCAGATGAACACGAACGGGCTGTCGGCGCCCGCGATGGCCAGCAGCCGCGGCTTCTCGAACAGGTCGGTGATCTGGTTGCGCACGGTGGTGCCCAGGATGGTGCCGATGCGCAGCACCACCTGCTGCAGCCGCGGGTGGCTGGCGCGGTAGCGGGCCAGCAATTCCTCCACCAGCCGCTTGTGGTGCGCATAGGCGAACACCTCGTTGCCGCGCAGCGGCTGGTCCTCGGTGATCCAGTCCGGGTTGTCGGCGTGGTAGCCGTAGGCGGCGCCGCTGGAAGACACCACGATGCGCCGCACGCCCTGCGCGACGCAGGCGCCCAGCACGTTGCGCGTGCCGTTGACGTCCACGTCGTACTCGCGCGCGCGGTCGCTGCCGCGGCCCGGCGTGACGATCGAGGCCAGGTGCACCACCGTGTCGATGGCGTGCTCACCGACGACATCCACCAGTTCGGGCGCGCGGATGTCGCCCACCACGTACGCGACGCCCGGCAGGCGCGTGGCCGGCGGCCGCAGGTCGTGCGCGACGATGCGCTCGCGCGGCGTGCCGTCGGCGGCAAGCCGCGCGACCACCTGCGAGCCCAGGTAGCCGCCGGCGCCCGTGACGAGCACGCGGCTTCCGCTCATGCCTGCGCCTCGCGCTGCGCAAGCGCCTCGGCCTGCCCGCCCGGATCGCGCTGCTTCCACCAGCTGGCCAGCGCCATGCCGGCGACGATGTGCCAGATGCCCCACCATGCGGTGACGATCGCCATGCCGCCCAGGCCGTGGAAGAAGTTGAAGATCAGGATCAGCCCCAGGCCCGAGTTCTGGATGCCCATCTCGAAGGTGATGGCGCGCCGGTCGCGCTCGGGCAGCCGCGCCGCGGCAGCCAGGCTGTAGCCGGTGACCAGCGCCAGCAGGTTGTGGATGAAGACCACCAGCAGCACGAACCCGATGTAGGCCAGGAAGTGGCGGAAGTTGGCGGCCAGCGCGCCGACGATGAAGGCCACCAGCACCAGCAGCGAGAGCCACTTCATCGGCTTGCGCACGCGTTCGGCGAAGCGCGGCCAGCGCCGCGCCACGCCCATGCCCAGCACCAGCGGCACGCCCAGCAGCAGCACGATCACCTCCAGCATCTGCCAGGGGCTCATGGCCACTTCGCGCATCAGCCCGCTGGTGATCGGGTGCAACGATCCCCAGAACGCGAAATTCAGCGGCGTCATGACCATGGCGACCGCCGTGGACAGCGCGCTCACGCTGACCGACAGGGCGGTGTTGCCGCGCGCGTAGTGCACCAGGAAGTTCGAGATGTGGCCGGCCGGGCAGGACGACACCAGGATCATGCCGAGCGCGATGCTGGGTTGCGGGCGCAGCAGCCAGACCAGCACGTAGGTCATCGCCGGGAACAGCACGTGGTGGCCGAGCAGGCCCAGCGCCAATGCCCGCGGCGTCTTCAACGCGGTGCGGAAGTCGTCCACCTTCAGCTCGAGCGCGACGCCGAACATCACGAACCCCAGCACCGCGTTCAGCAGCGTGAGCGTCTGCGGGTTGAAGTTCAGCTGGACCTGGTCAATCGGGGCCATGGCCTGTCTCCTCGCGCCGCGCTCTGGCGTCGCGGCTTGCAGCCACTTTAGGGCACACTGGCCGCGCGGCCGCCGTCCATTCGGGACAAGGCGGCGGCAGATCGAGACATGCCGTGACCGCAGCCCCCGACCACGCCAGCGTCACCACCCGCTTCGCCCAGGCCATCCTGGAAGCGGCGCAGCGCCATGGCGCCGACGTGCCCGCGCCCCTGCGCGAAGCCGTGGCCCACCGCGCGCGCATGCAGGCCGCGCAGCAGGACGCGCTGTGGACGCTGTTCGCCGATGCTTCCACCGACCCGCTGGCAGGCCTGCGCCTGGGCGCCGGGCTGCAGGCCGGCCACCTGGACATCGTCGGCATGCTGCTGCTCAGCTGCGACAGCCTGGGCGACGCGCTGGAGGTGCTCACCGAGTACGCGCCCATCATCGGCGACAACGCCCGCTTCGAAGCCGAACGGCTGTCGGGCGAGGTGGTGCTGCACTACCTGCCGGACTACCAGGCCTGGCGCGACTTCCGCGTGGAAGCGGCGCTGGCCTGCGTGCTGAACCTGGCGCGCTGGATGACCAATGGCCGCTTCCAGCCGCGCGCCGTGCGGTTCGCGCATGCGGCGCGCGCGCCGGTGGCCGACTACGAAGCCGTGCTCGGCTGCCCGGTGGAGTTCGGGCATTCGGCAAGCGCCGTGGCGATGGACGAGGACGTGCTCGCGCTGGAGCTGGTGCACGCCGGCGCGCGCCTGCATGCGCACCTGCGGATGCTGGCCGACGACATGCTCGCGGCCCTGCCGTCCGGCAGCGTCTCAGCGCGCACGCAGCAGTGGATCCGCCTGCACCCGCGCTGGGGCAAGGACCGCATCGGCGAGCAGCTGGGCATGAGCGGGCGCCACCTGAACCGCAAGCTGGCGGAAGAAGGCATTTCGTTCAAGAGCCTGCGCGAAGCGCTGCTGCACGAGATGGCGGTGCAGGCGTTGCGCGCCGGCCAGCCGGTGGCGGCGGTCGGGGAGCGGCTGGGGTTTTCCGACGAGAGCGCGTTCTCGCGCGCGTTCCGCCGCTGGAGCGGGCAGACGCCCGCGCAGTTCGCCCGCGCGGGCGCCTGATTCAGGAGGGCAGCCGGCGCGCCGCCTCGATGCAATCCTGCAGCACACGCGCGTCGCCCACCTGGTTGGCCAGCAGCAGGATCAGGCGGGCATTCAGCAGGGCCGACTGTTCGGTGCTGAGGTCCCGGTGCGCATCCAGCAATTGCTCGTAGAAAGCGTCGGCATCCTCGAAATGGGTGGTGGTCTTCATGCTCATGCGGCCTCTTCCTGCAGCAAGGTGGCGCCGAGCGCACGGCCGACGGCATGCACCAGCGCCGCGTCCACACCGGCGCCGGTGGCAGCCACGTAGGCGTCCGGACGCACCAGCGCCCAGGCGCCGCCGTCCAAGTGGCAGGCGCCTTCCAGGTGCCCGCGCGCATCGCGCACGTGCTCGGTGGCGCCGGCCCGCTCGCCCGCGCGCAGCACCTGCACGCAGCGCACCGGCGCGGTCTCGCACAGGCTGCGCAGCCGCTTGAGTTCCGCCGGCGCGGCCGCACCGAACAGCAGCACCAGCAGATGGCCGTCGGCCCAGCGCAGCAGCTCGGTGACGCCACCGGTGGATCCATCGGCCCACTGGAATTCCACGTTCTGCACCGACAAGCCGCCGGTGGCGGGCTCGCACACGGGCGAGCGGGTGTAGGGATTGGCCACCGCCATGCGGCCGGTGTTGACCAGGCTGCGGGCGAATTCGTGCTGGCGCGCCAGGCTCAGCGCCGCAGTGCGGAACAGCTGCTCCACCGGCGTGGCGGGCCGCAGGAAACGCGCGGTGCGGTTGGTCACCATCACGTTCTGCTGCGCCGCCTCATGGCGCTCGTCGTGGAAGCTGTCCAGCAGCGCCTCGGGCGCACGGCCCCGCAGCACGGCGGCCAGCTTCCAGGCCAGGTTGTCGGCGTCGGCAATGCCGGTGTTGCCGCCGCGCGCGCCGAACGGGCTGACGATCTTGGCGGCGTCGCCCATGAAGAACACGCGGCCGTGGCGCATGCGGTCGATGCATTCGCTGCGGTAGGCATAGGGGCCGACCCAGACGATCTCGACCTCCACGTCGGCGCCGAACTGGCGCGCCAGGCGCTCGCGCACCACGTCTTCGCGGCTGACGTAGGCCGGGTCGGCATCGGGCGCCATCTGGTAGTCGATGCGCCAGACGTCGTCGGCCATCAGGTGCTGCCAGACCGCGCGGTTCTCGTTGAACGGTGCCTCCACCCAGGTGTGGCGCTCCACCGGCGGGTGCTTGGTGAAGCGCACGTCGGCGATGCACCAGCGGTCGTCGCCGCGCTTGGAGGTGAGGGACGCGCCGGCCCATTCGCGGAACGGGCTGTGCGAGCCGGTGGCGTCGATCACGTGCGCGCAGCGCAGCTGGTAGTCGCCGGCCGGCGTGTTCACATCCAGCACCGCGCCGTCCGCGTCCTGGCGGAACCCGGTGACGCGGCTGCACCAGCGCAGCTCCACGTGGCCGAGTTCGTAGATGCGGTCGACCAGGAAGGCCTCGATGTAGAACTGCTGGATGTTGATGAAGGGCGGCTGGGCCGACAGGTTGTAGCCGCTTTGCGCGCGCAGGTCGAAGGAATAGACCTCGTCGTCGCCGGCGAAGGTGCGGCCCACGCTCCACTGTGTGCCCTTGGCGGCGATCTTCCCGTAGATGCCCAGGCGCTGGAAGATCTCCAGCGACTTCTGCGTGTAGCAGATGCCGCGCGACGACGCGCCCTTGACGCCGACCGTGTTGTCCTCGTCCAGCAGCACCGCCGGCACGCCGTAGGCCGCCAGCGCGCAGGCCATGGTCAGCCCGGTGATGCCGCCACCGACGATCACGATCGGCGCATGGCCCGGCTGCCCGCTGCCCAGCTCGGGCGGCGCCTCGAACGGGTATTCCGGCAGGGTGTAGCCGCCGCCCTGGGCGAACTCGTAGCCGTTGGTGAAGGCGGTGTCGCCGTAACGCTCCGTCATGCGCGCTGTCCTTGTGGGTGCTGTCACTTCTTCGCGAACTCGGGCCGGTCGTTGCGCTGCGGCTTGAGCGCCTCGCCCGCCTGGCCGGCCGCGCGGTCGCGCCGCCATTGTTCCTTGCGCGCCGTCCATTCGTTCAGCCGCGCATGCGCCGTCTTGCTCTCCTGCAGCATCTGGAACTCGTCGGCCAGCTGCGCGGTGAGCTCCAGCCGCACGCCGTTGGGGTCGAAGAAATAGATGCTGTGGAAGATGTGGTGGTCGGTGATGCCCAGCACCTCGACGCCGGCGGCCTCCAGCCGCGCCTTCATGTCCTGCAGCGCCTGGATGGAGTCGACGCGGAAGGAAATGTGGTTGACCCACTTGGGCGTGTTGGGCGAGGGCTCGCTGGCCTGGTCGTCGCCCAGGTCGAAGAAGGCGATGAAGGAGCCGTCCTGCAGCCGGAAGAAGAAGTGCGTGTAGGGGCAGTATTCGCCGGTGCTCGGCACCACATCGCTCTGGATGATGTGGTAGAGCGGCAGGCCCAGGATGTCCTCGTAGAAGCGGCGCGTTTCCTCCGCATCCTTGGCCCGGTAGGCGTAGTGGTGCAGCTGGTGGATGGGCGGCGGCGCGGGCAGGGCGCTGCTTGCTTGCGGAACGGCGGCCATGGGCATCTCCTGATTTACCTATGCGTAATGCGTTTACTGTATCGTAATTTTGAGATGCCACAAACAAGCCCTAGAATGCGCGCTTGCTTCTGGCAATCAACTGGACTGTATTGATAGCGTACGTCAATGACTTGCATTGACCTGCACTATTAGACGCGTCTGCAGCCGGAGGCTACGCTCGGCCCATCCGGACGCACCGCGCCCGTTCATCAACCACAAGGAGAAACCGATGGCAGCTCTCAAAGGCTCCAAGACCGAAGAAAACCTGAAGGCCGCGTTCGCGGGTGAATCCCAGGCCAACCGCCGCTACCTGTACTTCGCAAACAAGGCCGACGTGGAAGGCCAGAACGACGTGGCGGCGCTGTTTCGCTCCACCGCCGAAGGCGAGACCGGCCACGCGCACGGCCACCTGGAATGGCTGGAGCAGTGCGGCGACCCGGCCACCGGCCTGCCGATCGGCCCGACCCGCGACAACCTCAAGGCCGCCGTGGCCGGCGAAACCCACGAGTACACCGACATGTACCCGGGCATGGCCAAGACCGCGCGCGAGGAAGGCCACGACGAGATCGCCGACTGGTTCGAGACGCTGGCCAAGGCCGAGCGCTCCCACGCCAACCGCTACCAGAAGGCCCTGAACGAGCTGACCGACTGAGCGTGCATGACCGGCGCGGCTTCGCCCGCGCCATGACTGCATCGGGCTCGCGCCCGATGCATGACGAAATGACAGCGCCCGTCCCTGTCATTCCGTCATGCACGCCGCGCAGCGGCGGCGTCATTTCGTCATCGGAGAACGACAACACATGGCCGCCCGCGAAGGCAATCTGGAGGCGCCCACGCGCCATCCCATCGACTGGAAGAATCCCGAGTACTACGACGAAGAAGCCACCTTCAAGGAGCTGGAGCGCATCTTCGACATCTGCCACGGCTGCCGCCGCTGCGTGAGCCTGTGCGCGTCGTTCCCGACCCTGTTCGACCTGGTCGACGAGAGCAAGACCGGCGAAGTCGACGGCGTGGACAAGAAGGACTACTGGAAGGTGGTCGACCAGTGCTACCTGTGCGACCTGTGCTACATGACCAAGTGCCCCTACGTGCCGCCGCACGAGTGGAACCTGGACTTCCCGCACACCATGCTGCGCGCCAAGGCCATCAAGTTCAAGCAGGGCGGCGTCGACTTCGGCGCGAAACTGCTGTCGTCGACCGACGTGCACGGCCAGTTCGCCGGCATCCCGATCGTGTCGCAGGTTGCCAACGCGGTGAACCAGACCAAGCCGATGCGCGCCGCGCTGGAAAAAACGCTGCATGTGGACCGCAACGCCTGGCTGCCGGCGCTGGCCACGCGCCGCTTCCGTGGGGCCGCGCCCGACAGCACCGAACACCCGGTGCGCGACGGCGAGCGCACGCCGGGCAAGGTGGCGATCTTCGCCACCTGCTACGTCAACTACAACGAGCCGGGCATCGGCCTGGACCTGTTGAAGGTGCTGGAGCACAACGCCGTTCCCTACGTGGTGGTCGAAAAAGAGAAGTGCTGCGGCATGCCCAAGCTGGAGCTGGGCGACCTCGACTCGGTGGACGAAAGCAAGCGCGCCAATGTGCCGATGCTGGCGCGCTACGCGAAAGACGGCTACGCGATCCTGTCGCCGGTGCCCAGCTGCACGCTGATGTTCAAGCAGGAAATCCCGCTGATGTATCCCGACGACGCCGAGGCGCAGGCGGTCAAGGAAGCGATGTGGGACCCCTTCGAGTACCTCACCTCGCGCCGGCGCGACGGGCTGCTGAAGACCGAATTTCCGCAGCCGCTCGGCAAGGTCAGCTACCACGTGCCCTGCCACTCGCGGGTGCAGAACATCGGCAGGAAGACCGAGGAGCTGCTGAAGATGATTCCCGGCACCACGGTGCACACCAACGAGCGCTGCTCCGGCCACGCCGGCACCTACGGCGTGAAGAAGGCGACGCACGAAACCGCCATGAAGATCGGCAAGCCGCTGTTCAAGAAGATGGCGGACCATCCCGCCGGCGGCCAGCCCGACTACATCAGCTCCGACTGCGCGCTGGCCGGCCACCACATCGCGCAGGGCTTCGAGCGCAACGAGCTCGGCGCCCCGCAGCTGGAGCACCCGCTGTCGCTGGTGCGCAAGGCCTATGGACTCGAATGACGGACGCAACGCCATGCAACTGACCGGCAAGATCACCGTCGACAACCTCATGACGCTGGAGGCGTACAGCCGCTGGCGCAAGCTGCACAAGGGCGAGGTCATCGCCCACCGCAAGCTGCGCAACGTGCACCTGGGCGAGCACATCACGGTGCAGTTCGAAAGCGAGCTGACCATGCGCTACCAGATCCAGGAGATGCTGCGCGTGGAGAAGATCTTCGAGGACGAAGGCATCCAGTCGGAGGTCGATTCCTATGCGCCGCTGGTGCCGGACGGCAGCAACTGGAAGGCCACCATGCTGATCGAGTATCCGGACGCCAACGAGCGCAAGCGCGAACTGGCCCGGCTGATCGGCGTGGAAGACCGCATGTTCGCCGAGGTGGAGGGCCACCCGCGCGTGTACGCCATCGCCGACGAGGACCTGGACCGCGAGAACGACGAGAAGACCTCGGCGGTGCATTTCCTGCGCTTCGAGTTCACGCCGGCAATGTGCAGCGCCATCAAGGCCGGCGCCGCCGTGAAGCTGGGCTGCGACCACACCAACTACCCGGCGCACGTGACCATCGCGGCGGAGACGCTGGCGTCGCTGGCCGGCGACCTCAAGTAACCCGGAGGCGGCGCCTCAGCCCGGCACGAACAGGTCGACCCGGTCGGTGATGATGCCGTCGGTGCCGAGTGCCCACAGGCGTTCGGCGGCCCATTCGTCGTTCACGGTGTAGCTCAGGCAGCGCAGCCCGGCTGCCTTGGCTTGCGCGACAGTGCCGGCATCCCATAGCGCGTGGTTGAACACCACCGCCGCGCAATCCAGCGACCGCGCGACCTGCAGCCAGTCGGGGTGCAGCGCATCCAGCAGCAATCCGCGCGGCAGTTCCGGCGCGGCCGCGCGTGCGGCGGCCAGCGCATCCACGCGAAACGAGGTCAGGAACGGCGGCACGCCCCGGCCTACCCACAGGCGCGCGGCTTCGCGCGCGATGGCCTCGCCGGTCTTCGCGTCCGTGCCGGGCGTGGGCTTGATCTCGACGTTGAGCATGTGGCCGTTGGCGATGCAAAAGCGCGCCAGGTTGTCCAGCGTGGCCAGCGGCTCACCCGCGTAGGCCCGCGAGTGCCAGCCGCCGGCATCCAGCTGCGACAGCGCGTGCCAGGCGAGCTCGCCGCCCGTGCCGTGGCCGTTGGTGGTGCGCTCCAGCGTGGCGTCGTGCATCAGGAACACCACGCCGTCGGCCGACAGCTTGGCGTCGCATTCGAACATGCGGTAGCCATGCTGCGCGCCGAGCCGGAATGCGGCCATGGTGTTCTCCGGCGCGAGCTTTCCCGCGCCGCGGTGCGCCACCCAGCGCGCATACGGCCACGCCCGCATTCCCGCCGCGCTCATGCGGCGATGCGCTGCCCGGTGGCCGCGTCGAAGTGGTGCAGCCGGCCTTCGCGCGGGCGCACGTGGATCACCGAATCCGGCGCCGGCGGCGGCTGGCCTTCCTCGGTGCGCACGATCAGCGGCTCACCCGCGAGCTGGCCGTAGATCAGGCGCTCGGCGCCCAGCAGTTCCACCGTGTCCACGCGCACTTCCCAGCCGTGGTCGCCGACGTCCAGGTGCTCGGGCCGCACGCCGGTGATGGCGCCGGGCCGCCCGCCGGGCGCGTTCTTCAGCAGGTTCATGGGCGGCGAGCCGATGAAGCTGGCGACGAAGGTGGTGGCCGGCGTGTGGTAGACCTCTTCGGGCGTGCCGAACTGCTCCATGCGCCCGGCGTTCATCACGATCATGCGCTGCGCCAGGGTCATCGCCTCGACCTGGTCGTGCGTGACGAACAGCGAGGTGATGCCCAGCTCGCGGTGCAGCTTCTGGATCTCGATGCGTGTCTGCGCGCGCAGCTTGGCGTCCAGGTTGGACAGCGGCTCGTCGAACAGGAACACCTGCGGCTGGCGCACGATGGCGCGGCCCATGGCCACGCGCTGGCGCTGGCCGCCCGACAGCTGGCGCGGCTTGCGCTCCAGCAGGTGACCCAGCTCCAGGATGCCGGCGGCCTTGTCCACGCGCGTCTTGATCTCCGCCACGGGCATCTTCTTGATCTTCAGCCCGTAGGCCATGTTGTCGTACACGCTCATGTGCGGGTACAGCGCATAGTTCTGGAACACCATGGCGATGTCGCGCTCGGCCGGCTCGACTTCGTTGACGACGCGCCCGCCGATGGCGATCTCGCCGTCCGAGATCTCCTCGAGCCCGGCGACCATCCGCAGCAGCGTCGACTTGCCGCAGCCCGACGGGCCGACGATGACGATGAACTCGCGATCCGCGACGTCCGCGTTCACGCCGTGGATCACCTGCAGTTGCTGCTTGCCCGTGCCGTAGCGCTTGACGACGTTGCGCAATGAAATGGCTGCCATGTTATTTTTCCGTGTCCACGAGGCCCTTGACGAACCATTTCTGCATGAGCGTGACCACCAGCGCAGGCGGGAGCATCGCCAGGATGGCGGTGGCCATCACGACGTTCCATTCCACCTGCGCGTCGCCGCCGGTGGGCATCATCTGCTTGATGCCCAGCACGACCGGGTACATGCTTTCGTTGGTGGTGATCAGCAGCGGCCACAGGTACTGGTTCCAGCCGTAGATGAACTGGATGACGAACAGGGCGGCCGTGCTGGTGGCCGACAGCGGCAGCAGCACGTCCTTGAAGAAGCGCAGCGGCCCGGCGCCGTCCATCCGCGCCGCTTCGGCCAGTTCGTCGGGCACGGTCAGGAAGAACTGCCGGTACAGGAACGTGGCCGTCGCCGACGCGATGAGCGGGACGGTGAGGCCGGCGTAGGAGTTCAGCAGCCCCAGGTCGGACACGACTTTGTAGGTGGGCAGGATGCGCACTTCCACCGGCAGCATCAGCGTGATGAAGATCGCCCAGAAGAACGCCATGCGGAACGGAAAGCGGAAGTACACGATGGCGAACGCCGACAGCAGGGAAATGGCGATCTTGCCGAGGGCGATGGACAGCGCCATCACCAGGCTCACCGTCATCATGCGGGCCACCGGTGCGTGCGAGCCGCCGCCCGAGCGCTCGCCGGACAGGGCCGCCTTGTAGTTGTCGATGAGGTGCGGGCCCGGCGTGAGCGGCATCGGCACCTGCAGGACGTCCTGGGTGGTGTGGGTGGACGCGACGAAGGTCAGGTACACGGGGAAGGCGACCACCAGCACGCCGAGGATCAGGATGACGTGCGTGAGGATGCCGAGAAAGCGGTTGCGCTCGACCATCAGTAATTCACCTTCTTCTCGACGAACCGGAACTGCACGACGGTGAGCGCGATCACGATCACCATCAGCACCGCCGATTGCGCGGCCGAACCGCCCAGGTCCAGGGCCTTGAAGCCGTCGAAGTACACTTTGTAGACCAGGATCGCCGTGTCCTTGCCCGGGCCGCCGTGCGTGGCCGCGTCGATGATGCCGAACGTGTCGAAGAAGGCGTAGACGACGTTGATCACCAGCAGGAAGAACGTGGTGGGCGACAGCAGCGGGAACTGGATGCTCCAGAAGCGCCGCCAGGGACCGGCACCGTCGATGGCGGCCGCCTCGACGAGCGACTTGGGCACGCTCTGCAGGCCGGCCACGAAGAACAGGAAGTTGTAGGAGAGCTGCTTCCAGACGGCCGCCATGACCACCAGCGCCATGGCGTGGTTGCCGTTGAGCAGCGGGTCCCACGGCAGGTTCCAGCTGTGGATCCAGTAGGCGATGACGCCGATGCTGCCCGAGAAGAGGAACAGCCACACCACGCCGGCCACGGCGGGCGCCACGGCATACGGCCAGATCAGGAGGGTTCGGTAGGCGAGCGCCGAGCGCACCGCGCGGTCGGCGAAATACGCCAGCACGAGCGACAGCACGATGCCCAGCGACGCCACCAGCAGCGAGAAATACGCCGTCGTCTTGAACGACTCGAGGTAGCTGGCGTCGTTGAACAGGTTGCGGAAGTTCTCCAGCCCCACCCACTGCACCGAGGTGCCGAAGGCGTCCTGCTGCTGGAACGACTGCACCAGCGCCTGGCCCGCGGGCCAGAAGAAGAACACGGCGATGATGGCGACCTGGGGTGCGAGCAGCACCCAGGGCAGCCACGTGGAGCGGAAGGTGACTTTCTTTTCCATGGGTCAGACGGCAACAAGGCCCTGGCGGGCCCTGTTGCCATGCGGGTTTGCGTTGTTCAGCCCTTGTTTGCTTTTTCGAAGCGCTCGAGCAGCTCGTTGCCGCGCTTGACGATCGAGTCCAGCGCTTCCTTGGCCGTCTTCTTGCCGCCCCACACCTGCTCGAATTCCTCGTCCTCGATGGTGCGGATCTGCACGTAGTTGCCCAGCCGGATGCCGCGCGACTTGTCGGTGGTCTTGCGGATCATCTGGTTGACGGCCGTGTCGGTGCCGGGGTTCTGCTTGTAGAAGCCCGACTCCTCGGTCAGCTTGAACGCCGCCGTGGTGATCGGCAGGTAGCCCGTGCGTTTGTGGCTGGCCGACTGCACCTCGGGGTTGGACAGGTACTCGAAGAAGCTGGCGACGCCCTTGTACTCCTCGGGCTTCTTGCCCGACATCACCCACAGGCTGGCGCCCCCGATGACGGTGTTCTGCGGCGCGCCCGGCACGTCGGGGTAGTAGGGCAGGGGGGCGACGGCGTACTTGAACTTGGCGTTCTTGGCCACGTTGCCGTAGAAGCCGGACGAGGTGGTGATCATGGCGCACTCGCCGGAGACGAAGGAGCCCTCGGCGGTGTTGTTGCGGCCCTTGTAGACGAACAGGCCCTGCTTGGCCATGTTGCCCAGGTTCTCGATGTGCCGCACGTGCAGCGGCGAGTTGCCGACCAGCCGCGCGTCCATGCCCTTCAGGCCGTTGTCCTTGGTGGCCAGCAGCGTGTTGTGCCAGGTGGAGAAGCTCTCCAGCTGGGTCCAGCCCTGCCAGGCGATGGTGAGGGGGCACTTGTGGCCGCTGGCCTTGAGCTTGGCGGCGGCCAGCGCCACTTCGGGCCAGGTGGCGGGCGGCTTGCTGGTATCCAGGCCGGCCTTGTCGAAGGCGTCCTTGTTGATGTAGAACACCGTGGTCGAGCTATTGAACGGCATGCTCATCATCTGGCCGTTCGGCGCCGTGTAGTAGCCGGCCACGGCGGGGATGTAGGCCGACGCGTCGAACTTCTTGCCGGCGTCGTTCATCAGCTTGGTGACGGGCACCACGGCGCCCTTGCTGGCCATCATGGTGGCGGTGCCGACCTCGAACACCTGCAGGATGTGCGGGGCGTTGCCGGCGCGGAAGGCGGCGATGGCGGCCGTCATGGACTCGTCGTAGCTGCCCTTGTAGACGGGCATGATCTTGTAGTCCTTCTGGCGGGCGTTGAAATCCTTGGCCAGGTCGTTGACCCACTCGTTGTTCACGGCGGTCATCGAATGCCACCACTGGATTTCCGTCTGGGCCTGGACCGAGCACGCGGCGGCGGCGGCCAGCGCGAATGCGCAAAGTTTCTGCTTCATGGGGGGACTCCTGGGTTCCTGAGGTAATGCTGCGCTTGAAGAGGCGCGACTCTACGGTTCATTTGTGACAGCGATGGTAAACGGGACCGTACCACCCGCCGCAAGCGGGTTTCCCATGAGCGCCCATGCGTTTGCTGCGGTGCGGTAACATCCTCCTTCAGCCGAGTTGTCCCTCTCTCGTCTGGCTGAACACCCGCCTGATGAACGCTCCTACGACACTGCAACAACTCGCGGCCTCGCTCGACGACCACGCGCCCCGGCTGCGCGAGATCCCGTACAACTACACCTCGTTCTCCGACCGCGAGATCGTGATCCGGCTGCTGGGCGCCAAGGCCTGGGACGTGCTGGACCGCCTGCGCGACGAGCGCCGCACCGGCCGCTCCGCGCGCATGCTGTACGAGGTGCTGGGCGACATCTGGGTGGTCCAGCGCAACCCCTACCTGCAGGACGACCTGCTGGACAACCCCAAGCGCCGCCGCCTGCTGGTGGAGGCGCTGCAGCACCGGCTGAACGAGGTCGGCAAGCGCCGCACGCCCGACTCGGACGCGCAGCGCGACACCCTGGTCGGCGAGCTGCTGGCGGCGGCCCAGGCGGCGGTGAAGGCGTTCGACGCCTCGTTCACCGAAGCGGCCGCGCTGCGCAGCCGCACCACGCGCACGCTGCGCCGCCTCACGGCGAAAGACAACATCAAGTTCGACGGGCTGTCGCGTGTCTCGCACGTGACCGACGCGACCGACTGGCGCGTGGAATACCCGTTCGTGGTGCTGACGCCCGACACCGAGGCCGAGATGGCCAGCCTGGTCAAGGGCTGCATCGAGCTGGGCCTGACCATCATCCCGCGCGGCGGCGGCACCGGCTACACCGGCGGCGCCGTGCCGCTCAGCTGGAAGAGCGCGGTCATCAACACCGAAAAGCTCGAGGCCATGACCGAGGTGGAGCACGTCGCCATCCCCGGCCACGCCCAGCCGGTGCCGACCGTGTGGACCGAGGCCGGCGTGGTCACCCAGCGCGTGTCCGACGCGGCGGAGCGGGCCGGCTTCGTGTTCGCGGTGGACCCGACTTCGGCCGAGGCCTCGTGCATCGGCGGCAACGTGGCCATGAACGCGGGCGGCAAGAAGGCCGTGCTGTGGGGCACGGCGCTGGACAACCTGGTGTCCTGGCGCATGGTCACGCCCGACGCGCAGTGGCTGGAAGTCACGCGCCTGGACCACAACCTGGGCAAGATCCACGACGCGCCGGTGGCGACCTTCGAGCTGAAGTATTTCGAGGCGGACGGCAGGACGCCGGTGCGCACCGAGCGGCTGGAGATCGCCGGCGCCAGCTTCCGCAAGGTCGGCCTGGGCAAGGACGTGACCGACAAGTTCCTGTCCGGCCTGCCCGGCGTGCAGAAGGAAGGCTGCGACGGCCTGATCACCAGCGCGCGCTGGGTGGTGCACCGCATGCCGGCGCACACCCGCACGGTGTGCCTTGAGTTCTTCGGCAACGCGCGCGACGCGGTGCCCAGCATCGTCGAGATCAAGGACTTCATGTTCGCCGAGCAGGCGCGCACGGGCACGGTGCTGGCCGGCCTGGAGCACCTGGACGACCGCTACCTGAAGGCGGTGGGCTACGCCACCAAGTCCAAGCGCGGCGGCCTGCCGAAAATGGTGCTGGTGGGCGACATCGCCGGCGACGACGCCGACGCGGTGGCGCGGGTCACCTCCGAGGTGGTGCGGCTGGCCAACTCGCGCAGCGGCGAGGGCTTCATCGCCGTCAGCCCCGAGGCGCGCAAGAAATTCTGGCTGGACCGCAAGCGCACCGCGGCCATCAGCAAGCACACCAACGCCTTCAAGATCAACGAGGACGTGGTGATCCCGCTGCCGCGCATGGCGGAATACACCGACGGCATCGAGCGCATCAACATCGAGCTGTCGCTGCGCAACAAGATCCGCCTGGCCGACGAGCTGGAAGCCTTCTTCCTGCGCGGCAACCTGCCGCTGGGCAAGCAGGACGACGCCGGCGAGATCCCCTCGGCCGAACTGCTGGAAGACCGCGTGGCCCAGGCCGTGGACCTGGTGCGCAGCGTGCGCGCCGAATGGCAGGACTGGCTGACGCACGCCGACGAGCTGTTCGACAAGCTGCAGGACCACACCCTGCGCGCCAGCTGGAAGACGCAGATCCGCGCGCCGCTGCGCAACGTGTTCGCCGGCAACGCCTTCGAGCCGATCCTGGCCGAGGTGGATGCGATCCACAAGCGCGTGCTCAAGGGCCGCGTGTGGGTGGCGCTGCACATGCACGCCGGCGACGGCAACGTGCACACCAACATCCCGGTCAACAGCGACGACTACGCCATGCTGCAGGCCGCGCACGAGGCGGTGAAACGCATCATGGTGCTGGCGCGCTCGCTGGACGGCGTGATCTCGGGCGAGCACGGCATCGGCATCACCAAGCTGGAGTTCCTGACCGACGAGGAACTGCAGCCGTTTTCCGACTACAAGCAGCGGGTCGACCCCGAGGGGCGCTTCAACAAGGGCAAGCTGCTGCGCGGGGGAAGCTGGGGTGAGGGTGCCTCCTACGCTGACCTGACCAACGCCTACACCCCCAGCTTCGGCCTGATGGGCCACGAGTCGCTGATCATGCAGCAGTCCGACATCGGCGCCATCGCCGACAGCGTCAAGGACTGCCTGCGCTGCGGCAAGTGCAAGCCGGTGTGCGCCACCCACGTGCCGCGCGCCAACCTGCTGTACAGCCCGCGCAACAAGATCCTGGCGACCTCGCTCTTGGTCGAGGCCTTCCTGTACGAGGAGCAGACGCGCCGCGGCGTGTCGATCAAGCACTGGGAGGAGTTCGAGGACGTGGCCGACCACTGCACGGTCTGCCACAAGTGCGAGAGCCCTTGCCCGGTGAAGATCGACTTCGGCGACGTGTCGATGAACATGCGCAACCTGCTGCGCAAGATGGGCCAGAAGAGCTTCCGCCCCGGCAACGCCGCGGCCATGCTGATGCTCAACGCCACCAACCCGCAGACCATCAAGCTGGTGCGCACGGCGATGGTGGATGTCGGCTTCAAGGTGCAGCGCCTGGCCAACGACCTGCTGCGCGGGCTGGCCCGCAAGCAGGTGACGCAGCCGCCGTCCACCCACGGCACGGCGCCGGTGAAGGAGCAGGTGGTGCACTTCATCAACAAGAAGCTGCCCGGCGGCCTGCCGAAGAAGACGGCGCGCGCGCTGCTGGACATCGAGGACAAGGACTACGTGCCGATCATCCGCAATCCGCAGGCGACCACGCCGGAGTCGGAAGCGGTGTTCTATTTCCCCGGCTGCGGCTCCGAGCGCCTGTTCTCGCAGGTCGGCCTGGCCACGCAGGCGATGCTGTGGCATGCCGGCGTGCAGACCGTGCTGCCGCCCGGCTACCTGTGCTGCGGCTACCCGCAGCGCGGCTCGGGCCAGTTCGACAAGGCCGAGAAGATCATCACCGACAACCGGGTGCTGTTCCACCGCGTGGCCAACACGCTGAACTACCTGGACATCAAGACGGTGGTGGTGAGCTGCGGCACCTGCTACGACCAGCTGCAGGGCTACGAATTCGACAAGATCTTCCCCGGCTGCCGCATCGTGGACATCCACGAGTTCCTGCTGGAAAAGGGCGTGAAGCTCGAAGGCGCCGGCGCCTACCTGTACCACGACCCCTGCCACAGCCCGATGAAGCTGCAGGAGCCGATGAAGACGGTGAAGGCGCTGGTCGGCGACCAAGTGCGCAAGTCCGAGCGCTGCTGCGGCGAATCCGGCACGCTGGGCGTGACGCGGCCCGACATTTCCACGCAGATCCGCTTTCGCAAGGAAGAAGAGCTGCGCAAGGACGAGGCGGCGCTGCGCGCCTCCGGCGCCGTCGGCGAAAAGGACAACGTGAAGATCCTCACCAGCTGCCCGAGCTGCCTGCAGGGCCTGACGCGCTACGGCCACGACCTGCAGAACGGCCTGCTGGAAGCCGACTACATCGTGGTCGAGATGGCCAACAAGATCCTGGGCGCCAACTGGATGCCCGAGTACGTGCAGGCGGCCAACAGCGGCGGCATCGAGCGCGTGCTGGTCTGAGCGCATGGTCGTGGCCGTTCCAGGTTGCCCCCTGTGCGACGCCGACGGCGGCGCGCTGGTCCTGCGCACGCCGCGCTGGCGGCTGATCCGCGCCGACGAGGAAGGCTTCCCGGCGTTCTACCGCGTGGTGTGGAACGCGCACGTGGCCGAGTTTTCCCAGCTCGCCGCCGCAGAGCGCGCTGAATGCATGGACGCGGTGGCCGGGGTCGAGGGCGCGCTGCTGCGCCACCTGAAGCCCGCCAAGGTCAACCTTGCGGCGCTCGGCAACATGGTGCCGCACCTGCACTGGCACGTGATCGCGCGCTTCGACTGGGACAGCCGCTACCCGTCGCCGGTGTGGGCGCCGGCCGCGCGGCCGGCCGATGCCGCGCGTGCCGCAGGGGTGGCGGCGCTGCTGCCGGCGCTGGAAGCCGAGCTCGCAACGAGGTTTCGTCACCCCGCCTGAGCGGCCGAGCCGGTACAGTCGGGGGATGGCAGGTCTCCGTTCCGACACTCCCGCTTGCGAATCGATCACTTTGCACGGCCAGTCGCGCGTGCTGGAAGTGGGCTTCGCCGACGGTTCGCGCTTCCGTCTTCCGTTCGAGCTGATGCGCATCTACTCGCCTTCGGCCGAAGTACAGGGCCACGGCCCCGGCCAGGAGGTGCTGCAGACCGGCAAGCGCGAGGTCGGCATCGTGGAGATGGAGCCGGTCGGCAACTACGGCGTGAAGCCGGTGTTCTCCGACGGGCACGACAGCGGCATCTTTTCCTGGGACTACCTGTATTTCCTGGGCGCGCAGCAGGAGCAGCTGTGGGCCGACTACAACAAGCGCCTGGCCGAGGCCGGCGTCGAGCGCGACGCGCAGATGGCGGCCAAGGGCGGCCACGCCTGCGGCCACTGACGCCGCGGAGCAGGACGCCATGAGCAAGACCCATTTCGGTTTCCAGCAGGTCGACGAGGGCGAGAAGGCCCAGCGCGTGCGCGGCGTGTTCGACTCGGTCGCGCCGCGCTACGACGTCATGAACGACCTGATGTCCATGGGCCTGCACCGCGGCTGGAAGGCCTACACGGTGCTGGTGGCCGATGCCAGGCCTGGCCAGCAGGTGCTGGACATCGCCGGCGGCACCGGCGATTTGGCCAAGGCATTCGCGCGCAAGGTCGGGCCCGGCGGGCTGGTGGTGCACACCGACATCAACGAAGCCATGCTGCGCACCGGCCGCGACCGGCTGCTGGATGCCGGCATCGTGGTGCCCAGCCTGGTGTGCGACGCCGAGAAGCTGCCGTTCGCCACCGACCGCTTCGACCTGGTGACTGTGGCGTTCGGTTTGCGCAACATGACGCACAAGGAGCAGGCGCTGGCCGAGATGCGCCGCGTGCTCCGGCCGGGGGGCAAGCTGCTGGTGCTGGAGTTTTCCCGCGTGGCGCCGCCGCTGGAAAAGGCGTATGAGTGGTATTCGTTCCAGGTGCTGCCGCGGCTGGGGCGCTGGGTGGCGCGCGACGAAGCCAGTTACCGTTACCTGGCCGAGTCGATCCGCATGCATCCCGGCCAGGAGGAGCTCAAGGCCATGATGGTCAAAGGTGGTTTCGGCCACGTGGACTATCACAACCTGACGGGTGGCGTGGCGGCCCTGCATGTTGGAATCAAATGCTGAATCCCCATCTGGGTGTTTTGGGAAGGCCGTCGTCATGAAATTCTGGTCTCTGTGCCTCGTGCTCCTGCTGGCCTTCGGCAGCATGGATGCCGATGCCGCGCGCCGCCTGGGCGGCGGCTCGTCGGTCGGCCGCCAGTCCTCCAACGTGACCCAGCGCGAAAGCCGCGCGCCCGCCGCCGCGCCGCAGCAGCAGGCCGCGCCCAACCAGCCCGCGGCGCAGCCGCAGCGCCGCCCCTGGGGAGGCATCCTGGGTGGCTTGGCCGCCGGCCTGGGCCTGGCATGGCTGGCCCACAGCCTGGGCCTGGGCGGCGCCTTCGGCTCGGTGCTGCTGATCGGCCTGCTGGTGCTGCTCGGCATCGTGGTCATCGGGCTCATCACGCGCTCGCGGCGCGGCCCGGGCCAGGGCTACGCCTACCAGGGCGCGGCGCCGGCCGACGTTGCCGCACCGCCACGGCAGTACAACCCCGACAAGATCGGCAACGACGCCTCGGCGCGGCCGTGGGAGCGCAACACCACCGCCTTCGAGGCCAACCCCGCCGGCACCGGCAGCCAGAGCGGCATCCGCATCGGCTCGGCGCTGGACGGCCCGCAGACCTGGGGCATTCCGGCCGGCTTCGACACCGAAGGCTTCCTCGCCGCGGCCAAGCGCAACTTCGTGACCCTGCAGGACGCCTGGGACCGCACCGACCTGGCCACGCTGCGCTCGATGATGACCGACGAGATGCTGGGCGAAATCCGCGGGCAGCTCGCCGAGCGCGACCGCCAGCAGAGCGGCCAGCCCAACCACACCGAGGTGGTGATGCTGGAAGCACAGCTGCTGGGCATCGAGGACCTGGGCGACGCCTACATGGCCAGCGTGGAGTTCTCCGGCATGATCCGCGAGGAGCCGTCCGCCGGCCCCAGCCCGTTCCGCGAAGTGTGGAACATGACCAAGCCCAAGGCCGGCTCCAGCGGCTGGCTGGTGGCCGGTCTGCAGGCGTTGCAGTAGCCATAATCGGGGGCATGTCCACACCGCCCCCGCCCTCTTTTCTCGAAAGCCTGCTGGGCCGGATCGGCGAAGCCCTGCAGCCGCCGCCCTGGCTGGTGGAAGAGGCGCAGCGCCGCATGGTGCTGACGCTCAACCACGTGCTGATGCAGGAACCCGAAGCGCAGGCGCGGCTGAAGCGCCAGTCCGGCCGGCTGGTCGAAGGCCGCTGGCGCGCGTTCACGGTGCGGCTGCGCGCCACGCCCGCCGGCCTGCTCGAGCTGGCCGCGCCCGGAGCCGCGCCCGACCTCACCCTCACGCTGACGGAAGACTCACCCTGGAGCCTGGCCCAGGCGGCGCTGCGCGGCGACAGGCCGCCGGTGCGCATCGCCGGCGACGTGCAGCTCGCCGCCGAGGTGCAGTGGCTGGTCGACCACGTGCGCTGGGACGTCGAGGAAGACCTGTCGCGGCTGTTCGGCGACGCGCCGGCCCATGCCATCGGGCAGGCGCTGCGCCGCATGGGCGAAGCGCTGCGGAAATTCGCCGGCGCGACGGTCGCCAGGCCGCCGGCGGCGGGCAGCCCGCCCGGCGACCCGGGAGGACCGGGCGCATGACGCGGTCGATCCGCGCCATCTTCATCCTCTGGATCATCCTGCGCTACGGACTGGACGAGCTGGTGCTCTCCAGCATTCCGCGGCCATGGCTGCGCGGCTTCACCCGCGTGCTGACCTTCGGCCGCGACCTGAGCGCGCCGCGTGGCCGGCGGCTGCGCGAAGCCCTGGAGCACCTGGGCCCGATCTTCGTGAAGTTCGGCCAGGTGCTGTCGACCCGGCGCGACCTGCTGCCGCCCGACATCGCCGAGGAACTGGCCAGGCTGCAGGACCGTGTGCCGCCGTTTCCGAGCGCTGTGGCGGTGGCGACCATCGAGCGCGCGTTCCGCCGGCCGCTGGACGCCGTCTTCGAGAGCTTCGAGCAGGTGCCGGTGGCCAGCGCCTCGATCGCGCAGGTGCACTTCGCCACCCTGCGCGACCGCACCGGCGGGCTGCGCGAGGTGGCGGTGAAGGTGCTGCGCCCCGGCATGCTGCCGGTGATCGAGAAGGACCTGGCGCTGATGCGCATGATGGCCGGCTGGGTGGAAAGCCTGTCGGCCGACGCCCGGCGGCTCAAGCCGCGCGAGGTGGTGGCCGAGTTCGACAAGTACCTGCACGACGAGCTGGACCTGGTGCGCGAAGCCGCCAACGCGGCGCAGCTGCGCCGCAACATGGCCGGCCTCAACCTGGTGCTGATCCCCGAGATGGTGTGGGACTTCTGCCAGCCCGACGTGATCGTGATGGAGCGCATGAACGGCGTGCCGATCAGCCAGACCGAGCGGCTGCGCGCCGCCGGCGTGGACCTGCGCCAGCTGGCGCGCGACGGCGTCACCATCTTCTTCACCCAGGTGTTCCGCGACGGGTTCTTCCACGCCGACATGCACCCGGGCAACATCCAGATCAGCCTGGCGCCGGGCACCTTCGGGCGCTACATCTCGCTGGACTTCGGCATCATCGGCACGCTCACCGAGTTCGACAAGGAATACTTGGCGCAGAACTTCACCGCCTTCTTCCGGCGCGACTACAAGCGGGTGGCGCAGCTGCACATCGAGTCGGGCTGGGTGCCGGCGGGCACGCGGGTCGACGAGCTCGAGGCGGCGGTGCGCACCGTGTGCGAGCCGTACTTCGACCGGCCGCTGCGCGAGATCTCGCTGGGCATGGTGCTGATGCGCCTGTTCCAGACCTCGCGCCGCTTCCACGTGGAGATCCAGCCGCAGCTGGTGCTGCTGCAGAAGACGCTGCTGAACATCGAGGGCCTGGGCCGCGAGCTGGACCCCGAGCTGGACCTCTGGAACACCGCCAAGCCGTTCCTGGAGAAGTGGATGCTCGACCAGATCGGCCCGAAACGCCTGTGGGCCGAGCTGCGCGACCAGGCCCCGCGCTACGCCAAGCTGCTGCCCGAGCTGCCGCACCTGCTGCACCGCTACCTGCAGCAAAGCGGCACCGAGGCGCGGCACGACGTGGCCGAGCTGCTGGGCGAGATGCGGCGCACCACCCGGCTGCTGCAGGTAATCGTCTACGGCGGCGTCGGTTTCGTCGCCGGGCTGGTGGCCATGCAGCTGTGGGTACGCGGTTTCCACGTCTTTTGAGGCGCGCCACGGTCGGGCATAATCCGCTCGCCCAAAACGGGGCTGGGGGCTCTCGATGAACTACACGCTGATCACGTTTGTCGTCCTGTACCTGCTGGGCACGCTGGGCCTGGGCGTCTGGGCCGGAACGCGCATCAAGAACACCGCCGACTTCGCCATCGCCGGGCGCCGGCTGCCGCTGATCATGGTGGTCACCACCACCTTCGCCACCTGGTTCGGCGCCGAAACCGTGATGGGCATCCCCGCCAAGTTCGTGCAGGGCGGCCTCAACGCCATCGTCGAGGACCCGTTCGGCGCCGGCACCTGCCTGATCCTGGTGGGCCTGTTCTTCGCCGCGCGCCTGTACAGCCACAACCTGCTGACCATCGGCGACTTCTACCGCGAGCGCTTCGGCCGCGGCGTGGAAGTGTTCTGTTCCGGCGCCATCATCCTCAGCTACCTGGGCTGGGTCGCCGCGCAGATCACCGCGCTGGGCCTGGTGTTCTCGGTGCTCACCAACGGCGCCATGTCGGAGACCACCGGCATGATCGTCGGCACGCTGGCGGTGCTGGTCTACGTGGTGGTCGGCGGCTTCCTGGCCGTGGCCTGGACCGACTTCATCCAGATGATCGTGCTGGTGATCGGCCTGTCGATCATCGCCTTCTTCTCGGCCGACCTGGCCGGCGGTTCGGACAAGGTGTTCGCCGTGATCGGCAGCAAGGACCTGTGGAACTTCCTGCCGCCGCCCAGCTTCACCGACATCGCCTTCTTCATCGGCGCCGGCCTGACCATGATGCTGGGCAGCATCCCGCAGCAGGACGTGTTCCAGCGCGTGATGTCGGCCAAGGACGCCGGCACGGCCCGCAAGGGCGCGGTGATCGGCGGCGTGAGCTACATCCTGTTCGCCTTCGTGCCGATGTTCATCGTGGCCAGCGCCGTGGTGGTGATGGGCGACAGCGCCCTGGCCATGGCCAAGGACGACTACCAGCGCCTGCTGCCCACCTTCGTGCTGACCAGGATGCCGCTGGTGATGCAGATCCTGTTCTTCGGCGCGCTGCTGTCGGCCATCAAGAGCACCTCCTCGGCCACCCTGCTGGCGCCGTCGACCAGCTTCGTCGAGAACATCCTGAAGAACCTGCGCCCGCGCATGAACGACAAGCAGCAGCTGTTCGCCATGCGCATCACCATCGTGGTGTTCGCCGGCCTGGTGCTGGCCTACGCGATTCGCATGAAGGGCACCTCGATCTACGACCTGGTGTCCTCGGCCTACCAGATCACCCTGGTCGGCGCCTTCGTGCCGCTGGTCACCGGCCTGTACTGGAAGCGCGCCACCACCCAGGGCGCCATCGTCTCGCTGGCCGCCGGCATCGTGGTCTGGGTGCTGTTCATGCCGCAGATCAACGAGCCCCTGAGCAAGATGTTCCCGGGCCAGCTGGCCGGCCTGATCGCGGCGTTCGCCGGCATGGTGATCGGTTCGCTGGCGCCGCAGGTGCTGCGCAACCGCCACGAGCGCACCCACCACGTGGCCGGCCTGAGCGCGCCCTGAGGCACTGGGAACCGGGGCAGGGCGCAAGGGCCGGCGGCGGCCCGGCCGTTGAAATGGGGGCCGCCGCCTATAATTGAGGGCTTTGCCTCAATCACACTCCTGACGCCCATGCCCATCTACGCTTACAAATGCGGGTCCTGTGGCCATTCCAAGGACGTGCTGCAAAAAATCTCCGACGCGCCGCTGACGGTGTGCCCGGCCTGCGGCGCCGAAAGCTTCTCCAAGCAGGTCACGGCCGCCGGCTTCCAGCTCAAGGGCTCGGGCTGGTACGCCACGGATTTCCGCAACGGTTCTTCCAAGGCGCCGGCGGCCGACCAGAGCGCCGACAAAGGCGCCGCTGACAAGGCCGACAAACCGGCCGAGAAAAGTGCCGACAAGCCCGCCGACGGCGGCAAGAGCGATTCACCCGCGCCCGCGCCGGCATCGCCCAAGAGCGATGCGCCCGGCGCGTCGGCCGGTGGCCGCGGCGCCTCCCGCGCCTGAAGCCGGATTCCCCGATGTCCGCACTGCGCAAATGGTTCGTGGCCGGTCTGCTGGTGATCGTGCCGATGGTGATCACCCTCGCGGTGTTGCATTGGATCGTCACCACGCTGGACCAGACCCTGCTGATCCTGCCGGACGCCTGGCAGCCCGACCGGCTGATCGGCATCCACATCCCCGGCTTCGGGGTGCTGCTGACGCTCCTGATCCTGCTGGTGGCCGGCGCGGTCGCCAGCAACTTCGTCGGCAAGCGGCTGGTCATCCTGGGCGACGCCATCGTCTCGCGCATCCCGGTGGTGCGCTCGATCTACTCCAGCGTCAAGCAGGTCTCCGACACCCTGTTTTCCGAAAGCGGCAACGCCTTCCGCACGGCGGTGCTGGTGCAGTGGCCGCGCGCCGATGTCTGGACCATCGCCTTCGTCACCGGTGCGCCGGGCGGCGACGTGGTCAACCACCTGCCGGGCGACTACGTGAGCGTGTACGTGCCCACCACGCCCAACCCCACGGGCGGCTACTTCGTGATGCTGCGCAGGAGCGACTGCATCGAACTCAAGATGAGCGTGGATGACGCGCTCAAGTACGTGGTCTCGATGGGCGTGGTTGCCCCGACGACGCCCAAACCCTAAGAAGGATGCGGTGCCGCAAGGTGCCGCGTGATCCCCGTGACTCAGCAAATGCGCTCCACCTATTGCGGTCTCGTGACCGAATCCCTCCTGGGCCAGACCGTCACCCTGTGCGGCTGGGTCAACCGCCGGCGCGACCATGGCGGCGTGATCTTCGTCGACCTGCGCGACCGCGAGGGCTACGTGCAGGTGGTCTGCGACCCGGACCGCCCGGAGATGTTCAAGACCGCCGAGGGGCTGCGCAACGAGTTCTGCGTGCAGGTCAAGGGCCTGGTGCGCGCGCGCCCCGAAGGCACCACCAACGACAACCTCAAGAGCGGCCGCATCGAGGTGCTGTGCCATGAGCTGACGGTGCTCAACCCGTCGGTGACGCCGCCGTTCCAGCTGGACGACGAGAACCTGTCGGAAACCACGCGCCTGATGCACCGCGTGCTGGACCTGCGCCGCCCCTACATGCAGAACAACCTGATGCTGCGCTACCGCGTGAGCATGGAGGTGCGCAAGTTCCTGGACGCCAACGGCTTCATCGACATCGAGACGCCGATGCTGACCAAGTCCACGCCCGAGGGCGCGCGCGACTACCTGGTGCCCTCGCGCGTGCACGACGGCATGTTCTTCGCGCTGCCGCAGTCGCCCCAGCTGTTCAAGCAGCTGCTGATGGTGGCCGGCTTCGACCGCTACTACCAGATCACCAAGTGCTTCCGCGACGAGGACCTGCGCGCCGACCGCCAGCCCGAGTTCACGCAGATCGACGTGGAGACCTCCTTCCTCACCGAGGAGGAGATTCGCACCATGTTCGAGGGCATGATCCGCAGCACCTTCAAGAACGTGATCGGCGTGGAGATCGGCGCCTTCCCGGTGATGAAGCACTCCGAGGCGATGCGCCTGTACGGCTCCGACAAGCCCGACCTGCGCGTGAAGCTGGAGTTCACCGAGCTCACCGACGTGATGAAGGACGTGGACTTCAAGGTGTTCTCCGGCCCCGCCAACGCGCCGGACGGCCGCGTGGTGGCCCTGCGCGTGCCGGGCGGCAGCGAGATGAGCCGCAGCGAGATCGACGCCTACACCGAGTTCGTGAAGATCTACGGCGCCAAGGGCCTGGCCTGGATCAAGGTCAACGAGGTGGCCAAGGGCCGCGACGGCCTGCAGTCGCCGATCGTGAAGAACCTGCACGACGCGGCCATCGGCGAGCTGCTCAAGCGCACGGCCGCGCGCGACGGCGACCTGATCTTCTTCGGCGCGGACAAGGCCAAGGTGGTCAACGACGCCATCGGCGCGCTGCGCGTGAAGGTGGGCCACAGCGAATTCGGCAAGTCGCGCGGCCTGGTGGAAGGCCAGTGGCGCCCGCTGTGGGTGGTGGATTTCCCGATGTTCGAGTACGACGACGACGCGCAGCGCTGGAACGCGGTGCACCACCCGTTCACCTCGCCCAAGGACGGCCACGAGGACTGGCTGGAAACCGATCCCGGCCTGTGCGTGGCCAAGGCCTACGACGCGGTGCTCAACGGCATCGAGCTGGGCGGCGGCTCGGTCCGTATCCACCGCGAGGAAGTGCAGAGCAAGGTGTTCCGCGCGCTGAAGATCGACGCCGAGGAGGCCCAGCTGAAGTTCGGTTTCCTGCTGGACGCGCTGCAGTACGGCGCGCCGCCGCACGGCGGCATCGCCATCGGCCTGGACCGCTTCGTCATGCTGATGGCCGGCGCCGAGTCGCTGCGCGACGTGATCGCCTTCCCCAAGACCCAGCGCGCCCAGTGCCTGCTGACCCAGGCGCCGAGCGCGGTGGACGAGAAGCAGCTGCGCGAACTGCACATCCGGTTGCGCAATACGCAGGCGGCCTGAGCGGTTCACTCTGAAATCGCTTCGCGATTTCAGAGTGCTTTAGCCAGTGTGAACGAGCCCGGCAAAGCCGGGCTCGTTCACATGAGGGACCGCGCTGCACGTTGTTTCGCGCGATCCGTAAAGGCCGTGGCTAAAATGGTCTTGCCTTACGGAGCCGAGCATGCAAATCACCGTCATCGATACAAAAAGCGGGTTCGGTGACTTCTCTGGCCAAGCGAAAAGCGAATCTTTCGCAGAACGCCAGAAGGAATTCAACGAGAAGCACCAGGACTGGATAGATGAGCAGAATCGCATCGTCGATGAGTTCGGCGTGTTCGGCGAGGAATACCGGGTCTGGTAGCGAATGGCGCAGTTGAGCGGTGTCTGACCCCCGCCCCTTCAAGATCCCCCAATCCGTATTGGTCGTGATCCACACGCCGGCGCTGGAGGTCCTGCTCATCAATCGCACCGATGCGCCGAACTTCTGGCAGTCGGTCACGGGCGCGAAAGACCACGAAGACGAGACCTTCGCGCAGACCGCGATCCGCGAAGTGCATGAGGAAACCGGCATCGACTGCGCCAGCGGCACGCTCACCGACTGGGGCATCGAGAACGTGTACGACATCTACCCGCGCTGGCTGCGCCGCTACGCGCCGGGCGTGACGCGCAACACCGAGCACGTGTTCGGCCTGTGCGTGCCCGACGGCACGCCGGTGCGCCTGAATCCGCGCGAGCACACCGGTGCGCGCTGGCTGCCGTGGCGTGCCGCGGCCGATGCATGTTTCTCGCCATCCAACGCCGAAGCGATCCTCTTGCTGCCACAATTTGCGCAATGACGGTCTTGCGGGTCGCCACCTACAACATCCACAAGGGCGTGCAAGGGATCGGTCCGGCACGGCGGCTGGAAATCCACAACCTCGGCCATGCGGTCGAGCAGCTCGACGCCGACATCGTGTGCCTGCAGGAAGTGCGCAAGCTGCACCGCCGCGAGGAGCGCTACTTCACGCGCTGGCCCGAGCTGCCGCAGGCCGAATTCCTGGCGCCCGAAGGCTACGAGGCGGTGTACCAGACCAACGCCACCACGCGCCATGGCGAGCACGGCAACGCGCTGCTGTCGCGCTGGCCGGTGGTGTCGCAGGGCCATGAGGACATGTCGGACCACCGTTTCGAGCAGCGCGGCCTGCTGCACGTGAAGGTGCAGGTGCAGCGCCGCCTGGTGCACGTCATCGTGGTGCACCTGGGCCTGATCGCCGCCAGCCGGGTGCGCCAGATCGAGCAGCTGGGCCGTTTCATCGCCCGCGAAATCCCGCGCCGCGAACCGGTGCTGGTGGCCGGCGATTTCAACGACTGGGGCGCCAAGCTGCGCGCGCCGATGGGCACATTCGGCCTGAAGGATTTCACCGGCGACAAGGCCTCGACCTATCCCTCGCGCCTGCCGCTGGCTCAGCTGGACTTCGTCTACGCGCGCGGCCTGAAGCCGGTGGGCCTGCACGTGCCCAAGGGCCGCATCTGGTGGCGCATGTCGGACCACCTGCCGCTGATCGCGGAGTTCCGGATCTAGGGCTGCCATGTCGTCGCACGGCGTGCCCCCCTTGCGCAGCGGCCACGACCTGCAGCTGCTGGAAGGCAGCGCCGGGTACTTTCCCGCGCTGGTCGCCGACATCGACGCCGCGCGGGCCGAGGTGCGGCTGGAAACCTACATCTTCGACTTCACCGGCAGCGGCGCGGACATCGCCTACGCGCTGGAGCGCGCGGCGCGGCGCGGCGTGGCCGTGCGGGTGGTGGTGGACGGCTTCGGCACGCCGCCGTTGCCGCCCCTCTGGCAGCTGCGCTTCGAGGCGGCCGGCGTGCAATGCCTGGCGTTCTTCCCGCCGGGGCCGTTCGGCCTGCTGTATCCACGGCAGTGGCGCCGCATGCACCGCAAGCTGTGCGTGGTCGACGGCGCCATCGGCTTTTGCGGCGGCATCAACGTGCTGGACGATTTCCACGATCCCAACCACGGCGCGCTGGAGTCGCCGCGGCTGGACTTCGCGGTGCGCGTCACCGGCCCGCTGGTCGCGCAGATGCACGCCGCGATGCAGCTGCAGTGGCGCCGGCTGCGAGCCGTGCACCAGCTGCGCCAGGCGCACATCGCCGACGCGGTGGAGTCGATGCTGCCGCACGAGGTGCGCGCCGCGCTGGCGCCCGTGCCGCCGCCGCCGGACGGGCCGCCGCGCTCGCGCGCCGCGCTGGTGCTGCGCGACAACCTGCGCCACCGCAGGAACATCGAGCAGGCCTACCGCCGCGCCATCGGCCAGGCGCGCAGCGAGATCATCGTCGCCAACGCCTACTTCGTGCCGGGCGGCAAGATGCGCCGCGCGCTGGTCAGCGCGGCACGGCGCGGCGTGCGCGTGGCCCTGCTGCTGCAGGGGCGCTACGAATACTTCATGCAGTACTACGCCGCGCGCCCGGTGTTCGGTCCGCTGCTGCGCGCCGGCGTGGAGATCTACGAATACGAGCCGAGCTTCCTGCATGCCAAGGTGGCGGTGGTCGACGGGCATTGGGCCACGGTCGGCTCGTCCAACCTCGATCCGCTGTCCTTCCTGCTCGCGCGCGAGGCCAACGTGGTGGTGGACGACGCCGATTTCGCGGGACTGCTGCGCGAGCGCCTGCAGCACGCCATGCAGCACCAGGGCAAGCGCATGGACGCGGCCGAGTACGAGAACCGGCCGCTGCTGCAGCGTGCCAAGGAGCGCCTGGCGCTGGTGATCATGCGCGCGCTGATTTCCATCCAGGGCCAGGAGTACCTCTGATGGCGGACGGGGACCTGGTGGTGCAGCGGCCCGAAGGCCTGTACTGCCCGCCCGGCGACTTCTACATCGACCCGTGGCGGCCGGTGGCGCGCGCCGTCATCACGCATGCGCATTCGGACCATGCGCGCATCGGCAGCGGCCATTACCTGGCGGCGGCGCCGGCCGAGGGCGTACTGCGCGCGCGGCTGGGCGACGTCACGCTGCAGCTGCTGCCGTACGGCGAGGCCGTGGTGCACCACGGCGTGAAGCTGTCGCTGCATCCGGCCGGCCACGTGCTGGGCTCGGCCCAGGTGCGGCTGGAGCACGGCGGCCATGTCTGGGTGGCCAGCGGCGACTACAAGGTGGCGCCCGACCCCACCTGCGCGCCGTTCGAGCCGGTGCGCTGCGACGTGTTCATCACCGAATCGACCTTCGGCCTGCCGATCTACCGCTGGTGCCCGGACGCCGAGCTGTTCGCCGACGTCAACAGCTGGTGGGCGCGCAACGTCGGCCACGGGCGCGCCAGCGTGCTGGCCTGCTACAGCTTCGGCAAGGCGCAGCGCGTGCTGGCCGGCATCGATCCGTCGATCGGGCCGGTGATCGTGCACGGCGCGGTGGAGCCGCTGAACCGCGCGTACCGCGCCGCCGGCGTGGAACTGCCGCAAACGCGGATGGTCACCGAGGTCAAGGACAAGGCGGACATCCGGCGCGCGCTGGTGGTGTGCCCGCCGGGCGCCGCGGCCAGTCCGTGGATGCGCCGCTTCGGCGACGCGCAGACGGCGTTCGCCAGCGGCTGGATGCAGGTGCGCGGCAACCGCCGGCGCGGCGGCTACGACCGCGGCTTCGTGCTGTCGGACCACGCGGACTGGCCCGGCCTGCTGCAGGCCATCGAGGCTACCGGCGCGCGGCGCATCATCGTCACGCACGGCAGTTCGGCCGTGATGGTGCGCTACCTGCACGAACACGGCTGGCAGGCGGAATCGTTCGACACCGAGTACGGCGGCGACGCGGTCGAGGCGGACCTGGCGCCGGAGGCCACCGCGGGGCCGGCCGCATGAAGCGCTTCTCCCGACTGTTCGCCGAGCTCGACGCGACCACCTCCACCAACGAGAAGGTGGAAGCGCTCACGCGCTACTTCGACGAGGCGCCGCCGCGCGACGCCGCCTGGGCGGTGTACTTCCTGGCCGGCGGCAAGCCGCGGCAGGTGGTGAAGACGGCATCGCTGGTCGGGCTGGCCTGCCACATGGCGAACATCGATCCCTGGCTGTTCGACGAGTGCTACCAGCAGGTGGGCGACCTGGCCGAGGCCATCGCGCTGGTGCTGCCGCGCGGCGACGCGCCATCGGACGTGGGGCTTGCCGAGTGGGTGGAAGACCGCCTGCTGCCCCTGCGCGGCCTGCCCGACGAGGAGGTCGCAAAACGCGTGGCGGGCTACTGGCGGGAGCTGGACACGCTGGGCCGCTTCCTGCTCACCAAGCTGGTCGGCGGCGGTTTCCGCGTCGGCGTCAGCAAGCTGCTGGTGCAGCGCGCGCTTGCCGCGCATGCCGGTGTCGACGCCAAGCGCGTGGCGCAGCGCATGATGGGCTACACCGACGGCAAGCAGGCACCGTCGCCCGAGCGCTACCAGGCGCTGATCGCCGGCACGGCAGAGGCCGAGAGCGAGCTGCGCGATCCGGGCCAGCCATACCCCTTCTTCCTGGCGCACCAGCTCGACCTGCCGCCCGAGGTGTTCGCACCGCGCCTCGGTCCGGTGACGGACTGGCTGGTCGAGTGGAAGTACGACGGCATCCGCGGCCAGGTGGTCAAGCGCGAAGGCCAGGTCTGGGTGTGGTCGCGCGGCGAGGAATTGGTGACCGAACGCTTCCCCGAAATCGTGGCCCTGGCCGAATCGCTGCCGGACGGCACCGTGCTGGACGGCGAGATCCTGGTGTGGCGGGAGGAGGCCGATGCCGAGACCGGCGAAGCCGCCTGGCGGCCGGCGCCGTTCGCCCTGCTGCAGCAGCGCATCGGCCGCAAGAATCTGACCAAGAAGATCCTGGCCGATGCGCCGGTGACCTTCATCTGCTACGACCTCCTGGAGCAGGGCGGCGAGGACATCCGCGGCCTGGCGCAGCGCGAACGCCGCGCGCGGCTCGAGGCATTGCTGCAAGGCACCGGCTTCAGGCTGTCGCCGGTGGAGACGGCCGACTCCTGGCTGGCGTTCGCGCGCAAGCGCGCACAGTCGCGCGAGCGCGGCGTCGAAGGCTTCATGCTCAAGCGGCAGGATGCCGCCTACGGCACCGGGCGCACCAAGGCCGAGGGCTTGTGGTGGAAGTGGAAGATCGATCCCATGGCCATCGACTGCGTGCTGGTCTACGCGCAGGCCGGGCATGGGCGGCGCTCCTCGGTCTACACCGACTACACCTTCGCCGTGTGGAGCCGGCCGCCGCGCGACAAGGCCGAGGCCGACGCGGTGCTCGCGGCCATCGCGAACAAGGAGCCGGCGCAGCCCGATGCCCTGCAGCTGGTGGCGTTCGCCAAGGCCTACTCGGGCCTCACCGACGAGGAGTTCCGCCAGGTCGACGCCATCATCCGCAGGAACACGCTGGAAAAGTTCGGCCCGGTGCGCAGCGTCAAGCCGAGCCTGGTGTTCGAGCTGGGCTTCGAGGGCATCAACCGCTCCACCCGCCACAAGAGCGGCATCGCGGTGCGCTTCCCGCGCATGCTGCGCATCCGGCACGACAAGCCGCTGCACGAAGCCAATACCCTGCAGGACCTGGAGGCCATGCTGCACTCCTGACATCCCGCCGGCCGTAGGGAAAAAGCGGCGGTGTTACGATCTTCCATGCTCATGAAAGCTGCCCCTTCCACCCCCGCGATCGCCGCCGAAGACGAGGGAACGCCCGTGTCGGTGAAGATCCGCGAGCGCATCGTGGCGGCGCGCAAGCGCTTCCACTCCAACGACAACATCGCCGAGTTCATCCAGCCGGGCGAGCTGGAGGGGCTGCTGGACGAGGTCGCGCACAAGATGCAGGGCGTGCTGGACAGCATGGTGATCGACACCGTCAGCGACCACAACACGGCCGACACGGCGCGCCGCGTGGCCAAGATGTACCTGACCGAGGTGTTCCGCGGCCGCTACGCCAAGCCGCCGGCGATCACCGAATTTCCCAATGCCGAGCACCTCAACGAGCTGATGATCGTCGGCCCGATCACGGTGCGCTCGGCCTGCAGCCACCACTTCTGCCCGGTCATCGGCAAGCTGTGGGTCGGCATCCTGCCCAACGAGCACACCAACGTGATCGGCCTGTCCAAGTACGCGCGGCTGGCCGAATGGGTGATGGGCCGCCCGCAGATCCAGGAAGAGGCCGTGATCCAGCTGGCCGACCTCATCATGGAGAAGACCCAGCCGGACGGCCTGGCCCTGGTGATGGAAGCCACCCACTTCTGCATGGCCTGGCGCGGCGTGAAGGACCTGGACAGCAAGATGATCAATTCGGTGATGCGCGGCGTGTTCCTCAAGGATCCGGCACTGCGCCGCGAATTTCTCGCCCTCGTCCCCCGTTGAGCGGGAGTAAGATTTCCCCATGCTGGTCCGCCTTCTCTACTGCAGCCGTTCTGTCGATACCAGCCCCGAGGCGATCGAATCCATCCTGGCGCAGGCGCGGCAGCACAACCCGGTCAGCGGCATCACCGGCATCCTGTGCTACGGCGCCGGCATCTTCCTGCAGGCCATCGAGGGCGGGCGCATGCAGGTCAGCGAACTGTTCGGCTCGATCCAGAAGGACGTGCGCCACAAGGACGTGGCGCTGCTGCACTACGAGGAAATCTCCGAGCGGCGCTTCGGCGGCTGGACCATGGGGCAGGTGAACATCTCCAAGCTCAACCAGTCGATCCTGCTGAAGTACTCCGAAAAACCCGAGCTGGACCCGTACGGCGTGTCGGGCAAGGTGTCGCTGGCGCTGCTGGAAGACCTGATGGCCACGGCCGCCATCTGCGGGCGCGTCTGACCAGTTGTCCACGGCGATGAAGGGCCGTTTGCGCCGCACGCTCGCCTGGGGGGACTGCGACCCCGCGGGCATCATCTACTACCCCACCTATTACCGCTGGATGGACGCGGCCAGCTGGAACCTGGTGGCGGCCGCCGGCTACGACGCGGCGCGCATGCGCGCGGAACAGTTCACCCTGCCGCTGGTCGATTCCGGCTGCGCTTTCCTCAGCTCGCCGACCTGGGGCGACGAATGCGAAGTGCTGTCGGAAGTTTCTCGCTGGGGCCGCAGCTCGTTCACCGTGAGCCACCAGATCGTGATGGCCGCCGACGGCCGCGTGCTGGCGCGCGGCAGCGAATCGCGCGTGTGGTGCCGCTACACGGCCGGCCCCGGCAGCGCACTGGCCAGCGTGCCCATCCCCGGCGACGTGCGCGTGGCCCTGGGCGGCCCGCCCGCGTGACGGTCACACCATCGCCGCCGCTCGTCGGCTGCGATTTCTCCAGCGCGCCGACGCGGCGCAAGCCCATCGTGCTGGCGTTCGGCAAGGTGGCCGGCGCGCGGGTGGTGCTCGAGCGGCTGGAGAAGCTGCCGACCCTGCAGGCCTTCGGCGAGTGGCTGGCCGCGCCGGGCGAGTGGATCGGCGGCTTCGACTTTCCCTTCGGGCTGCCGCGCGAACTGGTCGAGCACCTGGGCTGGCCGCTGCAATGGCGCGACTGCATGCGCCACTACGCCGGCCTCACGCGCGCGCAGATCCGCGACACCTTCGCCGCCTACTGCGACGCGCGCCCGGTGGGCGCCAAGTTTGCGCACCGCCGCTTCGACAAGCTGGCCGGCTCCAGCCCGTCGATGAAGTGGGTGAACCCGCCCGTGGCCTACATGCTGCACGCGGCCGTGCCGCTGCTGCTGCAGGCCGGCGTGGACATGCCCGGCTTGCACGCGGGCGATCCGCGGCGCGTGGCGCTGGAGGCGTATCCCGGGCTGCTGGCGCGCGAGTTGCTCGGCGCGCGCAGCTACAAAAGCGACGACAAGGCCAAACAGACGCCCGAGCGGCTGATCGCGCGCAAGGACCTGATCACCGCGCTGGAGCACGGCGGCACGCGCCTGGCACTGCGGCTGAAGCTCACGCATGCGCAGCGCGACACGCTGGCCGACGATGCGAGCGGCGACAGCCTGGACGCCGTGCTGTGCCTGGTGCAGGCGGCGTGGGCCGCGCGCCAGGGCGCGCCGCGCTACGGCCTGCCGCCCGAGCTCGATCCGTTGGAAGGCTGGATCGTCAGCGCATGACATATCGCATGCGCGCGTGCACGTCTGCGTGCAAAAAGCCGCGGCAACAAAAGGTAAAACCCTAGGCTCAACAGCAAGATCGCTTAGGATCACGCCCGCCGCTGAGCCACACTTCAGCTCGCAAAAATCCAAAAACTGTTTTCGTTCGGGGGAGTCCCATGCAACGTCGTGCATTTCTGGCGCGTGGCGCCCGCCTATCCCTTGGCCTTGCCGCCACCGCCGCGGTTCCCGGATATGTGGGGGCGTCCTCGCCCATCGTCATCGGCCAGTCGGCCGCGCTGACCGGCCCGCAGGCCGGCTTCGGCACCGCCATCCGCGATGGCATCCACGCCGCGATCGAAGCGGCCAACAAGCGCGGCGGCGTCGGCGGCCGCCCGGTGCAGCTGCTGTCGCTGGACGACGTGGGCGACAAGGCCAAGACCGAAGCCAATATCGCCACGCTGCTGGCCAACCGCCAGGTGCTGGGCCTCACCGGCTTCACCACGCGCCCCTGCTCCGAAGCCGGCGCCGTGATCGCCGGCAAGGAAGGCATCGCCCTGGTCGGCGCGTTCTCCGGCACGCCGCTGCTGTACGGCGACAAGGCGCCGACCACCTACACCACGCGCGCCAGCTACGAGCGCGAGCTGGAAGCCATCGTCTCCCACTACCGCCGCCTGGGCGTGGAGAAATTCGGCTTCGTGCACCTGGAGGACGCCCGCGCCACCAACGTGCCGCTGCTGGAATCCATCCTGGCCAAGCAGGGCGGCAAGCTGGTCGTCACGGCCGGCGTGGACCGCAAGGGACCCGGGCTGAACGCGCAGGCGCTCAAGACGCTGGAAGCCAACAAGCCGGAGATGCTGATCATCCTGGCCAACAACGCGCCGCTCACCTCGTTCCTGCGCGACTACGCGCCGCGCACGCTGATCCTGCCGAAGATGGTGATCTCCTTCGTCGACCGCGAGAAGCTGCTGGCCGACCTGGGCAAGGACGCCGCCGGTGTCGGCTTCAGCGTGGTGGTGCCGGAGTACACGCGCGAGAAATATTCCGTGGTGCGCGACTTCCTGGCCCGTGCCAAGGAGACCAACATCCCGATCACGCCGGTGTCGCTGGAAGGCTACATCACCGGCCTGGCGCTGCTGGAAGGCCTGCGCCAGTCCAAGGGCAGCGACAGCCGCGCGGCGCTGATCGACGGCATGGGCAAGGTCGGCGCGCTCGACCTGGGCTACACCAACCTGCGCTACAGCCGCGACCAGCGCGCCGGTTCGCGCTTCGTCGACCTGTCGCTCGCCTCGCGCGGCTCCGGCCTGGTCTGAGCGCATGGCGCTGTCGTTCCAGCCGATCACGCCGGCGCTGGGCGCGCTGGTGCAGGGCGTGCAGCTCAACACGCTGGACACCGGCACCTTCGCCGCGCTGCGCGACATCTGGCATCGCCACCACGTCATCGTGCTGCGCGACCAGCAGCTGACCAACGCCGAATTCGAGCGCTTCTCGGCCATGCTGGGCGAGCTCGACCCGCCGCCCAACCAGGGGGCCGGACGCAAGAGCGTGCCCGGCTTCCCGAACCTGTACGTGGTGTCCAACCGCAAGGCGTCGGACGGCGAGCCGCTGGGCGCCCTGGGCGACGGCGAGGCGCAGTGGCACACCGACATGTCCTACCTGCAGCGCCCGCCGATGGCCTCCATGCTGTGGTCCATCGAGCTGCCGGCCCAGGGCGGCGACACCTGGTTCGCCAGCATGCCGGCCGCGCTGCGCTCCATGCCGGCGCAGCTGGCCGCGCGCATCGAGGAACTGGGCATCAAGCACGACGGCACCTACGACAGCGGCGGCAACGTGCGCAAGGGCATGACCGCCAACGACGACCCGACCCAGTCCGCCGGCACCGTGCACCCGGTCGTCGTGGCGGTGCCGCAAACCGGCGAGCGCACGCTGTATCTCGGCCGCCGGCGCAACGCCTACATTCCCGGCCTGCCGCTGGAGGAATCCGAGCGCCTGCTCGACGAGATCTGGTCCTATGCCACTGCGCCGGCCGTGACCCTACGCCACCAGTGGCGCCTGGGCGACGTGGTGCTGTGGAGCAACCTCACCACCATGCACCGGCGCGACGCCTTCCCGCCGGACCAGTTCCGCACGATGCACCGCTCGCAGATCAAGGGCCGCACCGCCCCGACAAAAGAAGTACGCAAGGAGGCCGCATGACGATGAACCGGCGCCAATTCAACCGCTCCGTGCTGGCCGCTTCGGCCGTCGCGGCCGCCGGCGTGGCGCGTGCCAACGATGCCTACCCGAACAAGCCGATCCGCCTGCTGGTGGGCCTGGCGCCCGGCGGCATCGCCGACATCACGGCGCGCATCGTCGCGCCGCGCCTGGGCGAAATCCTGGGGCAGAACGTGGTGGTGGAAAACCGCACCGGCGCGGGCGGCGCCATCGCCACGCGCCAGGTGGCGGCCAGCGCGCCCGACGGCTACACGCTGCTGATGGCGTTCGACGGCACGCACGTGACCATCCCGGCCGCCAATCCGGCGGCGGGCTTCGATCCGCTGGCGGACTTCTCGCCGATCGGCAAGGCGGTGGATGCGCCGGTGCTGATCACCAGCCATCCCAGCTTTCCCGCCAAGGACTTCCGCGAACTGGTCGAGCTGTCGCGCGGCATGCTGCGCTCCGGCAGCGGCATGGGCCGCCTGCTCGACTACGGCACGGCCGGCGTCGGCAGCACCGGCCACCTGACCATGGAGCTGCTCAAGCAGCGCCTGGGCTTCTATGCGCTGCACATCCCCTACCGCGGCGGCGGCGACGCCCGCGCGCAGGTGCTGGGCAAGCAGATTCCCCTGATGCTGGCGGCCGTGCCCACCACCGCCAACGACATCCGCAACGGCATCCTCAAGGGCCTGGCCGTGACCAGTGCCAAGCGCGCGCCGGCGCTGCCGAACGTGCCCACCCTGGCGGAGCTCGGCTACCCCGAGCTGAAGGGCACCGACATCAATTCCTGGGTCGGCATGGTCGCGCCCGCGCGCACGCCCAAGGACATCGTGGCCAAGCTCGACGCGGCGCTGCGCCAGACGCTGGCGACCGACGACATCCACACCAGGCTGCTGAACTCCGGATCCACGCCGGTGAAAAGCTCGCCGGAGATCTTCACCGGCCAGATCGGCGCCGACTTCAACCGCTGGAAGCGGGTGATCGCCGACGCGAAGCTAAAGCTGGACGTTTGACAGCGCGGCAAGCGCTTCCGCATCCGTGCGGTACATGCGCAGCAGCAGGCCGGGCTTGAGCGCGCCGGCGCGTTCCAGCACCCGTTCCACCGGCAGCTTGATGCCGCTGATGTGCAGCGCGATGCCGCGCGCCTCCAGCAGCTTGCGCAGCTGCGCGAAGGTCTCCACGCCGGTGGCGTCGATGCGGTTGATCGGCTGGGCGAACAGGCACACGTGCCGGGTGCCCGGATGCGTGGCGATGTGCTCGGTGACGGCGCGCTCGAGCGCCGTGGCCGATGCGAAGTCCAGCGCGTCGTCCATGCGCAGCGCGTAGAGCGCGGGCGCCAGCGGCGGCAGCTGCCACAGGTGGCGGTCGCGCAGGCTGCCGTCGGGATGCAGGCCGATCTCGATGATGCGCGGGTGCAGCCGGTTGTAGAGGAAGTGCGCGAGGCCCATCACCACGCCGGTCAGCACGCCCCAGTAGATGCGCGGTGCCGTCACCAGCGTCACGCCGAACGTGGTGAAGGCAATCACCGCCTCCACGCGGTCGACGCGGCCGAGCGCGAACAGCGTGCGCGGCTTGAACAGGCTGGACACGGCCGCCACCACCACCGCAGCCAGCACCGCCTGCGGCACCGGTGCCAGCGCCGGCGTGAAGAACAGCAGCACCAGCACCACCACGCAGGTCACCGACACCGTGGCCCAGCCGGTCCTGGCGCCGGAGTACAGCGTGATGGCCGAGCGCGAGAACGAGGTGCTGGTCGGGAAGCTGCCGCACAGGGCCGAAGCGATCTTGCCCAGGCCCTGGCCGATCAGGTCCTGGCTGGCGTCCCAGCGCTTGCCGTCGTGCTGGCTTTCGATCTTGGCGCTGGCCGCCATCTCCAGCGAGCTCACCAGGGCCAGCACCAGCGCCGGCACGAACAGCGAGCCGAGCGCGTCCCAGGACGGCAGCGACGGCCAGTAGAACGAGGGCAGGCCGGCAGGCAGCGCACCGATCACCTTGCCGCGCGCGGCGTACCCGGTCCATGCGCTCACCAGCCCCGAAGCGCCAAGCACCACCAGCACCATCGGCACCCGTGGTGCGTAGCGCTTGCCCAGCACCAGCAGCGCCAGGCTCGCCACGCCATAGCCCAATGCTTCATGGTCGATCTGCGGCACCGCCTGCAGCCATTCGCGCCAGGCGCCGTGCAGCCCCAGCAGCGACGGCAGCTGCGAGGCGATGATCAGCAGCGCCGCGGCCTGGCTGAATCCGGACAGCACCGGTGCGCTCACCAGGTTCAGCATCCACGACGCGCCGCTGGCGCCGACGGCGAACTGCATCAGCCCCGACAGCAGGCCCAGCCACACGGCCAGCGCCACCCAGTCGGCGCCGGCGGGCTGCGCCAGCCCCAGCAGCGAGGCGCCGACCAGCACGCTGCTCAATGCCGACGGACCCACCGACAGGCGCGTCGATCCGCTGAACAGCACGGAGACCAGGGTCGGCAGGAAGGTGGCGTAGAGGCCCGCCACCAGCGGCATGCCGGCCAGGCCGGCGTAGGCCACCGACTGCGGAATCATCACCACCGCGACGGTCAGGCTGGCGAGGACCTCGCCGCGCAGCAGGCCGGGGGTGGGGCGCGGCCAGCGCAGGAAAGGAAACCAGCGGTACAGCTCATGCATGCAGGGAGTATGCCTCGCGCTGTTGGCCGCACCGCGCTCAGCGCTGCGGCATGTCCTTGACGGAATAGCCCAGGCTTACGGTCGCGTCCTGCGGGATCGGCGGCATGGTGAGGTTCCACACTTCCCAGGCGTCGCGCAATTGCGCGAGCCGCGCCGGGTCGCGGCCGGCGTGGTTGGCGCGCTCGCGCGCGTCGGCCGCGATGTCGAACAGGTAGTCGTGGCCGTCCACCCGCAGGTACTTCCAGTCGCCGTCGCGCAGCGCGCGCTGGCCGCGGTGGTTCATGCGCCAGAACAGCGGCCGCGCGAAAGCATGCGCCGGATCGCGCAGCACCGGCAGCAGCGACACACCGTCCAGCGGATAAGCCGGATCGGCGGCGGCGCCGCAGGCCTCCAGCACGGTGGCCGACCAGTCCATGGTCATGCAGTGCTGCGCGCTGGTGCCGCCGGCCGCGATGGCGGCGGGCCAGTGCGCGATCCACGGCACGCGGATGCCGCCTTCGGTGAGGTCCATCTTGCCGCCCACCAGCGGCCAGTTGTCGGAGAAGCGTTCGCCGCCGTTGTCGCTGGTGAAGATCACCAGGGTGTTGTCGGCCATGCCGTGGCGGCGCAGCGCCTCCATCACCCAGCCGATGCCCTCGTCCATGTGGTGGATCATGCGGCGGTAGCTGTGGATGTTGCCGCCGTGCAGGTGGAACAGGTTGTCCTTCACCTCTTGCGCCAGCGCCGCGTCGTCGCGCGTTTCCCAGGGCCAGTGCGGTGCCGTGTAGTGCAGGCTGAGGAAGAACGGGTCCGGCTGCGCCGCCATGCGGTCGATGAAGTCCGCCGCGCGGCGCGACAGCAGGTCGGTGAGGTAGCCGTCTTCGCGCTGTTCGGCGCCGCCTTCCCACAGGTCGTGCTGGCCGGTGCTGCTGCAGTGGGTGAAGTAGTCCACGCCGCCCGACATCGGGCCGAAGAATTCGTCGTAGCCGGAATGCAGCGGCCCGAAGCTGGGCGGGTAACCCAGGTGCCACTTGCCGATCAGCGCGGTGCGGTAGCCGGCGCCCCGCAGCAGCGAGGGCAGGGTCGGGTGTTCCGGCGGCAGGCCGAGCGTGGCGCTGCCGCGGCTCTTGCTGTTGATCGGCTCCTCGGCCGCGCCGCGCAGCCGGTACTGCAAGCGTGCCGTCATCAGCGCGAAGCGCGTGGGCGAACACACGGGCGAGTTGGCATAGCCCTGGGTGAAGCGCAAGCCATTGGCGGCCAGGCCGTCCAGCACCGGCGACACCGCACCGAACGTTGCCTCGCGCCCGCCGTAGCAGCCCAGGTCGGCGAAGCCCAGGTCGTCGGCGACGATGAAGACGACGTTGGGCCGGGTGTTGTGTTGCACTGCCGTGCTCAAGGCTGGTAACCCGACTTGCGCACCACCGGCGCCCACTGCGCGCGGTAGGCCGCGAGCATGGCCGCGGCCTGCGCCTGCGAACTGACCACCGGCGTCATCTTGGCGTCGGTGAACTTGCGCTGCGTGTCGGGGTCGCGCATCGCATCCTGGATGGCGGCGGCGTACTGCGCGACCTTCTCGCGCGGCATGGCGGACGGCGCGAAGAAGGCGTTCCAGCCGGTGGCGACCAGGTCGAGTCCCGCTTCCTTGAAGGTCGGCACGCCGGGCGCGGTGGGCGAGCGCCTGGCGCCGGAGACGGCCAGCACGCGCAGCTTGCCGGCCTCGTGCTGCGGCAGCAGCGTGTCCAGCGTGTCGAACGCCACCGGCACTTGGCCGCCCAGCAGGTCGGTCAGCAGCGGCCCGGAGCCGCGGTAGCCCACCACCTGCGCCTGCACGCCGGCCTTCTCGCCGGTCATCAGCGCGAAGAAGTGCGGCAGGCTGCCGGTGGCCGGCACGCCGAAGTTGGCCTGGCCCGGATTGGCGCGCAGCCAGGCCAGCAGGTGGTTGAGTTCGCGCACCGGCACCGCCTGCGCCACGGCCAGCGCGAATTCGTAGTCGTTGACGTGCGACACCGGCACGAAGTCGCGCTCGGGGTCGTAGCCGTTGTCCTTGAACACCAGCGGCGCCACCACCATCACGGCCGGGTTCGCGACCATCAGCACGTTCTGGCCGGCCGGCGCGGCGCGCAGTTGCTGTGCCGCCAGCCGCCCGCCCGCGCCGGGCTTGTTCTCCACCACCACCGCAACGCCCAGGCGGGCCTGCAGCTTCTCGCCGACGATGCGCGCGACGCGGTCGGTCGAGCCGCCCGGCGCGTAGCCGACCACGATGCGCAGCGTGGCGTCCTGCGCGTGCGCGGCGGTCGGGCCGGCGAGCAGGGCGGCGGCAAGAAAAGCCGCGGCAAGGGGAGCGGTTCGGCGCAGCATGGCGGTCCTTTGCGTGGGTACCGTGCGCACTGTATTGCGGAGACAATCGATTGTTCAAATCAATCATCCTCCGCACAAACCCCATGCCCGCTTCCCGCCTGGCCGAGCCCGCCGCGCTGGATGACCTGCTGCTCTACCGCGTCAGCCGCTTGCGCGCCGTGGCCGGCGGCATGGTGGTGCGCCTGTGCGAGGGGCGGTTCGGCATCACCTGGCGCGAATGGCGCGTGCTGGCCTCGCTGGCGCGGGAAGAGGGGCTGCTGTCCTCGCAGCTGGCCGAGCGCGCGCAGCTCGATCGCGCACGCACCTCGCGCGCGATCGGCTCGCTGGCCGGCAAGGGACTGCTGCTGCGCGAAGCCGGCCGCGCCGACCGCAGGCAGGCGCGGCTGAGCCTCACGCCGCAGGGCCAGGCGCTGTTCGGCGCGCTGTTCCCGATCGTGCGGGACCTCAACCTCGAACTGCTGAACGCGCTGTCGGGCACCGATATCGCCCAGTTGGACCGCGTGCTCGGCCTGCTGCAGGCGCGCGCCGAAACCATGGCCCTGCAGGCCGAGCTGCCCAAGGCCTCGCGCCACCGCGGCGGGCGTGCCCGCCTGCCATCGGCCGCATGAGCGGTCCCGCGCCGTTCACCCATGCCACGCACTGGCTTGCGCAGCGCGGCTGGCAGGCGTTCCCGTTCCAGCAGGAAGTCTGGCGCGCCGTGGCCGAGGGGCGGGGCGGCCTGCTGCATGCCACCACCGGCTCGGGCAAGACCTACGCCGTCTGGCTGGGCATGCTGGACGCGCTGCTGCATCGCCACTCGCTCGGCCGCGGCGCGGAGCCCCTGCGCGTGCTGTGGCTCACGCCGATGCGCGCGCTGGCGGCCGACACCACCAAGGCGCTGGCCGAACCGCTGGCTGCGCTGGCGCCGCAGTGGACCCTGGGCCTGCGCACCGGCGACACGCCCAGCGCCGAGCGCGCGCGGCAGGACCGGCGCTTTCCCACCGTGCTGGTCACCACGCCGGAGTCGCTCAGCCTGATGCTCACGCGCGAGCATGCGCGCGACGAGTTGCAAGGCGTGGAGTACGTGGTGGTCGACGAATGGCACGAGCTGATCGGCAGCAAGCGCGGCGTGCAGGTGCAGCTGGCGCTGGCCCGGCTGCGCGCGCTGAATCCGGCGCTGGCCGCCTGGGGCCTGAGCGCCACGCTCGGCAACCTGGAGGAAGCCATGCAGGTGCTGTGCGGCACGCAGCCGGCCATGGCGCCGCTGCTGGTGCGCGGGCGCATCGACAAGAGCCTGGTGATCGACACGCTGATCCCGCCCGACCCCGGCAAGTATTCCTGGGCCGGGCACCTGGGCGCGCGCATGCAGCAGCCGGTGGTCGACGAGATCGCGCGCTCCGGCACCACCCTGGTGTTCACCAACGTGCGCTCGCAGGCCGAGATCTGGTACCAACTGCTGCTGGAGGCGAAACCGGAATGGGCCGGCCAGATCGCGCTGCACCACGGTTCGCTGGACAAGGCCACGCGCGAATGGGTGGAGCAGGGACTGAAGGAGGGCACGCTGCGCGCGGTGGTGGCGACCTCGTCGCTGGACCTGGGTGTGGACTTCCTGCCGGTGGAGCGCGTGCTGCAGATCGGCTCGGCCAAGGGCGTGGCGCGCATGATGCAGCGCGCCGGCCGCAGCGGCCACGCGCCGGGGCGCGCCAGCCGGCTGACCTTGGTGCCGACGCACACGCTGGAACTCATCGAAGCAGCGGCGGCGCGACGCGCGGCGTACGCGGGCCGCGTGGAAAAGCGCGCGTCGCCGCGCCAGCCGCTGGACGTGCTGGTGCAGCACATCGTCACCGTGGCGCTGGGCGGCGGCTTCACCGCCGACGCGCTGTATGAGGAAGTGCGCACCGCCTGGGCCTACCGCGAGCTCACGCGCGCCGAGTTCGACTGGGCGCTGGCCTTCTGCGAACGCGGCGGCGAGAGCCTGACGGCGTATCCGGAATACCACCGTATCGTGCGCGACGAAGAGGGTATCTGGCGCGTGGCCGACCGCGGCGTCGCCAAGCGGCACCGGCTGGGCATCGGCACCATCGTGAGCGACGCGGCCATGCAGGTGAAGTGGATGAGCGGCGGCAACATCGGCACCATCGAGGAAGGCTTCATCGCACGGCTCAAGCCCGGCGACTGCTTCTTCTTCGCCGGCCGGCTGCTGGAATTCGTGCGGGTGCGCGAGATGGCGGCCTACGTGCGCAAGGCCACCCGCAACAAAGGGACGGTGCCGACCTGGCAGGGCAGCAAGATGGCGCTGTCAGCCGAACTGAGCGACGCGGTGCTGGAGATGATGCAGAGCGCCGCACAGGGCGACTTCTTCGAACCCGAGCTGCAGGCCGCGCGGCCGATGCTGGAGACGCAGGCAGGCCTGTCGCGCATTCCCACGCCCACCACGCTGCTGGTGGAAGCCTTCCAGTCGCGCGAGGGCCAGCACCTGTACGTCTATCCGTTCGCCGGGCGCAACGTGCACCTGGGGCTGGCGAGCCTGCTGGCCTGGCGCCTGGCGCGTGAGCGGCCCAACACCTTCAGCCTGTCGGTCAACGACTACGGCTTCGAGCTGGTGAGCGCCGAGCCGTTCGAGATCGAGCCGGTCACTGGCGGCGAGGCGTTCACCACGCGCGCGCTGCTGCCCGACGTGCTGGCCTCGCTGAATTCCACCGAGCTCGCGCAGCGGCGCTTTCGCGAGATCGCGCGCGTGTCGGGGCTGATCTCCACCGGCTATCCGGGGCAGCACAAGAGCGCGCGCCAGCTGCAGGCCTCCAGCGCGCTGTTCTTCGAGGTGTTCCGCAAGTACGACCGCGGCAACCTGCTGCTGACCCAGGCCGAGCAGGAGGTGCTGGGCCAGGAGCTGGAGATCTCGCGCCTGTCGGCCACCTTGCAGGCCATGCGGCGCAAGACCATCGTGTTCGCGCCGCTGCGCCATCCCAGCCCGATGAGCCTGCCGCTGATGGTGGAGCGCTTCCGCGAAAAGCTCACCACCGAGCAGCTGTCGCAGCGGCTGGATCGCATCCTGCGCGACATGGAGCGCGATACGCCTTAGGCGGCGGTGCCCTTGTTCGGGTCCTTTGCGTCTTTCGCGTCCGCCGCGACCTGCTCCTTGCGCTTGTCGCCGATCGTGTCGTGCACGAAGCGCAGCTTGCGCAGCGCGTTCACCGACAGCGCGAACGGATAGGCGTCCTCCTGCCCCAGGCTGCGGTTCAGGCTGTTGACCAGCAGGGTCACCGGTACCCATTGGTCGACCAGCGTGTCGAAATCGGGCGAGCCGGTCTCCAGCGGGTTGATCACGTCCTCCACGTCCGACTCGGTGCCCGGCACCGTCAGCCGCGTGTGGTACGAGGCCGCGGTTTCCAGCAGGTCCACCATGTGCAGGTAGTGGGCCCAGGTTTCGGCCCAGTCCTCCCACGGGTGCGCGGTGGCGTAGGCGCTCACGTAGTTGTCCTGCCAGTTGGCGGGCTGGCCGCCGGAGGCGTAGTGCGCATGCAGCGCCTGCGCATAGTCCTGCCGCTCGTCGCCGAACAGCTCGCGGAAGCGCTCCAGCCGCTCGGGGAAGGGGGCGACCAGGTGATCCCAGTAGAAGTGGCCCGACTCGTGGCGCAGGTGGCCGAGCAGGGTGCGGTAGGGCTCGTGCATCTCGATGCGGCGCCTCACCCGCTCGGTGTCGTCGGCCTCGGCCACGTTGAGCGTGATCAGGCCCTGCGCATGGCCGGTCATCACCTGCTGGCCGGGCTGGTCGGCCAGGAACTCGAACACCGGACCGTCGCGCTCGCCGTGGGGCGGCGTCGGGTCCAGCAGGCCCATCTTGGCCAGGGTGTAGAAGAGGCGTCGCTTGGCGACTTCGATGCGGTACCAGCGCTGGATGTTGTCCGGCTGCGCGAGGTCGGGCAGCACGCGCGTCTGGCGGCACGACACGCACAGCGGATTGGGGTCGTCCTGCGGCACCGCGAAGTTGCAGGCCTGGTAGGCGGCGTTGTTGTGGCACAGGCGGTAGCGCGCGGTGGATGCGCGCTTGCGCGGGCGCAGCCTCGGGCGCCACAGGGGCGTGCCGTCTTCCGCCGGCTCCGCCGGTTCGATCGGCGACATCGCCATGCGGTCCGGCAGGAAGGCCAGGTCGCTGCTGCACTTGAGGCAGCGCACGTTCTCGAAAAAGATCGGATGGCCGCAGTTCTGGCAATGGAAGGTGTTCATCCTGCTGTGTTTTCCTCGGCACCAAAAGCAAAGGCAGGCTCGCGCGGCGCGCTCGCCTGCCTTCTCACGGGGCGAGCCGCTCGCGCGGCACGCCCCATGCCGTCCCGATCAGGGACGCACGATCAGGTTGTTGCGCACCTCGCGCACACCCTTGGTGTTGCGCGCGATGACTTCCGCCTGCGCCTTCTCCGCGTTGGACTTGGCGAAGCCGGACAGCGCGACCGCGCCGTTCAGCGTGTCCACGTTGATGGCGGCGGCGTCCACGGTCTTGTCTTCCACCATCTTGGCCTTGATGGCCAGGGTGATGGACTTGTCGTCCACATAGGCACCCACGGTCTCCTGGCCGCGGAAAACCGAGCAGCCGGAGTTGACCAGCGTGATGCCGGTGAGGATGGCCAATGCGATGATTCGCGCGTTTTTCATGACTTTCTCCTTCGAAGTTGACTAACTTGGTTCTTGGTGCCGCATCGCAAAGCCGGCCTGGCAACCGCACCTTCCATCGCCAGGCTGCATCTCAGCGCCGCCGCCGGCGGCGCGCATCAGGTTCGTCGTCGTAGCCGCCGCTGTTCTGCATGACGGACATCAGCAGGCCCGGCAGGTGCGAGGACTTGAGCACCGCCAGGATCAGCGCGGAGGCCGACATCAGCCGCCAGGGCCGCGTGAACACCAGCACCGCGCCGGCCACTGCCGCGATTCCCAGCATCTGCGCGGGCTTGCGGCGCGCATAGCTGGCCAGCACCGGCGTCGCGATGTCGGCCGCCATGTGCGCCGGGTGGTAGCGCCACCAGGCCGAGACCGCGCGCCGCGCGCGGCCGATCCAGCCCATCGGGCCGGAGTCGCCCTGGTCGTCTTCCCATTCGGCGGCGGCCGCGTCGCGCGCGGTCTCGGCCATCTCCTCGCGCATCTCCTGCTTGCGGTCCTTGCGCTGGATGTGCTGGACGAGCGCCAGCCGGCTGCGCGCGAGGCGGTCGGAAGCTTCGGACATCAGCGCGCTCCCACCGTGCGCAGTGCCTGCGCGTCGGCTTCGAGCTGCGCCTTCAGTTCGGTGAAGGCCTTCTCCGGCAGGCGCTTGCGCGCCACGGTCCAGGCGGCGGCGGCCAGGGCCAGCGCCACGGCGGGCACCAGCACCAGCGCCCAGTGGAATGCGCCATGAACCGCGCCCAGCATGATCGCCACGCCGGTGAGGATCAGGAAGGTCAGCAGCGCGAACAGCGTGACCGCCCACGCCACCGCGCGCTTGGCGACTTCCGTACCGACGGTGGAAGCCTCCTCGCGCGCGAGCGCGGCGTATCCCGCCACATGATCGACCACCAGTTCGGGGCGGCTGATCAGCACGGAAAAGATCGGATGGATCATGCTGGCTGCGACCGCTCTCAGTAGTAGCTGTTGCGGTTGCTGTCGCGGCGCACGTAGAGCACCAGCGCGGCGACGGCGGCGCCGACGGCAGCGGCGATCAGCGCCGATTTCATCGGCTGGTCGGCCACGTAGCGGCCGGTAGCCTGCGCGTACTGGCTGATCTGGCGCTGCGCGGTGGAAGCGGCATCGGACACCGAGCTCATGCTGCGGTTGGCCAGTTCGCGCGCCCGCTCGCTGGCGCGGTCCAGCGCCTCGCTGGTGTAGCGGCGGGTGGTGTCGAGGGTACCTTCGTTCGGGTACGGGTCGTTGCTGTTCATGTTTTCTGTCCTTCTTCTATGGTTGGCGAATGCCCGCGCGCGGGCGAAACCGGATGGCGGGCTCAACGCCTGTTGCGTACCAAGCTCACGACGAATGCAACCACCGCCATGGCGACGAAGACGAAGAACAGCAGCTTCGCGATCTCCACCGCGCCGGCGGCAATGCCGCCGAAGCCGAACAGCGCCGCGATCAACGCGACCACCAGGAACACGACGGCGTAGTGCAACATCTCAAAAACCTCCCGTGGGCCCGCGCCCTTGAACCGTGCGGCGGTGCAGTCCCGCCGCTTTGCGCAAGGTTAGGCCCGCAAGGCGGGTGGTTTTGATCAGTAGCGGGCGTGAAAGGTTGTCGGCTGCGGCTGGGCCAGCCTGTAGGAGCGAACCGACAGGCTCGCTCGACAGGTACTCACGCGCGCGCGGGTTCGGCGCCGCGCGCCATGCTCTTGGGCAGCACGGCCGCGATGCGCGTGCCCGAGCCGGGGCGCGACAGCACGCTCAGGCGCCCGCCCGCGGCTTCCACGCGGTGGCGCATGCCGGCCAGCCCGTGGGTGGACGGCCGCGCGGCGCTGGGATCGAAGCCCTTGCCGTTGTCGTGGATCTCGATTTCGACGTGCTTGGCGTAGTCGCGCAGGCTGATCTCCACCTGGCCGGCTTCCGCGTACTTGCCCACGTTGGTGAGCGACTCCTGCACCAGCCGGTAGATGGTGAGCTGGCGCGACTCGTCCAGCTCGGCCGGCTCCAGGCTGGTGGTGACCTCGATGCCCGAGCGCTCGCCGAACTCGCGCGCCAGGATTTCCAGCGACGCGGTGAGCCCCAGGTTGGACAGCGACGAGGGTCGCAGGTCCTCGATGATGCGGCGCTTCAGCGCGATGCCGCTGTTCAGCGTCTCGGTCAGGTGCTGCAGCCGCACGCCGATCTCCGGCGGCTGCGCGCCCAGCTTGGACTTCAGCCGCGCCACGTCGAGCTTGGCGGCGGTGAGCAGGGCACCCAGTTCGTCGTGCAGCTCGCGCGCCAGGTGGCCGCGCTCCTGCTCGCGCACCTGCTGCAGGTGGGTGGCCAGCTCGGCCAGCGTGGCGGTGCGTTCGCGCACCTGGGTTTCCAGCAGGTCGCGTTCCTGCTGCAGGGCCGCCTGCTGCCGTTCGCCGGCGAGCTTCAGGGCGGTGGTCTGCCGCAGGTACAGGTAGAACGCAAGCAGGCCGGCCATGCCCACCGCGGCGATGCCGATGCGCGACAGCATCAGCGACCGCTCCACCTGCGCCTGCGCCACTTCGACCCTGGCGCTGGCCGAGGCGATCAGCTTGCCGGCCTGCTCGCGGATCGCGTCCATGTGCTCCTTGCCGACGTCGGTCATGAGCACGAACTTCCACGCGTCCTCGTTGCCCTGCTTGCGCATGCGCACCGACAGGTCCATCTCGGCCAGCTTGCGCTGCACGTTGCGCGTGAGCTGCGCCAGGGTCGCGAATTCGTCGGCGTTGGGCGCATACACCGTGCGCAGGCTGTCGAGGTTGTGGCCGATCTCGGCGGCCGCCGCGTTGTAGGGCTCCAGGTAGCGGGGGTCGCCGGTCAGCAGGTAGCCGCGCGAGCCGGTCTCGGCATCCAGCACGTGCTGCAGCAGGCGGTTGAGCGCCGAGCGCGTGTTGGTGTATTCGGCGATCTGCGACAGCGCCCGGGTCGACTGGTTGTAGCCGGTTTCGTTGATGGCGATCAGCATGCATGCCGCCAGGGCCGCCAGCACCAGGCTGATGGCCATGCGGGGCAGCTGCATCGATTGAAACTGCATCGACTGGAACAGTCTCACTGGCACCTCATCGGTAACGAATGGAATCGGCGCGTGCCGGACATGCAGGGTAGGCCGTTTCCGACGGAAAGTGGGGCACAATGATTTTCCAGGCGTGACGCGGAAGGGGTAAGGACATGATCAAAGTCGGCATTGTGGATGACCACGCCATCGTGCGGTCCGGTTTGAAGCAGTTCTTTTCGGATCAGGTCGATCTGCGCGTCATCGGCGAGGCCGCCAGCGGCCGCGAAGCCATCGACCTGGTGCGCACCACCGAGATGGACGTGCTGGTGATGGATCTCTCCATGCCCGGCCAGAGCGGCATCGACGCGCTCGGCATGATCCGCGCCAAAGCCCCCGACGTCGGCATCCTGATCCTGTCCGGCTATCCGGAAGAGCATTACGCGATGAACCTGATCCGTCAGGGCGCGAGCGGGTATCTCAACAAGGAATGCGAGCCGATGGAGATCGTCAACGCGATCCGCACCATCTCCCTGGGCCGCCGCTACATCTCTCCCGCGGTGGCCGAACTGCTGGCCCAGCAGCTCAACCGCAAGGAAGGCGGCGCGCCGCACGAGCAGTTGTCCGAGCGCGAATTCCAGGTGTTCCTGAAGCTCGCCAAGGGCGAAACCGCCGGCGACATCGCCAAGGCCCTGTCGCTGTCGGTGAAGACGGTCAGCACCTACCGCACGCGCTTGATGGAGAAGATGAACCTCTCCTCCAACAGCGACCTGACCTACTACGCGCTGAAGAACAAGCTGATCGACTGAGGCGGCATCGCCCGCGCGGCGCGGCCGCTTCACTCCAGCGGGCGCGGGCTGTCCGCCAGCTGCAGGCAGAACTCGACCAGCGCGTCGATCTCGTTGGATTTGTCGAACACCGCGTCCGCGCCGAGCTGGGCGCAGCGCTTGCGCATGTCCGGCGTCGCGTAATTGCTCAGCACCACCACGCGTTGTTCCGCGCCGCGGTTGCGCGCTGCCTCCAGCACGCCCAGGCCGCTGCCCTGCTTGAGGAACAGGTCGACGATGGCAAGGTCCCACTCGGCCGCATGCTCGGCAAACCAGGCCTTGGCGTCGGCTTCGCCCTCTGCCCAGCCGAGCGCGCGGACCGACGCGAGCTCTTCCAGCGTGCCGACCAGGTTTTCTCGGATCGTGGCGTTGTCTTCGACGAGATAGGTTCTCAGTTCCACGGTTCAGGGTCGCGACACCGCCGCATGCACTGCGTTACGGTGAGAGAAGAGGGCGAATTGTTTCTTTATGTTTCCGAAAGTCCGGATGATTGTGCCAGCGCACTTTCGGAGTGTCCGTAGGAAGTGTCCTACGACGCTGCTGTAGGCCCGAACCGACACCTGCTCGCGCGAGAGGACGACCGCCAGGGCGCGATGGTTTTGACACACTTCTTTCCAATGTCGGCGGCAACGCCGGGCTCGCCGCTCCTCTCTTTTCTTCCCCTTCCCATGAAGCTCTTCCTCGAATCCCTGATGGTCTTCTTCGGCACGCTCACGGCTGCCGCGCTGGTTGCCCTGGGCGAGCCGGGCAGCGCCGAACTGGCGCTCGTCGCGCCGGACGTGCACATCGCCTGGCTCGGCCCGCGCTGACCGGTCACCGATGGATGGAGCCACGGCACGCGCACCGCACCGCCCCTGGATGTACTGGCTGGGCGGCGTGCTTCTGGTCGCCGCGCTGCTGGGCCTGCTGCTCGTTTTCTTTCCGTGGGACTGGCTGCGCGGACCGCTGAACCGCTACGTCAGCCAAAAAACCGGCCGCCATTTCGAGATCACCCGGCACCTGGACGTGAAGCTGGGCGCGACCACGCGCATCCTGGCCGACGGCATCGAGTTCGCCAATCCCTCCTGGGCGCATGACGCCTACCTGGTGCGCGCCAACAGCGCGGAAATCGAGGTGCGATTGCTGCCGCTGCTGGCGCGCCGCATCGAGCTGCCGCTGATCGTGCTGCACCAGCCCGAGCTCGGCCTGCAGGTGGAAGCCGACGGCCGGCGCAGCTGGGCTTTGGGGCACGACACCTCCGATCCGCACAACCTGCCCGACATCGGCGCCGTGGTGGTGGACAACGGCTCGCTGCATTTCCTGGCGCCGGCGCAGGGCGCCGACATCCGTGCCGACTTCGGCTTGCAGCGCTCGGGGTTCTCGCAGCAGCCGCAGCAGGACGCAGGCGGCGGGCAGGCCGCTTTGCCGCTGACCTTCAAGGCGCGCGGCAGCTGGCGCAAGCTGCCGTTCGAGGCCGAAGGCCGCGCCGGCAACGTGCTGGAACTGCGGCGCGCGCTGGCCCGCCCGTTCCCGGCCGAACTGCGCGCCCGTGCCGCGTCCACCACCTTGCGCGCCAGCGGCGAGGTGGCAAGCCTGGCCACGCTGGACGGCGCCAATGCGCAAGTGGAGCTGGAGGGCCACAGCCTGGCCGACCTGTACCACCTGCTCGGCGTGGTGATGCCGGAAACGCCGCGCTATACGGCGCGCCTGCATCTGGCCAAGGAAGGCGAGGTCTGGCGCGCGCGCGACATCCGCGCCAAGCTGGGCAATTCGGACCTGAGCGGCGAGCTGAGTTTCGACCGCAGCCAGCCGGTGCCGCTGCTGAGCGGCGAGGTGCGCTCCAAGTCCGTCGACTTCGAGGATCTGGCGCCGCTGGTGGGCTTGGACGAGCGCCCGCGCAGCGCCGCCGCGCTGCCGCAGGTGCAGGGCGGCGCACGCGCGCCGCGCGTGCACACCGCGGCCGCCGCGCCGCACAAGGTACTGCCGACGGCGGCGCTGGACGTGCAGCGCCTGAAGGCGATGAACGCCGACGTGCGCTGGCAGGCCGATCGCATCACCCACACGCGCGAGCTGCCGCTCGACCGCGCCAAGCTGCACGTGCTGCTGAACGACAGCGTGCTGCGGCTGGACCCGATGGAGCTGGGCTTCGCCGGCGGCCGGGTCGCCGGGCGGCTGCGCATCGACGGCCGGCAGAGCCCGGCGCTGGCGCAGGTCAACCTGGACCTGCGCGCGGTCGAGCTCAACAAGCTGTTCCCGCACCTCAAACTCAACCAGGCGAGCTTCGGCAAGCTGCACGGCGACATCGACCTGAGCGGCCGCGGCAATTCGGTGGCGCAGATGCTGGCGGGTGCCTCGGGCAACGTCGACGTGCTGATGGGCCGCGGCCAGATCAGCAACCTGCTGCTGGAAGTGGCCGGCCTGGACGGCGGCGAGATCATCAAGTTCATGCTCAAGGGCGACCGCGACGTGCAGGTGCGCTGCGCTGCCGCCGGCTTCGGCGTGCAGCGCGGACTGATGACGCCGCGCGTGCTGCTGCTGGACACGGCGGACACCGTCATCTACGGCGAAGGCAGCATCAGCCTGGCGCAGGAAACCATCAACCTGACCTTGAACCCGCAGCCCAAGGACAAGAGCATCCTGGCGCTGCGCTCGCCGCTGCACATCACCGGTCCGTTCGGCGCGCCCAAGGCGGGGCCGGACAAGGGCGCGCTCACCGCGCGCGCGGTGGCGGCGGTCGCTCTGGGCGCGGTCAACCCGCTGCTGGCGCTGGCGGCCACGGTGGAAACCGGGCCGGGGCGCGATGCCGATTGCGGCATGGCGCTGCGCGAAGCGGCGGGGCCGGGTGCGGGCGCCGCGCTGGCGGCGGCGAACGCGGCGAGTGCGCCTTCGACGGCGGCGATGGGCGCCGGCCCGTCATGGACGCAGCGCCTCGGCCAGCGCTTCTCGGGTTTGTTCAGCCGCACGCCGACCAGCCGGCCGGGCGCCGACTATCCGCTCGATCCGGTGCCGGCGCGACCATAGGTATTCACTCCCTCTCCCTTTGGGAGAGGGTGGGGGTGAGGGCGTGCGCTCTAACGCCCCTGCGGCAGCAGGCTCACGTAATCGTGCGCCGCCGTGTGCACCGTCGACACGCGGTACTCGACCGGCTTGTCGCCGAAGCTGAGCGCGATGCGGTGCACCTGCAGCACCGGCTGGCCGCGCGGCACGCCGAGGATGCGCGCGGCATCCGCATCCGCCGCCACCGCGCGCACCCGCTCGCGCGCACGCAGCACGGTGATGCCGAACTCGCTCTGGTAGAGGCTATACAGGGTGCCGGGCCGCGCGCGCAGGTGCTGCTCGGTCAATCCCTTGAACAGGGCGACCGAAACCGTGATGCGGTCGTGCACCACGGCGCGGCCGGCGAGCGACAGCCGGTTGTCGATGCGGAACACCGCGTCGCCGGGCGGACGGTCGAGCGCGGCGGCCTCCATCTCGTCGGCCTTGCCGCGCGCGAACGCCACCAGGGTCACCTGCGGGTACTCGCGCTCGCCCGGTGCATCCAGCGGCGCGTCGGGCCGCAGCTCGACGTGGAAGAACTGGAACAGGAAGCGCTCGGCGGTGTGCGAGGTGACGTAGGTGCCGCGGCCCTGGCGGCGCACCAGCAGGTGTTCGTGCACCAGCTCGTCGACCGCGCGGCGCAGCGTGCCGATGCTCACGCCCAGCGCGCGCGCGAGTTCGGTCTCGCTCGGCAGCGTGTCGCCCGGGCCGTAGTGCCCGCACTCGATCAGCCGCTGCAGTTCGCGCTTGGCCTGCCGGTACAGCGGCGCGCCGGCATTGCTTCCCGTGGCACGGCCCACTTTCGCCACGCGTGCTTTGGTGTCCATTGCGCGCAGTGTATGGCAGGGCCTGCAAGTCATCTAGATGACCTCGTTGACACTGCCGCGGGCCGCTGGAAAACTGCCGCGCATGATTCATTTCATCCTGCACGATGCGCGCGATACCGTGGCCGTGGTGGTGGTCGAAGGCGTGAAGGCCGGCGACCAGCTCACCGGCTGGATCATGGACGAGGACAAGACCCTCGAACTCCCTGCGCGCCAGAACATCCCCATCGGCCACAAGATCGCGCTGCGCGACATGCCCGTGGGGGACACCGCCATCAAGTACGGCCTGGAGATCGGCCGCGTGGTCTCGCCCATCCAGGCGGGCGAGCACGCCCACGTGCACAACATCAAGACCCAGCGCTGGTAACACGAAACAAGGGAAGCAGTAATGGCCAACATCCATGGGGACACCACGTTCCTCGGTTATCGCCGTGAAAACGGCCGTGTCGGCGTGCGCAACCACGTCATCATCCTGCCGCTGGACGACCTGTCCAACGCCGCCGCGGAAGCCGTGGCGCACAACATCAAGGGCGCGCTGGCGATCCCGCATCCTTACGGGCGGCTGCAGTTCGGCGCCGACCTGGAACTGCACTTCCGCACGCTGATCGGCAGCGGCTGCAACCCCAACGTGGCGGCAGTGGTGGTGATCGGCATCGAGGACAGCTGGACCAAGAGGGTGGTCGACGGCATCGCCACCACCGGCAAGCCGGTGTGCGGCTTCGGCATCGAGGGCCACGGCGACCACGAGACCATCATGCGGGCCAGCCGCGCGGCGCGCGAGTACGTGCAGTGGGCCAGCGAGATCCAGCGCCAGCCGTGCCCGGTGTCCGAGCTGTGGGTGTCCACCAAGTGCGGCGAGTCGGACACCACCTCCGGCTGCGGCGCCAACCCGGCGGTCGGCAACGCCTTCGACAAGCTGCACGGCCTGGGCAACTACCTGTGCTTCGGCGAGACCACCGAGCTCACCGGCGGCGAGCAGATCGTGGCCGCGCGCTGCGCCAGCGACGCGGTGCGCGAGAAGTTCATGTTCATGTTCGACCGCTACCAGCAGGTGGTGGAGCGCCACAAGACCTCGGACCTGTCGGAGTCGCAGCCGACCAAGGGCAACATCGCCGGCGGCCTCACCACCATCGAGGAAAAGGCGCTGGGCAACATCCAGAAGATCGGCAAGCGTTGCACCGTGGACGGCGTGATCGACAAGGCCGAGATGCCCACGCACCCGGGGCTGTGGTTCATGGATTCGTCCAGCGCCGCGGCGGAGATGGTGACCCTGTGCGCGGCCTCGGGCTACGCGGTGCACTTCTTCCCCACGGGGCAGGGCAACGTGATCGGCAACCCGATCCTGCCGGTCATCAAGGTCTGCGCCAACCCGCGCACGGTGCGCCTCATGAGCGAGCACATCGACGTCGACGTGTCGGGCCTGCTGCAGCGCGAGATGACGCTGGACGAATCCGGCGACCGCCTGCTCGACTGCATGCTGCGCACGGCCAACGGCCGCCTGACCGCGGCCGAGGCCCTGGGCCACCGCGAGTTCGTGATGACGCGCCTGTACGAATCGGCCTGATGGCGCGCGTCGTCATCACCGAGTTCATGGACGGGCCGGCCGTCGCGCGGTTGCGCGACGGCGGACATGAGGTGGTGTACGAACCGGAGCTGGTGGACGATGCGCAGCGGCTGGCGCAGCTGGCAAGGGACTGCGATGCGCTGATCGTGCGCAACCGCACCCAGGTGCGTGGCGCGCTGCTGGACGCGCTGGCGCGCTGCCGCGTCGTCGGCCGCCTGGGCGTCGGCCTGGACAACATCGACGTGCAGGCCTGCGAGGCGCGCGGCATCCGTGTGGTGCCGGCCACCGGCGCCAATGCGCTGAGCGTGGCCGAGTACGTGGTCACGGCGGCCCTGGTGCTGCTGCGCGGTGCCTTCCTGTCGAGTGCCGCCGTGGCATCGGGCCAGTGGCCGCGCGCGCGGCTCGGCACCGGGCGCGAGGCGGCGGGCAAGACGCTGGGCCTGGTCGGCTTCGGCTCCATCGGCCAGACCACGGCGCGGCTCGCGCAGGGCCTGGGACTGCGCGTGATGGCGACCGACCCGGTGCTCGCAAGCGACCATCCGGCGTATGCCGAGCTGCGCGTCCTGCCGGTCTCACTGGAGAAATTGCTGGCCGAGTCCGACGTCGTCAGCCTGCATGTGCCGCTGACCGACGGCACGCGCGGCCTGTTCGACGCGAACCGCATCGCGCGGATGAAGCCCGGCGCCGTGCTGGTGAACACCTCGCGCGGCCACATCGTCGATCTCGCGGCGGTGGTCGACGCACTGCGCGCGCAGCGCCTGGGCGGCGCCGCCATCGACGTGTTCGACGACGAACCGCTGCTGGCCGGCGTGGTGCCGGCCGACTGCCCCAACCTGATCCTGACGCCGCACATCTCGGGCGTCAGCCTGGAATCGAACGAGCGCGTGTCCGACCTGATCGCGCAACGCGTGCTGGACCTGCTGCGCGAACCGGGAGCTGCCGATGGCACGCATCGCATGGGATGAAGCGGTGCGGCTGGCCGCGGCGGCGCTGCAGCGCGCCGGCGCGGGTGAAGCCATGGCCGCGAGCACCGCGAAGGCCCTGGTGCTGGCGGAAGCGCAAGGCATGGCGTCGCACGGGCTGGCGCGTGTCGCGCAGTACGCCACGCACCTGCGCAACGGCCGCGCCGACGGCGGCGCCGTCGCCCGCGTGGCGCGGCACAAGGGCGCGGCGCTGCTGGTGGATGCCGGCTGCGGCCTGGCGTTCCCGGCCTGCGAGCTGGCGGTGGCGCAGGCCATCGACGTCGCGCGCGCGCAGGGCGTGTGCTTCGCCGGCGTCGCCAACAGCCACCATTGCGGCGTGGTGGTGGACCATCTGCGGCCCGCGGCCGAAGCCGGGCTGGTCGGCCTGGGTTTTTCCAACTCGCCGTCCGCGATGGCGACGGCGGGCGGCCGCCATCCGGTGTTCGGCACCAATCCGGTGGCCGCCATCTTCCCGCGCCGCGGCCAGGCACCGCTCTTGATCGACATGTCGCTCAGCGAAGTGGCGCGCGGCAAGCTGATGGTCGCGGCCAAGCAGGGCAAGGAGATCCCGCCGGGATGGGCGCTCGATGCCGACGGCCAGCCGACGACCGATCCCGCCAAAGGCCTTGCCGGTTCCATGCTCGCGATGGGCGGGCTCACCAGCCCGAAGGGCGCGCTGCTGGCGATGATGGTGGAGCTCCTCGTCGTGGCACTCACCGGCGGGCAGTTCGGCCACGAAGCTTCATCCTTCTTCGTCGACGAGGGAAACGTTCCCAGGCTGGGGCAGGCGTTCATCGTCATCGACCCCGGCGCGCTGGGCGGCAGCGAGCTGTACTTCGATCGCACCGAGGCCCTGCTGCAGGAGCTGTTGAAAGACGACGGCGTCCGGCTTCCGGGCGAGCGGCGGTTACAGCTTGAAAGCAAGTCGCGCGCTGAAGGCGTGGATATCCCTGATGCATTGCTTGCACAGATGACTACATTCGCAGCCTGACATCAACCAACGGGAGGAAAGCAGGAATGAAGCGTCGAGATCTGGTGCTGGCGGGAACCGCCGCAATGGCCGGCATGCCGGGAATGTCCTTCGCGCAGGAGTTTCCGCGCGCGGGCGGCAATATCAAGTACGTCGTTCCGTTTCCGCCCGGCGGTCTGACCGACATGATGGCGCGCATGGTGGGGCAGAAGCTGTCCGATTCGTGGAAGACGCCGGTGGTGATCGACAACCGCGCGGGCGGCAACGGCCAGCTCGGCGCCGACATCGTGGCCAAGGCGCCGGGCGACGGCTACACGCTGCTGGCCATCACGCTCACGCACGCGGCCAACGTGGCGCTGTTCCCGCAGGCTCCCTACAACCTGATGCGCGACCTGCGGCCGCTGGCGCTGCTGGCCAGCTCGCCGATGCTGATCGTGGTGCCTGCCAACAGCCCGATCAAGGACTTCAAGGACCTGGTGGCGGTCTCCAAGGCGCGCCAGCTCAATGCCGGGTCCAGCGGCAACGGCACGCCGCCGCACCTGACCATGGCCTTGTTCAATGACCTGAACAAATCGAAGATGACGCACGTTCCGTATCGCGGCGGCGCACCCTCGATGGTCGACCTGATCGGCGGGCAGCTGGACGTGATCTTCTCCAACTTCCCCGAGTCCATCGCCCACGTGAAATCGGGCAAGCTGCGCGCGCTGGCCATCTGCAGCCTGGGCCGCAACCCGATGGTGCCGGAGGTGCCGACCGCGTTCGAGTCCGGCATGTCGGGCCTGTTCACCGAGAACTGGACGGCGGCGATGCTGCCGGCCAAGACGCCGGACGCGATCGTCGAGAAGTACTCGCGCGAGATCATCAAGATCATGTTCAGCCGCGACATCGAAGAGAAGGCCAACCAGCAGGGCTTTCGCATCAGCCCCAAGGGGTCCGACGAATTCGGCCGCTACCTGAAGTCGGAAATCGACCGCTGGAGCCGCATCATCAAGACGGCCAAGATCACCGCGACCTGACCGGTCCGGCGGCCGGGCGCCTCAGGCGTCCCGGCCCGCGCACACCGGGCAGGCCCGGTTGCGCGCCACGCGCAGCTCGGTCCATTCCATCGCGCGGGCCTCCAGCATCTGCAGGCGGCCGGCGAGCGAGGTGCCGGTGCCGGCCAGCAGCTTCAGCGCTTCCGCCGCCTGCATGGTGCCGATGATGCCCACCAGCGGCGCGAACACGCCCATGGTGGCGCACAGCGCCTCCTCGACATCCTCGGTGGGCGGGAACACGCAGGCGTAGCAGGGCGTATCCGCCTTGCGCGTGTCGTAGACGCCGATCTGCCCGTCGAAGCGGATCGCCGCACCGGCCACCAGCGGCTTGCGGTGCGCCACGCAGGCGCGGTTGACGGCCTGGCGCGTGGCGAAGTTGTCGCTGCAGTCGAGCACCACGTCGGCGTCGCGCACCAGTTCATCCAATGCCTGCGCGTCGGCGCGCAGCACCAGCGCGCGCACCTGCACGTCCGGGTTGATGGCCGCGATCGCCTCGCTGGCCGATTCGGCCTTTGGCCGGCCGATGCGCGCCAGCGTGTGCGCGACCTGCCGCTGCAGGTTGGTCAGGTCCACCGCATCGTGGTCCACCAGCGTGATGCGGCCGACGCCGGCCGTGCCCAGGTACAGCGCTACGGGAGATCCCAGGCCGCCGGCGCCGATCACCAGCGCGTGCGAGCCGAGCAGCCGCTCCTGGCCCTCGACGCCGATTTCGTCGAGCAGGATGTGGCGCGAGTAGCGGAGCAGTTGGTTGTCGTTCACTGGATGACAGAATGACTTCGCCGCCTGGGCGGCCCGATGACGCGGCTGGCGCCGCATGACTTGCGTCATTCTGTCATCGAGCCGCCGCAGGCGGCGAAGTCATGCGCCGGCCCTGGGGCCGGCGCGGTCATGGCGTCAGTTGTCTTTCTTCTCGTTCTTGTTCTCGACCACCTGGGTCTTGCTGACCAGAACCGGGCGGCCCTTGAGCTGGTTGAACGCCTGCACCAGCTGGAAGTCCTTGTCGGTGCCGAACTCGGGCATCTTGCGATCCGTCGGGCCCTTCTTGGCTTCTTCCTCGGCCTTCTTGCGGGCCTCCTCGCGGGCCTTCTCGCGGCCCGGGTCCTTGACCTCGGCGCCCTGGCCGGACGACAGGTGCTTCTCCAGGTCGGCTTCGCGGGTGCGCAGCACGGAGAACACGTTGCCTTCTTCGCTCTCGTCCACCATCACGTCGGGCACGATGCCCTTGGCCTGGATGGAGCGGCCGTTCGGCGTGTAGTAGCGCGCCGTGGTGAGCTTCAGGCCGGTGTCGGGGCCGAGCGGGCGCACCGTCTGCACCGAGCCCTTGCCGAAGGTCTGGCTGCCCAGGATGGTGGCGCGGCGGTGGTCCTGCAGGGCGCCGGCCACGATCTCGCTGGCCGAAGCCGAGCCTTCGTTGACCAGCACCACCAGCGGCACCGTCTTCAGCGACGCCGGCAGGCGGCGCAGCGGGTCGGCACCGGCGCGGCGCTGGTAGAACTCCGGCGCGGCCTTGTAGGCGAACTTGCTTTCCGGCAGCTGGCCGTTGGTGGACACCACGGTCACGTTCTCCGGCAGGAAGGCGGCCGACACGGCGACCGCCGCGTCCAGCAGGCCACCCGGGTCGTTGCGCAGGTCGAGCACCAGGCCCTTGAGGTTGGGCTCCTGCTTGTAGATCTCGGTCATCTTGGCGACGAAGTCGTCGACCGTGCGTTCCTGGAACTGCGACAGGCGGATCCAGGCGTAGCCGGGCTCGATCACCTTGCCCTTGACCGACTGGGTCTTGATCTCTTCGCGCGTGATGGTCACCGGGAAGCTGCGGTTCTCGTCCTTGCGGTAGATGGTGAGCATCACCTTGGTGTTGGGCTCGCCGCGCATGCGCTTGACAGCGTCCGACAGGCTCAGGCCCTTGACGGCGGTGTCGTCGATCTTGGTGATCAGGTCGCCCGGCTTCAGGCCGGCGCGGAAGGCGGGCGAGCCCTCGATGGGCGACACCACCTTCACCAGGCCGTCTTCCTGGGAGATCTCGATGCCCACGCCGACGAATCGGCCGGACGTCCCTTCGCGGAATTCCTTGAACGACTTCTTGTCGAAGTACTGCGAGTGCGGATCGAGGCTGGCCACCATGCCGGCGATGGCATCGGAGATCAGCTTGTGCTCGTCGACCGGCTCGACGTAGTCGGTCTTCACCATGCTGAAAACGGCGGCGAGCTGCTGCAGTTCCTCCAGCGGCAGCGGGGCGAGCGAGCCACGCGCAACGGTCTGCAGCGACACCGTGGTCAGCGCGCCGGCCAATGCGCCTACGGAAATCCAGCCGGCAATCTTGAGTTTGTGGCTCATGTCTTAAGGTCCAAGTCCTCTCGCGACTTTTCAATATACACCCGGGATTGAACTTAAGAGGCAAGAGCCGGGCCAGGGTTCCGCAGCCCGGCCGGACGGCGTGTAAAAGTCCCGGGGTTTACCTGAACTTTGCGTCAGGCAAACCCCGGGAAACCCACAAGGAGACTTGCTGGGAGGGAGCCGGGAGGAGGATCAGCCCGCGCGCACGGCGCCGGCCGCCATGAACAGCAGCACGGCCATCCACAGCAGGCCGAACCACCAGGTCTGCGAGAACTGCTTCAGGGCACGAACGGCGGCGGTTGGCTGGGGCATGGGTTCCTCTTTCCTTGAGAGGAACTGTAGGCAGGGCCGCGCCGACCCGGTTAGGGATTCGGCGGCGGCCCGCTTAGGGAAATTGCCTAAGCCTTGCCCTGGCTGGCCACCGCCGCGGCGGCACGCGCCGCGGCCTCGGCGTCGCCCAGGTAGTAGTGGCGCAGCGGTTTGAGCGACGCATCCAGCTCGTACACCAGGGGAATGCCGTTGGGGATGTTCAGGCCGACGATGGCGTCGTCGGAAACGCCGTCCAGGTATTTCACCAGCGCGCGGATGGAATTGCCGTGCGCGGACACCAGCACCCGCTGGCCCGAGCGGATGGCCGGGGCGATCGAAGCGTCCCAGAACGGCAGCACCCGCTCCACGGTGTCCTTCAGGCATTCGGTCAGCGGCACCTGGCCGGCCTCCAGCGCGGTGTAGCGGCGGTCGGCACCTTCCCAGCGCGGGTCGGTCCGCTCCAGGGCGGGCGGCGGCGTGTCGTAGCTGCGGCGCCAGACCAGCACCTGCTCGTCGCCGTACTGCCGGGCCGTCTCGGCCTTGTTCAGGCCCTGCAGTGCGCCGTAGTGGCGCTCGTTCAGGCGCCACGAATGCACCACCGGCAGCCAGGTGCGGTCCATCTCGTCCAGCACGTGCCACAGGGTGCGGGTGGCACGCTTGAGCAAGCTGGTGTAGCAGAGGTCGAAGTCCCAGCCTTCGGCCTTGAGCAGGCGGCCCGACTGCATGGCCTGCCCGACGCCGGTGGGCGTCAGGTCCACGTCGGTCCAGCCGGTGAAGCGGTTTTCCAGGTTCCAGGTCGATTCGCCGTGGCGGATGAGAACGAGCTTGTGCATCCAGGCATTTTAGAATCGCAGGCTTTGCCCCCAGGCCCCACGAGAAAGACCGCGATGAAGTTTCTGATCGACAACTGGCTGCTGATCCTGGTGGCGCTCAGCTCCGGCGCGATGCTGGTGTTTCCCGCCGCCGGCCGCAGCATGCGCTCGGGCACGCTCTCGCCGGCCGCCGCGGTGAACCTCATCAACCGCGAAAAGGCCGTGGTGGTGGACGTCTGCGACGATGCCGAATACGCCACCGGCCACGTCGGCGGCGCGCGCCACGTGCCGCTGGGCCAGCTGGAGCAGCGCCTGCCCGAGGTGGTGAAGAACAAGGCTCTGCCGGTGATCCTGGTCTGCGCGACCGGAACGCGCTCGCAGCGGGCCGTGAACATCGCGCAGAAACTGGGTTACGCGCAGGCCCAAGCGCTGGCCGGCGGGCTCAAGGCGTGGAAAGAGGCTAATCTTCCCGTGGAGAAAAGCTAAGTGAGTACGCCATGCAATCCGTCAAGATGTACACCACGGCCGTTTGCCCCTACTGCATCCGCGCCAAGCAGGTCCTGAAAGCCCGTGGGGTCGATGCGATCGAGGAGATCCGCATCGACATGGACCCCGGCCAGCGCGTCGAAATGATGAACATCACCGGCCGGCGCACCGTGCCGCAGATCTTCATCGGCGACGTCCACGTGGGCGGCTGCGACGAGCTGATCGCGCTGGACAGCCGGGGCGGCCTGCTGCCGCTGCTCGAGGGCGCGCCGGGCTGAGCCAGCCTTGCCGCGTCGGCCTGTGATAATCGCAGGCTTTCCCGAAAGTCCATCCATGGCCGACAGCAACGACCCCGTGTTCCAGATCCAGCGCGTCTACCTCAAGGAAGCCTCGCTGGAGCAGCCCAATTCCCCCGCCATCCTGCTCGAGCAGGAGCAGCCTGCCGTGGACATCCAGCTCGGCGTCGAAGCCCAGCAGCCGGTCGACGGCATCTACGAGGTGTCCGTGACCGCCACCGTCACCACCAAGATCAAGGACCGCACGGTGTTCCTGGTCGAGGTCAAGCAGGCCGGCATCTTCGAAATTCGCAACCTGCCGCAGGACCAGATGGAACCGATCCTGGGCATCGCATGCCCGCAGATCGTCTACCCCTACCTGCGCGCCAACGTGGCCGACATCGTGACCCGCGCGGGCTTCCCGCCGGTGCACCTGTCCGAGATCAATTTCCAGGCCATGTACGAGCAGCAGCAGGGCCAGGCCCAGGCGGCCAACGAGCCGTCGCGCATCATCACCACGGCCTGAGACAGCACAGCCGGTCGGCGGCACGGCCATGAAGATCCTGATTCTTGGGGCCGGCGCCTGGGGCACGGCGCTGGCCGCGAGCGCGGCCGACCGCCACGCCGTGAGCCTGTGGGCGCGCGACGCCGCGCAGGCCGAGGCGATGCGCGCGGCGCGCGAGAACCGCCGCTACCTGCCCGGTGTCGGGCTGCCGGCGGCGCTTGCGGTGTGCTCGCAAGCGGCCGAAGAACTGCCGGCGCTGGCGCAGGCACACGACCTGGTGGTGATCGCCACGCCGTTGGCCGGCCTGCGCGGCATGCTGGAACGCCTGGCCGGCTGCGGGCGTCCGGTGGCATGGCTGTGCAAGGGCGTGGAAGAAGCGGGGCCGGGCAGTGCCGGGCTGCTGGGGCACGAAATCCAGGCGCAGGCCGCGCCGCGGCTGGCGGGCGCCGCGCTGAGCGGGCCGAGCTTCGCGCAGGAAGTCGCGCAGGGGCTGCCGACCGCGCTGGTCGCGGCCAGCCGCTCGGCGCCGGTACGCGAGTTGCTTGTGGCTGCCTTCCATGGCAGCAGCATGCGGATCTACGCCAACGACGACCTGGTGGGCGTGGAGGTCGGCGGCGCGGTGAAGAACGTGCTGGCCATCGCCACCGGCCTGTGCGACGGCCTCGGGCTGGGCCTGAATGCCCGCGCGGCGCTCATCACCCGGGGGCTGGCCGAGATGACGCGGCTGGGCGTGGCGCTGGGCGCGCGGGCGGAGACCTTCACCGGCCTGTCGGGCCTGGGCGACCTGGTGCTGACGGCCACCGGCGACCTGAGCCGCAACCGCCGCGTCGGCCTGCTGCTGGCCGAAGGCCGCAGCCCGGACGAGGCGGTGGAATCGCTCGGCCACGTGGCCGAAGGCGTGCATTGCGCGCGCGCGCTGCTGCGGCGCGCCGAGCGCCTGGGAGTGGACATGCCCATCGCGCGCAGCGTGGTGGAACTGCTGGACGGCCGCGGCCGTCCGCGCGAGATCGTCGCCGCGCTGATGCGGCGCGAAGCAAAAGAGGAAGTCTGAACCGTGAACATCGTTGAACCTTTCGTGCGGCAGGCCCTGGCGGACCCGTCCCGCCCGGCCTTGATCGTCGGCGACGCGACCGTCCTGTACGGCCAACTGCTGGTCTACGTGCGCAGGCTGGCGGCGCGCCTGCAGGCGCTGGGCGTGCAGCCCGGCGACCGCGTGGCGGTGTCCAGCGGCGCGGTGGCGGGCGACGTGGCGCTGGCGCTGGCGCTGGCCCACATCGGCGCGGTGTCGGTGGCCCTGGATGCGGGCGTGCCGCCGCAGCACTATGCCGCGATGGTCGAGCGGCTCGAGGTGAACTACGTCATCCATTCGGCCGCGCAGGACAAGGAGATCGCCGCGCCGTCGTTCAAGAGCCAGTACCGCTTCGACTGGCTGATGGGCACCGCGGCCGAGAAGCCGCAGGTGCAGATCGCCGACGTCGCGCCCGACGCGGTCTGGCGCATCGTGCTGTCCTCCGGAACCACCGGCCTGCCCAAGGGCATCGCGCTGGCGCACCGCTCGACCCTGCTGAACACGCACCTGACGCGCGGCCTGTTCCCGGTCGACGCCACCGACCGGCTGCTGCTCGGCATGCGTCCCAACCTGGGCTTTTCGACCCACTACTGGCTGCGCTGCCTGCATGTCGGCGCCTGCGTCGCCATGATGCCGGACGACCAGCCGCAGGCCGCGCTGCAGCTGCTGCACAGCACGCCGGTCACCATGATGGTCACCACGCCGGCGCTGGCGATGGGCATGGCGCTGGAGGCCCAGAAGCCGGGCTCGCCCCATGGCCAGCCGCCGGCCGGGCTCAAGCGCCTGAACGTGGGCGGCGGCAAGCTGTCGCCGCAGCTGCGCGCGACGCTGCGCCAGCGCATCTGCGCCAACATGTACGTCAACTACGGCGCCGCCGAGACCTCCGGCGCCGCCATCGCCGATCCGCAGACGCAGGACCGGCATCCGGAAAGCGCCGGCAGGCTGGTGCCCTGGGCCGAGGCCCAGGCGGTGGACGAGCAGGGCCAGCCGCTGCCGCCGGGACAGGAGGGCAAGCTGCGCTTCCGCTCGCCCACCCTGTCGGCCGGCTACGTGGGCGCCGACGCGCAGCAGGCGGCGGCGTTTCGCGACGGCTGGTTCTATTCCAGCGACATCGGCATGGTGACGGCGCACGGGCACATCGTGCTGGCCGGCCGCGCCAACGACGTCATCAACATCATGGGCAACAAGATCGACCCGGAGCGGCTGGAGAAGGTCATCATGCAGGACAGCGCCATCCTCGACTGCGTGCTGGTGGACGTGCCGGCCGAGCTGGGCCAGAGCATGCTGGCCGCCGTGGTGGTGGCGCCGAACGGCTTCGACCAGGACGCGCTGCTGGCGCGCTGCGCGGCCGTCCATCCGACCTACCAGCCGCGCTTCGTGGTGAAGGCCGACGTGATCCCGCGCAACGCTTCCGGCAAGGTCATGCGCGCCGCGGTGCGGCAAAAGCTGATCGAGGCGGCCGAACCGGCCGGCGGACAACAGCAGCCGACCCTGCACTGAGCCTTGGGCACCTTCCGATGATCCCAACATTCCTGCGGCAGGCCCGGCCCGCCGCCGCTGTGCTGCTCGCGGCCGCCCTGGCGCTGGCCGGCCCCGCCGGCGCGCAACCCGAGGCGGTGCGCATCGTGGTACCGGCGCCGGCGGGCGGCAGCCTCGACGCGACCGCGCGCATCCTGGCGCAGCGCATGACAGCGCTGACCGGCGAGCCGCACGTGGTGGAAAACAAGCCCGGCGCCAACACCCAGATCGGCAACGAGTACGTGGCGCGCTCGGCGCCCGACGGCCGCACGCTGCTGTATGCGGGCCTCAGCCTGGTGATCAATCCGCTGCTGCAAAAGAGCGCGGCGCGCAACCTGCAGGACCTGCGCCCGGTGATCGCCGTCAGCCGCGAGCCGTATTCGCTGGTCGTTTCGTCCGCGCTCAAGCTGCCCTCGGTGCGCGAGCTCGGGCGCGTCATTGCCGCGCGGCAGGGCGGGCTGAACTGCGCCGCGCCCCCGGGCGTCATGCTGCTGGGCTGCGAGCAGCTGCGCCACAGGTACCCGAACATCAACGTGATCCCGTATCCGGGCGTCGCGCCCGCGCTGGGCGCGCTGGCCGGCGGGCACGTGGACGCGGTGTTCGTCCCGATGGAAACCGCGGCGCGGGTGGTGCAGGGCCGGCAGGCGGACATCGTCGCCACGGCGGACACGCACACGCTTCCGGGTGTGCCGACCATCACGGCGATCTGGCCGGATTTCGCGATGGAAAGCATCCAGGGCGTGCTGGTGCCGACCGCCACGCCCGATGCGCGGGTGCGGCAGCTCAACGAGCAGCTCGCGCGGGTGCTGAGCGAGCCGGACACGCAGGAGCGCCTGCGCGCGGTCGGGCACGACCCGTTGAAAGCCGGCGCGCCCGAGGACTACGGGCGCATGCTGGCCGACCTGTCGCGGCGTTACGGCGCCGTGGTCGACAAGCTGGGCCTGGCGGCGCGCTGAGCCTCAGGCGTCGATCTGCGCCATCGCCTGCTGCACGGCGGCGGGGCCGGGGGGTCGCACCAGGCGGGCGACTTCCCGGCCGTCCTTCAGGAACACCAGGGTCGGCCACAGCTTGACGCCGAACGAGCGTCCGAGCGGCCGGCCGGGACCGTCCTCGACCTTCAGGTGCCGCACCTGCGGATGCTCCTTCAGGGCGTCGTCGATCAGCGGCTGGGCGGCGCGGCACCAGCCGCACCACGGCGTGCCGAATTCGAGCAATGCGGGCTGCCGCAGCGCGTCGACTTCCGCGCGCGTCGGCTCCACTTCTGCGTAGGGCATGTTCATGCCTCCATTGTCGCCAGCGGGCAAAGGCCGCGCGTAGGCCTGCGCCACACCCGCTCGTCGGGCTGGCCGGCACGGCCGTGGCGATAATCGCCCGCATGCGACAACGGACATGGCGCGGCTTTTTCCGCCACTGCTGGCTTGCCGGCCTGGCGGTGCTGGCGCTCGGTTGGGGCGCAGCGTCGGCGCAGGAAGCGCGGCTGGTCCGCCTGGTGGTGCCGGCCCCGCCCGGCGGCAACCTGGACGCCACCGCGCGCCTGATGGCGCAGCGCCTCTCGGCGGTTTCGGGCGAGACCTACGTGGTGGACAACCGGCCCGGTGCCAACACCCAGATCGGCACCGAAGCCGTGGTGCGCGCGCCGGCGGACGGCTACACGCTGCTGTACGCGGGCACCGGCGTCGCCTTCCTGCCCTGGGTGCAGAAAGTGGCGTTCTCGCCGCTGGCCGACCTGGCGCCGGTGGCGCAGGTCACGCTGGACCATTACGTGCTGGCGGTCCATGCCAACAGCCCGGCGGGCAACCTGGCGCAGCTGGTGGAGCTGGCGCGCGGCCGCGAAGGCGGGCTGAACTGCGCGGCCTACCCGGGCGCCACCTCCATCGCCTGCGAGCAGCTGCGCGCGCGCCTGGACGGCAAGGTCACCACCATTCCCTTCCAGGGCATCGCGCCGACCGTCAACGCGGTGCTGGGCGGCCATGCGGACATGCTGTTCGTCAACAGCTCCGCAGTGGCCAAGCTCATCGCCACCGGGCGCATGCGCGTGCTCGCGCAGACAACCGGCGCGGGCCTCGCCGGGGTGCCGGTGCTGACCGACCGCTGGCCCGGCTTCCTGCTGGAGGGGCACTCGGGCATCCTGGCGCCGGCCGGCACGCCGGCAGCGCGCATTCGCCAGCTCAACCGCGACATCAACCGGGTGCTGCAGGAACCGGACGTGCTGGCCGTGCTGAGCGAAGGCGGCCAGGACCCGGCCGGCGGCAGCCCGCAGCACTACGGCGAGGTGTTCGCGCGCACGCATGCGCAATACGGCGCGATGATCCAGAAGCTGAACCTGCGTCCGAAGTAGCACTGAAAAATCGCTGCTGCGGTTTTTCTCAGAGCATCTGGCTCAGGATGATTTCGTAGAAGCTGCCTTGCTGCGCGCTTTCGGGACGTGCCACCGGCACCAGCAGCCACAGCTGCTCGCCCAGTACGGAATGCTGCAGCGGGTAGCTGGCCTGCACCAGCTGCTTGTCTTCGGGTCCGCGCAGCAGCAGCGACAGCGGCGTGGCGAAACGCGCCGGCAGGCCGCCGCGCGGCCGCTCCACCGCCTCGACCAGTTCCAGTGGCACGGGGCCGCCCTCGGTCAGGGCAGTGAAGGCGCTGCCCACCTGCGGGGCGAGCTGTTCGATCGTCAAGGCCATGAAGGCTCCTCCTTGGAGGCCGCATACTAGCGGCAATCACCAAGGGGGACCCGAGCGCATGAATCCGTTGCCGCCGCCGCTGCACTGGCGCGAACCGCAACCCACGGATGCGGCCTTCCTGGACGAGCTGTTCCTGGCGAGCCGCGACGACCTGCGGCAGATCGCCGCCGCCCCCGCATTCCTGGAGCAGCTGGTGCGCATGCAGCAGCGCGTGCACGAGGCCGGCCTGCGGCAGGCGTATCCGGCGGCGCAGCGGCTGCTGATCGAACGCGCCGGCACAGCCATCGGCCAAGCCGTGGTCGACATCGGCGCGCACGAGCTGCGCCTGCTGGACATCGCCATCGTTCCAAACGCCCGCCGCGGCGGCGCCGCACGCGCCGTGGTGGCGCACCTGCAGCAGGAAGCCGCCGCGCGCGGCCTGCCGATGGGACTGACCGTCAACAAGGCGAACCTGCCGGCGCGCACCCTCTACCTGGCGCTCGGGTTCACCGTGGCCGCGCAGGACATGCTGCTGGAACACATGGCCTGGCGCGCGGAGGGCAAGGCATGAGCGGCTACCTGCAACTGCCGCTCGCGTTCGACGTGCAGCGCATGCGGCGGGAACTCGACGCGCTCGGCGAGGCCGCATGGATCGGCCACTTCAACACCGGCGACTACGAAGGCGGCTGGCGCTGCGTGCCGCTGCGCTCGGTGGAGGGGCGCAGCGACCACATCCTTCCCATCGAAGGCGCGAGCTATGCGGACACCGCCTGGCTGGACCACTGTCCGTATCTGCGCGAGGTGATCGACAGCTTCCGCTGCGAGAAGACCTCGGTGCGCCTGATGGCACTGGAGCCCGGCGCGCTGATCCGCGAGCATCGCGATCCCGGCACGGCGCTGGAGCAGGGCATCACCCGCGTGCACGTGCCGATCGCGACCACGCCCGAGACCATCTTCCGCATCGAGGGCGAGGTGGTGCACTTCTCGGCCGGGCAGGCCTGGTACCTCAACGCCAGCTGCCTGCACGGCGTGGAGAACCGGGGCGCCACGCCGCGGGTGCACCTGATGCTGGACTGCGTCACCAACCCCTGGCTGGAGGACCTGTTCCTCGCCGCCGGCGGCATCCGGCGCGAGCCGCTCTCGGCCAACGAGCTCTCGCTGCTGCGCGGGCGGTCGGTGCCCTACGACGGCCAAAGCCTGTGCGGCTGGTTTCCCGTGACCTTCGGCATGGGCGCGCGCGCCGCGCCGGCGATCGGCTGGCGCTTCCTGGGCGAGCGCCCGCTGACCGCGGCGTTCTTCGAGGACAGCCTGGCCGGCCAGCCTTCGCAGGAACGCCAGGTCTGCCACACGCCGCTGGAGGCGCTGGACGGGTTCACCGACAGCGTGGCGCCCAGCGCCTTCGTGTTCCACGTGTCGCGCTGCGGCTCGACCCTGTTGACGCAGATCCTGGCGACGCTGCCGTCCTGCGTGGTGCTGTCCGAACCGCCGGTGCTGGATGCGTTCCTGCGTTTCCACCACCGGCATCCGCGGCACAGCGGAGGCGCTGAAACATTCCGCCGGCTGGTCGCAGCGCTGGCGCAGCGGCGCACCGGGCGCGAACGGCATTGCGTGGTGAAGATGGACAGCTGGCACACGCCCTGGATCGGTTTCCTGCGCGAGGCGTTTCCGGACACGCCCTTCGTGTTCCTGTACCGCGAGCCGCGCGAGGTGCTGGCATCGCATGGACGCCAGCGCGGCCGGCAGATGGTGCCGGGGCTGGTCGACACCTCTTTGCTGCGGCCGGATCTGGCCGGATTGCAGCCGGGCGACCTGGATGCGTATGCGGCAAGGATGTTGGATGCGGTGTTCGCGGCGGGCGTGCAGGCTGCTTCCTGTACCGGCTTGCGGCGCGTGAATTACACAGAGTTACCAAAAACCGTGTTCAGCGATTTGATGCCGCAGTGGGGCATCGCTTGCGAGGGCGAGGAACTCGCGGCAGCGCAGGCGCGTGCGATGTTCCATTCGAAACACCCGGGCCGCCGCTTCCAAAGCGATGCGGCGCCCGAGGAGAACCTGGGCGCCGCAGCGTCGAACGAGGAATGGGCCGCGCTTCGGAGCTATCGCGAGCTCGAAGCGCAGCGCACCCGGCGCGCTTAGTTGCGCGAGGGGAAGATGCCTTCCAGGGCGATCACGTAGTTGATGCCGGTGTAGGGCTGCATGATCGAGACCAGGGCCTGCGTGGTGACGGGAGCGACCACGGCGGCGCCGTTGCCGGTGTTGCCGTTGGTGGTGGCTGCGCCGGCCAGGCTGGCCGTGCCGGCAGGCGCCGTTCCAGTCGGCAGATACAGCAGCGCGCCAGGGGCGCCGGTCGGCGTGCTGGAAATATAGGAGCCGTCAGCCGCCAAATTGCTGGTGCCGGTGGTGGTGCTGGCTTGCAGCGTGGTGGTGGCCGTGTGTGTGTGCGACGGCAGGTTGTTCACCGACAGCGTGAACGAGGTCTGGCCGTTGCCCAGCACCGTCACGTTGTTGGTGCCGGCCATTTCGCCCGGCTGAATCGGCTGCAGGCCCGGGCCTTGCTGGCCGGCTTGCGAGCCGACGATGACGCGGCCACGCAGGTCGGGCAGGCCGAAGGTGGTCTGGCCGTTGCCGCCGTAGGTGGTCCCCAGCAGGGCGAAGAGGGCGGAATTCTGCGCGATGGACAGCAGCTGGCCGTTGCAGAACGCCCAGCCGCGCGGCGCGTAGTTGAATCCGACAGGCAGGATCGTGCCGATGAAGACTTCCATGGTCCCCCCTTCTTGAGGTTGTTGATCGAGCCGCGATGCTATGCGCCCAGCCTGAGCTCGTCAATTGCATTGAGGGTCGATCCATTCTTGTGAATTTCTTCCGTTGACACACACTTGGCATGAAGGGGTTCTGCCGCCAGTTGCGTGAAATTCCCACATCGAAGAGGTGCGCGAGGCGGGGTGTTGCCACGGGCGTACGCCCATGCTGGTTGTCCGTGCTGCCGCGCTGTATGCTCGCGGGATTACACACAGGGGGACTGCTTCGGCATGTCGCGTTACCACTTCATTTCCGGCTTGCCGAGGGCAGGAACCACGCTGCTGGCGGCCATCCTGCGGCAGAACCCGCGCTTCCACGCCGGCATGACCAGCCCGGTCGGCGCCCTGATGCACGGCGTGCTCACCCAGGTCAGTGCCGGCAGCGAGTTCGGCGCCATGGTCGACAGGCCGATGCGCCAGCGCTTGCTCAAGGGCCTTTTCGATTCCTACTACGGCGACGTACCAGCCGACGGCGTGGTGTTCGACACCAACCGCGTCTGGAGCGCCCGCATCGGCACGGTGCTGGACCTCTATCCCGGCGCCAAGGTCATCGCCTGCGTGCGAAACGTGGCCTGGGTGATGGACAGCATCGAGCGCCTGTACCGCGCCGACCCTTACGAGCACACCCGCCTGTTCGGCGGCAACACGGCACGCAGCACGGTCTACAGCCGGCTCGAGGGGCTGGCCCAACACGATCAACTGGTGGGTTTTGCCTGGTCGGGGCTGCGTGAGGCGTTCTATGGCGAACACGCCTCCTCCATGCTGGTGCTGGACTACGAGCTGCTGGCCCAGGCACCGCACAAGGTGATTCCGCTGGTCTACGACTTCATTGGCGAGCCGCGTTTCGAGCACGACTTCGCCAACGTGGAGTACGACGCGCCCGGCTTCGACGTGCCGCTGGGCACGCCCGGCCTGCACAAGGTGCGGCCCAAGGTGGAACTGCAGGCGCGCAAGCCCGTGATTCCGCCTGATTTGTTCGAAAAATACGCGCAACTCTCGTTCTGGAACGACCCCGCGGGGAGCGCCGCTTACGTGGTGACCGCACAGCCTGTGAAGAAGCAAACCCAATGAACACCATCAGCTCCTCCGCCTCCTTCATCATTTCCGGCGGTCCGGCCAACCTGCAGGACCCCGAAGCGCAGCAGCAGGATGCCGCACTCGACGTCTCCCTGGTCCCGATGTCCGCGCTGGTCGCCCCGGAACTGGTGTTCATCGAGAGCGACGTGGCCGACGCGCAGCTGCTGATGCAAAGCATGCAGGCGCAGGGCAGGGAGGTCTACCTGCTCGATCCGGGCCAGGACGGCCTGGCGCTGATCGCCTCCGTGCTCGAAGGGCGCGGCGAGATTTCCGCGCTGCACCTCGTGACGCACGGCGGCCAGGGATGGATCGACCTGGGCGCGACGAAGCTCGACGCTGCTGCCGTCGCGGCGCGGCAATCGGAGCTGCAAGCCATCGGCAACCACCTGTCGGCGGGCGGCGACATCCTACTGTACGGCTGCGACGTGGCCGCGGGCGACGGCCCGTCCTTCGTGCAGGCACTGGCGGCCGCCACCGGCGCGGATGTTGCGGCGTCTAGCGATACCACGGGGGCGGCCAGCCTGGGGGGCGACTGGGACCTGGAGGTCCGCAGCGGCGACGTCGAAGCACAGCCCGCGGTGGATGCATCGCTGGCCGAGCTGTATGCGCATATCCTGGCGCTAAGCAACGTGACGGCGACGTTCGGTACCGGCGCAGGGAACAACTTCACCAACACCGGCGGCTACAACAACGCCACCGACGACGTCGCGTACAAGGTCAGCGGTGACACCGCCTATGTGCTGAACGTCAACGGTACGGTTGACGGCGTCTACGCATATGCCAACCACGTGGAGATCTCCGACAGCAACACGGAGACGCTTGTCACGTTTTCCTTCACGGGCGGCAAGATCTTCACGCCGAGTTCGCTGTTGGTCTCGAACCAGACCATCGCCGGAGGCGCGACCGCACAAATACTGGTGTTCAAGGGATACGACAGCGGCGGCACCCTGATCGCGACGCAAAGCCTGAGCATCGCCGCGGGGAACAGCTCGTTTGCGACGATCAACTTCTCGGGCTTTGCCAACATCGCGACGCTGAAGCTCACGGCGACGACCAACGGCAACAAGCTCAACTACCTCTCGATCGACGACTGGGCTTTCACCACCGTCCAGTCTCCCGACACCACACCGCCTCTCCTCACCGGCGTCACCTCCAGCACCACCAACGCCACCTACAAGGTCGGCGACGTGATCGCTGTCCAGGTGACCTTCAACGAAGCGGTGAACGTCACCGGCACGCCGCAGCTGACGCTCGAAACCGGTGCGACCGACCGGGTGGTGAACTACTCCAGCGGCAGCGGCACCAGCACGCTGGTCTTCAACTACACGGTGCAGGCAGGCGACACCAGCGCCGACCTGGACTACATCAGCAC
>JAZKIV010000003.1:0-10970 GCA_040384685.1 Pseudomonadota bacterium | reverse complement strand
CCAGCAGGTCCAGCGACTGGATGGTGTTGGTGCCTTCGTAGATCATGTTGATGCGCGCGTCGCGCACGAACTGCTCCATGCCCCACTCACGGATGTAGCCGTGGCCGCCGAACACCTGCAGGCAGCTGGAGGTGGCGGTCCAGGCGTTGTCGCTCAGGAAGGCCTTCACGATCGGCGTGAGCAGCGCCACCAGGTCGGCGGCTTCGGCGCGCACCTTCTCGTCGGGGTGGCTCAGCTCGCGGTCGATCAGCAGCGCCGAGTACAGCACCAGCGCGCGGCCGCCCTCGGCATAGGCCTTGGCGGTCAGCAGCATCTTGCGCACGTCGGGGTGCACGATGATCGGGTCGGCCGGCTGGCTCTTGTCCTTGGGACCGGACAGGCTGCGCATCTGGATGCGGTCCTTGGCGTAGGCCAGCGCGTTCTGGTAGGCCACCTCGGTCAGGCCGATGGACTGGCCGCCGACGCCGATGCGCGCGGCGTTCATCATCACGAACATCGCGGGCAGGCCCTTGTTCGGTTCGCCCACCAGCGTGCCGACCGCGTCTTCCAGCACGATCTGCGAAGTGGCGTTGCCGTGGATGCCCATCTTGTGCTCCAGGCCGCCGCAGTGCACGCCGTTGCGCGCGCCGAGCGATCCGTCGGCGTTGACCTTGAACTTGGGCACGGCGAACAGGCTGATGCCCTTGCTGCCCTGCGGCGCATCCGGCAGGCGGGCCAGCACCAGATGCACGATGTTGGGCGTGAGGTCGTGCTCGCCGCTGGAGATGAAGATCTTGTTGCCGGTGATGCGGTAGGTGCCGTCGGCCTGCGGTTCGGCCTTGGTGCGCAGCATGCCGAGGTCGGTGCCGCAGTGCGGCTCGGTCAGGCACATGGTGCCGGTCCATTCGCCGCTGGTGAGTTTCGGCAGGTACAGCTTCTTCTGCTCGGGCGTGCCGTGCGCATGCAGCGCTTCGTAGGCCGCGTAGGTCAGGCCGGGGTACATGGTCCAGGCCTGGTTGGCGCCGTTCAGCATTTCCATGATGGCCTGGTTGACCGTGAGCGGCAGGCCCTGGCCGCCGTAGTCGGGGTCGCAGGCCAGTGCCGGCCAGCCGCCTTCCACGTACTTGGCATACGCGTCCTTGAAGCCGGCGGGCGTGGTGACTTCGTGCGTCTCGCGGTTCAGCACGCAGCCCTGCTCGTCGCCGATGGCATTCAGCGGCGCGGTGACTTCGGCGCAGAACTTGCCGCCTTCTTCCAGCACCGCGTTGACGGTGTCCACGTCGACCTCGGCGTGGCGCGGCATGGCCTTGTATTCGTCGGTGACCTTCAGCAGCTCGTGCATCACGAACTGGAGGTCGCGCAGGGGCGGGGTGTAGCTGGGCATGGGTTACTCCTTGGCGGCTTGGGCGGCAAATGTGGATGGGGCGGTGTGGGGAACGCCAGCGCCGTAGCGCTGCACGATGTGTTCGAAACCGGTGTTGGCGCGGGCGATCGAGCCCGGCGTCTGCAGGAAGCGGGCCTCGTAGTGCAGGGCGAGGATCAGGCCGTGGATCTCGAACAGCATCTGGTCGGCGTCCACGTCGGCGCGCAGGTGGCCTTCTTCCTTGGCGATGACGATGGCGCGCTTCATGGCGGCGTGCCAGGTGCGCACCGAGCCGGCCAGCGCGTCGCGCACCGGGCCGGGCCGGTCGTCGAATTCGACGGCGCCGCTGATGTAGATGCAGCCCGAGTCGATTTCCACCGAGGTGCGCTGCATCCAGTTGGCGAAGATGGCGCGCAGCCGCGGCAGGCCGCGCTCGGACGTGAGTGCCGGATAGAAGACTTCCTGCTCGAAGCGGGTGTGGTACTCGCGCACCACGGAGATCTGCAGTTCCTCGCGCGAGCCGAAGTGGGCGAACACGCCCGACTTGCTCATGCCGGCCACTTCGGCCAGGGCGCCGATGGACAGCCCCTCCAGCCCGATCTGGGTGGCCAGTCCGAGCGCCGCGTCGACGATGGCGGCCTTGGTCTGCTGGCCCTTCTGCAAGGCGCGCCCGCCGCGGGCGCGGCCCGGCTTCACGGGGAGTTGGGAAACGGACATGGGCGTTGCTGTCGACAAAAAGAACGAACGGTCGTTCTATTTTGAAGCAAAACCCGGAAAACGCGGCTGAGGTTCGGGGGTTTTATTTGTAACGGAGGGACAAAGCCACCCTCACCACCCCTTGGTGCTGCCAGCCAGGGTGGCGGCCCCGCTGTCTCGCTCCAGCGAGCGCTGCACGGTGGTGAGGGAGGTGCCCGCCACGTCCCAGCTGGCCCGGCGGTTGGGAAAGCTGGCGCCGGACTGCGTGCGGATCGGCGTCTCGTCCAGCGTGTCCGGCTTGCCATGGCGCTCGGTGACCGTGGCCATGAGCTTTTCGGCCTGGTCGGACGGCAGGGTGAAGGCGATCCGCGCCAGCCTGCCGTTCTTGAACTGCGCCCAGGCACGGGTCACGTAGGCGCCGGCGATGGCGGTGCGCTCCATGCAGCCGTTCATGCGGGCCGCATTGAAGGCCCTGGCGTCGCCCATGCCTGCGCACACGGTCAGGTCGTAGATGCAGGCGCTGCCCTGGCATTGGAAGTCCGGCAGCCGGGACTGGAACGCGTCCTGCGCCGCGCCGATCGCCACGCCCTGGTAGGTGATCGGCGCGGGATCGGCCTGCGCGTGCACCAGGCCCGCGGCGGCGCAGGCGGCGAGGAATGCGAAGAGCTGCCGCATGCCGACTCCGCGCCGCTTCAAACCTGCGGCACGTCGTAGCTGCCGACGACGGTGATCTCCACCACCGTGGACGCCGAGCCGCCGTGGCCGTCGGTCACCGTGGCGGTGAAGTGTTCCGTCGCCACCTGGCCTTCGGCCAGCGCCTGGGTGGCGGCCCGCGCGCTGTCCAGCAGGTAGGTCCAGCTGCCCGCATCCGCCAGCAAGAACTGCCCGTAGGTGCCGTCGGCGCTGCCGCTCCAGTGCAGGACGTCGCCCGCGTCGGGATCGGTGGCGCCGAGCTGGCCGCTCGCCGACACGGCTGCGGCCACGGGATCGCCGAAGTGGCTGTCCAGCGATCCGTTCGCCGTGACGCTGGCGAGCACCATGTCCTGCGCGGACGCCAGCCAGCTCTGGCCGGCGATGACGATGCTGCCGTCGGCCCGCAGCTGGATGCCGCCGACCTGCTCGTTGCCGCCGAAATCGACGGCAACAGGCGTGCCGCCGTGGAAGCCCGCGTCGAGTGAACCGTCGCCGAGGAAGCGCGCCAGCTGCAGGTCGCCGTTGGGGCCGCTGAAGGCCGCCAGCAGGCCGCCCTGGAGATCGAACGCCAGCTGGAGCGAATCGATGTTGAACGGCACCGCGGCGACGCCGCCGGCACCGAAGGCGGTGTCCAGCGTGCCGTCGGCGTGCAGCATCGCCAGGCGCAGCGGATGGTTGTTCCATTGGCCGGCGTACTCGCTCCAGCCCAGCACGATGCGCCCGTCGGCGGCCACCGCCAGGGTGCCGGCGTCCTGGACCACGCCGGCCGGAATGCTCGCGTGGCCGCCGTCGCCGAAGCCCAGGTCGAGCGCGCCGTTCGCCAGGTAGCGCGACACGGTGAAGTGGACGGCGCCGCCCGCGTCTTCGGTGACGCCCCAGGCGAGCAGCCGGCCCTGCGCATCCACCGCGACCTTGCTTCCCATGGGTCCGTCTGCGAACCGCAGCACGCCGCCGGTGCCGAAGCCCATGTCGCGGCTGCCGTCGGCCAGCAGGCGCACCGCCGCCCGGGAAGCCATGCCGGAGGCGTCCGGCGTCGTGCCGATCACCAGCAGGCTGCCGTCCGCCAGCGCGGTGACGCTCTCGGCATAGTCGTAGGACTGGCCGAAGTCGATCAGCACGCGGCCACCCGCGCCGAACGCCGTGTCCAGCTGGCCGGAAGCGTCGAAGCGCTGGATGCTCCAGTCGGTGCGGTTCTGGCCGTAGGCGTCCCAGCTGTAGCCCACGCACACCAGGCCGTCAGCGGTGTCGATGGCCAGGCCCTTGGGATTGAAGGTGCCGGCAAAACCGCTGCGTCCGCCGTCGCCGAACGCCGCGTCCACCGTGCCGTCGGCCAGGTAGCGGGCGAGCACGGGGCCGGCCATGCCGCTCTGCGGATCCTGCGTGAAACCCAGTACGGCGACGCGCCCGGCGGCGTCCACGCGCACCACGGCATCGCCCTCGTTGCCGCCGAGATCCAGCCGCAGCCTGCCGCCGAGCGCGGCTTCATGGACTGTCGCCCCTGCGCCAGCCGGGCCGACGGTGGGTCCGTCATTCGCGCCCTGCACGGTGATGGTGACCTGTGTCTGCGCGGTCGCACCTGCCGCGTCGTGCACGGTGGCGACGAACGTCTCGGTCACGGACTGGCCCTGCGCCAGCGCATTCGTCGCGGGCCGGCCGTCGTCCAGGGTGTAGGTCCAGCGGCCGTCGCTCGCGATGGCGAAATTTCCGTAGCTGCCGGCGGCCTGGCCGCCGCTCCAGCCCAGCACGTCGCCGGCGTCCGCGTCCGTCGCCAGCAGCTGCCCGGTTGCGGCGAGCGTGCCGGCTTGCGCGGTGCCCGACTCGGCCACGGTGCCCGCGCCCGGCGCGACGGCGACCGGTGCATCGTTCACATTGCGCACCGCCACGGAAACGACCTGCTCCGCCGTGCCGCCCCCGCTGCCCGTGGCGCGCACCCGCACGCTGTACTGCGGCCCATGCGCCGGGTTCTCGAAATCGGGGGCTGCCTTGAAGCGCAGCGCGCCCGTGGCGGCATCGATCTCGAACAGCGCGTTGTCGCCGCCGCCCTGGCCGGCCGCGAGGCTGTAGCCGATGCCCTGCGGCGCGCCGGTTTCGCGGTCCGGGTCGGTCGCCGCGACCGCGCCGGCGGCAAGCTGGTTCTCGTCGACGATGAAAGCGGCGGCGCTCGTGATGACGGGCGCGTCCGCCTGCGGCTGGATGGTCATGCTCGTCACGCGCTGCGCCGAAGCGCCGCTGGGATCGGTCACGCGCAGCGTGAGCAGGCGGCCCGGCACCGGGCTGTCGTCGTTGTTGCTGAACTGCAGGTTGTCGATCAGGGCGTCCACCACCGCCGTGGTGGCATTCGCGTTGAACACGATCTTCAGGTCGGTGCCGTTGCCGTTCAGGGCCGCATCGATGGTCCCGATCGCCGTGGCCGTGCCGGAGGTGAAGGCGTAGCGGATTTCGCGCGTGGCGGCGTTGTAGCTGAACTGCCCGGCGCCGGTGCCGGCGAAGCGCACCGACAGCAGGTCGTGGCCGTCGCCGCCATACAAGGTGGAGTTGCTGTCCTGCAGCAGCAGCGAGCCGCCGCCGTAGCCGGCACGGTCGGCATCGCTGAAAGCCAGCCAGTTGAACGGCGTGACGGGCCCGGCGTTCTCGGTGGCGATGCTGCCGGGGCTGCTGCCGCCCAGCACGGGCGCATTGGCCTTCTTCGTGTCCAGCGTGGCGGCGGGCGTCGCCGTGCTGTAGCTGGTGCCAGCGGCGCTGCTCGCGGCCAGGCGGTACATGGTGCCCGCGGCGCCGGCCGGGATGACGAAGGCCTGGCTGTTGGCCGCCCCGACATTGCTCCAGGACCCGTTGACCAGCGCCTGCCACTGCAGGCTGGCGGCGCTCCCCAAGACCCACGCCTGCAGCGTTTCGCCCTCTTCCAAACGCCCATTGATTCCCAGAGCCGGATCGGCCATCCCTCATCCCTCCAACGTTGTTGTCGCCGCTTCGTTACGGCTGAGGAACCGGATTCTGTGGAACCTGTGTTTTCAGGTCAACGCTTCATTCCTGACGTTTGTGTGGCGTTGTAAGGCTCACACCTTGAACGGCACCACCACCTGCCGCTGCTCGCCCAGCCCCTGCACGCCCAGCGTCATCACGTCGCCCTTCTTCAGGTAGACCGGCGGCTTCATGCCCATGCCGACGCCGGGCGGCGTGCCGGTGGTGACGACGTCGCCGGGCATCAGCGTCATGAACTGGCTCACGTAGCTGACAAGGTGCGCCACGTTGAAGATCATGGTCCTGGTGTTGCCGGCCTGCATGCGCTTGCCGTTCACCTCCAGCCACAGGTCCAGGCGCTGCACGTTCTCGATCTCGTCGGCCGTCACCAGCCACGGACCGATCGGGCCGAAGGTGTCGCAGCCCTTGCCCTTGTCCCATTGCGAGCCGCGCTCCAGCTGGAACTGCCGCTCGCTCACGTCGTTGACCACGCAGTAGCCGGCCACGTGCGCCAGCGCGTCCTTCTTGCTCACGTAGCGCGCGCGCGTGCCGATCACCACGCCCAGCTCCACTTCCCAGTCGGCCTTGACCGAGCCCTTGGGCAGCATCACCGGATCGTTCGGGCCCTGGATGCAGTTGGTGGCCTTCATGAAGATGATGGGCTCGGCGGGAATCGGCTGGCCGGATTCGACCGCATGGTCGGCGTAGTTCAGGCCGATGGCGACCAGCTTGCCGACCTGCGCCACCGGGCAGCCCAGGCGCGGCGTGCCGCGCACCGCCGGCAGCTTGGCCGGATTGGCCTTGCGGATGCGCGCCAGCGCGGCGGCGCCGAGTTGCTGCGCGCCGATGTCGGGCACCACGCCGCTCAGGTCGCGCAGCTTGCCGCCTTCATCGATCAGGCCGGGTTTTTCCTTGCCGGGGTTGCCGTAGCGGACCAGTTTCATTTTTCGTCGCCTTTCTGATGTCAATACGTTGCGCGGCCGCCCGACAGGTCGAACACCGCGCCGGTGGAGAACGCGCATTCCTCGGTGCACAGCCAGGCCACCAGCGATGCGATTTCCTCGGGCGCGCCGAAGCGGCCCATCGGTATTTTCGACAGCATGAAGGCCAGGTGCTCGTCGGCCATCTGCGAGAACATCGGCGTCTTCACCGCCGCCGGCGTCACGCAGTTGACGCGCACGCCGGTCTCGGCCAGCTCCTTGCCGAGCGACTTGGTCAGCGCGATCACCGCCGCCTTGCTGGCACTGTAGGCGCTGGCGTTCGGGTTGCCTTCCTTGCCGGCGACGGACGCGATGTTGACGATGCGCCCGTAGCCGGCTTCCCGCATCGCCGGCACCACCTCGCGGCAGCACAGGAACACGCCGTTGAGGTTGACGTCGATCACCTGCCGCCAAGCCTCCACCGGATAGTCCCACAGCTTGGCGTTCGGCCCGGTGATGCCGGCGCTGTTGACCAGCGCGTCGATGCGCCCGGCATGGCCGCGCGTGGCCTGTACCGCGGCGCGCACCGACGCCACGTCGGTCACTTCCACCGGCACGGCATGCGCCTTGTCGCCCAGCTGCCGCACGGCCGTCGCTGCGGCCGCGGCATCGCGGTCCCACAGGCTGACGCTGCCGCCGGAGACGATCAGCCGCTTGGCGAAGGCGAACCCCAGGCCCGAGGCGCCGCCGGTCACCACCGCGTGGCGGCCGCGGAAGTCGAGCTGGTTCATATGGTGATGCCGCCGTCGACCGCGTAGGCCTGGCCGGTGACGAAGGCGGCCTCGTCGCTCGCCAGGTACACCACCAGCGGCGTGATTTCCTCGGCCGTGGCCAGCCGGCCCATCGGCTGGCGCGCGATGAAGGCCTTGCGCGCGGTGTCGTAGTCGCCGCCGGCCTTCATGCGCTCGTGCAGCGAGGGCGTGTCCACCGTACCCGGGCAGATCGCATTGCAGCGGATGCCGTGCGTGACGTAGTCGGCCGCCACGCTCTTGGTCAGGCCGATCACCGCGGCCTTGGTGGTGCCGTAAATGAAACGGTTAGGCAGGCCCTTGATGCTGCTGCACACGCTGGCCATGTTGATGATGCTGCCGCGCCCGCGGCCGCCGTCGTTGTCCAGCATGCGCGGCAGCGCCGCCTGGATCGCCCAGAACTGCGAACGCACATTGAGGTTGAGCGCGAAGTTCCATTCCTCGTCGCTGGCCTGCAGCACGGCTCCGTTGTGCACGAAGCCGGCGCAGTTGAACAGCACGTCGATGGCCGGCATGGCGGCCACCACCTTGTGGATGGCGTCCTTGTCGAGCACGTCGAGCTGCAGCGCGCGCACGTTGGCCATGCCGTCGTAGTCGCCGAGCAGCCCGGCCTGGACGTCGGTGGCCCAGACGGTGGCGCCTTCGGCGGCCATCGCCAGCACGCTGGCGCGGCCCATTCCCTGGCCGGCGGCCGTGACGAGGGCGGTCTTGCCTTGGAGGCGCATGGTGGTGGAGGGGTTAGGAGTTGGGGGGCTGGGTCCAGGGAACGCGGGCCCCGGGTTTTGCCCGATGCGCCGGTGCGTGCCAGACCGGATATTAATTGGCCTGACCACTTGGCCAATCCGGCACAACCCTAGCCCCCACTCCATGCCCCTGCAGACCGTCGAACCGCAGCGCCTCTACCGCCAGATTGCGGAACAGCTGCGTTCGCTGATTTCGGGCGGCGAGTTCCTGCCGGGCAGCCGCCTGCCGGCCGAGCGCGACCTGGCCAAGCAGCTGGGCGTGAGCCGGCCCTCGGTGCGCGAGGCCCTGATCGCGCTGGAGGTGGAAGGCTGGGTCGAGGTGCGCACCGGCTCCGGCGTGTACGTGCTGCAGCGCCCCGGCCACTTGAACGGCCACGCGCCGAAGATCCCGCCCAACGAATGGGGCCCGCTGGAGCTGATCCGCGCGCGCCGCGTGATCGAAGGCGAGATCGCCTCGCTGGCGGCCACGCAAGCCAAACGCAAGCACCTGAAGGCCATCGCCGATGCGATCGCGCGGATGAAGGACGACACCGCGCGCGAGGTGCAGCCGCTGGACGGCGACCGCGCCTTCCACACCGCCATCGCCGAGGCCTGCGACAACGTGGTGCTGCTGGAAACCGTGCAGACCTTCTGGGACGCGCGCCGCGGCCCGCTGTTCGAGCGCCTGGGCGACTATTTTGAAACCGTTCCGTCCTGGCGCATGGCGATCGCCGAGCACGAGCTGATCTTCGACGCGATCCGCGCGCGCGACGCCGCCGGCGCGCGCGAAGCGATGCAGTCGCACATGGACAAGTCCCACGCGCGGTTCAGCGCCAGCTGGCGCCGCGCCAATCGTTCCCAGACCGGCACGGAGCCGGCACATGCATCCACCTAGGAGACAAGCGATGACAACCAAGCGTTCGACCCTGAAACTCGCCGCCTGCGCCGCGCTCGCCGCCGCGCTGGGCATGCCTGCGCTGGCGCAGGCCCAGACCAAGCTCAAGTGGGCCCACGTGTACGAAACCTCCGAGCCGTTCCACAAGTGGTCGGTGTGGGCCGGCGACGAAATCAAGAAGCGCACCAACGGACGCTACGAGGTGCAGGTGTTCCCGGCCTCCACGCTGGGCAAGGAAGCCGACATCAACCAGGGCCTGCAGCTGGGCACGGTGGACATCATCCTCACCGGCGCCAGCTTCGCCGCGCGCAGCTACACGCCGCTGGCGATCTCGTACTTCCCGTTCATCTTCCGCGACGCCGAGCACCAGCTGAAGTACGCCAACAGCGACGTGTTCCGCGAGCTGGCGGCCGGCTACGACAAGGCCAGCGGCAACCACATCGTGGCGCTGAACTACTACGGCGCGCGCCACGTCACTTCCAACCGCCCGATCGCCAGGCCCGAGGACATGAAGGGCCTGAAGATCCGCGTACCCGACGCGCCGGCCTACCTGGCGTTCCCCAAGGCGCTGGGCGCCAACCCGACGCCGATCGCCTTCGCCGAGGTCTACCTGGCGCTGCAGAACGGCACGGTGGACGCGCAGGAGAATCCGCTGCCCACCATCGAGGCCAAGAAGTTCTACGAGGTGCAGAAGAACATCTCGCTGACCGGCCACATCGTGGACTCGCTGCTGACGGTGGTGTCCGGCTCGGTGTGGGGCAAGCTGTCCGACGCCGACAAGAAGATCTTCAATGACGTGATGCACGAGGCGGCGGACAAGACCGGCCGCGAGATCATCGCCTCGGAGACGCGCCTGGTGGACGAGTTCAAGAAGAAGGGCAACAACGTGATCGCGGTCGACAAGAACGCCTTCCGCGAGGCGGTGCTCAAGAGTACCAAGCCGACCGACCAGGGCTACCGCCAGGCCGACTACGACAAGATCCTCGCGATCAAGTAACGGCATTCCGTTCGGGCTGAGCCTGTCGAAGCCCTCGGCAGGCCAGCCCTTCGACAAGCTCAGGGCGAACGAATTTTTCATGCAAGCGATCGAGGACCTGCCCAAGGTGATGGGCGACGACGGGCAGTTCCACGCCCAGGACGAGGAAGTGGTGCTGTCCGGCACCACGCCCGAGGCCTGGGTGGCGCTGGGCTTCTTCTGGCTGCTGGGCGCGACCGTGTTCTACCAGTTCTTCACCCGCTACGTGCTGAACGATTCGGCCGCCTGGACCGAGGAGATCGCGCGCTACCTGCTGATCGCCACCGTGTTCATCGGCGCGGCGATCGGCGTGGCCAAGAACAACCACATCCAGGTGGACTTCTTCTACCGCCACATGCCCGCCGCGCTGGGCCGCTGGCTGTCGCGCCTGGTCGACGTGCTGCGCATCGCCTTCTTCGGCACGGCGGTGGTGCTGACCACGCAGATGATGATCCGGCTGGGCAGCGCCCGCATGACCATCATCGACCTGCCGATGAACATCGTCTACGGCGTGTGCCTGCTGGGTTTCGCCGCCATGTTCCTGCGCTCGATCTGGGTGATGCGGGTGCACATGCGGCGCGGCTGGAGCGTGCTGGAGCACCCGATGACGGAGATGAGCGAAGACACGCCGCCGCCGGCTGATGCGCCCGTGCCCGCCATGGCCGCCGCCCCCCAGAAAGCCTGACCCATGCTGAAGATCGTCTTCCTGTTCCTGATGGCCGGCGGCCTGCCGGTGGCCATCGCCATGGCCGGTTCGTCGCTGATCTACCTGTTCTGGACGCAGACCACGCCTCCCTTCGTGGTGATCCACCGCATGGTGAGCGGCATCGACAGCTTCCCGCTGCTGGCCGTGCCCTTCTTCATCCTGGCCGGCAACCTGATGAACAACGCCGGCATCACCAACCGCATCTACAACT
>JAZKIV010000002.1:0-38320 GCA_040384685.1 Pseudomonadota bacterium | reverse complement strand
CCTGAGGCGGTTGGACGGACGGCAGGCGCGCGCAGCGCGCTTCGTGAACTGACTCACGGCGGCTGTCTGAGCGGAGCGTTTGCCTGCAAACGCGCAGCGAGTTCCGCCGTGCTGCCGTCCGGCCAACCGCCTCAGGTCTGCCCGCGCGAAGCGCGGGACGCCCTGTCCGCGCGACACGGCCCGCCCGCGTGCGGCTTCGCCGCGTGGTCAATGCAAGGGAGGGGCCTCAGCGCCCCTGCATCAAAGGATGCGTCCCCTGCTCCATGTACCCCGCCCCGTCCTTCACGCCTTTGCGCCCCGCGATCTCCCAGGCAGTCCGCTGGTCCACAAGACGCGCAAGAAACTCCATTTCCTCGTCCGTGTGGTTGATCGCCTTGGCGGGCGTGAGCATGCGCCCGTTCTTCGGCTCGACCTCGCCCCAGAACGACTGGTGGTACACCGCCTGCGACTGCGCCGTGTCGTAGCCGGCCTTCAGCTCCACCGTGCCGTAGCAGTTGCAGAAATAGCTGCGCAACGCCTGGTCGGCGAACACCTCGGTGTAGACGCCGGTGCCGCGGATGCCGGCGGTGATGGTCGGCGTGACGATCTGGCGGCTGCGGCCCTTGCCCCAGACGCTGGCCACCGCGCCCGTCAGCAGCCGCAGCACGCTCACCGCGCTCAGCGTGTCGCCGCGCTCCACCGTCAGGCGCGAGTTCTGCCGCACCTGGAAAGCGCTGTTGCCGATCACGAACACCAGCGAGGAGCCCGGCCCGGTCTCGATGCGGTCGCCGGTCTGCACCGTGCCCTCGGGACGCAGCCGCTCGCTGTTGACGATGGCGTCGCCCACCAGCTGCACCACGTTGCCGCGCTGCTGCGCCTGCGCGGCGGCCCAGCCGCCCATGCCGGTCCAGGCGGCCGCGGCCTGCAGGAAGCCGCGGCGGCGGAACCAGAGCAACTCGTCGTCGGTGCGGCCCTGCAGCGTGTGATTCGTCATGGAACATCCCCTCCGGGTGGTTGTTGTTCTTCATCCGCGGTGAAGCAGTCGCGGAAGGTGAAATACATGGACGTGGAAAACATCGCCGCCAGCAGCAGCACGGTCGGCATCATGACCGAGCGCACGCCCTCGCCGCCGCCCAGCGCCACACCCAGGAGGCCCAGCAGCAGCGACACCACGATGAACACGCCGCCCCAGACCAGGCTGTAGACGGCGAAGGCGCCGAAGTTGCGCAGGCAGGCCACGGCGCTGAAGAACAGGCTCTTGGCCGGCGGAATGCCGTGCCAGTGCACCAGCGCCGGCGCATGCCAGAACAGCAGGAACAGCGGCGTGTGCAGCACCAGCGCGATCAGCACCGACGGGTCGAGCTGCGGCGCGCCCGCCGCGGCATCCGCGCCCGGCGCCGTGATCGCCAGCGGCCCGCCGATCAGCGAGGCCAGGCCGGTGGCCAGCAGCGAGCCGGCGGTGTAGATCACGCCCAGCAGCAGCATGGCGCGCGCACGCTGGCGCCCGGCGCGAAAGGCGCTGAGCAGCACCGTGGGCAGCGGGAACTTGCCTTTTGCCGCTTCCGCCGTGGCCGCCATCAGCCCCAGGGTCATGGCCGGCACCAGCAGGCCCCCAAGCAGCGGCCCGATCACCGGCACCTGCGACACCAGCAGCACGGCCGCCATGTACAGGAAGAACAGGCCCGCCAGGGCAAGGGGCTGCCTGAAGAAGGTGCGGATGCCGAGCTTGACCCATAGGATGCCGGTGCGTGCGGGAACGAGGTTGAGTTTCACGTGCTGGTACGTTGCTGGGTCGGTTTTGGATGCACGGACTGACAGGCGTTCCGGCCACCGAAGGCGGCAGAACGTGACGAATTTAACGCAAGCGGCGTCAGACGCTGACCGGCTGGTCGATTCGCTGGCGCAGCACGCGCTCGAAATGGGCCGGATCGTGGGGCTTGAGCAGGCTGGCCTCGCGCGGCAGGTGCAGGTCCCACAGGCGCGAGACCCAGAAGCGCAGCGCCCCGGCGCGGGCGGCGGCGGGCAGCAGGCGGCGCTCGGCGGCGGCGAGCGGCCGCACCCGCCCATAGGCGTCCAGGAAGGCCCGGGCGCGCGCGGCGTCGTGCGCGCCGGTGGGCAGGTCGATGCACCAGTCGTTCAGGCACACCGCGATGTCGAACAGCCAGGTGTCGACGCCGGCGAAATAGAAGTCGAAGAAGCCGGTCAGCCGGCTGCCGTCGAACATCACGTTGTCGCGGAACAGGTCGGCGTGGACCGGCCCGCGCGGCAGCGCCGCGAAGGTGGAGCCGGCCGCCACGTGGTTCTGGTAGGCCAGCTCGGCGCGGATCAGCGCGGCCTGCCCGGGGGTAAGGAAGGGCAGCACCACCGGCACCGTTTCGTTCCACCAGGCCAGGCCGCGCAGGTTGGGCTGCTGCCGCGGGTAGTTGCGCCCGGCGATGTGCATGCGCGCCAGCATGTCGCCGACGGCGGCGCAGTGCACCTCGGTGGGCGCCAGCTCGCTGTGGCCGGTCAACCGGTCCACCAGCGCCGCCGGCTTGCCGCACACCGTGTGCACCAAGTCGCCGTCGCGGTTGGCGGCCGGGTCGGGCACCGGGATGCCGCGCTCGGCCAGGTGCTTCATCAGATGCAGGTAGAACGGCAGCTGCTGGAAGCCCAGGCGCTCGAACAGCGTCAGCACGTATTCGTGCGTTTCGCCCTCGTTGGACGCGGTGACGAAGTAGTTGGTGTTCTCGATGCCGCCCTGGATGCCGCGCAGCGCGCGCAGCTCACCGCAACCCAGCGCGCGCAGCAGGGCGCCCGCCTCGGCCTCGGAGACCTCGGTGAAAACAGCCATCGACTAGAAAGCGAGGACGTTCCAGACGCGCTTGCCGGTGGCGCTGGACATGCCGTCGCGGGCATCGGCCGGGCGGCTGCGCGCCATGTCGGTGGGCTGGATCTCGTAGGCCGGCACGGCCGCCTTGGGCTGCACCGTGATGGATTGGGTTTCGCCGCCGACCCGCACTTCGTCGATGCGGTTGCCGGCGTCCTCGATGCGGATGCGCTCGATTTTCTGGTTCCTGCGCCCGTCGAGCGGCTCGCGCGCCAGGTCCTGGGCGGAGACTGCGGCCGAGGCCAGCGAGAGGAGGACCGGGAGTAGAACGTGCGCGCGCATGTTGCCGATTGTAGGCCTGCCGGGCAGGCACAATGCCTCCCCATGAACGAACCAGAGGACAAGGCGCAGCCACAGGGCAGGAAGGTGTTGCTGCTGGTGGACGGCTCCAGCTACCTGTACCGCGCCTTCCACGCCATGCCGGACCTGCGCGCGGTGCCCGGCGACCCGGCCAGCCCGGCCACCGGCGCCATCCGCGGCATGATCAACATGATGCAGAAGCTGCGGCGCGACGTGCGCGCCGACTACGCCGTCTGCGTGTTCGACGCGCCCGGCAAGACCTTCCGCGACGACCTCTACCCCGACTACAAGGCGACCCGCTCGCCGATGCCGCCGGACCTGCGCAGCCAGATCGACGCCATCCACGAGGTGGTGCGCCTTTTGGGCTGGAAGGTGCTGAACGTGCCCGGCGTGGAAGCCGACGACGTGATCGGCACGCTGGCCTGCATGGCGACGCAGCAGGACGTGGAAACCGTGATCTCCAGCGGCGACAAGGACCTGTCGCAGCTGGTCAACGAGCACGTGGTGGTGATCGACACCATGAACGACCGCAAGCGCGACGCCGCCGGCGTGGAGGCCGAGTTCGGCGTGCCGCCGCGGCTGATGGTGGACTACCAGACCCTGGTGGGCGACGCGGTGGACAACGTGCCCGGCGTCGACAAGGTCGGCCCGAAGACGGCGGTGAAGCTGCTGCAGGAATACGGCTCGCTGGACGCGCTGGTGGCCAGCGCCGACAAGGTGAAGGGCGCCGTCGGCGAGAACTTGCGCCGTGCATTGGAGTGGCTGCCCAAGGGCCGCGCGCTGCTGACCATCCGCACCGACTGCGACCTGAAGGACCACATCCCCGGCATTCCGGCGCTGGAGGACATCGTCATCGGCGGCCAGGACACCGAGGCGCTGAAGGCGTTCTACGAGAAATTCGGCTTCAAGGGCCTGGTCAAGCAGCTGGAGACGCACGACGTCCCGCCCGAGCTGATCGAGGAGCACCGCACCCGCAAGAAGGTCGGCGCGGGGCCGGCCGGCGCATTCGAGGAGCCGGACCTCACCGGCCTCTCGCAGGCCACCAACCTGCAGTACGACACCATCTTCACCTGGGAGCAGTTCGACCCCTGGATCGCGCGCATCGAGGCGGCGGAACTGGTGGCGCTGGACACCGAGACCGATTCGCTGGACGAGATGCAGGCCACCATCGTCGGCCTGTCGTTCAGCACCGAGCCGGGCATTGCCTGCTACGTGCCGCTGACGCACGACTACCAGGACGCGCCCGAACAGCTGCCGCGCGACGAAGTGCTGGCGCGCCTGAAGCCCTGGCTGGAGAACGGCGAGAAGAAGAAGCTGGGCCAGCACGTCAAGTACGACCGTCACGTGTTCGCCAACCACGGCGTCGAGGTGCAGGGCTACGTGCACGACACCATGCTGCAAAGCTACGTGCTGGAAGTGCACAAGCCGCACGGGCTGGCCAGCCTGGCCGAGCGCCACCTGGGCCGCAGCGGCATCGACTACGAGACCGTGGCCGGCAAGGGCGTGCACCAGATCCCGTTCAACCAGGTGCCGGTCGACAAGGCGGCCGAATACTCCTGCGAGGACTCCGACCAGACGCTGGACGTGCACCAGGCGCTGTGGCCCAAGCTGGAGCGCGAAGCGCGGCTGCGCTTCATCTACGACCTGGAGATCCAGTGCAGCGAGGTGCTCTACCGCATCGAGCGCAACGGCGTGCTGATCGACAGCGAGGAGCTGGCGCGCCAGGGCCAGGAGCTGGGCCAGCGCATCATGCAGCTGGAAAAGGAAGCGCACGAGCTTGCTGGCCAGCCCTTCAACCTGGGCAGCCCCAAGCAGATCGGCGAGATCCTGTTCGTGAAGCTCGGCCTGCCGGTGAAGAAGAAGACCGCCAGCGGCGCGCCCAGCACCGATGAAGAAGTGCTGGAGCAGCTGGCCGAGGACTATCCGCTGCCGGCCAAGCTGCTGGAGCACCGCAGCCTGTCGAAGCTGAAGGGCACCTACATCGACAAGCTGCCGCTGATGGTGCACCCGCGCACCGGCCGCGTGCACACGCATTACGCGCAGGCCGTGGCCATCACCGGACGGCTGTCCAGCAACGACCCCAACCTGCAGAACATCCCGATCCGCACGACCGAAGGCCGGCGCATCCGCGAAGCCTTCATCGCGCAGCCGGGGCATGTGATCGCCAGCGCCGACTACAGCCAGATCGAGCTGCGCATCATGGCCCACATCAGCGAGGACGAGGCGCTCTTGCGCGCCTTCCGCGAGAACATGGACGTGCACCGTGCCACCGCCGCCGAAGTGTTCGGCGTGGCGCTGGACCAGGTGTCCAGCGAGCAGCGCCGCTATGCCAAGGTGATCAACTTCGGCCTGATCTACGGCATGAGCAGCTTCGGCCTGGCGCGCAACCTGGGCATCGACAACACCGCGGCCAAGAACTACATCGAGCGCTACTTCCAGCGCTACCCGGGCGTGAAGAACTACATGGACGAAACGCGCATGTCGGCCAAGAGCCGCGGCTACGTGGAGACCGTGTTCGGCCGCCGCCTGTACCTGCCCGAGATCAACTCGCCCAACGGCCCGCGCCGCGGCAGCGCCGAGCGCCAGGCCATCAACGCGCCGATGCAGGGCACGGCCGCCGACCTGATCAAGATGTCGATGATCGAGGTGCAGAAGGTGCTGGACACCGAGCAGCGCAAAACCAAAATGGTGATGCAGGTGCACGACGAACTGGTGTTCGAGGTGCCCGAGGCCGAGGTCGATTGGGCGCGCGAGGCCATCCCGCGCCTGATGGCCGGCGTGGCGGAACTGCGCGCGCCGCTGCTGGCGGAATTCGGCGTGGGGCCGACCTGGGAAAAAGCGCACTGATGATGAACGCACGGGCGTGCAAGGCATGAACGCGCGCGCGTGCACGTCATGAACGCCCGCGCGTTCAGGGCCGCGGCCCTCGTCTTCCTGCTGCTGGCGATCGCGGCCGTCGCGGGCGCTTTCCTCGCCAGCCAGCGGCGCATCGCCATCCAGGGGCCGTCGGCCATCGCGGTGCTGCCCGATGGCGGCCTGTGGCTGGCGGTGGAGGACGCGCTCTGGCGGCTGGACGCCGACGGCCACCGCACGGCGGTGCTGCCGTCGCCGGTGGCCGGCGCGCGGCCCATCGCGTCGCTGGCGCCGCATCCCGACGGGCGGCTGGTTGCCTGGGTGCGCGGCGAGGCGCAATTGCAGTTCCTCGATGCGCAGACCGCCGCGCCGCGCGGCCGCATGCTGCCGCAGTGGCCGGCCGACCTGCGCGAGCACGGCGAACGCGCGATCCACTACGCCTTCCATCCCGACGGCCGCGTCGCCATCGCAACCGGCGGCGGGCATGCGGTGGCGCTGTTCGATGCGGGCGGGAGCTTCCTCGCGCGCACCGCGCCCGGCACCTACGAATTCACCAATGGCCTCTGGTGGAGCGGCGACAGCCTGTGGACCACCGACACCAACCGCTATGCGCTGGTCGAACTGGACGGCGCGACCTTGGCACGGAAGTCGCGCGTGCCGCTGGTGGGCATGCGCGAACGCTGCCGCTTCGTTGGCATGGTCGCGCCGCGCGACGGCGGCGCCGCGCCGGCCGCGGGCGCGGTGACCCTGGTGCGCTTCGCCAACGGCATGCTGGAAGGCGAGGCCGTCGACGTGCTGCCCGACGGCACGCAGCATCCCTACCGCGCCGATGCACGGCTGGAGCCGCGCGACGTGAAGTGGCGCAAGGGCGAACTGCTGCTGGTCGACGGTGCGAGCTACGCGGTCAAGCGGTTTTCCGCGGCGCGCGAGCAGCTGGGCGACTTTGGCGACAGCAACGTCCAGGACGGCCTGGCGCGCTCGCTGCGCGAACGGCAGAGGCTGGCCACCTGGTACCAGGCCGGCGTCGGCGCCGCCGTGGTGCTGTTCCTGGCGGGCCTGCTGCTGGCCTGGCGCGCGAGCGTGCTGGACAAGGGCGTGCAGCTGGAGCGGCTGGAGGTCGACCTGTCGCAGCTGGGCACCCCGCTGCTGGACACGCGCGGCCGGCTGCGCCTGCTGTGGCCGCTGTTCTGGCCCATGCTGGTGTCCATCGCCGTGGTGTTCGCGTTCCGCGCCGCGGTGCGCGTCCCCGCGTGGATGGGCTTGCCGCCGCTGCCGGCCGCGCTGGCCGGCGCGGCGCTGGTGCTGCTGGTGGGCATCGCCGCGGTGGTCCTGGTCTGGCGCAAGCTGCGCAATGCCGGCAGCGATCCGCACATGGACGCCTTCCTGAACCAGGCAGCCGTCACCCTGCTGGCGAAGCGGCGTGCCTTCTGGGAGCTGCGCGAGCCGGGCGAGCTGCCGCGCGAGACGCTGATGCTGACCCAGGCCATGGGCGGGCGCCACTGGCTGGTGCTGACCAACCGCCGGCTGCTGGTGTTCGTGTCCAACCTCACCGACCAGCGGCTGAAGAGCGAGCATGCGCGGCGCGACATCGTGCGCGCCGCCGTGCTGGAGGCCGGCGACATGCGCTTCGGCCAGCGGCTGGCCGCGGCGCTGTTCGGCGCCTGCTGGCTGCGCGTGGAGCTGCGCGACGGCACGCGGCTGGAAGGCATGACCATGACGCGCCTCACGGCGCGGCGCTTCGCCGGGCTGCTGCGCGCCGCACCCGCGCCGGCCTCCACGCTGGCGCGGGCGCCGGCGGTGCAGCGGCCGGCCGCGGCCGCGCGTGCTCCCGCGCTGTCGCCGGGCCAAGTGCCCGACGAGAGCCGGGCCGCGTGGCAGACGCTGGCCTCGCTGCTGGTTCCCGGCCTCGGCCAGTGGATGCAGCGGCGCGCCGGCACCGCCTTGCTGATGTTCCTGGCCTGGGCGGCGGTGCTGATCCTGGCGGCGGCGCCGGTGGCCTGGACGCTGTGGGCGCCGCGCGCGGCGGTGTCGCTGCGCACGGTCGGCTACACGCTGCTGGCCTACGCGTCGGTGTGCTTCGTCGCCGGCCTCGATGCCTGGCGCATGCGGGTGCGTGTCCGCTGAAGCGCGCGCCCGGGCAGTCAGCCCAGGGCTTCGAGCCGGGGATCGAGCAGCTGGACGGCGAGGCCGGTGCGGCCGCTGTGCTCCTCGACGCGCACGATCCAGCCGTGCGCGCTGAACTTCAGCCCGGTTTCCGGGACTTCCATCTCGAACACGATGGTGCCGGCGTCCGGCGGCGGCCCGTCGATCTCCAGGAACATGCCCGTCGGGCCGATGTCGCGCGTGAAGCCCATCCGGCCGTCGTCCAGCCGGACCGGCAGGGTGATGGCCTCGCGGGGCGCCTCGCGCTTTTCGTCGAACATGGGCGCAGTGTGGAGCGCCGCCCCGCACGCGCAATGGCCGGTTTGCCCGTCCTCGTGTCGGGCGTCATCCCATACCCTCACCGCCGGGCTTGCGACCTCGGCAGTTCGGGCGGAGAACATGTCGCGGCCGCTATTTCTTCTCGGACCAGAGCTCGCCGCCGGTGGCCCAATCTTGGCGCTTGATGTCGTACAGCAGCACGTCCACCGCCTCGGGCTTGCCGCCCAGCGTCTGGACCACGGCGTCGGTCAGCGCTTTGACAAGGTTCTTCTTCTGTTCGAGCGTGCGGCCCTCCATCATTTCGACGCGCAGCGTGGGCATGGAACTCTCTCCTTGGGGTTGAACGGACAACGAGCCGCGATTGTGCCGCGTGCCCGCGGGCGGTGCGCCGCGCACGCGTTGTTAAGATGAGTTCATGACCTTGTTTGCGATTCTGCTGGCCACGCTCGCGGCCGGCATCGGCAGCGTGTGGCTTGCCGCGGCGCTGATGCGCCTGGGCTGGCTGTCCGGCCACGCCGCCGGCGGTCGCGGCCAGGGCGAACAGCACCTGCTGAGCCTGGCCGCCGGCGCGCTGCTGGCCACTGCCTTCATGCACCTGCTGCCCGAGGCGCTGGAGAGTTCCGCCGGCGTCAAGCCGCTGCTGGGCACCCTGCTGGGCGGCGTGGTGTTCTTCTTCCTGCTGGACAAGGCCGAGCTGTGGCACCACGGGCACGAGCACCACCACGGCCATGCGCACGCGCATGAACACGACCATGGCCACGCGCATGGACGCCCGCACAGCGGCGGCTGGACCTTGCTGGCCGGCGACAGCGTGCACTGCTTCGGCGACGGCGTGCTGATCGCCTCGGCCTTCATGGCCGACCTGCGGCTGGGCGCGATCGCCGCGCTGTCGGTACTTGCACACGAAATCCCGCACCACATCAGCGACCTGGTGGTGCTGCGCCAGACCAGCAGTGACCGCCGCGCCGCGCTGACCAAGGTGTCGCTGGCCGGCGCCGTCACCATGCTCGGCGGGCTGATCGGCTGGTGGCTGCTGGAGAGGCTCGCGGGCTCGCTGCCGTTCTTCCTGGTGGTGGCCAGCAGCAGTTTCATCTACGTGGCGCTGGCCGACCTGATCCCGCAGCTGCAAAAGCGCCTGGGCGCGCGCGAGACCGTGGTCCAGGTGGCCTGGCTGCTGGCCGGCATGCTGCTGGTGAGCCTGGTCAGCTTCGCCAGCGCGGCGATAGGCCACGAGCACTGATTTCACTTGTAAATCGCTGCGCGATTGCCCCTCGACGGGCCGCACGCAGCAACGCGCAGTGTTGTCCTACGCGGTATCGGCACCGTCCGACAACACCGCATCACGTGCGGCTCTAAGGTGAGCGCGTTGATGGAGCGCATGCATCCGTCGCATTCCTCTCTCACCACAGGAGAATACAGATGGCATCACGTGACCAGGACGACCGCGACCGCCAGGGTCGCTGGGGCGAGCAGCACAACCAGCAGGGCAGCAGCCAGCAAGGGCAGGAGCGCGGCCAGGGCTACGGCGGCAGCGAGTCGCGCGGCTGGGGCCAGCAGCAGAGCGGCCAGGGCGGCTACGGCGCGCAAGGGGCGCAGGGCTCCCAGGGATCGCAAGGCTATGGCCAGCGTGCGGGCTCCGAATTCGGCTCGCAGCAGTCGGGCGGCTACGGCGGCTATGGCGGCGAAAGCCACGGCTTCGGCCGCGGCAGTTCGGGCCCGGAGTACGGCAGCCAGCAGCACGGCGGCCAGGGCAGCGAATTCGGCGGCAGCCAGGGCGGCTGGGGCCGCAATGCCGGCGGCATGCAGTCCTCCGGCTTCGGCGGCGGCTACACCGGCAGCCAGGGCTATGGCGGCCAGCAGGGCGGACACAACCAAAGCGACTGGAACCGCCATGGCCAGCAAGGCCAATGGGGCGGGCAGCAGGGCTACGGGCAGCAAGGCTACGGCCAAGGCAGCCAGGGCTATGGCCAGGGCCAGTACGGCCAGTACGGCGGCCTGGGCCATGGGAACTATGGGCAGCAAAGCCAGGGCTACGGCAGCCAGGGCGCATATGGCGGCTACAGCGGCGGCGTGGGCAGCCAGAGCCACCTGGGCGGCGGCCAGCAGGGCAGCTACGGCAGCCACCAGGGCCACCACGACCCCGACTACCACCAGTGGCGCGAAGAGCAGATCCGCAACCTGGACAACGACTACCAGTCCTGGCGGCAGGAGCGCTACAAGAAGTTCTCCGACGACTTCAACAGCTGGCGCAACACCCGCAGCGGCGGCCTGGGCGCCACCACCGGCAGCGGCATGACCGGTACCGGCAGCAGCGGCACCCCCGGCGGCGGTAGCGGCAGCCTCGGCGGCAGCGGCTCCAGCCACATCACCGGTTCGGGCAGCTCCAGCGACACCACCGGATCGGGTACCAGCCACTTGGCCGGCTCCAGCGGCACGGGCAGCTTGGGCACCTCCGGCAGCAGCACGGGCGGCAGCGGCGGCGCGTCCGGCAAGAGCAAGTAAACAAGGCAAGAGTGGCGGGCGCGCGGCCACCGGCCGGCGCCCGTTTTTTCTCGACATTCCAACGATGGGAGAGTTTTCATGAAGACCAGCGCATTGCGCCGCCTGCCGGCTTTGCTGGCGATCGTTTTTTCCTGCGGCGGCATCGCGTTCGCGCAAACCGGCGGCTCCGGCGCGGCCGGCACGGGCACCGGCTCGTCGGTGACCGGCGGGCAGTCGGCGCCGGCGGCGCAGGCCGGCACCGGCACGCGCAACGCGCCGACCAGCAAGGACGACAAGCTCGCGCGCGGCGACCGCAAGTTCATCGAGAAGGCGGCCGAAAACGGCATGTTCGAAGTGCAGGTGTCGCAGCTGGCGGCGACCAAGGCCACCGACGCCAACGTGAAGAGCTTCGCCGGCATGCTGGTGGACCACCACACCGCGGCCAACAACGAGCTGGTGCAGCTGGCCAACGGCAAGCACGTGGAGCTGCCGGCCGCGCCGCCGCGTGGCCTGCGCCGCGACATCGAGAAGCTGGGCAAGAAGAACGGCACCGAGTTCGATCGCGACTTCGTGCGCGAGGTGGGCATCAAGGCCCACGAGAAGGACATCAGGCTGTTCGAGAAGGCCAGCAAGGAAGTCAAGGACGCCCAGCTGAAGGCCTGGGTCGACAAGACGCTGCCGACCCTGCGCGAGCACCTGGCGCAGGCGCAGAAGCTGCCGCAGTCGGGCAAGACCGACGCCGCCAGCATGGGCAACCGCGGTGCCGTCGGCAGCTCCGGCGGCGGCACGCCGACACCCACCAACAAGGGCAGTTGATCTCCGCCCGCGTGCGCGGCGGACCGCGGGCATGCGCGTCGCTGGCGCTGGCCGCGGCCGCCGCGTGCGGCTGGACCGTGCCCGCGTTCGCGCAGGCCGATGCACCGGCGCCGCGCGTGGCGCGTGTGCCCTTGTTCGCCGCCAGCGCCGCGCAGTCGCTGCGGCCGCTGTCGGTGCAGCACAGGCAGGAGCGCCGCTTCCTGCGCGACGCAGCGGCCGGCCTGCGCCTGCAGGCGGACGCGGCGCGGCTGGCCCTGCAGCGCAGCGGCGACCCCGCGGTGCGCGAGCTGGCGGCCGATGTGCTCGGTGCATCCCGCCAGCGCGAGCCCGAACTGCTGCGCCTGCTGCAGGCGCGCGGCATGGCGCAGCCGATGCTGGACAACGCGCAGGCCAGGACCTTGAAGATGCTGGGCCGCGCCAACGGCCGCAAGTTCGACCGGATCTACCTGGAAGAGGTCGCGACGCGTTCGCGCGCGGGCGACATCGCGGAGCACGAGCGCATGCTCGCGGCCACCGAGGACCCGATGCTCAGGCGCTGGATCGAGCGCCAGCTGCCGGCGATGCGCCACCAGCTGGTGCTGGCCGAGCGCGCAGTGCCGCGGGGCGGGCCGGCGCGCGCCGGCGGCAGCGCCACGCGCAGCATGGGCGCGGCGCGGCATGCGCCCGCGCGCTGATGCCCGGCCGCGCGCTCAGCGCATCGAGTAGCCGGTGACGCGCCACTTGCCGTCGCTTTCGCGCACGGTGGTGACGACTTCCTGCGCGTCGGCCTTGTTGGCGAACTTGCTGACGAAGATGGTGGTGACGTAGTCGCCGTTCGGGCGGCCCGGCAGCGAGGTCTTGTAGCCGGTTTCCGCGGCTTGGCGCTCCACCAGCGCGCCCAGCGGCTCGCGCGTCTTGGGGATGCCGTCCATCCAGGTGGCCAGCGGCACGTTCTGGCGGAACAGCGCGGCCGAGCGGTCCCAGGCGCCGCCCCAGTCCTTGCGGTCCAGCAGCGTGAGCCAGCCGGCGGCGATCAGCCGGCCGGCTTCTTCCTTTTCGGCATCGCCGCTGGCTGGTGCTGCCGGCGCGGGCGCCGCGGCAGCGGCCGGTGCCGGCGTGGCGGAGGCCGGCTTCGGTGCCTTCAGTTGCGCTTGCGCGCCGCAGGCGAACGCCAGCGCGGCGGCGGCCAGGGTCAGGCGGAACAGTCTCAAGATCGGTCTCCGGGAATACGCATTGCGGGCAGTCTAGCCGCACCGGCAGGCTCTGCCGCGCCGTCGCGGCCGCGCCGCCGACATTTACCTGCGCTTCATCCGCAGCAGTTCGCGCATCATGCGGGCGTGCACCTGGCCCTGGTCCTGGTGGTTGGTGTTGAACACCACGTGCACCGCCTCGGCCTGGGTGGCCAGCTGCTCGATCTCCGGCACCATGGCCGCGAGTTCGGCCTCGCTGTAGCGGTAGTCGAAGCGGCTGGACGACGCCGTGCCGCGCACGTTGCCCCAGGCCGCGCGGTTGCGCCCGTGCAGCCGTACCAGCGCCAGCTTCGGATGGGTGGCTTCCCACACGCAGGGCACGCTGTTGGCCACGCCCTGCGGCGCATCGACGACGGTGTGCGCCACGCCGGCTTCGCGCTCGAACGCCAGGGTGCGCTCCAGTGCTTCCGCAGCGAACCAGCTGGCATGGCGAAACTCGACCGACAGCAGGTGGCCGGGCAGGCTGTCGACGCAGTGCGCGACGTGGGCTTCGGCCGCGGCGGTATGGCGCACGCGCGGCGAAAACTGGAAATGCACGGCGCCCAGCTTGCCGGCTTGCTTCAGGGGCGCCAGCGCCAGCGCGAAGCGGCGCCACAGTTCGGTGCGGATTTCATCCGGCAGGCCGGCGTAATCGTAGGCCTCCTGCCCGAGCGGCGCCAGCGCGGCGGCGATGTCGCGGCCCATCGCTTCGGGCCGGGTCGCGTGGCCGGTGAAGACGCTGAAGGCCTTGACGTTGAAGACGAAACCGGGAGGCGTGCGCTCGGCCCACAGCCGGCTGTTGTGCGGCGTCGGCATGCCGTAGTAGCTGGAGTCCACCTCCACCAGCGGCAGCACGCTCGCGTAGTGGCGCAGCCGCGCTTGGGCGGTGGTGCAGCCCGGCGGGTAGAAGCGGCCGCAGGCGATCAGCGTGGGGTCGGTCCAGGAAGCGGACCCGGTGAGGATGGGCGCGTTCACTGTACTAATGTACAGTTGCCGCACCATGCAGTTCCCCGGTTCGCCCCCCGACGCTTCCGATCCGCCAGCGCCCCCCGATCCGCTGGCCTCGCTCAACGCGCAGCAGCGCGAAGCCGCCACCCACGGCACCGGCGACACGCAGGACGACACGCGGCCGCTGCTGGTGATCGCCGGTGCCGGATCGGGCAAGACCAATACATTGGCGCACCGCGTCGCCACCCTGATCCGCCACGGCGCCGATCCGCAGCGGCTGATGCTGCTGACCTTCAGCCGGCGCGCCGCGCAGGAAATGGAGCGGCGCGCCGGCAGCGTGCTCGCCAAGGCGCTGGGCCTGCAGGGCGCGACCCATGCGCCGCCGAACCTGCCGTGGAGCGGCACCTTCCACGGCATCGGCGCGCGGCTGCTGCGCGAATACGCGCCGCGCATCGGGCTGGCGGAGAACTTCACCATCCATGACCGCGGCGACTCGGAAGACCTGATGGGCCTGGTGCGCCACGAGATCGGCCTGGCCGACAGCAAGAAGCGCTTTCCGCTGAAGGGCACCTGCCTGGGCATCTACTCGCGCGTGCTGAACACGCGCGAGCCGCTGGTGAAGGTGCTGCAGGATCTCTACCCGTGGTGCACGCAGTGGGAAGCGGAACTCAAGAAGCTGTTCGGCGCCTACGTGGAAGCCAAGCAGCAGCAGAACGTGCTGGACTACGACGACCTGCTCTTGTTCTGGGCCGAAACCATGGCCGAGCCGGCGCTGGCCGCCGAGATCGGTGCGCGCTTCGACCACGTGCTGGTCGACGAATACCAGGACACCAACCGGCTGCAGGCCGAGATCATCGTCGCGATGAAGCCGAGCGGCCAGGGCGTGACGGTGGTCGGCGACGACGCGCAGAGCATCTATTCGTTTCGCGGCGCCACGGTGCGCAACATCCTCGATTTCCCCAGCCAGTTCTCGCAGCCGGCGCGCGTGGTCACGCTGGAGCGCAACTACCGCAGCACGCAGCCGATCCTGGACGCCAGCAACGCGGTGATCGCCGCCGCGCGCGAGCGCCACGCCAAGACGCTGTTCACCGACAAGGCGTCCAGCCGCAAGCCGCAGCTGGTGCTGGTGCCCGACGAGGCGCAGCAGGCGCGCTGGGTGGCCGAAGAGGTGCTGCGCCGGCGCGAGGAGGGCGCCACGCTGAAAAGCCAGGCGGTGCTGTTCCGCGCCAGCCACCACAGCGCCGCGCTGGAGCTGGAGCTCGCGCGGCGCAACATCCCGTTCCTGAAGTTCGGCGGCCTGAAGTTCCTGGAGGCCGCGCACGTGAAGGACCTGCTGGCCGTGCTGCGCTTCGCGCACAACCCGCGCGGGCGCATGGCGGGCTTTCGCGCCGTGCAGCTGGTGCCCGGCATCGGCCCGGCCACGGCCACGCGACTGCTCGACGCGGTCGGCGAATCGGCCGAGCCGCCGCAGGCCCTTCAGCAGTTCGTGCCGCCGGCCCCGGCCAGGGACGAGTGGGCGCCCTTCGCCCAGCTGCACGCGCAGCTGTGCGACAAGGACACCGCCTGGCCGGCTGACCTGGAACTGGCCAAGGCCTGGTACCTGGTGCAGCTGGAGCGCCTGTACGACGACGCACCGGCGCGCAAGCTCGACATCGAGCAGCTGGCGCGGCTGGCCGCCGGCTACACCAGCCGCGAGCGCTTCCTGACCGAGCTCACGCTCGATCCGCCGGATGCCACCAGCGCCGAATCGGGCGCGCCCTCGCGCGACGAGGACTACCTGATCCTGTCCACCATCCACAGCGCCAAGGGCCAGGAGTGGAAGGCGGTGCACGTGCTCAACGTGGTGGACGGCTGCATCCCCAGCGACATGGCCACCGGCAGCGCCGACGACATCGAGGAAGAGCGCCGCCTGCTGTACGTGGCGATGACGCGCGCGAAGGAGCACCTGCACCTGGTGGTGCCGCAGCGCTTCTACATCACCCAGCAGGCCGGCGGCGGCGGTGGCGACCGGCATGTCTACGCCGGGCGCAGCCGCTTCATCAGCGAAGCGATGGCGGCGCAGTTCGAGCAGGTCTGCTGGCCCGAAGCGGCCGCGGTGGCGCCGCGCGGCGCCCAGCCGCAGGCGCCGGTGCTGCATGTACGCGACAGGGCGCGGGCGGCTTGGCGCTAAAGTTCAGCATCGCCTCACGACCACGGACCCTGCATTGATCCCGCTCGCGCCGCCCGCCGCCACCTTGCGACCGCTGGTGGTGGACCTGGACGGCACCCTCATCCGCACCGACCTGCTGCAGGAGACGGCCAGCCGCTTCCTGCTGCAGCGCCCGCTGGCCGCGCCGCGCCTGCTGGCCTGGCTGGCGGCGGGCAAGAGCGTGCTGAAGACGCGGCTGGCGCAGGCGGTGGCGGTGGACGTCTCCGTGCTGCCCTACGACACCGAGCTGCTGGCCTGGCTGCGCACGCAGAAGGCGCAGGGCCGCGAACTGGTGCTGGCCACCGCCAGCCACCGCGTGCTGGCCGAGCAGGTGGCCGCGCACCTGGGCCTGTTCGACGCCGTGCTGGCGACCGAGGAAGGCAGCAACCTGCGTGACCACGCCAAGCGCGACGCGCTGGTGGCGCGCTACGGCGAGCGCGGCTTCGACTACGTGGGCAACGACTGGCCCGACCTGCCGATCTTCCAGTCGGCCGCCGGCGCCCATGTGGTGAGCCGTTCCGCGCGGCTGGTGGAGCGCGTGCGCGCGCTGGGCAACCTGGAGTCGTCGCGCGCGCCCGGCACCGGATCGCATACCGCCGCATTGCTGAAAGCGGCGCGGCCGCACCAGTGGGCCAAGAACCTGCTGGTGTTCGCGCCGCTGCTGGCGGCGCACCGCTATGGCGACATGCTGTCCGTGGCGCAGGCGCTCATCGCCTTCGTGGTGCTGAGCCTGGCCGCGTCGGCGGTGTACCTGCTCAACGACCTGGTGGACGTGGCCGACGACCGCCACCACGAGCGCAAGCGGCTGCGGCCGTTCGCCTCCGGTGCGCTGCCGCTGCTGCACGGCTGGCTGGCCTGGCCGCTGCTGGCGCTGCTGGCCTTCGCGCTGGCGGCCTGGCTGCTGCCCTGGCGCTTCACCGCGGCGCTGGGCTGCTACGGCGTGCTGACGGCGGCGTATTCGTTCCGCCTGAAGCGCGTGGCGGTGGTGGACGTGCTGACCCTGGCCGCGCTCTACACGCTGCGCATCGTCGCCGGCGCGGCGGCCATCGCCGTGCCCATGTCGTTCTGGCTGCTGTCGTTCTCGATGTTCATCTTCCTGAGCCTGGCGCTGATCAAGCGCTACAGCGAACTGCGCGCCGCGCGCGACGCCGGCCGCGAAGCCGCGCTGCGCGGGCGCGGCTACGGCCCGCAGGACCTGGAGATGGTCTCCAGCCTGGGCGCCGCGTCCGGCTACATGGCGGTGCTGGTGCTGGCGCTGTACATCCAGGACAGCCACACCGCGTCTTTGTACGGCGAGCCGCGCGCCATCTGGCTGGCCTGCCCGCTGCTTTTGTACTGGATCTCGCGCGCCTGGCTGATCGCGCACCGCGGCCAGATGCACCAGGACCCGGTGCTGTTCGCGCTGCGCGACCGCGCCAGCTGGGTGGTGGCGGGGCTGTTCGTCCTGGTGTTCGCGCTGGCCAGGCTGCTGCCGTGAAGAGCGTCGCGCGCATTGCCCTGCTGTACGCGGCGGTCGCCGCGCTGGCCACCGTGGTGAACATCGCCACCCAGGCGCTCGCCATGTGGCTGTACCGCGGGCCGTACGCGATTCCGCTGTCGGTGCTGGCCGGCACGGCCGCCGGCCTGCCCTTGAAGTACGTGCTGGAAAAGCGGCTGATCTTCAGCTTCCGCGCGCGCGACCTGGCGCACGACGGCCGCATGTTCGTGCTGTACACCGGCTTCGGCGTGTTCACCACGGCGCTGTTCTGGGGCACCGAATACGCCTTCCACCTCGCCTTCGGCACCGACCTGATGCGCTACCTGGGCGCGGCGATCGGGCTGACCGTGGGCTACGTCATCAAGTACCAGCTGGACCGCAACTGGGTGTTTGTGGACAAAGCCACTCCATCTTCCGTTCGCCCTGAGCCTGTGCCACCCGTTCGCCCTGAGCTTGTCGAAGGGCCTGCCGATTCCACGCATGGGCTTCGACAGGCTCAGCCCGAACGGTGGCGGCCATGAGCGCCACCACGCTGCTGCACGGCTGGGGCCGCTATCCACGCATCGAAGCGCGGCTGGAGGTGCCGGCGTCGCCGCGCGACTGCGCGCGTGCCCTCGGCGAGCCCCTGATCGCGCGCGGACTGGGGCGCAGCTACGGCGACAGCGCGCTCGGCGCGCGCGTGTTGTCCACCCGCTGGCTGGACCACTTCGTCGCCTTCGACGACACCACCGGCGTGCTGGAGTGCGAAGCCGGCGTGTCGCTTGGCGACATCCTGCGGCTGGCCGTGCCGCGCGGCTGGTTCCTGGCGGCCACGCCCGGCACGCGCCACGTCAGCGTCGGCGGCGCCATCGCCGCCGACGTGCACGGCAAGAACCACCACCTGGACGGCAGCTTTGGCGACCACGTGCTGGACATGCAGGTGCTGCTGGGCAACGGCGACGTGATGCAGGCATCGGCGAATGAGAACAGCGAACTGTTCCGTGCGGTGTGCGGCGGCATGGGCCTGGTCGGCGTGGTGCTGCGCGCGCGGTTGCAGCTGCTGCGCATCGCCTCCGCGCAGATCGTGGAGACGACCATCAAGGCGCCCAGCCTCGACGCCGTGCTGGAAGCCTTCGACGCGCACCGCGCGGCGCGCTACTCGGTCGCCTGGATCGATTGCCTGGCGCGCGGCGGCGCCTTGGGCCGTTCGCTGCTGATGCTGGGCGAGCACGCACCCGACGGCCCGCTCGTGGCACAAGACGCGGCGCCGAAACCCGTGCCCTTCGACATGCCGCCCTGGCTGCTGAACCGCGCCAGTGCCGGCGCCTTCAACGCGCTGTACTACGGCCGCGTGCGGCGCGCCATGCAGACACGCACGCTGCCGCTGGAGCAGTACTTCTACCCGCTGGACGCGCTCGCGCACTGGAACCGCCTGTACGGCAAGCCCGGCCTGGTGCAGTACCAGTTCGTGGTGCCGCGCGCCGCCGGCCCTGGTGCGTTGCGCGAGGTCATCCGCCGCATCGCCGATTCGGGCTGCGGCGCCTTCCTGGCCGTGCTCAAGCTGTTCGGGCCGGCCAATGCCAACCTGCTGTCGTTTCCCATGGAGGGCTACACGCTTGCGCTCGACTTCAAGGCCGAACCCCGCACCTTCGCGCTGCTCGACGCGCTCGACCCCGTCGTGCTGGATGCCGGCGGGCGCATCTACCTGGCCAAGGACGCGCGCATGAGCGAAGCCACCTTCAAGCGCGGCTATCCGCGCTGGTCCGAATTCGAGGAGGCCCGCGTGCGCTGGCATGCGCGGGGCCGCTTCGCCTCCGCGCAATCGCGCCGGCTGGGGCTGCAATGAAGCGCATCCTCGTCATCGGCGCGACCTCGGCGATTGCCGAAGCAACGGCGCGCGCATGGGCTGCGCAGGGCCACAGCCTTTATCTCGTCGGCCGCGCGCGTGAGCGGCTGGAAACGTTGGCGGCCGACCTGCGCGTGCGCGGCGCGCCGCTGGCCGACGCCGGTGTGCTGGACGTGAACGAACTGGACCGCCACGCCGAAGTCCTGGAAGCCGCCGCCGCGGCGCTGGGCGGCATCGACGTGGTGCTGGTCGCGCACGGCACCTTGCCGGACCAGGCCGCCTGCGAGCAGGACCCGGTACTCACGCTGCGGGAGCTGCACACCAACGCCACCAGCACCATCGCGCTGCTGACCCTGGTGGCCAACCGCATGCAGGCACAGGGGCAGGGCACCATCGCCGTCATCACCTCGGTGGCGGGCGACCGCGGGCGCCAGTCCAACTACGTGTACGGCAGCGCCAAGGCAGCGGTCGCCACCTTCCTGCAGGGCCTGCGCAACCGTTTGCACCGCCACGGCGTGCGCGTGTTGACGATCAAGCCGGGCTTCGTCGACACGCCCATGACGGCGGCGTTCCCGAAAGGCCCGCTGTGGGCCTCGCCTGGGCAGGTGGCCCGCGCCATCGCGCGTGCCGTGGAGCGCGGCGCGGACGTCGCCTACGTGCCCGGCTTCTGGCTCTTCATCATGCTGGCGATCCGCCACATCCCCGAGCGCGTGTTCAAGCGCATGCGCCTGTGAAGCGCGGCGGTGTGGCGCGTTAAGATGCCCTGAACGGTCCGGCGCACCGGGCGCCACAGCAACATGCCACTTCCTTCCATCACCAATCCTTCCAACTTCCGCGACCTGGCGGCGCATGCCGGTCCCGAGCCGCGGCTGCGCCGCCGCGTGCTGTTCCGCTCCGACCACCTGGGCGCGCTGGACGAGAACGACGCGCGCCAGATCCAGGCGCTGGGCATCCGCCGCGTGCTGGACTTCCGCGGCGTCGACGAGCGCACCGCGGCGGCCTGCATGCTGCCCGACGTGACGGTGCATTCGCTGGCCATCGAGCCGACCATCGTGCAGCAGATCAAGGGCTTCACCGAGGGCGGGCGGCAGATCACCTCGCAGGACGTGGTGGGCCTGATGCAGGACACCTACCGCGGCTTCGTGCGCGGCAGCACGCACCGCTTCGCCGAGTTCTTCGCGCACCTGCTGGAGTCCGACGACCCGACGGTGTTCCACTGCACCGCCGGCAAGGACCGCACCGGTTTCGCCGCGGCGCTGGTGCTGCGCGCGCTCGGCGTGCCGCAGGACGACGTGATGCGCGACTACCTGCTCACCAACGAGCGCCTGAAGGCGCCCGCCAACGGCCTGTGGGGCCTGCCGCCCGAAGCGGTGAGCGTGCTGTACCGGGTGCAGCCCGATTTCCTGCAGGCGTCGCTCGACGCGGTGGAGGCCGACTACGGCGGCCTGGAAGCCTACTTCCGCGAAGGCCTGGGCCTGGGCGAGCCGGAACGCCAGCGCCTGCGCGAGCTGTACCTGGCGCGCTGAGGAACCCACCCTCACCCCAACCCTCTCCCGCCCTGCGGGAGAGGGAGCGGACTTCCTCCCTCTCCCCGCTGGGGAGAGGGCTGGGGTGAGGGGCGGTTTCCCGCGCGCCGCTGCGCTGCGTTCCTACGCCGCGCGGCGTGCCGAACCGACAGCCCAGGTATGGCTCGGTCTCCACACTTGGTTCATCGGTGGCGCCATGCCGCCGCGGCAGCCAAAGGAGAAGCCATGCCGAACCAGGAACAATCGCGCGACGGGATTGCGCGCAAGGACGCGGACCGGCCTTCGCCGGACGTGGAACGCAACAGCACCGACGGGCAATCCAGCGCGCGCGGCAAAGGCGCGGGCGGCGACGAGCGCCCGCTGGCGCGCGGCGACGGCCCCGGCAAGATCGGCCTGACCAGCGATGCACAGCCCGACCTGGTGTCGCCTTCCGGCGTCAACGAGCGCGACCATGGCGCCGCTGCTGACAAGCCCATGGCGGGCGGATCGCTCAACTTCGATGACGACGACATGGTGCATCCGCGCGGCAAGGTGACCGGTCAGGGCCGCACCTCGGACGAGGCGAAGCCGAGCGATGCCGGCGACCTCGGCGCGCCCAACGCGGGCCTGTCGGACCGCAACGGCCCGAGCGACCCGAACGGCAAGGACATCGGGTTCGATCCCGGCGACCCGAGCGCCAAGAAAGTCGGTTAGGACACCATGGCCATGAAAGGAGCGGAAAACATGGTCTACGCCATCTTCTCCGCCTCCCTGCTTGCGGCGGCCGGCGCTGTGTACGCGGCGGCCATCGGCTGGCTGTATTTCCGCCAGGAACGGCTGCTGTTCGAGCCGGAGCCGCTGCCCATGGACGAACCGGTGTCCGACGAGGAGGGCGTGCGCGAGTTCTTCGTCGAGGTGCCGGGCGCGCGCCTGTCGGTGGCGCACCTGAAGCTGCCCAATCCGCGCGGCGTGTTCTTCTTCCTGCACGGCAACTCCGGCAACCTCAAGAAGTGGTTCGTCCAGCTGGACGCCTTCCGCCAGGCCAATTTCGACGTGGTCATGTTCGACTACCGGGGCTTCGGCAAGAGCAGCGGGCGCATCGAAAGCGAACAGCAACTGCATGCCGACGTGGCGGCGGTGTGGGACCACTTCTCGCCGGCTTACGAAGGCCGGCGCGTGGTGATCTCCGGCCAGTCGCTGGGCACCGGCCTCGCGGCCGGTCTGGCGGCGCGGCTGTGCGCCACCGGTCACACGCCCGACCTCACCCTGCTCATGTCCGCGTACAGCAGCATGCGCGCTCTTGCCGCCGAGCTGTACCCCTGGGTGCCGTCCCGGGTGCTGCGCTATCCGCTGCACACGCTGGAGCATGCGGCCAAGCTGCTGGGCCCGGTGATGCTGATCCACGGCGAAAAAGACGAGCTGATCCCGATCCACCACAGCGAAAAATTGAAGAGCGTTTTCCGCTCGGCCGAACTGCTGCGCGTGGACGGCGCCGGCCACAGCGACGTGCACCAGTACCCCAGCGTGCGCAAGGCGCTGCTGGCGGCGCTCGGCCGGCTCTGAACGCGCGGCGGCTTTTCCTTTCGGATGGATTTCGCGCTCTGGTCCGTCATCGTCGGGCTGCTGCTCATCCTGATGGCGCTGGGCGGCTCGGTGCTGGCGCGCCTGCCGCTGTCCACCGCCATGCTGTACCTGGGCGCCGGGCTGCTGGTCAGCCCGCTCGCGCTCGGCATGCTGCACGCCGATCCGCTGCGGCACGCGCACGTGCTGGAGCGGCTGGCCGAAGTGGTGGTGCTGGTGTCGCTGTTCAGCGCCGGCCTGAAACTCAGCGCCGGATTGAAAGACCGCAGCTGGCTGCTGCCGCTGCGCCTGGCGCTCGGCTCGATGGTGGTCACGGTCGCCTGCGTCACCCTGCTCGGTCACTTCCTGCTCGGCCTGCCCTGGGGCGCGGCCGTGCTGCTGGGCGGCATCCTGGCGCCGACCGACCCGGTGCTGGCGTCCGACGTGCAGGTGCAGAAACCCGGCGACCGCGACAAGCTGCGCTTCGCCTTGACGGGCGAGGGCGGGCTGAACGACGGCACCGCATTTCCGTTCGTCATGCTGGGGCTGGGCCTGCTCGGCCTGCACGAACTCGGGCCGTGGGGCTGGCGCTGGTTCGCCGTCGACGTGGCCTGGTCGGTGGCCGCCGGCATCGGCATCGGCGCGCTGCTCGGCTGGGCGGTGGGCCGGCTGGTGCTGTACCTGCGGCGCGAGCACAAGGAGGCGGTCGGCCTCGACGACTTCCTGGCACTCGGCCTGATCGGCCTGTCGTACGGCGCAGCGCTGCTGCTGCACGCCTACGGCTTTCTCGCCGTGTTCGCGGCCGGCATTGCCCTGCGGCGGCTGGAGCAGTCGCAGACCGCCGAACCCAGCGCGGCCGCGGAAGCGGTGCAGAAGGCCATGGTGGGGCCGGACACCCAACTGGCCGACGAGATCGCGGTGGATCCCCAGCATGCGCCGGCCTTCATGGCGCAGGCGGTGCTGGGCTTCAACGAACAGCTCGAGCGCATCGGCGAGGTGGTCGCGGTGATCGGCATCGGCGCGCTGCTGTGGGCGGTGCGGTGGAACCAAGCTGTGTGGTGGCTGGTGCCGGTGCTGCTGCTGGTGGTGCGGCCGCTGTCGGTGGCCGTGGGCATGGCGGGCTCGGCCAGCTCGCACTCGCAGCGCTGGCTGATCGGCTGGTTCGGCATCCGCGGCGTCGGCTCGCTCTACTATTTGATGTATGCGCTCAACCACGGCCTGCCGCAGCCGCTGGCCGACCGCATGGTCGCGCTCACGCTGTCGGTGGTGGTGGCCTCGATCCTGGTCCATGGCGTGTCGGTGACGCCGCTGATGGCCGCCTACGAACGCGCCCTGGAGCGCAAGCGCCGCTGACGGGCAGCTGATGGATTCGGGGCGCGCGGCAGGCGCCTACAGCGGGCCGCCATCGGCACCGACAGCGCCGCCGGCAGCCACTCCGTAGAGTCAGACTCTCACACGGAGAAACATCGAGATGCCATCCGAACACAAGACGCAAGGACCGGAAACCAAGTCCGGGACCGCCGATCCAGGGAAGACGCCCAGTGCCGACATCCAGCCGGAAGACACCGGCACGCCGGCCAGCGGCAACACCGCCGGCCGCGGCACCGCGGCCGAAGCCGCGATGAAGCAGACCAGCAAGACGCCGCACGAGACCGGAAGCAGCGACCCCAGCGACGGCGGCAACAAGCCATGACGGCGGTAACAGACGCCATCGCGCTGCTGGAAGCCGACCACCACGCTGTGCAGGCGCTGTTCGCGCGCTACCGCGAACTCGCGCTCACCGGCGCGCCGGCGCCCGCGCGCAAGGAACTGGCCGAGCGCATCTGCACCGAACTGGCGGTGCACACCCGGCTGGAGGAAGAGCTGTTCTACCCGGCCGTGCGCGAGGCGCTGGACGACGACGACCTGGTCGACGACGCCGAGGACGCGCATGCAGCCGCGCAGAACCTGGTGGCGCAGCTGCTGGCCTTGCGCGCCGAGGATCCGCTGTACGACGCCAAGGTGGCCGTGCTGTCGGAGTACGTGGCGCGCCACGTGCGGCAGGAGCGCGAGCGCATCTTCCCGCGGCTGCGCGAATCCGGGCTGGACCTGCGCGCGCTGGGCATGTCCCTGTCGGTGCGCAAGGACGAGCTGGAAGCCGTGTCGCAGGCGCTGCGCGAGCAGATGCTTGCCTCGGCCGTGTTGTAAGGCCGTGCTGCCGCCGCTGTGCTTGTCCTACAGGGTTCGACAGTAGGAACCGACACGGCCGGATGTCAGCGTGTCTACAGTTCCGGGTCAGGGCAGAACCACTGCCCCTAACGATGTGATGTTTTTTCTACAAACCGCTCAAGGAGTGTCCTGATGATTTCCACCCCCCTCGCGCGTAGCGCCGCCCTGGTCCTGATGGCCGCCCTGTCCCTGACTGCCTGTGGCAAGAAGGAGTCGGCAACGACCGAAAGCACGACGTCGTCGACCACGACCACGGTGCCGGCACCGGCCAGCCCGAGCACGGCGAGCACCTCGCCCACCACCCCCGCCACCGGCGCCGACACCTCGTCCACGGCGTCGGGCTCCGGCTCCACCACCCCGGGCACCGGCATGGCTTCGGGCTCCACCGGCAGCACCGACTCCGGCTCCACCGGCAGCGGCACCACGCTGGGCGCGGGCAGCTCGACCAGCAGCACGACCACCAGCACCACCACGACCCGCTGAGCACGATGAGGCGCGCGGCCTGGATCGGGACTGCGGCGCAAGCCGCCGGCGTGTTGGCGATGTCTTTCGCGCTGGCCGGTTGCGACCGCGCGGCGCAGGGCAATGCGAATGCGCCGGGCAGTCCCGGCACAGGCAACGCGGTCCAGTCGACGGCTCCGCAGGCGCCCGACGGCCCGCCCGGCGGTCCTTCGGGCATCAAGGGATCCGCGCCGCACACCGGTTCGTCCGGCGGCGACACACTGCCGGGCACCACCGGCACCGGCTCGGCCAACGTCAGTGGCCAGCAGCCGGGACCGGGGGTGGGCCTGCACGGCGGCCTGGGTGCCAGCGGCACCGGGCTGACCGGCAACTTCCCGTCTGCCGGCAACAGCGGTTCCGCCAACAGCGGCACCATGGGTGCCGGCCCCGGCGGCGACGGCAGCCCCAACACCAAACCAGCTAACGCGGCCGGCCAGCGCTGAAGCGCGGCGCGGCATACGCCGGCTCGAATGCGGGTACCAAGGCGGTGCGCGCACCGGCCGGCTGCGGCTGCGCCATCTGCGATTCGGTCTCGGCGAGCCTGAAGCGCTCGACCACCTGCAGCAGCGATTCGGACTGGTGCTTCATCGCCTCGGTAGCGGCCGAAGCCTCTTCCACCAGGGTGGCGTTCTGCTGCACCACCTGCTCCATCTGCGCGACCGCCGTGTTGATCTGGCCGATGCCGACGCTCTGCTCGCGGCTGGCCACCGCGATCTCGGCGATCAGCTCGCTGACCTTGCGCACCGAGTCGACGATCTCGTTCATGGTTTGCCCGGCCGCGTCCACCATCCTGGTGCCGGTCTCGACCTTGCCGACCGAGTCGCCGATCAGCACCTTGATTTCCTTGGCGGCCGCCGCGCTCTTTTGCGCCAGGCTGCGCACCTCCGCGGCCACCACCGCGAAGCCGCGCCCCTGCTCGCCGGCGCGGGCTGCTTCCACCGCTGCATTGAGCGCGAGGATGTTGGTCTGGAACGCGATGCCGTCGATGACGCCGATGATGTCGCCGATGCGGCGCGACGACTCGCTGATGCCGTTCATGGTGGACACCACCTGGCCCATCGCCTGTCCGCCCCTGCGCGCCACGTCCGAAGCCGCCTGCGCCAGTTCGCTGGCCTGGCGCGCGTTCTCGGCGTTCTGCGCCACGGTCGAGGTCAGCTGCTCCATCGAGCTGGCCGTCTCCTCCAGCGTGCTGGCCTGCTCCTCGGTACGCTGGGACAGGTCCAGGTTGCCCTGCGCGATCTGCGCGCTCGTCTGCGCCACCATGCGGGCGCTTTCCACCACTTCGGACACCAGGTGGCGCAGCCCGGCGGTCATGTCCTGCAATGCCTGGGCGAGTTTGCGGGTGTGGCCCTCGTGCATGGCGTGCACCGTCACCGTGAGATCGCCCTCGGCCACCCGCTGCACCATCCGCGTCGCGTCGCGCAGCGACACGCCGCCGGAGCGCCGGACGCACTCGCGCCCGATCAGGCCGAACACCAGGCCCAGCACCGCCCAGCCCGCCATGCCCCCGGCCACCGTTCGCGACAAGGCGCTCGATTCCTCGTCCATGCGGGCTGTGGCTTGCCGAAGCTCCGCGGCCGCGCCGCCGTCGTGAAGCGATTGCAGCGCCGCAAGGCCGATCGCCCTTTGCTGCCGGACCGCCCAATGCCCGGACAGGCCGGCGGCGGCCACGACCGCTACCATGACCGCGACCGTGAGATAGAGATATGTCTCCGCGTGAAGCCGCCTCATTCCGCACTCCTCATGAACAGCATTCCTGCGCGCGCAGGACGCATTGCCACCCTGAGGTTCCTTGGGTCCAATGTCGGCAAAAGCGGGGATTGCCGCTTGGACGAAAGTGCGGGCCGGCTAGCCTTTTTCGACCGGCCTCTTCGGGTCGCCGCACCATTCGCTCCAGCTGCCCGCATAGAGCGCGGTCGGGCCGAACCCGGCCAGCTCCATCGCGATCACGTTGGGCACGGCGCTGACGCCGCTGCCGCAGTGGTGCACCACCGACTCCGCCGGTTTGCCGGCCAGCAGCTGCTCGAACTCGGCGCGCAGCTGCGCGGGCGGCTTGAAGCGCCCATCGGGCCCGATGTTCTGCGTGAACGGCCGGTTCAGCGCGCCCGGGATGTGGCCCGCCACCGGATCGAGCGGCTCGACCTCGCCCCGGTAGCGCGGCGCGCCGCGCGCGTCGACGATGGTCTGCGCGCCGCCGCCGAGCGCCGCTTCGACTTCCGGCGCGGTAACCAGCCGGCGCAGTTCGGGGCCGAGCGCGAAATTGCTCTGGAAATGCGAGGGCTCGGTGCCGCTCGCGACTTCGCCGCCGGCCGCCTGCCAGCCCTGCAGCCCGCCGTCGAGCACCGCTGCAGCGTCATGGCCGGCCCACTTCAGCATCCACCACAGGCGGCCGCAGTAGTTGGCGCCCTGGCGGTCGTACACCACCGCCTGCATGTCGTTGGCGAACCCCACGCTGGACAGCCACATGGCGAACTTCTCGCGGTTGGGCAGCGGATGGCGCCCGCCCGAGGCCGCGTCGGCGCTCGGGTGGTGCTTGCCGTCGGCTTCGACCACGCCCTTGTCGCTGAGCGCATGGTCCAGGTGCGCGTAGACCGCGCCGGGAATGTGGGCCTGGCGGTACTGCTCCTCGCCGGCGGCCGGGTTGGCCAGGTCGAAGCTGCAGTCGAACACCATCAGGCGCGCGCCGCCCGCGCGCAGCGCCATCAGCTCTTGCGGTGAAATCAGGGTGGTGTGGGTGGTCATCAATGCTCCTCGGCGGGTGCGTCCGGCGCGGCGCGTGCGCGCAGCACGGTGGCGGCGATGCCGCTGGCCACGATCAGGGCCATGCCGGCCCAGCCGAGCAGCGGCATGCGCTCGTCGAACAGCAGCAGGCTGTAGATCGCGCCGAACACGATGCCCGAGTATTGCAGGTTGGCGACCACCAGTGTGGCGCCATGGCTGTAGGCATAGGTCATGCACAGCTGGCCGAAGGCGGCCAGCAGGCCCACCGGCAGCAGCCACAGCGCGTGGCCCCAGTCCCAGTCGGAGGTGCCGGTGGCCAGCATGCCCAGGCCGCCCGCCACCGCCGAACCCACGGCGAAATAGAACACGGTGCGCAGCTCCGGCTCGCCCAGCTTGCCCAGCGCCATCACCTGCAGGTAGGCCAGCGCGGCGACCAGGCCGGACAGCAGGCCCATGACGGCGGCGAACACCTGGCTGGACTCGACGGTGGGGCGCAGCATCAGCACCACGCCGGCGAAGCCGGCGATCACCGTGAGCACCAGCGCGCCCTGGCGCGGCACCGGGCCGGACTTGGCGTTCCAGGCGATCAGCGTGCCGCCGACCAGGAAGGCCGCCACCCAGACGCTGCTCATGTAGTTGAGCGTCATGGCGGTGGCCAGCGGCAGGCCGGCCAGCGCGTAGAACCAGGCGCCCAGCGACAGCACGCCGATGGTGCTGCGCCAGGCGTGCATCCACGGGTAGTGCGTGGCCATGCTCACGCCGCGCTGGCGCGCCAGCAGCAGCATGAACAGCATGCCCAGGAGGCCGCGGTAGAACACCAGTTCCGCGCTGTTGAACCAGGCGGACGCGATCTTCACGCACACCGCCATGCTGGCGAACAGGAAGGCCGCCAAGATCATCCACAACGCTTGCATCGCGCCATCTTACCGAGGGCGCCGACGCATCACGCCGATGTCAGGGGCGCGGCGCGTGCGCTCCCATCGCGCCGCGGTACCACTCGTGGAAGTGCTGCATGCCGTCTTCCATCGGGCTCTGGTAGGGGCCGGTCTCGTTGTCGCCGCGGTCCATCAGGGCCTTGCGGCCGGCGTCCATGCGCAGCGCGATCTCGTCGTCCTCGACGCAGGTCTCCATGTAGGCGGCCTGCTGCGACTCGGCGAATTCGCGCTCGAAGGCGGAAATCTCCTCGGGGTAGAAGAACTCCACCACGTTGAGCGTCTTCTGCGGGCCCTTGGGGTACAGGGTGGAGACCACCAGCACGTTGGGGTACCACTCCACCATCACCGTGGGGTAGAGCGTCAGCCAGACCGCACCGTACTTGGGCTTGCTGCCGTCCTGGTACTTCAGCACCGCGTCGTGCCATTTGCGGTAGACGTCCGAACCGGGGCGCCCGAGCGCGTTGGACACGCCTACGGTCTGCACCGAGTGGTGGCGGCCGAACTCCCAGCTCAGGTCCTCGCAGCTGACGAAGTTGCCCAGGCCGGGGTGGAACGGGCCGACGTGGTAGTCCTCCAGGTAGACCTCGATGAAGGTCTTCCAGTTGTAGTCCACCTCGTGCAGCTTCACCGTGTCCAGCACGTAGCCCGAAAAGTCCAGGTCGGCCGCCGGGCCCATGCCCGCCAGCGTGCCTTCCACGTCGAAGCCGTTGTCCTCGAACAAGAGGCCGTTCCAGCGGCGCAGCTTGTAGTTGTTGAGGTTGAGGCAGGGATCCGCCGCGAAATGCGGCGCGCCCAGCAGCGTGCCGGCGCGCGCGCCGTTGACGCCGCTGTAGGTCCAGCGGTGCACCGGGCACACGATGTTGCCGCCGCCGGCGTTGCCGGCGATCGAGCCGCGGCCGCGCAGCATGATGGCCTGGCGGTGGCGGCAGACGTTGGAGACCAGCTCCACGCCGTTGGCGCCGCGCACCAGGGCGCGGCCCTCGCCTTCCTGCGCAAGGGCATAGTAGTCGCCGACCTCGGGCACAGCCAGTTCGTGGCCGAGGTAGCGGGGAGAAGGCTGAAAGATGCGCTCCATCTCGCGCGAAAACAGCGCCTCGTCGAAATAGCTGGAAACTGGAAGTTGGCTTTCGGCCTGCTTGAGCTGAAGACTTAAATCAGACATTGAACCTGACCTAGAGACTCCCCCTATGAAGGGGCAGGGAAGCGCTTGGGGCGCTGCGGAAAAGAGGGGCGATTCTACCCGGCAGGAATACCTGGGGATGCTCGGCCTAAAATCCAGCCTTTGATGCCTGTCAATTTCGATGCCCAAGCAGCCTTTCCAATCTCCCGCCAGCTATGAAGCCGCCCTTGAAGAGCTCGAGCAGCTCACCGGGCTGATCGAGTCGGGCAAGCTGCCGCTGGAGCAGCTGCTGGCCGGCTACGAGCGCGGCGCCGAGCTGCTGAAGTTCTGCCGCGACAAGCTGGCCGCGGTGGAAAACCAGATCAAGGTGCTGGACGAAGGCACCCTCAAGCCTTGGACGCAGGATTGAACGACTTCAAGGGCTGGATGGTCCGGCGGCTGGAGCAGGTCGAACAGGCGCTCTCGCAATGGGTGGTGGCCGAGGCCCCGGCCGGCCTGGGCGAGGCCATGCGCTACGCGGTGCTGGACGGCGGCAAGCGGCTGCGCCCGCTGCTGGTGCTGGCCGCGGCCGAGGCCGTGAACGGCGATGCCGATGCGGCCCTGCGCGCCGCCTGCGCGGTCGAACTGATCCACGCCTATTCCCTGGTGCACGACGACCTGCCCTGCATGGACAACGACGTGCTGCGCCGGGGCAAGCCCACGGTGCACGTGAAGTTCGGCGAGGCCGGCGCGCTGCTGGCCGGCGACGCGCTGCAGGCACTGGCCTTCGAGCTGCTGGCGCCGCTGGACGGCAGCGTGGCGACAGCGGTGCAGGCGCGGCTGTGCGGCCTGCTGGCGCGCGCCGCCGGCCACGCCGGCATGGCCGGCGGCCAGGCGATCGACATCGCCAGCATCGGCCGGCCGCTGGCCGAGGACGAACTGCGCCGCATGCACCGCCTGAAGACCGGGGCGCTGCTGCAGGCCAGCGTGATGATGGGCGCGGCCTGCGGCGCCGTGTCCACTGCTGCCGTCCAGGCCCTGGCCGATTACGGCTGGGCCATCGGGCTGGCCTTCCAGGTGGTGGACGACATCCTGGACGTGACGGCCGATTCCGCCACGCTGGGCAAGACCGCCGGCAAGGACGCCGCGCAGGACAAGCCCACCTACGTCGCGCTGCTGGGCCTGGAGCGCTCGCGCGCCTATGCCGCGCAGCTGCTGGCCGAGGCCCTGGCCGCGCTGGACCGCGCAGGCCTCGAAGGCCTGGGCGACACGCGGGCGCTGAGCGCGCTGGCGCGCATGGTGGTGAGCCGCGAAAGCTGAGCCGCCACCGCAACCGGATTGCACATGACAAGCCTGCTGGACACCATCAACGACCCCGCCGACCTGCGGCGGCTGCCGCGCGCGCAGCTGAAGGCGCTGGCCGACGCATTGCGCGCCTTCGTGCTCGACAGCGTGTCGCGCACCGGCGGCCACCTGAGCTCCAACCTGGGCACGGTGGAACTGTCGATCGCGCTGCACTACGTGTTCAACACGCCGGACGATCGCATCGTGTGGGACGTGGGCCACCAGACTTACCCGCACAAGATCCTGACCGGCCGGCGCGAGCGCATGCCCAGCCTGCGCCAGTTCGGCGGCCTGGCGGGCTTTCCGCAGCGCAGCGAAAGCGCCTACGACACCTTCGGCACGGCGCACTCGTCGACCAGCATTTCGGCCGCGCTCGGCATGGCGATGGCGTCCAGGCAGAAAGGCGAGAAGCGCCAGTGCATCGCCGTGATCGGCGACAGCGCGATGAGCGGCGGCATGGCCTTCGAGGCGCTGAACAACGCCGGCGTGTCCGACTGCGACCTGCTGGTGATCCTGAACGACAACGACATGTCGATCAGCCCCGCCGTCGGCGCGCTGAACCGCTACCTGGCGCAGCTGATGACCGGGCGCTTCTACGCGGCGGCCAAGAGCGTGGGCAAGAACGTGCTGTCGATCGCGCCGCCTCTCTTCGAGCTGGCCAAGCGCTTCGAGGAGCATGCCAAGGGCATGGTGGTGCCGGCCACGCTGTTCGAGAAGTTCGGCTTCAACTACACCGGCCCGATCGACGGCCACGACATCGAATCGCTGGTGCCCACGCTGGAGAACATCCGCCAGCTGGGCGGCCTGCAGTTCCTGCACGTGGTCACGCGCAAGGGCCAGGGCTACAAGCTGGCCGAGGCCGACCCGGTGGCCTACCACGGCCCCGGCAAGTTCGACCCGGCGGTGGGCCTGACCGCGCCCGCCACGCCGCCCAAGGCCACCTTCACGCAGGTGTTCGGCCAGTGGCTGTGCGACATGGCGCAGCAGGACGCGCGGCTGGTCGGCATCACGCCCGCCATGCGTGAAGGTTCTGGCCTGGTGGAGTTCGAGAAGCGCTTTCCGGATCGCTACTACGACGTCGGCATCGCCGAACAGCATGCGGTCACCTTCGCCGCCGGCATGGCCTGCGAGGGCCTGAAGCCGGTGGTGGCGATCTATTCCACCTTCCTGCAGCGCGGCTACGACCAATTGATCCACGACGTGGCGCTGCAGAAGCTGCCCGTGGTGTTCGCGCTGGACCGCGCCGGCCTGGTCGGCGCCGACGGGCCCACGCACGCCGGCGCCTACGACATCGCCTACCTGCGCTGCGTGCCGAACGTGAGCATCGCCTGCCCGGCCGACGAGAACGAATGCCGCAAGCTGCTCACCACCGCCTTCGAGCAGGACCATCCGGTGGCGGTGCGCTATCCGCGCGGCGCGGGCGTGGGCGCCGCGATCGAGCCGGGGCTGCAGGGCCTGCCGTTCGGCAAGGGCGAGGTGCGGCGCTGGCGCGCGGGCGGCGCTGAAGCCGCCGATCGCAAGGGCGTGGCGGTGCTGGCCTTCGGCACGCTGCTGCAGCCGGCGCTGGCGGTGGCGCAGCGGCTGGACCTCACGGTGGTGAACATGCGCTGGGCCAAGCCGCTCGATCTCGAGCTGCTGCTGGAGATCGCCGCGCGCCACGAGGCGCTGGTGACGCTGGAAGAGGGCAGCATCATGGGCGGCGCCGGCAGCGCGGTCGGCGAGGCGCTGCAGGCCGCGGGCGTGCAGAAGCCGATGCTGCAGCTCGGGCTGCGCGACGAGTACGCGCCGCATGGCGATCCCGCGCGGCTGCTGTCGCTGCAGGGGCTGGACGCGGCCGGCATCGAAGCCTCGATCCTGCAGCGGTTCGGCGACATCATCGGCCGCGTGCCGCCGGCGCTGAAAGTCGTCGGCCAGGGCTGAATCCTCAAGCCTGAACATTAGCTGACAGTCCGCGCCAGGCTTGCGCGGGCTGCAGGGAAAACCCCTGAGTACCAAAGTGGGTCGCTTCCTAGAATGGGCGCACGGGAGGCAGGCTCAGGGCTGCCTGCGCGTTTCCATGCCCAAGACCACAAGAGGAGACACCATGGATCGTCGTTCAGTCATCAGGAATGCGGGCATTGCCGGTGTTCTGGCCGCAGGCGCCGCTCCGGCGGTGCATGCACAGGCCGCCATCCGCTGGCGCCTGGCCTCCAGTTTTCCGAAATCGGTGGATGTCCTGTACGGCACGGCCGAAGTATTCGCCAGCCACATGAAAGCCATGTCGGGCGGCAAGTTCGAAGTGTCGGTGCACGCCGCCGGCGAGCTGATGCCGGCCCTGGGCGTGGTGGACGCCGTGCAGCAGGGCACCGTGGACATGTGCCACACGGCGCCGTACTACTACTTCGGCAAGAACGAGTGTTTCGCCATGGGCACGGCGATCCCGTTCGGCCTGAACAGCCGGCAGATGACCGCGTGGATGTACGACGGCAACGGCCTGAAGCTGATGCGCGAGTTCTACGCCAAGTACAACATCGTCAGCTTCCCCGCGGGCAACACGGGCGCGCAGATGGGCGGCTGGTACCGCAAGGAAATCAAGTCGCTGGCGGACGTGAAGGGCCTGAAGATGCGCATCGGCGGCTTCGGCGGCAAGGTGCTGGAGCGCATGGGCGCGGTGCCGCAGAACATTCCCGGCGGCGAGATCTACCAGGCGCTGGAAAAGGGCACCATCGACTCGGCCGAGTGGATCGCTCCCTACGACGACCAGAAACTGGGCTTCAACAAGGTCGCGCCCTTCTACTACTACCCCGGCTGGTGGGAAGGCGGCGCACAGGCCGACTTCTTCATCAACAACAAGGCATTCGAGGCGCTCTCGCCCGAGTACAAGGCCATGGTGGAGGCGGCCGCGTCCGCGGCGCACGTGCTGATGCAGGGGCGCTACGACGCGCGCAACCCGACCGCGCTCAAGCAGCTGGTGGGCGCGGGCACCAAGCTGCGCGCGTTCTCGCGCGACGTGATGGCCGAGGCGTTCAAGCATTCCATGGCGCTGTACAGCGAGCTGTCCGCCAAGAACGAGGACTGGAAGAAGATCTACGCCGACTACTCCAAGTTCCGCGCCGACCAGAACCTGTGGTTCCGCTTCACCGAGGGCACCTTCGACCGCTTCATGCAGGAGCAGAAGCTGTAGTCTTTCTCCGCTTTTTCATATCCAAAAAAGGAAACTCCATGGATCGTCGTTCAATCATCAAAAGCACAGGCATCGCCGGCGTGCTGGCCGCGGGCGTCGCCCCGGCTGTGCATGCGCAGGCCGCCATCCGCTGGCGCCTGGCCTCCAGCTTTCCCAAGTCGCTGGACACCATCTATGGCGCGGCCGAAGTGTTCGCCACCCACCTGAAGGCCATGTCGGGCGGCAAGTTCGAAGTGTCGGTGCACGCCGGCGGCGAGCTGATGCCGGCGCTGGGCGTGGTGGACGCCGTGCAGCAGGGCACCATCGAGATGGCGCACACGGCGCCGTACTACTTCTTCGGCAAGAACGAGTGCTTCGGCATGGGCACGGCGATCCCGTTCGGCCTGAACAGCCGGCAGATGACCGCGTGGATGTACGACGGCAACGGCCTGAAGCTGATGCGCGAGTTCTACGCCAAGTACAACATCGTCAGCTTCCCCGCGGGCAACACGGGCGCGCAGATGGGCGGCTGGTACCGCAAGGAAATCAAGTCGCTGGCGGACGTGAAGGGCCTGAAGATGCGCATCGGCGGCTTCGGCGGCAAGGTGCTGGAGCGCATGGGCGGCGTGCCGCAGAACATCCCGGGCGGCGAGATCTACCAGGCGCTGGAAAAGGGCACCATCGACGCGGCCGAGTGGGTGGGCCCGTACGACGACCAGAAACTGGGCTTCAACAAGGTCGCGCCCTACTACTACTACCCTGGCTGGTGGGAAGGCTGCGCCGAGCTCGAGTTCTTCATCGGCAACAAGGCCTGGGAAGCGCTCTCGCCCGAGTACAAGGCGATGGTGGAAACCGCCGCTTCGCAGGCGCACGTGGTGATGCAGGCGCGCTACGACGCGCGCAATCCGCTGGCGCTCAAGCAGCTGGTGGGCGCCGGCACCAAGCTGCGCCCGTTCACGCGCGACGTGATGGCCGAGGCGTTCAAGCAGGCCATGGCGCTGTACAACGAGCTGTCGGCCAAGAACGAGGACTGGAAGAAGATCTACGCCGACTACTCCAAGTTCCGCGCCGACCAGAACCTGTGGTTCCGCTTCACCGAAGGCACCTTCGACCGCTTCATGCAGGAGCAGAAGCTGTAAGCAGCGCGGACCGCGAGGCCTGCAAGGAAGAAGCCCCGCGACGCGGGGCTTTTTTCATTGCGGCGCGGCTATCCGACCAAAGGCTGGACGAAGGCGAACCATCCGCCCACCAGGTAGAACGCGACGCTGGCGAAGTAGACCCGCCGCGAGAGCTTTCGAGTCCGCAGGCACGCGTCGCGAAGTCGCGGGTCGACCGGGCAAGGAGCCGTCCGGTTGCGCCACTGCAGCCAGCCGGAGACGCCCATGGCGAGCCCGGCGAAGGCGAACAGGCCCTCCTTGTGCTCGGAGAGCCAGACGACCTGCGGGAAGACCGACACGAGCGAGGAGAGCGCGGCGCCGGCCCCGAGCGCCACGAGAACGGCCGGGATGGCACAGCACACAAGCGTGCTGGACGTGGCGAAGAGGCTCGCCACCGAGCTCCACAGGCTGCCGCGGGTTTCGGCGACCCCGTCGCTCACTTCCTGGCCGCCTTGACCGCGGCCTTGATCTCGTCCACCGACTGCGTCGAGGGCTCGATCTTCACCACGTCGTAGCCGGCGTCGACGATCGCCGCGCTGATCGCCTTCTGGTCCAGGGTTTTGCCGTCCTTGGCCTCGATCGCCACGACCTTGCTCTTGAGGTCGACGAACACCGACTTGGTGGCGTCCATCTTCGAGAGCGTCTTTTCGATGCCTTGGGCGCAGAACGCGCAGACCATGCCGTTGACGGTGGCTTTCACGGTGTTGGCGGCGAAGGCGGGAACGGCGGCGGCGGCCATGACCAGCGAAAGAATGAATTTGCGCATGATGACTCTCCTCAGAAGGTATACATGAAGTTGAATCGCAGTTGCCTGGAGTTGTTCACCCCCGCCTCCACGAAGTAGCGGTTGTGGATCAGCCGGAGCATCGGCGTGACCTCCGTCTTGTCCGAGAGCCCGCGCATCCTGCGAGCCTCGACGACGAACCAGGGCTGGATCTCGTCGTAGTCGGTCTCGTAAAACGAGAAGCCGAGTCGCGCCGAGGCGTAGTCGTGGTTGAGCCCCTCCGCGCGCAAGAGCCTGGCGGTCGCCGAGGCGTAGACGCGTTGGGTCTCGTAGTCGACCTGGATGCCCGGGGTGAGCGCGGTCCGGGTCCCCGGGAAGTCGTTGCCACGGATGGCGCCGAGGCCGCCCACGAACCAGACGTTCGCCTGCGCGTGCGGCAGGTTCCAGCGCTTGACCAGGCGCGTATAGGCGACCTCGGCGAGCTCGCGCGACTTCGCCTTGTCGTCGCTGCGCATGGAGAGCAGCGAAGGCCCGGCCGCGTCGCGCGGGGTGAAGGCGTAGTTGGCGAAGCCCTCGCGCCAGTTGGGAGACATGTCCCCCATGGCCATCCAACTGCCGTTGAACCCCATCGGGGCGGCGAGCGCCGGAAGGCCCGGCAGCGCGAGGAGCGCGGCGGCGCACAGACGTGCGGGCCTCATTTGAGCTTCTCCATGGCGCCGACGACGAGATGGTCGTCCTTCACCGACACGGTGAAGCGGACCTTGTCGCCGGCCTTGAACTTCTTCAAGTCGACGGCCTTGTCGACCTTGAAGGGCATGAGCATCGGCTCCATGCCGATGCTTGCGATCCGCTCGTGGTCGAGCATCACGCGAGCCTTCTCCGGCTCCACCTTCACCACTTCGGCTTTCGTCCACTCGTGCGGCACCGCCATGGCCATGGCCGGCAGCGCCAGGGCGCAAGCGGCCAAAATCAGTTTTCTCATCTCCAGACTCCGTTCAGGCGCGTGTTCGCGCTCGGCCAAGCTCCCGCCAGGGCGGGCATCGATCAAGAGGAGCTCAGGAGATTGGAGGCTTGCTCTCGCGCCGAGGCTCGGCGCTGGCGAAGCGGTCGAGCGCGGCCAAAGGCTTCGCCGTGGGCGGAGCGTGGCGAGCGAGGCTCGGCTCGAAGGTGGTGGCCAGCGCCGCGCAAAGCTGGCACGTCAGGCAAGTCGCGTGGCCGGAGGGGCCGGACTCGTCGCCCGGCGGCTGGTGGCCGTGCGTCTTCGATTCGCCCTTGCCGGCCATCATCGGACAGTCCTCGGGCATCGAGGACATGTCCATGGACGCCATGCCGTGGCCAGCCTGCGCGGACACGGAGGCATTGGCCAGCCCGGCGCCGGCCATGCGCATCGCCATGCCGTCGGCCGCCCACATGCGCAGGGGCAGCAAAGCGAGCATCAGGATCAGGACGAAGGACCGCACAAAGGAATGATACCGGCCGAGGCTGGAAGTTCAACTCCAGCCCTGGCTGATCGGCGCGCCCATCGGGCGAGGGTAGGCGGCGCCTTCGCGGCGCAATGCAAAAGGGGCCCGCGCGGGCCCCCTTTTGCCGACGCGCGGCTGTCCTATTTCTTGAACAGGTCGTCGATCTTCTTCTGCTCGTCGGAGGCGGCCTTGTCGCTCTCGGCCGAGCCCGGCATCGGAATCGCCTCGGGCAGGGCGCCGGACGCGGCGGATGCACCGGGCAGCGCGGGCATAACCGGCGCGCTGGGTTGCGTGTCCATCGGGATCACCACCTTGTCCAGGTCGATCTTCTCTTCCTTGTCGCGCGACACGATGCCCGGGAAGGCGATGATCAGGCCCACCATCACGATCTGGATGACCACGAAGGGCACCGCGCCCCAGTAGATCTGCATGGTGGTGACCGGCGGGATGGTCTTCTTCGTGACCTTGTCCGTGTATTCCTTGGCCGGTGCCACGCTGCGCAGGTAGAACAGCGCGAAGCCGAACGGCGGGTGCATGAACGAGGTCTGCATGTTCACGCCCAGCAGCACGCCGAACCAGATCAGGTCGATGCCCAG
>JAZKIV010000001.1:0-103906 GCA_040384685.1 Pseudomonadota bacterium | reverse complement strand
CGGGAACTGCTCGCGCTCGATCTGCTGCTCCAGCACGTACATCAGGTGCACCGGATTGGCCGCGACTTCTTCCGAACCGAAGTTGAACACCTTGGAGATGATCTTGAAGGCGAAACGGGTCGAGATCCCGTTCATGCCTTCGTCCACGCCAGCGTAGTCGCGGTACTCCTGGTAGCTCTTGGCCTTGGGGTCGGTGTCCTTGAGGTTGTCTCCGTCGTAGATCAGCATCTTGCTGTAGATGCTGGAGTTCTCCGGCTCCTTCAGCCGCGTGAGCACCGAGAACTGCGCCATCATCTTCAGCGTGCCGGGCGCGCACACCGCTTCCTTGAGCGAGGAGTTCTGGATCAGCTTCTCGTAGATCTTGACCTCTTCCGTCACGCGCAGGCAGTACGGCACCTTGACCACGTAGATGCGGTCGAGGAAGGCCTCGTTGTTCTTGTTGTTCTTGAACGCCTTCCACTCGCTCTCGTTGGAGTGGGCCATCACGATGCCGTCGAACGGAATCGCGCCGAAGCCTTCGGTGCCCTTGAAGTTGCCTTCCTGGGTGGCGGTCAGCAGCGGGTGCAGCACCTTGATCGGCGCCTTGAACATCTCGACGAATTCGAGCAGGCCCTGGTTGGCCAGGCACAGGCCGCCGGAGTAGCTGTAGGCGTCCGGGTCGTCCTGGGCGAAGGTCTCCAGCTTGCGGATGTCGACCTTGCCGACCAAAGACGAGATGTCCTGGTTGTTCTCGTCGCCCGGCTCGGTCTTGGCGATGCCGATCTGCTTCAGGATGGACGGGAAGCGCTTGACCACGCGGAACTTGCGGATGTCGCCGCCGAACTCCTCCAGGCGCTTCACGGCCCAGGGCGACATGATCTTCTGGGTGTAGCGGCGCGCGATGCCGAACTGCTGCTCCAGCAGCGGCCCGTCCTCGTCGTTGCTGAACAGGCCGAGCGGGGATTCGTTGACCGGCGAGCCCTTGATGGCGTAGAACGGCACCATTTCCATCAGCTGCTTCAGGCGCTCGGCGATGGACGACTTGCCGCCGCCCACCGGGCCCAGCAGGTACAGGATCTGCTTCCTCTCTTCCAGGCCCTGCGCCGCGTGGCGGAAGTGCGAGACGACCTGCTCGATCGGCTCTTCGAGGCCGTAGAAGTCCTTGAAGGCGGGGTAGACGCGGATGATCTTGTTGCCGAAGATGCGCGACAGCCGCTGGTCGTGGCGCGTGTCGACCATCTCGGGCTCGCCGATGGCGGCCAGCATGCGCTCGGAGGCGGTGGCGTAGGCCAGCGGGTCGCGCTTGCACAGGTCCAGGTACTCCTCCAGCGACATTTCCTCCTCGCGCGTCTTCTCGTATCGCGCCAGGAAATTGCGGACTACGTCCATGAAACCTCCTTCGGGTTCGTTGAGCGGCGGACTGGGTGGGCAGGCGCCTCGTTGAGCCAATGTACCTCAGCGCAAATCGTGTCGAACGTCATGCGATGTAGGCGAATATTGCACTTCACTGTAGGTGAACGGTAGATAAAAACAAGAGGGCGGAAGTTTCCTAAGTGGAAACCACACGCGAGCATCGCACGCACGCGCCACGGCGTGTGGCGGGCGCGCGAAAAAGCTTTTGTAAAACTGCGGGACAGGCATGCGCGCAGGCTCGACAATGGGCGTTGCGCTACGCTTGCGCAGGCTCGCCGAGCGTGAAGTAGAAGGCCGCGCCGCGGCGCGGCGCCGACTCGGCCCAGATGCGCCCGCCGTGGCGCGTGACGATCTTGTGCACGATCGCCAGGCCGATGCCGGTGCCTTCGAATTCGGCCATGCTGTGCATGCGCTGGAAGGCCTCGAACAGGCGCTCGGCGCGGCCCATGTCGAAGCCCGCGCCGTTGTCGCGCACGAAGTACGCGGTGCGCCCGCCCGCCGTCGGCATGCTGCCGATCTCGATGCGCGCGTTCTCGCTGCGGGCGGTGAACTTCCACGCGTTGCCCACCAGGTTGCCCATCACCTGCGCCAGCAGGCGCGGGTCGCCCCGCGCCGGCAGCGTGGGCGCCAGCTCGACCTCCAGCGCGCGCTGCGGCTCGGTTTCGCGCAGCATCGCCAGCACGCCGCGTGCCAGCACCGCCATGTCGACCGGTTCGCTGAGCAGGCTGGCGCGCGAGAAGTCGGCCAGCGACAGCAGCCCGTCGGTCAGCTCGCCCATCTGGCGCACGCCGGCGCGGATGCGCCGCAGGTAATGCGCGCCGCGCTCGGGCAGCGCGCCGCCCATGCTCTGCTCCAGCATCTGGCTGAAGCCGCCGATCGAGCTCAGCGGCGCGCGCAGGTCGTGCGCGATCGAGTACGAGAACGCCTCCAGCTCCTTGTTGGCCATTTCCAGCTGCGCGGTGCGCTGGCGCACGCGCTCCTCCAGCTCGGCGTTCAGCCGCAGGATCTCGCGCTCGGCCGCCACCCGCGTGGTGATGTCCTTCACGTAGACGGCCAGGCCCTGGCGCGAGGGGTACGCCTTGGCCTGCACCCAGATGCCGGCCGGCCGGTACTCCTCCTCGAACTGCTGCGTGACGTCGTGGTCCAGCGCGTATTCCAGGTGGTGCTGGATGCTGGTGCCGCGCAGGTGCGGCAGTTCCTCGAACACGGGCCGGCCCAGCAGCTCCTCGCGCGGGCGCTGCAGCAGCCGCTCGGCGTCGCCGTTGAGGTAGGTGAAGCGCCGCTCGCGGTCGATGGTGAAGAAGGCGTCGGTGATGCTCTCCAGCGTGTTGGACAGCTGCTCGGCCATGATGCGCGCCTGCTCGGTCGCGCGCTTGCTCTCCGAGATGTCCTGGAACGCGCCCTGGATGCGGCGCACGCGGCCGCGCGCGTTCCATTCCGGCTCGCCGATGACGCGCACCCAGACCCGGCGGCCGCGCCCGGTGACGACCTGCGCCTCCATGTCGAACGCGGTGCCGCGCAGCACGCAGGTGCGCACCGCGTTCTCCACCGCCTGCTGGTCTTCCGGCGCGAAGAAGGCGATCGCCTGCTCCCGCGTCGGCGAGAAGCCGGGCTTGACCTCGTGGATGGCGCACACCTCGGCCGACCACACCACGCGCGGCTGGCCCAGCTCCCAGGCCCAGGCGCCCAGGCGGCCGATCTGCGCGGCCATGTGCAGCAGCGCCTCGGCCTGGCGCAGCCGCTGCTCGGCGGCGCGGCTGGCGGTGATGTCGCGCCCGGTGCCGCGGTAGCCGGCGAAGCGGCCGTCGTCGCCGAACACCGGCTCACCGCTGACCGTCACGTACAGCAGCTCGCCCTCGACCGAGCGCACGTACTGCAAATCGCGAAACGGCAGCCGCTTCTCCAGCAGCGCCCGATGCTCTTCCCAGGTGGTGTTCAGCGGCCGCACGCCGGTGGCTTCCCAGCGCCGCCGGCCCAGGGTGTCGGTGTATCCGTCGCGCCAGAAGCTCTGCTGCACCGCGCCGGAAAACGAGGTGAAGCGCAGCTCCTCGTCCTGTTCCCAGTACCAGTCGCTCGACAGCATGGTGAGGCTGCGGAAGCGCTCCTCGCTCTCGCGCAGCGCCTGCTCGTCGCGCTTGCGCTGGGTGATGTCCTGCACCTGCGCGATGAAGTGCAGCGGCAGGCCGTCGGCGTCGCGCACCAGCGAGCAGGTGACGCAGCCCCACAGCACGCGGCCGTCCTTGTGCAGGTAGCGCTTCTCGCGCTCATACAGTTCCTTGGCGCCCGACAGCAGGGCGCGCCGCTCGCGCAGGTCCTCGGCCACGTCGTCGGGATGGGTGACGTCGTGCACGGTGCGCGCCAGCAATTCCTCGCGCGTGTAGCCCAGCATGCGGCAGAAGGCGCGGTTGACGCGCAGGCGCCGGCCGTCCGGGGCGATCAGCGACATGCCGATGGGGGCGTTCTCGAACGCGCTGGTGAACTGCTGCTCGCTCGCGTCGTACAGGCGCGCGGCGCCGGCCGGCGGCGGGGGCGGGAGGCAGGCCCCGGTGTGCGGAAGGGAGGACAAAAGCAATCCCTTGTTGCAAATGGTAACCTTCAGTCTACCGTCGAGGTAAAGCAGCTTGCTTAGGGAATTTGCTTAGTCCTTGTAGGACAGCATCCAGAACCGCTCGCCTGCGCTGCGCGGCCACTCCACAATGCTCCAGCATGAATGCGCAGCCCGGTACGCGCCAGGATGCGGCGCCGTGGACGCCCGCATTCGCGATGGCCTTCGAGATCGCTCCGGTCGGCATGGCCCTGCTGGACATGGACGGCCGCATGGTGCGCGCCAACGCCGCCCTGGGCGAGATGTTCGGCCATTCGCGCGCCGAGCTGTGCCGCCTGGGCTGGCCCGCCCTGCTGCAGGGCGATGACCTGCGAAGCGAGGCCGACAGCCGCGCCGCGCTGGCCGCGGGCCGCTGCACCATCGAGCGCCGCGAACTGCATTGCCGCCACCGCACCGGCCGGCCGGTGTGGATCGGCCTGACCCGGGTGCTGGCGCCCGGCCCCGACGGCCGCCCCGCGTACTTCGTCGACCAGGTGCAGGACTTCAGCGAGCGGCAGCGCGCCGAAAAGGAGATCGTGCTGCTCAACAACGTGCTGGAGCAGCGCATCCGCCGCCGCACCGCCGAGCTGGAAGAAAGCAACGAGGACCTGCGCGACTTCGCCTATTCGCTGGCGCACGACCTGCGCGGCCCGCTCGCCTCGATCGACGGCTTCAGCGCCCAGCTCGAGCGGCTGCTGGCCGACCGGCTGGACCAGCGCTGTGCGCATTACCTGCGCCGGGTGCGCGCGGGCGTGCAGCAGATGGGCGACCTGACCGACGGGCTGCTGGCGCTGGCCGACCTGGCGCGCACCGAGCTGCAGCACCAGGGCGTGGACCTGTCAGCCATCGCCACGGCGATCCTCGAGCGGCTGCGCGAGAGCCAGCCGGAGCGCCGGGTGGCGGTGCACGTGGCGCCCACGCCGCCGGCGCAGGGCGACCGGCGGCTGCTGACCAACGTGCTGGAAAACCTGCTGGGCAACGCCTGGAAGTTCACCGGCAAGACGCCCGACGCCACCATCGCGTTCAGCGGCGAATCGCGCCTGGACGGCCTGGTCTGCTTTCAGGTGGCGGACAACGGCGCGGGGTTCGACCCGGCCTTCACCGCCAGGCTGTTCACGCCGTTCCAGCGGCTGCACAAGGCGAGCGAATTCGCCGGCAACGGCATCGGGCTGGCGATGGTGCGCAAGATCGTGGTGCGCCACGGCGGCCAGGTGTGGGCCGAATCCCGGGCCGGCGAAGGCGCGCGCTTCTCCTTCACGCTGCGCGAGCAGCCGGCGCTCGCGCCCGCCGCGCAGCCGTAGCGCGCGGCCGCGCAAGCGTCAAGCGGACGGCGTCATTCGAGCTTGACGTTCGCCTGCGCCACCACCTGGGCCCAGCGCGCGCGTTCCTGGTTGAAGAAGCGGTCCTGTTCGGGCGGCGCCATGGTGACCACCTCGGCGCCCTGGCCGGCCAGCTTGGCGCGCACGTCCGGCGCGCGGATGGCGCGGATCAGCTCGGCGTTGAGCCGCTGCACCACCGCCTCCGGCGTGCCGCGCGCCACCAGCACGCCCTGCCAGGTGCCCGACTCGAAGCCGGGCACGCCCTGCTCCGCGATGGTCGGCACGTCGCCGATCAGCGGCATGCGGGTGCGCTTGGAGACGCCCAGCACCTTCAGCTTGCCGCTCTGCACGTGCGGCAGCGTGGCCAGCATGCCGTTCATCAGCACCTCGGTCTGGCCCGAGACGGTGTCCATCACCGCCTGCACGCCCCCCTTGTAGGGCACGTACTGCCAGCGCGCGCCGCTGGCGCGCTCCAGCGCCACGCCGGCCAGGTGCGGCGCGCTGCCGGTGGCGGTGACGGCGAAGTTGAGCGGCTTCTGCTTCGACAGCGCGACCAGCTCCTTCAGGTTGTTGGCCGGCACGGAAGGGTGCACCACCAGCAGGTGCGGCGAATACGCCAGCATGGTCACCCCGCGCAGGTCCTTGCTCGGGTCGAACGCGAGCTTCGGATACACCGACGGGCTGATCGCCAGCGCGCCGGTGTCGCACAGCAGCAGCGTGTAGCCGTCGGGCGCCGACTTGGCGACCAGCTCGGCGCCCAGGTTGCCGTTGGCGCCGGCGCGGTTCTCCACCACCACCGGCTGCTTCAGCGCTTCGGACAGCGACTGGCTGATCGAGCGCGCGATGATGTCCGACGAGCCGCCGGGCGGGTACGGCACGACGATGCGCAGGGGCTTGGCGGGCCAGGCACCGCTGCCCTGCGCCCAGGTGGCGGCAGGCAGCAGCGACGCGGCGGACAGCAGGCGGCGGCGTGACAGGGGCATGGCGATCTCCTTGTTGTCTGTCATCGTATAACTAATGGCCGCAACACCTGACCCCAGACAAGCCACATTGACAGCCATTCAGCGAGGCCTTATGTTGTACGACAACTGACCACACCAAAAGGAGACAGACAGCATGCAACGCAAAACCCTGGCCCACTGGGCCGCACTCGGCCTGTTCGCGCTGGCCGCGCCCGCCGCGCTGGCGCAGACCAAGCTGAAGTGGGCGCACGTCTACGAAACCTCCGAGCCGTACCACAAGCAGGCGGTGTGGGCGGCGGAAGAAATCAAGAAGCGCACCGGCGGCCGCTACGAGATCGAGGTGTTCCCGGCCTCCACGCTGGGCAAGGAAACCGAGATCAACCAGGGCCTGCAGCTGGGCACGGTGGACATCATCTACACCGGCATGGCGTTCGCCGGCCGCGTCTATCCGCCGATGTCGATCGCCTCGGCGCCGTTCGTGTTCCGCGACTACGCGCACTGGCAGGCCTTCCGCGGCGGCCCGGTGTTCAAGGACATCGCCAACGCGTACACGCAGAAAAGCGGCGGCCAGCACATCGCCGGCTACACGTACTACGGCCTGCGCCACATGACGTCGAACAAGCCGATCGCCAAGCCGGAGGACATGAAGGGCCTGAAGCTGCGCGTGCCCGACGCGCCGCTGTTCGTGATGTTCCCGAAGGCGGTCGGCGCCAACCCGACGCCCATCGCTTTCGCCGAGGTGTATCTCGCGCTGCAGAACGGCACGGTGGACGCGCAGGAGAACCCGCTGCCGACGATCGACGCCAAGAAGTTCTACGAGGTGCAGAAGTACATCACCCTGACCGGCCACATCACCGAGTCGCTGGTGACCATCGTCGCCGGGCCGACCTGGGCCAAGCTGAACGACGCCGACAAGAAGACCTTCGACACCGTGCTGTGGGAAGCCTCGGGCCGCGCCGGCCAGGAGATCCTGGACGCGGAGAACCGCCTGGTGGCCGAGTTCGAGAAGCGCGGCAAGACGGTTGCCAAGGTGGACCGCGCACCGTTCGCCGCCGCCGTGCGCGGCCCGCTGACCGCCGCCGACGCGCCGTGGCCGCGCGAGCTGTTCGACCGCATCCAGGCGATCAAGTGAGCGGACGCGCCATGACGACAAGCAATACCATCATTTCCCGCCGCAGCGTGCTGGGTGCGCTGGCCGCCGCCGGCATCGCGCCCGCCTGGGCGCAGAGCGACTACCCGAACCGGCCGATCGAGCTGGTCGTGCCGTATGGCGCGGGCGGCGGCACCGACGTGCTGGCGCGCGCCTATGCCGAAGCCGCGCGCAGGCACCTGCCGCAGTCCATCACGGTGCTGAACAAGCCCGGCGCGAGCGGCGCCATCGGCTGGAACGAGGTGATCAACAGCAAGCCCGACGGCTACAAGCTGGCGGTGATCACGGTGGAGCTCACTACGCTGCCGCACATGGGCCTGGCCAAGTTCACGCACGAGGACTTCGTGCCCATCGCGCGGCTGAACGCCGATCCGGCGGCGATCACGGTGAAGGCCGACGCGCCCTGGAACACGGTGGAGGAGTTCCTGGCCGCCGCCCGGAAATCCAGCGGCGACATCCGCATGGGCAACGCCGGCAACGGTTCCATCTGGCACCTGGCCGCGGCGGCGCTGGAAGAGAAGACCAACGTCAAGTTCAACCACGTGCCCTTCAACGGCGCGGCACCGGCCGTGCTGGCGCTGCTGGGCGGCCACATCGAAGCCGTGGCGGTGAGCCCGGCGGAGGTCACGGTGCACGTGCAGGGCGGCAAGCTGAAGACCTTGGCCGTGATGGCCGACCAGCGCGTGAAGGGGTTCGAGAACGTGCCGACGCTGAAGGAGCGTGGTGTCGATTTGTCGATCGGTACCTGGCGCGGGCTCGGGGCACCGAAGGGCACGCCGCCGCAAGTGGTTGCACTGCTGAAGGATGTCACCGCCAAAGCTATGAACGAACCGGTGCTGCGCGACGCCATGGACAAGCAGAACATGGGGGTGTCGTGGGCGGACGACCAGCAGTTCCGGGCTGCTATGGCTCGGGACAATATTTACTTCAAGGCGCTGATGGCCAAGTTGAATATCAAGGCCTGACGTTTATTGTTGTTGCACCGCGCGCGGCAGGCGGTGCCCGGTGTGTGTCTGCGGAACGGCGCTCCGCGGCTTTGCCGCGGAGTAAAGCTGCGAGGCTTGGACTGGGGCCGGTGCCTCGCTTGCAATCACCGCAGGTCTGCCCGTGCCGAAGGCGCGGGACGCCATGTCCGCGCGGCGCAGCCCACCCGTGCGCGGCTTGCGCGTGGTCTATGCACGCTATGCTTCTCAAGATGGACCCAATGCAGCCAACATTGAAATTCTTCGCCGACATCGACGTGCAAGTCGACAAGCCGCAGGAAGTCGGAGAGGGACCCAGAGGACGCAGAAGACTCATCCCCATCCTAGGCGGAGAAGCGAAAGGCAACGGATGGACGGCCCGCATCCTCCCCGGTGGCGCGGACTTCCAGTTGATCGTGACCGACACGCTCGCCGAGCTCGACGCCCGCTACGTACTGGAAACCGATGCCGGTGAGTTGATCTATGTGCGCAACCGCGCCATCCGCAGCGGCCCACCGGAACTCATGGCCAAGCTCGCACGCGGCGAGCCTGTGGATCCGTCCGCGATCTACTTCCGCTGCAGCCCCAGCTTCGAAACGGCGTCGCGCACGCTCGGCTGGATCAACGAACGCATGTTCGTCGGCGCCGGCATGCGGCACCCGGACCGCGTGATGCTGCGCTTCTTCGAACTCGCGTAATTCTTCTTACGCGAGATTCAGCAGCCGCACCGCGTTGCCCTTCAGGATGCCGGGCATCACCTCGGGGCGGAAGCCGGCTTCCTGGAAATCGGCCATCCAGCGCTCCGGGCTGATCAGCGGGTAGTCGCTGCCGAACAGCACGCGGTCCTTCAGCAGCGTGTTGGCGTACTGCACCAGCTGCTTGGGGAAATACTTCGGGCTCCAGCCCGACAGGTCGATCCACACATTGGGCTTGTGCATGGCCACCGACAGCGCCTCGTCCTGCCAGGGAAAACTGGGGTGCGCCATCACGATCTGCATGTCGGGGAAATCGATCGCCACGTCGTCCAGGTGCATCGGGTTGCTGTACTCCAGCTTGAGCCCGCCGCCGCAGCGCATGCCCGAGCCGATGCCGCTGTGGCCGGTGTGGAAGATCGTCGGCAGCTTGTGCGCGTTGATCACCTCGTAAATCGGCCAAGCCATGCGGTCGTACGGGTGGTAGCCCTGCACGGTGGGGTGGAACTTGAAGCCCTTGACGCCCTCTTCCCGGATCAGCCGCTCGGCCTCGCGCGCGCCCATCTTGCCCTTGTGCGGGTCGATGCTGGCGAAGCAGGCCATCATGTCGGCGTTCTCGCGCGCGGCCTGCGCGATCTCCTCGTTCGGGATGCGGCGCCGGCCCAGCTGCGACTCGCTGTCCACCGTGAACATCACCAGGCCGATCTTGCGTTCGCGGTAGTACGCGATGGTCTCGGCAATCGTCGGCCTGCGGCCGTTCTTGAAGTACTTGTCGGCGGCGCGGTCGTACTCCTCGCCGTAGTTGTCGAACGGATTCCAGCAGCTCACCTCGGCATGGGTGTGGATGTCGATGGCGATCAGGTTGGCGTGGTCCATGAGGGTAAATCCCAGGTGAATCGGTTCGCAGATGGCTTGAATTTGATTATCCGTCATAACCATAATCGGTGTACAGCGGAAACCCGGATGAACAACCCCGACCTTCAACTCGACATTCGCGGCGCCGTCGCCGTGGTGCGGCTCAGCCGTGCAGCCAAGCGCAACGCGCTCAACGACGCCCTGGTGTTCGCGCTGCGCGACACCTTCCAGGGTTTGCCATCCACCGTGCGCGCCGCCGTGATCGACGGCGACGGCGAGCATTTCTGCGCCGGGCTGGACCTGTCGGAGATCAAGGAGCGCGACGCCGCCGCCGGCATGCACCACTCGCGCATGTGGCATACCGCGCTGGAGGAAGTGCAGTACGGCCCGGTGCCGGTGATCGCGGCGCTGCATGGCGCGGTGGTCGGCGGCGGGCTGGAGCTGGCCGCGGCCTGCCACATCCGCGTGGCCGACGAGACCACCTTCTACGCCCTGCCCGAAGGCTCGCGCGGCATCTTCGTGGGCGGCGGCGGCTCGGTGCGCATCCCGCGCCTGATCGGCACCGCGCGCATGACCGACATGATGCTCACCGGCCGTGTCTATGCCGCCGAAGAAGGCGAGCGCGCCGGCTTCGCGCAGTACCTGGTGCCCAAGGGCCAGGCCTTCGACAAGGCGCTGGCGCTGGCCGAACGGGTGGCCCAGAACGCACCGCTCACCAACTACGCGCTGACGCATGCGCTGCCGCGCATCGCCGAGCAGCCGGCCGACCATGGCTACCTGACCGAAGCGCTGATGTCGGCCATCGCGCAGAGCGCGCCGGAAGCCAAGGAGCGGGTGCGCGCCTTCCTGGAAGGCCGCGCCGCCAAGGTCGCGAAGAGCTGAACGCCGCACGACGATGAGCCAGCCGAGCCGCCCGACCCCGCGCTACCGTCCGATGGCCTTCGGCGTGACGCGCGCCGCCTGGCGCGACACGCCGGACGGCGTGCGCTACCTGCGCGCCGACCAGGAGCTGCAGCCGCATGCGCCGAACATGGTGGACCGGCTGCTGCACTGGGCCGCCACCGCGCCGGACCGCACCTTCATCGCGCGGCGCGAACGCAACGCCGACGGCAGCAGCGGCGACTGGCGGCGCATCTCCTACGCCGAGGCGCTGGACAGCGCACGGCGCATCGGCACGGCGCTGCTGGCGCGCGGCCTCGGCGTCGAGCGGCCGGTCGCCATCCTCAGCGAAAACGGGCTGGAGCACGCGCTGCTGGCGCTCGGATGCCTGGTCGCGGGCATTCCGCACTGCTCTGTGTCGCCGGCCTATTCCATCGTCAGCCAGGACTTCGCCAAGCTGCGCCACGTGCTGGACACGCTGACGCCGGGCATGGTGTTCGCGGCCGATGGGGCGAAGTATGCGAAGGCGATCGCGAGCGTGGTGCCGGCGGATTGCGAAGTCGTGCTGGGCGACGCTTCCGTTCGGCCTGAGCTTGTCGAAGGCCTCGCGGGCACTTCGACAAGCTCAGTGCGAACGGAACCACGAACGGTGACGCCCTTCTCCGACCTGCTCGCCACCCCGCCCACCGCCGCCGTCGACGCCGCGATGCAGGCCATCACGCCCGCCACCATCACCAAGTTCCTGTTCACCTCAGGCTCGACCAAACTGCCGAAGGCTGTTGTCAACACGCACGCCATGTGGTGCGCCAACCAGCAGCAGATGCGCCAGTCGATGCCGGTGCTGGCCGAGGAGCCGCCGGTGCTGGTGGACTGGCTGCCGTGGAACCACACCTTCGGCGGCAACCACAACATCGGGCTCACGCTGTACAACGGCGGCAGCCTCTACATCGACGACGGCAAGCCGGTGCCGGCGCTGATCGGCGAGACGCTGCGCAACCTGCGCGAGATCGCGCCCACCATCTATTTCAACGTGCCGACCGGCTTCGAGGCCATTGCCCACGCGATGAAGGACGACGCCGTGCTGCGGCGCAACCTGCTGTCGCGCGTGCGCATGTTCTTCTACTCCGGCGCGGCGCTGGCGCAGCCGCTGTGGGACCTGCTGCATTCCATCCAGGAAGCCGAGGTCGGCGAGCGCATCGTGATGGGCACCGGCCTGGGCATGACCGAGTCCTCGCCCTTCGCCGTGTTCGTCACCAGCGCCGACGTGCAGTCCGGCCACCTGGGCCTGCCGACGCCCGGCATGGAACTCAAGCTGGTGCCGGTGGACGGCAAGACCGAGGTCCGCTACAAGGGCCCGAACGTCACGCCCGGCTACTGGCGCGCGCCGCAGGCCACCGCCGAAGCCTTCGACGAGGAAGGATTCTTTCGCACCGGCGACGCGGTGCGCTGGATCGACGACGCCGACCCGCACCGCGGCCTGCGCTTCGACGGGCGAATCGCGGAAGACTTCAAGCTCGCCACCGGCACCTTCGTCAGCGTCGGGCCGCTGCGCGCGAAGATCATCGCCGCCGGTGCACCCTACGTGCAGGACGCCGTCATCACCGGCATCAACCGCAACGAGGTCGGCGCACTGGTGTTCACCACGCCCGCCGTGCGCCAACTGGCCGGCACGCAGGCCGATGCGCCCTTGCAATCCGTGCTGGAGAACCCCGCCGTGCAGGCGCATTTCCAGTCGGTGCTGAACAGTCTGGCTGCGTCCGCCACCGGCAGCGCCAACCGCGTCGCGCGGCTGCACCTGCTGCACGCGCCGCCCTCCATCGACAAGGGCGAGGTCACCGACAAGGGCTCGATCAACCAGCGCGCGGTGCTGCAGCAGCGCGAGGCGCTGGTGGACGCGCTGCACGGCGGCACGCTGCCGTTCACCCTGCAACCCACGCGAAGCGAGACGGCATGAACATCGAAGGACAAGCGGCGCTGGTCACCGGCGGGGGCTCCGGCCTGGGCGAAGCGACGGCGCGCGCGCTGGCGCAGCTGGGGGCGAAGGTGGCGGTGCTGGACGTCAACGAAGAAGCCGCGCGCAAGGTGGCGGCCGACATCGGCGGCATTGCCTGCCGCTGCGACATCACCGACGCCGCCAGCGCCACCGCGGCCATTGCCCAGGCCGCCGCCTCGCACGGTGCGGCGCGCATCCTGATGAACGTGGCCGGCATCGGCACGGCCAAGCGCGTGGTGCAGAAGGACGGCAGCGCGGCGCCGCTGGAAGACTTCGCCCGCGTGATCAACGTCAACCTGGTGGGCAGCTACAACATGGCGCGCCTGTTCGCCGCCGAGTGTGCCAAGCTCGCGCCGCTGGATGACGGCGAACGCGGCGTGATGCTGTTCACCGCATCGGTCGCCGCGTTCGACGGGCAGGTCGGCCAGCAGGCCTACAGCGCGTCCAAGGGCGGGCTGGTGGCCATGACGCTGCCGATGGCACGCGACCTGGCGCAGCACGGCATCCGCGTATGCACCATCGCGCCGGGGCTGTTCGCCACGCCGCTGCTGAAGCAATTGCCCGAGCCGGTGCAGCAAAGCCTGGCCGCGTCCATCCCCTTCCCGGCCCGCCTGGGCAAGCCCGAGGAGTTCGCGCAGCTGGCCTGCCACGTCGTCACCAACGGACACCTCAACGGCGAGGTGATCCGCCTGGACGGCGCGCTGCGCATGGCGCCGCGCTGAACGCGCGGCCCGCACGGAAGTACAACGAGGAGACAACGCAATGCGGACACGCCGAGACTTCATCCAGCAGTCCATGGCCGTCGCGGCCCTGGGCGCCGGCGCCACGCCGTTCGCGGCGCGCGCGCAGAACATGGACACCGCGCGCATCCTGTGCGGCTTTCCGCCGGGCGGCACCTCCGACGCGATCTCGCGCCGCGTGGCCGACAAGCTGCGCGGCAACTACGCCACCAACGTGCTGGTGGACAACAAGCCGGGCGCGGGCGGCCAGATCGCCATCTCCCTGCTGAAGGACAGCCCGGCCGACGGCAGCACGCTGCTGCTCACACCGTCGTCGATGCTGTCGATCTATCCCTTCGTCTACAAGTCGCTGCCGTACAAGCCGCTGGAAGACGTGCAGCCGGTGTCGCTGGCCTGCTACTTCAACCATGCGCTGGGGGTCGGCCCAGGCGTGCCGGAGAGCGTGAAGACGGTGAAGGAATTCCTCGCCTGGTGCCGCGACAACCCGTCCAAGGCCAACTACGGCTCGCCGGGCGCGGGCTCCATGCCGCACCTGATCATGGCGCTGCTGGGCAAGCTCACCGGCGCCGAGCTGAAGCACATTCCCTACCGCGGCTCGGCGCCCGGCATCCAGGACCTGCTGGGCGGCCAGATCTCCGCCATGTCCTCGCCCATCGGCGACTACCTGCCCTACCTGAAGACCGGCAAGCTGCGCGTGCTGGCCATCTCGGGCATCAACCGCAGCCCCTTCGTGCCCGACGTGCCCACCTACCGCCAGCAGGGCTTGCCGGTCACCGTGCGCGAGTGGTACGGCTTCTTCCTGCCCGGCAAGGCGCGGCCCGAAGCCGTGCGCCGCGCGGCCGCCTACCTGCAGCCGGCACTGGCGCAGCAGGACCTGGTCGGCAGCATGGCGCAGGTCGGCATGGAGGTACAGTCCAGCGCGCCGCAGGCGCTGGCCGACCTGCTGCGCGCCGATGCCGACGAATGGCGCCGCCTGATCAAGCAGATCGGTTTCACGCCCGAATCCTGATTTCTCTTTTCCCCTCTCTCTTTTCCCAAGTTCAAGGAGACAACACCATGACATTCCGCAAGACCGTGCTGGCCGTGGCCGCGCTGCTCGCCTCCGCCGGCGCCCTGGCCGACATCAACGTCGGCGTCGTGCTGTCGCTCACCGGGCCCGGCTCCGGCCTGGGCATCCCGATGCAGAAGCAGCTGCAGCTGTTCCCCAAGCAGATCGCCGGCGAGAAGGTCAATCTGATCATCCTGGACGACGCCTCCGATCCCGGCAAGGGCGTGAGCAACACGCGCCGCCTGATCACCGAGGACAAGGTCGACCTGATCCTCGGCTCCTGCCTGACGCCGGTGGCCGGCGCCATGGCACCGGTCGCGGCGGAGAACAAGACGCTGCAGGTCGCGGCCTCGCCGGTCGGTGTGCCGCCCGGCCAGGACCAGTGGCTGTTCCGCCTGCCGCAGGGCAACGACGTGATGGCCCACGCGATGGTCGGCCACATGAAGAAGCTGGGCGTGAAGACCATCGGCTTCCTGGGCTACACCGACGCCTACGGCGAGCTGTGGCTGAAGGCGCTGACGCCCGAAGCCGAGAAGAACGGCATGAAGATCGTGGCGGTGGAACGCTTCGCGCGCACCGACACCAGCGTGACGCCGCAGGCGCTGAAGCTCACGTCCGCCAATCCGGATGCGATGGTCGTCGTGGCCTCCGGCTCCGGCGCGGCGATGCCCGAGAAGGCCATCGTCGAGCGCGGCTACAAGGGCAAGATCTACCAGACGCACGCCGCGGCCACGCCCGACCTGGTGCGCATCGGCGGCAAGGACGTGGAAGGCACCTACGTGGTGTCCGGCCCGGCGGTGGTGGCCGAGCAGCTGCCCGACAGCCATCCGTCCAAGAAGGCGGCGGTCGACTTCGTCACCAACTTCGAGAAGGCCAACGGCGCCGGTTCGCGCAACCAGTTCGCCGGCCACTCCTACGACTTCGCCATCGTGATGGAGAAGATCGTGCCGGTGGCGCTGAAGAAGGCCAAGCCCGGCACGCCCGAGTTCCGCAGCGCGCTGCGCGACGCGATGGAAGGCATGGGCCGCACCGTGTTCGCCCACGGCGTGATGAACTGGACCAAGGACGACCACTGGGGCTACACCAACGAAACCGGCGTGATGCTGAAGGTGGCCGACGGCAAGTTCGTGGTCGAGAAGTAATCGGGAAAGTCAGCGCAATTGGACCTCTCGATCGCCGGCATCCTGGCCCTGGACGGGCTGACCAACGGCGCCGTGTACGCGCTGCTCGCGCTGGCCACGGTGCTGCTGTTCGCCGTCACCCGCGTGATCTTCATCCCGCAAGGCGAGTTCGTCGCCTTCGGGGCGCTCACGCTCGCCCTGTTCCAGACCGGCAAGGTGCCGGGCACGGTGTGGTTCCTGCTGGTGCTGGCCGGGCTGGCGGCGCTGGCGGACATTGCGCAGGGCTGGCGCCAGCGGCTGCCTGCCCGGCGCGTCGCGCTGAACGCGGTGCGCACGCTGGCCTGGCCGGTCATCGCGTCGGCCATTGCCTGGTGGGCCGCGCCCAAGGGCTTTCCGCTGGCGGTGCAGGCGCTGCTCACGCTGGCGCTGGTCACACCCTTCGGCGGGCTGATCTACCGGCTGGCCTATGAATCGCTGGCCGACGCCTCGGTGCTGGTGCTGCTGATCGTCTCGGTGGGCGTGCACTTCGCGCTGGTCGGCCTGGGCCTGTACTTCTTCGGTGCCGAGGGCTTCCGCAACCCGAGCTTCTGGGACCAGCGCTTTTCCGCCGGCGCGCTCGCCGTCACCGGCCAGACGCTGATCATCTTCCTGGCCTCGTTCGCGCTGATCGTCATGCTGTGGCTGTTCTTCGAACGCACGCTCACCGGCAAGGCACTGCGCGCCACCGCCGTCAACCGCGTCGGCGCGCGCCTGATGGGCATCTCGTCCAATGGCGCCGGCCGGCTGGCCTTCACCATGGCGGCCTTCATCGGCGCGCTGTCGGGCCTCCTGATCGGCCCGACCACCACGGTGTTCTACGACAGCGGCTTCCTGATCGGCCTGAAGGGCTTCGTCGCCGCGGTGTTCGCCGGGCTGGCCAGCTATCCGCTGGCACTGGTCGGCGCCCTGGGCGTCGGCCTGCTGGAAAGCTTCGGCTCGTACTGGGCCAGCTCGTTCAAGGAGGTGATCGTGTTCTCCTCCATCCTGCCGGTGCTGCTGTGGCGGTCGCTGCGCGACCCGCACGGGGAAGAGCACTGATGCACGCCGTCCGCCGTTTCGCTTTCCCCGTCTTCGCGCTGCTGATGCTGGCATTGCCCGCATTGCCGGTGCCGGACTTCTGGATCACGCAGAGCAACTACATCGGCCTCTATGCGCTGGTGGCGCTGGGCCTGGTGCTGCTGACCGGTGTGGCCAACCTCACCTCGTTCGGCCAGGCCGCGTTCGTCGGCATCGGCGCCTACACCACGGCCTTCCTCACGGTGAAGCTGGCGGCCTCGCCCTGGATTGCGCTGCTGCTGGGCATCGGGCTCGCGGTCTGCGCGGCGCTGGTGCTGGGCGCGGTGACCCTGCGCATGTCGGGCCACTACCTGCCGCTGGCCACCATCGCCTGGGGCCTGGCGCTGAACTACACCATGGCCAACATGGACTGGCTGGGCAAGTACGACGGCCTCTTGGGCGTGCCCACCCTGCAGCTGTTCGGCACCGACCTGGGCACCGGCCGCGGGCTGCACGTGCTGATCTGGGCGCTGGCGCTGCTGGCCGCGCTGGGCTGCACGCGCCTGCTCGATTCGCGCCCGGGCCGCGCCATCCGCTCGCTGAAAAGCGGCATCACCATGGCCGAGGCCATGGGCATCTCCACCTTCCGCTACAAGCTGCTGGTGTTCGTGCTGGCCGCCGTGCTGGCGGCCGTGTCGGGCTGGCTGTTCGCGCATTTCCAGCGCACCGTCAACCCCACGCCGTTCTCGCTGGGCAAGGGTATCGAGTACCTGTTCATGGCGGTGCTGGGCGGCATCGGCCAGGTCTGGGGCGCCTTCCTCGGCGCCGCGGTGGTGAAGCTGACCGAGGACCAGCTGCAGGTGCTGCTGCCGCGGCTGATCGGCGCCAGCGGCAACTTCGAGACCATCGTGTTCGGCGTGGTGCTGGTGGTGGTGCTGAAGTACGCGCCCGACGGCCTGTGGACCTTCATTTCCGCGCGGATGCCGCGCGCGCGGCGCGTGCGCGACTGGGAAGGTGCCTCCGCCCTGCCCGCGCGCGACAAGCCGGCGCGCGGCGAGCCGCTGCTGCATGTGGAGGCGGTGCGCAAGGAATTCGGTGGCCTGGTCGCCGTCAACGACGTCAGCTTCGCCATCGACAGCGGCGACATCGTCGGCCTGATCGGGCCCAACGGCGCCGGCAAGTCGACCACCTTCAACCTGGTCACCGGCGTGCTGCCGCTCACCGCCGGCGAAGTGCGCTGGCGCGGCCAGAGCATCGGCGGCATGGCGTCGCGCAAGATCGCGCGGCGCGGCATCTCGCGCACCTTCCAGCACGTGAAGATGGTGCCGGACATGACGGTGCTGGAGAACGTGGCGCTGGGCGGCTACATGCGCAGCACCAGCGGCGCGCTGCGCGCCATGCTGCGGCTGGACCGCGCCGAGGAAAAGCGCCTGTTCGCCGAGGCCGAGCGCCAGCTCGCCCGCGTCGGCATGGCCGACCGCATGCACGAACTCGCCGGCAACCTGGCGCTCGGGCCGCAGCGGCTGATGGAGATCGCCCGCGCGCTGTGCACCGACCCCGCGCTGCTGCTGCTGGACGAACCCGCCGCCGGCCTGCGCTACAAGGAAAAGCAGGCGTTGGCTGGCGTGCTGCGGCAACTGAAGAGCGAAGGCATGAGCCTGCTGCTGGTGGAGCACGACATGGAATTCGTGATGGGCCTGGCCGACCGCATCGTGGTGATGGAGTTCGGCACCAAGCTGATGGAAGGCACGCCGGCGGAGGCGCAGGCCAGCCCCGCGGTGCGTGCCGCGTATCTCGGAACGGAGCACTGATGGCCCCGCCCCTGCTGCAAGTGACCGGCCTGCACGCCGGCTATGGCCGCGCCGAGGTGCTGGCCGGCCTGGACTTCGGCGTCGAAGCCGGCAAGGTGGCCACCATCATCGGGCCCAACGGCGCCGGCAAGTCGACCACGCTCAATGCCTTGATCGGCCTGCTGCCGTTTCGCGGCCAGGTGCTGTTCGACGGCACCGACCTGGCCGGCACCACCCTGGAAGAACGCGTGATGCTGGGCCTGGCGCTGGTGCCGGAAAAGCGCGAGCTGTTCACCACCATGCCGGTGGAAGACAACCTGGTGCTGGGCGGCTGGCGCGCGCGCCAGCTGCGCATCGCCAACTGGCGCGGCGGGCTGGAGCGCGTGTACGAGCTGTTCCCGCGCCTGAAGGAACGCCGCGCGCAGCTGGCCGGCACCTTGTCGGGCGGCGAGCGCCAGATGCTTGCCGTGGGCCGCGCGCTGATGGGCCAGCCCAAGCTGCTGATGCTGGACGAGCCCAGCCTGGGCCTGGCGCCGCTGGTGGTGCGCGAGATCTTCCGCATCATCGAACGCCTGCGCGAACAGGGCGTGTCCATCCTGCTGGTGGAACAGAACGCGCGTGCCGCACTGGAAGTCGCCGACCACGGCTACGTGCTGGAAACCGGCGAGATCGCCCTGCAGGGACCGGCGCGCGAACTGGCCGGCGACCCGCGCGTGATCGACACCTACCTGGGCGCCAGCCGCGCCCAGGCCGCTGCCTGATGGCGCCGCCGAACGGGTCCGCCGCGCAGGCGCCGCGCCGCCCGCGCGCGCGCAAGGCGGCACCTGCGCCTGCCGCCGTCGAGCAGGTCGACACCAGCTTCCTGGAGACCCTGCTGGGCTACAACACGCGGCGCGCCTGGCTGGTGGTGAGCGAGGTGTTCCAGCAGCGCATGGCGCCGTTCGCGCTGCGGCCGGTCGACCTGTCGGTGCTGTCGCTGGTGGGGCGCAACCCGGGCATCACCTCGCGCCAGCTGTGCGCCACCCTGGGCATCCTGCCGCCCAACCTGGTGGGCCTGGTGAGCGCGCTGGAAAAGCGTGGGCTGATTTCGCGCAGCCCGCACCCGCACGACGGCCGCGCGGTCGGCCTGCACCTGACGGCCGAGGGCGCCCGGCTCACTGGCGAGGCGGAACGCACCGCCTCCCAGCTGGAAGCCGACATCGCCAACCGGCTCGCGCCCTCGGAGCAGCGCACCTTGCTGCGGCTGCTGCAGAAGATCTACCAGCGCGACGGCAGCTGACCGGGGCCTTCTCCCGAGCCCGGCTTTCCCCTGATTGCCGAACCTTGCGCGGCTGGCACACTTTCGCGCACAAAGCACGACAGGAGACACCATGACCACCACCCGCCGCCGTTTCGTCCAGGGCACCGCTTCATTGGCCGCCCTGGGCGGCTTTCCGCTGGGCGCGTTCGCCCAGTCGCTCGAGGCCGTGAAGATCATCAACGGCTTCCCGGCCGGCGGCACGGCCGATGCCACCAGCCGACGCGTCGGCGAGAAGCTGGGCGGCACCGCGTATTCGAAGAACGCCGCCGTGGTGGAGAACAAGACCGGCGCGGGCGGGCGCATCGCCTGCGAGGTGGTGAAGGCCGCGCCGCCCGATGGCGCGACGCTGCTGCTGACGCCGTTCTCGTGCACGGCGATCTACCCCCACATCTACACCAAGCTCAGCTACGACCCGTTCAAGGACCTGATGCCAGTGTCGATCGCGGCGATCATGACGCACGCGCTGTCGGTCGGCCCGATGGTGCCGGCCAGCGTGAAGACGGTGAAGGACTACCTGGCCTGGGCCAAGGCCAACCCGGACAAGGCCACCTACGGCTCACCGGCCGCCGGCTCGACGCCGCACTTTTTGGGCGCGCTGCTGGGCCTGGGCAACGGCGTGGACCTGAAGCACGCACCCTACCGCGGCTCGCTGCCCGCCATCGGCGACATGCTCGGCGGCACGCTGGCCTCGTGCTCCACGCCCACCGGCGACGCGCTGGCCAACCACCGCGGCGGCAAGATCCGCATCCTGGCGACCTCGGGCGCCAAGCGCACGCCGTTCACGCCGGAAGTGCCCACCTACGCCGAGCAGGGCTTCCCCGACCTCACCACCGAGGAATGGTTCGGCTTCTACGTGCCGGCCAAGACGCCGGCCAGCGTGATCGCCGGCGCCAACGCCGCCATCAACCAGGCGCTGAAGGACAAGGTGGTGGTCGACTCGCTGGCGCTGATGGGCCTGGTGGCGCAGGGCTCCACGCCGGCCGAGATGGACAAGAGCCAGAAGGACGAGTTCACCCGCTGGGGGCCGCTGGTCAAGAAGATCGGCTTCACCGCCGAATCCTGAGCGCGCGCGCCGGAAGGAAGCCCGCGGCGCGGCGGTTCCCTGCGGATCCGCCGCGGCTGTGCCGCACATCTTGCTATTGTTTGTATAGCAGGAACTGCGTACACTGCGTCCCCCACCCCGCCGAAATCCGTATTCCCTCCGCATGAGCCCCAAGGACAACGTCGCCACCAGCCAGCTGCTGGCGCTGCTGGAGGCGCGTTACGCGATGCGGGTGCTGTGGGCGCTGCGCGACGGCCATGCCCAGACCTTCCGCCTGCTGCAAGACAGCGTGGGCGGCATCACTCCCAACACCTTGAACACACGGCTGAAGGAACTGCGCGAAGCCGGTTTCGTGCAGCACGGCAGCGACGGCTACGGCCTCACGCCCTGGGGCACCGACCTGCTCAAGCGCATGGCCGAACTGCAGGCCTTCGCCGCGAAATGGACGGCCCACCAGGCCCGCAAGAAAGCGACACCCACCCCATGAACACATTGCTCGACACCGCCCTGCCCGCCGACGCGGCCCAGGCCCTGCTGGTCGGCCGCGCCTGGATCGAAGGCCAGGGCCCGGTGCCCGTGCGCGTCGGCCCCGACGGCGTTTATGACCTGTCGCAGCTGGCGCCCACCTGCAGCGACCTGCTGGAGCTGACCGATGCCGCGACGGCCGTGCGGCGGCACAGCGGCACGCGGCTGGGCGACACGCAGGCCATCCTGCGCAACAGCGCGTTCGATGCGCGCGACCCTTCGCTGCCGTGGCTGCTGGCACCGTGCGACCTGCAGGCCATCAAGGCGGCCGGCGTGACCTTCGTCGCGTCGATGCTGGAACGCGTGATCGAGGAGCAGGCGCGCGGCGATGCATCGAAAGCCGAGGCCGTACGCGCGGCGGTGGTGGCGATCATCGGCGAGAACCTGGCTGCCGTGAAGCCGGGCTCGCCGGACGCCATGCGTTTGAAAGACGCGCTGATCGCGCAGGGCGTGTGGTCGCAGTACCTGGAAGTGGGCATCGGCCCCGATGCGGAGATCTTCACCAAGTCGCAGCCGATGAGCGCGGTGGGCACCGGCAGCGAAGTCGGCATCCACCCGGGCAGCGCGTGGAACAACCCGGAACCCGAGGTCGTGCTGGCGGTGAACAGCAGGGGCCAGGTGCAAGGCGCCGCGCTCGGCAACGACGTCAACCTGCGCGACTTCGAGGGCCGCAGCGCGCTGCTGCTGGGCAAGGCCAAGGACAACAACGCGAGCTGCGCGATCGGCCCGTTCATCCGCCTGTTCGACGACGAATTCGGCATCGACGACGTGCGCCAATGCGAGCTCGCCATGCAGGTGCAGGGCGCGGACGGCTTCACCATGCGGGGCGCGAGCAGCCTGGCCAAGATCAGCCGCGACCCGCTCGACCTGGTGACCCAGGCCATCGGCGCGAACCACCAGTACCCCGACGGGTTCATGCTGTTCCTGGGCACGATGTTCGCGCCCACGCAGGACCGCTTCGGTCCGGGCCAGGGCTTCACGCATGCGGTGGGCGACCTCGTCACCGTGTCCACGCCGCGCCTCGGTACACTGGCCAATCGCGTCAACACCAGTGACCGCGTGGCACCCTGGACCTACGGCGCCCGCACCCTGATGCGCGACCTGGCGCGCCGCGGACTGCTGCGCTGAACTCTTCCCATTCGAACCAAGGATTCCAATGATCACCACTCCTTCCGGCCTGCAATACGAAGACGAACTGATCGGCAGCGGCCCCGAAGCCAAGTCCGGCCAGGACGTGCGCGTGCACTACACCGGCTGGCTGTTCGAGAACGGCGTGCAAGGCGCCAAGTTCGACTCCAGCCGCGACCGCAACGATCCGTTCGAGTTCTCGCTCGGCGCGGGGATGGTGATTCGCGGGTGGGATGAGGGGGTTGCGGGCATGAAGGTTGGGGGCAAGCGGACTCTCGTGATTCCTCCTGGCCTGGGGTATGGCGCGCGGGGGGCTGGTGGTGTGATTCCGCCCAACGCGACTCTGAAATTCGACGTTGAGTTGATCGAGACGCGCTGAGGTTTTTCTTCAGGCGTCTGCCTCGCGCAAGCCGCGCACGGGTGGGCAGCGCCGCGCGGACATGGCGTCCCGCGCCTTCGGCACGGGCAGACCTGCGGTGATTGCAAGCGAGGCTGTGCGGCACAACTCACTTCGCGTTTGCAAGCAAACGCTCCGTTCAAACAAGGTGCCGCAAGTCAGTTCACGATGCGCGCGCCACAAGGCGCGCGCTCAGCCTCGCTTGCAATCACCACAGGCGCCATGCCCAACTGCGCGACGCAGCCCACCCGCGCGCGGCTTGAGAAGTGATGGTGGCACACCACCGTTCGTGCGGTCAGAATGCAGTTTCGGCAATCCACTGCCGCACACCCGGCGTGATACGAAGAGGGGAATTGCAGATGCTGGTTGACCGCCTCTCCTGGGCAGCGACTGCGGCAACGGTCGCGGTCATGTTTTTTGCGCTGACTCGGCTCCCACCAATGCCGCAGGCCATGCAGCCCGCCCACGGTCTGGCGGCCGCCGTTGCCGGAGCCGTAGCGTCGGCGGGGTTGTATCGCCTGCTGTCGTCCGGATTTCTGTGGCTGTTCAGCAGGACACGGTGGCTACGAAAGATGCTCCTGGGCAAAGGCTTCCTCGAGGGCACGTGGATCGGCCACTACACGAGCGGAGGAGCCCACTTCATCACAGTGGAGCACATCGACCAGGCTTCCGGGCAACCCCGGATCAACGGCCGTGAGTTCGACGCCAACGGCAAAACCCGAGCATCCTGGGCGTCAGATACCGTGTCTGTCGATACTGATCGCATGCGGCTGGTCTACGCATACACCTGTACTGTCTTTGACAGGAAGCATGTCCAGGAAGGGCTCGGCGTTTTCACGATGGTGCGGGAATCGGCGGAGGCCGGTCCAACCAAGCTGGACGGCTATGCCGTCGACCTCATTGACGGCGACAGGGACCCGAACACCGAATTCCGGATCAGTGAAAAGCCCATGCCGGATGCTGAAGCCATCGCACACGCGAAAAAGCAGTTCGGCTTGCAATAGCGTCGGTGCCGACCCGCTGCACGCCAACTGCGCTGGCTGCGGCAGGCGGTGCCTGGTGTGTTCCCGCAGTCAGGAGCGAGCGGCTGCGAGGCTTGGACTGGGGCCGGGCGCGCTTGCGCGCTTCGTATCTGACTTGCGGTGGCTGTCTGAGCGGAGCGTTTGCCTGCAAACGCGCAGCGAGTTCCACCGCACCGGCCCCAGTCCAAGCCTCGCAGCTTTACTCCGCGGCGCAGCCGCGGAGCGCCGCTCCGCGGGAACACACCGGGCGCCGCCTGCCGCGCTCGGTGCAACGACCGAAGGGACTTTAGGAAGACTGCTTACGCGCAGTGACTTCAATCTCAATCTTCATCCTCGGATCGAGCAAGGCGGCAGAGATCATCATCGCCGCCGGCCGCACCTCGCCGAAGTACTTCTTCAGCACCGGCCAGCAGGCCTTGAAGTCGTCGCCGCGCGGCAGCACGTAGTTCACGCGCACAGTGTCGCGCAGGTCGGAGCCGGCCTGCTGCAGTGCATGCTGGATGTTCTTCAGGCATTGCTCGCATTGCACCGCCACGTCGTCTGAAATTTCCATCGTGGCGTAGTCGTAGCCCGTGGTGCCAGAGACGAACACCCAGTCACCATCCACCACCGCACGCGAATAACCGATCTCGGCCTCGAAGGGCGAACCGGAACTGATCAATTGCCTGGCCATGCCTGCTCCTGTTTTCGGGGACGCCACTCTAGCATCGGCTCTCGCTCCATCGCGCGGCCCAGGTCTCCGGCGGCACACGCGCCGCGGTGCAGACATACGCGATGGCGTGATACCAGCCGGCCAGCACCAGCAGCTCGATCAGCTGCATCTCGCTCCAGTGCGCAGCTAATTCCGCCCACAGCGCGTCGTCGACCGTACCGGTGTCGTGCAGCTGGTCGACCATGCGCACCAGCAGGCGGTCGCGCTCCGCCAGTGCCGCACCGTCGTTGTTCGGATCGGCAATGGCCGCGTTCTCCGCCTCCGTGAATCCGGCCGCCTCGCCGAACGCCGCCACGTGCACGCCCCATTCGTACTCCGCGCCGCAGCGTGCGCTTACCCGGTCGATCACCACCTCGCGCTCGCGCAGCGCCAGGCTGGCCTTCGGCCCGAGCAAAAAGCCGCCGACCGAGCGCATGCGGTCCATCAGTTCGGGATGCCGCGCCAGCACGCGGAACAGCGCCAGGATGTTCGGCGCGCCGGGCGGCGTGATGCGTTCCAGCGCCTGCTGCAAGGGCGGCGCGAACGGCGGGTCCAGGGGAGCGATGCGGGGGGTCGGGTCCACGGTGATGTCCTTGTGCGTGACGTCAAATCGCTACGGATTACGTAGCACACACACTGTATCGCTACGCAATCCGTAGCGCGCGTCGCCGCTGCGACAGCCCGCCGCCTACAATCGCCGCCCATGACTTCGCGCACGCCCCTGCCCGGCCAAGCGGTTCGCGGGTCGGCCACCGGCCGGCCCGAGATGGCGCTGCTCGACCTGCTGGGGCGGCGCGGCACCATGCGGCTGCTGTGGGAGCTGCGCGACGGCCACGGCCAGAGCTTCCGGCTGCTGCAGGCCAGCGCCGACGGCATGTCGCCGTCCGTGCTCAATGCCCGGCTGAAGGAGCTGCGCGAAGCCCGCCTGGTGGCTTCGGGCGACGGCGGCTACGCCCTCACCGACCCCGGGCGCGAGCTGGTGAAGCACCTCAAGCCGCTCGGCCGCTGGGCGCAGCAATGGAGCGAGCTGCTGGACGCCGCACCGCCCGCCCTGCCCGTCCATTCCCCTGTCTTGAAAAGGGCTTCGCCGCCCCAAGCTGCTGGCCGTCCTCGCAGTCCAACACCCTAGAACATGTCCGAGAACCCCCAGACCGACAATCCGGTGCCCGAGCAGGCGGCCTCCGCCGCGCCCGGCGCCGCCCCCCAGGCGGAAGGAACCGCCGTCCCCTTCGACAACAGCGACGCGCTGGCCAATGCCCAGGCCGAACTGGCTGCCCTGCAGGCCAAACATGCCGAGCTGGGCGAGCAGTTCCTGCGCGCGCAGGCCGACATGCAGAACACCCGCCGCCGCGCCGAAGACGAGATGAGCAAGGCGCGCAAGTTCGCCGTCGAAAGCTTCGCCGAAAGCCTGCTGCCCGTGTGCGACAGCCTGGAAGCCGGGCTGGCCCACAAGGACGCCACGGCCGAGCAGATCCGCGAAGGCGCCGAGGCCACGCTGCGCCAGCTCAAGAGCGCGCTGGAGCGCAACCGCGTCACCGAGATCAATCCGGCCGCCGGCGCCAAGTTCGATCCGCACCAGCACCAGGCCATCTCCGTGGCGCCGGCCGACCAGCCGCCCAACACGGTGGTCGGCGTGCTGCAGAAGGGCTATGCCATCTCCGAGCGCGTGCTGCGCCCCGCCCTGGTGACGGTGACCGCGCCGAAGTAAATGAATCGCCGCGCGATTCTTGAAACCCCACAGCTTATCCACAAGTAATAAACAACATTTGAACGGCCTGGCAAACAGGTCATCAACAGGAGAAACCACATGGCAAAGATCATCGGCATCGACCTCGGCACCACCAACTCGTGCGTGGCCATCATGGAGGGCAACACGGTCAAGGTGATCGAGAACTCCGAAGGCGCGCGCACCACGCCCTCGATCGTCGCCTACCAGGAAGACGGCGAGATCCTGGTCGGCGCCTCGGCCAAGCGCCAGGCGGTCACCAACCCGAGGAACACGATCTACGCGGTCAAGCGCCTGATCGGCCGCAAGTTCACCGAGAAGGAAGTGCAGAAGGACATCGAGCTGATGCCCTACCAGATCGCGGCCGCCGACAACGGCGACGCCTGGGTCGGCGTGCGCGGCAAGAAGCTGGCGCCGCCGCAGATCAGCGCCGAGATCCTGCGCAAGATGAAGAAGACCGCCGAGGACTACCTGGGCGAAGAAGTCACCGAAGCCGTGATCACGGTGCCGGCCTACTTCAACGACAGCCAGCGCCAGGCCACCAAGGACGCCGGCCGGATCGCCGGCCTGGACGTCAAGCGCATCATCAACGAGCCGACCGCCGCGGCGCTGGCCTTCGGCCTGGACAAGCACGGCAAGGGCGACCGCAAGATCGCGGTGTACGACCTGGGCGGCGGCACCTTCGACATCTCGATCATCGAGATCGCCGACGTCGACGGCGAGAAGCAGTTCGAGGTGCTGTCCACCAATGGCGACACCTTCCTGGGCGGCGAGGACTTCGACCAGCGCATCATCGATTACATCGTCACCGAGTTCAAGAAGGAACAGGGCGTCGACCTGACCAAGGACGTGCTGGCCCTGCAGCGCCTGAAGGAAGCGGCCGAGAAGGCCAAGATCGAGCTGTCCAACAGCACGCAGACCGACATCAACCTGCCCTACGTGACGGCCGATGCCTCGGGTCCGAAGCACCTGAACATCAAGCTCACGCGCGCCAAGCTGGAGTCGCTGGTCGACGAGCTGATCGCGCGCACCATCGAGCCCTGCAAGACCGCCATCAAGGACGCCGGCGTGTCGGTCAACGACATCCAGGACGTGATCCTGGTGGGCGGCATGAGCCGCATGCCCAAGGTGCAGGACAAGGTCAAGGAGTTCTTCGGCAAGGAGCCGCGCAAGGACGTCAACCCCGACGAGGCCGTCGCGGTGGGCGCCGCCATCCAGGGCCAGGTGCTCTCGGGCGAGCGCAAGGACGTGCTGCTGCTGGACGTGACGCCGCTGTCGCTGGGCATCGAGACGCTGGGCGGCGTGATGACCAAGATGATCAAGAAGAACACCACGATCCCGACGAAGTTCGCGCAGACCTTCTCGACGGCCGACGACAACCAGCCGGCGGTGACGATCAAGGTGTTCCAGGGCGAGCGCGAGATGGCTTCGGGCAACAAGCTGCTGGGCGAGTTCAACCTGGAGGGCATTCCGCCGTCGCCGCGCGGCCTGCCGCAGATCGAGGTGACCTTCGACATCGACGCCAACGGCATCCTGCACGTGAGCGCCAAGGACAAGGGCACGGGCAAGGAGAACAAGATCACCATCAAGGCGAACTCGGGCCTGTCGGAAGCCGAGATCGAGAAGATGGTGAAGGACGCCGAGCTGAACGCCGTCGAGGACAAGAAGAAGCTGGAGATCGTGCAGGCGAAGAACCAGGGCGAAGCCATGGTGCACAGCGTGCGCAAGAGCCTCACCGAGCACGGCGACAAGATCGACGCCGGCGAGAAGGACAAGATCGAGGCGGCCCTGAAGGACCTGGACGAAACCCTGAAGGGCGAGGACAAGGACGCCATCGAAGCCAAGACCAACGCGCTGATGGCGGCCAGCCAGAAGCTGGGCGAGAAGATGTACGAAGGCATGCAGGGCCAGCAGGCCCCCGGCGGCGCGCCGGGCGGCGAGCAGCAGGCATCGTCCAAGCCGGCCAACGACGACAATGTCGTGGACGCCGAAGTGAAGGAAGTCAAGAAGGGCTGATTCATTCACCGCAGAGGCGCAGAGGACGCAGAGGGCTCGCAGAGGAATTTTCATTAGAACCTCTGCGGTCCTCTGCGTTTCTCTGCGCCTCTGCGGTGAAGGCTGTTTCCCCAAGGCATACCAGCGACCATGGCCACAAAACGCGACTACTATGAAGTTCTCGGGGTCCCCAAGAACGCGTCCGAGGACGAGATCAAGAAGGCTTATCGCAAGCTGGCGATGAAGTTCCACCCGGATCGCAACCAGGGCGACGACGGCAAGGACGCCGAAGCGAAGTTCAAGGAAGCCAAGGAAGCCTACGAGATGCTCTCCGACACGGAGAAGCGGGCGGCCTACGACCAGTTCGGCCATGCGGGCGTGGACCCCAACATGCGCGGCGGCCCGGGCGCGGAAGGCTTCGGCGGCTTCGCGGAAGCCTTCGGCGACATCTTCGGCGACATCTTCGGCGGCCAGGCCGGCCGCGGCGGCCAGCGCGGCGGGCGGCAGGTGTACCGCGGCAGCGACCTGTCCTACGCGATGGAAGTCACGCTGGAGGAAGCCGCCAAGGGCAAGGACGCGCAGATCCGCATTCCGTCGTGGGACGAGTGCGAAACCTGCCACGGCAGCGGCGCCAAGCCGGGCACGCAGGCCAAGACCTGCACCACCTGCCACGGCCAGGGCGTGGTGCAGATGCGCCAGGGCTTCTTCAGCGTGCAGCAGACCTGCCCGCACTGCCGCGGCACCGGCAAGATCATTCCCGAGCCCTGCGCCACCTGCCACGGCCAGGGCAAGGTGAAGAAGCAGCGCACGCTGGAAGTGCGCATTCCTTCCGGCATCGACGACGGCATGCGCATCCGCAGCGCCGGCAACGGCGAGCCCGGCACCAACGGCGGCCCACCCGGCGACCTGTACATCGAGATCCGGCTGAAGAAGCACGCGATCTTCGAGCGCGACGGCGACGACCTGCACGTGGTGGTGCCGATCAGCATCACGCGCGCGGCCCTGGGCGGCGAGATCGAGGTGCCCACGCTGGACGGCAAGGCCGCCATCGACATCCCCGAAGGCACCCAGGCCGGCAAGCAGTTCCGCCTGCGCGGCAAGGGCATCAAGGGCGTGCGTTCCAGCTATCCGGGCGACCTGTACTGCCACATCGCGGTGGAAACGCCGGTCAAGCTCACCGAGCACCAGCGCCGGCTGCTCAAGGAGCTGGACGACTCGCTGCGCAAGGGCGGCCACAAGCATTCGCCGGCCGAGGAAACCTGGGCCGACAAGCTGAAGGGATTCTTCAGCGCTTGAAGGGTCGGGCGGCGGTCAGCCGCCCCACAGTTCGCGCATCGCGCGGATGAAATCCTCGCGCAGCGCGGGCATTTCGGGCCGTGCCTGCCGGCCGGCGACGAAGACAGCGGCCGGCGGCGCTTCGGGGCTCGAGAACACCAGCGCATCCAGCAGATGGTCCATCGGCACGCCGGCCAGGGCCGGCGCTTCCATGTCGACCACCATGAAGTCCGCGCGCTGACCGACCGCCAGCCCCGCCAGCGGCAGGCCGGCCGCTGCCGTGCCGCCTTGCAGCGCGCCTTCGAACAGCACCGCCGCACTCGCTTCCTGGCCGGCCGCGCGCGCCGCCACGTTGCGCGCGCGCCGCGCGAAGCGCTGCGAGTACTCCAGCAGCCGCAGTTCCTCCTGCCAGCTGCGCGTGACGTGGCTGTCCGAGCCGATCGACCAGTTGCCGCCCCGCTCCAGCCATCCCGGCAGGTCGAACACGCCGTCGCCCAGGTTGGCTTCGGTGCTGGGGCAGATCACGATGGCCGCGCCGGTCCGCTTCAAGCCGGCAAGTTCCGCTGGCGACGTGTGCGTCGCATGCACCAGGTTCCAGCGCGCATCCGGCTTCGCTTGCGCCAGCAGCCATTCGATCGGCCGGCTGCCGTGCTGCACCAGGCAGTCGTCCACCTCCTGCACCTGCTCGGCGATGTGGATGTGGACCGGCAGCTGTACGCGTGCGGCCGCCGCGGCCACCTCGCGCAACGCGCCTTCGGGCACGGCGCGCAGCGAATGCAGCGCCACGCCCGCGCGCATGCGGCCGGGCGTGCCTTCGCGCGCAAGGGCTTCGGCAATGCGCAGCACGCTGTCCGGCGTGGAGGCGAAGCGCCGCTGGTCCTCGCGCAGCCCCGGTGCGCCGAAACCCGAGCGCATGTACAGCGTGGGCAGCAGGGTCAGGCCGATGCCGGTGCGCTGGGCCGCGCGCAGCAGCGCGCGCGACATCTCCAGCGCATCGGCGTAAGGACGGCCGTCCAGGTCGTTGTGCAGGTAGTGGAACTCGCACACCTGCGTGTAGCCGGCCCGCAGCAGCTCGGCGTACAAGAAGGCGGCGATGGCTTCCAGCTGCTGCGGCGCGATGCGCAGCGCGGCGCTGTACATGCGGTCGCGCCAGCGCCAGAAGTCGTCCTGCGCCGCGCCGCCGCGCTCGGTCAGGCCGGCGATGGCGCGCTGGAAGGCGTGGCTGTGCGCGTTCACCAGCCCGGGCAGCACCGGGCCCTGCAAGTGTTGCGCACCGAGGGGCGCCTGCGCATCGACCGCGATCTCGCTCCAGAGGCCGTCCGCGCCCACGGTCATGCACACGTTGGCCGCCCAGCCGCCGCGCACCCAGGCGCGCTCGGCAAAGAAGCACGCCGGTTCAGCGGACATACAGCGCCTTGCAGGCCGCGAGCGCGGCTTCCATCATGTCGCGCACCACGGGCCGCGCTGATGCGGTCAATGCCTCGTCATAAGCGTACGGCGGTTCCTCGCGCATGTAGAGGCTCTGGCACATCTCCAGCTGCACGGCGTGCGCGTTGCCGGCCGGATTGCCGTAGTGGCGCGTGATGTAGCCGCCCTTGAAGCGGCCGTTGACGACGTGGCTGCGTTCGGTGTGCCGCGCCGCGGCGCGGGCCACTGCGTCGGCGATGCCCGGGTGCGCGCTCGCGCCGTTCGCCGTGCCGATGTTCAGGTCGGGCAGCACGCCTTCGAACAGCCAGGGAATGCGCGAGCGGATGCTGTGCGCATCCCACAGCAGGGCGAAGCCGTGTTGCGCTTTCAACCGCGCCAGTTCGCCGGCCAGTGCATCGTGGTACGGCTGCCAGTACAGCGCGCGGCGGCGCGCCTTCTCCTTGGCGGAGGGTTCGCGTCCCTCCGGGTACAGCGGGTCGCCGCTGAAGAAGCGCGTCGGGCACAGCTCGGTGTTGGACGCGCCTGGGTACATGGGCGTGTCGTCCGGCGGCCGGTTCAGGTCGATGACGTAGCGCGAATACTGCGGCACCAGCACGCTGGCACCCATCGCGTCCAGCCAGTCGTGCAGAAGCGGCAGGTGCCAGTCGGTGTCTTCCACGGCGAGGGCGCGCGGCACGTAGGCATCGCGCAGGTCCTCGGGGATCTCGGTCCCGGCGTGGGGCATGCTGACCAGGATCGGCTGGCTGCCGGTGCGAAGTTGGAAGCTCATAGCGGACGTCCCTCGAACACGGTGCGCAGCCGCGGATTCGCACCGAACGCATAGCTCAGTTGCGCCGGCTCACGCACGCCCCACAGCACGAAGTCGGCGCGCAGCCCGGGTGCAAGCACGCCGCGGTCATGCAGGCCCAGTGCACGCGCGGCATTGCGTGTGACACCGGCCAGCGCTTCTTCCGGCGTCATGCGGAACAGCGTGCAGGCCATGTTGAGCATCAGCAGCAGCGAGGTGCAGGGCGAGCTGCCGGGATTGCAGTCGGTGGAGATGGCCATCGGCACGCCCTGCTCGCGCAGCAGCGCGATCGGCGGCAGGCGGGTTTCGCGCAGGAAGTAGAAGGCGCCCGGCAGCAGCACCGCCACCGAGCCGGCCTGCGCCATCGCCTGCGCGCCTTCGGGCGACAGCCACTCCAGGTGGTCGCAGCTCAGCGCGCCATAGCGGGCCGCGAGCTGCGCGCCGCCGCTGTCGCTCAATTGCTCGGCATGCAGCTTGACCGGCAGGCCCAGCGCCCGCGCGGCCTGGAAGACGCGCTCGACCTGCGCCGTGCTGAAAGCGATGCGCTCGCAGAACGCATCCACCGCGTCGACGCAGCCTTGCGCGTGCAGCGCGCCCAGCATGCGCAGCACCTCGTCGACATAGTCGTCCGTGCGGCCGGCGAATTCCGGCGGCAGTGCGTGCGCACCCAGGAACGTCGTGCGCACCTCCACCGGCGCGTGCTGCGCGAGCGCGCGCGCCGTGCGCAGGCATTTGCTCTCGTGTTCCAGCGACAGGCCATAGCCCGACTTGATCTCCACCGTGGTCACGCCCTCGGCTGCCAGCGCCTGCAGCCGCGGCAGGCTTTGCAGGAGCAGATCGCCCTCATCGGCGGCGCGCGTGGCCTTCACGGTGGATACGATGCCGCCACCGGCCCGCGCGATGTCCTCGTAGCTGGCGCCATTCAGCCGCAGCTCGAACTCGTGCGCGCGGTCGCCGCCATAGACCAGGTGCGTGTGGCAATCCACCAGGCCCGGCGTGACCAGCGCGCCTTGCGCGTCATGCCGGCGCTCGCAGCGGGCGGCCAATTCCGCGGGCAACGCGTCGCGCGCACCGATCCAGGCGATGCGCCCGTCTTCCACCACGATCGCCGCGTCGTCGATCAATCCATACGGCTGATTCGCATCCGCCTGCATGGTGGCGGCGCGGCAGTTGGTCCACAGTTCCAGGCTCACGAGGCCACCTCCATCCAGAGTCCGTCGGCGCTGCCGAAATGCACCGCCGCATCCGATGCGGCGATGCGCCAGGCCAGGGTCATCGGCGCGAGCGCGATGCGTTCGTCGCAGCACACCAGCGCGCCTTCGGCACCGGCCGTCCATGCCGCGACGAGCTGCTCCGCACGCACTTGCGCTTCGTGCCGTCCGCGCACGCGTTCCATGCGCGCGGCACGTCCTTGCACCATCAGATTGAAATCCAGCGTGGGCCCGCCGAGCAAGGCGCAGTCGGCTTCGGCCGCCCCATCGAATTGCAAGGGCCCGCTCTCAGTTGTGAGCGTATGCATCGCGCTGTCGATGCGCAGGCGCACACCCGCGCCCGACAGCACGGCGAACCAGCGCTGAACACCATCGAAGCGCGAGAACGGCCCGTCCTGCTCGACATTGGCGACCGACATGCGCACGGCCCATTGCGCCGCGTTCGGCCAGGCCAGCAGCTCGCGCGTGAGCCCGCCGCCGTTGCGCCACGGCACGGCCCGCACCTGGGACAGAGGAACGATGCTCCAGCTCATGCCTGGAACTGCCCCGCCAGGCTGTAGCGCGTGCCCGGATGCACCAGCCGCGCCACGCTGGCCGGATGCGCGCCGCTGACGGTGCGGCGCATCACCACCAGGCAGGGGTCGGCGCGCCGGATGCCCAATTCCTTCGCCTCCACCGCCGTCGGCAGGCAGGCCTCGATGGTGTAGCTGGCCTCGGTGAGCGGCGCGTTCTGCAGCAGGTGCGAGGTCGGCGAGGCCTGCGTGAAGTCGGTCTTCAGGTAGTCGGGCGCGGCGGCCGGGTTGACGTAGCGGTCCTCGTACTGGATGGGCACGCCGTTCTCCAGGTGCACCAGCACGGTGTGGAACACGCGCGCACCGGGCTTCACGCCCAGCGAGCGCGCCAGCTCGGCGCCGGCTTTTTCTTCCGCCACGGTCAGCACGCGCGTGGCATGCTGGTGGCCGCGCTCGGCCACTTCCTCGTGGATGTCGCGAATGACGAGCTGGGACGAAATGCGGTGCAGCTGCGCCACCCGCGTGCCGGAGCCCTGCACCCGCGTGACGAAGCCTTCGGCCGCCAGCTCGCGCAGCGCGCGGTTGCCGGTCATGCGGCTGATGCCGAACTGCGTGGACAGCGCGGCCTCGCTGGGCACCGGGTCGCCCGGGCGCCATTCGCCGCTGCCGATGCGCTGCTTGATATAGGCTTTGACCTGCTCGTACGCAGGCATGTCCCTTGCTGCCATGGCGGGAGCTTATCCCAGTTGACACGACTTGTATAGACAACTACGATCTTCGCATCCAAGTTGTATAGACAACCAGTCCACCGTCATCATCACCAATGTTCCGGCGCGAGGCCGGAGGGAGCACCCGATGTCCGATCTTTCCCAGACCCCCTTCCTCGGCAGCGTGGCGCGGCCGGTCAGCGCGCCGCGCGGCAGCGAACTCAGCTGCGCCAACTGGCAGATCGAGGCGGCCTACCGCATGATCCAGAACAACCTGGACCCGGCCGTGGCCGAGAACCCCGATGAACTGGTGGTCTACGGCGGCATCGGCAAGGCGGCGCGCAGCTGGCCGGCGTTCGACGCCATCCTGCACAGCCTGAAGACGCTGCAGCCCGATGAGACCCTGCTGGTGCAGTCGGGCAAGCCGGTCGGCGTGTTCCGCACCAGCACCGCCGCGCCGCGCGTGCTGCTGGCCAATTCCAACCTGGTGCCCAAGTGGGCGACCTGGGAGCATTTCAACCAGCTCGACCGCGCCGGGCTGATGATGTACGGCCAGATGACGGCCGGCAGCTGGATCTACATCGCCAGCCAGGGCATCGTGCAGGGCACCTACGAAACCTTCGCCGAGGCCGGCCGCCAGCACTACGGCGGCGACCTGCGCGGCCGCTGGGTGCTGACGGCCGGGCTGGGCGGCATGGGCGGCGCGCAGCCGCTGGCCGCCAGCTTCGCCGGCGCCTGCTCGCTCAACATCGAATGCCAGCAGTCGCGCATCGAGTTCCGGCTGCGCACCAAGTACCTGGACAAGCAGGCACGCGACCTGGACGAGGCGCTGGCGATGATCCAGGAACACACGGCGCGCAAGGAGGCCGTGTCCATCGGCCTGTGCGGCAACGCCGCCGACATCGTGCCCGAGCTGGCCAAGCGCGCCCGCGCCGGCGGCCCCCGTCCCGACATCGCGACCGACCAGACCTCGGCGCACGACCTGATCAACGGCTACCTGCCTTCCGGCTGGACGGTGGAGCGCTGGCAGGAGGCGCAGAAGGACCCGGCGCAGCACGACGCGCTGCGCCAAGCGGCCGGCGAGTCCTGCGCCAAGCACGTGCGCGCCATGCTGGCCTTCCACGAGATGGGCGTGCCCACGGTGGACTACGGCAACAACCTGCGCCAGGTGGCGCAGGACTACCGCGTGCCCAACGCCTTCGCCTATCCCGGCTTCGTTCCGGCCTACATCCGCCCGCTGTTCTGCCGCGGCGTGGGCCCGTTCCGCTGGGTGGCGCTGTCGGGCGACCCGGAAGACATCCGCAAGACCGACGCCAAGGTGAAGGAGCTGTTCCCGGACAACGCCCACCTGCACCAGTGGCTGGACATGGCCGGCGAGCGCATCGCCTTCCAGGGGCTGCCGGCGCGCATCTGCTGGCTGGGCCTGGGCGAGCGGCACATCGCCGGCCTCGCCTTCAACGAAATGGTGCGCACCGGCGAGCTGAAGGCGCCGATCGTGATCGGGCGCGACCACCTGGACAGCGGCTCGGTCGCCTCGCCCAACCGCGAGACCGAGGCCATGAAGGACGGCAGCGACGCGGTGAGCGACTGGCCGCTGCTGAACGCCCTGCTCAACACCGCCAGCGGCGCCACCTGGGTCAGCCTGCACCACGGCGGCGGCGTCGGCATGGGCTACTCGCAGCATGCCGGCGTGGTGATCGTGTGCGACGGCACGCCGGAAGCGGCGCAGAAGATCGAGCGCGTGCTGTGGAACGACCCGGCCAGCGGCGTCATGCGCCATGCCGACGCGGGCTACGATGAGGCCCAGGCCTGCGCGCGCGAACATGGGTTGAATCTGCCGATGCAGGCCTGACAACAAGGAACAGGGCGGCATCTCATGACAACCAACGAAACACTGGTCCCGGGCCAGCTCGCGCTCGACCAGCTGCGCCGCCTGTGCGGCGGCGAACGGCTCACGGTGGAGCTGGACCCGGCCTGCCGCGAGGGCATCCGCGCCAGCGCCGAGCTGGTGCGTAAGGCCACCGAAGGCGACGCGCCGGTCTACGGCGTGAACACCGGCTTCGGCAAGCTGGCCACCACCCGCATCCAGAAGGAAGACCTGGCGGTGCTGCAGCTGAAGCTGCTGCGCTCGCATGCCGCCGGCGTCGGCGAGCCGCTGTCCGAGCGCGTGGTGCGCCTGGTGCTGGTGCTGAAGGCGGCCAGCCTGGCGCGCGGCTACTCGGGCGTGCGCGAGGAAGTGGTCGACACGCTGCTGGCGCTGCACAACGCCGGTATCGTGCCGGTGGTGCCGTCGCAGGGCTCGGTCGGCGCCTCCGGCGACCTGGCGCCCCTGGCGCACCTGTGCCTGCCGCTCATTGGCGAGGGCGAGGTGTTCGTCAAGGGCGAACGCATGGGCGCGGCGCAGGCGCTCAAGCGCGCCGGCATCGCGCCGCTGGAGCTGTCGGCCAAGGAGGGCTTGGCGCTGATCAACGGCACCCAGGTCTCGACCGCGCTGGCGCTGGATGCGCTGTTCGCCACCGAGCGCGTGTTCCAGGCCGCCATGGTAGCGGGCGCGCTCACGCTGGACGCCGCGCGCGGCAGCGACGGCCCGTTCGACGCCCGCATCCACGCGGTGCGCGGCCAGCCCGGCCAGATCGATTGCGCCGCGGTCTACCGCGCGTTCGCGGTGGGCAGCGACATCCGCAGGTCCCACCTGGACAACGACGACCGCGTGCAGGACCCGTACTGCCTGCGCTGCCAGCCGCAGGTGATGGGCGCCTGCCTCGACCAGATGCGCTACGCCGCCGGCGTGCTGGGGCGCGAAGCCAATGCCGTCACCGACAACCCGCTGGTGTTCGTTGCCTCGACCGTTCAGGCTGAGCCTGTCGAAGCCCTTCGACAAGCTCAGGGCGAACGGCCCTCGGAGATGCTGTCGGGCGGCAACTTCCACGCCGAGCCGGTGGCGCTGGTGGCCGACGCGCTGGCGGTGGCCATCGCCGAGATCGGCGCCATCGCCGAGCGGCGCATCGCCATGCTGGTGGACACCGTGGTGTCGCGCCTGCCGCCCTTCCTCACGCCCGAGCCGGGGCTGAACTCCGGCTTCATGATCGTGCACGTGACGGCGGCGGCGCTGGCTTCGGAGAACAAGCCGCTGGCGCACCCGGCCAGCGTGGACAGCCTGCCGACCTCGGCCAACCAGGAAGACCACGTCAGCATGGCCACGCATGCGGCGCGGCGGCTCGCGCGCATGCTGGAGAACACCGGGCGCATCGTCGCCATCGAGCTGCTGGCCGCGGCGCAGGGCATCGAGTTCCTGCGCCCCCTGAAGAGTTCGCCGGTGCTGGAGGGCGTACTGCGCCGCGTGCGCGTCATTTCGCCCGCGATGATGCAGGACCGCAGCCTGGCGCCCGACATCGAGGCCGTGTACCAGCTGCTGGCGCGCGGCGGCATCGGCGGCACGATTCCTGAATTCAACGCATTGCGGCTTGCCTGAAGTCGCGCTACAAAGAAGAACACGTCAACGATGGAGAAGCTCCCCATGAAGAAACTGGCCGCCCTTTCGCTCGTCGCCCTTGCCGCCGCCACGGCGCACGCCCAGGAGACCAAGGTCGCCGTCGGCATCTCGGGCTGGACCGGGTTCGCCCCGCTCACCCTGGCCAAGGAGGCGGGCATCTTCAAGAAGAACGGCCTGGACGTGTCGATCAAGAAGATCCCGCAGAAGGACCGCCACCTGGCCATCGCCTCGGGCGACGTGCAGTGCGCCGCCACCACGGTGGAGACCTGGGTGGTGTGGAACGCCAACGGCGTGGCCACCACGCAGATCTTCCAGCTGGACAAGAGCTATGGCGCCGACGGCATGGTGGTGAAGCCGGCCATCACGAAAGTGTCCGACCTGAAGGGCAAGACCGTGGCGGCCAGTGCGCCGGGCACCTCGCCCTACTTCGCGCTGGCCTGGATCCTGAAGAAGAACGGCATGTCGGTGAAGGACGTGAAGGTGGTGAACCTGGAGCCGCAGGCCGCGGCAAATGCCATGATCGCCGGCACCGACGGCGTCGACGCCGCCATGACCTACGAGCCCTACCTGGGCGCGGTGCGCGCCAAGCCCGAGGCCGGCAAGATCATCGCCACCACGCTGGACTACCCGATGGTGATGGACACCTTCGGCTGCACGCCCAAGTTCCTGTCGGAGAACCCGAAGGCGGCCAAGGCGCTGGCCGACAGCTACTTCGAGGCGGTGGACATGATCAAGCGCGAGCCGAAGAAGAGCTTCGAGATCATGGGCGCGGACGTCAAGCAGACCGGCGAACAATTCGAAGGCAGCCAGAAATACCTGCGCTGGCAGGACCGCGAGGCCAACCTGAAGTTCTTCGCGGGCGAGCACGCCGCCTTCACCAAGGAAGCGGCCGACCTGCTGCTGGAAGCGGGCATCATCCGGCAGATCCCGGACCTGACGAAGCTGGCGGACACGCGCTTCCTGAAGTAAGCCGCCGACGTGCGCCCGCTGCAACCCGTGAGCCCCGGCGCGCGCATCGCGCTCGGGGTGGGATTCTTCGTCGTCTTCATCCTGGTCTGGTCCGCCGCCACCTTCGGCGGCCTGGTCTCCAAGACCTTCCTGGCCGACCCCATCACCATGCTGCGCTCCGGCTGGACGCTGCTGACGAAATACGGCTTCGCCTACGACATCGGCATGACGGTGTGGCGCGTGCTGGGCGGCTTCGTCATCGCCGCCGCGCTGGCCGTGCCGCTGGGCGTGCTGATGGGCGCCTACAAGCCGGTGGAGGCGTTCTTCGAGCCCTTCGTCAGCTTCGCGCGCTACCTGCCGGCCTCGGCCTTCATTCCGCTCTTGATCCTGTGGGCCGGCATCGGCGAGGCGCAGAAGCTGGCCGTGATCTTCATCGGCAGCTTTTTCCAGCTGGTGCTGATGGTGGCGGTGAGCGTGGGCAACACGCGGCGCGACCTGGTGGAGGCGGCCTACACGCTGGGCGCGGGCGACCGCGGCATCGTCACGCGGGTGCTGCTGCCGTCCAGCGCGCCGGAAATCGCCGAGACCTTGCGCATGGTGCTGGGCTGGGCCTGGACCTACGTGATCGTCGCCGAGCTGATCGGCGCGTCCAGCGGCATCGGCCACATGATCACCGACAGCCAGGCGCTGCTGGCCACCGACCAGATCATCTTCGGCATCATCGTGATCGGCCTGATCGGGCTGGTCACCGACTTCGGCTTCAAAGCCCTCAACCGCGCCGTGTTCCCGTGGGCGCAGATCGGCCGCTGACGATGAACGACCCCATCCTCCAGGTCGACGGCCTGTCCAAGACTTTCGCCGGCGCCAACGGCGGCACGCTGGCGCTGCAGGCCACCGACCTGCGCGTGGCCGAGAACGACTTCATCACCATCCTCGGGCCTTCCGGCTGCGGCAAGAGCACGCTGCTGCGCATGGTGGCGGGCCTGGACACGCCCAGCACCGGCACCATCGCGCTCGACGGCAAACCTGTGGCCGGCCCCGGCGCCGACCGCGGCATGGTGTTCCAGAGCTACACCTTGTTCCCCTGGCTCACCGTGCTGCAGAACGTGTGCTTCGGCCTGCGCGAAAAAGGCATGCCGCTGCCCGAGCAGCAGGCGCTGGCGCGCCAGTTCATCGCCAAGGTGGGGCTGGCCGGCTTCGAGAACCATTTCCCCAAGCAGCTGTCGGGCGGCATGCAGCAGCGCACGGCGCTGGCGCGCGCGCTCGCCAACGCGCCGCGCATCCTGCTGATGGACGAACCCTTCGGGGCGCTGGACCACCAGACGCGCGAGCTGATGCAGGAGCTGCTGCAGGGCATCTGGGAGACCGAGCAGAAGACGGTGCTGTTCGTCACGCACGACATCGACGAGGCCATCTTCATGGGCAGCCGCGTGGTGGTGATGACGGCGCGGCCGGGCCGCATCAAGTGCGACCTGCCGGTGCCGATCGCGCATCCGCGCCATTACTCGGTGAAGACCACGCCGGTGTTCATGGACCTGAAGGCGCGGCTCACCGAGGAGATCCGCGTCGAGGTGCAGAAGGCCAGCGGCCTGATGGCTACGCCAGCCTGAACGCGGATCAGCGCGGCTCGCCCACCGCGAGCCGCGCGACGAATTCGGCCACTTCCTCGCCGATCGCCTCCGGCACGCCCCAGTAGTCGAAGATGCCGCCCGCGCCCGCGTTGGAGCCGCAGGTCACGAACACGCCCGAACCGAGGTTCTGCTTGATCAGCGAAGCCAGCCAGCCGACGAAGCCGCTGTTGTCCGCGCCCGCCAGGAAGTGGAAGCGCAGCACCTTGAAGGCCTCGCCCTCGCCGCGGTAGGGCACCAGCTGGCTCCACACCTGGTCGTCGCGCACCAGTGCCAGCGCCTCCGGCGAGGCCCGGCTGGCGAATTCCGCCAGCGGAAATTCCTCGAAGGTCCAGCGCTCCTGGTACACCTTCAGTTGCGCGCGCTGGATCACCTGGCGCAGCCGCGCGTCGGTCTGTTCGACAGTTTCCCTGCTGATGCTGACCATGTCTCTCCCCTTTTTCGGATTCAGATCCGCTCGAAGTCGCCGCTGCGGCCCAGGCCGGCGGCGAAGCGGCCGGCGCCGGCCGCGCCTTCCTGGAAATGCGCCTCGACGCCGTTGGCCCATTCGCGGCGCATGGCTTCGCGCAGCGGCACGCCATAGGTGTCGTGCACGGTGCGCAGGTCGGCCCGCACGGCCGCCTGCGGAAAACGCGCGATCTCCTGCGCCATGCGCTCGGCCGCGTGGCGCGCGCCGCCCGGCGCGACCACCTGTTCGCACATGCCGATGCGCAGCGCCTCGTCCGCCGGCACCTTGCGGCCGGTCAGGATGATCTCCAGCGCGCGCCCCTGGCCGACCAGCCGGGGCAGCCGGACGCTGCCGCCGTCCAGCAGCGGAATGCCCCAGCGGCGGCAGTACACGCCGAAGTAGGCGTCCTCGGCCATCACGCGGATGTCGCACCACAGCGCGAGCTCCATGCCGCCGGCCACGGCCGGCCCCTCGACCGCGGCGATCACGGGTTTGGACAGTTCCAGGCGCGTCGGGCCGAGCGGCCCGCGCGGCGCGGGCGCGGCGCCGCGCGGGAACGCGAGCCCGCGCGCGATGTCGCGGTCGAACGCGTCGCGGTCGGCCAGGGTGCTGGCGTACTTCAGGTCCCAGCCGGCGCAGAAGGCACCACCCGCGCCCCACAGCACGGCCGCGGCGGCCTCGCCGTCGCTCTCGAAGGCAAGGAGCGCGTCCACCAGCGCGTCGGCGCTGTCGGGGTCCATCGCGTTGCGCGCTTCGGCGAAGCGGTCGTGGACGATGGTCCAGACCTTGCCATTTTTCTCGATGCTCACGGCCATGGGGCTACTCCTGCTGCGCGGCGCGCTGTTGAATGAAGAACTGGTTCATCACGTCGGCGGCGGTGCACTTGCCCAGCGCCAGGCGGCCGGCCAGGTGCAGCACCAGCAGGCCGATCAGCTGGGCGAACACGGCCATCGCGGGCAGGTCCGTGCTGCCGTCAGCGGCCGGCCGCGGCGAGAACAGCCGCACCGTGGCGGCCAGCGCCGCGTTGAGCGCGCGGTCGGCATCCTTGCCGACGCCCAGGCGCTTCAGGCCGTGGAACGCGTAGAGGCCCAGGTTCACCTCGTACGGCCGGTCGAGGTAGTAGTCGACGAAGGCCTTGGCAGCCGCTTCGTGCGGACGTGCGCGCGCCTTGGCGTGCGCGCCGGCGACGCGCGCGTTCAGCGCGGCCAGCGACTGCTCGAGCAGGGCCGCGTAGATGTGTTCCTTGCTGGCGAACAGCGGGTAGATGGCGCCGGTGGTGCAGCCGGCGCGCGCGGCGATCGCGCGCATCGACGCACCATCGAGCCCCTGCTCCTGGAATACCTCGCGCGCGGCGGCGAGGATCGCGTCCTTCTTCATGGCGGACACGGGTTCGTTCCACCTCGGCTTGGCGCGCGAGGCGCCCTGGCTGGCCATCGTTGTACCGCTTCTATGCGTTGATAACAGTGTTATCTTAGCGTCGAAGCAATGCGGCGCGCAACCGGAAATTCGAAGCGCGATGGCGGCTGTGCGCCGTCAGAACAGGGCCGGCTGCAGGGGATTGCCGGGCGGCACGAACTGCCCCAGGTCGAGCTCGATGCGCTCCCTGTTGAAGCCCAGGCGCGCCACCGCTTTCTCGAAGCGCTGGCGCACCAGCTCCGACCAGATGCCCGAGCCTTTCATGCGCGTGGCGAAGTCGGCGTCGTAGTCCTTGCCGCCGCGCATCTCCTGGATGCGCGCCATGATGCGCCCCGCGCGCTGCGGGTAGTGCGCCTGCAGCCACTCGCGAAACAGCGGCGCGATCTCCCAGGGCAGGCGCACCACGTGGTAGAAGGCGCTGCGCGCGCCGGCCTCCCAGGCGGCTTCCAGCACCTGCTCCATGTCGTCGGTGACGAAGGGAATGTGCGGCGCCAGGCTCACGCCCACCGGAATGCCGGCCTGCGCCAGCGTGCGGATGGTGCGCAGCCGCCGGTGCGGCGCAGCGGCGCGCGGCTCCAGCTTGCGCGCGACCTCGGCGTCCAGCGTGGTGATGGTGACGTACACCGCGGCGAGCTTGCTGGCGGCCATCTCGCCGATCAGGTCGATGTCGCGCTCGACGCCGCTGGACTTGGTCACCAGCGAGAACGCATGGCGGCATTCGCGCATGAGCTCCAGCACGTCGCGCGTGAGGCGCAGTTCGCGCTCCACCGGCTGGTAGCAGTCGGTGGCCGAACCGATGTTGAGCAGCTGCGGCTTGTACGAGCGGCGCGACAGGTCGCGCCGCAGCGCTTGCACGATGTTGCGCTTGGCGATGATCTTGGTCTCGAAGTCCAGCCCCGGCGACATGTTGAGGTAGCTGTGCGTCGGCCGCGCATAGCAGTAGATGCAGCCGTGCTCGCAGCCGCGGTACGGGTTGACCGAATAGGCGAAGTAGATGTCGGGCGAATCGTTGACGCTGAGCGCGCTCTTCGCGTCCTCGAAGATCACCTGGGTCTTCAGCGGCGCGGGCTGCTCATCGGTGCCGTCGCCGCTGCCGGCGCCCTGCTCCCAGCCGTCGGAAAACGGCGTGCGCTCCTCGCTCGCGAAACGGTGCGCCATGCGCGACACGGCACCGCGGCCCTTGATCGGCGGAACACTGTTCATTCATCCAGTATTACACCCTGAATCAGCTGCGGCAAGCTGTGCAGGCTGCATTCCTGCCAAACCGGGTTATGATGCGCCCGCTAGAACGTTCCAACGGACCATTTCTTTCGGGTCTTCTTCTCCCACCGCCGGCCCTGCCGGCGCGTCGTTGTCGAAATCTCCATCGATCTTCTCTTGGCGTTTTGCAACCCGCATGGCGCGTTGCCGTGCGGAAATCCATTCCATCAGGAAAAAATCGAAATGCAAGCAACTCAAACCGGCATCGTGAAGTGGTTCAACGAAAGCAAGGGCTACGGCTTCATCACGCCGGATGACGGCGGCAAGGACCTGTTCGCGCACTTCCGCGAAATCCAGGGCGGCGACGGCTTCAAGACCCTGGCCGAAAACGCCCGCGTCCAGTTCGTCGTGACGCAAGGCCAGAAGGGCCCGCAAGCCTCCAACATCGTCACCATCTAAGCGACGATTTCCCCGGCCCGCCGCGCACGTGTCTGACCCGCTGCGCGGCGGTGTCGCTTCCGGGATCTTCCCGGGGCACAGAAAGAACAATTGCACGACTCCCATCCCGCCCCGCTCACCGTGGGCAAGTACCTGATTTCGCCGTTGACCAAGACCCTGGACAACGGCTGGTTCGCCAGTTCCGTCTCGATCCGCTCCGGCACCGGCCGCGGCACCACCGACCGCGTGCTGCGCCTCACCCGCCTGTTCCGCGACCGCCTCGCCGCCGCGGAATACGCCGTCGCCGAGGGTCTGCAATGGATCGGCGCTCCGCGCGCGGCCTGCACGGCCTGAGCGCTTCGCCCAGCACGGCCGCGGCTGCCAACCTCCCGCGATGACCGAACCTCTTTTTCTCAGCACGACCCGCCTGTCCACCTTCATCGGCGGGCGGCTGCTGACGGCCGCGACGGCCTTCTTCTTCGAACGCGACGAACGCCTCTATGCCGTGACCAGCCGCCACGTGCTGCACGACGAGCCGAGCGCGCACTTTCCGGACCGCGTCGAGCTCGTGCTGCACGTCGACGCCGAGAACCTCACGCGCACCGAGGTGCTGTCGATGCCGCTCTACCAGGACGGCAAGGCGGTGTGGCACCAGGGCGTCGACTCGTTCGGCGAGGTGGACGTGGCGGTGCTGGAAATCGACCGCGGCGCCATCTCTCCCCACACCGTGCTGCACCCGTTCCGCCCGGAGCACGTGCAGCGCTCCTACGACGGCGTGGACGTCGGCGAGCGCCTGCTGGTGGTCGGCTTTCCGCTGGGCTTCTACGACACCCTGCACCGCCTGCCGGTGGTACGCCACGCGATCATCGCCTCCTCGTTCGGCGTGCGCTTCCAGGGCGAGGGCTACTTCCTCACCGACGGCCGCATGCACCGCGGCTCCAGCGGCGCGCCGGTGGTCATGCGCAGGCGCGACGCGACCGGCGACCCGATGCCGTGGCGCCTGCTGGGCGTGCACGCGGGCCGCATGGACATGGACACCCGCGACGCCGTGCAGGACGAAACGCTGGGCCTGAACTGCGCCTGGTACGCCGACATGCTGTTCACGCTGACGCAAGACGGCGCCGCCGACGCACCCGAGTGAGCCGCGGCCCGCACGGGCTGCTAGAACTTTCCACCGCCAGCAATTTGCCTAGGCCCTCCCAGGATTTTCCGTAGCCGGCGCCGCGCGGCAAATGGTGTCATTGCTCCACTGGAGAGAGCACATGGACACCGCGAAAAAGGACGACGAACGCAAGGCCCGCATCCTGGTGGTCGACGACACGCCGGACAACCTGTACCTGATGTGCGCGCTGCTGGAGGACCAGTACGACGTGGTCACCGCCGAAAGCGGCAAGGCCGCGCTGGAGATGGCCTCGTCCGCCCAGCCGCCCGAGCTGATCCTGCTGGACATCATGATGCCGGAGATGGACGGCTACGAGGTGATGCGCCGGCTGCGCCAGAACCCCGCCACCATCGGCATCCCGGTGATCTTCCTGACCGCGCTGACCAGCATCGAGGAGGAGCAGTTCGGCCTCGACCTGGGCGCGGTGGACTACATCACCAAGCCGATCAGCCCGCCGGTGGTGCTGGCGCGCGTCAACGCGCACCTGGAGCGCAGCAACAGCGCGCGCCGGCTGCAGGCGCTGTCGGAGAAGCTGGGCCGCTACCTCGCGCCGCAGGTCTACAAGTCGCTGTTCGACGGCTCGCGCGACGCCGAGCTGCGCACCCAGCGCAAGAAGCTGACCGTGTTCTTCTCCGACATCAAGGACTTCACCGCCTCCACCGCGCGCTGGCAGCCGGAGGACATCACCTTCCTGCTCAACAGCTATTTCTCCGAAATGTCCAAGATCGCCTCCGAGTACGGCGGCACGCTGGACAAGTTCATCGGCGACGCGATGGTGATCTTCTTCGGCGACCCGGAAACGCGCGGCGTGAAGCAGGACGCGCTGCAGTGCGTGAAGATGGCGCTGGCCATGCAGCGGCGCATGGCGGAGCTGCAGATCCTGTGGCGCGAGATGGGCTCGGACAAGACCTTCCAGATCCGCTGCGGCATCAACACCGGCTACTGCGACGTCGGCAACTTCGGCAGCGACATGCGCATGGACTACACCATCATCGGTGCCGAGGTGAACAAGGCCGCCCGCATCGAGCAGGCGGCCGACCCGGGCGGCGTGCTGATCTCCAAGGAGACCTGGTCGCTGGTGCGCGAGGAGATCACCGCCGACGCGCGCGAACCGATCTCGGTCAAGGGCTTTCCGGAGCCGATCGACACCTATGCCGTGCACGGCGAGTCGCGTCCCGACGACACCGCGCGCAAGGTGTTCCAGTGGGAGCGCCTGGGCATGCGCGTGCTGATCGACCTGGACCGCCTGCCCACCGCCGAGCGCGCTGCCGCCGCGGTGGAACTGCGCGAGATGGCCGACCGGCTGCATTGAAGGCCATCGCGTGAGCCAGGCGCCGACGGGTGGTGGTGGCACGGACCGGCCGGCCGGCACGGGCGCGGCCCTGCGCCAGGCGCGGCGCGAGGCACAGCGGCTGCGCGGGGAACTGGAGCGCAGCCGCTCGCGCGAGGCGCTGCTGGTGGCGACGCTGGAATCCACCGAGGACGGCATCCTCGCCCTGCAGTTCGAGGGCGGAACGTTCTACTACAACGAGGCCTTCGCGCGCATGTGGAGCCTGCCGCCGGAACTGCTGGCGACGCTGCGGCGCCAGGAGATGAACGCGCTGCAGGCCGCGCAGGTGAAGGACCCAGGGCAGCTGATGACCTGCATCCGCACCTACGACGCGCTGTCGCAGGACTTCAGCGTGATCGAGCTGAAGGACGGCCGCGTGTTCGAGCGCCGCGCCCGCCCGCAACTGGTGGACGGCAGGAGCGTGGGCCGCGTCGTCAACTACCGCGACGTGACGCAGCGCGTGCGCTTCGAGCAGAAGCTGATGTTCAACCGCTCGGTGGTCGAGGGCTCCGGGCCGATGCTCTGGATCGACCGCGACAGCTGCCGGGTGCTGTACGCCAACCGCGCGGCCTGCCACCTGCTGGGCTACAGCTCGGAGGAATTCACCGCGCTCAGGTCGAACGACTTCGACCGCGGCCTCAACGACGAGAACATGGCCGCCATGAACGCCCAGCTGCAAAGCACCGGGCGGCCGGTCAACTTCAAGACGCGCTACCAGCACAAGGACGGCAGCCAGCGCAACGTGGACGCCATCGCCTCGCTGGCGCACGACGGCGAGCGGCCGATCTACATCGTCAACTTCAAGGACATCACCCAGGAGAAGCTGCAGGCGCGCGAAGCGCTGCGCCAGCAGTCGCTGCTCAACAGCCTGGTCGACTCCATCACCGACCCGATCAGCTATCGCGACGCGCATGGTGTGCTGCTGGGTTGCAACCCGGCGTTCTGCCGCGTGCTCGGCAAGAGCGCGCACGAGATCGTCGGGCGCACCATCGAGCAGGTGTTTCCCGCGCCGCATTCGGGCAACGTGCGCGCGCGCGACCTGCAGGTGCTCGGCTCGCAGCAGCCGACCACCGTGGAGGAGAGCTACAACGCGCCGGACGGCGGCATCGCGATGTACGAAACCGTGCGCGAGCTGCTGCGCGACAGCCACGGCGCGCCGATCGGCGTGCTGTCGATCAGCCGCAACGTCACGGCTCGCAAGCGCGCCGAGGAGGAAGTGCGCCGCGCCAAGGAAGTCGCCGAGCAGGCCACGCAGCTGAAGTCGGACTTCCTGGCCAACATGAGCCACGAGATCCGCACGCCGATGAACGCCATCATCGGCCTGTCGCACCTGACGCTGAAGACCACGCTCACCGAGCGCCAGCGCGACTACGTCGAGAAGGTGCAGGCCTCGGGCCAGCACCTGCTGGGCATCATCAACGACATCCTGGACTTCTCCAAGGTGGAGGCCGGCAAGCTGGACATCGAGCGCGAGCAGTTCGACCTGCAAAGCGTGCTGGACCACGTGAGCAGCCTGGTGGCCGACAAGGCCGGCGCCAAGGGCCTGGAGCTGGTGTTCGACCTGGCGCCCGGCGTGCCGCGGCGGCTGCTGGGCGACTCGCTGCGCATCGGCCAGATCCTCATCAACTACGTCAACAACGCCGTCAAGTACACGCAGCAGGGGCAGATCGTGATCGCCGTGCGGGTGGCCGAGCGGCACGGCGACAGCCTGCTGCTGCACTGCGAAGTCGCCGACACCGGCATCGGCCTGACCGAGGAGCAGCAGGCGCGCCTGTTCCAGAGCTTCTCGCAGGCCGACTCGTCGACCACGCGCAAGTACGGCGGCACCGGCCTGGGCCTGGCGATCTCCCGGAAGCTGGCCCAGCTGATGGGCGGCGACGTGGGGGTGCAGAGCCGCTTCGGGGAGGGCAGCACCTTCTGGTTCACGGTGCGGGTGGAAGCCGCGCACGGGCAGGACCACGCGCTGCTGCCCGCGCCCGACCTGCGGCATCGCCGCGCGCTGGTGGTGGACGACAACGAGGCCGCACGCCTGGTGCTGTGCGAGCTGCTGCGCTCGATGACCTTCGAGGTCGAGCAGGCCGACGGCGGCGAGCACGCGCTGGCGCTGGTGCGGCAGGCCGCGGCCGAGGGCCGGCCGTTCGACATCGCCTATCTCGACTGGCGCATGCCGGGCATGGATGGCATCGAGACGGCGCGCCGCATGGCCACGCTGGACCCGGGGCGCGGTCCCACGCTGGTGATGGCGACCGCGCACGGGCGCGACGAGGTGGCGCAGCAGATCGAAGCGGTCGGCATCCGCGGCGTGCTGGCCAAGCCGGTGAGCCCGTCGGCGCTGTTCGACGCCACCATGGACGCGCTGGGCGCGCGTTCGGCGCGCCGGCGCGAGCCCGCGCCGGCGCCGCAGCAGCTGGCCGCCCTGCGCGGCGCGCGCATCCTGGTGGTGGAGGACAACGACATCAACCAGCGCGTGGCCCAGGAAATCCTGCAGGACGCGGGCTTCGTGGTGGAGATCGCCGAGAACGGCCAGGAAGGCCTGGCGATGGCGCGCGGCGGCAGCTATGACCTGGTGCTGATGGACATGCAGATGCCGGTGATGGACGGCCTCACCGCCACGCAGGAAATCCGCAAGCTGCCGGAGCTGGCGCAGCTGCCCATCGTGGCGACCACCGCCAACGCCATGCAGCGCGACCGCGAACGCTGCCTGGCCGCCGGCATGAACGACTTCATCGCCAAGCCGATCGACCCGGACGAACTCACGCGGGCGCTGCTGCGGTGGTTGAAGCCGAAAGGGGTTGTAAGCCCTTCGACAAGCTCAGGGCGAGCGGAATCAACCGTTCGCGCTGAGCCTGTCGAAGCGCCGCCCGCACCCTCCGTCACCCCCGACGGCTTGCCGCGCGTCGCCGGCCTCGACACCGCGCTCGGCCTGCGCCGCGTCATGGGCAAGAAGCAGCTCTACCTCACGCTGCTGCAGCGCTATGCGCAGAGCCAGCGCGATTGCGCCGCGCAGGTGCGCGCCGCGCTGGATGCCGGCGACTGGGCCACGGCGGAGCGCCTCGCGCACACCGCCAAGGGCCTGGCCGGCAACATCGGCGCGGAGCCGCTGGCGGCCGAGGCCGCGGCGCTCGAGCACGCCTTGCGCGAGCACCATGCCGCGGCCGAGATCGATGGGCATTTGGAGTTGTTCGGCCGCAGCCTCGCGGCGCTGCTCGACGGCTTGGCCGCCGCCGCACAGGAAAAGTCCCCGGCGATTTGTTGAGTTTTCAGTAATTACTGAAAACTCAGAAGATTCGCGGCACAATGGCCGCATGCCGCTGCAGGACCACCTTCCACCGCTCAGCCGCCAGTTCGTCGCCCACTTCGGCGAGATGGGCAGCCGCTGGGGCATCAACCGCACCGTGGGGCAGATCTATGCCCTGCTGTTCATCTCCCAGCGCGGGCTCAACGCCGACGAAATCGCCGAGGCGCTGGAGTTCTCCCGCTCCAACGTGAGCATGGGCCTGAAGGAGCTGCAGGCCTGGCGGCTGGTGCGGCTGCGCCACCTGCCGGGCGACCGGCGCGAGTACTTCGAAGCGCCGGCCGACGTCTGGGAAATCTTCCGCGTGCTGGCCGAGGAGCGGCGCCGCCGCGAAATCGAGCCCACGCTGTCGATGCTGCGCATGGCGCTGCTGGAACAGCCCACCGATCCGGCCGACCGCCACGCGCAGGAGCGCATGCGCCAGATGCACGAGCTGATCGACCGCCTCATGACCTGGTTCGACGACGTGCAGAAGCTCGCGCCGGAAACGGCGATGCAGCTGATGGGGCTGGGCTCCACCGTCACCAGGGTGCTGGAGTTCAAGGACCGCGTGACCGGCCGCTCTCCCAAGACCGGCAAGGGCAACAAGGAGAACCGATGATGGACACATTGCTTTTGTCGCGGCTGCAGTTCGCGGCCAACATCAGCTTCCACATCCTGTTTCCCACCATCACCATCGCGCTGGCCTGGCTGCTGGTGCTGTTCCGCTTCCGCCACGCGGCCACGCGCGGCACGCCCGAGGCGGACCATTGGGAAGAGGCCTATTACTTCTGGACCAAGGTGTTCGCGCTGACCTTCGCGCTGGGCGTGGTGACAGGCATCACCATGAGCTTCCAGTTCGGCACCAACTGGCCCGGCTTCATGGAGCGTGCCGGCAACATCGCTGGGCCGCTGCTGGGCTACGAGGTGCTCACCGCGTTCTTCCTGGAGGCCACCTTCCTCGGCATCATGCTGTTCGGCCGCGGCCGCGTGTCCGAGCGCACGCACCTGGTGGCGACCGTGCTGGTGGCCTTCGGCACCACGCTGTCGGCGTTCTGGATCCTGGCGCTCAATTCGTGGATGCAGACGCCCGCCGGCTACGAAATCGTCAACGGCCGCTTCCACGCGACCAGCTGGTGGGCGGTGATCTTCAATCCCTCGTTCCCGTACCGCCTGGCGCACAAGCTGCTGGCCTCCACGCTGACCGCCTCGTTCCTCGTCGCCGGCCTGAGCGCGTGGCAGCTGCTCAAGGGCACGGCCAACGGCGGCACGCGCAAGGCGCTGCGGGTGGCGGTGACGGCGGCCGCCATCGCGATTCCCATCCAGATCTTCGTGGGCGACCAGCACGGCCTGAACACGCTGGAGCACCAGCCGGCCAAGATCGCCGCGCTGGAAGGGCTGTGGCACACCGAGAAGGGCGCACCGCTCACGCTGATCGGCTGGCCCGACGAGAAGCAGGGCGTCACGCACTACGCGCTGCGCCTGCCGAAAGGCGCCAGCCTGATCCTGGCGCACGACGCCGAAGCCGAGCTTCAGGGCCTGGACCGGTTCAAGGACGCGCATCCGCCGGTGCTGCCGCTGTTCATCGCGTTCCGGGTGATGGTGGGCATGGGGGTGCTGATGCTGGCGGTATCGTGGTGGGGTGCGTGGAGCCTGTGGCGGCGCAGCCCTTCGACAAGCTCAGGGCGAACGGATTCCTCCGTTCGGGCTGAGCCTGTCGAAGCCCCGCGCCGCCTGCTCTGGGTGCTCTCCGCCATGACCTTCTCCGGCTGGGTCGCCACCCTGGCCGGGTGGTACGTCACCGAGATCGGCCGCCAGCCCTTCATCGTCTACGGCCTGGTGCGCACCGCCGACGTGGTGGCGCAGCATGCGCCGGCCATGGTCGCCTCCACGCTGGCGGCCTACCTGCTCCTCTATGCGCTGCTGCTGCTCGCCTATGTGGGCGTGCTGAAGTACATGGCGGAGCATCCGGCCAAGCCTGCCGGCCCGGCGCCGCTGCCTATTTCCACCACCGCCGCGCAAGGAGCTTGAGATGGACCTCGCCACCTTCCTGCCGCTGCTGTTCATGGCCGTGATGGGCCTGGCCCTGCTGGCCTATGTGGTGCTCGACGGCTACGACCTGGGCGTGGGCCTGCTGCTGCCGCTGGCCGACGATGCCGAGAAGGACGTGATGGTGTCCAGCATCGGGCCGTTCTGGGACGCCAATGAAACCTGGCTGGTGCTGGGCATCGGCGTGCTGCTGATCGCCTTCCCGCTGGCGCACGGCATCGTGCTGAGCGCGCTGTACCTGCCGGTGGCGGTGATGCTGGTCGGCATCGTGCTGCGCGGCGTGTCGTTCGACTTCCGCGTGAAGGCGCGCGCGGCGCGCAAGCAGATGTGGAACCGGCTGTTCTCGGCGGGCTCGCTGCTGGCGGCCACGGCGCAGGGCTGGATGCTGGGCAGCTACCTCACCGGCTTCGACCACGGCCTGTGGCCCACGCTGTTCTCGGCCTTCATCGCGCTGACCCTGCCCACCGCCTACGCCGTGCTGGGCGCGGGCTGGCTGATCATGAAGACCGAAGGCGCGCTGCACGACAAGGCGGCCGCCTGGGCGCGCAGGCTGCTGTGGCCGATGGGCGGCGCGCTGGCGGGCATCTCGCTCGCATCGCCGCTGGTCAGCCCCACGGTGTTCGACAAGTGGTTCGCGCTGCCGCAGCTGTTCGCGCTGCTGCCGATCCCGCTGGCCTGCGCCGCGGCCTTCTTCGCGGCATGGCACGTGCTGTCGCGCCCGCGCGTGCTGGCCGCGGGCTACGGCTGGGTGGTGTTCGCCTCCACCGTGCTGGTCTTCGTGCTGGCCTTCTTCGGCCTGGCCTACAGCCTGTACCCGTACATCGTGATCGACAGGCTCACGGTCTGGCAGGCGGCCAGCGACACCAGTGCGCTGCTGTTCATCCTGGTGGGCGTGGCGATCACCCTGCCGGCGATCATCGTCTACACGGTGTTCATGTACCGCGTGTTCTGGGGCAAGGCGACCGAACTGACGTACGGGCCGGGCAGCTGAAAGCTCAGGCCGGCTGCGGCGCGCACAGGCGCGCGCGCGCTTCGGCGTATCCGCGCTTGAGCTTGGCCACGTAGTCGGCGGCGGAGGTCACTTCGGTGACCGCCCCGATGCCCTGGCCGCAGCCCCAGATGTCCTTCCAGGCTTTCTTGGCGCTGTCGCCGCCGCCGAAGTTCATCTTGCTGGGATCGCTTTCCGGCAGGTTGTCCGGGTCCATGCCGGCCGCACGGATGCTGGGCTTGAGGTAGTTGCCGTGCACGCCGGTGAACAGGCTGGAGTACACGATGTCGTCGGAAGTGCCGTCGACGATGGCCTGCTTGTAGGCGTCGCTGGCGCGCGCCTCGTGGGTGGCGATGAAGGCCGAGCCGATGTAGGCGAAGTCGGCACCCATGGCCTGCGCGGCCAGCACCGCGCCGCCGGTGGCGATGGCGCCGGACAGCGCGATCGGGCCGTCGAACCACTGGCGGATTTCCTGCACCAGCGCGAACGGGCTCTTCACGCCCGCATGGCCGCCCGCGCCCGCCGCCACCGCGATCAGGCCGTCGGCGCCCTTCTCGATCGCCTTGTGCGCGAACATGTTGTTGATGATGTCGTGCAGCACCACGCCGCCGTAGCTGTGGATCGCCTGGTTCACCTCGGGCCGCGCGCCCAGCGAGGTGATGACGATCGGCACCTTGTACTTCACGGCCATTTCCATGTCGTAGTCGAGCCGGTCGTTGCTCTTGTGCACGATCTGGTTGACGGCGAACGGCGCGGCCGGGTTGTCCGGGTTGGCGCGGTTGTACGCGGCCAGCGTCTCGGTGATCTCGTGCAGCCACTCGTCGAGCTGCGCCGCCGGCCGGGCGTTCAGCGCGGGCATGGAACCGACGATGCCGGCCTTGCACTGCGCGATCACCAGCTTGGGGTTGCTGATGATGAACAGCGGCGAGCCGATCACGGGCAGCGCGAGATGTTGCAGGACGCTGGGCAGCTTGGACATGGAAACGCCTTCCGGTGGAAAGGACCGATCTTGGGAGAAAAGCGGCCGGCTGTCTGTCAAGCAGCCGACACGCTTTCGTTCAAACGCTCAGAAAGCTTCCAGCGCCATGTCGGTGACGCTGTCGGCGCCCTCGACGATGCTGTCGCGCACGCCCGGCGCCTTGGACAGCACGTGGTCGGCGTAGAAGCGCGCGGTGGCGATCTTGGCGCGCATGAAGTCCACGTCCTCGCCCTTGGCGGCCAGTTCCTCGGCCACCAGCAGCGAGCGCGCCAGCTGCCAGCCCGCCACCAGGTTGCCGGCGAGCATCAGGTAGGGCACCGAGCCGGCGAACACCGCGTTGGGCGCGCTCTTGCCCTGCTGCACCACGAAGTCCACCACCTCCACGAAGGCCTTGCGCGCGGCGCCCAGGCGCTTGTGCACGGCCAGCGCGGCGGGGCTGCCGCTCCTGGCCAGCGCGGCCTCGGTCTTCTCGATCTGCGCGGCGATGCCGCGCGCCGTCTGGCCGCCGTCGCGCGCCGTCTTGCGGCCGACCAGGTCGTTGGCCTGGATCGCGGTCGTGCCTTCGTAGATGGTCAGGATCTTGGCGTCGCGGTAGTACTGCGCGGCGCCGGTCTCCTCGATGAAGCCCATGCCGCCGTGCACCTGCACGCCCAGCGAGGTGACGTCCAGGCTCATCTCGGTGCTGTAGCCCTTGACCAGCGGCACCAGGAATTCGTAGAAGGCCTGGTTCTGCTTGCGCGCGTCCGCGTCCGGGTGGCGGTGCGCGGCGTCGTAGGCGGCCGCCGCCACGCTGGCCATGGCGCGGCAGCCCTCGGTGCAGGCGCGCATGGTCAGCAGCATGCGGCGCACGTCGGGGTGGTGGATGATGGGCGCGGCGCCCGGCAGCGAACCGTCGACCGGGCGCGACTGCACGCGCTCGCGCGCATAGGCCACGGCCTTCTGGTAGGCGCGGTCGGCGATGGCCACGCCCTGCATGCCCACGGCGTAGCGCGCCGCGTTCATCATGATGAACATGTACTCCAGGCCGCGGTTCTCCTGGCCCACGATGTAGCCGACGGCACCGCCGTGGTCGCCGTACTGCAGCACGGCGGTGGGCGAGGCCTTGATGCCCATCTTGTGCTCGATGCTCACGCAGTGCACGTCGTTGCGCGCGCCCACGCTGCCGTCGGCGCCGACCATGAACTTGGGCACCACGAACAGGCTGATGCCCTTCACGCCCTCCGGCGAGCCGGGGATCTTGGCCAGCACCAGATGGACGATGTTCTCGGCCATGTCGTGCTCGCCGAAGGTGATGAAGATCTTGGTGCCGGAGATCTTGTAGGTGCCGTCGGGCTGCGGCTCGGCGCGCGTGCGCACCAGCGACAAGTCGCTGCCGGCCTGCGGCTCGGTCAGGTTCATGGTGCCGGTCCACTCGCCGCTCACCAGTTTCTCCAGGAACACCGCCTTCAGGTCGTCCGAGCCGGCCGTCAGCAGCGCCTCGATGGCGCCGTCGGTCAGCAGCGGGCACAGCGCGAAGCTGAGGTTGGCGCTGTTCAGCATCTCGTTGCAGGCCGCGCCGATGGTCTTGGGCAGGCCCTGGCCGCCGAAGTCGGTGGGATGCTGGATGCTCTGCCAGCCGCCTTCGACGAACTGGCGGTAGGCCTGGCGGAAGCCCGGCGTGGTGAGGACGTTGCCGTCCTTCCACGCCGAGGGATTGCGATCGCCCTCGACATTGAGCGGCGCGACCACTTCCTGGTTGAAGCGGGCGCACTCCTCGAGCACGGCGCGCGCGGTGTCCAGGCCGGCTTCCTCGAAGCCCGGCATGCGCGCGATCTCCTCGATGCCAGCCAGGTGCTGGATGTCGAAGAGCATGTCCTTGACGGGGGCGATGTAGCTCATCTCACAACTCCTTGATCAGCTCCGGCACCGCCTGGAACAGGTCGGCTTCCAGGCCGTAGTCGGCCACGGAAAAGATCGGCGCTTCCGGGTCCTTGTTGATCGCGACGATCACCTTGGAGTCCTTCATGCCGGCCAGGTGCTGGATGGCGCCGGAAATGCCGCAGGCGATGTACAGCTGCGGCGCGACGATCTTGCCGGTCTGGCCGACCTGCCAGTCGTTGGGCGCGTAGCCCGCGTCCACCGCGGCGCGGCTGGCGCCCAGCGCGGCGCCCAGCTTGTCGGCCAGCGGCATCAGCACCTCGTTGAACTTCTCGCTGCTGCCCATCGCCCGGCCGCCCGAGACGATGATCTTGGCCGCGGTCAGCTCGGGGCGGTCGTTCCTGGCGATCTCCTGGCCGAGGAAGCTGCTCTTGCCGCTGTCGGCCACGCTGGAGGCGGTTTCCACACCAGCGCTGCCGCCGCTGGTGGCGGCCGGGTCGAACGCGGTGGTGCGCACCGTGATCACCTTCACCGCGTCGGCGCTCTGCACGGTGGCGATGGCGTTGCCGGCGTAGATCGGGCGCTCGAAGGTGTCGGGGCTGTCGACCTTGCTGATCTCGGAAATCTGCTGCACGTCCAGTTTGGCCGCGACGCGCGGCGCCACGTTCTTGCCGCCGGCGGTGGCCGGGAACAGGATGTGGCTGTAGTCCTTGGCGATCGCCAGCACCTGGGCCGCCACGTTCTCGGCCAGGCCGTGGGCAAACTGCGCGCCGTCGGCGTGGATGACCTTGGCGACGCCGGCGATCTGGGCGGCCGCCTTGGCCGCTTCGCCGGCGTTCTCGCCGGCCACCAGCACATGCACGTCGCCGCCGCAGGCGATGGCCGCGGTGATGGTGTTGAGGGTCGCGCCACGGATGGACGCGTTGTCGTGTTCGGCAATGACCAGGGCTGCCATGTCAGATCACCTTCGCTTCGTTCTTCAGTTTCGCGACCAGGGTGGCCACGTCGGGCACCTTCACGCCGGCGCTGCGCTTGGCCGGCTCGACCACTTTCAGCGTCTTCAGCCGCGGCTTGACGTCCACGCCCAGGTCCTCGGGCTTGAGGATCTCCAGCTGCTTCTTCTTGGCCTTCATGATGTTGGGCAGCGTCACGTAGCGCGGCTCGTTCAGGCGCAGGTCGGTGGTGATCACCGCCGGCAGCGTGATCGACAGCGTCTCCAGGCCGCCGTCGACCTCGCGCGTGACCGTGGCCTTGCCGTCGGCCACTTCCACCTTCGAGGCGAAGGTGGCCTGCGGCAGGTCGGCCAGCGCGGCCAGCATCTGGCCGGTCTGGTTGGCATCGTCGTCGATCGCCTGCTTGCCCAGGATCACCAGGCCGGGCTGCTCCTTGTCGACCAGCGCCTTCAGCAGCTTGGCCACGGCCAGCGGCTGCAGCTCCTCGGTGGTCTCGACCAGGATGGCGCGGTCGGCGCCGATGGCCATGGCGGTGCGCAGGGTCTCCTGGCACTGCGCCACGCCGCAGGAGACGGCGATCACCTCGGTGGCCACGCCCTTCTCCTTCAGCCGCACAGCCTCTTCGACGGCGATCTCGTCGAACGGGTTCATGCTCATCTTGACGTTGGCGATGTCCACACCCGTGTTGTCCGACTTGACGCGGACCTTCACGTTGTAGTCCACCACCCGCTTGACGGGGACGAGGACCTTCATGCTGGGGAGCTCCTGAGTTATGGGAATTGGGGGAAAACCGGACCGGACGCCGAATTGACGTTTACGTCAACTGGATTCTATTCGGCCGCCACTTCGTCCCGAAAAAAGAACGACCGTTCTTTTTCCAAGTATACGCGGCGCTTTACTGTCGGGCTGCTCGGTTGTCCGGGAAAGTCTGGACCGGTGCGCGGCGAACACGGCCTTACATTCTTGTGCACAGCAACAAGGAGTTCTCCCCTGTGAAACGCCCTCTCTTCTCGCTCTCCGCGCTGGCCGCGGCAGCCCTGTTCGGCGGTTCCGCCTCGGCGCAGACCGTGCTCACCGCTTCCAGCTGGCTTCCGCCCACCCACTCGCTCAGCATCGCCCAGAAGGAATGGTGCGACCTGGTGGAGAAGAATTCCGGCGGCAAGGTCAAGTGCAACATCCTGCCGCGCGCCGTGGCCAACCCGCCCGGCACCTACGACGCGGTGAAGAACGGCCTGGCCGACGTGTCGTTCACGGTGCACGGCTACACGCCTGGCCGCTTCGTGCTGTCGCAGATGGCGGAGCTGCCCTTCCTGGGCGACGCCGCCGAGCCGATCTGCGTGGCGTTCCACCGCATGGCGGTGAAGCACCCCGAGTTCGTGCAGGAGCACCAGGGCGTGCATGTGCTGGCCCTGTTCACCCACGGCCCCGGCATCGTCTTCAACACCAAGAAGCCGGTCGCCAAGGTGGAAGACCTGCAGGGCCTGAAGTGGCGCGTGGGCGGCGGCATGGTCAACGACATGACCAAGGCGCTGAACATGAACGTGACCCTGAAGCCGGCCACCGACAACTACGAGCTGCTGTCCTCCGGCGTGATGGACGGCACGCTGCTGCCGGCCGAATCCACCGAGTCGTTCAAGATCGACAAGCTGATCAAGCACGCCACCACCTTCCCGGGCGGCCTGTACAACACCAGCTTCGTCTTCCTGATGAACCAGGGCAAGTACGACAAGCTGAGCGCGGATGAAAAGAAGGCGGTGGACGCCGCTTCCGGCGAAGTCGCCGCGCGCATCTTCGGGCGCAACTGGGACAAGGTGGACCGCCGCGCCTACGCGCTGATGCAGGCCAACAACGTGCAGATCGTCAAGGCCGACGCCAGGTTCGTGTCCGACGTGAAAGCCAAGACCGCGCCGCTGGAACAGAAGTGGGTGAAGGACGCCGAGGCCAAGGGCCTGAAGAACGCCGACAAGGTGCTGGCCGACTTCCGCGCCGAGATCGCCAAGGCCTCCAAGTAAGCAGGAACGCGGACGCCGCCGCGCGCTGCGTCTGGTACAAACGCGGCACCCAGGGGAGCTTTGGGTGCCGCTTTCTTTTGCGCGCACCGGTTGACGGAAGACGGAGATGAAAAAACTGCTGGAGCTTCTGTGCGGGCTGCTGTCCGGCACGGCGCTGTTCGCGATCATGGGGCTGACCTTTTTCGACGTGCTGGGGCGCAAGTTCCTGAGCAACTCCATCCCCGGCTCGCTCGAGATGACCGAAATGCTGATGGTGATCGTCATCTTCGGCGCGCTGCCCCTGGTGTCGCTGCGCGGCGAGCATGTCGAATTCGATTCGCTGGACCCCTACATGCCGGCCTGGCTGCGCCGCCTGCAGGGCGTGCTGGTGCACCTGCTGTGCGCCGTGGTGCTGCTGCTGCTCGGCTGGCTGATGTGGCGCTCCGGCGGCCAGTTCCTCGAATCCGGCGAGACCACCGCGCAGCTGAAGATCCTGAAGGCGCCCTTCCTCTACGGCATGGGCGTGCTGTGCGTGCTGACCGGCCTGGTGCACCTGACGCTGGTCGCCCACCCGCCCGAACAACGCGCCGAAGGCGAAGGAGTGGCCCTGTGACCGCTTCCCTGCTCGGATTCGCCGGCATCTTCCTGCTGGCGCTGATGCGCGTGCCGCTCGCCTTCGCCATGGGCCTGGTCGGCTTCGCCGGCATCGGCCTGATGCGCGGCTGGGACCCGGCGCTGGCCAGCACGGCGCAGGTGGTCTACGAGACCGGCTTCGCCTACACCCTCTCGGTGATCCCGCTGTTCATCCTGATGGGCAACTTCGTGGCGCGCGCCGGCCTCGCGCACGAGCTGTTCCAGGCCGCCTACGCCTTCATCGGCCACCTGCGCGGCGGCCTGGCGCACGCCACCATCGCCGCCTGCGCCGGCTTCGGCGCGATCTGCGGCTCGTCCATCGCCACCGCCGCCACCATGAGCAAGGTGGCCTACCCGTCGATGAAGAAGCTGGGCTACAGCGACTCGCTGTCCACCGGCGTCATGGCCGCGGGCGGCACGCTGGGCATCATGATCCCGCCGTCCACCATCATGGTGATCTACGGGATCATCACCGAGACCAGCATCGGCAAGCTGTTCGCCGCCGGCGTCATTCCCGGCCTGGTCACGGCCGCCGGGCTGATGCTGGGCGTGGTCCTCATGACCATGCGCGACCCGGAACACGCGCCGCCCGGCAAGCGCCACACCTGGCCCGAGCGCTGGCGCGCGCTGCGCGGCATCTGGGGCGTGGCGGTGCTGGTGCTGGTGGTGCTGGGCGGCATCTACGGCGGCTTCTTCACCGCCACCGAGGGGGCAGGATTCGGCGCCGCCGGCGCGTTCCTGTTCGCGCTGGCGCGCGGGCGCCTCACCTGGCGCATCCTGGCGCAGGTGCTGGTGGAATCGGCGCGCACCACGGCCATGCTGTTCACGCTGCTGATCGCCGCCACCATCTTCGCCAACTTCGTGAACTTCACCACCATGCCCGGCGACCTGAAGGAGTGGATCACCCACCTGGGCCTGTCTCCGGTGATGGTGGTGGTGGCGATGATGGCCATCTACGTGCTGCTGGGCACGGTGATGGAGGAACTCACCATGGTGCTGCTGACCATCCCGCTGTTCTTCCCCATCGTCACCAGCCTGGGGTTCGATCCGGTGTGGTTCGGCGTGCTGATCGTGATGATCGTGCAGATCGGCCTGATCTCGCCGCCGGTGGGCATGAACCTGTTCGTCATCAACGCCCTGCTGCCCAATGTCGGCCTGGGCCAGATCTTCCGCGGCTGCTGGCCCTTCGTGGTGGTGATGATCCTGGTGCTGGGATTGCTCATCGCCTTTCCGCAGTTGAGCCTCTGGCTGCCTTCGCTGATGAAATAGCCGCTTGGGTAAATTCCCTAAGGCGCTGTCGCGTATTGCCTAAGGCGCGTGCGCCTCGGGGTGGTTTGATGGTCCGTCAAAGCGCCGGAAGCCATCATGAGCCACACCTCGACCGCCACCGTCCCCGCCGGGGACGGTGGCCGCGCGGAGGATTTTTCCCATGGAATCGATCACCAGCAGGCGCTGCTCGGCTCGCTGCTGGACGCCATTCCCGACACGGTGATCTACAAGGACCTGAACGGCACCTACCTCGGCTGCAACGAAGCGTTCGTCCGCTTCATGAACCTGCCGAAATCGGCGATCGTGGGCGCGACCGACTTCGACCTGTTCCCGCACGAGGCCGCCGCCAGCAACCGCGAGCGCGACGCCATGGTGATCCAGTCGCTGGAAAAGCTGGTGTACGACGACTTCCTGGTGGACAGCGAGGGGCGCCGTGTGCAGGTGGAAAAAAGCAAGATGCCGCTGTGGGGCGTGGATGGCCGCCTGGTGGGCGTCATCGGCATCGGCCGCGACATCACCGTCAGGTACGAGGCGGAGCTGGCCACGCGGCATGCGAAGGAGATGGCCGAGGAAGCGACCCGGACCAAGTCGGCCTTCCTCGCGAACATCAGCCATGAGATCCGCACGCCGATGAATGCCGTGATCGGCCTGTCGCACCTCGCGCTGAAAACCGAGTTGACGCAGCAGCAGCGCGATTACCTCGTCAAGATCCAGAGTTCCGGCAGCCACCTGCTGGGACTGATCAACGACGTGCTGGATTTCTCCAAGGTGGAGGCGGGGCAGCTCGCCATCGAACAGGCGGACTTCGCCCTCGCCGAGCAGCTGGAGGCTGTCGACACCCTGCTGGCGCAGAAGTGCGCCGAGAAGGGCCTGGGCCTGAAGCTCGAGATCGCACCCGATGTCCCGGCCGTGCTGGTGGGTGATTCGCTGCGGGTGCGGCAGATCCTGATCAACTACGCGAGCAACGCCGTCAAGTTCACCTCGCGCGGCGAAGTGGCCGTGCGGGTGGACGTGCAGGAACGCTCGCAGGACGGCGTGCTGCTGCGTTTCGCCGTCAGCGACACCGGCATCGGCCTGACCGAGGAGCAGATCGGCCGCCTGTTCCGCAGCTTCCAGCAGGCCGACACCTCCACCACCCGCAAGTTCGGCGGCACCGGCCTGGGGCTGGCGATCGCAAAGGCGCTGGCCGAGCTGATGGGCGGGACGGTGGGCGTCGCCAGCACCCATGGCGCGGGCAGCACCTTCTGGTTCACCGCGCGCTTCGGCCTGCCGGCGGATGTGCCGGTGCAAGCGGCGGCGGCCGCAACCCGCCTGCCCGCGGAGGCCATCGCCGGCGCCGCCGTGCTGGTGGTGGAAGACAACGAGATCAACCAGCTGGTGGCCACCGAGCTGCTGCAGGACTTCGGCGTGACCGTGGACGTCGCCGAGGACGGCAGCGTCGCCCTGGAGATGCTTGCCCGCAAGGACTACGACCTGGTGTTCATGGACATGCAGATGCCGGTGATGGACGGCGTGACCGCGACGCGCAGGCTGAGGCAGCAGCCCCGGTTCGCCGAGCTGCCCGTGGTCGCGATGACGGCCAACGCGATGCTCGAGGACAGGCAGCGCTGCGAGGAAGCGGGGATGAACGACTACGTGCTCAAGCCGTTCGAACCCGAGGAGCTGCGGCGCGTGCTGGCCAAGTGGCTGCGGCCGGGACGCAGCGGTGCCGGCCTCGCGAACGGCGCGGTTTCCTCCTAACCGTACGGCGTGGGCCGGCTCTTTCGCCGCAGCGGATACGCCAGCTGCCCGAGGTAGCTCTCCGGCGGCTGGAAGTTCACCGTGCCGTAGCGCCTGGGCCAATGCGCCGGCAGGTGCACGGTGCGGAACACGATGTCCCACAGCGGCACCAGCTGCGCGAAGTTCTTGTCCAGTCCTTCCTCGTCCGAGGTGTGGTGCCAGTGGTGGTACTCCGGCGTGGACAGCATCCAGCGCAGCAGCGGGAAGCGCCATTTCAGGTTGGCGTGGATGAACACCGCGTGGAACGACACGAACACCAGGTAGGCGTACAGCGCCGCCGGCGCGAAGCCCAGCACGAAGATCGGCACGAAGGCCACGGCGCGCGTCACCAACGCATCCACCACGTGGATGCGCGAGCCGGCCAGCCAGTCCATCTCCTGGCTGGAATGGTGGATGGCGTGGAAGCTCCACAGCCACGGCACCTGGTGGAATGCACGGTGGATCCAGTAGGTGGCGAAGTCCACCGCCGCCACGATCTCCACGAACTGCAGCCAAAGCGGCTGCGCCGCCACCGCCTGCTGGAACGCCGGGCGCACCGCCCAGGCGAACAGCCACTGCGCCGGCACCAGCGCGGCCAGCGACACCAGCTGCACGCCCACGTGGCTGGCGAAGAAATGCTTCACGTCGGTGTGCCAGCCGGCGCGCAACACCTTCTGCGCGCGCAGCGGGAACAAGGCTTCCAGCGGCACGAACACCAGGCCGAGCACCAGCAGTTCCAGCACGAAGTAGTCCAGCCCGAACGAGAAGCCGCCGGCCACGCCGATGCCCACCGGCTGCGCATCGGCGCCGCCCATCGCCAGCGCGACGACGCCCAGCACGATGCCCAGCAGCCCGCGGCGGTTGGGCCGCGACAGCAGGACCGCCGCCGCGCCCAGCGCCAGCGTGGTGAAGATGCTGGCGCGCAGCAGGCCGCGGAACAATTCGATGTGCGCAACGTACACCGGCAGTGCGTCGCGCATCACCAGCAGGTCGGGCAGCAGGAAGCACAGCTCGCCCAGCACGCACAGCACGCCGAGCAGCCCGGACACCAGGCCGGCCCGCTTGCCGATGGCGATGCGCAAGGCGGGACTCAGCGCCATGCCCGCAGCAGCGCGTTCAGCGGCCGGTTCAGCCAGCCGCAGGACATGCAGTAATGCGAATCGAAAGGCGGCGTGTGGTGCCGCCGGTGGTGCGCGCGCGGCAGGACGCAGCCGCGCCGCTGCAGCCAGCGCACGGCACGCGGCGTGTCGCCCGGCGCCATGTGCGCCCACTTGTGGCATTGGTTGGTGGCCAGCGCGCCGAGCGCGACGGCCAGCAGCCAGGCACTGAGCAGCGCGGATGCGAAGCCGTCCAGCCGCAGCGTGAGCGCGATCCCCAGCACCGGCAATGCGGCCAGGCAGCTCGCGCCATGCGTCTCGACGAAGTCGTGCCGTGTCATCGCCTGCGGGTCGGCATGGTGCTCGCGGAACGGGCGGATGAAGGCCGGGCCGATCACCGGAGTGTGCACGCTGCCCAGCGTATCGAAAGCCCAGTGCAGGATGCCGCTGAACAGGTCGGATGCGAGCCAGCCGAGCGGAACGCCCACTGCGAGCAGCACCGGCAGCCAATGCGCCGGAACCGACACGGCCAAGCGCCATGCGCAGGCGACAGCCAGCAGTGTGAAGCAAGCAATCGCCGCAATCTCCAGCAGCCGCTGCGCGCGCGAGTACATGGCCTGCCCGCTCATGCCGCCCGCGCCACCGCGCGCAGGTGCGCCGCGACGGCGGCACAGGCAGCCGGCCACGGCACCGCGTGGTAGTCCACGCAGTGGCTGTCGAAATGCCTGCGCACGATGGCCTGCACCTGCGCCAGCCGCCCCGACGGCACCTTTGGGAACAGGTGGTGCTCGACCTGGAAGTTGAGCCCACCGAACACCCAGTGCCAGGCCGGCGCGCACAGCACGGTGCGCGAGGTCACGGCCTGGTGCTCCAGGAACGAGAAGCGCTCGGGCGCCTCGACCAGCGGCATGCCGATGTGGTTGACCCAGAAGATCGCCGCGAGATATGGCCCGAGCAGCGTCAGCGGCACCAGGTACGCCAGCAGCGCGGCTCCCACCGGCACGCCGAGCACCAGGCACGGCAGCGCGAACCACAGCCCGAAGTGCAGGCCCAGCACCAGCGCATCGAGCGGATGGCGTTGCGGTGCGCGCAGCACCACCCATTGCGACAGGTGGCGCTGGCTGTGGCCGAACAGCAGCGAGAGCACCCAGATCGTTGCGCCCTGGTACCGCGTCATGAAGCGGCCGAACGGTCCCTTCGCGTGCCGCGAGCCTTCGGTGAGCGACACCACCGCATCGACCGCCATGTCCGGATCGTGCGCCTCCACCTGGCAGTGGCGGTGGTGCGCCCGGTGCCGTGCGATCCATTCGTCGAACGCGAGGCCGGTCACCAAGGTCATGCAGAGTTGCCCGAAGGCGCGGTTGCCACCCGCACTCCGCGCGGCGGACAGGTGTCCGGCATCGTGGCCGATGAAAGCGAACTGCGCGAGCAGCAGCGCCAGCGCGATCCACGCCGCGGCCGACAGCCACAGCGATGCGGAACTCCAGGCAAGCGCCAGCGCGCCGGCCAGCAGCACGAACAGCACACCCGCCTTGAGCGCCGTGCGCACCGGCGACGCCGCGAGCAGGCAGGCGATCTCCACGTCCCTGCGCATCGCCAGCCAGATCGCGCGGCCTTCGCGAAGGCTCAGCCTGGGCGTAGCGGCGGCCTGCATCGCGCTCACGCCGGCTTGCCGGGCTCCGGCTCCGCCGCGGGCGCCTGCCGCACGTGCACCACGCGCTGCGGATACGGAATCTCGATGCCCGCCGCACGCAGCCCCTTGAGGATGGCCAGGTTCACCTCGGACTTGACGTTCATCTGCCCGTTGCCCGGGTCCTCGATCCAGAACTGCAGCTGGAACTCCAGCCCGTCCGGCCCGAAGCGCACCAGCCGCACGGCCGGTTCGGGGTCGGCGATCACGCGCTGCGCGCCCGCCGCCGCGCCCAGCAGGATCTCCTGCACGCGGTCGACGTCGCTGTCGTAGCCCACCGTCACGTCGGTGGTCAGCAGGATGCGCGGGTCGGCCAGCGACAGGTTCTCGATGCGCTCGGTGATCAGCTTCTCGTTGGGGACGATGGACTCGCGCCCGGCCAGCGAGCGGATCAGCGTGTAGCGCGTCTTGATGTCCGCCACCACGCCCTCGAAGTTGTCCACGCGCACCGTGTCGCCGATGCGCAGGCTGCGCTCGAACAGGATCACGAAGCCGCTGATGTAGTTGGCCGCCAGCTTCTGCAGGCCGAAGCCCAGGCCCACGCCCAGCGCGCCGCCCAGCACCGACAGCGCCGTGAGGTCGACGCCCACCGCCGACAGCGCGAACAGCAGGCCCACCAGCAGCAGCACGGCGCGGATGGCGTTGCCCGCCACCTTGCGCAGCGACAGGTCGTGCACCGCGTCGCGCAGCACCTTGCGTTCCAGCGCCGCGGAAATCCACAGCGCGATCACCAGCACCAGGCCGGAAGACAGCACGCCCTGGATCATGGCCAGCAGGCTGACCTTGGCCTTGCCGAAGGCGAAGTAGATGGCGTCGAGTTCCGCCATCACCGGCTGCAGCAGGCCGACGATCCACAGCGCCGCGACCAGCCAGGCCAGCCAGGAGAACAGCCGCTCCACCAGCCGCGCCAGCGCGGAGTTCGGGAACACCACGGTGAACACGCGTGCGAGGAACCGGATGCCGGCCAGCGCCAGCAGCACCGGAATCGCCACCCGCAGCAGCACCACGCGCTGCGAGTGCGCCAGCACCAGCGCGGCGCCATAGGTCAGCACCAGCGCCAGCAGCGGGAACAGCAGGCCGTCGATGACGGCGCGGCCGAACCACACGGACTCGCCCGCGCGGCGCCGGCCGATCAGCCAGGCAACGCCCCAGGCCAGCACCAGGCAGCCCAGCAGTACGGCGATTTCCCAGGGCATTCCCGGGTGGCCCAGGTCGCGGGCCAGCTTGTCGAGTTCGGTCATGTGTTCAAGTTCCGTTCGCCCTGAGCTTGTCGAAGGGCTTCGACAGGCTCAGCCCGAACGGGATGGAGTTCAGCCCGAACGGCATCAAGTCCAATTCGGCTTGCGCTTCTCGGTGAACGCGGTCACGCCCTCCAGCGCGCAGCCGTCCATCATGTTCACGGCCATGGTTTCGCCGGCCAGCTGGTAGGCCGCGGCGGTGCCCATGTCGCGCTGCTGGTAGAACAGTTCCTTGCCCATGGCGATGGCCACGCGCGGCTTGGAAACGATGCTGGCGGCCAGCCGCTCGATCTCGGCGTCGAGCAGGTCCGGCGCCACCGCGTGGTTGACCAGGCCGCGTTCCACCGCCTGCCTCGCGTCGATGAAGTCGCCGGTGACCAGCATCTCCATCGCCTGCTTGGCGGGCACGTTGCGCAGCAGCGCCACACTGGGGGTGGAGCAGAACAGGCCGTAGTTGACGCCGCTGACGGCGAAGCTCGCCTCGGTGGACGCCACCGCCAGGTCGCACTGCGCCACCAGCTGGCAGCCCGCCGCGGTGGCGACGCCCTGCACCCGCGCGATCACCGGCACCGGCAGCTTCTGGAGGGCCAGCATCATGCGGCTGCACTGCGCGAACAGCTTGCGGTAGTAGTCCAGCTCGGGCCGCGCGATCATTTCCTTCAGGTTGTGGCCGGCGCAGAAGGCCTTGCCTTCGGCCGCGAGGACGACCACGCGCGCCGATTCGTCGCCAGCGATGCGGTCCAGCGCGGACTGCAGCGCCGCGAGCATCTCTTCGCTGAGCGCGTTGAAGCTGGCCGGCCGGTTCAGCGTGAGGGTGACGACGCCGCGGGCGTCGCGCGATTCGAGCAGGGGTGCGTTGTCCATGGTGGTCTCGTCAGATGTCCGCCAGGACGCGAAGATGGGCCTCGACGCTGCGTCCCAGGGCGCTGAGGTTGTAGCCGCCTTCCAGGCAGGACACGATGCGGCCCTGCGCGTGCTTGCGGGCGATGTCCTTGAGGCGGCCGGTGATCCAGGCGTAGTCGGCTTCGACCAAACCCATCTGGCCCAGGTCGTCCTCGCGGTGCGCGTCGAAGCCGGCGCTGACGAACAGCATCTGCGGCCTGAACGCCTCCAGCCGCGGGATCCAGGCGCTCTCGATCAGCTCGCGCACTTCCAGGCCGCGCGTGTACGCCGGCACCGGAAGGTTGACCATGTTGGCCGCGTGCGGCTTGTCGCCGGAATACGGATAGAACGGATGCTGGAAGAAGCTCACCATCAGCACGCGCGCGTCGCCGGACAGGATGTCCTCGGTGCCGTTGCCGTGGTGCACGTCGAAATCGACCACCGCCACCCGCTCCAGCCCGTGGTGCTCCAGCGCGTGGCGCGCGGCCACCGCCACGTTGTTGAAGAAGCAGAAGCCCATGGCGTGGTCGTGGCAGGCGTGGTGGCCGGGCGGGCGCACCGCGCAGAAGGCGTTTTCCAGCTCGCCGGCGATCACCGCGTCGGTGGCCGCCACCGCGGCGCCGGCGGCGCGCATGGCGGCTTCCCAGGTGTGGGCGTTCATGGCGGTGTCGGGGTCGATCTGCACGTGGTCGGGGCCGCCCGCGCGCCGCTGCTCGAACAGGCCCTGCTGCCTGGCCAGCAGCCATTGGCGGTGTTCGGCGGTGTGGGCGCGGTCGATCTGCGCCGCCGCCGCTTCGGGCGCCTCGCGCCGCTCCAGCGCGTCGCCGACGCCCGTCACGAGCAGGCGGTCCTCGATCGCGTCCAGCCGCTCGGGGCATTCGGGATGGCCCGGCCCCATGTCGTGCTTGCGGCAATCGGGATGCGTGAAATACCCGGTTTTGCTCACCCTGCGCTCAGCCCACGTGGTTTTTTGCGATAACGTCGTGCCATGGATGCACAACAACAACTCAAAACGCTCCTCGGCCAGCTTAACACGGTGATTGTCGGAAAACCCGCCCAGGTGCGCGACTGCGTCGCCTGCCTGCTGGCGGGGGGGCACCTGCTGATCGAGGACGTTCCGGGGGTCGGCAAGACCACCCTGGCGCACGCGCTGGCGCGCGCCTTCGGCCTGCAGTTCTCGCGCGTGCAGTTCACCGCCGACCTGATGCCCAGCGACCTCTCGGGCGTGTCCATCTACGACCGCGGCAAGGAAACCTTCGTGTTCCACCCCGGCCCGATCTTCGCGCAGGTGCTGCTGGCCGACGAGATCAACCGCGCCAGCCCGAAAACGCAGAGCGCGCTGCTGGAAGCCATGGAGGAAAAGCAGGTCACGGTGGAAGGCGAGACGCGCGCCCTGCCCGATCCGTTCTTCGTCATCGCCACCCAGAACCCGCACGACCAGCTGGGCACGTTCGCGCTGCCGGAGTCGCAGCTGGACCGCTTCCTGATGCGCATCTCGCTGGGCTACCCCGACCGCGCGGCCGAGCGCGAACTGTTCAACGGCGGCGACCGGCGCGAGATGATCGACGCGCTGGGCAACACGCTGGCGCCGATCGAGCTGCAGGCGCTGCAGCAGCAGGTGCTGGCGGTGCACGCGGCCGACCCGCTGCTCGACTACGTGCAGGACCTGGTCGCCGCCACCCGTTCGGGCCGCTGGTTCCTGCAGGGCCTGAGCCCGCGCGCCGGCATCGCCGTGATCCGTGCCGCCAAGGCGCAAGCCCTGCTGTCCGGCCGCGCCTACGTGGCGCCCGACGACGTGCAGGCGATCTTCCCGCAGACCGTGGCGCACCGCCTGGTGCCGGTCGGCGACGCCGGGCGCGGCCCGACCGAGCAGGTGCGGGCGATGCTGGAGGCGGTGCCGCTGCCATGAATGCGGTTGAGCGTTCGGCGTTGAGCGTTGAGCGTAAGCGGGATTCCTCGCTCAACGCCCAACGCTCAACGCTCAACCCGCTCGCGCTGGTGCGCAAGCGCTTCCGCCAGTGGTGGCAGGCGCGCCTGCCGCTGTCCGACACCATCGCGCTCGGCCAGCACAACGTCTACATCCTGCCGACGCGGCCCGGCTTCATGCTGGGCGCCACCTTGCTGGTGCTGCTGGTCGGCTCGATCAACTACCAGCTCAACCTCGGCTACCTGCTGACCTTCCTGCTGGCCGGCAGCGCCGCGGCCGGCATGCACGTGTGCCACGGCACGCTGCGCGGCCTCACCATGCACCTGGCGCCGCCGGAGCCCCGCTTCGCCGGCAGCGCCGCCACCTTGTCGGTCACCCTGGACAACACGCGCAGTTCCACCCGCCACGGCATCGGCCTGGCGGTGCTGGACGCGACGCACGCCGACCGCTGGAGCTGGACCGACGTGCCGGCGCAAGGCAGCACCACCGTGCAGGTGGCCTTCAAGCCCGAGCGGCGCGGCCTGCACCACGTGCCGCCGCTCACCGCCGAAACGCGCTTCCCGCTCGGCACCTTTCGCGTCTGGACGGTGTGGCGGCCGGCCGCCCAGGTGCTGGTCTATCCCGCGCCCGAGGCCTTCCCGCCGCCGCTGCCGCCGGGCGAGCCGCGCGCCGGCGGCCAGGCGGCCGCGCGCGCCAGCGACAGCGGCGAATTCGAGGGCGTGCGCGCCTACCGCCGCGGCGACCCGCTCAAGCTGGTGGTGTGGAAGAAGGCCGCCAAGTCCGGCGAACTGGTCAGCCGCGACGCCCTGCAGGCGCAGCGCTACGAGCTGTGGCTGGACATCGCCGCGGCCGGCGCCGGCGACCTGGAGCGCAAGCTGGCGCGCCTGACCGCCTGGGTGCTGCAGGCCGACAAGCTGGGCCTGGACTACGGCCTGCGCCTGCCGGGCCGGCAGATCGCGCCCTCGGGCGGCGAGGCGCACAAGCGCCAATGCCTGGAGGCACTGGCCACATGCTGAGCGCCACGCTTCCTGCGCTGGCCCGCCTGGGCACGCTGCCGCGCGACGCGCGCGACACGCTGTTCCTGCTGGCCGTGATCGGCTGGCTGGTGCTGCCGCACGTCGGCCACCTGCCTGTCTGGTGCAGCCTGCTCACGCTGGGCGTGCTGGCCTGGCGCGGCTGGCTGGCGCTGCGCGCGCGGCCGCTGCCCAATGCCTGGTGGATGCTGGCGCTGGTCGCCGCCGCGCTGGCCGGCACCTGGTTCACCCACCGCACCCTGCTGGGCCGCGACGCCGGCGTGACGCTGATCGTGGTGCTGCTGGCGCTCAAGACGCTGGAGCTGCGCGCGCGGCGCGATGCTTTCGTGATCTTCTTCCTGGGCTTCTTCACGATGCTCACGAACTTCTTCTTCTCGCAGTCGCTGCCGGTGGCGGCCGCCATGCTGCTGGGCCTGCTGGGCCTGTTGACCGCGCTGGTCAACGCGCACCTGCCTGCCGGCCGCCCGCCGCTGGCCGAAGCGGCCAAGGTGGCGCTGAAGATGGCGCTGCTGGGCGCGCCGGTGATGGCCGTGCTGTTCGTGCTGTTCCCGCGCTTCGCGCCGCTGTGGGGCATTCCCAACGACGCGATGAGCGGGCGCAGCGGCCTGTCGTCCAGCATGGCGGTGGGCAGCATGGCCAGCCTGGCGCTGGACGACGGCATCGCGCTGCGCATCAAGTGGGACGGCCAGCCGCCCGCGCAGGCCCAGCTGTATTTCCGCGGGCCGGTGCTCAGCACGTTCGACGGGCGCGAATGGCGACCGCTGAACGAACGCCTGCTGGCGCGCCTGCCGGCCTCGTTCGGCAACGCGCAGCTGCGCACCGCCGGCGAGCCGGTGCGCTACGCGGTCACGCTGGAGCCGAACAACCGGCCCTGGCTGCTGGTGCTGGACGCCGCGTCGAAGGCGCCCGCGGCCTACGGGCTGGAAGCCGTGATGACGCCCGAGCTGCAATGGATCGCCTCGCGGCCCGTCACCGACCTGCTGCGCTACCGCGCGGAGAGCCACCCCACCTACGAGGCCGGCTCCGCCGCCATGGCCGGCGTGCTGCCGCACTACCTGGACCTGCCGCCGGGGTTCGACCCGCGCACGCACGCGCTGGCGGCCGAGCTGATGCGCGGCCGCGCATCGGACAAGCCGGCACTGATCGAAGCCGCGCTGCAGCGCCTGCGCACCGGCGGCTACAGCTACACGCTGGAGCCGGGCACCTACGGCACCCACACCGCCGACGAGTTCTGGTTCGACCGCAAGCAGGGCTTTTGTGAACACATCGCCTCGGCCTTCGTGGTGCTGATGCGCGCCATGAACATTCCCGCGCGCGTGGTCACCGGCTTCCAGGGCGGCGAGCTCAACGACGTGGACCGCTTCTGGGTGGTGCGCAACAGCGACGCCCATGCCTGGGCCGAGGTCTGGCTGGCCGGCCGCGGCTGGGTGCGGGTGGACCCCACCGGCGCGGTCATGCCGGGGCGCGTCGGCGCGTTCCAGCGGCTGCAGGCGCCGCGCGGCGTGTTCGCCGCCGCGCTCGGCACGGTCAACCCCAACCTGGCGGCGCAGCTGCGCGCCGCCTGGGACGCGCTCAACAACAGCTGGAACCAGTGGGTGCTGAACTACACCCAGAGCAAGCAGCTGGACCTGCTGAGGAACATGGGCTTCAGCTCGCCCAGCTGGGAAGACCTGAGCTACGTGCTGCTGGGCCTGCTGGTCGGCGCTGCGCTGCTGGGCGCGGCCTGGAGCTGGTGGGACAAGGTGCAGCACGACCCCTGGCTGCGCCTGCTGGCGCGGGTGCGCAAACGGCTGAAGCACAGCGGCCTGGAACTGCCGCCAACCAGCCCACCGCGAAAAATCGCGGCTGCGGCGACTGCACATTTCGGCCCGGATGCGAGACCATTGGCGCAATGGCTGATTCGACTGGAAATGCTGCGCTACAGCGCCGACCCGCCCTCCACCACCTTCGCAAGCCTGCGCCGCGAGCTGCGCCGGCTGCCTTGGCCGCAATGAAGCCCGCGCGCGCGCTGCTGGCCGCCGCCGTCCTCGGGCTGGCCATGACGGCCGCACTGGCGCAACCTGCCGGCGCGCGCAAGCAGGCGGCGGCCGCGCGCACCATCGGCGCGCCCTATGCCAACGACGAGCAGGCCATGCGCTTCGCCGACGAGGTGGCCGAGAAGCACGGCATCGACCGCGACTGGGTGCGCACGGCCGTCGCGCAGGCCCAGCAGGTGCAAAGCGTGATCCGCTTCACCCAGCCGGCGCCCAGCACCACGCCGAAGAACTGGCGCGTCTACCGCAGCCGCTTCATCGACCCGGTGCGCATCAATGCCGGCGTGCGCTTCTGGCAGGCCAACCGCGCGACGCTGGAGCGCGCCGAAAAGGAGTTCGGCGTGCCGGCGGAGATCATCGTCGGCGTGATCGGGGTGGAAACCATTTACGGCCAGCAGATGGGCGACTACCGCGTGCTGGACGCGCTGGCCACGCTGACCTTCAACTTTCCGCAGGCGCATCCGCGCGCGGCCGAGCGCGCGGCGTATTTCCGATCGGAACTGGAGCAGTTCCTGGTGTGGCACAACAAGCGCGGCAGCGACCCGCTGCGCCCGCGCGGCAGTTTTGCCGGCGCGGCCGGCATGCCGCAGTTCATGCCCAGCAGCATCGCGCGCTGGGCGGTGGACTACGACGGCGACAAGACCATCGACCTCACGCGCAGCACCGACGACGTGATCGGCTCGGTGGCGAACTACTTCAAGGGCTACGGCTGGCACACCGGCATGCCGACGCACTACCCGGTGAGCTTCGACAAGGACAAGCTGGACCTGGGCGCCCTGCTCGCGCCCGACATCCTGCCGACCTTCAGCGTGGCGAGTTTCCAGGCCAGGGGCGCGGTGCTGGAAGGCGCGGCACTGGAACACACAGGGCCGCTGGCGTTGATCGAGCTGCAGAACGGCGGCGACCCACCGACCTTCGTGGCCGGCACCGAAAACTTCTACGTGGTCACGCGCTACAACTGGTCCAGCTACTACGCGATGGCGGTGATCGAGCTGGGGCGCGAGGTGAAGGAGGCCATGGAGCGGCAGGCGATGGGGGCGCGGCCGGCGTCGTGAGGCGGCCCGCGCGCAAGCTCAACCCTGCTCGTCGCCTTCCAGGCTCTTGCGGAACCCGGAGAGCTGGCCTTCGATCCATTGCACCTCCACCTTCGACAGATTGGAATGGGTGTGCAGGTTGGACACCACCACCTCGCCGCTCGCCTTGCCCGCGAGCGTGGCCACCTTCTCCGGCGCGCCCTCCTTGGGCAGCAGGTCCCAGGTGATCTTGATCGTCTTGGGCGCGTGCATCTCGCTGTCCTCGGTCGTCCAGCGCACGGCGAGCGTGTCCAGGGTTGCGGGGTAGCTTTTGACCAGGCCCGACAGCATCCGGATGTTCGACTCGAACGGCATCATCAGCGTGTTCGCGTCCCTGGTCCCCAGCACGAGGTTGCTGCCGTCGGTGGCGCCGCCCAGCGAGGCCGCGCGCACGTGCAGCCACTCCCAGGCGGTGGTCTTCCAGCCCGGCATGTCGTGCAGCCACGCGTAGCCGCGCGCGTTGGTCTTGTTCATGTTGGTGTACTGGCCGTCGCCCCGGTCGCGCGGCGCCGGCAGCGTAGTGAACCTCTTCTCCCAGTCGCCCCCCGCGCCTAAGCGCTTCATGCCACCCTCCACGGACTTGCGCCGTTCCTCTCGGGGCAGCGTAGCGTCTGATACATCGGCGTCGATGATCCGCGCCGCTCCAACGAAGAGTGGCCCTTCCTGGACGATCAGGCGCTTCTTCTTGTGAACGTTGATCCTGTCGGATACCCGGGCGGCCTTGCCGCCTGGGCCCTGGGAATAGCCGCGGACGAAGCTGTCGTCGTTCTCCATGCCGTCCGTGGCCGCGCCCGGCTCATCCTTCTCTGCTTCCTTGCGTTCTTGCAGGGACTCGTTCTCATTCTTCTGGGGCTGGATGTCCGTGGTGATGTCGTGCGCCCGGCCCATCGCCGAAAAGCCGCCGGCCGTGCTGAACCACATGGTGATCTCTTGGCGCAGCCGCTGGATCCGTACCATCCCGGCGTCGATGAGATCATCGCTTGCTGGCCTGGAGTCGAGCAGCGCTGTGATGGGTGCGTCGGCCCCGGTGAACGTCAGCACCATGTGCTGCCAGTGGGCCAGGTTCTTGCGGGCCTGTTCTTCCCGCTCCTCGGGATCGGCCTCCATGTACCAGTCCTCGAGGCTTTCCAGCACGTCGAGGAAAGTGGGCAGGTCGCCGAGCAGCGCCTTCACGGGCAGCTGCAGAATGCCGCGCATCTGCTTCCGGGTCGAAACGAAGCCGCTGCGCGGCCGCACCGGGTACTGCTTCAGGAAGTCCGGGTACTTGCTGAGCGCCGCCTCGATCTTGGGAATCTCGTCGCGCACCGCATGCAGCGCGATCAGCACGGCCACCGTATTCTTCTGCTCGCCGACCTCGGCCCCCAGGCGCTTGCGCGCATCCTCCGCCTCCAGCCGCTGCACCACGCCGCCCTGGCGCAGCTGCACCGGGCTGCCATCGACCATCTCGCGCAGCTGCGCCATGCGCCGCGCCTGCGGGCTCTGCGCCGCAGCGTCCTGCAGCTTGCGCTGCGCCAGTGCCTGGGGTCGTGCGTCCTCGATCACCTCGGCCTCGGACGCGGTCTCGGCCATATCGTGGCCGGGCGCCTTCGGCTGGCGGGTGGACTTCATCGGCGCCCCCTCGTCCCTGTTGAGGGCGCAGCTTAACGCGATTCGATCTGAAGCTCCGTTGTGCGCGCCATGACCTCACCGCCGCGCACCAGCACCTCGCCCACCGACACCGGCAGCTTGAAGCGCCGCGGCCCGGCGCTTCCGGGGTTCACGTACAGCACACCGCCCTGCTCGCGCACCGACGGCTTGTGCGAATGCCCGCCCACCACCACACGCACACCTTCGGCACGCGGATCGATGGCCAATTGCGCAAGATCGTGCAGCAGGTAGAACACCACACCACCGAACACCAGTCGCCGCGTCTCTGGAATCCCATCCGCCCACGGCCCGTTGTCATTGTTCCCGCGCACCGCTGCCACCGGCGCGATGGCTGCGAGCTGCTCCAGGATCTCCGCCTTCCCGATATCGCCGCCGTGCAGGATCTGGTCGCAGCCGCGCAGGAACTCCCCGGCCTCGGGCCGCAGCAGGCCGTGGGTGTCGGAGATCAGGCCGATGCGCATCCCTGGCGTGCCACCGCCCTCAGGTCGGCGCCTCGCGCAGCCTCGCCGGCCTCCCGCCGAGCCAGAGGCCGACGGCCAGCAGGCACAGGCAATAGACCAGTCCCGTCACGCTGAACAGCAGCATCATGCCCACGACGACCAGGATGCCGGCAAGGCCGATCAGCCGCCGCAGCGCATGGCCTTTGTTGAGGACCAGATAGCCGACGGACACAAGCAGGTACAGGACGAAGAAGTTCTGTCCGGCAAGCTGCAGCAGCACGTCCACTGCCACCAGGCCGTAATGGCTGGCGGCGATCACCGTGGCGAAGATGACGAAGGTCAGGGCCATGGCCAGCACCGGCTCCTGGCGCGAACTGACCCTGGACACGAATGCCGGCAGGATGCCGTCCCGGCCCGCGGAAAACAGCGCGCGGGACACCGAGATGAACGCGGCGATGACGTTTGCCGCGACCAGCAGCGCCGCGATCACGCTGACCCACCTGGCACCGGACTGCCCCAGCCAGAGCCGGGCCATCTCGGTGACCGGGGCAAGGTGCCAGCCGGCTGTGTGCTCTCCATAGGAAGAGACGATCCAGGCGATGAGCACGTAGAGCAGGACCACGATCACGAAGCTCACCCAGATCGACAGCGGCATGTCGCGCTCGGGCCTGGCCATGTCCTCCGCCAGGAAAGCCGTCATCTCCCAGCCCGTGAATGCGAACAGGATCAACGGAATCGCCGCCAGGATCCCGCCCACCGTCTCCTGCGCAGCGTGCGGCGTGGCCTGCTGGGGCACTCCGGCGACTGTCGCCAGGAAGCCCGCGCCGATCGCGATCAGTCCCAGGACGATGAACAGGGCAATGCCTGTCTGGATGACCCCGGATATCCGCAGCCCGATCACGCCGAACACGAAGGCAATGCAGATCGTCGCCAGCGCGATGGCCGTGACCGGCGCCCCGGTGAAGGACTGGTGCAGATACTGCGAACCGATGAGTGCGATCGCGGGAACCCCCAGGGTGAAAGTCCCCAGGATGATGGTCTCGCAGACCGTGCCCCACCGCGTGCCCAGGCTCGCACGCACGTAGCCCACCACGCCGCCGGCGCTCGGGTTCCTCTTGGCGAAGAACGAGAATATCTCCAGGAGCGGCAGCATCGCGATCGCCACCAGGATCCAGGAGACATATCCGTATCTGCCGGATTTCGCGAAGCTCAGGCCCGGCAGAGCCAGCAGGCCCGCTCCGACGATCATCGTCACCGACAGGGAGGTTGCGACGACGACGCCGATCTTGCGCTTGCTGCTCTGCATCTCAGCCTTCGGCCCGCGCAAGGCGTGCGTCGTTCTCCACAACGCGCGTGGCGATCACGTAAGTGCAGCCACCCTCGCCCGCGACGGAAGCATGCTCGGTGTTCGCTGGCAGCAGCAGCCGGTCGCCGGGCCCGCAGACGAGCTCCGCCGCTCCGACCTGGAACGTGATCTCACCCTCCACGATGTGCAGCGTTTCGTCCGTCGGGTGCATGTGCGCCATGTGCACGCGGCAGGGCGTGTCGACCTGCACTTCCACGGATCCGGTGGGCGGCAGCAGTTGCCCGATGACGGTGGGCAGGTCCCTGGTCTGCGTCTTCTGGACGGTCGGCTGCTCGAACCCGTGCGACTGCCGGAACGGGCAACCTCCCACCGCCTTGGCATTGCCGTCGTCCAGGTAGTACTGCTTCCACTCCCGGTTGTTCTCGTCGCCGAACGCGCCGAGGTGCGGCGACACCGTCACGTCGTCGAACCGGTCGAGACGATCGCGGATCGTCGATTTGATCTTGTCGGAGTTGGGAGCGCCTTTGCCGATAACGCCATCGAACACCCAGCGCGGCTGGAACGTGAGCGTGAAGCAGTTGCCGTAGCGGCTCTTCCTCTTCTTGTGCGATGGCGTGTTGCACACCACGAAGATCGCCTCGCCGGCAAAGGAGAACTCCCAGTTCCGATGTTCCGGGTCCTTGGAGATCCCGTTCGGCCAGGCCCTGGCGTCCAGCCGGTGGACGGCATTCAGCAGGTTCCAGAACAGCTCTTCGTAGGCGTCGGTGCCCAGGTCCCCGAATTCGTTGAAGAAGATGACGAGCGACGTGTTCTTTCCGAACGACCTCGCCACCGGCAGGTAGGCCTGCAGCGCGGCCGCGACGCTGCGCGCAGCCGCCTCGGAGCCGACGTCCTGGTCGATATAGCTGTAGCGCAGCTGGTCCGCATTGAGTCCGGCCACGCCGAGCGTGCAGGGAAACGGACGGTCCTCGCTGGTCAGCTGGTCCTGGAACTGCGCCGCGGCCTTTTGTTCCCACGAGCCTTCGGGGAACGCAAGAAACGATGTCTTTGTGTAGAGCCTCACCTGATCAATCTCCACTGAATTTGTTGTCGTGCCTGAATGGCGTGTCTTGGCGATACGTTGAGGTTTTCGGAAGAAACCTCCTTGTTCTTCCTGTTGGCCAACGGCTGAGCCCCGGATACCCGGAGCCCGCCGCCGGTCTCGGAATCGAGTGAACCTGTCTGCTTTTCTGCGCAGCTCTGGCATGCGCGGCCCTCCCAGGCATGCGCAAGTGGCGTGGCACGGCCTCGCCAAGCTGTTTTGTTGTTTTTTTAGGTCGCACAACGTGTGCAACGGCGGAATTGTTGAGTAAAACACGAGCCGGCGCAATGGGAGGTGTTGCTACCCCATGGGGACAACGCGGTGATCAGCGCTCCAGCACCAGCTGCGTCTGCGTGACCACCGCGGTCAGCTTGCCTTCTGCATTGCGGATCATGGTCTGCCACACCAGCGTGGTCTTGCCGCGATGCAGCGCGACGCTCTCGGCGGTGACGGTGGTGCCCACCTTGGCGGCGGCGATGAACTTGGTGCTGGAGTCCGTGGTGGTGGTGCTCTTGCCCGACCCCAGGTTCAGCACGGTGCCGACCGCGCCCAGCGTGTCGGCGAACGCCATCGAGGCGCCGCCGTGCAGGATGCCGCCGGCGGTGCACAGGTCCGGCCGCACTTCCATCGTCGCGGCGACGCGCTCGGGCGTGGCCTCGGTGAGCCGCACGCCCATCAGGCCTGGAAACAGGGGCTGCAGCAGCAACTGCAACTGGGCGACATCGATCATGGTGGGCTTGCGGTTCGGCGCATCCGCGCATTCTGCTGCAGAACAGCCCGGCAATGCTGCCGCGGGGATTCATCAAGATGGACCATAGCCAGGCGCGGCACGGCGCGGTAAAAAAGCGCCATGGACACCCGCTTCGATCTGCAGCCGACCCTGACCGGGCCGCGCGTCACCCTCCGCCCGATCCGGGCCAGCGACTGGGAAGGCATGTTCCAGGCCGCGGCCAATCCCAGGGTCTGGGAGCTGCACCCGGTCAGCGACCGCTACACCGCGCCGGTGTTCCGCGAGTTCTTCGACGGTGCGCTCGCCAGCGGCTCGGCCTTCACCATCGTCGACCACGCCAGCGGCACCATCATGGGCTCCAGCCGCTATCACGGCCTCGATCCGGTGGCGCGCGAAATCGAGATCGGCTGGACCTTCCTCGGCGTGGATTACTGGGGCGGCAGCTACAACCGCGAGGTCAAGGCGCTGATGCTGGAACACGCCTTCCGCTTCGTCGACACGGTGGTGTTCTGGGTGGGCGAGACCAACTTCCGCTCGCAGCACGCCATGCGGAAAATCGGCGGCGTGCCGCGCGAAGGGCTGAACCCCCGCGTGCTCAACGGGGTCAGCTACCGGCACCTGGTCTACGCGATCACCAGGGACACCTTCGAAGCGCGCCTCAGGCCGGAGACGGCACCAGGAAGTCCCGGCTGATCCGCGCGCCCAGGTCGTTCACGCGGTCCAGGAACTGCGTCAGGAAGGCGTGCAGGCCGGTCGCCAGGATCTCGTCGATGTGGCCGTACTGCAGCTCGGCGCGCAGCTTGCCGGAGCGGCGCAGCGTCTCGTCGGACTGGTGGTTGGCCACCATTTCCAGGTTGCTCACCACCTCGTTCATGCTGGCGTGCAGCGAGCGCGGCATGTCGGCGCGCAGGATCAGCAGCTCGGCCACGCGTTCGGGCGTGATGACGTCGCGGTAGACCTTGCGGTAGATCTCGAAACCGGAGACGCTGCGCAGGATCGCGCTCCAGTGGTAGAAGTCGTACTCCTGGTCCTTCTCGCTGGCCGCGCCGAAGAAGTCGCTCTGCACCGCGTGGAACTTCACGTCGACCAGCCGCGCCGTATTGTCCGCGCGCTCCAGGAAGGTGCCCAGGCGCATGAAGTGCAGCGCCTCGTCCATCAGCATGGTGCCCACCGTGACGCCGCGCGACAGGTGCGAGCGGAACTTCACCCACTCGAAGAACTGGCCCGGGTCGCGCTCGAACTCGCCGCCGCGGATCATGCGGTTGACTTCCAGCCAGGTCTGGTTCTGCGTCTCCCAGGCCTCGGTGGTGAGCGAGCCGCGCACCGCCCGCGCGTTCTCGCGCGCCGCGCGCAGGCAGGAGACGATGGACGACGGGTTGTTCTCGTCCTTCACCATGAACTCCATCACGCACTTGGGCACGATGGTGCCGTGCTTGGCGGTGTAGGCCGGCATCAGCTCGCTGATCGACAGCATGCCCTGCCAGCCGACCTGCGCCACTTCGGCCGACTGCGGCAAGAGCGAGGTCTGGTAGTTCACGTCCAGCATGCGCGCTGTGTTCTCGGCCCGCTCGGTGTAGCGGGACATCCAGTACAGGTGGTCGGCGGTGCGGCTCAGCATCATCAGATCTCCAGCACCCAGGTGTCCTTGGTCCCGCCGCCTTGCGACGAGTTGACCACCAGCGAACCTTCCTTCAGCGCCACGCGGGTCAGCCCGCCCGGCACCATCTGCACGTCCCTGCCCGACAGCACGAAGGGCCGCAGGTCGATGTGGCGCGGCGCGATGCCGCTTTCCACATAGGTGGGGCAGCTGGACAGCGACAGCGTGGGCTGGGCGATGTAGCGGCCCGGGTCGGCCTGCAGCGCGCGCCGGAAATCCTCGATTTCCTGCTTCGTGGAGGCCGGGCCGACCAGCATGCCGTAGCCGCCGGCGCCATGCACTTCCTTGACCACCAGGTCCTTCAGGTTGGCCAGCACGTAGCCCAGGTCGTCGGCGTTGCGGCACATGTAGGTCGGCACGTTGGACAGGATCGGTTTTTCGCCCAGGTAGAACTCGATCATCTTGGGCACGTAGGGATAGATCGACTTGTCGTCGGCCACGCCGGTGCCGATGGCGTTGCACAGGGTCACGTTGCCCGCGCGGTAGACGTCCAGCAGGCCGGCGCAGCCGAGCGTGGAGGTCGGGCGGAACGCCAGCGGGTCGAGGAAGTCGTCGTCCACGCGGCGGTAGATCACGTCCACCCGCTTGGGGCCGCGGGTGGTGCGCATGTAGACGAAGCTGTCCTTCACGAACAGGTCCTGGCCCTCGACCAGCTCCACGCCCATCTGCTGCGCCAGGAAGGCGTGCTCGAAGTAGGCGCTGTTGTACATGCCGGGCGTGAGCACCACCACCGTCGGGTCGTCGGTGGTGGACGGCGCGGTGGCGCGCAGCGTCTCCAGCAGCAGGTCGGGGTAGTGCATCACCGGCGCCACCTTGTAGCTGCTGAACAGGTCCGGGAACAGCCGCATCATCATCTTGCGGTCTTCCAGCATGTAGCTCACGCCGCTGGGCACCCGCAGGTTGTCCTCCAGCACGTAGTACTCGCCGCGGCCGCCGGCATCCGACGCGCGCACGATGTCGATGCCGGCGATGTGCGAGTAGATGTCGTTGGGCACCTTCACGCCGATCATCTCGGGGCGGAACTGCGCGTTGCCGGTGATCTGCTCGGCCGGCACGATGCCGGCGCGCACGATCTCCTGGCCGTGGTAGACGTCGTGCACGAAGCGGTTGAGCGCCGTCACCCGCTGCACCAGGCCGCGCTCCATGGTGCGCCACTCGTCGGCCGGGATGATGCGCGGGATCAGGTCGAACGGGATCAGCCGCTCGGTGCCGGCGCCGTCCTCATCCTTGGCGCCGTACACGGCGAAGGTGATGCCGACGCGCCGGAAGATCATCTCCGCCTCGTCGCGGCGGGTGCGCATCATGTCCTCGGGCTGGTGCGCCAGCCATTCGGCGTAGCGCCGGTAGTGCTCCCGCACCCCCTGGACCTGTGCCTGTGTCTGGCCGCCCATGGATTGCGTCTGGAACTGGACCGGTCCGTTGCCGGACCACTGGGCGAGCATCTCGTCGAATCGGGTGTGCATGGCAGCCAAAGGATAGCAAGTTCCGAGCCGACGGATGGGCTGTTTCGGTGCACGCGCGACACCGAAAAGAGCGCTTGACCTTGCCGCCACGTGAAACCGGACAGTCGCGGCTCCATCCACCAGGAGCCTTCCATGCTCAAGATCTACGGCGTTCCCATTTCCGTCCACACCCGCAAGGCCATCGTGGCCGCCATCGCCAAGCAGCTGCCGCACGAGGTCGTGCCGGTGGCGCCGGTGGCGCCCGCCTCGCTGCCGCCCGACTGGGACGAACTCAGCCCCACCGGCAAGATCCCGGTGCTGGCGCACGACGGCTTCGTGCTGGCCGACTCGGCCGCCATCTGCGCCTACCTGGAGCACCTCCAGCCGCAGCCGCCGCTGTACCCGGGCGAGGCACGCGCCCATGCCCTGGCCATCAGCCTGGAGCAGTACGCGGGCCAGCTGTTCCGCGACGTGGTGCATCCCCTGTTCCACGAAACCGTGGTGCACCCGAAGCTGCGCGGCATCCCGACCGACGTCGCCCGGGTCGACGCCGTGCTCACGCACGCGCTGCCGCCCATGTTCGCCTACCTGGACGGCGCGGCGGCGCGCGGCTGGCTGGCCGGCGACGCGATGTCCATCGCCGACATCCACGTGGTGTCCAACCTCCTGACATACCAGTACCTGGGCTTCGACCTGCAGCGCACGCGCTACCCGAGGCTGGCCGCGCTGCACGACCGCACGGTGCGGCATCCGGCGGTGCAGGAGGCGCTGCGGCGCGAGCAGCCCTCGGTCGAGGCCATGGGCTTGCGCGGCGATGTGCTGCGCGGCATGCTGGCGTAGTCAGGAGAAGGGCCAGCATGTTCCGGATCGGGGATTTCTCGCGCATCGCGCGTGTCTCGGCGCGCCTGCTGCGGTTCTACGACGAGATCGGGCTGTTCGCGCCGGCCCATGCCGATCCGCAGACCGGCTACCGCCACTACACGGTCGAGCAGTTGCCGCAGCTCAACCGCATCCTGGTGCTCAAGGAACTGGGGTTCGAGCTGGAGCAGGTGCGCCGCATGCTGGCGTCCGACATCGGTACGGCCGAGCTGCGCCACATGCTGCAGCTGCGGCGCAACGACGCCGAAAAGGAGCTGGCGGCGCAGGCGCAGCGGTTGCGCCACATCGAAACGCGCATCGCGCAGCTGGAAAGCGAGGGTGCGCTGTCGTCCGACGACGTGTTCATCCGCGCCGAGCCGGCGCGCGCCTACCTGTCGCTGCGGCGCACCGTGCCCTCGTTCGAGGCGGCGCGCGCGCTGATCGGCGAGGTGCGCGCGCTCGCCCGCCCGCTGCTGCCGGCGCAGCGGCCGCACCGGCTGGTGGTGGTGGCGCACGCGCCGCAGTTCGAAGCCGACGCGCTGGACGTGGAGTTCGGCTTCGCCTTCGAGGGCCCGATCGGCCCGCCGCCTCCTGACAGCGGGCTGGCGCTGCGCGAGCTGGAGGCGGTGGAGCGCATGGCGGTGTGCGTGCGTGTCGGCCCGCCCGAGGACGCGCACCTGGTGACCGCGCGCATCGGCCGCTTCCTGCAGGCCACCGGAGACAGCCTGGCCGGTCCCAGCCGCGAGGTGTTCCTGCAGCCGCCCGACCCGCGGCGCATGCACGAGGCGGTGGTGGAGATGCAGTTCCCGGTGCAGGCGCAACCCCGGGCGAGCGCCCCGGCGTGACATGACGGCTGCGAATGTCAAGCGTGCAAAATTGCCTTTTACCTCATGGCAAGAAAGGCTGCTCCTTTCCACTAGCATCGGTCACATGAAACGCGATCTTTCGACTCTGTTCGTCGCACTCCTGGCGGCGGCCCTGGCGAGTCCGCTCGCGCAAGCGTGTTCCAGCATGATGGTGACGAAGGGGGCGACGGCGGACGGCTCCACCATGGTGACCTACAACGCCGACGCGCAATTCCTCTACGGGGAGCTGCGTTACGCGCCGGCGCAGCGGCACCTGGCGGGCATCCCGCGCAAGGTCATCGACTGGGAAACGGGGGAGCTCCTCGGGCACATCCCCGAGGTGCCGGCGACCTACGCGGCGGTCGGCAACATGAACGAGCACCAGCTCACCATCGCCGAATCGAGCTTCAACGCGCGCAAGGAGCTCAAGCCGCCGGCCGGGGTGATGGATTACGGCTCGCTGATCTTCATCGCGCTGGAGCGGACGAAGACGGCGCGCGAGGCGATCCTGTTGATGACCCGCCTCGTGGCCGAGCACGGCTATTCGTCGTACGGCGAGTCGTTCTCGATCGCCGACCCGAACGAGGTCTGGCTGATGGAGATGATCGGCAAGGGCGAGGGCAACAAAGGCGCGGTGTGGGTGGCGCGCCGCCTGCCCGAGGGGACCCTGACGGCAAGCGCCAACCATGCCCGGATCACCCAGTTCCCGCTCGACGATCCCGACAACACGCTGTACTCGCCCGATGTCATCTCGTTCGCGCGCGAGAAGGGCTGGTACAGCGGGGCGGACAAGGACTTCAGTTTCGCGGACGCCTACAACCCGTTCGACTTCGATGCCTACCGGTTGACCGAATCCCGGGTGTGGAGCATCTTCCGGCGCGCCGCGCCGTCGCTGGGCCTGGGGCCCGAGTACGTGGACGGCTCGACGCTGGACAAGCGGCTGCCGCTGTGGGTCAAGCCCGACCGCAAGCTGTCGGTGCAGGACGTGATGGCGCTGATCCGCGACCATTTCGAGGACACGCCGTTCGACATGTCGAAGGACGTCGGCGGCGGTCCCTACGGGCTGCCGTACCGCTGGCGTCCGCTGTTTTGGGATGTCGACGGCAAGAAGTACTTCAACGAGCGCGCGCTCTCCACCCAGCAGACCGCGTTCACCTTCGTAGCCCAGATGCGTGCATGGCTGCCGAACCCGGTGGGCGGCCTGCTGTGGTTCGGCTTCGACGACACCGCCTTGACGGTGTACACGCCGATGTACGTGGGCATCCGCGAGGTGCCGAAGAACTTCGCCGAGGGCGTGGCCAACCGCGGCAAGTTCTCGTGGGACTCCTCGTTCTGGGTGTTCAACTGGGTGTCGAGCCAGGCCTATGCGCGCTGGAGCGACGTCGTGGTCGACGTGCAGAAGGAGAAGAACGCCCTGGAAGGCGGATTCTTCGCCAGCCAGGCGGAGGTGGAGAAGACGGCCGTCGAGAAGTACAAGCAGAACCCCGAGGCCGCGCGCAAATACCTGACCGAGTATTCCGTCCGGCAAGGCGACAAGGTCCACGCGCACTGGCGCAAATTCGGCGAGGAGCTGTTCGTGAAGTACCTCGACGGCAACGTCATGGACGACAAGGGCAGGGTGAAATTTCCCAAGCCCAAGGAAGAGTGGTACCGCGCGATCGTGCGCGACACGGGAAGGCATCTCGAGCGCGGGGTTCAGCCGGCCGCCCCACCGCCGTAAACCTGTCGTGCCCTATGGCGGCACGTGGTGCCAGTAGCGCGCCTGCCGCTGCCGCTCGCAAGCCACGGTGCCCGCCGTCTCCGACCGCCAGCCGGCGGCACCGCAGGACGCCGACTGCACCACCCGGATGCGGCGCTCCGCATAGCGCTGCAGCACCGGCGGCGCCGGGTGGCCGAAGCGGTTGCGGTAGCCGGCCTGGGCAATGGCGATACCGGGATGCACGGCGTCCAGGAAGGCGTCGCTGGACGAGGTCTTGCTGCCATGGTGCGGCACCAGCAGCAGGTCGGCCGCCAGCGGCGCGCCGTCCGCCACCAGCCGCGCTTCCTGCGGCTGCTCGATGTCGCCCACCAGCAGCACCGTCGCGCGGCCGTTGCCGATGCGCAGCACGCAGCTGATGGCGTTGGGCCTGGGTGAGGCGGCGTAGTCGGCCGGCAGCGGATGCAGGATCTCGAAGCGCACGCCGTCCCAGTCCCACTGCTGGCCCTGCTCGCAGCGCGTGGCGCGGCGGATCGCCTGCAGTTCGTGCTGCGGCTCGATCGAGCTGAGCAGGGCGGCCTGCGGCTGCATCGCCAGCACGGCGCGGGCGCCGCCGGTATGGTCGGCGTCGCGGTGGCTGAGGACCAGCGTGTCGACCCGTTCGCCGGCCTGGCGCAAGAGCGGCACCAGCACGCGCTGGCCGGCGTCGGTCTCCTGGCTGTAGCGCGGCCCGGCGTCGTAGACCAGGGTGTGCGTGGCGGTGCGCACGATCACCGCGTTGCCCTGGCCGACGTCGGCGGCCAGCAGGTCGAATTCGCCCATGGGCGGGCGCGGCGCCTGCCATAGCAGCACGGGCAGCATCAGCGGCAGGCCGAGCAGGCGCAACGGCGCCGGCAAGGGCATGGCCAGCAGCACGCCGCCCGCCAGGCCCGCCGCCGCGGCCCACAGCGGCGCGGTGGGCACCGATAGCGTGGCGAACGGCAGGGCCGCCAGCCATTGCAGCACCAGCGCCAGGCCCTGCACCGCCCAGGCGGCCAGGTCCCAGGCCGGCGCGACCAGCACGCCGGCCATGGCCAGCGGCGTGACCACCAGCGTCACCCATGGGATGGCAACGAGGTTGGCCGCCAGGCCAACCACCGACACCTGCCCGAACAGCAGCAGCGTGAGCGGCGTCAGCGCCACGGTCACCACCCATTGCTCGCGCAGCGTTGCCAGGATGCGCTGGCGCGCCCCGGCCGGCGCCGCGCCGCGGCCCAGGTCGGTGGCGAACAGCACGCCGACGGCGACGAAGCTCAGCCAGAAGCCGGCCTGCGTCAGCGCCCAGGGATCGAGCGCGACCACCGCGGCGCAGGCCAGCAGCCAGACCGGCGGCCACGGCCAGGCGCGGCCCGACAGGCGCAGCAAGGCGATGGTCGCCAGCATCCACACCGTGCGCTGCGAAGGCACGCCCCAGCCGCTGAAGACGGCATAGGCGGCCGCCAGCGCGATGCCCCCCACCAAGGCCGCGTGCTGCGCTGGCCAGGCCAGGCACAGCCGCGTGCTGCGCCGCCACAGCGCGCCGATCAGCGCCGCCGCGGCCCAGGCGAACATCGTGATGTGGAGACCGGAAATGCTCATCAGATGCGCGACGCCGGTGGCGCGGAAGATGTCCCAGTCGGCCCGCTCGATAGCCGCCTGGTCGCCCACAACGAGCGCGGCCAGCACGCCGGCCCAACGCCGGTCCGTCACGCGCTGCAGGATGGCTTCGCGCACCGCGTGCCGGGCCTGCTCCACCGGGTGCCGCCAGGTGCGGCCGATGCGCTGCGGCGGCGCATCGCGCGGGCCGGCGCGCACGTAGCCGGTGGCCTGCAGGCCCTGTTCCCACAGCCACAGTTCGTAGTCGAAGCCGTGCGGGTTGAGGTTGCCATGCGGCGCCTTCAGCCGCGCCGTGAACTGCCAGCGCTCGCCAGGGCGCAGGTCGGCGCTCTGGCGCTGGAGTTCGAAGCGGCCGTCGGCGGCGGGCACCGGGCCGGTGTTGTACCAGCCGAGCAGCAGTTGCGGCGGCAGGCGGACCGAGGCTGCGTCGGCATCTTTCGCGTCCTCCACTTCGAAGCGCAAGCGCGTGCCGCCGTCGTCGCGCTGCGGCATGGCGGCGACGATGCCGGTGATGCGCAGGTCGCGGCCTTCGAGGCTCGGGTCGAGCGCGGTGGCAATGTAGGCGGCCGAGCGCAGGCCGGTGGTGGCGAAGGTACATGCGGCGGCGGCGGTGAGCCAGAGGGCCGCGCGAAAGAGTCCGTGCAGCCGGTTACGGCCGGCCCTTGCCGCGACGGCGAGCGCACAGCCCGCGATCAGCACAATCAGATAGCGGCTACCAGCCCACAGCGCAGCCTGCTGCAGTTGCACCGCCGGTCCCAGCACTGCCCCCAGCAGCACCGGCGCCAGTGGTGCTCCTTCCGCTCGGGCGCTGCTGTCCATCGGTGGTCAACGGCGCCCGGCGCGGCCCCGCCGACAGCCGGTGCATCCGTCACAGGATTGGTCAGGGGCGGTTGTCTTTGAACGCCTCGCGCCTGGCGCGCCGCTCCGTTTCGAAGGACGGGCTCAGCCTCGCGGAGAGTTCCTCCTTGCGCATCACTTCCCCGCACACCTGGCAGGTGGGTCCCAGGCCGGGATCGCCGCCGCACGGGATGTGGGTGTACTGGATGGCGACCTCTTCATCCTCGGTCTTGCACCAGGCCTCCCCCCAGGCGCGCAGCGCCAGGAGCACGGGATGGAAAGCGACTCCCATGTCCGTCAGGTGGTACTCGTGGCGCAGCGGCCTTTCGCTGTAGGGGCGCCGGCCGATCATGCCGTCGGCTTCCAGTTTTCTCAGCCGCGTCGTCAGCATCTGCGGCGTCGCCTGCGAGTGCGCCTGGATCTCTTCGAAGCGGCGGCTGCCCAGGAACAGCTCCCGAAGGATCAGCACCGACCAGCGGTCGCCCACGATCTCCTGGGCGCGCGCGACCGGGCATTGCGTCTGGGTCGCAACCGGTGGCGGGGACGGCTTCTTGCTCATTTTTTTCATCATACGACTTGTCGCTATGAAAATCATAGGTATAGTGAAGGCGTTCGCAAGGCGACTTGCAGGCCTCTTGCGAACCGTTGGACCGACTGGTCTTGCACGAACAACTTGATGACGAAGAAAGGTTTTTATGTCTGAACTTGCCAAACTGGATCTTGCCGCCATTGCGGACCGTTACGCGGCTGCCTGGCTGGCCCATGATCCGCAGGCGATTCTCGCGCTGCATGCGCAGGACTCCTCTTTCCAGGCCCACGGCCGCGGCGGCGAAGCGCGGGGCCACGCCGCACTGCTCAAGGAGTTCACCGAGATCTTCCAGCGCTACCCCGGTTTCGGCGTGGAGATCCGCCGCCTGCTTCTCGGGGAGCGGCACTGGACGCTCGACTGGACCCTGACGTTCCAGCCGCCCGGCAAGGCCCGCCGCGGGTTCCATGCGCTGGACGTCGTCGAGGTCGACGACGACGGGCTCGTGACCCGCAAGGACACCTTCTTCGACTACGCCGAAGTCAAGGCGGCGTTCGAGGTTGCGGCGTGAGCGACGCCCCGGGCGCGGATGCCCTGTTCGGGCGGCCTCTTCTCGAGGCGCTCCCGGTCGAGCATCTTTGCGACATGCGCGTGGATCTCGAAGCGCCGCAAGCCATCCCGACGCCGCGCGGCACGCTGGTCCCCTACATCGGTAAGGGCGGGCGGCTGGACGGCCCGCGCCTGCGTGGCCAGCTGCTGCCCGGAAGCGTCGACTGGGTGGTGATCGGCGCCGACGGCATCAGCCGGCTCGACATCCGGGCGGCGATCCGCACCGACGACGGTGCCCCCATCTACTTCGAGAGCCGGGGCGTCGGCAAATTTCCGGCCGATGTCCGAAAGCGCCTGGCCCAGGGCGAGCGGCTGCCGTTCGACGAGACCTACCTGCGCACGACGCCCACGCTCGAAACATCGGACGAGCGCTACCTGTGGGTCAACGAGCTCGTTCTGGTCGGCTACAACGAATTTTCCGCCGGCCGCATCGACTTCCGGATCTACCGGCTGCTCTGACAGCAGGACTCCCCGCCGATGTGCCTGTGCATTCTTCACATCGATCGTGGCAGTTGACCGGACCCACAGTGCACAGGGATGAAGGCTGACGTCGCGCGGATGCGGTGCAGGACTATCGTGATCGATAGAGAACCACGCCACAGCTCCCGGAAAAACTGAGGCGTATTCGCCCCGCACACGCGGGGCGTTTTTTTGTCGTGCAAAGCAAAGCGGCGCCGGTGGACCACCGGCGCCGCTTCTGCCACTCCTCCTTGTCAGGCCGGACCTGCCGACGACCCGCTCAGCGGCTGGGCGTCGCCATGCGGCGGCGATCCTGCTCCCGCTCCAGCAGGAATTTGTTGCGGCGCGGCGCTGGCGGCGCGCCCATCACGTTGGCGGGCGACACGGACTCGGAGAGCGCCGATTGGCCCAGCGCGCTGCCGTCGCCGCTCACGCCGACACTGGTGCTGCCGCTGCCGGTCCCACCCGTTCCGCTGGCGGTGCCTGCCGTGCCACCACCGGTCCCACCGGTGCCGCCCGCAGTACCACCCGTGCCGCCCGTGCCACCACCGGTGCCAGCCGTACCGCCGGCGGTACCGCCCGCGCCGCCACCTGTACCGCCGGTACCCCCGGTGCCACCCGTGCTGCCGCCGCCTCCGGCTCCAACACCAACGCCGCCGCCGACGCCACCGACACCCCCGACGCCGGCCGAGGCGCCTGCCCCTGCGCCCACGCCGCCGCTGCCGGCACCCACACCAGCGCCCGCGCCGGCACCGACGCCACCCACCCCCGCACTGGCACCTGCACCGGCGCCCACACCGCCGCCGCCAACGCCCACACCCGCCCCGGCACCCACACCTCCTACACCTCCCACGCCGGCGCCGACACCGACACCTGCGCCACCGCCGCCAACGCCGACACCGGCACCCACGCCGACACCACCGACACCCACACCCGCCCCGACGCCGACACCCTGCGCATGCAGGCTGCCGGACAGGAGAACCGCCATGGCTGCGGAAACAGCCGTCAAGCCCAGATTCGAATACTTCATGAATTGCTCCTGATAAGACTTGGAAAAAGCGAATGCCTTTCCTGCCCCAAGAATTAAACAATTGCTTCCAACCAAAATGTCAGTAGGGCACGGATGTATCGGTAGGAACAATCGTGGTCGATTTGTGAATGTGAAATTCCACCATTCATTTGAAACCGAGCACTGCTGGGCGCCTGCCATGGATGGGATTGGTCATACTTTCTGGATGGATCGGATAGATAGTTTTGCCTGCCAATTAATACGATCGAAATCATTTCGACAGCTCACCCGCCATGCCAGAGTCGACGACGGAAGATAATTTCGACCTCGCCATTCAATTGCCGAGCGAATGCACGCGCATCGAGATCGCGGGCTTCTCGGCCATGGCTCTTTCGGTGGATGCCAGCATCGGGCGCGAGGAACTCGGCGCGCGCATGGAGCAGGCCTTCGCGCTGCTGGTCGTGCGCAATCACCGGCGAAGCCGCCTCGGTTTTCCCCCTTGAGGAGGCGGTCTACCACGCGGCGAACCATGCGATGCCGGTCTACGCGACCTGCCGCGCCGACAGCCTGCAGATGCAACGCGCGCTGCGGGCCGCGGCATTCGTGCAGCAAGGAAGCAGCTTCACGGCGGACGGCGTTGCCCGCATGCTGTTCGCACGCGCGTTCAACAGGCCACCGCAGCCGCCTGCGCCCACCCCGCAAGGATGAGGAAGACGGTGGAATCCCTGGTGAGGTCGCCGCGCCTTCAAGACGCGTCGGGCTCCAGGTTGGCGCGGATGCGCATGAGCAGCGCCAGCAATTGCTCGCACTCGCCGCGCGTGAGCCCGGCCACCGCGGCCTTCGCGGTGCGCCCGGCCTGCGCCTTCATCGCGCGGTGCAGCGCCTGCGCCTGCGGCGTGAGCCGCAGGCGCACCGAGCGCTTGTCCGCCTCGTGCGGCTCGGCCTCCAGCAGGCCGCGTTCGCGCAGGCCGGCGATCAGCCGCGCCACCTGGCCCTTGTCGCGGCCGGAATGGGCGACCAGGTCGCTCTGCGTCGCGCCTGGGTGCCGCGCGAAGAAGCCCAGCGTCTTCTGCTCCATGCGCGGCAGCCCGCCCGCTTCCGCCGCGTCGCCGTGGTGGCGCGTGCGGTACAGGTGCATCAGCTCATGGATGGCGTCGAACATCTCGCCGGCGGTTTCACCCATTTGGTTGACATGGTCATCTTGTCTGGGCATGATGGTGGACATTATCAACCAGTTCAAGCCTTCTATGGAAAACACAACCCTGCGCCGCGTCCAGCGCGTGCGCTACGAGCTGCGCCGCCGCGAGGTGACGGTGGCGCGCACCGAGCACGCCGGCGGCTTCGCCCGCATCGTCTTCGTCGGCGACGCGCTGGCCGATTTCACCTCCGGCTCGTTCGACGACCACGTCAAGTTCTTCTTCGTTCCCGCGGGCGGCACCGAGCCGATCGGGCGCGACTACACGCCGCGCTCCTTCGACCGCGAACGCCGCGAGCTGACCATCGAGTTCGCGCTGCACGGGGGCGGCCCGGCCTGCGAATGGGCGCGGCAGGCCGAGCCGGGCCAGCAGGCGCTGGTCGGCGGGCCGCGCGGTTCCTTCATCGTGCCGGCCGACTACGACTGGCACCTGCTGGTGGGCGACAGCTCGGCCCTGCCGGCCATCCACCGCCGGCTGGAAGAGCTGCCGGCCGGCACGCGCGCCCTCGTGCGCGTGCTGGTGCATGACGCGGCCGAGCAGCGCGACCTGCGCTCCGCGGCCGAGCTCGACCTGCAATGGGCGCGCACGCCGCAGGGGCTCATCCACTCGATCGAGGCGCTGGTGCTGCCGCCGGGCGAAGGCTTCGCCTGGTGCGCGGGCGAGGCATCGGCCATGGCCCGGCTGCGCCAGATCCTGCTGACGGAAAAACACCATCCGCGCGAAGCGGCGCGCATCGCCGCATACTGGAAGCAAGGCGCCTCGGGCCACCACGAGAACCTCGAGTGAACGCCGCAACAGGGAGAAACCACACATGAGCAAACGCACCCTCCTGGCCGACGACGGCCTGTACGACTACGTGCTGGCGCACTCGCTGCGCGAGCATCCCGAGCAGGCTGCCCTGCGCGAGGCCACCCGCAGCCATCCCCGCGCGGGCATGCAGATCGCGCCCGAGCAGGGCCAGTTCATGGCCATGCTGGCGAAGCTGGTGGGCGCCCGGCGCGCCATCGAGGTCGGCGTGTTCACCGGCTACAGCGCGCTCAGCGTGGCGCTGGCCCTGCCGGAGGACGGCCGCCTGCTGGCCTGCGACATCAGCGAGGAGTACACCCAGATCGGCATCCCGTTCTGGCAGCGCGCCGGCGTGGCGCACAAGATCGACCTGCGCCTGGCGCCGGCCGCGCAGACGCTGCAGTCCTGCCTGGACGCGGGCGAGGCCGGGCTCTACGACTTCGCCTTCATCGACGCCGACAAGACCGGCTACGACGCCTACTACGAGCTGGTGCTGCAGCTGCTGCGCCCGGGCGGCCTGGTGGTGGTGGACAACACCTTGTGGCACGGCGCTGTCGCGCACCCCGCCGACAGCGACGACACGCGCGCCCTGCAAACGCTCAACGCCAAGATCCATGCCGACCAGCGGGTCGACATGGTGCTGCTGCCGTTCAGCGACGGCGTGACGCTGGCGCGCAAGCGCTGACGGCAATTCAAGCCGAAGCGTGATTGTTCCTGTCCTTGCTCAGTACAGCTACAGACTTAGCGCTACCCCTACTTCTCGACCTTTACGATTTGCTTCTGCAAATCGTATGGCTTGCTGTCTCTAACAGCCCGAAGAAGATCAACCGCTGCCTCTGAGTACTTGTTCGTAACGCTACCTTCAGCCTTTCCAGTGCGCATCTTGATGTGGTAAACGTTATCCGAAGCTTTCAAATCAAAGCCCGTCTCTTGCTTGACGCGAACGATAAGATCGTTTGCGTAGCTCCAATAATCGAAGCCAAGCTCATTTGCAACCTGGGTCAACGTATATTTGTAGTTCAAATTAACCTGAGAAGGGTCAGCAATAGAGGTCACACCAAATAACTTTGCAAAATTTTCCCCGCTATTTACCGCATGCTCAAGCGTTTTGAAGTCAATCTCGACATGCTTTTTTGGAATATCACTGCGGATCAGCTCCACCGCGCGCGCCATCAGCGAACGCAATAGGCGCGTATTGACCTTCTCCAAATCACCTCGAGCACCAAACGCCTTAAACACCCAATCAAACGATGCCGCACTGATGCTCTTAATGCGAATATTCGTGTCTTCACCGACAGACAGAACTTTGTCGCGAGCGGGATACGAGTTTTGCGAGATACTTGGGTCCCATTCCAGAATATAAATATTTGGCACCAGACCAAATCCCGCCCCTACCATTCGATGCACGTCATATAAGACACTTTTGATATTCGGATCTTCCGCGCGATAGCCGATGAAAACAAGTGGATGCTCAATAAAGTAGGTGAGAAGCTTGGCGCTCAAGTACTTGTGATCGGAATTGAATCGTGCGTAGTCCGCCTCGTTCAGAATCAACGATAGAGGCTGCGAACGACATCCATGAATCTTAAATATCTCGCCAATAGCGAGATGCCCCATTTTCATGATTTGCTGCCCAATCACCGGCTCATAATCAGGAAACAGTGGCTCAATGGTCTGGTCGTAGTTTGTTGTGATGATCGCGTGCGGGCTCATATCCTTCAGCGCCGCAATCTCTGCATCGAGTTCCGCCGTGCCATAGGAACCTTTTTTTGGTCCAAGACCAGCAAGCAAATCGGCAACCGTGTGTTTGATAAACACATCACTGTGGTACGCCTCAGTGAAATACTCTGGGGGGAACTTAGCCTTGCCCTTGCCCCATGCCCATTCGCGATACAGCTCGGTGAACAACGTGCCGATTTTCTTCAAGTCGCCGTTGTAAAGCTGCTTGTAGTACGCAAAATCCTTGTCGATCGTCGGGCAAGTTTGCGCCAACTGCTTCAGCAACTCTTCCCAGCTTGGCCCGCCGCAGTACCTCCGCGTGAATCCCGAGCCAATAAATAAGATCGGTTGGCAGCTCGCGGCTGCCAACACGTCCGTGATATCAGTGATGACCTCCATCTGATACTGCTGATAGTCCATCGGCATGTCGTTTCCTTCTAGCGCACATGTGGCGCCATGGCAATTGAACGCGTCACATGTTACTGTAATTCCATCCAGTCATGAGAGCGACAGCAGTGCTCCCTCTCTCAACTGCCAAAAGGACGTTAGCAAGCAGATCAAATTTCTTGCGGGCTATTCTTCTGGCAAACCGCCTTGAGAGCAGAGTCGACGGACGTTTCGCCGGAGCCCCGCAATGGCTCGCCTCTTGCTAGGATGGGCCATATGTCCATCCATGCCGCCCTCAACCACGTCACCCACTACACCTACGACCGGCTGGTGACCCTCGGGCCGCAGGTGGTGCGGCTGCGGCCGGCCCCGCACAGCCGCAGCAAGGTCCTGTCGTACTCGCTGCGGGTGGAGCCGGCCAGGCACTTCATCAACTGGCAGCAGGACCCATTCGCCAACTACCAGGCGCGGCTGGTGTTCCCGGACAAGACGCGCGAGTTCAAGGTCACGGTGGACCTGGTGGTCGAGATGGCGGTGTACAACCCGTTCGACTTCTTCCTGGAACCGGTCGCCGAGAAATTCCCCTTCGCGTACCCGGCCGAGACCGCGCAGGAGCTGGTGCCCTACATGGCGGTGGAGCCGCTCACGCCGCTGGTGAAGGCCTACCTCGAGAAGATCGACCGCACGCCGCGCGCCACCGTCGACTTCCTGGTCGGGCTCAACCAGCAGCTGCAGCAGGACGTGCAGTACCTGATCCGCATGGAGCCGGGCGTGCAGACGCCCGAGGAAACGCTGAAGAACGCCAGCGGCTCCTGCCGCGACTCGGGCTGGCTGCTGGTGCAGCTGCTGCGCCGCCTCGGGCTGGCGGCGCGTTTCGTCTCCGGCTACCTGATCCAGCTGAAGTCCGACGTCAAGGCGCTGGACGGCCCGAGCGGCACCGAGGTCGACTTCACCGACCTGCACGCCTGGTGCGAGGTCTACCTGCCGGGCGCCGGCTGGATCGGGCTGGACCCGACCTCCGGCCTCTTGGCCGGCGAAGGCCACATCCCGCTGGCCTGCACGCCGCAGCCCTCGGCCGCCGCACCGGTGGAAGGCATGGTCGACGACTGCGAAGTGACCTTCAGCCACCACATGCAGGTCACGCGCATTCACGAATCGCCGCGCGTCACCAAGCCCTACACCGAAGAGCAGTGGCAGGACGTGCTGAAGCTGGGCGACGCGGTGGACCAGGCGCTGGTGGCCGGTGACGTGCGCCTCACCATGGGCGGCGAGCCGACCTTCGTCGCCGTGGCCGACCGCGACGCGGGCGAATGGAACACCGACGCGCTCGGCCCCACCAAGCGCGGCTACGCGACCCAGCTGGTGCACAAGCTGCGCGCCGAATACGGCGAAGGCGGCTTCCTGCATTTCGGCCAGGGCAAGTGGTACCCCGGCGAGCAGCTGCCGCGCTGGGCGCTGTCGATCTGCTGGCGCGCCGACGGCCAGCGCTGCTGGAACGACCCTGCCCTGTTCGCCGACGAGGGCCAGCACGTGCGCTACACGACCGAGGACGCGCGCCGCTTCCTGCACCGCCTGGCCGCCCGGCTGGGCGTGACCGACCGCCACGTGCAGCCCGGCTACGAAGACGTCTTCTACTACCTGTGGCGCGAGCGCACGCTGCCGGTCAACGTGGACCCGTTCGACACGCGGCTGGACGACGAGCTGGAGCGCGCGCGCCTGCGCCGCGTGTTCGAGCAGAAGCTCAGTGCGGTGGTCGGTTACGCCATGCCGCTGGGCGTGGTGGAAAGCGAGGAGGAAGACGCCGCCGACAAGCCGCCGCCGGAAGGCCCGCGCTGGCGCACCGGCCCCTGGTTCCTGCGCGACGAGCGCATGTTCCTGCTGCCCGGCGACTCGCCCATGGGGTATCGGCTGCCGCTGGAATCGCTGCCGTGGGTGAGCAAGTCGGACTACCCGTACCTGATCGAGCGGGACCCGCTGGCGCCGCGGCAGCCGCTGCAGGCGCCGGCGGCGTTCCGCTTCCAGGGGACCACCCCTCACCCCCTCCCTCTCCCCGGCGGGGAGAGGGAGGGGCAGCCCACCCGCTTCCAATCCGCCGCCGACACGATCCGCACAGCCCTGTGCGTGGAAGTGCGCGACCCGCAGCGCGCCAACGGCCCGAAGGCCGAGCGCGAGCATGGCGGCAAGAGCGGCATGCTCTATATCTTCATGCCGCCGCTCGCGCGCCTGGAGGACTACCTGGAACTGGTGGCCGCCGTGGAAGCCACGGCGACGGAGCTGGGCGTGAAGATCGTGATGGAAGGCTATCCGCCGCCGCGCGACCCGCGCCTGAAGGTGCTGCAGGTCACGCCCGACCCCGGCGTGATCGAAGTCAACATCCATCCCGCGCACGACTGGCGCGAGCTGGTGCAGCACACCGAATTCCTCTACCAGGCGGCGCACGAAAGCCGGCTGTCGGCCGAGAAGTTCATGACCGACGGGCGCCACACCGGCACCGGGGGCGGCAACCACTTCGTGATGGGCGGCGCTACGCCGGCCGATTCGCCCTTCCTGCGCCGCCCCGAGCTGCTGGCCAGCCTGCTCCTGTACTGGCACAACCATCCCAGCCTGAGCTTTTTGTTCAGCGGCCTGTTCATCGGCCCGACCAGCCAGTCGCCGCGGGTCGACGAGGCGCGCAACGACCAGCTGTACGAGCTGGAGATCGCGGTCCAGGAGATCGAGCGCGCCCGCAAGGTGCACGGCGAGGCCATGCCGGCCTGGCTGGTCGACCGCAGCCTGCGCAACATCCTGGTCGACGTCACCGGCAACACGCACCGCAGCGAGTTCAGCATCGACAAGATGTACTCGCCCGACTCGGCCACCGGCCGGCTCGGGCTGCTGGAGCTGCGCGGCTTCGAGATGCCGCCGCACGCGCGCATGAGCGTGGTGCAGCAGCTGCTGATCCGCGCCCTTGTGGCGCGCTTCTGGGACAAGCCGTACCGCGCGCCGGCCGCGCGCTGGGGCACCGAGCTGCACGACCGCTGGATGCTGCCGACCTTCCTGTGGATGGACTTCCAGGACGTGCTGGACGAGATGCGCGCCGCCGGCTGGGCGTTCGACAGCGCCTGGTTCGCGCCGCACTTCGAATTCCGCTTCCCGCGCGTGGGCGACGTGCAGGTGCGCGGCATCGGGCTCACCCTGCGCAACGCGCTCGAACCCTGGCACGTGATGGGCGAGGAAGGCGCCACCGGCGGCACCGTGCGCTACGTCGATTCCTCGCTGGAGCGCATCGAGGTCAAGGTCGACGGGCTGAACGAAAGCCGCCACGTGGTCACGGTGAACGGCCGCGCCGTGCCGCTGCAGTCCACCGGCACCGCCGGCGAGTTCGTGGCCGGCGTGCGCTACCGCGCCTGGGCGCCGAGTTCGGCGCTGCACCCGACCATCGGCGTGCACGCGCCGCTCACCTTCGACATCGTCGACACCTGGATGAACCGCTCGCTGGGCGGCTGCCAGTACCACGTGGCGCACCCCGGCGGGCGCAACTACAGCACCTTCCCGGTCAACGCGTTCGAGGCCGAGAGCCGGCGCCTGGCGCGCTTCTTCCGCATCGGCCACACGCCGGGCCGGCTGGAGGTTCCGCCGGCGACGATCCACGTGGCGGGCAGCCGCGAATTCCCGTTCACGCTGGATTTGCGCAAGCCGCCGGGCGGCTGAACGCCGCCGTCAGCAGTCGGCGCGGCGGTAGTTCTGCCAGCACAGCTCGCGGATACGCTGCTTGTCCGCCGCGATGCGCTGCTTCGCCTCGTACTCCTGCCTGCGCTGCTCCGCCTGCAGCGCGGCTTCCCTGCTTTGCAGCTCCATCCGTGCCATGCGCTGCGCCTGCGTCGCCGCCGCTTCGGCCCGGTAGCGTTCGGCATCCGCCCGGCTGCGCTCCGCCGATGCCATGACCGAGGACGCGCGCACGTCCATGCTCAGGCGGCGCTCGTCGGCCTCGGCCTTGGCGCGGGCACGCGCCCGTTCGTCGTCGGCACGCTGCTGCGCCACCTGGCGTTCCTGTTCGTCCTTGTCCTGCTGCTGGCGCGCCGCCAGCTCCGCAGCTGCCTGCAGCTTGCGGCTTTCGGCGTTCTTGTGGCTGACGTAGAAGCCCGCCGCGAACAGCACGGCAACCAGCAGCAGGCCCGCCTTCAGGTAGCGGCCGTGCCCGCGCTCGTCTTCCTCCACCTCGCCGGCCGGCGCGCGCGAGGCGGGCAGCGTGCGGGCAGCGACGGCGGCGGCCGCGAGTTTGCGGTCGTGCGCCGCGCGCGACGCCGGGTCCTTCAGGATCCGGTACGCGGTCTGGATGTCGTTGAATTTTTCGACGGCGCCGTCGGCCGCCGCCAGCCGCGCCGGGCTGTAGTGCTGCCTGGCCTTTTCGAATGCCGCCTCGATGTCGTCGGCATCGGAATTGCCGGGAAGGCCCAGCACCTGATACGCAGATCTCATGTCCGTCCTCGTCCGCATGCATGGCGCCGGGCACGCTGGCCCGCCGCCGGTCCTCTGTTTTTTTCGGAGCCGCCGCGCCGTCTTTGCGGCATCGGCAGCTCACCCTCGTGGTTCAGTATAAAGAGCTCGGCGGTCGTGCTCAGGCCGCCGCCCGCTGCGGCAGCCGCACGATGAACTCGGCGCCCTTGCCGCGGCCGGCGCTCAGCGCCTGTACCGTGCCGCCGTGCAGTTCCACGATCTGGCGCACCAGGGACAGCCCGACGCCCAGGCCGCCGGGGACCAGTTTCTCGGCCTGCAGGTCCTGCGTGAACAGGTCGAAGATGCGCGGCAGCATCTCCGGCGCGATGCCGATGCCGGTGTCCTGCACGCGGAACGTCAGGTGGCCGTCGTCCTGCGTCGCCGTCACCGAGATGGTGCCGCCCTCGGGCGTGTACTTGATGGCGTTGCTCAGCAGGTTCAGCACCACCTGCTGCAGCCGCTCGGGGTCGGCGTCGACCATCAGCGGCGCGTCGGGCAGCACCGCGCGCAGCGCCAGCCGGCGCGGCGCGGCGATGTTCTGCAGGCTGGCGGTGGCTTCACCGAGCACCTGCCGCAGGTCCAGGTGCCGCACCTGCAGCGCGAGCTTGCCGAGCTCCAGCCGCGTCACGTCCATCAGGTCGTCGGCCAGCCGCCGCAGCACCCCGATCTGGCGCTCCACCACCTGCAGCATGGCGCGCGAGCGCTCGTCGGTGCACGAACGCGACAGCACGTGCATGGCGTTGGCCAGCGGCGCCAGCGGGTTGCGCAGCTCGTGGCCCAGCGTGCGCAGGAACTGGCGCGTGCTGTCCTTGCCGCCCTGCAGCGCCGCCACCTGGTTCTCCAGCGCGTCGATGTGGCCGCGCAGGTCGGTGCGGTCGCGCATCAGCTTGACGTAGCCGGCCGGCTCGCCATTCGCGCCGCGCAGCGCCGTCACCGTGCCGCTGGCCCAGATGCGGGTGCCGTCCTTGCGCACGTGCCAGCGCTCGTCGGGGGAGCGGCCGTCGGCCAGCGCCACCTCCAGCTCGTAGTGGTCCAGCCCGCGGCGCTGGTCCTCGGGCGTGAAGATGCGGGTGATCGAATGGCCCAGCATCTCCGCGGCGCCATAGCCGAGCACCTGCTCGGCGGCGCCCAGCCAGGCCACCACCCTGCCCTGCGGATCCATCAGGATGACCGCGTAGTCCCGGTTGGTCCGCAGCCAGCCCGAAAGCAGCTCGGCGATGCGGGCTTCACCCAGCGCGTCGACCGGGTTCGGGGTGGCGGAAGAAGTCACCGAGGCACTGTATTCAACCTCGGCCGCGGGCGGGTTCCCGCCGCTCCCGTCCGCAGGTCGGACGGCGCCGCACGGCAATGTGACAATATGGCTGAGTGGACCATCCCATCGATTCGCTGTTCGGACCCGATGCCGGGGAAAGCCCCGCCGCGCTGGCGGCGGCGCTCGCGCAGCCGGCCGCCCCCGGGCACTACGACGAACTGCGCGGCGCGGTGTCCCCCGCCGCCGGCCGGCGCACGGCCGGCGTTCCCGCCGAACCCTGGGCGCGCTTCTTCGACCACCTGGGCCGCGACGGCCTGGCCGACCTGAACCGCCGCACCTCGCACCTGCAGCGGCAGGTGCGCGACAACGGCGTCACCTACAACGTCTATGCCGATGCCGGGGGGCCGCAGCGGCCCTGGTCGCTCGACCTGTTCCCGCTGATCGTGCCGCCGGCCGACTGGCAGCGCATCGAGGCCGGCGTGCTGCAGCGCGCCACCCTGCTGGAACACGTGCTGGCCGACGTCTACGGCCCGCAGCGCCTGCTGGCCGCCAACCTGCTGCCGCCCGCCCTGGTGCAGGGCCATCCCGGCTACCTGCGCGCCATGCACGGCGTGGTGCCGGCCGGTGGCCGGCGGCTGCACATCGCCGCCTTCGACCTGGCGCGCGACCCCGAGGGGCTGTGGTGGGTGGCCTCGCAGCGCACCCAGGCACCTTCGGGCCTGGGCTACCTGCTGGAAAACCGGCTGATCATCTCGCGCCTGTTCCCGGAGGCCTTCCGCGAACTCAAGGTGCAGCGGCTGGCCGCCACCTACCGCGCGCTGCTGGACAGCCTGGCCGCGCAGTGTCCGTCCGACGGCGGCGAGCCGCGCATCGCGCTGCTCACGCCCGGGCCGTACAACGAAACCTACTTCGAGCACGCGTATCTCGCGCGCTATCTCGGCCTGACCCTGGTGGAAGGCAGCGACCTGACGGTGCGCGACGAGCGGCTGTACCTGAAGACGGTGGCCGGCCTGCAGCGGGTGCACGGCGTGCTCAAGCGGCTGGACGACGAATTCCTCGATCCGCTGGAGCTGCGCGCCGACTCGCACCTGGGCGTGCCGGGCCTGCTGCAGGCGATCCGCGCCGGCAACGTGCTGGTGGCGAACGCGCCGGGCTCGGGCTTCCTGGAGTCGCCGGCCCTGCTGGGCTTCCTGCCGGCGCTGTGCCGCAAGCTGTTCGGCGAGGAGCTGCGGCTGCCCTCGCTGGCCAGTTGGTGGTGCGGCGAGCGCGCCGCCATGGACGCCGCGCTGCCGGAACTGGCGCAGGCGGTGATCAAGCCGACCTACGGCGTGCCGGGCGCCGGCGCCGTGCGCGGCCAGGCGCTGGGCGCGCGCGAGATCGACGAATGGGCCGGCCGCATCGTGCGCGCGCCCGACGACACCACCGTGCAGGCCGATCCGCCGCAGTCGCAGATGCCCACCTGGAGCGGCGACGGGCACCTGCAGCGGATCGTCGCGCGCTCGCTGGTGCTGCGCGTGTTCGCGGTGTCCGACGGCGCCGGCGGCTGGCGCGTGCTGCCCGGCGGCCTGACGCGGCTGGGTGGCGCCGAGCCGCAGAGCGCCTCGATGCAGCGCGGCGGCAGCAGCGCCGACACCTGGGTCCTGACCGAGGGCGAGGTCGACGCCACCAGCCTGTTGCGGCATGCGCACCCGGCCGGCGAAGGCGCGCACCGCCAGTCGATCGTGACCAGCCGCGCCGCGGAGAACCTGTTCTGGCTGGGCCGCTACACCGAGCGCAGCGAGAACACCTCGCGGCTCGCGCGGCTGGTGCTGCAGGCGCTCAACGGCGAGGACCAGTCGTCGCAGCCGCTTTTGGCCTGGCTGGGCGGCATGGCGGTGGACAACGCGGTGGTGCTGCCCGCGGTGCCGCCGCCGGCGCAGGCGCGCCGCGTGTTCGAGCGCTCGCTGATCGCGGCGCTGGCCGGCGAGGACGGCAACACCAGCGTCGGCTACAACCTGCGCGCGCTGCGCCACGCCGCATCGGCCGTGCGCGAGCGCCTGTCGCAGGAGCAGTGGAACGTGATCGTGCAGGCCGAACAGGAGTTCGCGCGCGGCTGCGCGCAATGCATGCACGAGGGCGACTATTCGCCGGTGGAGGCGATGCGCGTGCTGGAAACGCTGTCGGGCCGTACCGCGGCCATGACCGGCGCGCAGACCGACCGCATGACGCGCGACGACGGCTGGCGCCTGCTGTCCTGCGGCCGGCAGCTGGAGCGGCTGGGCTTCCTGGCCTCGGCCCTGGCCGAGGCCTTCGCCACCGGCGCGGTGTTCGACGAGAGCGGCTTCGAGGCCGTGGTGGCGCTGTTCGACAGCACCATCACCTTCCACGCGCACTACCAGCAGCGCCACGACCTGCCGGCCCTGCTGGACCTGCTGGTGCTGGACCTGGACAACCCGCGCTCGCTGGGCTGGGTGGCCAAGACGCTGCGCGGCCAGCTGGCCAAGCTGGCGCGCGCGCAGCCTGGCGCCACGCCCGACATCGCGGCCGGCGTGCCCGACCCGGCCCTGTGGTCGCTGGAAGCCCTGTGTGCGGTGGACGGCGAAGGCGCATACGCCGCGCTGCTGGCGCTGCTGCAGCAGTGCGCCGACGCCGCCTACCAGCTGTCGGACGACCTCACCACGCGCTATTTCGCGCATGCGGCCGACGGCCGCTACAGCATCGGCGCGTAGCGTGAACAGGCCCTAGCATGCTGCTGCACGTCGTCCACGAGACCCGCTACGACTACACGCCGCAGGTGAAGACCGCGCAGCACGTGGCGCACCTGCGCCCGGCGCACGACCGGCAGCAGAGCGTGCTGGCGCACCGGCTGGACATCGCGCCCCAGCCGGCGCAGCGCAAGGACTTCGCCGACGTGTTCGGCAACACGCGCACCTTCTTCAGCCTGCAGGCGGTGCACGAGAGCCTGCGCGTGGTGGCCGACAGCCTGGTGTCCACGCGTGCGCGCGCGCAGCCGCGCGACTCGATGCCGTGGGAGGAAGCGCGCGAGCGCATGCGCTACCACCGCGCCGCGCACTACGACGCGGCGGCCGAATTCATGTTCGCCTCGCCCTATGTGCCGCGCGACGAGGCCTTCGTGGCCTATGCGCGTTCCAGCTTCGCTGGAGGCCGGCCGCTGGCACAGGCGGCGCGCGCGCTGATGACGCGCATCCACGACGACTTCATCTACGAAACCGCCGCCACCGACGCCGGCACGCCGGCGCTGGAGGCGTTGGCGCTGCGCAAGGGCGTGTGCCAGGACTTCGCGCACGTGATGCTGGCCTGCCTGCGCAGCCTGGGGCTGCCGGCGCGCTACGTCAGCGGCTACCTGCTGACCGCGCCCGCGCCCGGCCAGCCGCGGCTGGTGGGCGGCGACGCCTCGCATGCCTGGGTGTCGGTGTATCTGCCCGACGCCGACGGCCCGGGCCAGTGGCTGGAGCTCGACCCGACCAACGACCGCGCGCCGGGCGAGGACTACGTGGTGCTGGCGACCGGGCGCGACTATTCCGACGTGTCGCCGCTGCGCGGCGTGATCCAGGGCGGCGCGCAGCACACGCTGCGCGTGGCGGTGACGGTGGCGCCGGTGGAGGGCTCCGTAGAATCGGCCGATACTTCCCCCCATCCAAGGAGCGTCCCATGAGCGTCAACGACAAGCTGAAAGAACTCGGCATCACCCTGCCCACCATGGCCACCCCGGCCGCGGCCTACGTGATGTACGTGCAGACCGGCAACCTGGTCTTCATCTCCGGCCACATCGCCAGGAAGGACGGCAAGCCCTGGGTCGGCCAGCTGGGCAAGACCATGGACACCGAGGAAGGCAAGCAGGCCGCCCGCGGCATCGCCATCGAGCTGATGGGCACGCTGCAGGCCGCGGTGGGCGGCGACCTGAACAAGGTCAAGCGCATCGTCAAGGTGATGAGCCTGGTGAACTCGACGCCCGACTACACCGAGCAGCACCTGGTCACCAACGGCTGCAGCGAACTGCTCGGGCAGGTGTTCGGCGACAAGGGCAAGCACGCGCGCTCGGCCTTCGGTGTCGCGCAGATCCCGACCGGCGCCTGCGTCGAGATCGAGATGATCGCCGAGGTCTGAGGCCGCTGCGAACGCCCCAAGCACATGGGGTCGGATCACGATTCAGGACGGCGCCTTCACGGAGCGCGCAGTCCTCGTCCGAATCGTGCTCTGACCCACTACTGTCCGGAGATTTCAGATGAGGCGCAGCTGTGCCGCTGGAGCGTCGGA